>NZ_CP079218.1:4382434-5843246 GCF_019317285.1 Pedobacter sp. D749
TAAAACGTAACCACACAACAATTTAAAAATATTATGAATAGCATAGATAGATTTCTGAGTGACGAGCAAGACCCAAAAGCGGTTGAAAAAGTTATTGGAAAATTAAACGACCTTTTAACCATGGGCGAAGAACTTTTATATTTAGCGGTACAGAAAAAACCTGCTGTAAACTTGCTGCCAGATAGCATCGCGATTTCGAACAAGCGCATTTTTTATTGCGAGCCTGGTAATTTAGGTTTAACCATGAACTTTAAAGATATTTCGTGGAAAAGCATTAAAGAAGTTTCGTTTAAGGAAGAATTTTTTGGTTCTAAATTTATCTGTGTACCACAACATGGGGAAAATATCGTAACTGAGTTTATTCCGAAAGTACAGGCGCGTAAATTGCATCAGGCTGCGAACCAGCAATTGGAAGAATATAAGGAAATTCTCCGTCAGCAAAAATTGGAAGAAAACCGCGCAACGGCCTCTCCCATCAATTTAAATGCACAGCCTTTGGCCGAAATTCCTGCTTACGAACCAACTCCTGAACCAGTAGAACCTGTTATTCAAATAGCCGAAGTTGTAGAAGAGCCTGAAGATGAAGCCACTTTAAAATTACGCAAGCTTAAAACTTTGTACGATAAACACCTGATTACCCAGGAAGAATACGAAGCTAAAAAAGCAGATATTTTAGATAGTTTGTAATTCATACTGTCATGCTGAGGCACGAAGCGTTCCTAACACAGTTGCACTGTACTTACATTAGCCAAAACAAAGTCAGTTCTTTGTCGCTTAGAGATTCTTCCTGCGTCAGAATGACAAGTAATTTTATATGAAATCTAAACAAACTTACCTCCTCGCCCTCTTAAGTGCATTTTTACTTTGGCTAGCCTGGCCACCAATGCCTTTTACCTCACCTTTGTTGTTAATCGGTTTGGTACCTTTGCTCATTGCGCTCGATTCCATTTCAGGTAACGCAGAAAAAAAACAGGGAAAAAGAATTTTCCTGACTGCAGGTTTAACTTTTTTAGTCTGGAATACGGCATCAATTTATTGGGTATATAATGCGATAAATGCTTATAATGGCCCGGCAGTAGCACTTCCCGTTTCGTTAATCCCTTATGGTTTAGGTGCACTTTTAATGACCTTTGCTTTCTGGTTATACTACAGGTTGGGCAAATATGTAAATAAAAAGATCGCCTATCTTGGCTTAATTGCCTTTTATATCGCTTTAGAATATCTGCAGCAAACATGGGATTTAGCCTTCCCATGGATGACTTTAGGAAATGGTTTGGCTGGAATGCACCAATTGGCGCAATGGTACGATTATACCGGTATTTATGGTGGTTCATTATGGATTTTAGCGAGCAATATTCTCGCTTTTGAAGCTTACAAAAAACTCAAATCCCAAACTGGCTATTTAAGATTTAGAACTGCAGGAATCTGGGCTTTAGTCGTGATTATTCCGATCAGCATTTCATTAACTAAATATTTTAATGCTGAACAGAAAGGTACACCGAGTAATGTTGTGGTGGTTCAGCCTAATATCGATCCTTATCAAAAACTGGAGAATATCCCGCCTGCAGAACAAATTAAAATTTTAACCCATTTATCCGATTCGATCGGGCAATCCAATACAGAATATTTTATCTGGCCGGAAACTGCCATTCCAAATTACGCAGATGAAGATAGGATCAGAAGCAATAATGATTTCATCAACCTGCAAAGCTTTTTATCAAAGTATAAAAATGGGACATTGATCACTGGTATAGAAAGCATTAAAATTTATCAGGACAAAAAAACAATAACAGCTAAATTTGATAATCAGAAAGGCCTTTATTTCGACAATTTTAATACAGCGATGCAAGTAGAAAACTCTGCTAATGTCCAGTTTTACCATAAATCTAAGCTCGTTCCCGGGGTAGAAAAAATGCCTTTCCCAAAAGTATTTTCATTTTTAGACGGTGTTTTTGCTCAATTGGGTGGAACAGTTGGCGGCTGGGGCTGGCAAGAAAAACCAAGTGTACTTTATGCGCAAAGTGGCATCGGTGCTGCACCAGTGGTTTGTTACGAAAGCTTATGGGGCGACTGGATTGGCCAACAGGTTAAAGACGGTGCACAATTTATTGCCATTATTACGAATGATGGCTGGTGGGGAAATACCACAGGAAAAGACCAGCACATGATGTACGCCAAACTGAGAGCTATTGAAACCCATCGGGATGTAGCCCGCTCGGCAAATACCGGAATTTCGTGCTTCATCAATCAACGTGGCGATGTAACACAAAGTACCAAATGGTGGACCAGAACTGCGCTAAAAGCCAATATCAACCTGAATGACGAGATTACCTTTTATGTAAAAAGTGGAGATCTTATTGCAAAAATCTTGAGTCTTATAGCTATTGTTTTAGCTTTGATCATTCCGTTTAGAAAATGGATCAGGAAACCTAGCCATGCTTAAACAACAATACGATTTCATTTTATCATCCAGAAATACCCTTTTAAATTATATCAAAGGCATTTCAGAACAGGATTTCTTAACCAACAACAGTTCGTTTGGCAGAGGATCCATCAGAAATTTGTTGGTTCATATCTGTCAAACCTATTGCGCGTGGATTGGTGAAAGAGCATTAGGTGTTGAACAGGAGTTTTTACCTTTCGAAAATTACCAGACCTTACAAGACTGCCAAATTTATTTTAACCAGGCAGATAAATATATTGGCTTATTTATCGAAAAATTTAAAGGGAATGAGCTGCAGGAAGTGGAATTGCAGAGAAATGGAGAGATTTTAACGTTAAATCCATTGCAATTGTTTACCCATGTTATTACCCACGAATTTCATCACAAAGGGCAAATCATGTCGTTAAGCAGGCATTTAGGCTACATACCCGTTGATGCCGATATTATCAGATAAAAATTATGCAACAAATAAAAAATCTCCGCTGGTCGGTATTGCTCTTGTTATTAACTTTAAATTTTGGTTGCGATCAGATTTCTAAAAAAATTGTGCGTAATGAGATCAGCGACTACGAACATATCAGCATTATAAAAAACCATTTTACCTTAACTAAAGTAGAAAATAGTGGTGCGTTTTTAAGTCTTGGCGATAATATGCCCTATATTTTCAGACTGATTATTTTAACAGGCTTACCGCTATTATTTTTGGGCTACGGGTTATATTTTCTTTTTGCCAAACGCAATTTACCGATGACTATGCAAATTGCTTTGTGTTTTTTGATAGGTGGCGGTATTGGCAATCTATACGACCGGATTGTACATGGATCGGTTACCGATTTTATGCATATGGATTTTTACCTCTTCCAAACAGGTGTTTTTAATTTTGCTGATATTTCGATTATGATAGGTGTTGGCATATTGCTTTTTCAATCTTTAAGAAGCAAGATGGTTAAAGAAGAACCAATAGAAGAGGTTGAATAACCACATTATTTCTTAACAAAGATTGTCTCGTTTAAGCAAACATATTTTTATCTTTAGGTGTTAAACAATCTAAAAATAAAATCCAATCATGAAAAGAAATGCAACAGCCGTATGGCAAGGTTCTATTAAAGAAGGTAATGGTAACATCACTACACAAAGCACCACTTTAAATAATACTCAATATTCTTTTAATTCTCGCTTTGCAGAGGGTGTTGGTACAAATCCGGAGGAATTAATTGCGGCTGCACATGCAGGCTGTTTTACCATGAAACTATCTGCTAACTTAACTGAAGCAGGGTTTACAGCTGATAAACTGGAAACTAAATGTGAAATTAACCTTGATCCATCTAAAGGTGAAATTGTAGAATCACATTTAACCCTAACCGCTTCTGTACCTGATTTAACACAAGAAAAATTTGATGAACTGGTAGCTGATGCAGAGAAAAACTGCCCGATCTCTAAATTATTAAATACAACTATTACAGTTGATGCTACTTTAGCTTAATTGTGATGGCGGACCGGTAATAGATCGTCATTTCGAATGTAGTGCAACGCAGTCGAGAAATCTGTCTGGATAGATCTCTCCATTCCGCTGAGCTTCAGTCGAGATGACGCCCCGTCTACAGTTCACAGTTTAAACAAGTAAACAGTTTTCAATTGGCAATTCACAATTTAACAATCTCAACAATTGAACAATTAAACCTTAAACAGCTAAGCCATGTATTTCCCTACAATTGGCATTCTTCTTCCCATACCGAAGGCTTTAGGCGATACCCTTAAAATAGGTGGCGTTTGGTAACGTTTAAATTCGGCAATATTTACCATCTTTAAAATACGCAACACCAATGCCTCATCAAAACCCTGGGCAATAATGGCTTTTGAGCCCTGTTTCTTTTCGATATGCTGATATAATATTTTATCTAAGATCTCATATTCAGGCAACGAGTCAGAATCTTTCTGATCAGGTCTCAATTCTGCTGAAGGTGGTTTAACAATGGTATTAACCGGTATAATTTCCCTTTCCTTATTGATGTATCTGGCCAGCTCGAAAACCTGCATTTTATATACATCGCCAATTACCCCGATTGCGCCGCACATATCGCCATACAAGGTACCATATCCTACTGCACATTCGCTTTTATTGGATGTATTCAGTAAAATGTAACCAAATTTATTGCTCATCGCCATGTTAATAATGCCGCGGATACGGGCCTGAACATTTTCTTCAGCAAGGTTAAAAGGCAAACCCTTAAAAGCTGGTGCCAGTATATGATCAAATGCTTCTGCAACTTCTTTAATTGGGACAATTTCGTGCATGCAACCAATATTATTAACCAAATCTAAAGCATCTTGAATAGAATGGTCGGAAGAAAATTTAGAAGGCATTAAAACGGACATTACATTTTCCGGACCTAGCGCCCGACAAGCCAGGGCACATACTACGGCTGAATCAATTCCGCCGGATAAGCCTAAAACCGCTTTACTGAAACCAGATTTCCTGAAATAATCTTTTATCCCTAAAATCAATGCATCGTGAATCTGCTCAATATCAGTTAATCTTTCCGACTTCGGGTATTTATTGCGTACACTTTCAACCTCTTCCAAGTCAAAAACCTGAAGGTCTTCTTCAAAATACTTCATCTCTGCTTTCATCTCTCCATCAGCATCGAAAACCAAAGAACCGCCATCAAAAATAATTTCAGTTTGCGCACCAACCTGGTTTACATAAAATACAGGCAGGTTATACTTTTTTGCATTGTCGGCCAATACTTTTATACGTTCATCATCATGGGTATAAGAAAAAGGAGATGCAGCAATATTAATCATCACATCAGGTTGCTCCTTAATCAGCTCATCCATTGGATTAGAAACATATAGTGGATTATCGTTGATATTCCACAAGTCTTCACAAATGGTTAAGGCAATTTTTTTTTCCTTGAAATCGATACAGCTAAACTGTGTGGCAGGTTCGAAATAGCGATATTCATCAAACACATCGTATGTTGGCAATAAGGCTTTTTTAACAATTGCCTTAACTTTTCCTTCTTCTATAAAATACGCTGCATTATACAGGTCTTTTCCCTGTAAGATCTCATTTTTAACCGGTAAACCGACAATACATGCAATATCTGTACAATGTCTGGCTATTTCCTGGGCAGCACCTTCGCACAAGGCGATAAACTCATCAAACTCTAAAAAATCTCTTGGAGGATAACCACAGATAGCCAGTTCGGCAAAAACAACCAAATCAGCTCCTTTATCTTTAGCCAATTGAATATTTTCCGTTATTTTTTTTGTGTTGGCTTCAAAGTTTCCAATGTGGTAATTAAGTTGTGCTAGTGCTATTTTCATGGTTGTAGTATCAAGTATTAGGAATTGAGTATCAAGACTATTGCGCGGCTAAAAAAATACACCGAAATTAAGTGCCAGATAATGATTTCTAACATCCCTGGCTTTATCTGTTACAATGTTAGTGAAACCGTTATTAAAAGTTAAACCCGCTACAATACTGGTATTGCCAGAAATATCAAATTCGCCACCTCCACCGATGATTAATCCGGCACGGTAAAGTTTGATATTATCAGATACGTTTAAATTATCGCCAACAACCATACCGCCTGTAACTGCATCTTGCTTAGCACTGATATTGAATGAATTAGACAAACCAAACTGACCATACCAGCGTTTTCCGTCAGCCTTTACTGTTTTTAATTTAATGGTTAAAGGCAGGTCTACATATTGTAACTTATATTTTAAATCGTAAGCTTTTGGGGTAGTGCTACTACTCGTTGCATAATAAGGCAGCACGTTCGCCTCCGTACTTTTACCGTTAATAGAAGTAATGGTTAAAGCGGTAGAAAAACTATAATTAGGAGCAAAATTAAAATCGCCCATTAATCCGTAAGAAAAACCCAAAGCTATTCCATCTGTTTTCCCCTGTTCAGGCTTAATCCAACCAAAAGTTGGAGTAGCAGTTAGGCCTAACCTAAAGCCATAATTGGTTATAGGAAAATTTTGCGCCCATGCGCCAATACTTAAAACAGACAAAATTAAAATGATTGATATTCTTTTCATGCTATAAGTGTTTATATATATTTGTTGTACATGATGTATAACGTTAAACACTGGCAAATTTATCTAATTTTTCTTTTTGCCATCACATTTATTTCCTGTAAGCAAAGCAACAGACCTGATGTAAGCAATATACAGGTAAACATTAAAATCGAAAGATTTGATAAAGAACTATTTGCCGGAAAAAACAAAAACATCATTGACATAGACAAACAGCTTGGCTCGAAATATGGTGTGTTTTATGACGATTTTATCCACCGGATTCTTGACAGTAAATACTCAAACACCGAATCTTTAGCCAATTTATATAAAGATCAGGCCTATACCGATTTAAGCAAAGAAGTAGATAGTGTTTTCCCAAACTTAAAAGTACAGGAAGAGGGATTAAACGAGACTTTTAAATACATTAAATATTATTATCCAAAAGCGAAGATTCCAAAATTTATTTCTTTTGCTTCAGGTTTTGCTTACCAAATGCCAGTAGGCGATAACTATCTGGGTATTGGCTTGGACATGTTTCTGGGCAAAGACAGCAAATTTTATAGAGCGATTGTACAAAGTGTACCCCTATACCTTTCGAGGAGATTTGCACCTGAATATATTGTGCCACGTGTAGCCGAGACGTATGCACATGAAGAACTGTTTGCAGAGCCTGATGACAATAGAACCTTGTTATCTAAAATGATCTTTCAGGGAAAGGTTTTATATTTTTTAGATCAGGTACTGCCCGAAAACTTAAGCGATTCTATCAAAATCGGATATACTCAACAACAATTAGACTGGGTCCAAAATTTTGAGGGTGATATTTGGGCATATTTTTTAGAGAACAATTACCTGTATGAAACCGACTACCAAAAAATCCAGGTGTTTTTATCTGAAGGACCTTTTACCCCTGGTTTAGGCGAAAATAGAGATTCGGCACCAAAATTGGGTGTATGGATGGGTTGGCAAATTGTTAAGAAATACATGAAGGCGCATCCTGATGTTACTTTGCAACAGTTAATGGCAGATAATGATGCGCAAAAGATTTTAAATCAATCGAAGTATAAACCTAAACAACAGCGATAGTTATCAGTTTGCTGTTTTTAATTATCAGTTTTAAAGGCCAAAACAATACAACAATTAAGCAATAAAATTGATCATTTGAACTTTTAAGTAATCATCCTAAATTAAATCTATGAAAGTTGGCATTGTATTATCAGGTGGAGGCATTAGAGGAATAGCTCATTTAGGGGTTTTAAAAGCCTTTAGCAATTTAGGCATTACCTTTAGTCACATTAGTGGAACAAGTGCAGGAGCCATAGCCGGAGCCTTTTTTGCAGCTGGTATAGATCCGGAAGAAGGGTTAAATATTTTCCTTAAAACCAAACTCTGGCGCTTTGTACGCCCGGCTGTGGGTTCACTAGGTTTAATTAATATTGAGAATACTGCTTTAATTTTAAAAGAATATTTTCCGGAAGATTCAATTGAAAAACTAAAAATACCTTTAACCATTGCCGCCGTAAACTTTAGTGAAGGCCGGTTGGTTTATTTTACAAAAGGGCCGCTTATCAGAGCCATTCATGCCTCTAGTTGTATACCTGGCATTTTTAAACCCATTATGATTGATGGTCAGATGTATGTGGATGGCGGCATTTTAAATAATTTCCCGGTCGAACCTTTAATGGATGAATGCGATTTCATTATAGGCTCATCCTGTAACCACCTTAAGCCAGTTGATAAAATTACAGGTATTACCAATTTAATGGGCCGCGCAGGTATCATGTCGATCAACCACGATATGGAAAGAAAGGCTAAATTTTGTAATGTATTGATCGAACCAAAAGGTTTAGGGGCCATTAGTACGTTTGATATGAAACGTGCTGAAGATATTTATTGGCTGGCACACGAAGAAGCTTTGATTACGATTAAAAATAGTCCGACAATCTCTGAACTGATCACGAAATAATCGATCATATCAATTAGTCTATCGCTTGCTTTTTTGTATTATTAAGAGTACAATAAAATAAGTTAAATTACCCATTTAATTTATTTTAAAAAATACACATACGCAATAAAAATATTACAATTTTCTTGGTGTTGATATAATATTACTTTACTTTAGGATTGTACTTTGCAAACGCAGAGGAAATTAACCTAAATGTCTATTATGTTTTTCAACCAAATTATTCTTTTCCAAAGAAGAAGGATTCCTGTATTCACTATTTTCTAAATGAGTTTCAGTCAAAAATCAGATCATTATTAACCTAAAAAAACCTAAACATGAAATTTTTAAAATTAAATAGAACCTTATTAACTGCACTTGCCTTATCTACAGTATTATACGCTTGTAAAAAAGAAAGGCCTACAGAAACTGCAGATTTAGAAAAACCAGAAATAGCTGCTGTTAATCCACTTGGTAATATTCAGATCTGCACAGAAAAATCTTTAGATGGCACTACCCCTAGAGGCGCGGTGCTAAAATCTACAAAATGGACTCCAGGAACTACAATCAAGGTGAGTTTAAACGGAAGCACAGCAGCCATCAGGGCTAAAGTAATCCAATATGCAAAGGCTTGGGAACAGTATGCCAACATTAAATTCAACTTTGTAACAAACGACAATACAGCCAAAATCAGGGTAAGTTTTGTAGATGGAGATGGATCCTGGTCTTATATAGGAAAATCAACGCCTAGCACCGGTGCTACCATGAACTACGGCTGGTTTACTGCAAGTACAGCAGAATCTGAATATAGCCGGGTAGTAATCCACGAGTTTGGCCATGCCTTAGGAATGATCCATGAACACCAACACCCATTGGTAGCTATTCCCTGGGATAAACCTGCTGTTTATGCTTATTACGCAGCTGCTCCAAATTACTGGAGCCAGGCAGAGGTAGACAATGCCATATTTGCAAAATACACTACTACCCAAACCAATTATAGCGCTTATGATAAATATTCAATCATGCATTATGCTATTCCAAACGAATTAACCATCGGTGATTACGAAGTGGGATGGAATACTGTACTATCTCCTACTGATAAGACATTTATTGCTTCAGTATATCCATTTTAAAAATAAAAAAATTACACATAGTGGTATAATTGACCACTATGTGTAATTTACTGCTATAAAATAAAAAATTAGATATGCAGATCGCTTTGCAGATTTCCTTTATCAAACTATTTTTTGCCTGCGCAATCCTTATCCTATTCTGTAAAGTCGTATCAGCACAAGACACTCCTCAAAAGTGGAGCGTAAAACCGTATATCGGTCTCCAGCAATCTAAATTCGATTGGTCTATTGCCGGCAATGCAGCCGGAACCAGTCCAAATGTACTATCAGAACTGATCTGGAAAAATCTTAAAGGGCCTGGTTTTGGCCTGGACATCAAATACAATATTACCAGGCGGTTCAGTGTTAAAGCCATCAACCAATACAGTAACATAACTAAGGGTGAGGCAGAGGATACCGATTATGCAGATGATAACAGGCAAAATGCTTTTTATTTCGATCTGCTCAACGCAAATAAAGGTTACTTATACGATGCCGGTTTACAGTTCAGTTACCAACTGCTAAAATTTGGCGATTTTAACATCAATCCAATTGTTGGACTTTCATACCATCAACAAAAATTCCATCTGTTAGAAAGTGCAAATAACCCTGACAGCAAAGGCTTAAACTCTACATATCAAGCAAGATATAAAGGATTCGATTTTGGAGCAGAACTCGTTCTTAAAATGCAGAAATTCAGTATAGGTGCTACAGTATTAGGCGGTTTTTATACTTATTCGGCAAAAGCCAACTGGAATTTAATTACCGATTTTGCAAAACCTGTAAGCTTTACACATAAGGCAAATTCCTTTTCGTTAAGTGGCGATATCAACCTTGCTGTACCAGTAAACAAAAGTTTATATGTAGAAGTTGACTATAAGATCAATGATATCAACACTTACTCTGGTGTAGATAAAGCTTATTTTAATAGCCGGGCAACAGAGGAAACTCAATTTAATGGTGCAAATTTCAGAAAAAATGCTGTATTATTAGGGCTAAATTTCAGCTTTTAATTTTAATACTACCCCATTGTCCTCGTTTGTAACGAGGATCAAAGAGAATGGCGATTTTATCGCCAAGAGGAAACAATTCTTGTGACTGATGCAACCACATTACAAATGTGGTTCTCCACAATCCTCGTTACAAACGAGGATTATATTAATTAGTTTTTAAGGCCACCAAACGTTCACCTTCCAATACCGGAATTGTTTTGCACAGATTTAGCTGCAAACAGAAAACAACATCTTCCTCTATATTCAACTGCGCCAGGCGATGGCTGTGCGATGATTTGTGAAGGTATTTTCTCAGATCTGCTTTAGCCAAAGAATACAAATCTTCAGCAGCCACGCTGGAATCATCAAAATGTTCAAAATTTTGGCGGAGATTAGTTACCACCGCACCTGCAAAAAGGGTATCCTCTAAATTAAACTGATCTTTCCAACCTGCGCAAAGTAAAAGCACATTTTTATCCTGGCTTTTCAGATAATCGCAAAGCGAATCTAAATTAAGGAATGATCCGATCACAACCTGATAAGCTCTTTTTTGTGCCAGATGCAAAGCTTTGGTACCATTGGTAGTGGTTAAAACAACTGTTTTTCCGTTTACTTTTTCATGGGTATAAGAGAACGGCGAGTTACCAAAATCGTATCCTGCTACCACCTCTCCATTTCGTTCTGCTGCCAATAAAAATCCGCTATCGCGATAGTTTAAACAATCTTCCACCTGGGCCACTGGAATAATGGCTTCAGCACCATTATCTATCCCGTAAGTGATAGATGAGGTAGCTCTCAAAATATCAATAACCACGACAATGCTTTGCTCAATATCGTACAAATCGATTAAGGCTGGCGTTAAACAAACTTCTATTTTTTTTGACATAGGTTTAGTATCCTGTATAAAGTATCAAGTAGCAAGACAAATTCCATCTTGCTACTTGATACTGGCAACTTATCTATTTATAAAAAGGAAACTTAACCACTTTAGCTTTAATTGGCGTATTGCGGATTAAAATAAAAACTTCAGTTCCTTCTTTAGTGAAATCTTTTGCGATGTAGCCCATACCGATTGCTTTTTGCAAAGAAGGTGCCTGGGTACCGGAAGTTACTTTACCGATAATATTTCCTTCGGCATCAGCAATTTGATAATCATGGCGTGGAATACCACGGTCGATCATTTCGAAACCAACCAGTTTTTTTTGAATCCCAGCTTCTTTTTGTGCCAATAACGCCTCCGAATTGGTAAAAGATTTAGAAAATTTAGTAATCCAGCCTAAACCGGCTTCAATTGGTGAAGTAGTATCATCAATATCATTTCCGTATAAACAGAAACCCATTTCTAAGCGCAAGGTATCACGAGCACCTAAGCCAATTGGCTTAATGTTGTATGGTGCACCCGCCTTAAAAATAGCATCCCAGATCTGATCTGCATATTGGTTTTCGAAGTAAATCTCAAAACCACCAGCTCCGGTATAACCTGTTGCAGAAATAACCACGTTATCAACACCAGCAAAGGTACCTTTAACAAAAGTATAATATTCCATTGATGCCAAATCAACATCGGTTAAGCTTTGTAAAGCATCAGCCGCTTTTGGTCCTTGAATGGCTAAAAGAGAGGTTTGATCAGAGATATTGTGCATTTCAACATCTTTCGAATTGAATTGTTGAATCCAGTTCCAGTCTTTTTCAATGTTAGATGCATTTACCACTAACATATAGGTTTTATCGTCTATTTTGTAAACCAAAAGATCATCTACAATACCACCATCCTGATTTGGCAGGCAAGAGTACTGAACTTTTCCATTATATAATTTAGAGGCATCATTACTGGTTACGCGTTGAATAAGATCTAATGCATTTTCGCCTTTAAGAATAAATTCGCCCATGTGGCTTACATCAAAAACACCTACACCGTTACGAACAGTTGCATGTTCTGCATTAATACCTTCATAAGTAACAGGCATATTGTAACCTGCAAATGGAACCATTTTAGCGCTTAAAGCGATGTGTTTTTCTGTTAATGCGGTGTTTTTCATCCGTAAATTCTATTTTTATGATAATGAAGCCAGTATAGCTGATATTCTGTAATTATAACAGCTTTATTTGTTATTCTTCTTGGGGTGCAAAAGTACTAAGAAAAAGACAAAATTTTGAGGTTATTTTAAGGAGTTTTTGGACGATTTTCTAATCATCCGTCCTGCTGAACTTGTTTCAGCATCTATTATAGTGGCACTCAGAGTTGACAACTTTCACTCTTGATGCCTATTAAAGTTGTCAACTCTGAAATTCACCTATACACGCACCAATTCTTCGTAAATCTTCAGCATTTTACTAGAGATTAAATGCACACCATGGTCGTTTTCGACAGTCTTACGGGCGTTCTCTCCAATCTCTACCCAACGTTTTGGATTAATGATACATTGTAAAATTGACCGGTAAAATTCATCAGCGGTATCAGCAATTAAAATGTCGTGGCCATGCCTGCAATTAATTCCCTCAGCCGCAGTAGTGGTGGCAATGATGCATTTTTTCATAGCCATGCCTTCAATAATTTTTACACGCATTCCGGTGCCAGAAATTAAAGGAACAATCATAATCGCTTTAGAATTCATAAACTCTACCGCATCGAAAACTTCTCCCTCTACAATCAAATTTTCTGAATCGTACTCGAAGAAATGTTTTTGCATGTTTTTCCCTGCGATATAAAAACGAAGATCTTTATTTAGTTTTTCAATATCGGGCCAGATATCATCCAAAAACCATTCTAATCCTTCCTGATTTGGCCTCCAGTCCATTGCACCTAAATGAAAAAGTGTGGGAAAACTGGTTTTGGTTTTATCTACCTTGTATCTTTCTAAATCAATGGCAACCGGAAAAACCGACATCGGAATTTCGCAGCCAAACCTTAATATACTTTGCCGATCGGGCTCACTAATGGCAAAAATATGATGGAAACGGTTAATCTGATCGGTTTCATACGCCTTAAGCCGCTGGGCTAAAAAAGCCAGGTATTTACGTCTGATTAAAAACTTTTCTGAATGAGAAAGACGTTCCCAAAGGGTAAATTCGATATTGTGTGCCCGATAGATGACCCTGGCATTACTGTTTGCCTTAACCACATCCAGATAAGGAACAACAAAAAGCCCCTCAAATTGAATAACATCGAACACATTTTCGCGTAAGAGGTTTTCTAACTGACTTGCGGCATCCTCGCTGTAATACCTGGAAACATTATAAGATTCGTTGGTGAAAATATTAAAAAATGCAGACCATACATTTACATCGGTATCTAAATCACAGGTATGATATTTAATCTGTTCAAAAATAGGATCGTAAATATCTTCAACATCAATTCTTCCTTTGGTAGGGTTGAGGCTAAACAAAGTGATATCTGCACCAAGTTGTAGTAAGCCTTTTATGGTATTGTAAACCACAATAGGATAACCACTATTTGGCGGAAAGGGAATCCGCTTGGTAATCAACAGAATTTTCACAATGCTGTGAAATTACGAAATTTTAGGCGTTTTTTGAAAACAGATCCAACTGAGGATCGCTTACATTAAAAGTTCTGCGATGAAAAGGTGATAATCCGATTTCAATTACAGCCTTACGGTGTGCAATGGTTGGGTATCCTTTATTCTGCTGCCAATTGTAATGCGGAAAATCAACGTGTAGGTTAGTCATGTATTCATCCCGGTGCGTTTTTGCCAGTATAGAAGCCGCTGCGATGTTTAAATATTTACCATCGCCCTTAATGATACAGCTGTGCGGAATCTGCGGATAGGTTTTGAAGCGATTGCCATCAATTACCAGATATTGGGGCTGGGTATGTAATTTTTCTATTGCCCTGTGCATGGCCAAAAAAGAAGCATTTAAAATATTGATCTGGTCTATCTCTTCGTGATCACAAGAAGCTACAGCCCAAGCTAAAGCTTCCTGTTCTATTATCGGTCTCAAAGCGGCCCTTTGCTCATGCGATAATTGCTTAGAGTCATTTAATCCTTGTAACACAAAACCTTTTGGCAATATTACCGCCGCAGCAAAAACAGGACCAGCGAGGCAACCTCTTCCAGCTTCATCACATCCCGCCTCTAAAAATTCTTCCTGATAACAGTTTAATAACATATTGCAAATTTACTGAAATAGAGATAGTAAGGAAATTATTTTGTTCAACATCTTTTAAACATTAATTTTAAGGATAAAGGATTTATAATGCATATCATTAAATTAACGCTTATTTTTTGCCTGTTATGTTTTACGTGTTGTGCACAAAAGAAAAAATACGACATCATAAAGCCACCTGTGGAACCGCCCTCAAGAGCAGACTATGATGTTTTAGAAAAACGCATGGCTTGCATTTACCGGAACAAATATTCACCTGCACAAAGATTAAGATTTTTCCCATTTAACCAATACAAAAAGGTGATGTTGATTTCTTTTGAACCACCGGAGTTAATGGCTGAAATCATTTATAGCGATACCACTAAGGCTTCGATCAACACTCCGATTAAGGAAGAAGTTTACCATACATTATTGCAAAAAAAACAAAAATTAGATTTAACAAGATTAAAAGAAAAGAAGATTTTATCCGCTTTAGAGGTGAATAAACTTACCGATGTACTTTATAACTTTGGCTACACCTCTACCAAAAGCTACAAAGGGTTATTGATAGCTGAATCGGAGGGATATAGATGTTATGAGCCACGAAATGCAATTGTATTTTTAGATGAAAATGGCTTAGTAGCCGAATATATCGAGATCTGTTTTGAGTGCTATAACAGGAAAGAGAGTTCAGAAAAAATGAAGACTGGGCAATTTTGCAATGAAAAATATGATCTGATTAAAAAATACTTCCGTGCTACGGGTATTAGGCATGGCACAGCCAAACGTAAATAACAATTTAAACCATGAAATATAATGAAACCTTGGCGCTCTGCGTAGCCGAACGTTTAATGCATCTACAAGATGTACAGGAAAAAGAGATGTTCAATGGACTTATTTTTATGGTGAATGGTAAAATGTGCATCGGTGTTTCTAAGAATAGTATGATGGTACGGCTCGATCCCAATAGCCTGGAAAACTTATCGGATAAAGATGGCTGGCAGCAAATGGTAATGGGCAGCAGACCAATGAAGGGTTATGTTTCAGTATCAGAAGATGTTTTGGGAAGAAACGATGAACTCGATTTTTGGGTAAACCTTGCCCTGGATTTCAATCCCCATGCCAAGGCATCAAAAAAGAAATAACCATAAACACAATCTGTTGCCCGATCCCGCTGTTCAAAAACTAGCAAGAGCCATATTTTTTGATTAATTTTATATTAACTAATCAAATATTATGAAAGAACGAGCTATTATAGCAGCATTTCTGCTATACATTTCATTCACCATCCAGGCTCAGGTTAAAAGAACCAGTACATCAACAGAAAGGAAAGAAACAAATACGCAATCCTTAAGAAATCAGGCCCCAGAGGGACATTATTGCGATTACTGTAAATTAAATTACCCGGAATCGCATTTCCCTTGCATTATGAAATCGATTAAAGGCAAGCTGGATGTGACTACTGGCGAGGTAAGTTTTGTGGCCGGGCAACCAATAGGTGGCATTGTAGTTAAAGGCAGCAAAAACCTGGAGAGCAGTCCCCTTACACTTTTAACCAATCAAAATGGAGAAATAGAATTTAACAATGCCAGCGCAGGAAATTATAAATTTATCATTTCAGTACCTTCCACTAATCCCAAATCGCGGGTAGCAGGCTCCCCAATCGGGGGAATAATTGTCAAAGGCGGTAAAAATCCTGGCGGCAGTTTAATCACTTTAATTACCGACGAAAATGGCGAAATAGAACTAAATAACCTGCCTGTTGGCACTTATAAATTCACCGCATTCGGCGCTTCGGCAACTGAGAAAAATAATTCATTATATAAATCGAGTTATTCTGAAAAGGTAAATCCTTTACATAAAAACTAAAATTGTTAAATTCACGTTACCTTTCATTTTTTGGCACTATTATGGAATCTTTCAAATCTGTGCATCTTTAAATTATCACACATTTAAAACACACATTATGAAACGTTTAAATTTAATATTGAGCCTCGCATTTCTTTCGATAGGACTTCATTCTTTTGCCCAAACCAATAAAGAAACTACAGTAAAAATTGTTGCGGATAAAAATTACACTTTTATTGCCAACACAGCCGTACCGATGTCAAACAATGATGTTAATAGAGTATTGGCAATGATGCCAGGCAGTCAAGGGGGCTCTTCAATAAACCTATCTGGATCGCAATACGACGTGAAGGTTACTAAAGACAGTATTGTTGCTTATCTGCCTTATTTTGGAAGATCTTTTTCCGCTCCAATGGATCCGACACAGGGTGGCATTAAATTTACTTCAAAAAATTTCACCTATACTGAATCTAAAAATAAAAAAGGAACCTATATTATCCAGATTAATACAAAGGATGTAACAAGAGAAAATTATCGGTTTACCATCAATATTTCGACCAATGGTTATGCTTCGCTAACAGCCAGCAGCATGAATAAACAGCCCATCATTTTTAATGGTTATTTAGACGAGCCGAAGAAACAGGATTAATACGTGAATCGTCATTGCGAGAAGGAACGACGAAACAATCTTTCATGCTAGCGAATCCTTGCTATAAAGATTGCTTCGTCGGCTGAAAAAGCCTTCTCGCAATGACGATCATACTTATTTCTTAATCAGTTCGATCTGAAATATATGTGGCCATTTTTTACCGGCTACAAAAAGTCTTTTACCTGCTTTATCGTAAGCAATTCCATTTAATACATTATTGGCCTTTTCATCTTCAGTTTTAAAGTAATCAGCAGGCAACAAGCCTGATAGATCGATCTTGCTTTCAACAGCCCCAGTTTCTGGGTTGATGATCATGATTTCATTGGTTGTATATACGTTTGCATAAATTTTACCATCAATAATTTCGAGTTCATTCAGATTTTGAATCGGGCCCTTATTATCAAAAACATCAATCGAACCAATTTTCTGATAGTTATCCTTATTCAGAAAAAAGATTGTGTTAGAACCATCGGTATTTAACACTTTCTCTCCATCAAAAGCCAGGCCCCACCCTTCTCTGCCTGTGATGTAAGAAAACTCAGATAATTTCTTGAAAGTAGCTTTATCATAAACAAAACCCACTTTTTCGCGGTAGGTTAACTGAATAATTTTATTGCCGATTACCGTGATGCCCTCGCCAAAATATTGCTTATCCAAATCTGCTTTCTGAAGTATTTTACCTGTTGATGGTTCTACTTTACGCAGACTCGAATGGCCATAATCGCCGGCACTCTCGTAGAAAAAGCCGTCATGATATTCTAAACCTTCTACGTACGAAGAGGTATCGTGAGGCAAGGTCTTAATCACTTTATAAGTATACTCAACTGACGCCTGGGCCGCTAACACATTAATATTTGAGGTTAAATCCTCTGATTTCCCACCACCAAATATTCTTGCAGTGATCAGGTGATTACCCAATTTTAAACCCGCTGTTTTAAGTTTGATGGCTGAAGTATCTGCTTTTGAAACTACTTTAACAGTATCGATCAGGTAAACTACTGAGTCTACTTTCTGCTCAGCGCCAAACTGCACTTTCACATCAAATTCGTTACCAGCAGGCACATTAAGACCGGTTAATGGGGAAATAAAGCTACGGTAAGTTGTGGTAGAACTGTCTTTACAAGAACTCACGAATGCAAGCGCAATTCCGATAAATACGAAATTTTTAATGGGGTTAATCTTCAGGCCAAAACGCATCTTCTATATGGTTTAATTTATAATTTTTATTTTTTGTAAAGGTAATTGCAATAATATCAAAACGGATATCATTTTGATGATTCATGATCTCAATATAGGCATTAGCGGCCAATTCCATCTGAATTTGTTTTGCTTTGTGTACAAATTCTTCTGGCTCGCCAAAAGCAACAGAGCTCCGGGATTTAACCTCTACAAAAATTATAATGCCGTTTTTATATGCAATTAAATCGACCTCGGCTTTACCATGCGTCCAGTTTTCATCTAAAATCTCGTATCCATTATCTTCCAGATATCGCTTAGCAATCCGTTCACCTTCTCTACCTAAATCGTTGTGTAATGCCATACCTAATTATTGAATGAGTGAATTTTGAATGAGTGAATCTTTTCAAATGTATTTCTATTTTCCAATTCTATCCTTCAATATTCTATCATTCACTAATTTATTTAACGATCACAGAACCCAGAAATTTAGAAATTTCTCTTTCTACACCTTTAATCACGCCATAACGCTGCATTAAAATCATTTGGTTATCCTCGTTTTTTTCTTCCTTAATTTCTTTCAACAGGTTCATCAATATTTTTTCGACTTTACGTTTTTTGAGGTGAAAAATACCACCTAAAATAGTCGCTTTTAAATTCATCGTTTCATCTTTAACATAGATCAGGTGTTTATTTAACCAGTTTTCACTCAATGCATATTCTGAAGTTGAAAGTGTAATGGCCAAATCAGCGATATCCCTATCCTCATGTTTAACAAAGTGGTTCGACGTAGGTAATCTACCGTTGTCGATTTCTGATTTATAATAATCAATAATTCTTTTGCAAAGTGGATCATCAAATTCTACATCGCTCAGGTTCTGCATGATGAATGAACCGATGTACATATCATCAATTTTATCCCAGTTTACAAACTCGTGCCCGAAAGCCAGTAATAAACGGACAATTTCCTTTTCCTGATGCTCATTATCTTCTACAGGCTGCTCATGGCCCATCGGACCTGCGCTGTCATCCCATAAATCATCTGGCGGACCAAGCGGTTCTGGCGCACCCGAAGAATATGGTTTCGGACTTGAAGAAGGCGTCGCACGCTGGTTATTATCAAAGCTTTTTTTGAGCTTAGCCGAACGCATTTTATTTAATTCGCTCAGTAAGATATGCTCATCAATTTCGAGCAAACTGCTACACTCGCGGATAAAAACAGATGCTTTGATAGGATCTGGAATTTTAGCAATACTTTCTACAATATCCCGGATAATACCTGCTCTTTTGATCGGATCGTTGCCCGCATCTTTAAGCAGCACATTCGCCTTGTATAAAATAAAATCTTTTCTATTCTCCTCAAGATAGGTTTTAAATGCCCCGGCCCCCACATGATGCATATACGAATCAGGATCATGGCCATCGGGAAAGGAAACGATTTTAACGTTCAGCCCTTCTTCCAAAATCATATCCAAGCCACGAAGTGAGGCTTTAATACCAGCAGCATCGCCATCAAATAAAATGGTAATATTCTGGGTAAAACGGCCAATCAGTTTAATCTGCTCTACCGTTAACGAAGTACCTGATGAAGCCACTACGTTTTCTATTCCAGCCTGATGAACCGAAAGTACATCCGCATAACCTTCGGCCAGGTAACAGTTATCTAAATCACGGATGGCTTTTTTGGCATGAAATAAGCCGTAAAGCACATTCGACTTATGGTAAATCTCGCTTTCAGGCGAGTTTACATATTTTGGAACGTTTTTATCCGTTTTTAGCGTTCTGCCTCCAAAGCCTATAATCCGGCCGGTAAAGTTGTGGATAGGAAACATTACCCGGCCGCGAAAGCGATCGTAAATTTTACCATTATCGTTTTTGATCGATAATCCGGTAGCTTCTAAAAACTCTAATTTATGACCCGCATTGGTTGCGCTTTGCGTCATCGCATCCCACACATCAGGAGAATAACCAACCTCGAATTTTTTTAGGATGTCTTCTCTAAAACCACGCTCTTTAAAATAGCTGAGGCCTATGCCCCTGCCCTCGTCTGTTTCCCAAAGCTGCTTCACAAAAAATGCAGCGGCATACTGCGAAACTACGTAAAGGCTTTCTTTAGCGCTTTGTGCTTCAGCATCTTGAGGGCTTAATTCGGCTTCCTCAACTTCTATGTTGTACTTATTGGCTAAAAATTTAAGTGCTTCCGGATATGAATATTTTTCATGATCCATAATAAAGCGCACCGAATCGCCCCCTTTACCACAACCAAAACATTTATATATGCCTTTAGTTACAGATACGTGAAAGGAAGGTGTTTTTTCGCCATGGAAAGGACAATTACCAATTAAACTGGTTCCGCGTTTTTTTAAGTGCACAAAATCCCCAACTACCTCCTCAATACGGGCGGTATCCATTATCTTATCTATCGTTTCGCGGTTTATCATACTTATTATTGTCCGTCATTGCGAGGAGGCACGACGAAGCAATCTTTTTTGCTATTATATACTTTTAATCAGTTATCGCCTTGCAGGAAAGAGTGCTTCACTCCACCACATAAGCCCTTACTTCAGTTCGCAATGACGTAACTTATTATATTTACCTATTCTTCCACTATCTCCCATAAATCTTTCCATTCAGGATTCATAGATTCTATTAATTTTATTTTTTTTTTTCGGCTTCCACCCTTAATTCTCTTTTCTTCTGCAATTGCTTCCTCTATCGATTCATAAGAACAAAAATAAATAAGTTTGTCCGCATTATATTTGGCAGAAAAGGATTTCGGATATGCTTTTTCTTTATGTTCTTTTATCCTAAAAATAATGTCAGACGTAACTCCAGTATAAAACGTAGTGTGCGTAAAATTAGTAATGATGTAAACTGTTCCGCCGCATTCCATTATTATATTTTAAAATCTACTGTTAAACAGAAAGATTGCACCACTTCACATTCCCTTACTCGGTTCGCAATGATGCTACAAAATCGTCATTGCGAGAAGGTCTTTTCAGCCGACGAAGCAATCTTTTATGCTATTATATACTTTTCAATCAGTTATCGCCTTGCAGGAAAGATTGCTTCACTCCATCGCACATTCCCCTTCTTCAGTTCGCAATGACGAATATATTCTATTTAACCAAAGGCAATAACTGATCAGCCACCAATTTATTACCGGTTTCGTTCAGGTGTACTCTATCAACGGTTAAAATGCCTTTTTCTTTATCTTCCGGATTATTTTTTGCTTCGTATTCTGCGAAAATCTTTCTTAAATCGCATACCGGAAGATTATTTTTTGCAGCCAGTATTCTAATTCCTTCAGCATATTTATTCAAATCGGCATCTAACTCATTAGTACCATCTTTTTTCTCGCCAACAACTGATGGGGTAACCAATGCCACTTTGCTGCCTACACTTTGGATTTTATTGATCAAAGCCTGATAGAACTTTAAATATTTATCATAATCGGTTCCGGTATGAGATGATTGTTTATGCCAGACATCATTAATACCCACATAAATCACTACTAAATCAGGTTTCTTGTTCAAAACATCATCTTCTAAACGCAGATAAAGATCATAAACCTTATTGCCACCTATACCGGCACCAATTACGTCGTATTTTGTAGAATCGAGTGATTTTTTGATCAGGGTTATATATCCATTTTTAGAAACACCCTGTTGGGTAATCGAATCGCCGAAAAAGATAATTCGTTTTGGTTTAAATGTCATTGAGGTTAATGCAATTAAGCAAAAGCTTAGTAAAATACTCGTTTTTATTACTTTTTTCATCGTGTATAATTGGTTAGGTTATTTTTTATCGGTCTTTTTAAAATCCAGGTCCTGAAAATCGAAACTGAAATCGGTTAACGGAGATATGGCTTCTATTTTAAAACCATCGGCCAGGGCATTGTTACCTAAACTGAAATTAACAAAGGCATCAGCATCCAAACTTCTGTCATACCATTTTACAATAAAGGTATTTCCCTTATAGAAAGTCATATCACCTCTCAGTTTTGGTGCATTTTTAGCCTGAAAATGCATTTTACCGTTTACTTCACTAATGGTTACTTCGCCAAACCACGAATCGTGGAAAGTACCAAAGTAATTTTTAGCATCAGGTTTCGATGTCGATAATTTTTGTTGAGCTGCAATATCACTCCAAACTTTGGCGACCATCTCATTAGCTTGTTTTTCGTTTCTTAATCTGTTATCGTTGTAGGTTTTAATCCTATCCTGACCTTTAACTCCTAAATAACCATCTTTGATCGAATTGGTTATTGCATTAAATGCGGCTCCAGACTGCTGATTGGTTAACACAATGATCCCGAGTTTCAGTTCAGGAAGAATGGTTACCTGCGTTACAATTCCTGATAAACCACCTGTATGTGTTGCCTGAAAATTACCGTTAACATTACTCAAAAACCAGCCTAAACCATAGCTACTAAAAGCTGCCGGATTACCGCCTGCAATTATGGTTTGCGGGGTCCAGAGTTCTCTTGCTACTGCAGGGCTGAATAACTTTTTATCAAGGGCTTCTCCATATTTACCACCGTTAATCATTGCCATTACCCATTTGCTCATATCGGCAACGTTTGAGTAAATTCCTCCTGCTGCATTGGCAATTTCGCCAAAGCTTAAGCCAACGGGAAGCAGTTTACCTTCGTAAGGTGCATGTCCATCAATTACGTTCGATTTATCTTTTAAACGGTACCATGAAGCAGCAGTTTTAGTCATGCCTAATGGTTTAATGATTCTTCCTTCGATAAAATCTTCATAAGTAGCTCCCGAAATCCTTGCTATCACTTCTCCGGCAACAATGTACATCAGATTATCGTAATCATATTTGGTACGGAAAGAGGAAACAGGTTTTAGATAACGAAGGTTATGAATCAGTTGCTTTTTATCTACCGTTGATGAATCAGGCCAGATCATTAAATCACCTGCACCCAAACCTAAACCGCTGCGGTGTGTAAGCAGATCGCGGATTGTAAATTCACTGGTTACATAGGCATCGTACATTTTAAACTCCGGAATTACATCGGTCACTTTTGTATCCCAGGTAATTTTCTTTTCATCAACCAGCATACCTAAAGCGGCCGCGGTAAAAGCTTTTGTGTTTGATGCAACGCCAAAAAGGGTATTTTCATCAACCTTTTTATTGGTTTTGATTGAGCTAACACCGTAACCTTTTAAATGAATAATTTTACCATCTTTGATTACAGAAACCGCAATTCCGGGAACATTAAAGGTATTTAACGTTTTTTCAACCACGCTATCGATCTGTTTTGAAGAAAGCACCTGTGCCTGCACATGGATACCCAAAAACAGCAATAAAGCAATGGATATTTTGAATTTTACAGAAGAAAAAAGTTGCATATTAATCGGTTTAAATAATCGTTTAAAGATAATAAATCTTTTAGGCGATAGTTGAATCCTTATTTGCCCTTTTCGAGTTTATAATCTTTATGTACGATTAAAAAACTTGCTCTTTCTTCTTTCTTAAAAGGGTAATCCCAGTTACCCTGATAGGTTATTTTGGTTGGTAATTTATCCTCTCCGAAATAACCCATTTCTATATTCATCTGCACATCAAAATCAAACAGCATATTGCTGTATTTCATGTCGACATAACGGCCAAGAATATTAAAATTGCGTTTATCAAAAATGGTAACCAATTCTTTAATCATAATTCCATCTTTTGTCCAGCTGCTCAAATCAGGCTTAACTGAAACCTTGAAGCGATACACTGGTATAGAATCAAGATAAGTCCCGCTGGTAAAACCATAATCATAATATTGCCGCATATTGGCCGAAAATATTTCAGTTTTACTGCCTATAAAGGGAACTTTTACAGGTCTGCCTGGATTAAAAATCAAGGTTTTCAGCTTGTCTTTATAACTTTCATTTGTTCCACCCTTTCCATCAGGCTTGGGTGCATTGGGTACAAAATCAGTATTATAAGCATTCATAAAAATGTAATCGAACATTTCTACGGTATATAACTGGTATTTCCCGTTTTTCTTGTAAATTTTTCCGGTATCCTGTTTTACAAGGTATTCCATTTTATATGGTCCGTTATTGTTGTGACGGATTTTACGGTATATTTTCCCATCAACCTTGTTCTTTTTATCGTAACTGTAAATCCTGTTTTCGGCGATAAAAGTATAACGTTTCATATCCCTAAACGACTGATAAAAGGAAGTATCATACATTACCTTTCTGATAAATGTTTCTACATTCAACTTTTCGGCCTTAATATTTACAGCCGAATCGAGTACAATGGTTTTAATGGTATCCGGATTAAAACGGTCGATTTCCTGAGCAAAACCTTTATAAAAGAGCGGGATTAACAGTAAAAACAGAAAGACTTTTTTCATGCAAGTAAGGTATGTAAAATGGAAAATGTGAGATGGATATGTAAAACGGATGATTGAAGATAGATGATGGAACTTGAACTCCCCCATCATCCATCTTAACTATTTACATTTTCCATCCTAATTTCCTAGTTGTTTTAAAGCAATATAAGCCATTAATCCGGTTGATATTTTCAAGGCATCTTCATCCACATCAAACCTTGGTGTATGCACTGAATATTGTGTGTCTTTTGCTGCATTCCCAGTACCTAAACGATAAAAACAGGCATCTGTTACCTGCGAGTAGAAAGAAAAATCTTCAGCAGCCATCCAGATATCTAAATCGACTACATTTTCTTTACCCAAAAATTCTTCAGCAAAGGCTCTTGCATTTGCCGTTAGTTTTTCTTCGTTGATTAAAAATGGATATCCTCTGTGAATATCAAAATCGCAGCTTCCGCCCATGCTTTCAGCAATGCCTTCGGCCATTTTTTTCATGCGTTTGTGTGCTTCATCCCTCCAGTCTTCATCCAAAGTTCTGAATGTTCCTTCAATTTTTACTTCATTCGGAATAATATTGGTTGCACCGTTGGCAATTACTTTACCAAAAGACAGCACTGATGGAATACGTGGGTCGGCATTGCGGCTCACCACCTGTTGCAAAGCAATAATGATATGTGAAGCGATTACAACCGGATCAATATTTTGGTGTGGTTGTGCGCCATGGCCGCCTTTCCCGGTTACTGTAACATAAAGTTCGTCTGTAGAAGCCATGTAAATACCCGAACGGAAACCCACTTTACCGGCATCAATTAATGGCATTACATGCTGACCAACAATATGATGTGGTTTTGGATTTTCGAGTACACCTTCTTTGATCATGATGCTTGCTCCACCTGGCAAAAGTTCTTCTGCGGGCTGAAAAATCAGTTTGATGGTTCCACCGAAATCATCTTTCAACTGGTTTAAAATATATGCTGTTCCCAAAAGTGAAGAAGTGTGCACATCATGTCCGCAGGCATGCATTACGCCATAGTTTTTAGAACGGTAAGGCTTGTCGTTTGCCTCATGGATAGGTAATGCATCCATATCTGCACGTAAGGCAATAACTTTTTCAGATGGCTGGTTACCTGTAATTAAACCTACTACACCGGTATTGGCGCAGTCGGTATATTCAATTCCCCATTTCTTTAATTTATCCTTAATGAACAATGAAGTTTCAAATTCTTTAAAAGATAATTCGGGATTGGCATGAATATGTTGACGATAACCTACTACATCGTTAAAAATGTGAGCGGCCAGTTCCTGTACTTTATTTTTGATCATTGGTTGTTGTGGTATCTAAAGTTGGTGCATTTATTTTTTCCCTAAAAATAAACAGTGTAGGGAAAGTTGGTCTGAGTTCGTTGATAAGGCGCTGCGCCTCTAAACGGCTTCTGAAATCACCCACCCGAACGTAATAGTTAGGCTCTTTATAAGTGAGATAGGTATTTAACTGAGGGTATAATCCTTTGAAACGTGCCTGCTGATTAAAAACTTCACGCCGGTCTGATCCATAAAAAATCTGTACGCGGTAACCATAGCCAGAAACAATTGGTTTGCCTGGTTTTACCTCACCTGAAGTTTTATAAACTTGCAACCGTTTGGCAATTAAACTATCGATTAAAGGATCTTTTATAACGGTTACTTCGCCCTTTTGTGCAAAAGCAGTTATGGTAAGAAATAAGCAAGATATAAAAGTTATTGTAGTTTTCATGAGCAAAATAATTGGCATTTGATGAGGAGATGTATCGTCTCACTTCTTCTTAACAACAAGAATGCCGAAATCATTGCAAAAATCGGCATTCTTTATGGGTTAAGCAAATAGTTATTATTTGGGAGGTTTTGGTTCGTCCTTTCGAGCGGAGCGCTGCGAAGTCGAGAAATCTTTTAAATAGTTAGATCCGTTTAAAAATTAAATAAAATTTATTTTGTATGTCAGTCTGAGCGTAGTCGAAGACTATTTAAACGCATTAATAAAACAATCGACTACGCTACCATTAACAGAGAATCCATTAGCACGGCCGTCATTCCCGCGCAGGCGGGAATCTTAAAGCACTTGCATTACGATTATTCATAAGTTTCCCTTGTTTCAAAGGCATTCATGAGCACTCCGTGGTTCCCAATCGAGTTAGGAATGACGATCTCGCGCAGCCTACCATTTGCCAAAAAGATATGTCTTTAATATTGATTTTATGAAAAATTATCCCTCAGTGTGACAGCAAAAGGCCATTTATATTTGTTATAAAAATTTAAACAGGGTCTTAATGTTAATTTAAAGATTTATCCATTCCGCTGCCGATGAAAAATCGGCCTGCTTCAGTCGAAAGGACGATCAACTATATGATGATTACAATAAAAAAACCCAGATTCTTTTTCGAAACCTGGGTTTTTAGCATTATTTCAGATAAGTTATAATTAATTAGTTTTCTTAGGTTCTAAGGTAAATTCATAAACTTTTGGATCGTATTTCATCATTGCACCTGTAGCGGCATCAACAGCCCAACCAATCATACCCAATAAGTTTAGTACAGCGACAGGGTTAAAAGTAGTTACGGGCTGGAATGTTTTGGTTTCGTAACCATCAAGTTTTAATGAGACGGTCTGTCCGGTAAATCCTTTTTTTAAGGGTACTGCCATAGGTGTTACCCCTGCTTTAACCCCATCTACTTCGATAGTAGCGGCCGGAGGATTGGAATTGATTTGAACGGTTTGTTTTGTACCCGTAAAAATAGTCGCGCAGCTCGATAGCAGCAATGTCGCTGAAACAGCGGCAATGTTAAAAATTCTTTTCATTTTGTGTGTGTTTGTGTGTGTTTCCTACTCTTATGGCTTTTCAGTTACGCCCCGTTTTTTATGGTTTCCGGATTCCATTTTTAAGTTTATTCGTCAGTAAGAAATTGCCTACCAATTACAAATTGACCGTCCCTAAATATAAGGGTTAATTTGAGAATTAAAAATTTAGTTTTAAAAAAAGCCCCAACAAATGTTGAGGCTTGGTAAAGCATTATATATCGTGATTATAAATTAGCGCCGTGGCAATTTTTGAATTTTTTACCGCTACCGCATGGGCAAGGTTCGTTTCTGCCAACGGTTGCTTCCTTGCGGATTGGCTGTTGCGGAACAGCTTCACGTGTATCTCCAAACTCAATACCTGGTTCTTCTCTGCCAAACTCTTGTTTAGTAGTTTGCAACTTCGGTTGTTTTACCGGGGCTGGTGCCTCTCTCACCTGGTCTGGCTCTTGCTGAACCGGGATACCACCTTTATATAAGAAACTCACTACTTCTTTATTTACTGCGTTAAGCATGTTTTTAAATAAGTTGAAAGCTTCCATTTTATAAATTACCAATGGATCTTTTTGTTCGTAAACCGCATTTTGTACCGATTGCTTCAAATCGTCCATTTCGCGTAAATGCTCTTTCCAGCTATCATCGATTAAAGCTAAAACAATGGTTTTTTCGAATGATCGAACCACCTCTTTTCCTTTATTGTCAATTGCTTTCTTTAAGTCAACAGCGACCTGGATACCACGGATACCATCTGTAAACGGCACCACAATCTGTTCGATATGCTCTCCGCGCTCTTCGTAAACCTGGGTTAACACCGGTAACGATTGTTGAATAATGGCTTCTGATTTACGTGCATAAAATGCTTCTGCTTCTTCAAATAACTTTTCAGTTAACTGAGGGATATTGGTTGAAGAGAAATCTTTTTCGGTAATGGCCGTATCTAAAGAGAAGTTTTTGATTACTTCCAGTTTGAAACCATCATAATTTGCTTCTTGTTTATATTCGCTTACGATATCTTCAGCAACATCGAAAACCATATTGTTCATATCCACATCTAAACGTTCGCCAAATAAAGCGTTTTTACGTTTAGCATAAATTACGGTACGTTGTGAGTTCATCACATCATCGTACTCCAATAAACGTTTACGGATACCAAAGTTATTTTCTTCTACTTTTTTCTGCGCACGCTCGATAGATTTGGTAATCATAGAGTGTTGGATCACTTCACCATCTTCGATACCCATGCGTACCATGATACCAGAAATACGCTCTGAACCAAATAAACGCATTAAGTTATCTTCTAACGAAACGAAGAACTGAGATGAACCTGGATCGCCCTGACGACCAGCACGACCACGTAACTGTCTATCTACACGACGAGACTCGTGACGTTCGGTACCTACAATGGCTAAACCACCAACTTCTTTAACACCTGCACCCAATTTAATATCGGTACCACGACCAGCCATGTTGGTTGCAATGGTTACGGTTCCGGCCTGACCAGCTTCGGCAACAATATCGGCCTCTTTCTGGTGCATTTTTGCGTTCAATACATTGTGTTTAATTCCCCGGAGTTTAAGCATGCGGCTTAACAACTCTGAAATCTCTACAGAAGTGGTACCCACCAATACCGGGCGACCTGCTTTTGGCTCAAGTCGCCCTGTTTCAGGATTAACCGCAGGAATTAATGCGCCTTTAGCATCCAATTTAGGTACAGCTCTACCTGTTTGGTCGTATTTAACAACCGGCTTGCCATCTTTCTGTTTTACATTACCTTCTTTATCGGTTTCATATTCGGTCTCGTAATGAGAATACGGGAAAACCAGGTATTGTATCTCCTCAGCAACAGCATTATATTTTTCTCGAACAGTACGGTAAACGTAATCCTGCTCATCAATCCTCGAAATATTTCTGTTGGTTGGAATTTCTACTACGTCTAATTTATAGATCGACCAAAACTCGCCGGCTTCTGTTGTTGCGGTACCCGTCATACCACAAAGTTTGTGGTACATACGGAAATAATTTTGCAAAGTTACGGTTGCATATGTTTGGGTAGCATCCTCAACTTTTACATTCTCTTTAGCCTCAATTGCCTGGTGTAAGCCATCAGAGTAACGGCGGCCATCCATAATACGACCTGTTTGCTCATCAACAATTTTAATCTTTCCTTCATCGATGATGTACTCCACATCAATTTCGAATAAGGTATAAGCTTTTAATAATTGGTTTACCGAGTGAATACGTTCTGCTTTTACAGAATAATCGCGCATTAAAGCATCTTTTTGAACCACTTTTTCTTCTAAAGGCAGATCAGATTTTTCTAATTCGGCAACCTCAGTACCTACATCAGGCAATACAAAGAAATGTGGATCTTCGCCCGATTGGGTAATCAATTCGATACCTTTTTCAGTTAATTCAACCTGGTTGTTTTTCTCATCAATATAGAAATACAATTCAGAATCTACCTTTGGCATATTCTTAGATTGATCTGCCATATAGTGGTTTTCGGTTTTTAACAACAAACCACGAACACCACTTTCACTTAAAAACTTAATTAAAGCTTTATTTTTTGGCAAACCGCGGTATGCACGCAATAAGGCTAAACCACCTTCGCCTTCTTCCGTTCCGCTGTTACCTGCGTTGATTAATTTCTTCGCTTCGTTTAATGCCTGGGTTACATACGCTTTTTGTGCATTAACCAAACGCTCAATGCGTGGTTTCAACTCATAAAACTCGTGTTCATCTCCACGTGGGATCGGACCAGAAATAATCAAAGGGGTACGGGCATCATCAATCAAAACTGAATCGACCTCATCCACCATGGCAAAATGCAGCTTGCGCTGTACCAATTGATCTGGTGTTTGCGACATATTGTCACGCAGGTAATCAAAACCGAACTCGTTATTGGTACCGTAAGTAATATCCGCGGCATAAGCTTTTCTTCTTTCTTCAGAGTTTGGCTCATGTTTATCAATACAATCAACACTTAATCCGTGGAATTCGAATAATGGACCATTCCACTCACTATCACGACGGGCCAGGTAATCATTCACCGTTACAATGTGTACACCTTGTCCGGCTAATGCATTTAAATAAGCTGGCAATGTACTTACCAGGGTTTTACCTTCACCAGTAGCCATTTCGGCAATCTTACCACTGTGTAATACAATACCACCAATCAACTGTACATCATAATGTACCATGTTCCAGGCTACTTCCGTTCCGGCAGCATCCCATTTATTAGCCCATTGTGCCTTATCGCCAACAATTTTAACATTGTTTTTTCTTGCAGCATAATCTCTGTCAAACTGGGTAGCAGTAACCTCTAAATAATCGTTTTCGCTTAAACGACGAGAAGTTTCTTTAATTACAGCAAAAGCTTCAGGAAGGATTTCCAAAAGCACTTTTTCCAATTCTGTATCGCGGTCTTTACCTAAAGCATCAACCTGATCGTAAATAGCTGTTTTTTCGTGAAGATCTAAACTTTCACTTTCTGCATCAGCTTTTAAAGCTGCAATTTTTCCATCGATCTCGGTTAAGAAATCAGAAATTCTTTCTTTAAATTCTATTGTTTTACCACGTAACTCATCGTTGCTTAATGCAGACAGCTTACTGTATTGCTCGTTAATTTTGATAACCAATGGCTGAATAGCCTTTATATCTCTTTCTGATTTACTTCCGAAAATCTTCGCTAAAAATCCTAACATTATATTTTAAATCGTATTTATTATTAAAAAATGGTGTGTTTCAACAACCAAGCCATTGTCTTTCTTAAGTCAGTTTGGCAGTTATTGATATAAATGGGGGGCTTAAATCTTGTAAAAAGATTTTTTTGAGGAAAGGATAACTAGGGACTGTTATTCTTTGGTTTTTTCCTGATTGTTAAATCAGCAATTACCTGATTTACGCTAACATATTTTGCAACTTTTACCGGAGCCTGCGTTCCAATTAAAGCAAGCCTGGTATAGGATAATAAATAAGGGTTACGGTCTTCGTTTAGTTGAACCGAGCTTTTACCTGTAGCGTTTACGCTGATATTATGCTCATTACAATACTCATTTAATATCCTTAGCCCTTCAACGCGTTCGGCTTTCGCCAAATGTGTTAAGCTAAAAAATACAAGTGATATGGTAACGAGGTGTTTCATTAATAGCGGCAAAGCTAGTTTTAATCTTTTATAAAAAGAAATTACAGCTTAGCAAAAAGTGTACCTCAATCTTCCTGTCATTCCGAACGCAGTGAAAAATGTTTAATTCACTGGGTAGATTCTGAAACAAATTCAGAATGACGGATCGCATACGAAAGACTCTCCTCCATCACCCATCCTACATCTTCCCTCTTCCATTATTTAAAAACTACTTCAGTGGCGCCATAACCAAATTTTTCTTTCCTCGCATCCATGTATGTTTTTACATGTGGATTTTTGCTGATCAGTTTATGGATTTTATCCCTTAAGGTACCGTTACCTGAGCCGTGAATGAAGACAATTTTATCAAAATGATGTACAACCGCAGCATCCATCGACGTTTGAAAATGATTGATCTGTATCTGCAACATTTCGTCTGCTTCTAAGAAATGATGATCGTCCCTCAGTTTTTCGATGTGCAGATCAATTTCTTTTTGAGGAGCTTCAACCGTTCTTTTCTCTTCTGATGATTTAAAAAAACTTTCCTTTAATTTCTGTGGATCGATGGATACCGGAACGAGATCATCCAAACGGATGAACCAACCTTTATTCCTCAATTGAGGCAATTCCTTTTGTTCGGTACTAAAATCTTTTGCCCTAAACTTCTTACGGATTACCAATGGGTCAATCGGTTTCACATCAGCTTTGCTGAATACCAAAACCTGAAAGTTAAATTCCGGCCAAAGATCAAGATCAGCTAACGATGCAGAATAAACTAAAGTGGAGCCATAAGATGCGATTACCCCATGAAAAGCACCAGCATATTTTTCTTTACTTTCGGTGGTTAGGCTGACCAATAAAATATTCGACGAATGGTTTTGCAGGTGGAAATGCACCACATTACCAGCCTTATCATCGGTAGCAACGGCAACATAAATGCCATTTTCAATTTTGTTAATGCTGGGGATATTTGCCTGAATAGGCTTGGGAGCATCCAACTCTTCGGCTACCACACCATGACCGTGTACAGAAGTTAAATTACTTACCGCAACAGGAATTTCAAAACCATCCTCATCGGTAACACCCAAAGTTTGGCTATCAATAATTTTCGTTACATAACCCTCACGTTTTTCATCAACAAAACGCACAAAATCTCCCAGTTTAAATTTCATTTCTATTATTTTTTAACCACAAAGGCACAAAGTACACAAAGATTTTTAAGCAGTTTGTATTAAAATGTCGTGCATGAAGCTATTACTCCTTTGGTCTTTCAGCTTTTTGGCAGGGGTTTTCAATCTAATTCATTGATTCAATCATGAGATGTAGTATCACACATCACATCTTCCGACTCCAGACTTTCTACTTCTGACTCAATTAATGCCTTGTATCGTTACCATGATAAATACTCAGGTAACTTTCATATCTCGAAACCGCAATTTCACCTTCATTTACGGCTTCAATAACAGCACAGCCCGGTTCGTTAACATGTTTGCAGTTATTAAAGCGACAATCGTGCGAGGTTTTGAAGATTTCTCGAAAAAAATGTCCTAGTTCTTCCTTCTCGATATCGATCACCCCCAGTTCTCTGATACCTGGCGAATCTACAATAAAACCGCCCTGCGGCAGTTCGAACATTTCGGCAAACGTAGTGGTATGTTGGCCCTTATCGCTCCAGTCTGACACTTCACCTGTTCTTAAATCGCGATCGGGCATTAAAGCATTGATCAGACTTGATTTTCCCACTCCTGAGTGACCTGATATCAGGGTAATTTTATCGGTAATCAATTCCTGGATAACCGGAATGTTAATGCCTTTTAAAGCTGAAACTTCGTAGCAGGCGTAGCCGATATTTTCGTAGATATCTTTAAACTCCTGAAGAATTTCCAATCCTTCTTTACTAAACAGATCGAGTTTATTAAATACCAATACAGCTGGAACATCATAAGCTTCAGCAGTAACTAAAAAACGGTCGATAAAACCTAAAGAAGTACGAGGTGAAGCGAGTGTAACCACCAGCATGGCCATATCCAGATTGGCGGCCAGTATTTGCGCCTGTTTGCTCAGGTTGATCGATTTGCGGATGATGTAGTTTTTACGCGGCAGCATTTCGTTGATCAAACCCTGATTGCTATCCTTTTCCAGATCAAATTTCACCCTGTCTCCAACCGCAATCGGGTTGGTGGTTTTAAGTCCTTTAATCCTGAATTTGCCTACAATCCGGCAATCGTAGCGTTCACCATTATCGGCCAAAACACTATACCAGCTCCCTGTAGATTTAATAACTAATCCCTGCATATTTGCGGTAAAGGTATGAATATGATTTCATTGGTAGAAGTGGCCTTGCCGGATAAAAGTTTGCTTACAGGCAAAAAGAACAAGCACTTTTAACTATATTCTTTGTTATCTACCAAATATCTTACATAAATACAACGCTTTAAAAGGCAAAAAACCTAAATTTGCGACAACAAAAATCAAAAATATAATGAGTTTCAGAATAGAACACGATACCATGGGCGAGGTGCAGGTACCAGCCGACAAATACTGGGGTGCACAAACCGAACGCTCACGCAATAACTTTAAAATCGGTCCGGAAGGCTCGATGCCAAAAGAAATTATCCACGCTTTTGGATACCTGAAAAAAGCAGCAGCGCTTGCCAATACCGAACTGGGTGTATTATCAGCAGAAAAATCAGATTTGATTGCTAAAGCCTGTGATGAGATTATTGCTGGTCAATTGGATGATCAGTTTCCGTTGGTGATCTGGCAAACGGGTTCAGGTACACAAAGTAATATGAATGGCAACGAGGTGATTGCAAACCGTGCTCACGTAATAAACGGTGGCTCATTAGCTGACGATAAAAAAGTACTTCACCCTAATGATGATGTAAATAAATCACAATCATCAAACGATACTTACCCAACTGCAATGCACATTGCAGCCTATAAACTTACGGTAGAAAATACCATCCCAGGTTTAGAGAAATTAAGAAATACTCTAGCCAAAAAAGTAGAAGAATTCAGTACGATTGTTAAAACCGGCCGCACACACTTTATGGATGCGACCCCACTTACTTTAGGACAGGAATTTTCTGGTTATGTACAACAGATTGATAACAGCATCAGGGCAATTAAAAATGCTTTGGTTATGGTTTCTGAGCTGGCTTTGGGCGGAACGGCTGTTGGTACAGGCTTAAATACGCCAAAAGGATACGATGTTTTAGTGGCTAAAAAAATTGCAGATTTAACTGGTTTACCTTTTGTTACGGCTCCAAATAAATTTGAAGCGCTGGCTGCACACGATGCCATGGTAGAACTTTCTGGTGCATTAAAACGTACTGCAGTTGCTTTAATGAAGGTAGCTAATGATGTGAGAATGTTAAGTTCTGGCCCACGTTGTGGCATTGGTGAAATTGTAATTCCTGATAACGAACCGGGATCTTCAATTATGCCTGGTAAAGTTAACCCTACACAACCAGAAGCTTTAACGATGGTTTGTGCACAGGTAATTGGTAACGATGTTGCTGTTTCAGTAGGCGGCATGTCTGGCCATTTTGAACTGAATGTATTTAAACCTTTAATTGCAGCCAATGTATTACAGTCGGCCCGCTTAATTGGTGATGCCTGCGTTTCTTTCACTGATAAATGTGCAGAAGGAATTACCGCTAATTTGCCAGAAATTGAGAAACATTTACAAAATTCTTTAATGTTGGTTACGGCTCTGAATCCACATGTGGGTTACGAAAATGCAGCTAAAATTGCGAAGAAAGCACATAAAGAAAATAAAACGTTAAAAGCAGCAGCTGTAGAGTTGGGCTTGCTGACCAACGAACAGTTTGATGAGTGGGTACGCCCGGAAGACATGGTTGGAAGTTTAAAATAAGCGAAGGAGATCGTCATTCCCAATTCAATTGGGAATCTTAAAGCATATTGCATTAAGATTCCCGCCTGCGCGGGAATGACGATACTTTTAAAAATTACAGTTTTAAATCAATATGGTTAATTAAAAAACACAGGTAATATGAATTCAATACTTTCTAACCTTTTAAGCTTGACATCCATCATTTCACCTTGTGTTGTATTTGGAACCTGCTGTTTTTTTTTAATGAAAAAATCTTCAGTTGAAGCCATTTTAATGACTATTGGATCGGGTATTGGTCTGTTCATTACTATATTTTATGCTTTTTTAATGCCTTTACTAATGGCCGCGCAAAATTTAGCTTATACAGAAGTTTCTAAATACTATTCTATTGTGGGTATTATCAGTTTTATAGCCAGCCTTTGTTTTGCAGCAGGTCTTTTAATTCTGGTTATCAATACTGTTAAAAAACAAGCAGTAGTCCACAATCAATTCCCTAAAAGCACCGATTATAACCATGAGTAAACCGCAATTAGGATTAAGGCTTTGTTATATTTTCCTTTTTACATTATCCATATTACATATAGCTTGTAGCCCGCGGCCTAATGTACAGGGCAAAGGCGAAGAGTTTATGCAAGGTGTTTGGAATGAAGATTCAGTCGCTTTTAGTAACAAATTAAGCAATTACACACAACACCATTTCAAGTTCACCTGCGATTCTGTTTATATTGATATGGTTACCCATAGCAAAGTAAATTTTTACGAGGATTCTTGTTATAACAATGGCATTTGGAAAGAATATGCCAAAGGTGTTTATGTGGTTAAAGGTGATACGTTATTTATAGGCGCAACCTTTACACACGCTAATTATAAACAAAAAATATCAGGATGTTACCGCATCGGTCGCTACGAAAAAAACTTCCTCATCAACAAAAAAACTGCAGATACCTTAACTTTAGAAAGTTTGAGCGATCAGCGTGAAATTAAACTAACACTTAAAGAGAAAATTACCTGCATACCTAAAGAATTATAAAAATGATTTTAACATCAATTAAACAAAAATTAATCCTTGCTTTAGCTGTGGGGTTTTTAGCCTATTTACCTATTCGGGCAAATGCATGGGGTACCATCGGCCATCGTGTTGTTGGCGAAATTGCTGATAGTTACTTAAAGGCTAAAACACGCAAGGCTATTCAAAGTATTTTAGGTTATGAAACTTTGGCCATGAGCGCCAATTGGGGCGATTTCATTAAATCAGATTCTACTTATAACTATATGTACAACTGGCATTTTGTTAATCTTCCGGCAGGACTGAACAAAGATGGCGTTTACAACTTTTTAGAAACGGAAAAATCGCCTAACCTTTACAACAAAATTCCTGAGCTAATTGCTATACTAAAGAAAACAAGCAGCTCGGCAACTGAAAAAAAACTGGCTTTGCGCATGCTGGTTCACCTGGCAGGAGATTTATGCCAACCTATGCATGTTGCCCGTAAAGATGATTTGGGCGGTAACCGCGTTTCGGTATTGTGGTTCAATGAAAAATCCAATATCCACAGGGTTTGGGATGAACAGCTTATCGAATATCAACAGTTAAGTTATACAGAATATGCTAAGGCAATTAATCACCCTTCGGCTATTCAGTTAAGCAACTGGCAAAATACAAATCTTAGAGATTGTATTTATGAATCGTACGGTATCTGCAACAAAATTTACGCAAACACAAAACCAGATTCGAAATTAAGCTATCGTTATAATTTTGACTGGGTGGATACCCTTAATGAGCAGTTACTAAAAGGCGGCGTGCGTTTGGCTAAAATGTTAAACGATATCTACGGATAAGCCTTTCTGTTAAATATCAGATGCCCCAATGCTTCCAGGCTTGGGGCATTTTTTTTGCCAGTGTAGCATATCAACTATAAAATCCGTTTAATTAGACAAAACCAATTATAAACCATGAAAAAATTAATACTTATTTTAACTGTTTGTTTAGCGTTCGGCTGCAAAAAAGATCTCGACAAAACATTAACAAAAAAAGACTGGCGCATCGAATCGATTACGGTTAGCCCGGCAATGACAATTGGCCAAAAAACGAGTACCAACTATATGGAACTGATGGGTCCAAGCAGTTGTGTAAGTAATTCCATGATCTCTTTTTCATCGGAAGGAACTTACGTTTGGAGTTCAAATGGAGCACTTTGCGATCTGTTATCTGATACAAGCATTAAAACCTGGAGAAGAGATGGTGATCAGATTTTTTTATCTTATGCACCACAATCGCCATTAATATTAAGTGGAGATAAACTTACCCAAACCACTTCTACTCCACTACAAGAAGGAATTATTTATACATTTGTTTATGTATATAAATCCAGATAACATTGAAAATTTTAATGGTTTGCCTCGGTAACATCTGCCGTTCGCCATTGGCTGAAGGCATTATGCGACATCTGGCAGATGAACAAAACTTAAATTGGGAAATCGCTTCGGCAGGAACAGGCAATTGGCATATCGGCAAAGCACCTGACCATAGAAGTATTTCAGCAGCTCAGGCATTGGGTTACGATATCAGCAAACAACGAGCGCAACAATTTAACCACTTAATGTTTGCCAGGTATGATCTTATTTTGGTTATGGACCGGAATAATTTAGCTGACGTACAAAGTCTCGCTAAAACCGATGAGGAACGAAAAAAGGTTAAACTTTTCCTTGATAACGGCGAAGTTACAGACCCATATTGGGATAATACCCTGTTCAGCCCTGTTTGCAAGCAGGTTGAAGAAAGATGTAGGAAAATTATCAAACAACTTTCTTAAATTTAAGGCACATTATCCATCACTAACCAAGTTAAAGAAATGAAAAAGTACCTGTCCTTATGTTTATTAGTTGCAACAGTAATTTTATTCCAAAGCTATACCGTAGCAAAGAAATCGGCAAAAGTTTTAGTTTTCTCCAAAACAAAGGGCTTTAGGCATAACTCCATCGAAACCGGAAAAGAAGTGATCCAAAAATTAGGTACCGAACATCATTTTGAAGTGGATACTACCGAAAATGCCGATGTTTTTACAGAAGATAACCTTAAAAAATATGCCACTGTTATTTTCTTAAACACCACAGGCGATGTACTGGACAATAAACAACAGGTTGCTTTCGAAAGATATATCCAGGCTGGAGGAGGCTATGTGGGTATCCATGCCGCAACGGATACAGAGTACGATTGGCCTTGGTATGGTAAATTGGTTGGCGCTTATTTTATAAGTCACCCCGCTGTTCAGGAAGCCAGATTTATCATCAAAGATAAAAAACACCCATCAACCAAATTCCTTACCGATTCGATATGGATGAGAAAAGATGAGCTGTATAATTTTAAAGATATCAACCCGGATATTAAAGTGCTGATTAATTTAGACGAGAAATCGTATACTGGTGGTAAAAATGGCGATTTCCATCCCTTTAGCTGGTACCACAATTTTGACGGTGGAAGAGCTTTCTACACCTGCATGGGCCATACTAAAGAAGGCTGGGCTGACGATAAGTTCCAGAACCATTTATGGGGAGGTATTGAATACGCAATAGGCGGGCAAAAGAAACTCGACTACAGTAAAGCCCATTCGAAATTCTAAAAATTAGGTTGCGCTTGCTGAAATAATTAATCGGCAAGCCCAATCTATCTTATAATAATAAAATGATATTTTATGACTTATTCTTTTTCAGGTTAACCAAATAAATATAATTCAGCATACAGAAAGAAGCCACAGCCCCGAAAGTATGCCATAAAAAATGCGTGCCGATACTCAATATATCCCATTTATCTGCAATTCGGAAAGTTAAAGCAAATATGAAAGCGATTAGGGAAAATCCTACCCATTTGCCATTTTTCCAGTCTGTTTTAATTAAGTACCCAAACACCGGAAATAAAACCAGCGCGGCCATAAAAGCATAATTAATATTGATAAAAATCTGAAAATCGCCATTGCTAAAGAGTCGCCGCACATAAAACTGAAAGAAAGCATAAACCGCTACAATTAAAACGGCAAAATACCATTTGGTTAGTTTGGAAAGAAAGTAGACACCGGCCGAAAGGCACAAAAGCATAATCGGCATCCAATCCATCATGATAAAGATTGGCCAGCGCCTTAAGCCGTGATAAGTGGTACCTCCAATCCCACCAATATAAAGCAGCACCAACGCAATACTTAAAAAAGTGTGTTGTTTAAAATTACCCCATAGCTTAATCGTCCAATACACAGCTATAGCCAGGAAAAAGCAACTTGTTATGGTATTAAAAGGCTCTGGAAATAACTGATTCAGATTGGTTTCGGTGTACATTGTACCACCATCTGGAGGGTTCTGGGTAAAAGCGCTCATGAATAAATAACGTAAGGAGAAATTAAATGTTTCATGGATCTATGTAACGATCAAGATGTAAAAATAATTTCGTTTTTACACTTTCAAAAGGTTAAATATTGGTTAACGCTTACCTTAGCCATGGTAAATATTTGTACTTTAGTTTTAACTAAGCTATACAATTATGAAACCATTATTGATCCTTTTTTTACTCCTTTCAACTGCTATTTACGCCCAAACACCGCCTCAACCTTATGGTGCATTGCCTTCAAAAAGGCAGTTGGCCTGGCATGACATAGAAGTTTATGGCTTAATCCATTTTACACCAACTACTTTCGAAAATAAAGAATGGGGATACGGTGATGCTGACCCTAAAACATTTAACGCGACAGATTTTAATGCCGACCAGATTATTAAAGCCGCTAAAGCAGGTGGATTGAAAGGGATTATTTTAGTAGCCAAACACCATGATGGCTTTGCCTTATGGCCAACTAAAACTACAGAATACAATATCAGTAAAAGCCCGTTCAGAAAGGGAAAAGGAAATTTAGTTAAAGAAGTAGAACAGGCGGTACGCAAAAACGGTTTAAAGTTTGGAGTTTATTGCTCGCCATGGGACAGAAATAATGCAAGCTATGGGACAGATAAATACCTAGCTGTTTATCAGGCACAGTTAAAAGAGCTTTACAGCAATTTTGGGGAACTTTTTATGAGCTGGCACGATGGTGCTAACGGTGGCGATGGCTATTATGGTGGAGCAAAAGAAAAACGCTCGATAGATAACACAACTTATTACGACTGGAATAACACCTGGGCAATTACACGCAAAATGCAGCCCATGGCCAATATTTTTAGCGATATTGGTTTAGATATCCGCTGGGTAGGCAATGAAGATGGACATGCGGCACCAACTTCCTGGGCAACCTTTACACCAATGGCACCTGATGGAAAAAGCGTAGCAGTGCCCGGGCAAGCCAATTATCCGCAAAGCCCCGAAGGAATTAGAAATGGCAAATTCTGGATGCCGGCAGAATGCGATGTTCCTTTAAGGAAAGGGTGGTTTTATCATGCTAATGAAAAGCCAAAAACCCCGGAAACGTTATTCGATCTGTATTTAAAAAGTGTTGGCCGTGGGGCAGGTTTAGATCTGGGTTTAGCACCAGATACCCGTGGACAACTTCATGATGATGATGTAACTGCTTTGAAAACTTTTGGCGACATGGTTAAACATACTTTCGAGAATAACCTAGCGAAAAATGCATCGATTAAAGCGAGCAATAGCAGAGGCAAAAAGTATGATGTTGCCAAGCTGCTTGATGGTAAAAAAGCGAGCTACTGGGCCACGCAGGACGAGATCCATCAGGCAAGTTTAGAATTGGATTTGAAAATTGCTAAAACCTTTGATATTATCAGCCTGCAAGAGTACATTCCCTTAGGTCAGCGAATAGAGGCGTATACTATTGAAATATTTGAAAATAATATCTGGAAAAATGTTTACAATGGCACGAGCATTGGTGCGAAACGCCTGATTAAATTGGATAGCCCTGTTACTACCAATAAAGTAAAAATAAACATTATTAAATCGCCTGTTTGCATTACTTTAAGCGAGATTGGGCTATATAGAAAATCAGCTTAGCGTTACCATTTATACTCACTAGAACCTGCTTCGCCCCGAATAATATTAACTTCATTCGTAAGCTGTTCTATTTCATAACGGTATTTCGATGATTCTTCGAGATATTCTTTACGTAAAAGCGAAGAGATTTTGATGGCCAGATTGGTTATTTTACCATCAAAACCTCTTCGGTAGCTTTCTTTTTCTTCTAATTTGAGTTTATTCATTTCGGCAACAATCTGTTTATTTTTCTGCCAAAGCCGTATGCCATATTGCTCAATTGTTTTCACTTTTTCTGCTTTCGATAAATCGTAAGGAATAGAATAAACCTTATTAAAATCAAATGAATTCTGCTCAAATTGGAACTGTAATTTGTAGAATTTTCTATTTTGATAGTTAGGTGTAAAAATCAAAACAATGGCCGAAAATATCAGCACAATAATGCCCGTTAAACCGTATTGCCAATTGGTGGTTATTTTCCATCTCCAAAGTTTTTCATTAAAAATCACATAACATATTACAAATCCAGAAATTAGCCCACCAATATGGGCGCTATTATCTACTTTGCCGTTTATACCATTTAAAAGCATAATAGCCGTAACCAGAATGGTACTGATCAATAAGGACTTGTTGGCATTTTTCTCGAAAGCTTTACTTAGGATTAAAGCCATAAAGGCGCCAAAAACGCCCATAATAGCACCTGATGCCCCAGCCATAAAACCATATTTATGAAAGATGAGACTCACCAAACCACCGCATATTCCGCTAAGTAAATAGGTAATCAAAAATTTAAGCGAACCAAGTTTATGCTCAACCATTAAACCGATATAAACCAAGGCATACATGTTAAAAAATAGATGCGACAAACCTAAATGAACAAATTGATGGGTAATTAACCGCCAATATTGCCCCTCTAATACCAGCTCTCGGTTATTTGCTCCAATGTTTAAGTAGGCATTGGTAATTACTTCAGGAATAAGAGAATCTTCGGCCCTCAATTTAAGCACAACAGAAATAAACAACAGCGTAAAGCCAAAATAAAGAACATTTAAAATTATCAGAATCGGGGTAACTAGGTATCCCTCTTGAGGAAAAAAAAGATATAAAATATTTTTAATTTTATTCTTGGCGGTTAATGGCGCCTTTTCAAAATAAGTGTCATCCTGAGTAGCAATTAAAGCATGGAATGTGGCTAAACTTTCATCCCAGATATTTTGCAAATGGTACTGGACATACTCAAATTCATGGAAAAATTTTTCGAGATTTAAATCGTTTTTCCCATAATCGTTAAACCACATCTGAATACCTACACACTCACTCTTTACTACAGCGAAATTCCCGTGGATACGGACAGAGACTTCTTCACTGTACGACTGGAAAGATATTGGCGTGTAAGCAATTAGCCCACTCTCAGAAACATGACTAAGGCTCCAGCCTAAATTTTCAATAGCCTGCCTGGCTATAATTAAATATTTGTCTGCCGGAAAATCGGCCAATGGAATATACTTTTCAATTTTAGGCGAGTAACCCCAACTGATTGACATAGCGCGTTTAGATTTTTTTCGCTACTAAGATAATATAAGGTGATAGATTTTTGCTTTCGAATGGGATAATCTTTGTAAATACTTTTCCAGTCAGCCAAACTGCTTTCTTAAATAAACGAACACCAGCAGATTTCTGGCTCTCATTTTCCAGCCATACACTAAAACGACCAAAATAGCCCGATTTTACTTCTTTAAGTCCGGCTTGTTCGCAGATCGATTTCAACAAAGCCGGATCCATGCTATTAATATTATGTTTATCGTAGTTTTCCTTATCGAAATTCTTTTGGAACCAACCATTAACAGCCTTAAAATTCGGAAGCGTGATAAATAAAGTGCCGCCCGGTTTTACAAAGGCAATGTGGCGGTTAATAATGTCGGCAGTATCATTAAAATGTTCGATCAAACCGCAGCTTAACACCATATCATACTGTTTATCTGATACATAATTAAACAAGTCAGCTTCAACAATGTGAATATCCTTTTCGGTTAAACCGTTTTTTGCTAAAAGTTCATTAACAACGGGTGGGTGAACAAAGTAATCTAAAAGGGTAACATCAAGCTTGAAGTACTTTTTCAGAAACACAGCATAATAACCCGGGAAACCGCCCAGTTCAATAGCAGTTTTAACATTGTCTTTTTGGATGACATCTGCCAGTTGTGCATGAAATAAATAGTTTGAAGGTAACTGAACCGCAAGTCCTTTTTTACTTTCCCAATAATTTACCCAAAAAGCCCTGTCGGTTAATAAATTTGCCATGTTATTAAATAATTCCAACCCCAAAGAAACGGAAAGTATGTTAAAGTTGAAAGGTTTCGATTGCTCGATTGTTAAATTGTTTTATTGCTAGATTGTTCGGCAAATAGCTAGAAAACGAAAATTGTTTTATGATCGGTAGTCAACAATATAACAATCCGACAATAAAACAATCTTTCGGCAAATGATCGATTAACCTTACTTCAAATCCTTCAAGATCTCTGCTACTGCTTTTTCGAGTTGAGGATCTTTATCAGCCAGACGGTCTTCGAAAGTATTTTTCACAAAAATATCGGGTTTGACACCTTCTTTTTCAATGTTCTTGCCATCCATAGTATAACAGCCCCATGATGGTAAACGGTAAGAAGAGCCATCAACCAAACCTTTAGCGGACGTGAAAATAATCCAGCGGTAAGTTTCCGTACCGATAATTTTGCCCAGTTTTAATTGCTTAAAGCCTGCTGCTGTCATTTCAGCATCACTTAAAGATTGCTCGTTAACAAGTAATACAATAGGCTTAGCTGCAGGACCGAAGTTACTCTGTGGTGCCATTTTGCCTCCACGGTATTTCCATTGTAAATAAGGACGTTGAGAAAGGAATTTCAACACATCATCATGCACGTTTCCGCCGGTATTGTAACGGAGATCGAGGATAATGGCTTCCTTATTTTCTTCCTGTGCAACCATATCCAAAAGGAAAGTTTCCAGCTCGCCACCGCCCATGTTTTTCATATAAGAATAGGCAATCCGGTTATTGCTCCATTTGTCTACATTCTTATGGTTCTGGCTAATCCACTCGTCATAAAGATTTCCGCGCAAAGTGCCAGAACTTTCAGGATGTACATTTACATAAACATCCTTTCCATTGCGTTTAAAGGTTAACGTCATTTCCCGATCCAATGATGGCTTACTGAAATAATAATCGCGGTCTATTTTTTCGTCTACCTTAACGCCATTCACTTCTGTTAAAATATCCCCGGCTAAAATATTTGTTCCGGTACGGGCAGCATTACTTTTAGCGGCAATACGTTCTACCTTTAAAGGATTTTCGTTATCGAAGATGATCCCTGTTTCATTGGTAATGTAATTAAGGTTTTTGCGTTCCTCTGTACCTGCACTATTAAAACCCATGTGTGAAGAATTCAGCTCGCCAAGCATATCATTCAATAAAATTCTCAAATCACTCCGGTTATTTACATAGGGCAAATAAGCAGCATAACGTGTCCTCATTTTATCCCAATCTACGCCATGAAATTTTTCGTCGTAAAAATTTTCGTCTAAACCTACCCAGGTTTCATAAAACATCTGGTTAAATTCAGCATTTAGGTTTCTGGTAAATTTATAACCGTGGTCTACCCGATCAAGTTTATTTCCTTCCAAGCTATATTTGTTGATTGTCCCTCTTGATAAAACGAAAAATTTATCCCCTGCCGAAATAATGGAGTAATCACCCCCATCGGCAACTTTTTCAGTTTTATTGGCTTCGAAAGGTTCGATAGTAGTACGGTAAAGTCCTGGCGCACCTCCTTCATGGTTAGATGAATAAAATACATAAGTTTTATCACCCTTTGCAAAAGCATCTGTTCCGTACTGACCTCCAAAAGAAGGCCCAACCAGCTCTATCCGGTCTAAAATATCCTGTGTGTTAATGGTAATTACATTGGCAGGCTTAGGTGTAGGTTTAACTTCGGTTTTCTTTTTAGCTGTATCTGCCTTTGCCTTTTTACCATTTTTATTATCAGTTATTGCAGGCTTAACTTCCGTTGGTGCAGGTTTTGTTTCTTTAAACAAATCGTCGAACTTATCAGAACGATAAGGTTCATCATAATTATTCAAAGCCATACGGTAAATATGCGCATTCTGCATTCCCGTTGGATAAGCTGGTTTTGTACGCGCACTGGTAAAGAAAATATACCTGCCATCTGGCGACCACGCTGGACCGGTTTCCGTAACGCCGGTATTCGTTAAGTTAATGGTTTTATTGCCTTTAATATTATGCACCATGATATCCTGCTCAAAATTACGGTAAACGGTAAAAAGGACGTATTCATCATTAGGCGAAAAACTCGGTGCGGCGTTCTGTAAAGCCCAAAACTCGTCGGTGACTAATATCTTTGCGTCGAAAGTTTTAAGGTCCATCAGTTTGAGCTCATTTCTTCCGCTCAGATATACCGCCATCGTTTTGGTTTTATTTAAAGTGATGTCGCGCACATTTGCTTTATCTTTGGTAAGCTGTTTTACCGATCCTTTGCCATCACCAGTAATGGTAAACCAGTTCTGATAACCATTGGCCGTTTGGCTGAACAAAATCGTTTTGTTATCGGCCAGCCATTTACATTCAAGAGCACGTTCGCCACTATTGGTAATTTTGCGAATAAACTTTCCATCGGCATCACTCACAAACATGTCACCACGTGAGATAAAAGCCATTTTTTTCCCATCAGTAGAAACATCGAATGCAGAAATATTTCCGCGGACATCATACTCTTGCTCTTTACTCAACACTTGATTGCGCGAAGTGCTGATATTTACTTTTTCTGTCTTTTTTGAAGCTACATCATAAATGTACAATTGATAATCTTTTTCAAACACAACGGTAGTTCCATTGGCAGAAACAAATGGACGTTTAATAGAGGTATCAAAATTGGTTAGACCTGTTTTCTTGCCATTAATGAAAGTATATAGGTTATATTCATCATTTCCCTCATCCGACACAAAAAATACATTTCCCTTCTGATCAACACTCGTCCAGAAATCTTTCCCAATATAATCGGTGTAACGCTTATAGCTTTTTGATTTTGGATTGTATGATTGAATATCTGGGTTATAAGCCCCTTTATAATGTTTGCGATTGGTGAAACGGTAGCTCTCCCAGGTATCGTTAAAGAAAAGCTCTCCCGTTGGCGATTCGGCAATGTGGTGCGTAGTATTGAAATAATTGTCGAATAAGCGAACAGCCGTACCACCGCTTACATTTACTTTATAGCTCGAAAAAGAATTATAGCGACCAGAAGTGAAATAAATTGTTTTCGAATCCCAGCTCCAGTTGTCTACTTCATCCGCTGCATCGTTAAAAGTTAACTGTTTAATGTCACCACCTGTTAAAGGCATTACATACACATCATAATTACCAAACTGATTGGATGAAAAAGCCATCCATTTCCCATCAGGAGATATTTTCGGGTTAATTTCTTCCCCCTGCATGGCGGTAATCCGCGATGCAATACCTCCTTTTACCGGAACTTTCCAGATATCGCCATCATAGCTGAATACTATTGTTTGCGCATCTGGCGTTAAAGCAGGGTATGCTGCAAAGTAAGTTTGACCTTGAGCAAATAATGAATGAATGGGCAGTAAAAATGCGAATGTTGCAAATGATTTTAAAAGGGATTTGATCATGATTTATTTTGTTTGGCTTTTGATGCCTTAAATTACACAACAGATTTTATATTCGTAAACAATAAAATGTATTTTTGATCGATTTGAAAGTAGTACACCTAAATACCTATGATGGAAATGGCGGAGCAGGACGTGCCTGTTTGCGCTTAAGTGACGCCCTAAAGGCGAGTGGAATCGATTCAAAAGTATTGGTTTACTATAAATTTGGTCAAAACCCCAAAATAGATACTTTCAGCAATTCACCCTTTCAAAAAGCCAAGGCCGTTTATAACATCCTATCAGAAAGATATTTCGCCAAATGGCTCAGCAAATCGGTGAAAACGCCCTTTAGTCTGCAATGGTTTGGCCGTTCGGTTATAAACCATCCTGATGTTAAAAATGCGGATATTATCCATTTACATTGGGTAAACCATGGTTTCCTTAATCCTAAGTTTTTGGCCCAAATTGATGAACTGGAAAAACCCATTGTATGGACTTTCCATGATAGCAACGCTTTTACAGGTGGATGTCATGTACGTTACGGATGCGAAAATTTTCACCAGCAGTGTGGTAATTGCCCGATTCTGAAAATCAGTGGAAAAAACGATATTTCGCACAAAACCTGGCTACGTAAACAAAAAGCTTATACCGAATTAAATTTTCATATTGTGGCACCGAGCAAATGGATGGCCGCATCGGTAAAGTTCAGCAGTTTATTGGGTACCAGAAAAGCAACTGTTATCCCTAATACCATCGAAACTAAAATTTTCAAGCCCTATGTGAAATCAGAGGCGAAGAAAATTTTAAAAATCAATCCTGATAAGTTTGTATTGATGAGCGGATTTATGCCTTCAAAAAACGACAAACACAAAGGAACGCCCTATTTAATCGAGGCGTTGGAAATTCTATCGCGCAGGGCCGGAATACAAAAAGAGAATATTGAACTTGTTATTTTCGGAAACAAGGAAAATGCAGAAATGCCAGAATTCCCTTTCAAAACCACCTTTTTAGGCACTATTAATAAAGACGATCATTTAGCGAAGTGTTATTCTGCCGCCGATGCTTTTATTACACCTTCCCTTGAAGATAATTTACCCAATACCGTAATGGAAAGCTTGGCCTGCGCTACGCCTGTTGTTGCTTTTACCACCGGTGGGATTCCGGATATGGTGAAACACATGCAGAATGGCTACCTGGCCGAATACCAGAATGCCGAAGATCTGGCAAATGGCATTGAGTGGCTGTATCACCGCCCAAATAAAGAAGATATTCAAAAGGCAGCAAGGTTGAGTATTTTAACCGATTTCTCTGAAGAGGTTATTGCTGCAGAGCATATCCATCTTTACGAAACATTGATTGATTTACAGCCAAAATAACTCAATATCTTAATAAAATTTACGGTTTCTATTTACAATTCGGTTGGCAAAATCACATTTTCTTTTCTATAAATAAAAATTTGGTCAATCTTTATTAAATTTATAGCAACTGAAACTGTTTAATGGAAAGCATCGCAAATTATTCTGAAAGTATTAAGGCATTAAAATCGGCTATTTTATCAAGCCGGTATAAAGCTGCTACTTTAGTTAATAAAGAACTTTTGCTGTTATATTTTACGGTTGGTAAATTTATTTCGGAAAAGACAAAGAAAGAGAAATGGGGAGCAAAGGTTATTGATAACCTCTCTACCGATTTACAGGCCGAACTACCAGGTTTACGAGGATTCTCAGCTACAGGCATAAAAAGAATGAGGTTCTTTTTTGAATCCTGGGAAGAATATTTCCTCACCAAGCCATCGGCAAAGGGACAATTATCCATCATTGATATTGAAGAAATTGTATTTAGACCAACACTGTTGGACCAAATTGAAAACACTGATAATGAGATAATTAAAATTAGACCAACACTGTTGGACCAAATTGAAAATCATTTTTTTAAACTAAGCTTTTCACATCATGTAGAGCTCATCCAGGCTACTGAAAATTTAGAGGAAAAGATATACTACATCCAAAAAACAGCTACAGAATTCTGGAGCTTAGCTACCTTAAAGCATCAACTTAAAAACAAATCTTTTAGCAATTCGGGTAGTTTACCAAATAACTTTTTAAAAACGATTTCTAACGAAGAGATAAGGAACAAAGCGCTACAATCTTTCAAAGATGAATACCTGTTAGATTTTATTAATATAGAAGATACTGACGAGCCAGATGAACGGGTTTTGGAAAGTGGAATAGTACAGAATATTAAAAAGTTTTTAATGTCGTTAGGAACCGATTTTGCCTTTATTAGCAATCAATATAGGTTAATTGTTGAAGACGAGGAATATTTTTTAGACCTTTTGTTTTTTAACCGCCGTTTACAATGTTTGGTTGTTTTCGAACTAAAAACCGGAAAATTCAAACCTGAGTATTTGGGCAAAATGAATTTCTATTTATCTGCTCTTGATGAATATGTTAAACAGCCACACGAGCAGCCATCAATCGGCATCATACTTTGCAAAGAAAAGAAAAACAAAATTGTAGAATTTTCATTCCGCGATTTTAACAAAGCAATGGGTGTTTCTACCTACAAAACCAGTGCAACATTACCCAAAGCATTTAAAGGTTTAATCCCAGATGCTGAAACCTTTAAAAAACTAATGGATTAACCCATGTCCAAATTAACAATCATCACCATTGTATATAATAACGTTCGCGATATCGAACGTACCATTCAATCGATCCTTAAACAGACCTATAAAAAAATCGAATATATTGTAATAGACGGCGCATCAACTGATGGTACGCTACAGGTTGTTGAGCGTTACAAAGATCAGATTTCGAAAATCGTATCAGAACCCGATAAAGGCATTTATGATGCCATGAACAAAGGTTTGGCCCTGGCAACAGGCGATTATGTATTATTCATGAACTCAGGTGATGAGATTTATGACGAACAAACAGTAGAAGATGTTTTTGCCTCTGCTCCCGGTGCCGATATTTACTACGGGGAAACAGAAATGTACAATGATAACTGGGAAAATTTAGGCCGTAGAAGGCACGAAGCACCAGAAGAATTTAATTGGACGAGCTTTAAATATGGCATGAACATCAGTCATCAGGCCATTTATATCCGCCGCAGCATTATTACTCCTTACGATTTAACTTATAAATATAGTTCCGACATCGATTGGATTATCAAAGCAGCAAAAAAAGCTTCAAACATTGTTAATGTGCACCGTTATGTAGCCAAATACCTGGTTGGCGGCATGAGTAAGAAAAAACACCGTGAAAGCTTAAAAGAACGGTTTAAAATCTTTACCAAATATTATGGTTTAGTACCGAACATCTTTAATCATATTATCATTGCAGGTAATTTAGCCTTATATTTTGTGAAGCACCGTAAGACAAATGATTAGGTATTTAGCCCAATATGTTAATATCGAAGTATCGTCATTTCGAGCGCAGCCGAGAAATCTATGTAAATTAATTTAGTTCAAAGATCTCTCCATTTCGTTGCACTTCAGTCGAGATGACGCCGCCCTATTAGATTCTGTTAAATGGTTTGGGCTATATAAGATGCTACCCTAATTTCAAATTTATAAAAACAATAATTTCTCCAAACTGTCTTTAATACATCACCTATTAAAAATTAAAGATTATGGGACAATTAAGTAACCGCACTATTGCTGTACTTTCAGAAAGCGGATTTGAAGAAGTAGAATTAACCGAACCAGTTAAAAGGTTAAAAGAAGAAGGAGCCACCGTTCACATTATCTCCTCAAAAAGCGGAAAAATAAAAGCCTGGGATCAAGACCACTGGTCGATAGAAGTTGATGTAGACAAAACCATTGCAGAAGCAAATGCTGACGATTATAATGGTTTGCTTTTACCAGGTGGCGTAATCAATCCTGATCAGCTACGTGTTAACGAAGATGCGATCGCGTTTGTAAAAGCATTTTTTGCTGATGGAAAACCAGTTGCCGCCATTTGCCATGGCCCTCAAACTTTGATTAATGCAGATGTAGTGCAAGGCAGAAAAATGACTTCAGTGAAAAACATTTCACAGGACCTGATCAATGCCGGAGCGATATGGTCTGATGAAGAAGTAGTGGTAGATCAAGGTTTGGTTACGAGCCGTACACCTAAAGATTTACCTGCTTTTAACGATAAAATTGTAGAGGAATTTGCCGAAGGTGTTCATGAAGGGCAACACGCCTAAAAACTTTGGACGCTCTTTCTAGATTCACTCAAAAACGGTTGGCAAATTGCCAGCCGTTTTTATTTTAACCTGTTCTTTTGTGCCGTCAGATGTTACCATCTGATGGAGCATTATTCTTTATAAAATGGAATTAACTGACAGAACCGTTTTCAATGTTGGATGTAACATCCAACACCACTAAAAAGGTCAGTGAGGATTAAACAATTCTTTGTAATTACCCTTTATATTTTGGATCGTTTTTTCTGAAGCGTTCAGCTATTTTTGCTAATTCTGCATCATTTAATTTAGAGGTCTTTTTGAGCGCATCTGTAAAGGCCTTTATCTCTTCCTTAGAAGCAGGGCAACCAATGATATTTTGACCTTTTACTTCCAATCCCGTTCCCTCTGGACGGAGATGTGAATCAACAATTAATTTGCCATTGGCATCAAAAATAAACCACACCGGAATGCCGAAACCATCACTTTTGTACTTCTTCAACAATTCGGCAGCACCAGGATTTTCAAGATTTTCTTTTCCTTTCGATTCCAATACCGTTAAATGCTCAATTACGTAACTTTTCTCAAAATAAGCTTTAATTTCCGGATCGTTCATGCTATCATCCATTTTATGGCACCAGCCACACCAGGAAGCATGAAATAATACAAAAACATACTTCTTTTCTTTTTTCGCTTTGGCAATTGCGCTGGTTAATATCGCATCGGCACTTGCAGGTGGTACTTCAGGTTTAAAAGCAGTACTAACGAATAAAATAAAAAAACTGTAAAGAATTATATTTTTCATAACATAAAGGTTTGATTTTGAGAGGTAATTTAACCAATTATTTCTTAAAGCTTTACCTGCCTGATGATATTTTTAATATTCAGTTCAATAATATCGGTCATGGTTTTACAGCGCAGATAATTCGTATCCTTAAAATAATCGCTCATGCCCTGTTTTAGCAAAGCGATATTTTCCGGTGTGGTGAGTTCTTCTTTGTTCGAAACGTCGCGGAGATCAGTTAATCGATGTCGCTCGCTCCTCACCCGGTGCACAATAGACGAGCGTTCTTCCTGCTGATATTGCAATACAGTTTTCTCCGTCAATTGCTCCATGCTCATTTTTACATAAGGCAGGTTCTCTTTAAAAAACTGGGGCAAATAAACCTTCAGGTTGCCTTCGTAAAACTGCTGATCAAAATCTATAGCGCGGATACGGAACTGGATATCATCAAAATCTGGTGTAATTTGTACTACAAAATTATAAGCACGCATGTCGCCCAAAAGCATAATCAAACAGCGCTCATTAAACTTCACAAACTCTTTTGCAATACGGGTTGGGTTAAACTCTGGAGTATACAACTGTCCTTTTGTAAAAACATCTCCTGGAATCCCGGCAATATGCTCTTCTACCAAGGTATTGCCATCTACCAGGTAATTTACCTGATTTGGTGACAGGATTTCTTCCATCTCTAAACCGTAAATCCGAGAGGCATCCGCTTTTTTAATGTAGAAGTAATCATAAACATCATTCAAACGGTTTACAATCCGGATACGGAAAGGATGGGTATTGCCAAAAGTGCAATACTCTATTTTATCGATGTATTTATGTTCAACAATACGCAGGTTACCCGATGCTTTAAGATTTGCATAAATTTCTTTCAAACCATCGTGCAATCTTTCAATTAGATCCTGCGCATAAATCGGTCCTTCCCAAAGCGAGTCTTTACCAAACTTATCCATTAAAGGAAAAGCCTCGTTAAACTGCATCAGATCATTATAACCGATGGGCAATTTGGCCTCGCGCTGATAAGTGCGCAAATATTTCTGCAAAGCAGGTGTAACCGGAAAAATCGGCTTCTTTTTTGAAATTTTTACATCGTTGTTTTCCATGCAGAGGCAATGTACTGTTTTATGGAAATATGTATATATTTTTTTACCACAAAGTTCACGAAGAAATATCACAGAGAAAACAGAGAATGTTTAAATGTGAAATAATATATTGGCCACGAAAGCACGGAACACACGGAAATATTATCTATTCCTGAGTCCGTAGCGAACGAATAGTCTGCTTAACTCATTCTTTCTCTTTGAAAACTCGGTGTTCTCAGTGGTTATTAACCCTTCGGATAACTGAATGGGAATCTACTCAGATACCTGCTGATTTTACGATAAGGATAATTACCTGCTCCATGATCGGCGAATTGCACAATAATAGTATTCGTTTTCGGATCAATATACAGCCTTTGTCCCAGCATACCTTCAGCAGCATAATCTCCCTTGTCCCCTTCCTGCGGAATCCACCAAAGGTAATGATGAGCTGATTTTTGCCAGCCTTTTGCAGATGCTGGTTTTTCAGCACCAATGTTAACGGATTGATTTACCCAATCTTCAGGAACAATCTGCTTTCCATGATATTTCCCTTTATTCAAATATAAACGCCCGATTTTAGCAAAATCAATCGCCGTTACCTGAAAACGGCTGGCAGTATTGGTTAAACCGTTTACCTGATCTAATCCCCAGGTGGCGTTATATTGCGTACCAATCTGCTTCCACACCTTGGCTTCAAAATACTGCGCCACCGATTTACCCGTTGCCTTTTTTAAAACCCAACCCAATAAAATCGGATCGATACTTTTGTATACCCAAACCGTACCGGGCTTATTTACCAGTTTAACTTTCATCAACTGCGCTTTCATATCATCAGTATAATAATATTTGGCTTCATCAGAGAAAAATGCCTTTACAATCCCACCCAACGCATCCTGAAATTCAAGTCCCGATTTCATCTCCAGAAGATTTTTTAAAGTAATTTGCGCAAAGGCAGGGTTCGATTTTAATTCAGGAATGTATTGTGTTACTTTATCATCTAAGCTCTTAATACTATGATCTGCCAATGCCTGACCGATAGCAATAGAAATCATACTCTTAGCTCCCGAGAATATACTCTTTAATGTACTATCACTATAACCCTTATCATATCGTTCATATAAAACACTATCATTCCTAATTACGATAAAAACATTGACCTGTCCATTTTTTAAATAGTCTTTTAAGGAAATGGATCGGTTATTTCCATCTAATACATGAAGTGTATCCAGATCATTCCTTTGTTTTATAGGTCTGATAAAATGAAAAGCCGAATCACTTTTATGTGAAACTTCCTGCGGAAAAATTTTATAAGTTTCGGCACTAGGCGTTCTATATCTTAATACCCTTCTGAGGTATGGTTTCCAGAGCAGGAGCATAAAAAGCAATAAAAAGAAGGAATATATCAGGATTAAGAGTGTTTTTTTGAAGATTTTCATCAGCAGCATTTATGTTCTCAAATATAAAATATTTAAAAATTATGCTGTACAATATTAGATATCACTTAAAACAAAGTAATGCCTTAAGCCATTGTATCCATTATAATCTGATCTTCGGCAGTAACTTTCGAAACTTTCGGCACTGGTTTATATTTCCACCTTCGGTGACTCCACAACCAATAAGCCGGCGCTTCTTTGATCATATCTTCCAAAAAGTGGGTATGCATTTCAGTGATTTCAAATTCAGCAGTTTCATCAGGATTTAAACAGATCGGAACACAGTCTACTTCGTAATAGCCCCTTTTTAAATGATTTATCTTTAGGTAAAAAACAGGACGATTGGTTTTTTTAGCAATTTTTTCTACACCCAATTGGATCGACGATTCCTGGTTTAAAAACATGGTCCAGTAGTTTGATTCATCTTTTGAAGGAGCCTGGTCACTTCCAAAAGTAAACATGGTCGCCTCATTTTTACTCGATTGAATAGCCCTCAAAGTTTGACGCATCGACACCATATTGTTACCGAATTTACTTCTCATGTTCAGGAACCAATTGTCAAAAGCTTCACTACTCAATGGTTTATAAATTGGGTAATGTCTGCCAGAAAAGTTTAAACCAATAGCCATGCATACCCATTCATAATTGCCATAATGTGATGAACAGAAAATTACGCTTTCGTTATTTTTAAGATAAGCTTCTACCAGATCGGTATTTTTAAATTTTACCCTTTTATTTAATTCCTTTTCAGAAATGCTTTTCATTTTGATCACTTCGATAAAAAGTGAAGCCAAAAATTTATAGAACCGTTTTTCTATAGCATAAAGTTCAGCGGTGGTTTTCTCTGGAAAAGCATTAACCAGATTTTCTTTAACCACTTTTCTACGGTAGCCAAAAACATAAAAAATTAACACATAAAATACATCTGCCAATCTATATAAAATAAATAGCGGAAACAGCGAGAGCATATTTAATAAAAATATACCCATTTTGGATAACCCTTTATTAATCATGATGGGAACGATTAGTTTGCTTGGAAAGACACAAAATTAAAGCTGAGGGCAAAATTAATTGCCATCCGATTGTTAGTTTTTTATTCCCATAAGTTTTATGAAAAAATGCTGACAGAAAATGGCAGATATGATTAAAAATCAATTGGCAAACTATGCAACTCAAGTTCCGTTCTTCCAAATAAAAAAGGCCCATACACTATGCGAATGACTGTTAAACCTATGAGCACAGACCTGACGATTCTAAACCTTATTGCAGCGGTACCCCCGATTTAAGCACTATTTTTTGTTTTTTTATGATGTGCTTGCTTGTTTCACAGGTTTCATCGGGGATTTAGCGAAAAGAAGGACTGACTTTAAAAAAGGTATTCAAATTGCTTTCCTAATTATTTTTACACCTCCTAAATTCGCCCTAGACTTGATTAAACAAAAAGCAAACTTGTTTTTCTATTTCTGACCACCTAAGCCATCTTAGTTCACACTAGAAATAGACACCCAGCTCAGATGTTCTTAGATGCCTCAGGTGGTAAAACAGACAGCAATTTATTATGCTCTATTATTAATACTAATTGGTAAAACGCAAAAAAGCCCCGATTTACATCGAGGCTTTAGTAAGCTATATTGTAAATGCCCCTTTAGGGGATTTAGGGGTTAAGTGTACTATCTACCGTTATTTTTACGTTGCTGCTCTGTTAAAAGAATTTTACGTAAACGCATGCTTTGCGGCGTAACTTCGATATACTCATCAGCCTGGATATATTCCATAGCCTCTTCCAACGAGAATTTAATTGCAGGTGCGATACGAGCATTATCATCTGTACCAGAAGCACGCATGTTGGTTAATGCTTTTCCTTTAACGATGTTAATAACTAAATCGTTATCGCGGATGTGCTCTCCTAAAATCTGACCTTCGTAAATATCAGTTCCTGGATCTACAAAGAAACGACCTCTATCCTGTAATTTATCAATAGAATAAGCAGTAGTCATACCTTTATCCATAGAGATTAAAACGCCATTCAAGCGACCAGGAATTACACCTTTCCAAGGCTCGTAAGCTTTAAAACGGTGAGCCATAATCGCTTCACCAGCAGTAGCAGTTAATACGTTGTTACGTAAACCGATAATACCACGAGACGGAATTTCGAATTCTAAATGTTGTAAATCCCCTTTTGGCTCCATAATCAGCAACTCACCTTTACGTTGGGTTACCAATTCAATTACTTTACCAGAAACCTCACCCGGTACATCAACGATTAAAGTTTCAATTGGCTCATGTTTTTTACCATCGATTTCTTTAACGATAACCTGTGGCTGGCCAACTTGTAACTCGTAACCTTCACGACGCATCGTTTCGATTAATACCGATAAATGGAGAATACCACGGCCATAAACTAACCATGAATCTGCGCCTTGGGTTTCAACAACTTTAAGTGCAAGATTTTTTTCCATTTCTTTCATCAAGCGATCTTTGATACGTTGAGAAGTAACTAATTTACCTTCTTTACCAAAGAATGGGGAGTTGTTAATGGTGAACAACATATTCATTGTTGGCTCATCAATGCTAATCACTGGTAATTGCTCTGGCGCCTCGAAATCAGCGATGGTATCACCAATATCAAAACCATCAATACCCACAACTGCACAAATATCGCCAGAACTAACTTCCTGAGTACGGATTTTTCCTAAACCTTCGAAAGTGTAAAGTTCTTTAACTCTTGTTTTAACGATTTTGCCATCACGTTTAATTAAAGTAACCGGTTGGTTTTCTTTAATTGTACCACGGTGAACACGACCGATTGCAATACGACCTACGAAAGAAGAATAATCTAACGAAGTAATTTGCATTTGTAAAGTTCCATCGTTAATTGGTGCAGGTGGAATATTAGCCACAACCGCATCTAACAATGCGAAAATATCTGTAGTTGGTTTCTGCCAGTCAGTACTCATCCATCCTTGTTTAGATGAACCATAGATTACCGGGAAATCCAATTGATCTTCAGTTGCCTCAAGGTTAAAGAACAATTCGAAAATCTGCTCATAAACCTCTTCCGGGCGACAGTTTTCTTTATCCACTTTGTTTACCACCACGATTGGTTTTAAACCTAATGCCAAAGCTTTTTGCGTTACGAAACGTGTTTGAGGCATTGCACCTTCAAAAGCATCGCAAAGTAAAAGTACACCATCAGCCATTTTTAATACACGCTCAACCTCACCGCCGAAATCCGCGTGACCAGGTGTATCGATAATGTTAATTTTTACGTCTTTATATTGTACCGATACGTTTTTAGATACGATAGTGATCCCACGTTCACGCTCTAAATCGTTGTTATCTAATATCAATTCTCCTTTTTGTTCGTTATCACGAAAAACAGAACAAGAGTGTAAAATTTTATCAACCAAAGTGGTTTTACCGTGGTCAACGTGTGCTATAATAGCTATATTTCTAATCTTTTGCATAAAATGCGCCTATAAATTTGGCGCAAAGATAGTGTTTAAAAATGGTATTTCTACTATATGGCTCGCTATTTAATGCTATGATAATGTTGTAATTATCTCATCTTTAATTAGAAAAGCAATTGTAGTAGCACTTAGGTTGGCTTCGGCCCCGCTGTGCACTATAGTCCTCATAAAAAATTCGGAGCTGCCGTTTCCATCGGGTTTAAATCACTCGGCTACTCATACTATTAATGTTTTCAAACCAAGTGCTAATCAGCCTTAATTAGCGCTCATCCATTCCGAATAAGAAATCACCCCCAGTTCCGGCTTCGCTTCTCCTTCCAAAATGGCAATAAACTCCAATGCATGCCCATCAGGATCGTTAAAATAAATAGCTAAAGCCGGCATCCAGGCGAAAACCATAGGTTCGTGATTTCCACTTTTAAGAAAATTATAAGGCTGAAGGCCTTTAGATTCGAGAAATTGAACTGATTTATTCAGCACATCATCCATCTCACAACGGAATGCAAAATGCCTGATATCAATTTCGGCTTTTGGTTTTTCCCAAATCCCCAACATGGCTTCCCGGGGTTTGCCGATCCAGAAAAAGGCAATTCTGCGTTCTTCTTCATAATGGCATTGTGTTAAACCTAAAACATTGCTATAAAATTCGATCGATCTTTCTAAGTTCTCTACGTAAATGTGTGTTTCAAATAATCCTTTTATCATGCTGTTAAGATAGGAATAACTTAAAGCCGCAAAAAATCATGTTTTTCGATACTGCCATCAATAAAATCGATAGACAAAATTATTCTGCAAATTGGGTTACCAAAAATGCCGCTGGTGTATTAATCGTAACAAACAGATCAGAATGAATAAAAAGGTTTTAAAATATACAGGCAGATTTTTAATGGCTTTTATCGCATTGATTGGGATTTACTTCCTCACTGCTTTTTGCTGCTCACGTATTACCGTAAATGCCAATCCAATAAACCCAAAAGAAATTGCCATTTATATTATGACAAATGGCGTACATACAGATATTGTGGTTCCTGCGGTCACCGAACAGATCAACTGGACAAAAGAAATAAATTATCTAAATACGCTTGAAGCCGATAGCACTTATCAATTCCTGGCTATAGGTTGGGGTGATAAAAAATTCTACCTCGAAACGCCGGAATTTTCTGACCTTAAATTAAGCAATGGCTTAAGGGCAATATCCGGATTAAGCACATCGGCGATGCACACCACTTATTACAAAAACATACGGGAAGATGCCAGCTGCAAAAAAATTATGATTAGCCATTCGCAATACAAACAACTTATTAAGTATATCTTAAATAGTTTCAAAAAAGATGCAGCAGGCCATTTGATCAATGTGAAATCAAACATCCATTATGATATTGGCGATGCGTTTTATGAAGCAGAGGGGAGTTACAGCATTTTTAAAACCTGTAATACCTGGGCAAATGCAGCTTTAAAATCCTGCGGTCAACGCAGTTGTTTATGGACGATATTTGATACCGGCATTTTTTTGAAGTATAAATAGCCATGCGAACGATCGTCATTCCCAACTCGATTGGGAATCTTAAAGCGCTTGTATTACGATTCCCGCATGCGCGGGAATGACGACCATACTAATCGATTCTATCACTAAACCTCAAACGCCCAGTCCAAAAAGGCTGGCATTACACTTTCCCAGGTTGGAACATCGTGTTTGCCACCAACTTTTTCATAATAAAAAACATTTTCTGGTCTTTTGTAACCTTTATTCAGGAGGATTTTAACAACATCAATGGTATCATCTATCGAATCGATGATCATATTTTTATTCCTGTCGGCCTTTTCGTCTTCTGTTCCCGTCATTAACCAGAATTTCATATCCGGCTTGGTAGAAGTATTTTCCAGCTGCTGGTGCATAATGCGGTCGGCATCGGTATAACCCTCGGCCAGGTCTTTTTTTCTCCACCAGAATGCACCCGAAAAAACACCGATAGCATCAAAAGCCGAAGGATTATTCCAGGCAATATCAAACGCAGATAAGCCACCCAAAGAAAATCCTGCAAAACCTACCTTGCCTGTTATCGGCATCGCAATTTTCTTTTTAACGAAAGGTAAAAGTTCCTTGATCACAAAATCGGTGTATAAGTCAGCCTTTGCACCCCGGCCTTTAAAATCAGGAACCCCAGCAACACCATACTCCATCAGTCGTTCTTCCGAAGCCTTAATGGCCACAACAATTAACCTATGGTTTCTTTTACCATGGTGCGCTTCTTCCAAAATCCGGCGGAAATTCATTTTGGCCACATCCTGTCCGTCATTTAATAAAAGAAGCTCTATTTTCTCATTCCCTAGAATACCATCAGGTGTATAAATATCTATTTCTACCTCATGCTTTAAGTAAGCAGAGGGTATTTTAAAGTTGCTTGTGTTAACTTTTACCGATAAAATTGTGGTGTACATCATAATCAAATCCCCTATCACGTGGCTATTGCCTCAGAATTAGGCTGCAAAGGTACAAATCTCTGTAAACTATTAATTATCATGGGTTAATTTTTACAATAGCGTTTAATTTGTATTATTTTACTCTTTAAACAATTCCTTTTGTAGATTTTAATTTATACCTTAATCATTCAATTTTTATTATGGTTAAAGAAGAACATAAGAAATGGTATAGTCCGAATTTAAACGGCGAAATCGACATGCTCATCTTTGGTCACGGTGGTATACCTGTCCTACTGTTCCCAACAAGTATGGGTCGATATTTTGAAACTAAAGATTTCAAATTGATAGATTCTGTTGAGGGATTTATCAACGAAGGAAAAATCAAAATTTATTGTCCTGATGGCGTTGACAAATTGAGTTGGTACAACAAAGGTATCCATCCTGCCGACAGGGTCAAAAACCACATTTGGTACGACAAGTATTTACTGGAAGAGGTAGCGCCTTTGGCAAGGCACGGAACCGGACATAGTAAAATTATTACAGCTGGCTGCAGTTTTGGAGGTTATCATGCAGCAAATTTCGCTTTCCGGCATCCCTGGTTGGTTAGCCATATGTTCAGCATGAGTGGCGCTTTCGATATCTCCGGCCAACTTGACGGCTTTTACAACGATGATGTTTATTTCAATAACCCTGTAGATAACCTTTTAAACAACAGCAACCCAGAACTGCATTACATGAAAATTGTGTTGGGTACAACAGACCGTGATATGTGCAGACCAGATAATGAGCGCCTATCGGATATTTTAAACAAGAAGGGCATTGACCACTGGTTAGATATCAGACAAAATGCTGATCATGATTGGCCTATCTGGAGAGAAATGTTTCCTAATTATATTGCACAGCTTTAGTTTAGTCTAAAGTCGGCAATCTTAAGTCCCGAGTCGATTTAGGATATAATCATCAAACAATTAATCGATTAACCAGTTAAGCAATTAACCATAATGCTTAAACAATTAAAATTTAAAATTTACCAATGAAAAAAATAGGGATTTTATTCGGACAGGAGCGCTCTTTTCCTGAAGCCGTAATCGAAAGAATTAATCAAAAAGCAGAAAAAGGCATTACCGCCGAAGCTGTTAAAATCGATAAAATATTTCAGAATGTGCCATTAGGTTATTCCGTAATTATCGACCGTATTTCGCAGGATGTACCATTCTACCGCGCCTCGTTAAAAAATGCCGCCATTACCGGAACTGCCGTAATCAACAACCCATTTTGGTGGAGTGCCGATGAAAAATTTTTCAATAACGCGCTGGCCGAACAGATTGGTGTACCCGTACCCAAAACAGCATTAATACCTTCAAGAGAGCATCCTACTGGTACCACTGGTGAATCGTTTTCAAACCTCACCATGCCTTTAGATTGGGATGCCATTTTTGAGTATACTGGTTTTCCCGCCTATATGAAACCTTACGATGGTGGTGGCTGGAGAGATGTTTATAAACTTCATGATAAAGAAGATTTTTTTGATAAACACAGTGGCACCCAACAGCTGGTAATGCTTTTGCAGGAAGAAATTATTTTCGAAGAATACTTTAGGTGTTATTGCATAGGCGGCAAATACGTTCGTATTATGCAGTACGACCCACGCAATCCACATCATTTACGTTATGCAACAGAAGGTAAATCACCCGATCCGAAATTACTTAAAACAGTAGAAGAATACACCCTGAAGCTATGCAAATACCTGGGCTACGATTTCAATACAGTTGAATTCGCTGTGCGTGATGGAGTGCCTATTGCAATCGATTTCTGTAACCCTGCCCCCGATGCAGACATTAAAAGTGTTGGTCAGGAGAATTTTGATTGGGTTGTAGAAACCACAGCCAATTATGCCATAGAAAGGGCTAAAGCACAAAAAGACGGACAAGACAATTTAACCTGGGGCGAATACATTAAATCGTCAGTTGGTGGTAAACCATTAATAGCTAACTCAAATGTTGCTAAAGTAGCCGCACCAAAAAAAGTTACCGCTACTGAAAAGGCTAAAACTGCAACAACAGATAAAGCGCCTGCAAAGCCTAAAAAGGCAGCGGCAAAAAAATAATTGGGATTTAAATTCTAATCAATATAACATGAATGAGTTTACGCTGGGCATAGAAGAAGAGTACATGGTAATTGATCCCGTTACCAGAGAGCTTACTTCCCACGATCAAAAAATTGTTGAAGCTGCCCAAAAGATTCACAAAGACCAGGTTAAAGCAGAAATGCACCAGGCAGTAGTAGAAGTTGGAACAGGTATTTGTAAAACCACCACAGAAGCGCGCAAAGAGATTTCTCAACTGCGTTATACCGTTTCGCAGCTTGCCGGAGAACAAGGCTTAAGGATTGGAGCTGCTGGTACACATCCCTTCTCGCACTGGGAAAAACAGTTAATTACCGAACATCCCCGTTATAACGAGATTGTGAACGAATTACAGGAGGCCGCACGTTCTAACCTTATTTTTGGGCTGCATGTACATGTGGGATTTCAATCGCGCGAGTTGGCCATTCACATCGCCAATCAGGTTAGGTATTTTTTACCGCATGTTTTTGCCTTGTCCACCAATTCGCCTTTCTGGGAATCGCGGAACACAGGTTACAAATCTTTCAGGACTAAAATTTTCGACAAATTCCCACGTACAGGCATCCCTGATATTTTTAACAGCATTGAAGATTACGATAATTATGTAAAACTGCTTATTAAAACCAATTGCATGGATAACGCCAAAAAGATTTGGTGGGATATCCGTGTGCACCCATTTTTTGATACCGTAGAATTCAGAATATGCGATTGCCCAATGCTGATTGATGAAACCATGGCTTTTACCGCATTATTTCAGGCATTATGTGCTAAACTGTATAAACTTCGTTTGCAGAATATGGAATTTATCAGTTATTCAAGAGCATTGATCAACGAAAACAAATGGCGGGCTGCACGTTATGGGATTGATGGCAATTTGATCGATTTTGGTAAAGAAATGGAAGTTAATTGCCGCAATCTCGTTTTAGAATTATTGGATTTTGTAGATGATGTGGTGGATGATTTGGGCTGCCGCGGAGATATTAGTTATGTGCATAAAATACTGGAGCATGGCACCGGTGCAGACAGACAGTTGGCTGTTTACCAGCAAACTGGTAGCTTTGAGGCAGTGGTAGATTATATTACTACTCAAACACTTATTGGTGCAAAGTAATTTTATAATGGATAAAAGAGCGTTAAAGGTAGCCGTTATTGACATGAATAACGGCGCACCTAATCAGGGTATGCGGGGAATTCAGGAAGTTTTATCCCGTTTTAAAAAGGAAAATAATATTGATTTAAGCTTTGATATTTTTGATCTAAGGCAAAAAGGAGAAATCCCGGACATTGGTTACGATGCTTATATTTCTAGCGGCGGACCAGGGAGCCCAATTGAAAGTAAAGGCGAACAATGGGAAAATGCTTTCTTTAATCTGCTTGATCAGATTGAAGTTTTTAACCAAAAAAGCGACGAAAGAAAAAAATATGCTTTTTTAATCTGCCATTCCTTTCAATTGGCTTGTAGAAAATATGAGTTGGGCAATGTAACCGAAAGACGGTCTAATGCTTTTGGGATTTTCCCGATTACCTTGACTGAAGACGGAGAAAAAGACGAAATTTTTAATGGCATCACCAACCCTTTCTTTTCTGTCGACAGCAGAGATTGGCAAGTAATAGAACCAGATTTTGCTGCTTTTGAGAAAAAAGGCGCAAAACTGTTAGCTATCGAAAAGGAACGTAAACATGTTGATCTTGAACGCTGCATGATGTCGATCCGCTTTTCGGATGAAATCATTGGCACACAGTTCCATCCAGAAGCCGATCCGGTGGGTATGAAGATGTACTTACTTCAGGAAGAAAAGAAAAAAGCAATTGTTGACATGCATGGCGAACAAAAATACCTGGATATGTTAAACAGTTTAGACGACCCGGCAAGGATTGTACTTACGCAAAGCGTTATTTTACCTAACTTTTTACAAAAAGCAATTGGGCATTTGCAAGCGGTGTAAAAAAGGCCGTCATTTTGCTTAGTCGTCATTTCGACTGGAGCGCAGCGGAATGGAGAAATCTATTAAAAAAGTATATGATAAACGTCGATAGATTTCTCCACTACGGTCGAAATGACGATCCTCTTTTGTAATGACGGATTCGGTAACAGAAATCAAACACAAAAACCTATGATACCTTCTCAACGCCAAAAATACAACCAACAGTTTACTACAGAAAAGTATCAGAACTTTTTAAACGAGCTTAGTCAGGGTTATCCCTCAATTCCTTTCCGGGTCGCAGAAACACCTGTTTTTGTTCCGAAAGCTTTAAAAGAAAAATTAATTGCAGCAGGAGAAGAAATTATAAACCTGATTAAGCAACCCAATTTTAAAGCGCTAACTCAAAAAGCAATCCCTTCAGACTGGAACGTACCTAATGAAAATGAACAGCCACACTTTTTAACTTTCGATTTTGGCATTTGTAAAGATAAAAATGGAGAACTTACCCCTATGTTGATCGAAATGCAGGGTTTCCCCTCGTTATATGGTTTTCAGCATCATTTGGCTAAAACTTTTAAAACGAATTTCGATATAGATTCTTCCGTAAATTATTTTTTAAACGGTTTTAACGAAGAAAAATACATTAAGCTGCTTAAAGAAGTGATTATTGGCAAACATCAGCCAGAAGAAGTGGCCTTGATGGATGTGGATGCACCTAACCAAAAAACAGCCATCGATTTTTTTGTCACCCAAAAATTATTGGGCATTAAGATTTTGGCACTGGAAGACATCAAAAAAGTAGGCAAGCAGCTTTTTTACGAAAAAGATGGCAAAAATATCCAGTTGAAAAGAATTTATAACCGTTTAATTTTTGACGAAGTAGCAGATAACGCCGAAATTTTTAACAACAGTTTCGATCCGCGCGACGAACTGGATATCGAATGGGTAACACATCCCAATTGGTTTTACCGGATCAGCAAATACACCATGCCGTTTTTAAAAAGCGAATTTGTACCCGATACACGTTTTTTAAATGAGGTAAAAACGATTCCCGGCGATTTAGAAAACTATGTATTAAAGCCGCTATTTTCCTTCGCCGGCATGGGCGTTATTATTGATGTAACCGAAGCGGACATTTCCAACATCAAAGATCCTGAAAACTGGATTTTACAAAGAAAAGTAAATTACGAGCCGGCCGTACAGGCACCTGATGGTGGGGTAAAGGTCGAGATCAGGATGATGTACTTATGGCCCGATGGTGGTGAACCTCATCTCTGTATTAATTTGGCAAGGTTAAGCAAAGGAAAAATGATCGGTGTCCGTTACAATGCCGACTTTGACTGGGTTGGTGGCACAATAGGCTTTATGGAATAGTTCTCCGTATAACCGCAAAGAGGGCAAAGGGAAGACGCAAAGCAGACATACTTTTGTCAGCCTGAGCGAAGTCGAAGGCAACCACCGAGCGCACAGAGAAGAGGTACAGAGGATCACAAAGAGTAATCTTTCTTAAGCCAATGTTCGTGTCTCCACGAACATAAACAATTATTAACTCAATAATCATTCAGCCACGGAAACACGGACGGCACGGAAAACTATGCTAAATAACCCCAGTATAAAATTTGCTTTCTGTTGTGGTAAAAACCTGCTAAAGAAAAAAGAATAGTAGACAACGATACAATCCTTACGTGTTTTCTGTGAATCCGTGGCAAAATATCTCACCCCCCCTCTGTGTCCTCTGTGTAAAACTCAGTTATCTCGGTGGTAAAATGTATTAAATAAAAAACGCAACGATACAATCGCTTTGCTTATTCTGTCAATCAGTGGCAAAACACCTCAAAATCCGCTCTGTTAACTCCGTGTAAAACTCGGTTATCTCTGTGGTAAAACTTAGCGTTTCTTTGCGAAATGCTTTGCGCGCTTTGCGGTTAACTATTGATAATGCTCCAATATATTTACATTCACCTGAACACCAAAACACTAAAAGCCCTTATATTTGTATCATGGATATTCAAACGATTTTAGTCTTTTTACTTTTTGCGGTAGCACTGGTATATGTTGGCCGTTTGGTGTTTAAATCTTTACAGGTAAAAAAAGATGGTTGTGGCGGTAATTGCAAATGTGGTGTAGATTTTTCCGATATTAAGCCCGTAAAAAAATAACATTCCATCTTTATGATTCATCAGTTCCAAAAATACTTACAGGAAAAAATAGAGATCACTGATGAACAGTTCGAAAGCATATCGTCTGTTTTAAAGATTAAAAAATTCGAGAAAAACGAAATAGTTCAATATACCGGCGATAATTTCAAACACGGATATTTTGTGGGCAAAGGTTTGTTGCGTGCCTATTCGATTGATGCAAAAGGTAAAGAACACATCCTTCAGTTCGCCCCAGAAAACTGGCTGGTTTCTGATCGTAACAACATGAATAATGAGCCATCGATATTCTTTATCGATGCTATTGAAACAACCGAAGCGGTATTAATGCCTAATAATTTCATGGAAGAAGCAGCCAGAAAGGTACCTTGCTTACAGCCCATGCAAATCAAACTGTTAAATAATTCGATCCGCTTTATGCAGAAAAGAATTAACATGTTATTAAGCGCAACAGCGGAAGAAAGATACCTTGATTTTATTAAACTTTACCCTAACCTTACACTCCGTGTACCACAATGGATGATCGCATCCTATCTGGGCATTACACCCGAATCGCTTAGCCGCGTGAGAAAGGAACTTGCAAATAAACATTTCAGACCTTAGAATGAGTTAGTGAATGACTGAGTTATTGAATGACTGAATTTTGAATGAGTGAATGGCATTGTCAAATCTCACCTTTCAACGTTTCAACCTTTCTCTCATTCTATAATTCTATCATTCCATCATTCTCTCATTCCATCATTCTCTCATTCCATCATTCTATCCTTCTCTCATTCAATTATTTCCCTTTCTTACCATACATCAATATCTAATAAAAACCTGCGCTGTACTTTTGTGTTGTTAATATTAAACATCTCAAAAAACAAAAGATATGGCAACTACAAAATGGACATTAGATCCAACCCACAGCGAATTACAATTTAAAGTAAAACACTTAATGATTACTACTGTAACAGGTAGTTTAAAATCTTTTTCAGCAGAATTATTGTCTGAAGGTGATGAATTTGAAAATGCAGAGATTTCTTTCAAAGGTGATATCGGCTCGCTCGATACCGGAAACACTGACCGCGATAACCATTTAAAAAGTGGTGATTTTTTCGATGCAGAAAAATTTGCACACATCGAATTTAAATCCAGTTCGATAGAAAAAGATGGCGGCGACTACATCGTTAAAGGCGATTTAACCATTAAAGGCGAAACTAAACCTGTAAAATTAACCGCAGAATTTGGTGGCATTGCTACCGATCCATGGGGAAATACCAAAGCAGGTTTTACCTTAAGTGGAAAAATTAACCGTTCTGAATTCGGTTTAACCTGGAATGCTGCATTAGAAACTGGTGGCGTAATGGTAAGTGAAGAAGTTCGCATTTTAGGCGAATTACAGTTTGTGAAACAAGCGTAGCGCGTAGAGCTAAGCGTATGGCGGCACTATGCGCTTAGCCCCATGCCTTATCTAACTATAAAAGGTAATGGAAACAAAACAAATAGAAAAAGTGCTAAAAGCTCCGGCGCCACATATGGTTGGTGATGGGTTTAGGGTACACAATTTTTTTCCAAGCGGATATCAAATCAATATGAGTCCTTTTTTCCTGATGGATTATGGCTCAAAGATCGAATTTTCAGCAAGGAAAGAACCACGGGGCGTTGGTGTTCACCCCCATCGGGGCTTCGAAACGGTAACGATTGCCTATCACGGCGCGGTTGCCCATCACGATAGCTCTGGAAACAGTGGCGTGATTTATCCTGGCGATGTACAATGGATGACTGCCGCGAGCGGCATATTACACAAAGAATATCACGAAGAACAATACAGCCTGAATGGCGGCCCGTTTCAAATGGTTCAACTTTGGGTTAATCTACCTGCGAAGGATAAAATGGGTAAACCGAGATATCAGGCAATTAAGCAGGCAGATATGGCCCATTTTGATTTACCAGCAGACGGAGGAAAAATTGAAATTATTGCAGGTAATTATAAGGGCATAAAAGGCAATGCAAACACTTTTAGTCCTATAGAAGTTTATAATGCCCGGCTAAAGAAAGGTGGCGAAGTTACTTTTAACTTCCCAGAGAATTTTAATACCGGATTTATGGTGATTGAAGGCTCGATTAAAATAAACGGACTGGAAACCGCAGGAGCAGATGATTTTGTCCACTTCAGCAACCAAGGCACAGAAATTAACATCGAAGCTTTAGAAAACAGTGTAATTTTAGTTTTGAGCGGAGAACCAATCAACGAACCAGTTGCTCAGTACGGTCCATTTTTAATGAATACTGAAGCCGAAATCCATCAGGCCATTGAAGATTACAACCAAGGCAGGTTTGGTTATTTAGAAGAGTAACGGAAAATCTTTATCCTGAACTTGCTTCAGCATCCACCATACTGAATAAATAAATTAGCCGACATTTTTGTAATTGTCGGCTTTTTTGTGACTTTATATTACAACAGAGTCCTATCATTGCGTTATGTTAAGCTGCAGTCCTCCACAAGCACAGAACTGTACATTTCCAAAAAACCTTTTATACAATTGGCGCGGGAAGTTATGTCGCTAATTAAATTATTTTCTGTAAAAATGGTTTTAGGAGCGCAAGGACTGTACAATAAACATCGTTTGTTCCTTTGCTATGCTTGTACGCTTCGGCCGTCGTACCTCCGGGCCTGCAGGGTACCGCTCCGCCAAGGGCTAAACTGGTTAGGCCTTTGGAAGGAAAACCCCTCATAGTAGCAAGAACAGGAATCATCTAAACCCGATAGTACGAATGCCGATTTTTTATATCGGCAGTAGGGATAGCGGGGCTGCAGTCCTCCATAAGCACAGAACTGTACATTTCCAAAAAAACTTTTATCCAATTGGCGCGGGAAGTTATATGGCGCTGATTAAATTGTTTTCTGTAAAAATGGTTTTAGGAGCGCAAGTACCTTGCAAGAAACATCGTTTGTTCCTTTGCTATGCTTGTACGCTTCGGCCGTCGTACCTCCGGGCCTGCAGGGTACCGCTTCGCCAAGGGCTAAATAGGTTAGGCCTCCGGCAAGGAAAACTCTTCATAGTGGCAAGACCCGGAATAATTAAAATCCTAAATCAATTAATGATAAAGAGTATCCAAAAATTCATTCTTCAATCAATAAAATAGTATCTTAGAGAAGAACTAACGATCTAATTTCACGGCGCTTAATTTTAAATCATTCATCCAATCTTCATACTCGTTAGTGACATTTGATTAATAAATCAGAAAAGAAAAATGTCCGGAAAACAAATATTTCAAACTGAGACTAAAAGGCGCTGGCATGCATTTACATGGGTAAGCCGTACTTTTTTTTTAGTCTTCATTATCGCAATCATCTGCGTAGCGTACACGCTGTCTTCAGTACAGGCACCCAATTTGCCTTTTATCAACACAAATACACCATTAACACAAAAACAATTAGAGAAATTAAAAAAATCGCAGCGGTATAAAGATTTCACCATAGAAAAATCTAAGTTGCAAAAGATCAAAAAAGATCGTGAACATCGCATTTTAACCCATCGTGGCAATTACAAGCGTATCAACATGGCCTTTTACGTAAGTTGGGCGGCAAGTAAAGAATCATCAATATCCGATCTAAGACGCAACATCAGCCATTTGGATATGGTGGCTACAGAATCGTTCTTTTTAAATGGTGATTCTATTGTAGATAAGGCAGATACAGCGGCGTTAAAAGTAATACATGCCGGCAAAAAATCGGCTCTTGCAGTGGTTTCAAATTATAATAAAGACCATTGGGATGGTGCAGCAGTAAGAAGATTACTAAATGATCAACCTGCTCAGCAAAAATTGATCAACGATCTAATAGCAATTACAAAAAAATATGGCTATAGTGGGATCAACATAGATTTTGAAGAACTAAACCTCCAAAATAACGATGGTTTTAACGCTTTTATGAAGAATCTATATACTCAGTTTCATGCTAAAAAACTGATTGTTTCTCAGGATATTTCACCCGAAAACGACGATTATAAGCCAGAAATCCTTCAAAATTACAACGATTACCTTGTAGTAATGGCCTATGATCAGCATACCGAACAAAGTAATGCAGGCGATATTTCCCATCAGGAATGGGTAGAAGAAAAACTTGATGATATTTGCAGTAAAGTTGATGCCGGTAAAGTAATCCTTGCCTTAGCTTGCTACGGTTACGATTGGCCAAAAAATAGGATTGGGCAGCCGGTTACTTACGAGCAGGCCATGACAACGGCTGTTAATTATAAAAGTAAAATAAACTACGATCCGGCTTCTGCCAATTTAAACTACACGTACAACGATGGCAGTGGGATTAAACATGAAGTTTACTTTACCGACGCAGCAACCTATTTTAATTTAATCCGAAAAGCTGATGATTGGGATATTGCTGGTATAGCCTTATGGCGTTTAGGTTCGGAAGATAAACGTTTATGGTCATTTATTTCAAATGATCTTAGCCTGGACACACTAAAGAAAAAGCCCTTCGATTTACGCAAAATTGCTTCGTTAAATATGGGCGGAATCTCCTATTTGGGTGATGGAGAAATACTGGATCTCATTTCTACTCCTACGCCAGGTAGTGTGAAATTCACTTTAAATAAAGAAAATTTCTCTATTGCCGATCAAAAGTATATCAGACTTCCGGAACAATACGTAATTAAAAGGTTCGGAGAGGCCGACAAAAAAATCGCTTTAACTTTTGATGATGGCCCCGATCCTGTTTATACTCCACAGGTGTTGAATATTTTGAAACAGGAAAAAGTACCTGGCTGTTTCTTTGTGGTTGGCATTATGGCTGAAAAGAACATGGAATTGTTAAGGCAGGAATATAATGATGGTTACGAAATTGGAAACCATACCTTTTTTCATCCAGATATGTCTGCTATTGGTCCAACCCGCGTAAAATTTGAGCTGAATGCAACCCGTAGGTTAATTGAGGCCGTTACCGGACACAGCACAATCCTTTTCCGCGCGCCATTTAATGCCGATGCCGAGCCACAAAACATTTCTGAAATTTTACCCGTTGCACAAAGTCGCAAAGAGAATTACATCAATATAGGAGAATATATCGATCCCGAAGATTGGCAGCCGGGTAAAACTGCCGATCAGATATTTAATGAAGTAGTGAAGCAACAGGATAATGGCAATATTCTTTTATTGCATGATGCCGGCGGAAACCGTGAAGCGACTGTTGCGGCTTTACCCCGGATTATAAAATTTTTTAAAGCAAAAGGTTATACATTTACCACGGTAGGCGATTTAATGGGTAAAAAAAGATCAGAACTCATGCCTGCAGTAAAATCTACCGCAAACAGTGGCTTTTCTGGCTCTGGTGATTACTTTTTCATCAATTTCTTTTACTACGGAAATATGATTTTAAACATTGTATTTTCTGTGGCGATTGTACTTGCGATCTTAAGGACCATATTTATCGCCTACTTAGCGATCAGACAGCGAAAAAGAGCAAAACGCACTGTGAGTAAATTAATCCAGCACCCTTCAGAAAAGGTAAGCATTATCATTCCGGCTTACAATGAAGAAGTTACTGCTGTGCAAACCATTAACAGTCTTTTAAAAACCACTTACCCTGATTTTGAACTGATTTTTGTAGATGATGGCTCAAAAGATAAAACCTTTGATATCATTAATGAACACTTTGGCAATCACCCTATGGTAAAGGTTTTCCGTAAAGAAAATGGAGGTAAAGCGTCTGCTTTAAATTATGGTATATCAAAAGCTACTGCTGACTTTGTAGTCTGTATAGATGCCGATACGCAATTAAAACACGATGCGGTTACCGAACTGATGCGCTATTTCTATAACGATAAAATAGCAGCCGTAGCCGGCACTGTGAAAGTTGGAAATGCCAATAACATCATTACTAAATGGCAATCAATCGAATATATCACAGCTCAAAATATGGATAGAAGGGCCTTTGATTTATTAAACACGATTACTGTTGTACCGGGGGCAATAGGTGCCTTTAGAAAAAATGTCATCCTTGAAATTGGTGGTTTTACGATCGATACCCTTGCTGAAGATTGTGATTTAACCATGCGCATTTTAAGGGCAGGTTACAAAGTTAAAAACTGTGACAGTGCAATTGCCTATACCGAAGCACCAGAGACAGTAAATATGCTGCTAAAACAACGTTTCCGCTGGAGTTTTGGGGTAATGCAAAGTTTTTGGAAAAACAGAAAAACATTGCTTAACAAGAAGTATGGCTATTTTGGAATGGTAGGAATGCCAAATATCCTGATCTATCAGATTATTTTGCCATTATTTTCGCCGCTTGCCGATCTTTTTATGCTTATTTCTTTAATCAGTGGTATCTTTTCACTAAGCGCTATAAATAATTTAACGTTAACCGGATTTTCAGGAATTTTAAGCCTCCATAATGGTTTTGGCCAGGTACTCTTCTATTACATTATCTTCATCTTTGTAGATATGATCTTTGCTGCAATTGCTTTCCGGATGGAGAAAGAAAAGTATACCAATTTACTTTATATTTTCCCTCAGCGTTTTTTCTGGAGACAATTGATGTATGTTGTGCTCTTCCGTTCGTTCAGGAAAGCAATAAAGGGCGAGTTGGAAACCTGGGGTACGATAAAAAGAACAGGAAATGTTAAGGAACAGGTAGCCTAATACAATCCGATCCTTTAAAAGAAGTCAAGTTTAATAGCGAATGTGTTATAAAAAACCTGACTTCTTTGGCTACCGCCTCATCCATAATAATAACATTATTATTAAAGTAAAAATATTTAACCAGAATCCATTTCCCTTTAGAGGTTTCTTAACTACACTTATTACCGGATTACCGGAACATGGGATGGCTGGCAGCAATTATTTTTTAGATAGCCTGATACACCTCCGATCTTCTAAAAGAAGTCAAGTTTAATAGCCAATGTGTTATAAAAAAACTTGACCTCTTTGGCTATCCACCTCATTCATATAATAACATTATATTAAAGGAAAGATATTTAACCAGAATCCTGCACTATCTAAAAACAGAAGTTTTTTACTTTTCGATTAAGCAAACCGCATAAGAAACAACGCCCTCTTCTCTACCGATAAAGCCCATTTGCTCGTTTGTGGTTGCTTTTATTGAGATATCTTCAGTAGAAATTCCAATAGCATCAGCAATGTTTTGTTGCATGGCAGGAATATGTGGATTAATTTTTGGTGCTTCTAAACAAAGCATGGCGTCAATATTGCCAATACGCCATCCCTTTTCAGCCAGTAATTTAACCGTTTCTTTCAGCAGGATTAAGCTACTAATACCTTTCCACCTGTCATCTGTATTTTTAAAATGAAAACCGATATCACGTAAATTGGCCGCTCCTAAAAGTGCGTCGCAAATGGCATGAAGTAAAACATCAGCATCCGAATGTCCAAAAGCACCCTTGTGATGATCTAATGTAACACCACCAACAACAAAAGGATGCTGATCTTTTAATTGATGCACATCAAATCCGAAACCTACTCTAATTTTCATGTTTATTTGCTTTAATCTTTTTTATCTTTTGCTTTTATTTTCGCCAAAGTTAAACAATAGACCAAAACGAAGGGTATTTGCAAGTGGACTAGTCTGTGCATTTGCAATTAAATAAGAGAAATCAATGTTAAAAACATTGTATTTTAAACCAAGTCCTAAGGTAAAATAGCGGCTATCACCTTTCATTGGGCTCTGATAGTTGTAGCCTGCGCGAACCGCAAACTGTTGATTATACCAGTATTCAAGACCTGTTGAAATTCCGACTTCCTTCAGTTCTTCGCTAAAACCACCAGGTGCATCACTAAATGAGCCAAAAATTCCGGCGGGTACCGAACGGTTCGGATCTTTTCCACTTACAATGTTATTATTCGAATCGTATATAGGCTGGGTTGGTACCAGCAATTTGTTAAAATCAAGCGCAAAGGTTAAAGTACTCAAATCGTCTACAGTAAATGTAGATGCACCTCCGATTTTAAAATTGGTGGGTAAAAAGAAATTCTCTCCCCCATCGGAATAGCTCATTTTTGTTCCGATGTTGGAAATATTAGCACCAGCAGAAAGAATAGCCTGTTTACCAAACAACGTTGTGGCTGTTTTATACAAACCAGAAACATCAACTGCTACTGCATTTCCACTATGTACCTGCCCCGTAGAAGAAAACTGACCGGAAGCCAAATTTGAATAAATATATCTTAATGAAGTTCCCAGTGAAAACTCTTTACCAAAATTACGGGCAAAAGAAACATCAAAAGCCAATTCATTTGGATTGGAGATCCCAAGATCCTGCTGGTTAATGTCTGTAAGCTGAATGGAGCCTAGAGAAAAATATCTTAAAGATGCGCCAATGGTATTGCGGTCATCCAATTTATAAAATCCACTTAAATAAGCGAGATTAATATCGGGCACCAAACTTTTTAACCATGGACTATATGACACTGAAAAGCCATAAGGTTTATCTAGAAAAGCAAGTTTAGAAGCATTAATACTGGCTGAATTTACATCACCAGCTACGGCTACGCCAGCATCACCCATTGCACCGGCACGGGCATCGGGCGTAATGAGCAGAAATGGAACTGCCGTTACAATGTTGTTTGCCTCGCTACCATTTGTTTGAGTATTGCCTATAGTAACCTGCGCGTTTGTTTTACCAAACACCAAGGCCATAGAGAGTGCAGAAAAAGCAAGTTTACTGATGTACTTGAAATTCATCCTTTAAAGGTACGTAATTTTAGATCTTGGTGTTTAGCAATAACTGGGGAATATATCAGTAACGTAAAACCAAAACTTATATTTCACCAAAATACGAATTCTATGATTATTTACTAATTAAACCTACGATTTTTTACACACGGGTGTTAGTGAAAAGCTATAAGCACAAAATTAATAGCGATTTAGTAAATAATTTAATCCATTTTTTTTACGATTTAACCGCGGCTAAACAATAAGTAAACATTAATAACATTATCAAAATGTTATTGTATTATATCTTACTTCTAATTATCATAACCAGTTTTAATCAATTATCATGTTGTAAAATCTCACATCTAAGCAAGTTTTAATTGACCACTAAAACAATACAATAATTTTAATTTAAAAAATTTATCTTGCTTATCTATAATTATTTAGCAAAAATTTCGTTGAAAAGCAAACAGACGCTATATCATAAAAAAAGATACATTACGGCTTAGTATATAATCAATATTTTATTCTCATATTATTTATATATTCATTTATAATTGTTTAATTTTATCGATTGAATCCCTCTAGGGATGATATTCTCCGATATACTATATGAAAAAACTATTACTATATTCTTTTACTTGTTTATCGTTAGCCGCCTTGCTTTCGGGTTGTAGCTCAAAAAGCGAGAGTTCTAGCAAAACAGGTATTCCTTATGCCAATAGGAAAAGTAAAAACAACCAATCTGGTGCTTTTGCTGTGGCTACCCAATATAAAAGAGCACCAGGGCCTGGTTTGATTCCAATTGAAGGCGGGGTTTTAGTTGTTGGTGGTAGTGCCATCGATGTGCCAGGTGTTGAGCCAAATATTTACAATTATAAAAGACAGGTTACTGTTCCATCCTTTTACATGGATGAAACTGAAGTATCGAATACCGATTGGTTAGAATACTTACACTGGATCAGATACAACTATCCTGAAGATCGTGAGTTTTATTACAATGAGCTTCCTGATACTTTAGTATGGCGCCGTGCATTATCTTATAACGAACCTTACGTAGATAATTACCTAAGGCACCCGGCTTACCGTGACTATCCTGTTGTAGGTGTTTCATGGGAGCAGGCATCACGTTATTGTGAGTGGAGAACTTCAAGAGCCAACGAATTTATTCTACGCGAAAAAGGAATCTTAACTGATTATAAAACTTTAGCTGGTAACGGAAAAGGGAATGCCGCTACTACAGCTGCAGCGGCTCCAAAACCAGACAAACCTTTTAATACTGATGCTTATTTAAATGGCCAGTATGCTGACAAAGGCAAAAATGCACCGATCGATTATAATACTAAATCAGGTGCTGCTACAGCAACTGCCGGAGCAGCGACAGCCGCAACAGGCGGAAGAAATAACCAACCGAGACGAACTGCAACGCTTGAAGATGGTGTAATTATGCAACCTTACCGCTTACCAACAGAAGCAGAATGGGAATATGCTGCTTTAGGTTTAATTGGGAATACTGAATACGAGAATATCAATCAGAATAAAATCTACCCTTGGAATGGTTTAGGTGTTAGTTCTGCTAAAAAGAAAACCAGAGGTATGATTCAGGCCAACTTTAAAAGAGCTCCTGGTGATTATATGGGTGTTGGCGGTTCGCTAAACGATAAAGGAGATTTAACCGTTCCGGTTATTCAATACACACCAAACGATTTCGGCTTATATAATATGGCAGGAAACGTGAATGAATGGGTGAATGATGTTTACAGAACAGCAACATTTACTGATGCGGATGCCTTTAACCCTTACCGAGGTAATTATTTCACCAATAAAAAGTTAGAAGATTCTCAAAGCGGTAAAATTGCATTAGATAAATATGGGAATCCGATTAAGGAAAATGCTTACGCTGGAAGAAAACAAACCTGGGCCGAAAAACAGGCACAAGCGAAGCGTTCTGATTCGATTTCAAAATCAACTGATCCACAATCTCCAGTAGCCTCAACCAGTTATCAAGCCGATCAAAGAGGTTATCGTGACAGACAAAATACTTTACTTAATGAAGAAGGTGTAACGCTTGTAAACGATAAATCAAGAGTTTATAAAGGTGGCTCCTGGAATGATATGGCTTATTGGTTAAACCCGGCAACCCGTCGCTTTATGCAACAGGATGAATCATCTGCTGAAGTCGGCTTCCGTTGTGCGATGACCATGCTTGGTGCTCCAGAAATTAATACTGTCGGCAAAAGAAGTTTTAAAAATCCTCCTCAAAAACCTTACAGGGTAAGTAGAGGTAAATAAAAAAGAAAAGTTCCGGATAAAATCGGGACTTTTTTTGTGGTTTTATATTTTGTTAGATAATTTAAGTTTGACGGATCGTCATCTCGATCCGATAGCTATCGGATGGAGCGCAGCGGAATGGAGAGATCTATCTAGACAGATTAGCTTCGCTGAGCACTTGTGGTTCTCGACTGCGTTGCACTCCACTCCTCTTCTTTTATTTAGACGGATCGTCATGCTGAATTTATTTCAGCATCTTTCCTGCTTAAAAGACCCTAAAGTAAATCCGATAGCTATCGGATTAGGGTGACAACGCTACTTAATACCTTCGTGATAAAAACACGTAGCTACCTAAACTGAACCAAAATCTGGTTCTTCTCTACTTTATCTCCCTGTTTAATCAAGATCTTTTTAACCACCCCATCTGTTGATGATTTTAAAATATTTTCCATTTTCATGGCTTCCAGCACCAAAAGGTTATCGCCTTTCTTTACTTCAGCGTTTTCTTCAACCAAAACTTTAAGTACTAGACCAGGCATAGGTGCTTTAATTTCTGAAACTTTATTAGCCGCTAAATTATCCAGACCAAGTTGTTTTAATAAAACATCAAACTGATCTTCAATGCTGATCTGATAAATATTACCATTAACCTTTATTTTACAGGTTTTATTTGCTTTGTTTAGCTCAACCAGCTCTGTATTAAAAGATTTATTCTGGTATAAAACATGCGTACTATTATTCGCAATTGAACTCAGATCGAGTTGAACCTGTTCTCCATTTACAAAAAAAGCTGAATCCTTATTCTCAACCTCAAATAAAAACTGATTGTTTACTTTTACTTTATACATAAGCTTATTGAGTTAAAGCATACTGAACTAAATTAGCGCCCATTTTAAGTGCTTTTGTCCGCGTTTCCTGAGTATCCTCAGGATAAGTACCAAAGTCTTCCCAACCATTGCCCAAATCGCACTCATAGGTGTAATAACAAACAACTCTTCCCTTGTAAATCAAAGCAAATCCTTGCGGACGTTTATTATCATGCTCATGGATTTTTGGCAAGCCTCCCGGAAACTTAAACTTCTGATTATAAATGGCGTGATTGGCAGGTAATTCGACAAAACTAAGTTCCGGAAATACCTTTTTCATCTGTGGTCTGATAAATTTGTCTAAACCATAGTTATCGTCTATATGAAGAAATCCTCCACCAGTGAGGTATTGTCTTAAATTTTTGATTTCCTGATCACTAAAAACGACGTTTCCGTGGCCAGTCATATAAATAAAGGGATAATTGAAAATCTCTTTTGAGCCTACTTCTACGATGCTTTCTTCAGCATAAAAATTAGTCTTCAGATTAGTATTACAGTATGCAATTAAATTGGGCAAAGCTGTTCTGTCTGCATACCAGTCGCCACCGCCGCTATACTTTAATTTTGCCATACGGTAAGTAGGTGGAATGAAAGCGAAAAACACAAAGCTGAAAGCTAAAAGACCAAAGCTTAAAGACCAAAGCTGAAACCTGGAAAACAGAAAACTAAATACTGAAAACTTCAAATTGATTATCGGTTAAGGTAATTGATTTCAAAACAAACAGATAAAGCAGCAGTTTCTGTGCGTAATCTGTTATCACCTAAAGTTAATGCTTTAAAGCCTTTGTTCAAAGCCAAATTAACTTCATCAGGTGTGAAATCCCCTTCGGGACCGATAAGAACTAAATATTTTTGATGAGGAGTTACAAGATTGGAAATATATTGCTTCTCACCGTTATCAATGCAATGGGCTATTAATTGCTCACCATCAAAAGGAACTTTTAAAAAAGTATCTAAAGAAACAGCATCATTTAATTTTGGATGATAAGCTTTTATCGACTGTTTTACGGCAGAAGTAATCACTTTGTTTAAGCGGTCCTCTTTAATTACCCTACGCTCCGACCGATCGGTAATAATTGGCGTAACCTCATCAATGCCCAATTCTGTGGCTTTTTCTAAAAACCATTCTATCCGATCAATATTTTTTGTAGGAGCAACGGCAATATGCAGATAGTGGTTTCTTTTATGAAACTCAGTTTCTACTTTTAAAATGGATAAAGAAACCTTTTTTGGATTATCGGAGGTGATTTCAGCAGTGTAAAAGCCACCTTTACCATCAACTAAGTTAACAATTGAGCCAGTAGTAAGGCGAAGTACCCTAATGCAATGTTTGCTCTCTTCTTCGTTTAGGGTGTAAGTATTGTGGGTTATATCTGGTGTATAAAAAATATGCATAGTTGAAATTAATGATTATCAACCATATCTGCTTTATTGATTACCAATTCTAATTTAATGGTTTCGATGTTCTGTTCTGTCTTTTTAAGGATGGTAAACAGATAACCGTAAGATTCATTACTTTCACCTACCTCGGGAATACGTTCGAAGACGTGAGAAACCAATCCACCAACCGTATCAAAATCTTCATCCTCTGGTAAATCGTGAGGCAAATGTTCATTTACATCATATACAGTAGCGAAAGCATTTACGATAAATTCATTATCAGAAACCTTTTCTACCAGTGGTTTTTCTTCGTCATATTCATCCTGTATTTCTCCTACAAGTTCTTCTACAATATCTTCTAAGGTAACCATACCCGCTGTACCGCCAAACTCATCTAATACAATAGCAATCTGTATACGATTGCTTTGCAATTCGCTCATCAGATCGTTAATCTTTTTAGTTTCTGTAACGAAATAAGGTTTACGTATGATATCATTTAATGTCCAGTGCTGGTTACCTGCTGCAACCAATGGTAAAATGTCTTTTGCATGGATAATCCCGACAATTTTATCCATAATCTCATCATAAACAGGTAAACGCGAATAGCCTTCTTTAATGATGGTATCAATTACTTCCTCTTTTGGAGAAGTGAGTTCAATACCCGAAATCTTGGTTCTAGGTACCATGATATTCTTAACCACGCGCTCATTAAAATCGAATACGTTTTTAATCAGCTCATGTTCATTATTATCTAATGCACCGCTTTCTTTACCCTGATCGAGCAGGTAATGTAATTCTTCAGTGCTGTGAATTGATTCGTGACCACCTGAGGTATCGATACCGAAAGGTTTAAGGATTATTGCAGCCAAACTGTTCAGTGTCCAAATTGCAGGCCGCAATACTACGTAAAATATCTGAAGGGGAATGGCAACGAAAAGCGTTGTTGCCACTGGTCTTTGGATAGCGAACGATTTCGGAGCAAGCTCACCAAATACAATGTGCATAATGGTAATGAGCGAAAAAGCAACGATTGTTGATGAGGTATGGATGGAAGCATCGCTTAAGCCCCATTGTAAACTATCGAAAAGATTTTTAAAGATAGTATGCATAACGCCTTCACCTACCCAACCAAGGCCAAGAGATGCAAGCGTTATACCTAGCTGTGTGGCGGCCAGATATCCGTCGAGATTATGAATAATCCCTTTGGCCATTTTGCCAACACGGCTGCCTGTTTTTGCCTTAATCTCGATTTGTGATGCGCGGACTTTTACAATTGCAAACTCTGCAGCAACAAAAAAACCATTAAGTAACACCAAAAATAATGCAAAGAACAATCGCCAGCCAACAGAACCTGTATCAGGTTCTTGTAAAGCAACCAAAACTACGTTTGTGGGCAGGATTGCACTTAACTCAAAATTTAAAAACAAACATACCGTGGGTAAATCCATTAAGCCAATTCTCTAAATGTTGTGTTATAAAGTTCTATGCTTTCTTTAATTACTTTATGCGCATAACGAACACCAAGTAAATGTTCGATAGTTACATTTTTATCTTCTAATGCTTTATAATCCTGAAAGAAACGAACAATCTCTTTCATTTGATGAGGAGGCAATTCATCTAAATCGTTGATGTAATTTACAGACATATCGTGAGCAGCTACAGCAATGATTTTATCATCCTGTTCTCCATTATCAACCATGTGCATTACACCTACTACTTTAGCCTCAATCAATGTCATTGGATATACATCCACTGAGCAAAGCACTAAAATATCTAATGGATCTTTATCATCACAATAAGTTTGTGGGATAAAGCCATAATTTGCAGGATACATTACTGACGAAAAAAGAACCCTATCCAATTTAATCAGACCTGATTCTTTATCTATTTCGTATTTTGCTTTTGAACCTTTTGGAATTTCAATAATTGCATTTACAATCTCTGGAAGGTTTGAACCAGGAGATACGCTATGCCACGCGTGATGATCGTCTTTCGCCATTTTTAATTTAAATCTGTTTTATCCTCTTCAGGGCCACTTACTACTTTACTTTTTACAAAGGTAATTAATAATGGTATAGTTGTAATAAGGATAAAGCCAATAATAATATATAATAAATAATCGTTTATTTCTTTTTCAAATCTTCTGCCTAAAAAATAACCCAGCAAAGTTAAGGAACAGATCCAAAGTACCCCACCTAAGATATTATATAAAGCAAATTTTTTGAAGTCTAGTTTTACAACACCAGCAAAAATCGGTGCAAAAGTTCTAACAATTGGTACAAATCTTCCCATTATTAATGCAAAGGCACCTTGTTTTTGATAATACTCCTTTGCAGCTTTTAAATATCTCTTCTTAAAAAAGAAACTGTCTTTTCTGGTGTATAATACCGGGCCAGTTTTCCGACCGAACCAATAGCCGGTAAAATTCCCAGAAATAGCCGCTATGCATAAACCAGCCAAGAGTACCGCAATGTTCACATCAAGCTTACCTGTCGCCACAAACATTCCCGCTAAAAACAATAAATAATCACCGGGAAGAAAAAAACCAAAAAACAGGCCAGTTTCTGCATAGATAACGAATACGACTAGATAGAATCCGCCTTCCCTCAATAATTTCTCGGGATCAAGTAGCTGATGCAGGTTATTCCAAAAATCGTGCATATTCAATTATTCGTAAAACTACAAATAATTATTAAACAACAGCATACCTATATCAGGTTTAAAATAATTGCAGGATAAATACCCAAAACTAATGTAATTGCAACAGAAACCAATAAAACCACTTTGTACTGTGCCGGGGTTGAAAGTTCTGTTTCTGCACCGTCTTTAAACCACATGGCTACAATTACCCTAAAATAATAATAGAAGCCAACCAGTGCATTTAAAATCGCAAATGCAACAAGAAGGGTTTTATATTCGGTCATTACATTCAGGAACATTAAATATTTCCCTATAAAGCCCGCAGTAAGCGGAATGCCCGCCAATGAAAGCATGGCTACGGTTAAACATAATGCTACTAATGGATTCCGTTTCGCCAAACCATTGAAATTTTCGAAGCTATCACTACCCGTCTTTTGTTTCACTAATATTAATACCGCAAAAGCGATAATTGATGCGAAAGTATAAGCCGCTGCATAAACCAATACATTATTGCCAGAATTTTTGGTCAGTACAATCAGCGAAAACAACAGGTAACCCGCATGGGAAATACTTGAGTATGCCAACATACGCTTGAAGTTCTTTTGGAACAGAGCAGTTACGTTTCCGATGAATAAAGTTAAACAAACAATCACCATAAGTGGCGCAACCCAAAAATCGTGAAGTGGCGCAAATGCACCAGCAAATAATCGTAAGAATGCAGCGAAGCCAGCAGTTTTAACCACGGTACTCATAAAAGTGGTGATTAAAGACGGCGCACCTTCGTATACATCCGGAGTCCAGAAGTGGAAAGGAGCAGCACCAACCTTGAAACATAAACCAATCATCATCAGGATAACACCAGGATAAAATATTGGAGAAACAGTCTGACTATTTACCAGATAAGCTTGTATTTTATCTAAATCAAATGAGCCTGAAGCGCCATAAATTAAGGTAATACCAAACAACAGAAAGCCTGTTGAGAAAGCACCCATCAGGAAATACTTTAAAGAAGCTTCATTAGAGGCAAAATCCTTTTTACGGATACCCGCCAAGATGTATAAACTCACCGACATGATTTCCAAACCTACAAACAGCATGGCCATATTTTTATAGGATACCATCATAATCATGCCCGCAAGTGCGAAAAGAATTAAGGTATAATATTCGGCTATGTTATCGCTTTTGCTGTGAAAATAGTTCTGTGTTAATAAAAAGATTAAAAGTGTACCGATAATACAGATCCCAGAAAAGGCCAGGGCAAAATTATCCGTCTGCATCATTCCAAAATGAACAGCATTGCCGTTCCAGGCGCAGAAAGTAAACCCCAGTGCAGTAAGTAAGCCAACAACGGTAAGTGGTAGTAATGCTTTATTTGCCTTAAACAAACCTGCATAAAGCACTATAAAAGCTGTTATACTAATGGTTATAATAATATTCATTGCTTAATTTACTGTGTTTAATTTTTGATTTACCTGTTCTAATAAATGTTGTACAGATGCCTCTGTTAAATGCAAAATTGGTTTTGGATAAACACCCAAAACAATAATCAGTGCACAAATGGTATAAAGAACCAATTTTTCAGTTCCTTTAATATCCGTGAAAGTGATGGTTAAGCTATTGGTTTCGCCGAGCATTACATTTTGATACATACGTAACATGTAAACTGCACCGAAGATAATGGTCAAACCAGCGATTGCAGCTGCCCAGATACCATAATTATAAACGCCCATCAGTAATAAAAATTCACCAATAAATCCGTTTGTTCCCGGTAAAGCAACTGTTCCTAACACGATAATTAAAAATGCAATGGCTAATTGAGGTGCTATCTTCGCAATTCCGCCCAACTCTTCAATTTTATTTGTTTTTACCCGGCTAAAGATGATATCTAAAACGAAGAATAAGCCTACTACGTTAATACCATGACTCAACATCTGAACCATAGCGCCCTGCATACCTTGCTGGTTAAAAGCGAAGATACCTGCTGCGATCAATCCAACGTGTGCAATTGATGAATAGGCTACCAAACGTTTCGCATCCTTCTGTGTAAAAGCAATTAGCGAGGCATAAACAATACCAATGATCGATAAAATAATAACTAATTGCCCCCAGTCATGGACTCCTGTTGGTACAATTGGCAATAACCACCTGATTACACCATAAATACCCATTTTCAACATGATACCTGATAACAACATGGTTCCCTGTGCTGGTGCCGCAGTATACGTATCGGGCTGCCAGGTATGGAAAGGAAAAATCGGCATCTTAATGGCAAAAGCGATAAAGAACGCCCAGAAAATCCATCCCTGTTGTACACTATCTAAATTTAAAGCGTAAAAGGCTTGAATATCAAAATTGTGTGCCGGGTTTTGAAGATATAGGTAAATAATACCCATCAACATAAATAATGAACCTGCAATGGTATACACGAAAAATTTCATGTTGATGCGGATACGGTCTTTTCCTCCCCAAATGGCACAGATAAAGTAGATTGGAATTAATGCGGCTTCCCATCCAATATAGAACAAGAAAGCATCCAATGCGGTAAATACCAATAATAAGCCAGTTTGCATAAATAAAATCAGGGCATAAAAAGCAGCCGGATTTTTATACTCATGGTTATAGCTCGATAAGATAATAATCGGTACCAGTAAGTTGGTAAGCAATACCACCAATAGGCTAATGCCATCAATACCTGCGTGGAAATTAATGCCCAGATCAGCAATCCATGGCAGGTTAACCTCAAACTGGGTACTTGCATTTGGAATGAAATTACAGGCGATAACCAAAGCCAGCACCAAAGAAGCCACCGAAAATACGGTAGAAACGATTTTAGCCGACTTACCAGCAAATGCAGTAACAATTGCACCTACAAGCGGAATAAATATAAGTAGTAAAAGTTGTTCCATTATTTAATTTTGAACCCTTTTTATATGTAATAAAATGTATATGCAAGCAATGCGATGATACCAAATACCATCATAAATATATAGAAACCTACGTTTCCACTCTGTAACAAACGTACACCTTTACTGGCTTCGTTTGTGCTCCATCCTAGTCCGTTCACAATTCCATCGATAAATTTATTATCAATGATTCTGTAAAAGAATTTCGACAATGCATCTAAAGGTTTAGTGATGATGAAATCATAAATCTCATCCAGGTAAAATTTATTATAAGATAATTTTGCCAATGGCGAACGTGGCGCTTCATCAGCAACAGGAACGCGTGCTCCCTTTACATATCTGGTGTAAGCAAATAATAAAGCTATTACAGCTGATGCTACCGAAACACCCATTAACGAATATTCTGTAGTATGGCTTAAATCTAATTCGTGTTGTGCAACACCTGCTCCCGCTAGCCAATGTGCTAACCACTCGTTTCCACCAAAAACATGAGGAAGATTAATTGCTCCACCAATTGCAGCAAGTACAGCTAAGATGATTAAAGGTAAAGTCATCGCTGCTGGCGATTCGTGTATGTGGCTTTCCTCGTGATGTGTTCCACGGTATTTACCAGAAAAGGTTAAAAACATCATTCTGAACATGTAAAATGCGGTTAAGAATGCGGTTAATACCCCTACTCCCCATAAAATCGGACTCGCCTGGAAAGCATGTGCTAAAATTTCATCCTTTGAGAAGAAACCCGAGAACGGTGGTAAACCTGCAATAGCAATAGTACCGATCATCATGGTGGCAAAAGTAGTTTTAAGTTTTCCCCTTAATCCACCCATGTGGCGCATATCCTGATCATGGTGCATGGCATGGATAACTGAACCTGCACCCAAGAATAATAAAGCTTTAAAGAATGCATGGGTTAATACATGGAAAAACGAACCTGTATAAGCGCCAACGCCAAGACCCAAAAACATATATCCCAATTGAGACACCGTTGAATAAGCCAATACTTTTTTAATATCAGTTTGTGTTAAGGCGATAATTGCTGCAACTAAAGCAGTTGCTGCACCTACAATGGCAATAATGTGCTGAGTAAGCGGCGCAAGATCGAACAATACGCTTGAACGCGCAATCATATAGATACCAGCGGTAACCATCGTTGCAGCGTGGATTAAAGCTGAAACTGGCGTTGGTCCGGCCATGGCATCTGGCAACCAGGTAAACAATGGCAATTGAGCCGATTTACCACAGGCACCGATAAATAACAAAATGGTGATTAAAACCAGCGTATCATTACCAGGCAACATATTTGCAGCCTGAGGGAAAACTTTAGCAAATTCTACACTACCAAAAGTGGTAAAGATTAAGAATACCCCCAACAAAAAGCCTAAATCACCAATACGGTTCATTACAAAAGCTTTTTTAGCTGCTGATGCATAAGCATTATTGGTATACCAGAAACCGATTAATAAGTATGAGCATAAACCAACACCTTCCCAACCGATGAACATGACAATGTAATTAGAGCCCAATACCAATAAAAGCATAAAGAACACAAAAAGATTCAGATAAGCGAAAAACTTACCAAACCCTGCATCATCATGCATATAGCTGGTGGAATATAAATGGATCAGGAAACCAATTCCAGTGATGATCAAAAGCATGATTGAACTTAATGGATCAACCAGGAAAGATAATGGAATGTGTAATGCGCCTGCACTGATCCAATCGAATAAAAATACTTCGTGAGATCTTTGTGTATCGCCTTGTAAACTAAAGAAAATAACTACGCTGATAATAAAGGAGGTTAAGATTACCCCGCTTCCAATGATGCCAACAAGTCCTTTAGATAAAGAGTTTCTGCCTAGCCCATTAATTACAAATCCTAAAAAAGGAAGTAACGGAACCAACCAAATCAATTGTTCTATTGCCATTCTTATTATATATTTACCACTTAAGGCGATTTAAAACATTAATATCTATCGATTTCGTATTTCTGTAAACCATTACGATGATGGCTAAGCCTACTGCAACCTCTGCAGCTGCCAATGCCATAATGAAAAATACGAAAACCTGTCCGGATGGATCGTTGCTATGAACCGAAAACGCAGTTAAAAGTAAATTAACGGCATTAAGCATCAGCTCAACCGACATAAAAATTACGATGGCATTTCTACGGGTAAGTACACCTATTACGCCAATAGAAAAAATAATGGCACTTAAATAGATGTAGTGATTTAGCGGAACGCCTGCTGCTTGTGTGAATAAATTTTCCATTATGCTTCTACCTCATCTCTTTTAGATAATAAAACGGCTCCAACCATTGCTGCCAATAGTAATAGAGATGACAATTCGAATGGCAATAAGAATGGCCCAAAAAGCTCCTTGCCCAGATTTTCTACCAATCCCAATCCTGGATTTTTCAAAATTAATGGACTGGTAATACTTGCCGATTTTAAAGAACCAATTAAAGTTACTACCAAACACCCACCTGCAATTACGCCTACAATCTTGATCAATGGAGATTTACTTGGTTCGGTTTCGTTGTTCAGGTTAAGCAGCATCAGTACAAAAAGGAAGAGTACCATAATTGCGCCCATGTAAACAATAAAGTTTACTACTGCCAAAAACTGTGCGTTTAAAAGCACATAGTGAACAGTGAAAGTAAAAAAGGTAAGGATTAAGTACAATACACTGTGGATTGGATTTTTTGCAAAAATCACCAGCAGCGAAAAGATGATACTTAATGTGGCTACGAAATAGAATACTTGTGTACTCATTAATTGTTTATTTATTTATGTTCCATGGTTTGTGTCTCCACAAACCATTAATTATCTTTCGTTTCGTGAAGACACGAACCCAGGCCTAATGGCTTTCTTGTTTAGTCCTTCGACAGGCTCAGGATAACAATAATTATTTTTTCATTTCTAATGGTGCTTCTACCAGCTTATCTTTTCCGTAAATAAAATCTTTCCGTAAATAATCAGCAGGTACAATCGGTCCATCTAAGTAAATTGCTTCTTTAGGGCAAGCTTCTTCACATAATCCACAGAAAATACAGCGTAACATATTGATTTCGTAAGTTGCTGCATATTTTTCTTCGCGGTATAAATCTTTCTCCTCAGGTTTGCGTTCAGCGGCAATCATGGTAATGGCTTCAGCAGGACAAGATAAAGCACATAAACCACATGCAGTACAGCGTTCTTTACCATTCTCATCGCGTTTTAGCGAATGCATCCCCCTAAAGTTGGTAGAGAATTCGCGTTCTACTTCAGGATATCTTATAGTAGCCTCTTTTTTAAATAAGTGACTGATGGTAATGCCCATACCTTTAGCAATTGCTGGTAGGTACATCCTTTCCATAAAGCTCAATGGCTTTTGTTCCAGTACTTTTTTCTTATTACTTAATGATTCCATAATTAAAACTTCTCAATAATCGCAATCACAACACCTGTTATTATAATATTGGCAATAGCCAAAGGTATTAAACCTTTCCAACCTAAATTCATCAATTGATCGTAACGGAAACGAGGGATTGTCCAACGTACCCACATAAAGAAAAAGATGAAAGCACATATTTTAGCAAAGAAAACTGCTGTTCCAAAAAGTGGTGCCCAGGTTGGACCTAACCATACTGCCATCGAATCCATACCAGGGTAATTGTAACCACCCCAGTATAAAGCTGCCATTACCGCCGATGATACAAACATATTGATATACTCCGCAAATAGGTAAAAACCTAATTTCATTGAAGAGTATTCTGTATGGTAACCACCAATTAATTCTGTTTCACATTCAGGTAAATCGAATGGCGCACGGTTGGTTTCGGCAAATGAGCAAACCATAAAGATTAAAAACCCTAGTGGTTGATATAACACATTCCATCTCCAGCCATGTTGCTGATCAACAATTTCTTTTAAGCTTAAGGTATTCGTCATTAAAAGCAAAGCGATGATCGATAATCCCATTGCAATTTCATAACTGATATTCTGTGACGCTGCACGAATGGCACTCAACAAAGAATATTTGTTGTTGGATGCCCAACCACCAATCATTACACCATAAACACCTAAAGAAACTACTCCGAAAATGTATAAAACACCAACATTGATATCCGCAACTTGTAAAGAAACTGTTTTACCTGCAATTAAAACAGGGCTACCCCATGGAATAACTGCAGTACCAATACAGGCGCAGAGTAAAGCTAAACCCGGACCAGCGATAAATAAAAACCGGTTTGATGAGGTTGGAATAATTTCCTCTTTCATAAACATTTTTAAGCCATCGGCCAATGGTTGTAAAATACCAAATGGGCCAGCTCTATCTGGTCCTAAACGATCTTGTAAATATGCAGCAACCTTACGTTCTGCATAAGTAGAATACATGGCAATAACTAAACTGATGCCGAAAATTACAGCTACCAGGATAAATTTTTCTATAACAAAAGCGCTATCCATTAGTATTTAACTGTTTTATGTAATTCAATTTCATTTGCAGCCTGTAACGCCTCATTTGGCTGAATTACGTGCAAAGGTTTTAATGTTTCGTAGTGGTTTGATGCAATTACCGAAGTATCATCAATGTGCGTTGGATGTTCAATTACCCAATCAGCAGTTGCTTTTTTATCGAAGCGGCAAGTATTGCAAATAAATTCTTCTACTTCTCCAAACTGATCTTTACGGGCCGTAACACGTAAAACATCTGCTCCTTTATACCAAAGTGTTACTTTACCATTGCATTTTTCGTGATCGCAATCGCGGTGTGCATCAACTGGTTTGGTAAACCAAACACGGTTTTTGAAACGGAAAGTTTTATCGGTTAAAGCACCTACAGGGCAAACATCGATTACATTTCCTGAGAAATCGTTATCAACAGCCTGGGTGATGTAAGTAGAAATTTCAGAATGATCGCCACGGTTTAAGATACCATGAACACGTTTGTTCGTAATCTGATCGGCAGTGAAAACACAACGGTAGCACAAGATACAACGGTTCATGTGCAACTGGATCTTATCACCTATATCGATACGTTCAAAAGTACGGCGTTCAAACTCATAACGTGTTTTTTGCAAGCCATGTTCGTAGCCCAAATTCTGCAAATCGCACTCTCCTGCCTGATCACAAACAGGGCAATCTAAAGGGTGATTAATCAATAAAATCTCCACAACGCCTGCACGTGCTTCCAAAACTTCTGGTGAAGTAATGTTAAGCACTTCCATCCCATCCATTACGGTTGTGCGACAAGAAGCCACCAACTTAGGCATCGGGCGAGGATCTTTTTCCGAACCTTTTGTTACCTTAACGATACAGGTACGGCATTTGCCACCACTTCCTTCTAACTTAGAATAATAGCACATAGCTGGCGGAACAATATCACCTCCGATCTGCCTTGCAGCATTCAGAATGGTTGTTCCGTTATCAACCTCTACTGTTATCCCATCTATCGTAACCTTAACTTTTTCACTCATGGTTAATGATATTCTTTTATTTTTTGTACTTCTAACGTCATTACGAGGTATGAAGCAATCCTTTTTATTCAAGCCATGGTTCGTGTCTCCACGAACCAGTTCATTTCGCTTTCTTCTCGTGAGAACACGAATCGGGGCGCTTTTTATAAATTCTTATTTTATAAGATCGCAAATTGCGACCTTAAGATCTTATTTCTCTTCCGCTACCGGAGCTTTTTCAATCGGTGTTGCATAATTTGCAATACCGTAATTTTGGCTCTGGCTTTTAACAGGTTCTTTAATGTGCCATTCAAATTCATCTCTGAAGTGACGGATTGCACTGGCTACTGGCCAGGCTGCTGCATCACCTAATGGACAAATGGTATTACCTTCAATTTTGCGTTGGATATCCCACAGTAAATCTACATCTTCCATTTTACCATGACCATGTTCGATTTTATGCAACACTTTTTCCATCCATCCAGTACCTTCACGGCAAGGCGAACATTGTCCACAGCTTTCATGATGATAAAAACGGGAGAAATTCCAGGTATTGCGAACAATACACTGATCTTCATCAAAAGCAATAAAACCGCCAGAACCCATCATGGTTCCGGTAGCAAATCCACCTTCTGATAACGATTCGTAACTCATTAAACGAGGTTCGCCGTTGGCATATTTCAAGGTTAAATTAGCAGGCAAGATAGGCACAGATGATCCACCTGCAACCGTTGCCTTTAAACGTTTACCATTGGCAATACCGCCACAATACTCGTCTGAATAAATAAACTCTTCTACTGGTAAACCTAATTCAATTTCATACACGCCTGGTTTCACCAAATTACCGGATGCAGATATTAATTTTGTACCTGTACTTCTACCGATACCAATTTTAGCATATTCATCTCCACCATCATTGATAATTGGAACAACAGCAGCAATCGATTCAACATTATTCACCACAGTTGGACAACCATACAAACCTGCAATTGCCGGAAATGGTGGTTTAATACGTGGATTACCTCTTTTGCCTTCAAGCGATTCTAACAAAGCAGTTTCCTCACCGCAAATGTAAGCGCCACCACCTGGCTGAACATATAATTCTAAATCGTAACCTGTTCCTAAAATATTTTTGCCCAACCATCCGGCAGCTTTAGCTTCAGCAATTGCTTTTTCTAAAATGCGGATCTGCGGCATCATTTCGCCGCGTACATAGATATAAGAAACCTTTGCACCTAAAGCGAAACTCGAAACAATCATTCCCTCAATTAAAGCATGAGGGATGTAAGTCATTAAATAACGGTCTTTAAAAGTTCCTGGCTCAGACTCATCAGCATTACACACCAAATAACGTGCAACACCTTCAGGTTTAGCCAAAAAGCTCCATTTCATCCCCGTTGGGAAACCCGCACCACCGCGACCGCGTAAGCCTGATTTTTTAACCTCTTCAACAATCTCTTCAGGTGTTAAAGTTTTCAGGGCTTTTTCCACAGCACGATACCCGCCTTTTTGGCGATAGACTTCAAGTGTATTGATGCCCGGTACATTTATATGCTCAAGTAGTAATTTACGGCTCATTATTTATAGATATGAGATGTGAGATATGAGATTTTAGACCAATTGCCTATTCTCATATCTCATATCTAGTTTCTCAAATCTTATTTATTTTTCAAATCTTCAATCAATTTATCTACACTTGCTTCAGTCAGGTTTTCGTAGAAAGTATATTCCGGGCTTATTTGCAACACCGGTCCGTAACCGCAGGCAGCTAAACATTCAACTCCTCTAAAGCTGAATAAACCATCGGCAGTAACTTCACCTTCTTTAACACCTAACCTGTTTTCCAGGTGGCTTAATATTTTTTCGGCACCAACCAGGCAACAAGGGCCGGTACGGCAAACCTCTAAAGCATATTTACCTTGTGGTTTTAAAAAGTACATGGTATAAAATGTGGCCACTTCATAAACTTCAATTGGCTGAATATTTAAATATTCGGCAACTTTATCCATCGCTGGTGTACTTACCCAAAGGTATTCAGCCTGTACCAGGTGCAAAAGTGGCAACAATGCTGATTTGCTTTTATCTGCCGGATAACGGCCTTTAACTTCATCAAATTTGGCCAGCAATTCTGATGAAAACACTACAGGTGTTTGTTCTTCTACTTTAAGCATCTAATTCTCCTGCAATAATATTCATACTACTCATGTTGATAATGGCATCAGACAACAACATGCCTTCGCTCATTGGTGCAAACATCTGGTAGTTTATAAAACTTGGTCTGCGGAAGTGTAAACGATATGGTGTACGGCCTCCATCATTAATCAGATAAAATCCTAATTCACCATTTCCGCCTTCTACAGCATGATAAACTTCTGCTTTTGGGGCATCAATCTCACCCATCACAATTTTGAAGTGATAGATTAATGCTTCCATATTATTGTAAACTTCTTGTTTTGGAGGAAGGTAAAATTCAGGAACATCGGCATGGAAAATACCTTTTGGTTCTGTTTTTAACTTCACAAGCGCTTGTTCGATAATGCGGATACTTTGCCACATTTCCTCGTTACGCACTAAATACCTGTCGTAAATATCTCCACTTGTGCCTACCGGAACCTCAAAATCGAAATCCTGATAAGAAGAATATGGATCGCTTACACGAACATCATAATCTACACCAGTAGCACGTAATAACGGACCCGTCCAGCTATATTCTAAAGCAGTTTCTTTAGTTACCTCTGCAACACCAGCCGTTCTGTCAATAAAAATACGGTTACGTGTTAACAGATTTTCGAACTCTTTTAATGCTTTAGGGAACTCTTTTAAAAACTTATCGATTTTAGCAAATGCGATATCATTGAAATCCCTTTCGAAACCACCAATACGTCCAATATTTGTTGTTAAACGTGCCCCACAAACTTCTTCGAAGATTTCGTAAATGTGTTCGCGAAACTGAAAAAGGTATAAGAAAGTGGTAGTAGCTCCCGTATCCTGACCAATAATCGTATTACAGATAATGTGATCGGCAATACGCGAAAGTTCCATAATGATTACCCGAAGATAATCTACACGTTTCGGCATTTGAATATTTAACAACTTCTCAACCGTCATGTGCCATCCCATATTATTAATAGGGGAAGAGCAATAGTTTAAACGGTCTGTAAGTGGGGTAATCTGATAAAATGGGCGATGCTCGGCAATCTTTTCGAAAGCACGGTGAATGTACCCGATGGTAGAAACGCCGCTTACAATACGTTCACCATCTAATTGCAAAACGTTTTGAAAAACGCCGTGTGTTGCAGGGTGCGTTGGACCTAAGTTTAAGGTTACCAGCTCACTTTGCGGGTCGTTATCTGTAAATACCGGATGGTTATGATTCATAGTTTACCTTCCAAAAAATTCGTCTTTTTTATCTACTCTGTTCGGATCTTCCAATGGATATTGCTTCAGCATCGGGTGAACACCTAAATCATCCATATTTAAAATACGGCGTAAATCCGGGTGACCTTCAAATTTAACCCCGAACAAATCGTAAGTTTCGCGTTCCATCCAGTTGGCACCTTTCCAAACGGTTGTCGCTGTAGGGATAGTTGGATTTTGCTCTGAAATGAAAACCTTAATCCTGACCCTGACTTTCTCTACCATGTTATGCAGATGGTAAACAACAGCAATACCGTGGTCTTTACCTGGATAGTGAACTGCTGTGATATCAGTAAGGAAATTGAATTTTAATTCTTCTTTAAGATGCGAAAGCACATTGATGATCACATCTTTATAAGTTACAAAGGTTAGTAAACCATAAGGCTCAGAAACGGCAGTAACTTTTTCGCCAAACTTTTCAGTTAGCTTAACGTGGATATCGTTATTTAGTGTCGTTTCTTCCATTATTTAATGCCATATTGACCTAAAAGTTCCTTGTAATAATCAGAATTTCTTCTTCTGCCCGATTCGCTTTTCACTAAATCCTGAATACGCTGAAAACCATCTAAAATAGCTTCAGGTCTTGGCGGGCAACCCGGAACGTAAACATCCACAGGGATAACCTCATCAATACCTTGCAATACGGAATAAGTATCGAAAATACCGCCACTACTTGCACAGGCACCAACCGCCATTACCCAACGTGGCTCTGCCATTTGGATATAAACCTGTTTTAATACAGGAGCCATCTTTTTAGCGATAGTACCCATAACCATTAAAACATCTGCCTGGCGTGGAGAAAAGCTTAAACGTTCAGCACCGAAACGACCTAAATCGTAATGAGAACCCATGGTTGCCATAAACTCAATTCCGCAACAAGAAGTTGCGAAAGGTAATGGCCATAATGAATTTGAGCGGGCCAAACCAATCACTTTATCAAGAGAAGTGGCAAAAAAGCCAGATCCTTCAATTCCTGGAGGCGCATCAACTATATTAATTTCACTCATGTTTATAAACAAAAAATGCTCATCCCTTTGCAGAATGAGCAACAAATTTACAATATTTTAAAGGCAAATAAACTAGCTTTACTTGATTTAGAACCTTTCTAAATAATTAAAACAACCATAAGTTAGTGTAAGTGATACACATTTCAGTTTTCAGCTGGCAATTTTCAGTTTACAGTTTTAAACCCGGAACTATTAACGGCCAATTATGAACTGATAACTTGAACTTGATTAGTTCCAGTCTAAAACTTTTTTCTTGATTACGTAGATAAAACCAAGCAATAATGTACCCATGAAAATGAACATTTCAATCATTCCATCCATCCGTAATGCACGGAAATTAACTGCCCATGGATACATAAAGATCACCTCTATATCGAACAGTACAAATAGGATAGCTACTACAAAATATTTGATAGAGAAAGGCTGGCGGGCATTACCTACTGATTTTATACCTGCTTCAAAGGTTTCTAACTTATCACTCGTTTTGCGTTTTGGACCTAAAAAGTGAGTAGCTACCAATGTGGTTACCACAAAACCTAGAGCAACAATTACTTGAAATATAATTGGTAAAAAATCTATAGATGAACTTTGAGCTTGCATAATTATTATTTTGTGATGCAAAAGTAAAAGAAAAAGGCAGACTAACCAAACTCTGCCTTTTCTAAATTATTTAACTTTTTAAATTATTTGCCTTTACCTTTTGTCTTTGAAGCAGCTGCAGGTGACTGCAACTCTTTAAGCTTAGCCGCAGCAAAAGGGCCTTGTGGATCTAGCGCTATACTTTTGTTTAAGAAATCTATAGCTTTTGCTTTATCTTTATCAGCGTAATAAGCACCAAGATAATCGTAAGATTCTACAAGGTTTGTTTTATTTGTCGCTTGTTCTTCAGGCTTAACTAAGCTAATGTATTTTTCAAAATATGGAATAGAAGCATATTTTGGATTAGCTTTATCTTCTAACAAGTTAGCAATTCTCGCTCTTGTAAAATAACCTAAAGCAAATTCTGGAGAAACTTTATTTAAGTGACTCAATGCTGAATCTGCCTCAACCAATGCAGCTGTATTTAATGGTTTTTTATCTTTTTGAGCAAAATAACCTTCCAAGAACCTTGTTTGACCTACGTAGTAATAGTTGGTTAACGAGCCTTTACCATTTGGATTGTACTTAATTGCTAATGTATAAATCTCTGCTGCCTTACCATATTTTTTGGCTTTATACAAAGCTAAACCGGCTTCAGCTAAGGCATCAGCGTTAGTAGAATCCATTTTAGCAGCTTCTATAATATTAAGAACACCTAAGCTATCTTGACCAGCTTTCAATTGTGCTTTACCTAAATACAGGTAATCGTTACCTAAAATCTTTGTTTTATCTTTTTCTTTTGCAAAGAAATCAGTTAAGCTGGTTAAGGCCTGAGGATAGTTTCCATTTTCGTAAGCTGCCCAACCTTTCATCCTTGAAACAATGTTACCTTTAGGATCATTTGCAGGAACCTGCAATGCAGTAGCTACTTGTTCTAAGGTTTTGAAATCTTTTGCATAAAATAAGAATTGAGCATAACGTAATTGAGATTCCAAAGACTTATCTGTTAAATCCATGTACTTTTTATAATTCTCAATCGCTTTTGCTGCTTTTTCTTTATCTGTACCAAAGCTACTCCATTGTAAATATAACTCACCTAATTCGCGATAAGCAGGGCCATAGTTTGCATCAGCAGCAATTACATCCTGTAATTCTTTTTCACCTTCAGGAAAAGCCCTGGATTCTTTATACATTTTACCAATCTGCGTTTTAGCTCTTCTGTTGTTAGGATCAATATCACCAACACGCATGTATGGACCTAATGCCTCAGAATTTTTCTTTTGTAATGCATAGGCATCGCCTTGCGCCAGGAAAACTTCAGCATCTTTATCTTTAGAATCTAATTCGTCTGCTTTAGTAATGTTAGCTAAAGCATTAGTGAAATCAGGTTTTGATACATCATCACTAGGTTTATCCTGTGCTAAATAAGCTTTACCAATATACAGGTAAGTTTTGTAATTCTTTTTATCAAGTTCAACAGCTTTGTCGAAGTTTGTTTTCGCAGAGGTTGGATTATTAGACAACATATCTGCTTCACCTAAACCAATTAGGTTTAAGTTGTTTTTCGGATCTGCAGTAATACCTTTGGTAAATACAGCTCTTGCAGAGTCGATATAACCGGTTTTTAAATAAACCAAGCCAAGATTGTAATAATTATCACCATCTGAAGCTTTTGAACTCACCAATGATTTAAGCATTGATGATGCTTTTTGATACTGCTCCGCGTCGATGGCTTTTTTCGCGTCATTTAAATCTTGAGCAAAAACTGCAGAACCCATCAACACCAAACCTACATTTAAGGTTATTGCTTTCTTTAAAATTTTCATCGGATATTCTGTTTTTTATTTAATAAAAATGAAGTGTCTCTTTAGATTTACTTCGTGGTTCAATTTATAAATTTTAATTTAATTTCCTTTAGTCAGGTTAATTTGTCTTGGCATTAACTTATGTGGGCCAAGTCCGGATTTAAGTACAATCAGTTGTCCTCTCTGACTTCTTAACCATGTTGCAAATCCTGTGCCTAAACCATCTCTTCCTTCGCAATCTATAATATTTATATTTCTTAAGAAAGGATAAACGCCGTTAATCAGGTTATCTTGAGTTGGTTTATAGAACTGATCATCTCCTACCTTTCCCTTTACATTCTTGACCCCTAATACTTTTATCTTCGAAAGGTATTCGCTCATCTCTGTATCTTTTCCTGTGATCCAATTCACGCCCAAAATACCAATAAAATTTTTATCTTCTGCAATAAGTTTAATTACTTCTTTGCTTGAATTTTTTGAGTAAACACCCGTAGCTGGAAACTGGCTGATATGGGCCAACTCTTTAAAATACTGAAAGGTACTAGAATAAGCGTTATCAAAGACCAGTTTTTTATCTGATTTCTTCCCTTGCAAGATATCAATTACCTCATTAACGTTAATTGTACTATCGATATTGCCCTGATTTGTAATTAAAGCAATACCATCAATAGCAAAACGCGAAGAGTTGATCTTAATATTACGCTGATTATAATACTTCTCTTCTGCTTTAGTTAATAACCTTGGTAAAACAATTACCCTTACGCTATCATTCAGGAATGAAGGTAATAATTTTTCTTCAGGTTTAACTGTCGCCTCAAATTTTGCATCCGGGTAATCTAAACCAAAAATATTGATCTGATCTTGAACTATCGGCCCAACACTTTCATCAACCAATATTTTTAAAGTACCACTTGTTCTGGTTTCTTTAACTGCATCTGTCTTGTTTTTACGTTTGCATGATACGAGTAAAGCTAGTACACAAAATATTAAAAGGAAATTTTTCATTGAAATGATTAATCGCGCCTACCCAGGCTTAAAAGTCTTACAAAAGCATAAATAATTAAGAAGATACCAATTGCGATACGACCCCATTCCGGAATAGTGCTTAAACGAAGTGCAATAGGTTCATAAAATATGAATGCCAAACCCAATACCACGTAAAACACAAACATGATAAGGCCTAAAATGAGCAAAAACCGCTGTTTAGGCGATTTTTGCTTAAAAATATCAAAATTTAACATCTACTATTAGTTCAATGTAAAGTTAACGTTGATGTTGTATTTTACCCTTACAGGCTTACCATTTTGAATACCTGGATTCCAACGTGGACTCGCTTTTAATACACGGATGGCTTCTTCATCAGTTCCGCTACCCAAACCACGGGTAACTGTGATATCTGTTAATTTACCATCTTTTTCAACAACGAAAGATAAAAACACTTTACCTTGAACGTTGTTCTCCTGTGCCATTGGCGGGTATTTTATTGCTTTACCTAAGTAGCCATAAAATTTAGCTATACCTCCAGGGAATTCTGGTTGTTTCTCGATACTAACAAAGTCATAAACTTTGTTATCATCAACCGCAACGGCAGCTTCTCTTTTTGGTCCTTCACCTACTGGTTCAGCGATATTAATCTCTGCAGTTGGATCACCTTTGATATCTCTCTGACCTGGATCAGCTTCCTTCAATTTTTCAACCGTAGGTGGTTCATCACGAACCTCGATATCGGGTTTTACAATTGGAGGTGGCATTTTCACCTGATCTACCTTTGGTGGCGGTGGCTCTACCGGTGGTGGCGGTGGAGTTTTGGGATCCACTGGTGGTGGTGGAGCTAAAATTACTTCCTGTGCTTTTACCTGATCTTCCTGTTGATCCATTGAACCTTTGATAAGGCTATAGATTTTTGGAGAGAAAAATAATACAAGGAAGATAATAGATCCAATAATTAAGGCTTTGGTGGTATTTGCACCATTACTTTTACGCAATTGATACGCACCATAGGTTTTGTTTTTATCTGCAAAAACCACTTCAAGCCATTCTTTTCTGAATATATCTAACTTCGACATAAAATTGGTTTTACTGATTATAAAATTCCTTTTTCTTTCATGAACTGTTTCTCATTATCAAGGATGTTATCATCGTCGATCTGACGAACCTTAACTTTAAGAATTTCCAACTCATCCATCATATCTACAAAGTTTTGGAATGTAGAACCTGATGTTGGTTTTACCAGTACAACAAAGTCTCCAGCAACGCCTGAGGCGTCAGCTGCTTTTCTATTTTTAACAATAGCATCTTCGATTTGTGAACCAGATTCGATGGTTGGGGCACTTTCGCCAGCTACTCCCATGTACCATGCTACTTTATTGCTTTTACCTAATAAAATAGTCATTGTTTTACTTGCTTTCAGTTCCAATCTGTTCTCAGGTACCTTTTCGTTTTTATCCGGCTTTGCAATATCCATCGCTTGTGGCGTAGAGATTACTGTTGTTAAGATAAAGAATGTTACCAAAAGAAACATTAGATCCACCATCGGAGTCATATCAACTCTTGGGGTGGCTTTCTTCCCGCCTGTGTTTAATTCTGCCATTTCTTATTTCTTTTTAGCTTCAGAGTTGGTAACCAATAAAAACTTGTTTACACTTTGTTTCTGAAGTACATCAATAATCTTTTTAACTACCGGATATTCTTCTTTTGCATCACCTTTAATACTGATACGCATATCCTGATTATTAATCTCTTTAGTTGCTCTACGGGCGTTCAACACCCATGCATTCAACTGGTTGTCAGTCGAATCTGAAGGTATTCCAGGTTGAACCCCTGGTTTCATACGATCAGCACCATTTAAGGCAATAAGAGATTTTAAACTCTGGATCGGAACACCGAAACTTCCTATCGAAGAAAAGCGTTGTATTTCTAACGGAGTGAACGATATTTTGTACTGTTCGCCCATTAGTTCTAATGTTTTCGCTCTTACTTTGACCCCTGCTACTTCAAAGAAAACTTTCCCCTGCCCAATGGTTAATATCGCATTGTTTTCTACGGGTACCTTAAACTCATACGTTGAGGAAGGTGTAGAAACGGCTAGTGGTTCTGGTTGCCTTGCTGTAGCAGTTAAGATGAAGAAAGTAAGTAACAATGATGCCACATCACACATGGCCGTCATATCTGTTACTGTACTTGTTCTTTTAACTTTAATTCTAGGCATAATATTTTTTACTAGTTTTTAATAATGATGATCTTTTTTCCGGTTTTCCATAAAGCCGGTAAAAATTTTTTCAAAATTCTTATTTATGCGAACTAGCGTATGTTTGAACGATGCTGAAACCAGCCTCATCGATTGCGTATGTTAACTTGTCAATTTTAGAAGTTAAGATGTTGTACATGATAATTGCCACAGTAGATACCAAGATACCTGTTGCAGTATTGATCAATGCCTCAGAGATACCTACCGCTAATGCTGACTGATCTGGAGCACCAGAGTTTGCTAAACCGGCGAATGCACGGATCATACCTGTTACTGTACCCAATAAACCTACTAATGTACCGATTGATACCAAAGTTGCAATTACGGTTAAGTTTTGCTCTAACATTGGCATTTCTAAAGCTGTAGCTTCTTCAACCTCTTTTTGAATTGCAACAATTGATTGCTCAACATCCATGTTGGTATCAGCTTCAACTTCGCTGTATTTTTTCAAACCAGATTTAATTACGTTAGCAACTGAACCTTGTTGTTTATCACACTCAGCTTTTGCAGCTTCGATGTTACCTGCGCTTAATAAACCTTGTACTTTGCGGATGAAAGTATCTAAGCTAGATTTTCCACTTGCTTTACCAATAACGATGAAACGTTCGATAGAGAATACAATTACCACTAATAGTAATCCAACTAAGATTGCTACGATAGGGCCTCCTTTGTAAGCTGTTCCAAGATAGTTACCAGGTAATGGTAATTTCTCTCTGTCACCATCGATAAAGTTACTTCCTTCTCCGAATACGAATCTCCAAACACAGAATCCAATGATAATACAAATTGGAATAACGAATGTTGCAAATACATTTGAAGCACTAGAAGAGCTCTCTTTTTTAACAGTTGTTGGTTTTGGTGCGTTTGCCATTTTTTTTGAAATTTTAGTTTTAGTTCTTGTTTTTAATTTTTAGCTGTTTTTTTTCTTTTGTACAACACTCAACGTTTCATATCCGAAATTGTTGCGAAAAACAAATTTATAAATTGATTTTAAATTACAAATTAATAAATCAATAAGCAATTAAATCGTTACTTAGAATTTTGTTTCGGTAATTCACCATAGGTGTATAACAAAAAAATTGCCCCAGCCGAGGCAATTCTTTCACAATAAAAACTAAAAAAAAATCGAATTGCAAATTTTTCGTTCAAAAAATGCATTTTAAAGTGCATTTAACATAATTTTAACGCTTCGTGTCTGCTTTTTGGTACTTTTGTCAGTTCAAACTGCTTAAAATTTTCTGAGAAGGCATCTGCCAGTTGATAAGCTTTTAAAAAATATTCTTCCTGATTACCCCATGTTTTAGAAGGGTCTAAAATATTATCTGGCACACCCGGACAAATTAGGGGCATCATTAATTTAAACACATGATGTTGTTTATAATGGTGGTGATTTAAATCCCCGTTTAATGCAGCTTTGATCATTGCCCGGGTATAACTTAATTTCATCCTTTTACCAACACCGTAAGCTCCCCCACTCCATCCTGTATTTACCAGCCAAACGTGTACCTGGTGCTTTTTCATTTTCTCGCCGAGTAAAGCAGCGTATTTTGAAGGATGCAATGGAAGAAAAGCTTTTCCGAAGCAAGCAGAAAACGTTAACTGAGGCTCAGTAACACCAGCCTCAGTTCCCGCAACTTTAGCGGTATAGCCACTCATAAAGTGAAACATGGCCTGCTCTACGTTTAATTTTGATATTGGAGGCAATACACCAAATGCATCAGCGGTTAGGAAAAAAATATTTTTCGGCACTGCGGCAACAGATGGCAGGATAGCATTATCAATATAATCTATAGGATAAGCTACACGCGTATTTTCTGTTTTATCAATATTGGAGTAATCAACATCTTTTGTTCCTGGGAAAAAGTTGATGTTTTCTAATAATGAGCCAAATTTAATCGCCTTAAAAATCTGAGGTTCCTTTTCTGCTGTTAAATCAACACATTTTGCATAACAGCCACCCTCAAAGTTGAATACGGAATCGTTACCCCAGCCATGCTCATCATCTCCGATTAAACCACGTTCGGGATCGGCAGACAAAGTGGTTTTACCCGTTCCAGACAAACCGAAGAAGATGGCAGTATCTCCATCTTTGCCTACATTGGCCGAACAGTGCATAGAAAGTGTATTTTTATATACTGGAAGAATGAAATTCAGCACGGAGAAGATTCCCTTTTTAATTTCGCCTGTATAACCTGTTCCACCGATCAAAATCATTTTTTTAGTGAAATTGATGATGGAGAAATTTTCCTGACGGGTTCCATCAACAGCAGGATTGGCCAGAAAGCACGGAGCGGCAATAATCGTCCACTCTGGACTGCCTACTAAAGCATCTTCATCAGGACGGATGAATAAATTGTGAGCAAAAAGATTCTGATAAGCTGTTTCAGTAATTATGCGGATGGATATTGCATAATCCGGATCAGCACATGCCGAAGCATCACGTACATAGATTTTTTTGTCGCTAAGGTAACTGGTCAGCTTATTGAATAACTGGTCAAATTTTTCAGGACTGATTTTAATGTTTACATCTCCCCACCAAACCTGGTCTTCGGTTATACTGTCGCACACGATAAACCTGTCTTTAGGCGAACGTCCGGTAAATTTACCGGTATCAATGGCCAGCGCTCCCGATGCCGCCATTGTACCTTCTTTATTTAATAATGCTTCATCAATCAACTCTTTTGGAGACAACTGGTACTTTACAGCAATGTTCTCGCCTAGATTTAAATAGCTTAAATCTGGCGTTTGCAGTTTCTTTTTGCTCATAACAATAAGTTAGTTAGTGGAGCAAAGGTAAAGACTTATGTTGCACAAAAACGAGTTTTAAAACATAATTTTTTACATATTGTAGCAAATACACTATGATTTAAACACCTCATTTACAATATATTAAAAAGTATTTTTGATTATAAAAAATTTTAAAAAAATACACTAAGTTAAATTTGGTAAATGGTTTTAGCGTGTTTATTATTTCAAAAGATAAGACCAGACTTTAAATACTTATATATCTTTAATAACAGAGTAAAAGATTAACATACCATCTGGAAATGAATTAAAGATTATACTTTTATCTGGTAACATGATCAAAAATGAACTGGGAAATACTTAGAAAAAAGATATATTATATTGATGGCTCTTTAAGGGATATCTATGTTAAAAATACTAGCATGGAAGATTGGGAGAAATGGATAGATCTCATCAATACTAAATATGAATTGAAATTTTATAATATCCACACGGGTGAAACTGAAAGCCAGATTGATAAAAGCATGGTATTCGATTATTGGAATGGAAAAACAGACTTATTGAGTAATGTTACCATACATTTGAAAGATATCCTAATTAAGTGCTACTTTTTCGGTGGCGATGAAATTGAAAATGATATTACCCCTTCAGAAATTAATTCGATCGAAGACCATAATAGGCTGGTGGATTATTTAAAAGATGTTTCTGCCTGCTTAGGTAAAGAAGTTATTTTAACTCCTGAAAATTTTTCGGAAGACGATAAGAAATTAATTATTGTTAATGAAAACGGAATAGAGCTAGATTTACAGGATTATCCGAATTTACAAGATTGTCCAAGTCTTAATTACCTAAATCAGGATAAAATTAAAAAAGATAGCACAAAGAGTTTATCAATCATCTCGTTAGCAATCTTATTATTATTAATCTGGAATATAGTCCCAATAATACAGGCTAGAATACAGTTGGTCAATGATTTTATCCCTTACAATATTATTTATGAAGTAGCCAAACCTTATATCTACATCAGTTCTGTTTTGATTTTTGCTAACATTACAGCATTAATATTATTCTTCCTTAAGAAATACTTACCAGTTGTTATTTTGGGTAATATTACTTTTTGTATTTATGTAGTATATATATATTTGAAGTAATTATACTCGTTTATACCCCCGCCCTGCGGGCACCCTTCCAAAAGAGGGGAATAATTAGACGCAGGAAAGGCAACGCACTTCAATAGTAGCACCAACCCGTATTAAATAAACCTGATAAAAGCGGCAGCTCCCGATATCACCAACAACAAAACAGCACCACCATCGGGACTAAAGCGGTTAGCAGGACTGCACTACCCAAAAAGCTACTGCAGCATCTTTTATAAAAAGGATAAAGATTGTAATACCTTTAATTATTGAAAAATTTAAAAGGAGAAGTGATTGTAGCGTCTTTAACCACCCCGCCCTGCGGGCACCCCTCCAAAGGAGGGGAATAATACGGCTATTTCATTTACTTAAACGTTTTAATAGAAATTTCGAAATAAAATTGAAAAAACATTTGCATTTTAAAAAAATAATCTCCTACTTTACGGTGTACAAAGTACACAAAGACAAGATGAATTTTAACACTTCGATTATTACAACGATTATTATTACCACCGGTATAAACCAGCGGGGCTAATTTGTTGTAAATTGAAAAAACATAAAACACAGAGAGCGTCCCGATGAAAGTCGGGACGCTTTTTTTTTAACCATGCTGAATGAAACCTGTACAAACGAGCATTTTAAACCATAGATCGGTGTAGCAACAAACAGTTAAACCCAATATAAACTAATGAAAGTACTCAAATTCGGCGGCACATCCGTAGGTTCGGCCGAGAACATTAAAACCCTCTTACGCCTGGTTGGCGAAGAAAAACAGAAGAACAGCCCGGTAGTTGTATTATCGGCAATGAGCGGCGTAACCAATTTGCTTACCGATATGGCCGAAATGGCCGAGCGGGGTGAAGATTACGATGCCCATTTAAAAGAAATCGAAGCAAAACACTTTGCTGTAATCCGCATGCTTTTACCAGCGGCTGCACAGAACCCTGTGTTTACACGCCTAAAAATCTTTTTTAACGAACTGGAAGATCTACTACAGGCAGTGACTAATCTGCGTGAACTGAGCTTGCAGACCAAAGACCAGATTTTAAGCTATGGCGAACGTTGTTCTACTTTTATGATCAGCCACATTGCTTCTCAAAATTTTGGTGATGCGCTTTATGTAAATGGTTCTGAACTGATTAAAACAGACAGCAACTTCGGTCAGGCTAAAGTAGATACTGAATTGACCGAAATGCTGATCAACAATTTTTACCAGGAAAATAAGGATAAGGTCCTTTTTGTAACCGGTTTTATTGCCAGTAATGCGGCAGGTAGGGTAACTACATTAGGTCGTGGTGGGTCTGACTATACCGCAGCCGTTTGGGGAGCAGCCTTAAATGCAACGGAAATAGAAATCTGGACGGATGTAAATGGTATGATGACGGCTGATCCAAGAATCGTAAAAAAAGCCTTCTCTTTACCAGAGCTGAGTTATACTGAAGCTATGGAATTAAGTTATTTTGGTGCAAAAGTGATTTATCCGCCCACCATGATCCCTGCTTTTATGAAAAAAATACCGATTGTGATTAAAAACACATTCGAACCGGATTTTGCAGGAACCTATATTAAAAGTGATGTAAAAACTTCAAACTTACCTATAAAAGGAATTTCTTCTATTGATCAGATCAGCATTATCAACCTGACCGGAAGTGGCATGGTGGGTAAGGCAGGTTTTAGCGGAAGATTATTCTCACTACTTTCGCGCGAACAGATTAATGTGGTATTGATTACCCAATCTTCATCAGAACATAGCATAACTTTCGCAGTTAAACCAACGGACGCTTCGCAGGCCATTTCCCTGATCAAAAAAGAATTCGAACTGGAGCTAGATGCTAAAAAACTGGAACTACCAGAGGTTGAAAGTAACTTAGCGGTATTGGCTATTGTTGGTGAAAACATGAAACGTACCCCAGGCATGAGCGGTCGTTTATTTAATGCGCTTGGCCGTAACGGTATTAATGTTAGGGCTATTGCACAGGGCTCTTCAGAGTATAACATCTCGGTAATTATCAGCAAAGATGATTTATCTAAAGCCGTAAATGCAGTACACGATGCTTTTTTTACCGACCTGAAAAGAACATTAAATGTTTTCTGCCTGGGCACCGGAAACATTGGCAAAACCTTATTTAACCAATTGAAAGAGCAAATGCCATTCCTGGCAGAAAATAATGACTTACAGGTTAAGGTTGCAGGCATTAGCAATACAAGAAAAATGATTTTCAATTCTGATGGTCTATCGTTAGAAAATTGGGAGTCGGAATTGAATGCAAATGGTGAACAGGCCGATTTAGCTGGCTTTGTTGCTAAAATGAAAGCTTTAAACTTACCCAACTGTGTTTTTGTAGATAACACCGCAGCGGAATCGCCGATAGCATTTTATCAAGGCATTTTTGAGAGCAGCATTTCCGTAGTAACCTGCAATAAAAAAGGAAATTCGGCAGATTATGCCCAATATAAATCATTCAAAGATACCGCCCGTAAATTCGGTGTCGATTTTTATTATGAAACCAATGTTGGTGCCGGCTTACCTATTATACGCACACTAAAAGAATTAATGATGAGCGGCGATAAGGTTGCCCGGATTGAGGCTATTTTATCAGGAACCATTTCTTACATCTTCAATAATTTTAAGGGTGAAGCTGGTTTTTACGAAACCGTAAAAGAAGCACAGGAATTGGGTTATACTGAGCCAGATCCACGTGACGACCTAAACGGAAAAGATTTTATGCGTAAAATGTTAATCCTTGCACGCGATGCGGGTTATCCATTGGAAGCCAGTGATGTGAAAATCGATAACATTTTACCTGAAGCCTGTTTAAATGCAAATTCTGTAGAGGATTTCTATTCTGAATTGCAAGCGAACGCTGCTTATTTCGAAAACCTGAAGAATACCGCAGCCAATGAAGGAAAGGTTTTACGCTATATCGGTAAACTGGAAGATGGCAATGTAGAAATCAGCTTGCAAATGGTGGATGATACTCATCCTTTTTATATGCTATCTGGAAGTGATAATATTATTTCTTTCACTACAGATCGTTATAAATCTCGTCCATTGGTGGTTAAAGGCCCAGGTGCAGGTGCTGAAGTTACCGCTGCCGGTGTTTTTGCCGATATCATTAACGTAGGTACTTTAAACAACTAGTACCATGAATCCGGTTTTAGCACATAAAAATGAAATCCTAAGCTTGGTTGGTCAGGCAATGATTGATTTTGAAAGCATCACGGAAAAATCGTGGAACGATAAACCGCAGCCCTCAAAATGGTCTAAAAAAGAATTATTGGGTCATTTGATCGATAGTGCATCGAATAATATCCGTCGGTTAATTATAGGCCAGTATGAGCAGGGTGTTAAAATTGTTTATCATCAGGATGAATGGGTGCTTTATCAAAAGTATCATGAGACAGCTATCGCCGATGTTAAAATGCTTTGGAAGTTGTTGAATAATCAGATTAGCCGGGTAATTGAAAACATTCCGGAAGAAAAGCTTCAGAATAACTGTGATACCGGAAAAGGAAAAACAGAACTGCATACACTTTCTTATTTTATTGAAGATTACGTGATGCATTTAAAATATCATTTAAACCAAATAACTGCTTAACACGAGCTAAGCCAATTAATAATGAAAAATAGTATAAAAGTTTTCGCTCCGGCAACGGTTGCAAATGTAGTGTGCGGTTTCGACGTACTGGGTTTTGCCGTAAACGAACCAGGCGATGAAGTTGAGATGCGTTTTACCGACACACCCGGAGTGGTGATCAAAAAAATTACCGGTGATGATGGCCGCCTGCCTTTAGATGCCGCTAAAAATACAGTTAGTGCCAGTGTTCAGCATTACCTGCAGCACATTAACCGTTTAGATGTTGGTGTAGAAATTGAACTGCACAAAAAAATGCCTATTGGTAGTGGACTGGGCTCAAGTTCGGCCAGTACTGTTGCTGGTTTATTTGCCATTAACAAACTGATGGGCGACTTATTAACAGCTAAAGAGCTGGTTCATTTTGCCATGAAAGGTGAAGAACTTGCCTGTGGTTACGGCCATGCAGATAATGTTGCCCCTGCCTTATTGGGCGGTTTTGTACTGGTAAGAAGTTACGAACCACTTGATGTAATTTCTTTACCTACTCCAGCAGGAATGTATGTTGCAATTGTTTACCCGGAAGTTGATGTACCGACTAAAGATGCACGCCAGATGATCCGCAGTAAGGTTGCCCTAAAGGATGCGGTTACCCAATGGGGAAACGTTGCTGGTCTGGTAAGTGGATTGTTCATGAATGATTTCGACTTAATTGGAAGAAGCATGAAAGATGTCCTGGTAGAGCCTACCCGCTCAATCCTAATCCCAGGTTTTGAAGAAATGAGAAAACTGGCGATGGAAAATGGCGCAATCGGTTTCGGAATTTCAGGTTCTGGTCCTTCTGTTTTCGCCTTGACCAAAGATGAAGAAACAGCGAGAAAAATAACCAAATCGCAACAGCAGCACTTACATAAAATAAATATTAACAGCAAAGCTTTTGTTTCTCCAGTTAACGCGGAAGGACCGAAAGTTATGTAAATATGTAAAATGGGAGATGGATGATGTAAACCACATTTTCCATCATCCATCTTACCTCATCCATTCTAAACAATGAAACTATACTCAACCAACAATAAAGATTTACGCGTTTCTTTTAAAGAAGCCGTTTTTAATAGCATGCCGCAAGATAAAGGTTTATACATGCCTGTAGAAATCCCGCAGCTTGATGCCGATTTTATTGAAAATATTGAAAAATATTCTTTACCGGAAATTGCTTACAAAGTAGCTTCAACACTATTAAAAGATGAAATTCCGGCCGAAGATTTAAAGGCTTTAATTGATGATGCCATTAATTTTGAAGCCCCTGCTGTAAAACTGGATGATAAAACCTTTGTGCTCGAATTATTCCATGGTCCATCTTTAGCTTTTAAAGATTTTGGTGCCCGTTTTATGAGCCGTGTGATGGCTTATTTTTTAAAAGATGGCGAACAGCTGCTAGATGTATTAGTTGCTACTTCAGGTGATACCGGCGGCGCAGTGGCTTTGGGTTTCCTCGGAGTACCTAACACCAGGGTAACGATCCTTTATCCGGAAGGGAAAGTGAGCCCGATACAAGAACTGCAGTTAACTACGAATGGCGAAAATATCAGGGCAGTTGAGGTTAAAGGTACTTTCGATGATTGCCAGGCTTTGGTAAAACAGGCTTTTGCAGATGATGAACTGAATGACAAATTCAGGTTGACTTCGGCCAATTCAATTAACATTTCGAGATTAATTCCGCAAACCTTTTATTATTTCAATACTTACGCCCAACTGAAAAAACAAGGTTTTAAAGATATCGTATTTTCGGTTCCTAGTGGAAATTTCGGAAATATTGGCGCAGGTTTACTGGCCTATAAATTAGGATTACCTGTTAAACAATTTATTGCAGCTACCAATGTAAACGACACCGTTCCACGCTTTTTAGAAAGTGGCGTATATGAAACGAAGCCATCTACACAAACTTATTCAAATGCGATGGATGTAGGCGCACCAAGCAATTGGGTCCGCATTATGGATCTGTTTGATCAGGATGTAGTGGCAATTAAAAATGTGGTTACATCCTACCGTTTTACTGATGATGAAACATTAGCAGGCATTAAAGAACTTGACAGTAAACTAAATTATGTTGCCTGTCCGCATACTGCGATAGCTTATTTGGCAATTGAAAAATACAGAAGCGAAAATCCAACAGATGAAAGTGCGGCCGTTTTCTTATCTACTGCACACGCCTGTAAATTCCCTGATATTTTCCCGGCAGATATTGCGGCTAAAATCGAAATCCCGGAGCAAGTAAAAGCTTTGGAAAGTAAACCTACACATGCAGATCAGTTAGGTGTGGATTTTGAAGGATTTAAAAGTTATTTGCTTAAAGGGTAATAATTAGATTGATCGTCATTTCGAACGGAGTGCAACAAAGCCGAGAACCACAAAGTGCTCAGCGAAGCTAAATCTGTCTAGAGATAGATCTCTCCGTTCCGCTGCGCTACAGTCGAGATGACGATTTATAAAAATGCAAATCCATACCAACTCCTGACCTATCTCTAAAGTTAGCCGGGATTTGTAATCCTTAACCAGGAAGTCAAACACAAAGGTCCGGACTATAAATCCGGACCTACTTGAAAATATTTATTTAATTAACAGAAGCGAAAGCTGTAGAAGTAATGCTAACATTATTAAATGTAGCGCTCCCTGAAGTGGTGGTAATCGCTTGTCCATTAAATCTAAAAGTGCGTGAACCTGGGGCTGCAGTATAAATAATAACAGTATAGGTGCCGGCCGTCAACGGACCATATGAGCCTCCACTTGGGCCAAAATAAGCACTAACAGGAGTAGGTCCGTACAGGTAAATAGATCCGTTATCACCAGTTCCATTACTTAAATTTAAACCAATGCTAAAAAATTTACTGGCATTACTTTCAGCCTTAGTATTTTGCAAAGGTAACACAGCCAGCACTGTACAAAACAGGAATAATTGAATAAGCTTTTTCATAATAATTGTTTTTAATTGTAGATTTATATTTGGTTAATTATATAAAAATAAAAATTTAAGCGTTACGTAGGATCGTTTTACTTATAAAAATAAAAAAAGGTCGGAACATTACTCCGGCCTGAATCAGCTATAAAACTGAAAAAGCTATTTTGTGTTTCTGGATTTTAAACTGTTTACATCTGCCCTTAATTGTTCTATTTGCTTTTATACTTCCAACCAGGAGCGGGATTAAACTTTGGTATTGTTTAACGTTAGTCGGGATTTGTAATCCCGACTTTTTAACTAAGGATTTGTAATCCTTAATTAAAAAGAAAAAAATACATTTGCGGATTACAATTCCGGATCAACTTGAAATAAAAAAATCCCGATTTTCACCGGGATTCATTATTATTTAGCACTTTGTTGTGATTTTAGTGTTTTCAGCTCCCGCTGAAGTGCTTCAATCTGTTGCTGTTGCTCCTTAATACTGGCTACCAAAAGCGGGACTAAACTCTCGTAATCTACCTTGGTAATAGTAGCATTTTTAAATGCATTTTTGCCCGATGCATAACTTTTTGCCTGTACAGAAACAATTTCAGGAAAAGCGTCTTTAGCTTCAGCGCCTACAAAACCATACTGTGGTTTGGCAGATAGCTTTAGTTTTTCGGCCCAGGTTTTATCGTAATTAAAACTTACCGGTTGCAACTTGGTCACCTGAATAAGGGCATTTTCTACCGGCTTAACATTATTTTGCACAACTTCCTGTGCACTGATTTTTAAAGAAGCAGCGATTAATAACACTGCAAATGAAATTGCTCGTTTCATATATATTAATTTTGAAATTTTAAAACAGACTCTTTATTCCACAGGACTTGCAGAAAAAAATAAACACCAAAATATGTTTATACGGAGGGTGGTGGAGTTAGAACTTCAGGGAAGTATGCCAACTGGAAAAAATGACCAGGAATAAGTATCTTTTTTGAAGTTTGAAGCGGAAAATATAACGTTTCATGAAATACAATCTGTTGTACTACATATTCGGTTTCTACTTTCTTTTCTTCCTTCTCTGTCGCGTCATCGTTTGTAGATAAAACTTCAACATTATCGGTAGAATAGCTTAAATACGAGATCATATTACTTACCTTAAAAAACAAGGCTAAAGCAACACAGATAACGACCACATATTTAAAAGCATTTAATTTCATTGTCGCAAATATAAAGCTGTTCAGCTTTAAAACAATAATTTTAAGGTTAAAGTTCTGTAAGAATTTGAAATATTGGGCAGATGCTATCCACAAGTTTACGAGAGTAAGGATAGATTGTTCCGACTATGGGTTTGGATCAGACCTCGCAGGTTTAAAAACCTGCGAGGTCTTTTTACTAAAAAATAGCTTTTGCGATCTTTTTGGTCTGTTCAGGGCGGCCCATCGTATAAAAGTGAAGCACCGGAGCACCGAAATCGATCAATTCTTTACATTGTTTGATCATCGCTTCTGTGCCAATTTCTTTTGCCTCATTATTGTTTTTAGCATGAGATAGCGCATCGGTCAATTCATCAGGTAAATCAATATGAAAAATCTTAGGCAACACATTTAACTGCGATAAGGTGCTAATCGGCTTTAATCCCGGAATAATCGGAATGTTAATATCGTTTTCCCTGCATTTCTTTACGAAATCGAAATATTTCTGGTTGTCGAAGAACATTTGCGTTACGATAAACTCCGCACCTGCCTCTACCTTCTTTTTAAGGTATTTGAAATCCGTGCTCATATTAGGTGCCTCAAAATGTTTTTCCGGATAACCAGCTACACCGATACAAAAATCACTTTTAAAGGTTTCTACATCTTCGTGCAGAAATTTACCTTCGTTATGGTTCTTGATGTGCTCGATCAGGTCAGTAGCGTAACAATGTCCGCCTGGAGTTGGCACAAAATTCCCATCTGCCTTACGGGCATCGCCACGCAAAGCCAAAACGTTATCAATCCCCAAAAACTGTAGATCGATCAATGCATTTTCGGTTTCTTCTTTGGTAAATCCACCACAAATAAGATGTGGAACGGCATCAACTTTATATTTATGGATAATGGCTGCACAGATGGCAATAGTACCCGGACGTTTACGGTAAGATACCTTTTGTAGCAAACCATTTGCCTGTTCTTTATAAATATAATCTTCGCGGAGCGAGGTTACATCAATAAAAGGGGGATTAAACTCCAATAGTGGTTCTATCGCATCATAAATCCATTGTATACTTTGCCCTTTAACAGGTGGCAATAATTCAAAAGAGAACAAGGTTTTACCCTTCGCGTTTTTTATATGGTCTGTAATCTTCATACCCCAACCCCTAAAGGGGCTTTAAATTTTAATTTGTACGTATTCCCTCCCCTTAAGGGGCCGGGGGTTAATAAGCTAAATTCGGACTTAACCACCGCTCCACTTCTTCAATTGGCATATTCTTTCTGATGGCGTAATCTTCAATCTGATCTTTGGTAATTTTTCCCAATCCAAAATACCTCGAATCCGGATGTGCGAAATAAAACCCACTTACCGCAGCTGTTGGATACATGGCATAACTTTCTGTTAAATGCAATCCGATTTTATTCTCTGCATCAAGCAATTGGAACAAAGTGCCTTTTTCGGTATGCTCAGGGCAGGCAGGATAACCTGGCGCCGGACGAATCCCTGCGTATTCTTCCTTAATTAATTCCTGATTGCTTAGATTTTCATCCTGTGCATAGCCCCAATACTCTTTACGTACACGTTCGTGCATCCGCTCAGCAAATGCTTCAGCTAAACGATCGGCCAATGCTTTAGCCATGATACTGTTATAATCATCGTAATTGGATTCGAACTCATTTACCAGTTCATCAATCCCGATACCAGCAGTTACAGCAAAACCACCAAAATAATCCTGAATACCACTTTCTTTCGGAGCAATGAAATCAGATAAAGCATAATAAGGCTGCCCATCTACCTTTTCGGCCTGCTGGCGAAGAGTGTGAATCGTAACGGAAGATGGTTGATGTAAGCTAGATGATGGGGCTTCACTTCCATTTTCCATTTTACCTCTTACATCCAAAACAATATCGTCTCCTACCGCATTTGCAGGCCAGAAACCAATTACAGCTCTTGCCGTTAATAGTTTTTCGTCCAGAATGCGTTTTAATAAAGTCTGTGCATCATCAAAAAGTTTCTTTGCTTCATCACCAACATTTTTATCATCGAAAATTTTCGGATAACTTCCGCGGAGTTCCCAGGTATGGAAAAATGGTGTCCAATCGATGTAAGGAACCAGTTCTTCTAAGGGATAATTATCAAAAACCCTTGTACCTGTAAATTCCGGAACAGGTAGATTGAGTTGAAAATCGATCTTAAATTTATTCGCTCGTGCTTCTTCTAAAGTTTTAAAACGTTTATCCGATCGTTTATTTAAATGTGCTTCGCGGGCTTTATCATATTCAGCTCTTATTCCAGCAATATATTCATCTCTCGTATCAGGATTCATTAAAGTACTACAAACGGTAACACTTCTGGAAGCATCCAACACATGGATGGCGGGACCTGAATAATTAGGTGCTACTTTTACCGCAGCGTGGATCCTGGAAGTAGTAGCTCCACCGATGATCAAGGGAATGGTAAAACCTTCGCGTTCCATCTCTTTGGCAAAGTGAACCATTTCATCCAGTGACGGTGTAATTAAACCGCTTAGACCAATAATATCAGCTTTTATTTCTTTAGCTTTTTTGATGATTTCCTGTGCCGGAACCATCACGCCCATATCAACAATTTCGAAGTTATTACAAGCCAATACCACGCCCACAATATTTTTTCCAATATCGTGTACATCGCCTTTTACGGTGGCCATTAACACTCTTCCGGCAGATGAACTCTGATCCTGATCGGGATTATCCAGTTTTTCCTGTTCGATAAACGGCAATAAATAGGCTACCGCTTTTTTCATTACCCTCGCCGATTTTACCACCTGAGGCAGGAACATTTTTCCGGCACCAAAAAGATCACCGACAATATTCATTCCGTCCATCAATGGTCCTTCAATTACCTGAATCGGCCGGGCATATTTTTGTCTGGCTTCTTCCACATCATCATCCAGGTATTCCACAATTCCTTTTACCAGTGAATGTGATAACCTTTCTTCAACAGGACCTTTTCTCCACTCTTCATCTTTAACAACCTCTTTGCCTTTTGATTTTACGGTATCGGCATATTCTACCAAACGCTCCGTAGCATCGTCTCTTCGGTTTAAAAGCACATCTTCTACTCTTTCTAATAATTCGGGCGGAATTTCCTGATAAACCTCTAACATTCCCGCGTTTACGATCCCCATATCTAAACCGGCCTGAATGGCATGATAAAGAAATGCGGAGTGCATCGCCTCGCGAACGGTATTATTCCCTCTGAAAGAGAAAGAAATATTGGAAACCCCACCACTTACTTTAGCGTGAGGCAGGTTTTCTTTGATCCAACGGGTGGCATTAATAAAATCGACGGCATAATTATTATGCTCTTCTAATCCGGTTGCAACGGTTAAAATATTTGGGTCGAAAATAATATCCTCTGGCGGGAAACCAATTTCGTGTACCAAAATATCATAACTCCTTTTGCATATTTCTTTTCTACGCTCATAATTATCGGCCTGTCCCTGTTCATCAAAAGCCATTACAACTACGGCAGCACCATATTGCATAATTTTGCGGGCACTTTCGCGGAATTTATCTTCCCCTTCTTTTAAGGAAATCGAGTTTACAATTCCTTTTCCCTGCAAACATTTTAAGCCATTTTCAATAACCGACCATTTAGATGAATCGACCATGATAGGCAATTTGGCAATGTCCGGTTCAGAAGCGATGAGGTTTAAGAATTTAGTCATTGCTGCTTCCGAATCCAGCATCCCTTCATCCATGTTTACATCGATTACCTGTGCACCGCCTTCAACTTGCTGCAAAGCAACGGCTAATGCGGCTTCATAATCGCCACCCAAAATCAGTTTGGAGAATTTTGGAGATCCGGTAATATTGGTTCTTTCACCAATATTTACAAAAATACTATCCGGGGTGATGGTTACAGGCTCCAATCCGCTTAAACGCATGTATGGTTCAAGAACCGGTATTTTACGGGGCTCAGCTTTTCGGGCATTTTTAGCAATACAGCCAATATGATCTGGCGTGGTACCACAACAACCTCCTACTATATTCACAAAACCGGAAGCAATAAAGTCATCAACCAGATGTGCGGTTTCATGCGGCTGCTCATCGTAAGCACCAAACTCATTTGGCAAACCCGCATTTGGATAGGCGGAAACATAACATCCTGCTTTTGCCGCTAACTCTTCAATGTGCGGACGCATTTCTTTAGCCCCCAAAGCACAGTTAAAACCGATACTTAATGGTTTTGCATGCATTACAGAGTTCAAAAAAGCCTCAGCAGTTTGCCCTGAAAGTGTTCTACCCGAAGCATCGGTAATGGTACCAGAAATCATGATCTCCAGTTTACGCCCAATTACCTCTTCATATTTTTTAATGGCTACAATAGCCACTTTAGCATTCAAGGTATCGAAAATGGTTTCGATTAATAATACATCGGAACCGCCATCTACTAAACCACGTACCTGTTCGTAATAAGCTGCTTCGAGCTCATCAAAATAAACCGCCCTAAAACCAGGGTCGTTTACATTCGGCGACATGGACAGGGTACGGTTGGTTGGGCCAATAGCACCGGCAACAAAACATTTACGGTCTGGATTTGCAGCCATGAACTCGTTAACAGCTTCTTTTGCCACGCGTGCACCTTCAAAACTCATTTCGTAAGAAAGGTCTTCCATCTGGTAATCGGCCATGGAAATGCGCTGCGTACTGAAAGTATTTGTCTCAATAATATCGGCACCAGCGGCCAGGTACTCCAGGTGTATTGTTTTAATAATATCCGGACGTGTGATGTTAAGCAAATCATTATTGCCTTTTACATCACAGGGATGGTTTTTAAATCGTTCCCCTCTAAAATCTTCTTCGGTTAAGGTATATCGCTGAATCATGGTACCCATTGCACCATCAATCACCAAAATACGTTTTTCTAATTCTTCTCTTATACCCATTTGTTGTGTAAAATGTGGGATGGAAAATGGAAAATGGCAAGACACATCATACATCTTCCATTATACATCATTACATCCTAAAAGGCTTATTTAAAAAGTTGGTACGTGAATCGTAATCCTAAACTTATCTGTTTCTGCTATTTGCAGAATAGAATTTAGCACCTTGTATGGTTACAGGTTGCTAAGACTTCGTTGGGTCTAATCCCTCCGTCTTTCTTAATAAGCATACAAAAATGCAACAAAGCAACATCAATTCCAAAAATTATCGCTTCGGCACCAAATAAAATTACAAAGGCCACGCAAAACTGCGCAGCCTTAAGAATATTGTTCTGTTAATGATTACTTTCTGCTTCCGAAAATACGAAGTAAGAAAAGGAAGATATTTAAGAAATCCAGGTATAAAGACAGTGCTGCTACAATTGCCATTTTTTTAGATTCAATCTGAAGAACCTGTTCACCGCTAGCTTCGATCCCTTCGCCAATTCTTTTTATTTTTTGTACATCATAAGCGGTTAATGCCGTAAATATTGCAATACCAATAAACGCCATAAACAAACTGAATTGTTCGCTTTGAACAAACATATTTATTACACTGGCAATCACTAAACCAATTACGCCAACCATTAAAATCGGCCCAAATTTACTTAGATCGATATTGGTGGTATAGCCCATAAATGCCATAATTCCGAAGATACCTGCGGCTCCTGCAAAACAGCTCACTACTGAACCTGAAGTATAGGTTAACAAGATAAAACTTAAACTCACTCCAGTTAATAATGAATAAAGCACAAAAACGCCAATTAATGCTGGCAATGATAATCTGCTTAAACCGAATCCCATTAATAAAACCAATCCGAGTGGTGCGAACATCGCTACATAACCGAAAATTGACATGCTCACTTTACCGGTTGCTGGATTAATATTTAAAAGGTACTGCATTAACTGCTCATTGGTACCAAATAAATAAGCTGCTACAGTTGATAAACTCAACGCCACAAACATCCATAAGAAAACGTTTGCAAAGAATTTTTTAGAAACAGATTTTTCCTGTACAAAAACACTGTTGTCCTGATATTGATAATTTTGTTGTTCCATTTTAAATTTTGTGTATTTAACTATATAAAAATAAATATTTAGTTTAATCTTTTTGTCAGCAATTCTTCAACTTTTTTAAAGAACTGCAGTGGTTTTAATGTTCGCCAAGGCAAGTCATCAAATGCACCACCAAAGTTAATGTAATAATCGATGTTATTATCGCGAAACTCGGTGATAACGTGTTCCTGAAAATTCACCCCAACAATCCAGCCATCTTCTACTTCCTGAAACCATTCTTCGTAATAACTGTCATCGGAGGCATGGAAATTCAGTATATTTTCGCCGATCAGGATAAACTTATTAATGCCTTCATCCATCATCAGCTCTAAAATATCGCGCTTCATCAGCATAATGTCGTTGTTAATGGCATCGTTCCACTCGCCTATAAACTCGATAACGGCATAACTGCGATCATAATCAGCATATAATACCTTCATATATAGCGTATTAGAACCGAACTCATCCCACTGTGGGTGCAATAAAAAGTTATAAATCTGCTTATCGAAGTAAAGTTCTGAATATTCGGTATTGTAAAATGGCGAACGCTCATCTTCTGCCGAAATATAATCATCTCTCCACTGGTAATAAGGCTCAATTTCGTGCATAATTTTCTAATTATTGAATGAGCGAGTTTTGAATGAGGGAATGATTAATGCTACTTTTACATGCTATCACTCACTAATTCTTTCATTCACTCAATCCATCCTTCTCTCATTTCTTAGTGCCCTGCTTCAACAGCTTTTCGCACACTTCCATAACGGTTTAACAATTGGGCAGCTTCATCGTAGCCAATATTCAGTTCGTCGGCCACCATTTGTGTACCTCGATCGACCAATTTATGGTTAGTTAACTGCATATCGACCATTTTATTGCCAACTACACGCCCTAACTGAACCATAACGGTAGTGCTTAACATATTTAATACCATTTTCTGCGCCGTACCGGATTTCATGCGGGTTGAGCCCGTAATAAATTCAGGGCCAACCACCACTTCAACCGGAAAATCCGATTCTGCAGCAATAGGTCCGCCTGCATTACAAACAATACAGCCTGTTAAAATACCATGCTTACGTGCCGTGTTTAATCCACCGATTACATATGGCGTAGTACCTGAAGCTGCCAGGCCAACTAAACAATCTTTTTCATTAATGTCAAATTCCTTAAGATCTTTCCAGGCCTGTTCGGCATCATCTTCAGCAAATTCTACCGCTCTTCTTATCGCAGTGTCTCCGCCGGCAATAATCCCTACAACCCAATCAAAAGGAACCCCATAAGTAGGCGGACATTCTGAAGCATCTACCACGCCTAAACGACCACTTGTGCCTGCACCTATGTAAAAGAGACGGCCTCCCTTTTTCATTCGCCCCGCAATGGCCGATGTTAATTTTTCGATTTGAGGCAAAGATTTTTCGACTGCAAATGCTACAGTTTTATCTTCGTTATTAATGCCCTGCAAAACTTCTAACACCGACATCTGATCAATGTGGTCATAGTTAGATTCTTGCTCGGTAACTCTATTCATAAATTTAATTTTGATAAAATTCGGTAAATTCTTTTTAAAAACTACGCTATAAATTCAAAAAATCTGACATAAATTTTAACCAATCAATTCATTGCATTAATTAATGTTAAATATTATAAACAAAAGACATGAAAATGCAGTTAAAAAATATATCAACTCGCTAATTTTCATAAATTTGCGGTAACGCCAATGAAAAAAAACACCCGCAACAACATATTGATCGCTGTAAGCTATTCTGTAATTTTAATAGTGGGGATGTTTTTGGGCATAAAATTCATTAAAGATCAAGGCTTTGGCGTTAAAAAAAGTCCTCAATTAGCCAATAACAGCGACGAAAAATTAAACGAAATCTTACATATCATCAATGGCAATTACGTTGATGACATCAATACCGATTCGCTTCAAAACTTACCTATCGATAGTGTTTTACACCAACTCGATCCACATAGTGTTTACCTGCCTCCGACTGATGCGCAAGATATGACCGATAACCTGGAAGGAAATTTTGAAGGCGTAGGCATAGAATATTACATGCTTAACGATACCATGATGGTTACCGGTGTGGTTAAAGACGGGCCAGCGTACCAGGCGGGAATTAAACTGGGTGATAAGATCTTAAGTATTGATACCGCAGTAGTAAGCGGCCGGAACCTACCCAAAGATCAACTTACAGGTCGTTTTAAAGGTAAATCCGGAACTGGCGTGAGTGTAGTGCTTTTACACCCGGGAGTGCCACAAAGTAACCGCATTATGGTTACCCGTGGTAAAGTAAACATAAGTAGTATTGATGCAGCATATATGATTAACAACGAAACTGGTTATGTTCGGATCAGTAAGTTTGGCGCCAATACTGACAACGATTTTTCTGCTGCAGCCAATAACCTCAAGGCAAAGGGCATGAAAAAACTGATTCTTGACCTGCGCGATAACGGGGGTGGTTATTTTACAGCAGCAACAGGCCTGGCCGATCAATTTTTGGGTGAGAACAAACTCATCGTGTATACACAGGGCAAACATGAGCCACGTACCGATTATTTCTCTACCGGCACAGGGGCCTTTCAAAATGGCAAACTCGCTGTACTTATTAATGAAAATACCGCATCAGCCAGTGAAATTGTAGCTGGAGCCATCCAGGATTTGGGACGCGGGATTATTGTTGGCCGCCGCTCTTTTGGAAAAGGCCTGGTACAAGAACAATTTGCTTTTGGCGATGGCTCTGCACTGAACTTAACCATTGCTAGATATTATACCCCATCTGGCCGGAGTATCCAAAAATCGTATAAAAAAGGTTACGACGCCTACAAACACGAATTGGATGAACGTATGATGGATGGAGAGCTTACCGGAGACCGGACCTCTTTTCAGGATTCTATTGAGAAAACTGAAGGCGTAAATATTCAGCCGAATAAAAAAAACAAACCAATTGGCGGTATCCAACCAGATATATTTGTGAAATTAGATACAAATGGCTACAATAAGTTTTATAGTAATCTGGTGAGCAAGAAAATACTTTCTGATTACGTATTTAATGTACTTACCAATAAATACAGCGCTAGTTTTGTAGAACAGAATATTAATATCTTCACCATAAACGATAACGACTTTAAGGACTTTATCGGATTTCTTCAACGCAAAAACATAACAATAGATCGCTTTCAACTGTACAATTCGAAAAATGTGATTTTAAATGATCTTAAAGCTTTGCTTTGTCGCTATTATCTGGGCGATGTGGGCTACTACAAAGCAGCAAACCAAACCGATAATGCGGTAAGACAAGCACTTCTTAACCTTCAATAAAACAGGCTTAAAGAGATTGGTATTGCTGCGTGGCTAAATGCGGATGCTATCACCGTAAAATCTCCCTGCATATTGACCTATTGATTACCAATCTTAAAGCTGAAATGGTATTGCAGGATTGACACCATACAAACATTTCAAGACACCCTGATGTTTAATAACAATGTTAAATCAGTAATTACACATTAAACAGCTTAGATGAAAATAATAATTGTAGGCGCAACAGGCACACTGGGCAAAAAAGTAGCCGAAGCTTTTGCGCAAAAACACGAGATTATCCGTGTAGGAAATACCAAGGGTGATGTCCAGGTTGACATTACCGATGAAACATCGATTAAAAATATGTTTGAGCAGATTGGTGCTTTCGATGCGCTGATCAGTACGAGCGGTAAAGCTCCCTTTGCGCCTTTAAATCAGATGACGGGCGAAGTATTTAAGCATGGCTTACTGGATAAATTATTGGGACAGATTAACCTGGTGTTAATTGGTCAGCATTATATCAATAAAGGTGGTTCATTTACCTTAACTTCCGGGATATTAGCCGAAAATCCCGTCGCTGCAGGATCAGCATTGAGCACCATAAATGGAGGTTTAAATGCATTTGTTTTAGCTGCTGCTCCAGAGCTTGAAAATGGGGTTCGTATAAACGCCATTAGCCCTAATGTGGTTGAAGATTCTCCTGCGTATTTCGATTCTTTTCCCGGAGAAATTCCGGTTAGCATGGAGAAAGTGGTTAAAGCTTATGAGAAAAGTGTATTGGGCATCTTATCAGGCCAGGTAATAAAGGTTTATTAGTAATGTTCGGTATTTCAAAAAAACAAGACGTTTTTTTAATAAAAGCTTATTGTAAAATTTAGCTTATTCAAAACCCAAAGTTTTATATTAGTCTATATAACAAACTCAAGCATGATAGAAACCGAACGCCTCATTTTAAAACCACTAACGCACGATCAGCTTTTAAAATATATCAAAGATGATCATTCTTTAGAACAAGAATTTGGCCTTCTACCAACCAAAAAAAACATTTCTCCTTCACTTCAAGAGGCTTTGGAACAAACAATTTTACCTAACGTTTTTGATAAGGACAAAGATTATCTATACCATACTTTATGGACCATCATATCTAAACCCGACCATAGAATGGTAGGTGATATCTGTTTTGTTGGCGAGCCAGATCCAAATGGCGAAATCGAAATAGGTTATGGCACTTATGAGGAATTTAGAGGCAAGGGCTTTATGACTGAAGCTGTTGGCCGATTAATAGAATGGGCCAGGGAGCAACCTAAAGTGAAATCGGTTTATGCAACCACGATTAAAGACAATGTGGCCTCTTATTCTATTTTAGAAAAAAACAACTTTATCCATATTGGAGAAGTAGATGATATGTTAAGCTGGAAAATTGAATTGAAATGATGTGCAGGCAAGGATTAATGTTGTCACCGAGACACGGAAAACCACGGAATAGAATACGATTTACCGAAAGGACAGATTGCCAATATAGAAATCATTCTCTTACGATCGTCATCCTGATCCGATCGCTATCGGATTTATTTCAGGATCTGATTAGAACAACATTCTTGCCGTCAATCTGAATTTGAAATTTCATCTTTGGAGTCTAGACTTCGTGGATTTGAAATCCACAAAACAGTGCGACGAGATTACAAATCTCGACGAACAAAATATCACCTTTGCAATACGCTACAGCACAATCTCAAACAAACTTAAACTGATTCCTTCATAGTGTTTCGGCAGTCCATCAGTTTTTTCCATGCTTACTACCCCAACATAATCAAAACCACAACTTGTATAATATTCGAGCAGTTTTTCATTATCCGCCCAGGTATCCATTCTGATAAATTTAATGCTGTTTTTTGCGGAGTAATCTTTAGCCCATTTAATAATTTCTTTTACAAAAGAATAACCCCTAAATTCAGGATGGGTTACAATCTTGTGGATATAAATCGCATCCTGATCCCGCTCGCCCCAAATTAATTGGTCGTTAAATGTAACGGCAAATACACAGGCAACAACTCCATCTACCAAGATTTTATATTGACGGTTTTCATCAATTTCTGTTTGCACCATTTCTCTGCTAAAGCCCTGCCAGTGTTTGTTAAACACTTTCTTTTGATGTGCAATAGCCATATCATAAAACTCAAAAATGGTATTGATGTCAGCTGGCTGGCTATTTTGTACTTGTAATTGCATGAAGCAAAAGTAAGGGTATTTTCTGACCAGTAATAAGGAGAATCGTCCTTTCAACTGGAGCGCAGCGAAATGGATAAATCTTTAAATCCAGATAGTTGGGATTTGCAATCCCGTCTTTGCAGTTTAGACTTTCGTGGATTTCAAATCCACAGCGCATTACGACGAGATTACAAATCTCCGCGAACAAAAAATTATCTGCTGTCATTCTGAACGCAGTGAAGAATCCCTAGCCTACAAAACACTGCCATCCAAACTTTAACAACACGAACGTTAGTAAATTCACTCAAGTACACTGTAAACAACAGAAAGATTCTTCACTGCGTTCAGAATGACATGAATAGCAAAACAAAACAGGGCTGCTTCTTTAAGAAACAACCCTGTTTTTAATTATGGGAATTCGGACCTTAAGCCTTATACCTTCAAGCCCTCAACCTTAACTTATTTCTGTCTGAAATAAATCTGGATCGGTGCACCGGAAAAATCGAAGTTTTCTCTCAATTTATTCTCGATGAAACGTTTATACGGATCTTTAATGTACTGTGGCAAGTTGCAGAAAAAGGCAAACATTGGTGAAGTAGCATTAATCTGGGTGATGTATTTAATCTTAATGTGTTTTCCTTTTAATGCCGGCGGTGGGAATTTCTCAATCAGCGGCAACATTACATCATTTAGTTTAGATGTAGGAATTTTCTTGCTACGGTTTTTATAAACTTCTAAAGCGGCTTCAATTGCTTTAAAAATACGCTGCTTATTTATTACGGAAGTGAAAACGATCGGCACATCGGTAAACGGGCGAATACGCTCATGAATCTGCTCTTCGAAAGCTTTCATCGTTTGTGTATTTTTTTCGATCAAATCCCATTTGTTTACCAAAATTACAATCCCTTTTTTGTTCTTTTCGGCCAGGTGGAAAATATTAATATCCTGACTTTCGATTCCTTCTACGGCATCGATCATTAATACCACAACATCAGCTTCTTCTAAAGCTTTAATGGTACGCATTACTGAATAAAACTCTAAGTTTTCTTTAACCTTTGTTTTTTTACGTAATCCGGCAGTATCGATCAGCATAAACTCATGACCGAACTGGTTATAATGGATTTTAATTGAATCGCGGGTGGTACCTGCATTTGCAGTAACGATATTACGTTCTTTACCAATTAACGCATTAACCAAAGATGATTTACCAACATTAGGACGACCAGCAATGGTAATTTTAGGCAGTTGGTTTTCTTCTTCCGGAATATCTTCGAAATTTTTAACCACCTCATCCAACAACTCTCCTGTTCCGGAACCAGTCATTGATGATAATGCATATACTTCGCCCAATCCGAAACCATAAAAAGTATGGATTTCGTTATATAAAGCGGTATTGTCTACCTTATTTGCACAAACATAAACGGGCTTATTACTTCTGCGCAATACCTGAGCAATATCATCATCTAAATCGGTAATACCTGTAGTTACATCAACCATAAAGATTAATACACTGGCTTCTTCGATGGCGATCATTACCTGCTCGCGGATTGCCGCTTCGTAAACATCTTCTGAGTTGGCTACATAACCACCAGTATCAATTACGGTAAATTGTCTGTCGGTCCACTCACCTACTCCATAATGCCTGTCGCGGGTTACGCCGCTGATATCATCTACAATTGCCTTACGGCTTTCTGTTAATCTGTTAAAAAGGGTACTCTTGCCTACGTTTGGCCTGCCTACGATGGCTATAATATTACTCATGGGTGTTCTTTTGATAGTTAATGGCTTATAGTTAATGGTCGTGGTGTTCAGGCAAGCTGCTCAAACTATTTGGCTATCAGCCATTGACTATCAACTACTAACCGATTCATTTCGGGCTGCAAAGGTACGGTTAATTATCGTAACCAAAGCTTTTTAAGTAATTCTTTTTACTTCTCCAGTCTGGAATTACCTTCACAAACATTTCTAAGAAAACCTTATTATCTAAAAACTTCTCGATTTCTAAACGTGCTTCGGTACCAACCTTTTTTAGCATACTCCCACCAGTACCGATTAAAATATTTTTTTGCGAATCACGTTCGACCACAATTTCTGCCGTAATCCTGATCAAAGCACCTTTGCCATTTTTCATTTCCTCTTCTTTAAAACTCTTTACAATAACTTCGGTACTGTAAGGAATTTCTTTCTGATAATTAAGGAAGATTTTTTCGCGAATAATCTCTGAAACGAAGAAACGCTCAGAGCGGTCGGTTAAATCTTCTTTGTCGTAATATGGCGGATGCTCTGGCAACATTTCCAACACGCGATCCAATAATCCGTCAACATTGTGTTTATGTAAAGCTGAAATGGCATAAATAGCAACCGGATTTAGCTTCTCCTGCCAGTAGGCAATCTTCTCATCAACCTGTTCCTGTAATGCTTTATCAATTTTATTAATCAGTACAATTGTAGGGATATTACGGTTCAGAATTTTTTCCAGAACGTCTTCCTCATCGTGCTCTTCGTTGATATCGGTCACGAATAAAAGTACGTCGGCATCGGTCAAAGATCCGTTTACAAAGCTCATCATACTCTCTTGTAAACTGTATTTTGGCTTAATTATACCCGGTGTATCAGAGAAAACGATCTGATATTCTTCTTCATTTACGATCCCTAAAATGCGATGCCTTGTGGTTTGTGCCTTAGGAGTGATAATGCTAAGTCGCTCGCCTACAAGCACATTCATGAGGGTAGATTTACCTACATTTGGTTTACCTATTATACTAACAAAACCTGCTTTATGCGCCATTAAAATATTTTTAAAAAAAAATTTGCAGCACAAAGAAACGAATTATATCTTTGCATTCCAATTCGGAAACAGAGTTAAGGATTTAATTCAAAGAAAAAACGAGTTGTATAGAGTGCGGGGTGGAGCAGTTGGTAGCTCGTCGGGCTCATAACCCGAAGGTCGCACGTTCGAGTCGTGTCCCCGCTACCAATTCAGTTGGTAGTTCTCAGTTGGCTTTTTAATTGCACACTGAAAATTGGAAATTTAAAAACTGAAAAAATGGCCCGTTCGTCTAGGGGTGAGGACGCCAGATTTTCATTCTGGAAACAGGGGTTCGATTCCCCTACGGGCTACAAGTCATTAGACTAAATCTAGCTAAAACCCTGTAAATTATTGATTTGCAGGGTTTTTTGTTTTATAATTATCGTCGAAGGACACAAAATATTCAAATATTCGCAGAATTAAAGTGAGCAATCCAGTGTTGCGCTATGAAAAGCTAGTGAAGTGGGGATTGCAAATAATTATTGAGCACAAAAGCAGAACGAATGCATGAGTTACTGAAGGCATTCAAAAGTGGCACTTACCGGGCTCCCCATATCCGTCGGGTATATCCCAATGGCGTACCGATTGAAAGCGTATCCAGTATGCTAGGTCACACCAATATCAAGACCACGTAGCACTATGCGAAAACACTGGATATAAAGGTGAGCCAGGATATGGCACGCCTTAAAAAGAAGTACAGGGCTGCATAATGACTCTTATTTGTGACTGCAAAGCGTGTCCACAAATTTTAATGAATAAAATCTTAAATTTAAATATTATGATGAACGATCAGATTATTTTATTATATATCAAAACGGCGGATGAGCAAACATCAATTGATGTAAAATTGATTGCTGAAACAGTTCGGAATTAGTTGCGAATATTCGTCTAAATATTGATGCTTATACTATATGCCATATACTTCTCTTAAAATATAGATCTACTGACCACATCATCAATACATAAAATAATAAGAAAAAAAGGGGCAGTAAATAGGATAAAAAGTCCATAACCATTTTTTAAGCCTACATCACTTAATATCCAGAGCATTAAATCAAAGCTGAGCACAAATACACCATAAGTTACGAGTGTGACTAAGAAAGCCCCAATCAAAACTGCAAAATTAACTCTTAAAGGATATCCTGTTCTTCTTTGTTTTATCCACCTAAAGCAAAAAAGCAGCCAGCAAAAATGAAATTAATGGTAGACCAATTGGATGAATAAACAGCTGGATGATGTAAGGGAGAAAGTGGAGGAATGGATGGTGAATTACAATTACCATCGACCACACCAAGCATTGAACTCAAATCTCCTGTAGATTTATTGCAGGAAATTTGAGGACAATTATACTTTTGAATGGTCTGAAAAACAGGGGAGCTTGCTATATAAGATTGATGGCAACGTAAAGATCACTTGTATGCTGTCCTCATTTGAATAATTAAATGCCTGTTCCTTGCTCTTGCATACTTTAAAAATCTCTTGCCAATTCGCGTGCAGACAGAATCTGATATCAGCTTTATCTCGTCATAGATCGGATGTATGTAGTATAGGGGGATTGCGATCAACCAGTTTACTTTAAATTAAGAAAGAAGTTTACCTTACGTCTTTCAGGTTCACCTTTAATTGCTCACCATTTTCTTTAATGGTAACCACGGTTTCTATATTTGCATTAGCACCTGTAGAGGCACTGGCTGTGTTATAGACAGGCGAAGAAGAAAGTACCGCGCCGCTAGGGTGCATTAAATAAGAGGCGCCCGCATAATAACTGTAAGTATAGGAATGTGTATAGCCGAAGGAGGTCATTAAGAGATATTCTCCTGGCATCAGGTTCGTAAATTCGAAGTGACCCTGATTATCATACACTTTGGTGGTCTTAATACATGCGGAAACATTCGGATCAATAGGCACTTCAGGCAGTTTTTTACCTTTCTTTATTTTCTTGTTCACTTCTTTCCACTCCTGAATATAAGGAGAATTTGGGAGGATGGATACTACAGTTCCCTTTGGCGCATACTGGGCTTTATTGATGTTGACGATTGCAATGCCTCTTGAGGAATGATCTCTCGCGAACGCTGTACCGAGGATCACACTATTTCCTTTTTCTACCTTGGCCAGCGCCTCTTCCTTATTGAATTTGTTTTTGACAGGCTGATAGTCTAGTTCATCGTTTACACAAATTTCCCACATCCCTTTGCCCATAGACATTTCCCGTTGCCAGATAGCATGGTTTTTCTTATCAATTACATAATTATAGATGCCACCCGAACTTTCTTCCAGTACAGTTACCAGCCAGCACTCATGATTGCCGGTTTTAGGTGAGCGGTGCACATAGCTTTTTACTTCTTTAATGGTATAATAGGTTATTACCTTGTCTGATTTACCATCATAATAAAATTCTGGTACTCTGGCCGTGTAACCCGTTTTGAGAGGGAGGGCTGTAAAAAGATGTTCAGATAGATTATAATCTACATATTTCTCTTTTGGACTAAAACTTACGGATTGACCTTTTCTATTGTCGAAATAATCAAGTTTACCGTTTACCGTTGCGCCGAAAGTTAACTTAAACGTATTTTTTGGGCCTTCAAACTGGTAAGAAATTGGTGCCATCGTTTTCCCATCAGCCACTGATGTTGTTTTTTTATACCATTTATTCGCTTCATCCTTGTAATCAGCAACCAGTTTAATTTCGCTGCCTGATACCGAAAGCTCATGGGTAAATGATCCTTTTTTAGTCCACGAGGTATCTTTAACATAATAAATGATATATAAGGATTTGCCCGGAAGTAATTTGGAGGTGTTGACCTCTTCGCTTCCCGGAACTACGAGTTTCTGGGCATACACATTAACCGAAAATAAAACAGAGAGCATAAAATAAAACGGAAGTTTCATAGACTTATCATTAATAAAGTGAAAATAAGTTTTTTTTTCAAAAATAATACTTAAGCAATTGTTTACCAAAAATTAGCTAGATCATCCATGACATATTCTTTAAGGAATTTAAAACAACCTGCCTTGACTGATACCTCATACTTACAGGAAATGTAATATTGACGTATGTGGTACTGGACATTTATTTTATTTGAAGAAAATCGCTGACTTTGGCTCTTCCAAGGGAGTTAATTTGCGTTTATAATTTATTTAATAAGCTCAAAAGGTTGTTAATAAATCTTATTTGCTTTTGAAAAGCTCACCCGGGCATTACTCATTTTTTTCGCAGCCTGGATTATGCGATCATTAATATTCAGCCGTTTATCTGTTAGGGTGTATAATATTTCTGTTGCTTTTTGGGCATTGGCTTTGTCATTACTTGCTATGTCCATCAAAAGCTTTGCCTCCCTTATATCTATATCCTTAAGTGTTAGAAATAATTTATAGTAATTTAAATTGACATTTTTAAAAGATTTAGCCTCAGGTATGTTATTGATATCCATTTTTCCAATCTTATTACACAGCTCTTGCATGAGTGCCCTTTGCTCCTTGGCTATTTTAAGTGCGGCTTCAGGTTTTTTTTCCTGTATAGCCCTTAAGCGTGTACCCTCCAGGCTATCCGCTACTAATATTTTGAAAGCTTGTTTTTCTATGGAATCTGTTTCATTTCTAAATTTTACAGCATTTTGTGATCTGCACGAAGCAAATAACAAAACGAGTGATATGGCTATTAAATTATTCATAAATATTTAACCGTATTAATAAATATATGCAATTATATTATTAAAAAATGGCTATTTATCATGGATGTATATTTTCTACATCATTTTTATAAGTACCCCTATAGGCCGAAATAATATATAAAAAGATAACTGCTTAAAATGAGAAAGTACACTAAAGCCTCATTAATCGTCATTGTTTTCTATAGTCTAATTTCAGGGAGGCTTTTGCCTTCACGACAAGAGAGATATAGATCCAAATAGTACGAGCCAAACTTTTATAACGTGAGTTATGGATCTTATTTTTTCAATTATGCATTTACATTTGGCTAAGCCAAAGCAGAAATCCCCGTTCTCCCGATCCCCGGCCTAACATATTTTTCGGCATTTACAGTCAAAGCCTTACCACTGACTTTAGTAGAAAAATTTTCAGCCGGCAATTTTTGTTACTTTTTGTTGTCAAAAAGTAAAAAGCCCGTTTGGCCAAGACAAAAAATATAGCGGAAAAAGCATTAAAACCTATTTTTTATGAAAAAAAATAATTTTAAGACCCATAATTCACGTTTTATATCATTATAAGTTTGCCCAACCGCACAATAACTGCACGCCAGTATTGACAGCAATACTGAAAAACAATTGCGGATAAGCTTGATAAACATATCAAGATAAAAACACGCCGCATATACCGTCATGAATAAAAATTTGCTTTTTCTTAAATCTTTATGGAAATATCAGGGGCATGAAACAATAATGCTTCCTGCCCCTGAAAGTGGTGTCCGGAATTTTGTTGCCTAATACAATAAAGCCGTACTACCAGTTAAAATTGGTGAAAGGTAGTAATACTTTTAGCTGGAAGCGTATACGTAAATCCAGTACCTGAAACAGCAACTGACCCTATCGAAGACATGTTTTCATTACTCGATGTGCGATGAATATTCAGTGAAGTAACACCACTAACATTAGCAACCGAAAAAGATTGGCTTACAGCCGAAGTGCCTGTATTAACAGCCACAATTACCAATCCACCTCCCCGGTAGGCTGTTAAATAAATGTTAGGGGTAGGATTATAGGTACAGGCAATTCTTTGTTTTCCTGGTCTTATCCATTTGGCAAACTGACCACCGGTGTAGCCGGCTTTGTAAATTGTACCACTTTGATTAACCAGGTTAACGCTTGCATCATTGTCATTAACCCACCAAAAGTAGTAAGCACTAAATTGATTGTTCATACAATCATTAATGTTTTTAGCTAAAACTAAACAGTTATCCATATTGTCACGGCTATCGGCAACATAGTATTCTGTCATCCAAATGCGTTTTCCTTTATTAAGTGCATTTTGGTGTACATAATTACCACCACCGTAAAGATGTCCGGAAACATAAGAAATTTTAGCCACAGCGGTTGCATCGTTCAGTGTTGGGTCAGTATAGGTATCATTAAAATTAATGGCATCAGCACAAACAATGGGTTTCCCAATATTTGATCCGCCAGCTTTAATAATATCACGTATCTGAGATCCATCCAAATTTCCATCTTCCGACGAACCATCAGGCTCATTCTTTATAGACACAAAATCACATTTTATGGCTGAAGCAGCACTACCCAGCCAATTGCAGAAATTAACATACTGGTTAGATGGAATAGTATTGCCCGACCGGTAAGCGGTAGGTATTTTCCAGGGGCAGCCTAACACTCTAGCGCCCCGGGCATGTGCCGCAGCGGCATTGTTCGTTTCATCTGTCCATGCATTATCCTGGTCGAAGCGAACCCTTAACAAAGAAAAGCCCAGTGTATTATAAAGTGCATCATTTTTAGCTGTAGTAAGCGTACCACACCACGCACTGGAAAAGCCAAGCCCATCAATGGTTTGATAATAGGTATTACCATCAATAGTTGCCGCCCCTTTTAACTGTGGTTCAATATTCTCTTCAATCTGCTTTTTTTCTTTATTTTCTTCAATTTGCTGTTTTTCTTTTGCACAGCCTTGTAGTAAAAATAGCGTAATAGCGATAACACAAATTTTAAATTTCATGATTGTTTTTTTAGGTTTTTTAAAGATAGATAGTCACTTATTTTGAATAAATTATATAAAGGTTACTTACTTGAATGTCCTCCTTTCTTTTAGTGTCTGCAATTTGGTTGAATAAAATATATTTGATATTTCTGCCTGGCTATCATTGGTAAATGATGTATGTGAATATGTGTAATCATTCATAACCTGTTTTATTTGAAATTACCAGCCTTTTAAAGGTTTTGGCTAAAATATCTTCGATTAAGCTTACACAACAATTCATTAACGCTATAACTGTAAATGTTTCCTTTTATTTTGTTACAATTTCCTAAAGGTCTCTTTTGGCATTGACTATTGAAAATGTTTACAACCTATGTATTTCTCTCGTAGATTGTTAGCTGATTTTATGCAATTGTTAAATCTGTATTATCATTATAAAACATTGTCTTATGCCAAACTATAAGGAACAGTTTTCAAACGCTGCATAATTTTACCACTCCATAAAAAAATACGTTTTGGCATTCTCTCAAAAGTATGTTCAAACAATAATTTACTATACACCTAATGTTAAAATACAAATAATACATTTTTTATTATACAAAAAATTAAAATAAATAATACATATTTATTAGCTATAAAACTGGGCACATCTAAACTTAAAGCGTATATTTTTTAACTAAAACTTGTAATTACGAATATTCAAAATCATCACCAAACGAATTGAATGCATCTAAAAGCCAAATCAACGATTGATTAGCAGTTCAAATGTATTGGCTTATCATTTTAATGTATAGCAATTTTTATTAAATTTTAAGTTCAAATGTTCAATAAACATTAACTCCCATCATTAGCATTATATAAATGAAAACATCTATAATTTAGCCATATACGTCTTATTAATTATACAAAAATAATTTCCCTATTCCAGTTTATTTATAACTGAGGTTCACCAGAAATACTTTACAGTTGATGTGACATCAAAATTATTCCAGATAGTATGAAGATTGACAATCAACTGAGATGCAAGTTCTTTTCTTTATTTTCCTTTTGCAAGAGCAATACAAAAGTCAGCTGCAGCAAAAATAATCCACTACAAATCAAGCAGATAATTTAAAAATCCAATAAAATTTGGCGAAGCCTTTTGAAAAGCAAAAATATTATATACCTTTGCACTCCTTCAAACAAAGAAAATTTGAAGATATAGAGTGCGGGGTGGAGCAGTTGGTAGCTCGTCGGGCTCATAACCCGAAGGTCGCACGTTCGAGTCGTGTCCCCGCTACCAAAGAGTTGAAAGACACTCTAATTATTTAATGGCCCGTTCGTCTAGGGGTGAGGACGCCAGATTTTCATTCTGGAAACAGGGGTTCGATTCCCCTACGGGCTACGATCCCGCTTTACGATAAATAAAGCGGGATTTTTGCTTTTTATCGAATCTTCCGACGAAATCAAATCCAAAAACAATATCTGAAACAGAATAGTTTTCGCAATAATTACTCTTCAATATTTTATAATTACATTTTAAAGTTTAATTTTATTCATAAAACATCAAGGCATTATTGTGCTGATCTAATAAATTAAATTAACACCTCACACCCCATCTAAAACGCAACTCATGAGCTCCGTATTCAGAACATCCTATGCACCGGATGTAAAACCCGTAACCGAAGAAAAATTAAAAGAAATCCTCGGACAAAGAAAATGGCAAACCGTGGAGATTAAAATCTCGCATGAAGACCTCAAGGATAACATTCGTTTTTTAAACGATGCCGTTGTGATCAGAGAAAGCCGTGAGGGTGTTCCCCTGATGACTACCACAGCGATTTACGGACCTATTAAAAAAGGCGATAAAGTAGTTTTAACACCGAATGAAGGAACAGGTGTAAATATAATCGCAACAAATCCATCTGAAGTAACGCTGATTACGCAATTGGAAGCCCTGGCTGAAAGCCATACCAGCGTTAAGGAAGGCAATGCAGTATTGGTCCATTCCAACTGGGTAAGCAGTGAAGATGGCGGGAAGCTACCCAATCTCGACCCCTCATCAAACGTATTTGGCGCTACCGGCTCCTTATATGTGAATGAAAATGCAGTCATTTTCCCGGTGCTGGATGTTACCCATCCAGATTATGAAGAAACGCTTGCTTATTATGGCGCAAAACTGCTGAAACCGGAAGAAGCATTTTATCTGGGTTTTGAAGACACTTTATTTGGTATGGAATACGACACCTCCCTGCCAGATTATATCCGCAATTATGCCCTCTCTCCTATTGGTGGTGGTGGCCTGTTTGTTGAGCACCATCCTTTCCCACATATTTTTCTTCCCAAACCAACTATAAATGGAGAAGTTTTTTGTGAAGCGAAGGTTACACTGGGTCGCAAAGTTGAAAATGCAGCAAAGAGCGACCCTCAAATTAGATTTACTACGTTCAGGATCCCTGCTGATGGATCGGCACTAGCCATTAAGCCCTCTACCATCCACAATGATAGTTTTACGAACGGAAAATTAGCTGTTTTTGTGGCCAATACACCTGCAGATACGGTCGCTTTCAGGCAAACTGCACCATTTGCGAATATCGTGGTAAAGGATCATGACCCCAAGATCGAAATCCCTCAAACATCGAACTTTTAGTCTGCCGCGCAGGAGTTTGGAATGAAATAATTAGTACTCACAATGCTGCTGCCATTAAACCCTGTGATCTACAATCACAGGTGTTTTACCCGTAGTAGCATTAGTATAAAGATTTAAATCACTACCTGCTAATACCTCTAAGTTTTTCACCTGGTAACCAAATATTTCATAGAGTTGCTGAAGTTTTAGTTCAATATATTGTTCTTTGACCTTATCCATGAAATCGGTTACCAGCAAAAATTTTATTCCCATATGTCCTTCACCAGGAACAATCTGGATCTGAAACCTTTCCACACCCGCTAAAACAATATTAAAATCATCCAGTTCGTAATTGCATTCGTTAAACATAAACGACCGGTGTTCACGCCCTTTTAACTCCAGGTAAAGTTGCCCGTCAATATCAAGCCATCTACCGGTATCACCGGTATTGTATCTAAAAACGGGGAAACGCTTCCGGAACAAATTGCTTACCAGCAAATTGCCATAACCATCAGCATCTGGCGTATGGATTTCAACAATCAAACCATCAATTACCCTGAACAATGATGGCGATCGGCTATAATCGCACCAGGCCCATATCCCCGTTTCTGCAGAACCATATAAGGAATAGATCTGCCGGGTTCCGAAAACCTCCTCGAAAAGTTTGATGTGTGAGGATGGCAAAAACTCGCCACCAAATACAAGATTGGTGATGGACAAACTAAGCTGATGCTTTTTAAGGTATTGTGCAAAAAGGAATAATTTTGAAGGTGTACCCAGTAATAAATTGGGTTTAAAATTTAAAGCCATCTGGTAGGCATCTTCGTAGGGTAAACTGGCACTTGCTACCAATGCGGTTGCACTGCAGCGCTCCAAAAGATCGTCCATAATAGCAGCTGTACGGTACATATCCATGTAACCAAACATATTGAGTGCAATGGTTTTTGGGGTAAATACCCCGGCTTGTTTTAATGCGGCGGCAAGTGCTGCACGCTGTTCCAGATTTTCTGCAATATCAACCGGAAAAACTAACGGCTTTTGGGTAGACCCGCCAGAACGAACCAAATAAACACCTTGTTTCTGGCTATGCAGGTCAAAATGATCATTTAACAGATTAATCAATTCCTTTTTACCTATTATGGGGGCATTTTGATAATTTTCGTGGTTAAGATAATAGGATTTGAAAAGTTCAGACTGCCTGACAATCTGATAGTATTGATTAAGGAGTGAATAGATCATTTTTAAAATTTATCTTTTGATGAGCAGATAGCCAATGTATTTTGGCAAAAAGCTACGATAATGCCATAAAAACCGTGCTTTTTGGGTATTTGATGGTAAATTTTGTAAGGCGTGTTTATACCAGCGTTCACCAATCATGCCCATTAGCAGGCGGTCGTGCTTATCTTTACTGTTTACATACCTTGAAATTACCGATGGCAATTCGATCTGTTTAAAATGGCTATATTTTTTCCGCGAAAGGCTCCCCGGAACCTCGTTAACATAGAGATAGCCACCGGTTTGCAAAGCTATTTTACCAGGCACCTTGTTCAGTATGCCTTTTAATACCCGGTACCAAAAGTCGATACCTTCATTTAATTGCGCTTCGGCCTGGTATTGGTTATTGGCGATCCATTTACTTTTTACGATTACGTTGCTGCCAACCCCCATTATAAAATGCGGATCGCTAACTGCCATCAAAGGATCTTTAATCAGGTATAGCTCCTTATCAAGCGGCCCCAGGTACTTTTTTAATGGTTCCAGATCTGGATATATCTCATTACCTGGCATAAAAGCGATATTGAGTACCATAAAATCGAGCTGATGCGCTTTAAATGCATTTGAGGCTATTTCCAGCAGCTCTGGATGATATTCGTCATCAGCATCTAAAAAACTGACTAACTCACAATTGGTAGCGGCAAAACCAATATTCCGCGCATTACCCGGACCTTTATTTTCAGTGAGTTCAATCACTTGTATCCTGCAATTACCGAAGCGGGAAATATGATCACGCAAAAAATCATGAACTATAGAAAGACTATTATCTGTACTTAAGTCGTCGACAATAATCAACTCATCCGGCAGTTTACTTTGCCGGATGAGCGAATTTAACGTTTGGCTAACATAATCAGCTTTATTAAACAGGGGTATAACGATGGCATGTGTCATGTTTTATGATGTCGACATCATTGCGGGAAAAATAACTCCCCTGCCCTGGTGAACATTAACCACACTTTCTGCCGAACCGCGGAACAAACCAGGGCCAAAAGACCTGTTATTGTAACACAGCAGCATCCCTACTAAATTGATCAGGCTTTTCTCAGAACCAGTATCGTATTTAAACCAACGTTGGGGCACGTATTGCTGGATCATATATTCAGGCCATTGTTTGGCGATAATATCAGACCAAACTGCGGCTTCACAATCACTTTTCACATACATATCGATACCACGGCCACCACTGTTGCGCTTTAATACCCAGTTTAATGAAGAATTGCTTACCTCTATCCGTTTTTCGGCGGTATGCAAGGCATAAGTAGGGATTAAAAAAGAGCGTAAAAAGAGGTATTCCTCTTCAGAAAGGTAATCTCTCATAATCACTTCATTATACAGAACAGCGAGTATACGCTTATCGTGCACTAAGATCAGCGTACGCACATCGTTAAAATAATTTCCCTTGCTGATGATCAATTTCAATACTTCAGGATCAAAATTGCGCAGTTCTTCCCGATCCATTTCCAATATAAACTGGTTAACGGCTTTGTCTTGCAGCATTAATTCACCATTTTGGCAGCTTAGCTGAGCAGGGCTTGCAGAAATATAATTCAAGCCCTGTTTACTGAATTCATTTAACAGGTAAAATACCTCTGTACCCTTTTCTTTCTCATGCACCAGCACGATAGGCTCACGATTGTTAAACCGGTCAAAAATGGTGTTAATAAAGTCGCGCTGATGAGGAACGGCCTCTAATAAGGGCAAACTACTATCTTCAGAAATCACGTTAAGGTAATAACTCAACATCCACCCATTAATTGGATACCTTGCTCCTATTTCGCAGATTTTAATACTGCCATCTTCTGCCTGCAAAAAATCGGGGCGGTACATGCCCACTTCGTAAGGCTGTGCGTTTGCAATACTCAAAATATTGTTCAGGCGTTCATCAAAATTATAGATTGCACGTATCCTTTCATCGGAAAAATAGGCCCTTACTACACTGGTTAACGCTTTGTTCAAAACCTGACACAGTTCCTCCATCCGCACAATTTCGCCACGGTTTACAGCAACTGGCACTGGAGAAAATGAATCGGCACCATTGCAGGGTATTTCGCCGAGGTGTTTCATCAGTAATTCATTCAGTGTTTCCCTGCTACAGATCGTCTGTTCTTCTATAAGCTCGCCCGTCATAATTTATGCCATTTCTTCATCAGACATCACGGGTTCTAAGCTGGCACTAATGGTTTCCATTACTGCTGCTTTTTTACTCAAATAATCGGCAACGATTTCTCGTAAATCGTAATCAGCCAAATTAACATCCATCGCCTTAACATAATAATTAACGGCATTTACGGCATAAAAGAAATGGTTTTTCTCCGTTGGTCCACAGTGTACGGTTATCCAGGCCAAAGTATGCTTCAGGGTATCTTTGTCAAAGCCAAAATCATCTTCCAGCCAACGCGTAAACTTTGGCAATATAAATTCCACTTCGCCATGCGTATAAATTTCGTGTACCAGTGTGGTTAAAAGGCCAATCAATAAATCTTTATTGCGCAACGAATTCTGGTCTTTCCAATATTTAAAAGCACGGGCACTTGGATCAAGATATTGCCTCAACAACCATCCATCATCGCCGCAGGTATTTGTGGCCATGGTATAAAATAGATCGGAATGTAATACTTTACCAACAACAGCCAGGTCTTCATCAACAATCCTGTTCAGGCTTGCTACTGATCTGAAAAGCTGCGCTTCATCTGGCACAGGTAAGTTTTTATGGATCAGCATCGTCATGCGGTTACTCAATCCGGCAACAGTAACTGCACTATTATTGGTTTGGCTCCAGCTATGAAAAAAAGGTTTAAGGTGATCCCTATCATGCAGAATTGCCGTAAGTTTTACAAAACTGTCTTCGATTGTTGTAAAATGTTCGGCCTGTTGAGGGAAATAGGCCAGGAGTTGGTGCTTCAATGGAGACTCTTCCATCCCTTCGAGCACAGGAATAATAACTGACAATAAATTTTTCACAATTGTTTGGTTTATGGTTTATTAAAAATGTAAATTAATAAAGATAAAAATATTCTTATTTCGTTTAAAACAGAAAGCCTATAGGAAGAGTTAGCCTTTTTATCACCACATCAAAATTTCAGATACGATAACTAAGCAAATACAAATCAAATAACTGATATATAAATATTTACAGTTAAAAAATTAAATTAAATCTAATAATTGGAATAACTAATGAAAGTGCGTGTTGCATTTTGATGAGCAGCTTTAAGGTTTGGGACGATTGAAGTAGATTTTGTTTATACATAGATACGGAATTATTTTTAATAAAAAATAGACATGATAAATAAATCCTTAAATTACACATAAACACATTACAAATTACAATTAAGTATTATATATCATACAAAATATTTGATTAGTATGATCATTTTTTTTAAACACAATATTCTAAAAAAGGTAATGCCTAAGTTTTTACAAAAAATCAACGTATATTTTTATGTGCCCTATTAGATTTTTCTTTCAATTTGTATTAAGCCATGCAGACATTCAACCAAAATCAACAACTACCTATTTACACGTTAGAACCCGATGAAATTTCGGGCAATAAAAACTTCAGGCTATATCAATTTGAAGGAACTTTGCCAAACCAATCAGAGTTGCTTATTCCCCATCGAAAAGATCACTATCTTATTGTTTTGATCAGACATGCAGATAGTCGCCAATGGATCGATATGACGCCTTATATCCTTAAAGATGACACCGTTTACTTTTCGGGACCAAGCCATATCATTGTAAAAGAAGGCTTTAAGCAGTTATGGAGCACCGGCATTGCTTTTACAAAAGAGTTTCTTTCGCTCCAGGAAAATGCTTCATTAAGTAAACTACCGATTATTGAAAACCTGCACAATGGACATGAATTAGCCTTAACCGAAGCTGACCTTAACTTTGTTGAAGACATCCTTACCAAAATCAATACCGAATATCAAAAGCCCGGCGAATGGCAACAACGTATGCTTACCGCCCACCTTACTGTGCTGCTTACCTATTTAAGCCGGCTGTATACTGAACAGTTTAAAGGAAGTGATCATTCCGCAGATAAACTTTTATTGAAAAGTTTTCAGGCCAAAATAAATGAATGTTATCGCGAACTGCGCGAAGTGGGCGAATATGCCTCGAAATTGAATATTTCTGCCGGACATTTAAGCGAGGTGGTGAAAATACAAAGTGGCAAACCTGCCATTAAACATATCCACGAACGATTGATACTCGAGGCCCAGCGTTTGTTGTTTCACACTCAAAACCCTTTGAAAGAAATTGCCTTTGATTTAGGTTTCTCGGATACTTCCTATTTTAACCGATTCTTTAAACGCGAAACGGGCATTACACCTGCAGACTATAGGGTCAGCATCCGCGAAATGTACCATTAATACCGCTAGATGTGTTCCACCCGGGCTAACCAATACTTCTAAATTTGTACCATAAACATTTAAAATTATGAAAACAGCACTGATTACAGGAGCAAATAAAAGTATTGGTTTTGAAACCGCGAGACAATTATTACAACAAGGATACTATGTATATGTAGGCTCCCGAGATATTAAAAAAGGCGAAGAAGCCGTAAGCCAGTTAAAATTAGAAGGCTTAAACAACGTAGCGCCTATAGAAATTGATGTAGATAACATCGAATCTGTACAGGCTGCCGGAACGCTACTCACAAAGAAAATTAAGGTGCTTGATGTATTGATCAATAATGCAGGTATTAGTGGTCCTATGCACCCAGCTTTGGAAACAGATATTAATGTCTTCAGGCAGGTATTTGAAACTAATTTTTTTGGCGTAATTACAGTCACCCAAACTTTTATGGATTTATTAAAGCAATCAGCAGCACCAAGAATCGTGAACGTTACATCTGGCTTAGGTTCACTTACGCTACACAATGATCCGAACTGGAAATACTATGGCGTAAAGCCAGCCGGTTATGTTTCTTCGAAAGCTGCACTTAATGCGTATACCATTCTATTGGCCAATAACCTGCTGAATACCCCTTTTAAGGTGAATGCGGTTGATCCTGGCTATACTGCTACAGATTTTAATCATCACTCTGGCCCGGGAACAGTGCCTGATGCCGCAGCAAGGGTGGTGAAAGCGGCAACACTAGGAACAGATGGGCCAACAGGTCAATTTTTTAGTGATGACAATGCGCCTGAAACGGGAATTAGTCCGTGGTAAGTGTGATTGCTATTAAGATGTAAATTTTCTTTAGTAGCTTTTTATATCATTTAAAAGAGGTTGTCTCATAAATATAGTTGTCATACTGAAGGGTAATTTATTGTATAAAAATCAATGAGTGACCTACAATCGTTTCCCTTGCCCTACGGCTCGGTCTTGCCTCGGCTCGCCGCCGCCGAAGGGCTCTTTCTTTTTGGCAGCAAAAAGAAACAAAAACTGCCGGCTGAAAATTTTTCTTTCGAAGCTAGTAGGTTGGCTTAGGCAGTGCAACCCGAAAAATTTGTTAGGCCGGATTTAAGCATAACGGAGATATCGTGCTATGGCCTAGCTGTGGGGAAATACTAAAGCGGCTAAAGTGCTGATTAATATAATTTGCAAAACAACATCAATCGTAGCTTGTTGGAGGACCTGTCTAAATATAGTTTAAATTAGGAAATCGCGAAAGACTTCAGCCTTTCTCAAAATGATTATTTATTTATGAAAGATTAATTCGCACAGAGACTGAAATTTCTAAGAAATTATGAGTCAGGCTCAACTCCTTTAAATAAAATTACCTCCCCCTGATTTAGCATTTAATATCTTTGCCAGATGGAATACGTATTGGATAATCCCATTTATCATGCCTTAACTTCTGGCCATAAGCACCTGGCAAAAGGTGTAGAAACAGTAAAGTATTACACCGAAGATGTTACTGCATTTGCCGGCTTAAAAAATAATTCGCAGGAGAATTTAAATACCCTTTACCGGATTAGCCCTGCAGAAAGCCTTTTTGTTTTTTTCGCAAAAACACCGGTCGAAATTCCAGAACAGTGGAAATTATTGACACATATCGATATGTACCAGTTTATTTTCCGTGGAGTAAAAGTTCCTGATACAGATGGAGCGGAGCTCACAGATCTTGATCAGGAACATGTTGCCGAGATGATTGATCTTGTGGAATTGACTAAACCAGGACCTTTCCTGTCCAAAACTATAGAATTGAGCAATTATACGGGCATATTCGTCGATGGGAAACTGGCATCTATGGCTGGTCACCGTTTTTTCCCAAGCCCCTACCGCGAGGTAAGCGCGGTTTGTACCCATCCCGATCATTTAGGAAAAGGTTATTCCTTTAAGATCCTGAAAGAGCAGATCAAACGCATATTGCTCCGCAATGAAATCCCTTTTCTGCACGTGAGGAACGATAATGAGGCTGCTATCAAGCTTTATCAGAAACTGGATTTCGAAATCAGGACCGATATGATTGCCTACGTGATCAAAAAAGAGGCTTTATAGGTTCAAGAGAGAATGTTTCTAAATAGAAATCAGTAAAAAAATTACGGTTTTTATGGCTTAGTTTTGCCAGACAAATAACAAAACATGTCTAAAACAAAACTTACCATTAACAATAACGGCTCTGTTAAAATTGAGGGCGATTTCGAAATTGTAGATAGAAACGGAAACGTTTATGGCCTACAGGGCAGAGAAGTTCTTTCGATCTGCCGTTGTGGTTTATCAAAAAACAAACCTTTTTGCGACGGCGCACACAATGGCCACTTTGAGCATGAAGCCATTGCATTCGATCTTCCTCCTAAAAAAGTTTAATAAAAATCATTTAAAAGCATCGATCTTACAAGGTTGGTGCTTTTTGCTTCAGGTATAACGATGAAAATTAATTACCAATCTGTGATGGTGACCTGCCATAAGCCTTTTTAAATGCAAAAGAGAAATGCGATAAATCTTTAAAACCGACCTCGAGGTAAACATCTGATGATTTCCAGCCCTTTTCTGTAATAAGATAATAGGCATCATTTAAACGCTTTTTCTGTAGCCAGCGGTTCGGCGAAAGGTTAAAAATCTTTTCAAAGTCTCTTTTAAATGTGGCTAAACTTCTTCCCGTTAAATAAGCAAACCGGTTAATATCTACATTGAACTTATAATTGGCATTCATATAAGCTTCCAGATCGATTTTTCCAGGCTCCGAGAAATCAAAAAGCACATCTTTAAGCGCCGGATTGGTCTGCAATAAGATTATGACCACTTCCTTAACCTTTAAATCAACCAAAACCTGGTTAAACCCGTTATTTCCGTCTAAATACGGCCATAGCGAATCGATATAATTCTTCAGCAAGCTATTCGCCTCGAGTGCTAAACCTTTAAGATCATGATTAGGCTTTTGCATATGCAAATCATATTCGTTGCTAATGCTGTGCAAAATATCCTGATTAATATTGATGCTGATGGATTTAAACTCCCCACCTGCAGGCGGATATTTAGTATACCTTGCCAGTTGGTTACGCCTGAAAAATCTAAAATCGCCATCAGAAAACACAAATTTCTCACCACCGATAAAAATCTCAGAAGTACCTGCAATAACTAATCCTACCGAATGATTGGGAATAAACTGTTCGCCCTCGCTACTTTTTTGTGAATAGCAGGAATACAGGATCTCAGGACGTTTGGTTTGATTTGGCATGTTGATCAAATTTAAGATTTTATAGTGAGACATCGTCATCCCTGTACAGACGCTATCGTGTGGACACATCTCTGGTAATTTATATTTAGAGTCGTTGTATAGATCGATCGTCATGCTGAATTTATTTCAGCATCTTTCCTGCTAATAGCAAGCTTTGATATCTTAAAAACTATACTTTGGAGATAAATGTTTTTTTTCCGCTCTATGCCGCGGTGGCATGGTACTTTGGAGCGCCAAAGTACCCAAAGCGCTTCGTCAATCCAGCAATGAGCCTTTTGCACAATCTCACGCGCATCAAAAAAACAGCGACACTTCGTTTTGTGTTCAATGTTTTTTAAAATTAAATCTTCGGTTATGAACACAAAACCACTGCGTTTCAGGTTTGTTAATGCAATTTTTACTGTTGTGCACCTGTTTTTTTGATTTCCCCGGCTCTTGGGATTGACAGCGTCCTTGGTTAAAATCCGTGCTTTATTAAAGTTGGTTAGCATTATGCCTAAACTATTCTTTAAAAAAGATGTGTCCAAACGATAGGTGCAGATGGGGATCTTAATGCAATAAGCCATAGCAATGGCATTAAGACTCCCAATAAAGCTTATAATTAAGCACTTCGAAATACGAATGGATATTAATAGATTTTCGTACTGCGTTGCATACCATTTGAAATGACGATACAACCAGTTATTTCTTTATAAAAGATTTACCCAGATCAGTAGCTAAAAAATTCTCTGCTTCATCATGATCTGTTGATAAACTTACCGCCATCCATTTTTCCATTTCTGCAGTTCTGGCAGCATCAGCATGTTTAAGCATTCCAATGGCTTCACTTCCAAATACCAGGTGTACCGGTGGTTCAGGATTTTCTACAAGCTCCAGCATTGCTCTGGCTGCCTTTTCCGGATCACCCATCGGTACAAAATTACCACTCTGAAAAAAATCAGCTCTTTTCCCTACCGTATTTTCATACCCTGCGATATGTGGTGCATAAGACATAGAAGCGCCTGCCCAATCGGTACGGAAACCACCAGGTTCTACACTGGTTACATAAATACCCAAATCAATTACTTCTTTCGCCAGCGCTTCACTAAAACCACTAAGGCCAAATTTTGCTGCCTGATAAATACTCACCCCGGCATTCCCTACACGTCCGCCTATTGAGCTGATCTGAAGAATTCTGCCCGAACGTTGTTTGCGCATAAATGGCAATACTGCCCTGGTAATCTCTATCGGTGCATATAAATTTGTTTCGAGCTGGCTGCGAACCTGATCTTCGGTAAAAGCTTCGGCAGCACCTACAATACCAAAACCAGCATTGTTGACTAAAACATCTATTTTACCAAAGTGTGCAATGGCAGATTCAACAGCCAAGTGAACCTGATCGTAATCGGTAACATCTAATGTAATTGGCAGAATCTGATCGGTATATTTTTCTACAAAGCCTTTTAAAGCATCAGTATTTCTTGCTGTTGCAGCAACCAAATCACCTTTTGCCAGTACCTGTGCGGTTAGGTCACGTCCTAATCCACGTGAACTACCGGTTATAAACCAAACTTTTTTCATTTTTTCTATATTTTATGAATCAAAGGTAGGTCGATAATTAAGGCAAAGCTTTGCTTTAAGGCTCAATTTACTTTGTTAAAAAGCTCAACTGGTTTGCCAGAACTTTTAATTACAAACTGCTGTTATTTTAATCAGGTAGAATACAATGGGCTATGGCGAAAGAAAAGAAAAAAGGAAGTAAGAAAAAGAAAAGTGGAAAAAAGAATAAACTTGGGGTTAAAAATTCGCTGGTAAACAATATTAATGCCCGAAAGAAGAAAAAAAAATCAAGATCGAAGAAGAAATCAACCATCAGTAAAAAGGCTTATAAAAAAATGCAGAAAGGATGGAAAAAATAGCCGTTTGTTTTATTGTGGCTAAACTCATTTAGTTTACTATCTAAAAGATACTAGTATCCCAAAGGATAGTGATATCCTTTATGAAAGCTTATACCTTTGTATTATGGGACCGAGAAAAGAACACCACAATAAAGAAACCTGTACTGCAAGTTTAAACGCGGTAAAAGACGCACTATACGTGTTAAATGGCAAGTGGAAACTTCCCCTGATTATTTCTTTGCAAGAAGGACCGCAGCGCTTTAATGAGATCCAAAAATCGCTTGGAGAAATTACGCCCAAAATATTATCGAAAGAACTTAAAGATCTGGAATTAAATGAATTTGTGATCCGCAAAGTATTCTCCACCACTCCGGTTACCGTAACCTACGAACTTACCCCGTACAGCGAATCCTTAGATAAAGTAATTAATGAATTAAGAGATTGGGGACTAAAACATCGCGAACGGTTAGTTAAGAATAGAAAAACCGAATCGGCTGTAGGAGAGATAACAGCTTCTCTTTAGGAGTTAGATTTAACCTTACAGGCCATCCATTCTATCAAAAAAAGCAAAAAACTGATAATGATAAAATTCGGCTATCTTTGTACAAAATAAAATCGATGGCGGTATTACATAAAAAAGAAGAAAAAATTCAGGCAGTGCTGGGTAGGTTGCCTAAAAAATATACAGACGAACAATTTGTAGAGATGTTTATCAGACTCTACTCTAAAGATTGGGGCAAAATAAAATCAGCTTATATTAAACAATCTCAGGATAAAGAACCTGGAACCATCATCAATATGCCGAAACCAGAGGTATATTTGCGACAGATCCTGGCAAACTATCTACAACAAGATCATGCTCCGAAAGCAGCAGAGGTTAAAGAAGAACCTGTTGTTGAAATACCAGTTACCGAAGTTAAAAAAGCGAAGGCTCCAGCTAAGAAGAAAGAAGCTGTAACTGAAGAAGCGCCTGCCGAGGTTAAAAAAGCAAAAGCACCCGCTAAAAAGAAAGCTGAAGCAGTTGAAGAACCGACTGTAGAAGTTAAAAAAGCTAAGGCGCCTGCAAAGAAAAAAGCGGAAGCAATTGAAGAGACTCCAGTAGCCGAAAAGAAAGCAAAACCAGTCGCAAAAAAACCGGCAGCAAAAAAATAAAAAATATTTTACATTAAATATAATAAATCACCTTTTTGGTTGTTTATATATATGAGAGCGTTAATTTAGATGACGGGGATAGGTCGGTATGATTTATCCCCGTTCTTTTTTAGCCGTTTTTGCCCTTGCATATCTCTTTGTCATTCTGAGGGATAATTGTTTCATAAAATCAATATTAAAGACAGATCTTTTTGGCAAATGGTAGGCTGTGAGAAATCGCCATTCCCAACTTGATTGGGAATCGTAATGCAAGTGCTTTAAGATTCCCGCCTGCGCCTATCGTGTGGACACATCTTTGTTAATTCCATATTTGTTTTTTAGTACACATTCATTAAGTCGGTCATCTTTCCTGCTATTAATACCCTGAAATGAATCCGATAGCTATCGAGATCAGGGTGACGACACTAATACTAAAATACCTAAAGAATAGCTCTAAAAGCCACATTATTAATCGAACTCAAGTTAATACATAAACATTGTCTTTTCCGCTCTATGCCGCGGGGCATGGTACTTTGGAGCGCCAAAGTACCCAAAGCGCTTTGTCAATCCAGCAATGGGCCTTTTGCACACCCTTACGCACATCAAAAAAACAGAGGCACTTCGTTTTGTGTTCATAATTATTTAAAGTTTTAAATTAGCGTTTATGAACACAAAACCACTGCGTTTAGGTTTGGCAGTAGTATTTGTTCCTTTTTACACCTGTTTTTTTGATTTCTCCGGCCCTTGGGATTGACGGCGTTCCTCGGTAAAACCTGTAATTTATTAAAGCAAGCTACCAAAACGTATAAAAACCCAAACCAAAAGATGTGTCCCCACGATAGGATGAATCGGGAATGACGACCGTTCTCTAAATCTATCATATTACAATCTGTAAAAAAACATTACAACGAAGAATTTTTCACCATTTATCAAGTTTTACATCCAATTGTAAACTTTATTCTTTTAATTGGCATATCGGGAAAAGTCGATATACATTTGTACCATGGATCAGGTAGAAATATTCAAAGCCCTTTCGAACAAAACACGTTTACAGATTTTAGGTTGGCTAAAAGAGCCGGAGCTTAATTTTCCGGAACAGCCAAATGCAGATTTTGAAAACGTTGGTGTCTGTGTTGGGCAGATCCAGATTAAAAGTGGTTTATCACAAAGTACCATCTCCGAATACCTGTCTATTTTACAGCGTGCCGATTTAATCAGTTCCACGCGCGTAGGTCAGTGGACTTATTACAAACGCAATAAAGAAGGCTTAGAAAAATTAAGCGAAATCATCAATACCGCATTATAATTTAGCAATATATATGAACACAGATAGTTTATTCAGGCCATTTAGCCTTAAAACATTAAATATTAAAAACAGAATAGTAATGGCCCCAATGACGAGGTCATTTTCTCCTGGTGGCGTACCAACGGCCGATGTTGCCAGCTATTATGCAAAAAGAGCAGCAGGCGAAGTGGGTTTAATTTTATCAGAAGGAACCGTAATTAACCGTCCATCCTCTTCTGCCGATCCCAACATTCCCCATTTTTACGGTGCTGAAGCTTTAGCAGGTTGGCAGCATGTAATTAACGAAGTTCACCAGGCTGGCGGGCAAATGGGGCCGCAGATCTGGCACCAGGGTATTCATGCAAACCATGCGTCTGGCTGGTTGCCAAGTGCTCCATTTGAAGGCCCGTCATCTTTTAACAGTCCTGGTTTCGAAAACGGTGTACCGATGACAGATGCGGCTATTGCCGATACGATTGCGGCTTTTGGTCAGTCAGCAGCTGATGCCAAAGCTTTAGGTTTTGATACCGTTGAAATACATGGTGCACACCAATATTTGATCGATCAGTTTTTTTGGGATGGTACAAATAACCGCACCGATATTTATGGTGGCAAAACCTTAGCCGAGCGTACCCGTTTTGCCGTTGAAGTAATTAAAGAGGTACGGAAAAGGGTTGGTGAAGATTTCGCCTTAATTATTCGTTTATCACAATTTAAACCTGCTGCCTACGATTTTAAACTGGCTAAAAATGAGCAGGAAATGGAACAATGGTTAACCCCACTGGCTGAAGCCGGAATTGATATTTTCCACTGTTCGCAACGCCGTTTCTGGGAGCCAGAGTTTGAAGGTTCTGACTTAAATTTTGCAGGATGGGCTAAAAAAGTAACAGGAAAAACCACAATCTCAGTAGGCTCAGTTGGTTTGGACGGCGATTTCTTTGGTGCTTTCGCAGGGCAGAGTTCACAGCCTAGTTCATTAGACGAACTGGTACGCAGAATGGACCGTGGTGATTTCGATTTAGTAGCCGTTGGTCGCCCGCTTTTGGCAGATCCGAACTGGGTAGAAAAAATTAAACATAACCGCATGGAAGAATTGAAAGGCTTTAGTAAAGAAGCTTTAATGGAATTGGTATAAAACCATATTTTTTCTTTTTAAACTTAGAAAAGCATCTCGAAAGGGATGCTTTTTTTGATAAGGAGCATCGTCATCTCGACTGAAGCGCAGCGAAATGGAGAGATCTGCCCGCGCCTTCAGGTGTAACATAATGCTGAGTTTACGAATAATTTTTATGCCACGGAAGCACAGAGGGCACAGAAATTTTCTTGACAATTTGAAAAGCAGTGCCTGCAATGCTTCGGTTGCTTCAGCCCCGCCCTTTGCTTAATCCCGACTGAAAAAGTCGGAATAACGCTGTCGGTCGGGTTTATTTTACCTCTGACAGCAGCAATGCCGTGGCCACCTAAACCCGATTAAAGCGGGATGCCAATTCCTTCAAATTGGCAGAAGCGAAAGCGGGACTACAACCACCCAAAAGCTTCTGCAATTGCTTTCCAAAACCCAAAAGAGGTCCTCCTCTTGGTACCGGGTTTCGTCATCTCGACTGGAGCATCGCGGAATGGAGAGATCTATCTAGGCAGATTTCTCGACTCCGTTGCACCCGATATTGGGTTCGCTTATAATGACATGACGAATAGAATTTCAATTTAAATCCCAGCCTTTTTCCTTAAATTCACCTCTTTAAAATTGATCATCCCATGTCGAACATTAAACTCATTATTGAAGAAAGACCCGCAAATATTGGCAATTTTATGGTTGGCAGGTTGTTGCCTTTTAGAGAGAAACGCATGGTTGGTCCTTTTTCTTTTATCGACCACATGGGGCCAGCTGCAATGAGCGATCACGAAAACCTCGACGTTCCACCTCACCCACATATCGGCTTATCTACCTTAACTTTCCTGTTTGAGGGCGAGATTACACATAAGGATAGTTTGGGTTCAGATATTGTGATTAAACCCGGACAGGTAAACTGGATGACCTCGGGCAGTGGCATTGTACATTCGGAAAGAACTCCTGAATATCTCCGCCATACCGATAAAATGCTCCATGGCTTACAGATTTGGGTGGCTTTACCTAAAGATTTAGAACAAATGGAACCTGAGTTTTGCCACGTTGAAGGGGCCGACATTCCAAGCTGGACTCAAGATGGCGTTAATTTTAAACTGATTGCAGGAGAAGCTTTTGGTCACAAATCTCCGGTTCCGGTATACAGCCCTCTGTATTTTTTAGAGTTAAAAAGCACTGATCGTCAGAAAGTGAATATTGGCGATTATCTTTTCGGTGAGAGTGCTCTGTATATCTTAGAAGGCGCAATAGAGAGCGATGGGCATATTTTCGAACCCCGCCAGATTTTAATTGCCAACGATGCCAAACTGTGCGAATTTACCATGCACGCAAATACCACAGTTTACATTTTCGGCGGCGAGCCTTTCCCTGAAGAACGTTTTATCTACTGGAACTTTGTTGCCTCGGATAGGGAATTAATTGAAAAAGCCAAAATTAAATGGCTGGAGCAAAGTTTCAAACCCGTTCCTGGTGAAACAGGTTTTGTGCCTTTACCAGATCCTATTAAAAACATTAAACATTAGTTCCGTTTAAACAGGTTCATATTTACCGAAACGGCAACACCTGTGGATGATAATCTAGAGTTTCCATAGCCAATATCCGTTAACGGGATTTTCATAAATGGTTTAGCGCTTATACTTAAATTATTATTTATTTTATGCTGAAACTCCACACCGACATTGGCGATACCTAAATAATGCTGGTTCTGATTTCTTACTTCGAAATCTGCAGGACCTTGGTAAGCGCCATTATAAGAATAGCTGTATTTCTCTTTTAACATTAAATAACTAGATAGGCCTGTACTTACAAAAATAGAATTTCTACGGCCATTAAAAACTTTATAGTTTAAATTTATCGGAATATCAATAACATCGCAATTCGCATGAATATTTGTTGGTTTTATGCCGAATACATAGTCTGTATTGGGATTATACAAGCTAAAATCCGAATCGTAAATTTTCTTTGCATAGGCAGCCCCGGTAGTAACACTTAATTTTTTCGTCAGGATTACAGTCGCTTCTATGCCGAAACCACCACTTAAGCTACTTTGCCCGGATTTTTGCACGCTGGTTAAATCTGGCGCAGCCAGAATGCTCAACACAAACCGTGATTTTTTCTTAAAAATTGGATCTTTAATTCCTGGTATTTTTCCTTTGACAGATTCAATTGTAAGATTTTGTTTTTCAAATTCTACTGGTTTTGTTTCAGCACTTATTTCAGGATTATAAATAACATTGGCTAAATAGTTGATCGCATTACTGCTACCCATTTCTACAGATTTAATCGAAATTTGATTCGTAAACCCTATTTCGGCTCCTTTTTGGGAATTCCTGGCTTTATTTTTATTATTATTTCCTGCCAATAAACTTATTCCCCCATTTTCGTTTGAAGTGGTTTCATCTGCTGGCTTATTAATTAAATTGTCTTTATCATTTAAAAGCTTATCACTTTTTTTGTTTGTTTCTCTTTTTGTTTTAACCAGTGGCTTGTTCTTAGACTGATCAGCTTTCGGTTTAACCAATAAAAACACCAGCAGCAACATTGCGGCTATCCCAGCCACAGCAGTTAACCAAATTAGGGGCACAACCCTCCTTTTTGGTGTTGGATGCAATCTCTCCTCCAGATTATCCCAATCTAAATCATTAAAAGGCAGGTCGGGGTTTTCCAATCCATCCTTAAATAATTTATCAATATCTTTTCCCTCTTTCATTGCATATTTGTGTTTAACCTTACCTGTAAAAGGTTTCTATCTACTTCCGAATTCCTTACCTGGTAAGTTTTCGCATCTGTAGCTTTTAACATTTCCTGTAATTTTTGCCTTGCCTTAAACAGGTTAGATTTTGATGTACCTACCGATATCCCAAGCATTTCGGCAATTTCTTCATGGCTGTAACCATCTATTGCAAAAAGGTTAAAAACGGTACGGTATGCCGGACTGAGCTTTTGAACTAAGGTTAATAAATCATTGTAGGCAAGCTTATCGTATATAGAACTTACCTGCACAATATTTTCATGATCCTCAATATCTACGTGATCAGCAAATTTTAAATTGGCACGATAATAATCAATGGCAGTATTGGTTATTATGCGCCCAAGCCAGGGCAAAAAAGCCTTAGAAGGCTCATACTTGGTTATATTTTTAAAAGCTTTAAAAAATCCATCATTCAATATACCTGCGGCATCTAACCGATCGTTTGTATAACGCAAACAAATGCCCATAGCAAAGCTATAGAAATGTTTGTATAGTGCTTTCTGACTATCTCTTTCATTTCTAATGCAGCCCTGAATGTATTTTTGTATAATTCCTTCACTATCGCGGCTAGCGGTCACAAGTTCTCCTTTCAAAATAAATTACGATGAGGAACAACGAAAGGTTGCTTCAAAAATTACTTTTTTTTAAAATATTTTATATTATTCATTTTGGTCTAAAAATCTCCATTATACAAGCAACCATTTACAACTTGGGGGCGTAATAGCAGCATATCAATTTTTATTAAAGTTAAAACTAAAAACGAAATGTTATGCTAATCTACTTAAAAAGAAACCTATTGGCTGTTGTATGTGTAGCCATGGTATTTATGGCCTGCAAAAAAAATAATTCAGAAGACCCTACACCCGCGGGTAATAACAAAAAAGGTATCCAACTGGCAACAGATGCGAAATTCGGATCCGTAATAACGGATAAAGACGGCAAAACCCTATACTTTTTTGCAAACGATGCTGCAGGTACGCCAACCTGTACTGATGGTTGTGAAACCGCCTGGCCACTTTACTACTCAGCAGATGCCAGTACCGATTTAAACCTGAACAAAGCAGAAGTTGGTGAGGTTACCCGCGCTGACGGCCGTAAACAAAGCACTTACCGTGGTTACCCGCTTTATTATTACGCTGGTGATGCCTCAAAAGGTGAAATTAAAGGTGATGGTGTTGGTGGCATCTGGTTTGTAGCCAAACCCGATTATTCGTTAATGCTGGCTAATGCACAATTGGTTGGAGTAGTTGATGGCAAAAATATCAATTACACCAGTACTTATGCTGTTGGCGACGGAAAAACCATTTACTTAACCGATAGCAAAGGACGTACGTTGTATGCTTTTGCACCAGACAAAAATGGCGTAAATACATACACCAAGAGTGCAACACAAGAAGGTATTTGGCCAGTGTATGAATCTGAAGTGCTTAACGTACCTTCTGCGATAACAAAAACCGATGTTGGTGTAATTACTGTAGCTACAATTAGCAAAAAACAGTTAACCTATAAAGGATGGCCATTGTACTACTGGGCATCAGATGTAAAAAGAGGTGATAACCTGGGCATAGTAATCGGAAGAGGGCCAGGTTTAACTTGGCCTGTATTACAACTAAATGCTACTGTTGCCCCTGCACAATAAAATATTTGAGTTAGGCGGGTTAGGACGGTCGGCTGTGTTTTCGCAGCCGGCCTTTTTTATACAGCTAATAAAGCCTGCTTAATTTTCTCAGCAGCCTCAGCCAATTCTTCGTTCGTTGGTTTTAATTTTTCTTTGCTAAAGTTCATATCGCTTACACTATTCATCGGTATTAAATGGATATGTGCGTGCGGAACTTCTAATCCGATTACCGAAACACCTACCTTTTTACAAGGGAAAGCAATTTTTACACCTTTGGCCACAATCTTCGCGAACATCCATAAACCAACATATAAATCCTCATCCATATCGAAGATATAGTCGGTTTCAATTTTAGGGATCACCAATACATGCCCTGCAGTTAATGGATGAACATCTAAAAAAGCTAAATATTCTACAGTTTCGGCTACAACATGTGCAGGGATTTCGCCTGCGACGATTTTTGAAAAGACAGTCATAAGGTGGAAGGTTAAAAGGTGGAAGGTTTAGGGTTAAGCGTTTGGCGATAGGCGTTTTAATAATCGCTTACCGCCAAACGCTATTCGCTTATCTAGAAATTTCGAGCACTTCAAACTGCATTTTACCTGCGGGTACTTCAATTTCGGCAAACTCGCCTACCGATTTACCCAATAATCCTTGCGCAATCGGCGATTTTACAGAAATTTTCCCGGTTTTTAAATCAGCTTCACTTTCTGCCACCAACTGGTAAGTCATGGTTGCACCGTTTTTAACATTTTTTATTTTTACGATAGACAATGCCAGCACTTTTGATAAATCCAATTTAGACTCATCAATTAAACGTGCATTTGCCAGCGTATTTTTTAATTTTGAAATTTTTGCTTCATGCAAACCTTGCGCTTCTTTAGCAGCATCGTATTCTGCATTCTCCGATAAATCACCTTTATCCCTTGCTTCTGCAATTGCTTTAGATATAAGCTGACGACCGGTGGTTGTTAAATAATGAACTTCCTCTTTTAATTTATCTAACCCTTCTTGGGTGTAGTATGTTACCTCTGTCATTGCTCTATTAATTTTATTCAAACGCTATAAAAAACAAACAAGACTATATAGTTGGTTTGCTACATAGTCTTGCTTCAATTATAACGAAGATAAAATGTGGAAATTACAAAAGCAAATAAATACTCATGATTTTTACGATTTAAGGATTAATGAGATTTAATATACCTTAAAACAGGATGATGGAGAACAGATACGAATCAACACCAACCCTTTAGACTTAACCACTAAACGCAACATTAAATCACAAACTCACTTAAAATCCAATCATTAGTTTTAATTTAGCTTAAATTATTCTTAAAAAATGAAAAAGTTATTTTCTATCGCTCTGCTCCTCAGTCTGGGCGGATATATGGCTTCGGCCCAGGAGCTCTATATGCCCCGGAATATCAAAGCGGCATACGCCAAAGGCACACGCTCAATGAATGGAAAACCCGGTCAAAATTACTGGCAGAACCATGGTAAATACAACATGGATATTAAGGTAGACGCCGAAACCAAAGTAGTTAGCGGTAAAGAAGAAATTTTATACAGCAACAACAGTACCGATACCTTAAAAAACCTGGCCATCCGCTTTGTAAACAACCTGCATAAACCAACTTCGCCAAGAAGTGGCGCTGTAAGTGAAGACTTTTTGAGTACGGGTCTAAATATTATCGCTTTTTCGGTAAATGGCGAAACCTATAAAGTGGATAGCAAAAGCTGGGGAACAGTTGGTAATGTACCGCTAAGGAAACCTTTATTGCCAAAATCGAAAATTACAGTTAAAATAGAGTGGGATTACCCGTTATCAAAAGAAAGTGGCCGTGAAGGGCAGATTGACCCCAACTCGTTTTTTGTAGCTTATAGCTATCCGCGCATATCGGTATACGATGATTATAATGGTTGGGACCGCATTCCACATACTGATAGAGCCGAGTTTTATAACGATTTTAACGATTACGAATTCTCCATCAAAGCCCCTAAAAACTATGTGGTATATGCCACAGGAGATTTCCTGAACCCGGATGAGGTGTTACAACCCGAAATTTCTGCACGTTTAAAAAAATCGTACAATGGCGATGAGGTGATCCACATTGCTACCGAGCAGGAAATGAAGGATGGTAAAGTAACCCAGCAAAAAGACTGGAATACCTGGAAATTTGCGGTTAATCACATTACAGATGTTACTTTTGCCTTAAGTAACCACTATGTTTGGGATGGCGCGAGTGTAATTGTAGATAAAAAAACCAACCGCAGATCGAGCGCTCAGGCAGCATATAATCCAACCACCGGAAAAGACTTTGTTAACTCGGTTAAATACAATTTGAACGCTTTAGACTGGTTCTCAAATAATTGGCCTGGCATCCCCTATCCTTATGTAAAAACGATTGCTTTTCAGGGTTTTGCTGATATGGAATACCCAATGATGGTAAACGATTCTCAGTTTGGCGATCCTATTTTTGCACAGTTGGTTCAAGACCACGAAGTGGCGCATACTTACTTTCCCTTCTATATGGGCATTAACGAAACCCGTTACGCTTATATGGATGAAGGCTGGGCCACTACCTTCGAATATTTAATTGGTATTGCCGAGCACGGCAAGCAAGCTGCTGATGATTTTTACAAGAAATTTAGAGTTGATGAATATATTAACGATAAATCTACAGAAGAAGATCAGCCGGTAATTTCAATGTCCGACCAGGTTTCGGGAGCTGGTTATGGAAATAACTCTTATGGAAAAGCGTCGTTATCTTACCTTGCGTTAAAGGATATGCTTGGAGATGCCTTATTCAAAAAAGCATTACATACCTATATGAGCAACTGGAATGGCAAGCACCCAATTCCATGGGATTATTTTAATTCGATGAATGCAGGTTCTGGCCAGGATTTAAACTGGTTTTTCCAAAACTGGTTCTTTACCAACAACTATCTTGATTTAGCGATTAGCAAAGTAACGTCTGCACAAGGAAAATCGACAGTAGCTGTTAAAAATGTTGGTGGTTTTGTAATTCCTTTTGATGTAGTAGTCACTTATGCTGATGGAAAAGTTAATACCATACACCAAACACCAGCGGTTTGGAAAGCAAACCAGAAAGAAGTTAATATTATAGTTAACACCACTAAAAAAATAACGGCAATCAGTTTGGATAACGGCATATTTGTAGATGCTACGCCGAGAGACAATGTTTGGGAAGCAAAATAATTAACAGCTTGTAATTTTCAGTTGGCAGTTTGATATAACTGCCAACTGAAAATTGTAAACTGAAAACTGCAAACTAGTAACTCAGAACCGGCTCGTGTTTAACCGGGAAATTCAATGAATTGGCAATAAAACACATTTTGTTTGCTTCATGATGTAGCGATGCTGCAAGTTCGTAATGTGCCTTATCGGCTATTAAAACCTGCGGATGAAGCGTAACTTCTTTAAATCTCCCGCTTCCATCAGCCAATTCTTCCATTGTACCTACTGCTTCATCTTTATAATCGATAACTACGATTTCGTTCTTAGAGCATAGATGCAAATACCAGAGCATGTGGCAACTCGAAATTGATGCCAATAAGAGGTCTTCGGGATTATATTTAGATTTATCGCCCAAAAAGGCAGAATCTGATGAACCGGAAATATCAGCCTTGCCTTTTACTGAAATAACATAATCGCGATCGTACGAACGGTAATCCATCGTACCCGAGCCTTTATTGCCCGTCCAGGTAACTGTAGTTGAATATAAGTGATCTTTCGGCATGATAAAATTGGTTAGATTATATAGCCAATTTAAGAAAATAAAATGGAGATTTCCTGTTTTTTGCGCCTACTTCCAAACCTATGAGGTTTCGAAAACCTCATAGGTTTTTATAGGTGGTGAATATTATTTGAAAAGCAGGGTTCGGTTGTACTTCGGTTCCGAAAGCCCTGCTATCTCTTCAAGTCCTCGCTGCGCTGTGGGCTTTCCGCTCTATCAGGTTTAGTTAACAAAGACTTTCGAAGTCTGCAGAATAAACCTCGCAGGTTTTAAAAACCTGCGAGGTCTTGATTAGCTAAAACTAAGCCCCTTTAATTTTTCAGCTAAGACTTCCGAGATCTTACGGTACGAATCAAAGGTCCAGCCACCCACATGTGGTGTTAAAATCACTTTTTCGTTATTCTTTAATTCATTATACCAGGGCTGTTCACCTAAGGCAGGGAATTTTTCTGTCTGTAAAACATCTAGCCCTGCCCCTAATATCTTTCCAGTTTTTATCGCGTTAAGTACCGCTGGCGTGCTCACAATTTCACCCCTGGCGGTATTGATAAAAAAAATAGGCTTCTTGAAGTGGAAAAAATATTCATCATCAACCATTTGTTTGGTTTCTGCAGTTAGTGGAATATGCAAACTGAGCACATCACTGTGTTTTACAATTTCTTCCATGCTTACTTCACGGGCAAAAGCATCGCTAAAACTTGTTTTATATTTATCGTAAGCCATTACATCCACCTCAAAACCTGCCAGTTTTTTCGCAAAACTCTGCCCCATAAAGCCATAACCAATAATCCCGACTTTTTTGCCTTTCAGTTCATAACCGCGGTTTCCTTCACGGTCCCAAATACCATTTCTGATTTCCATATCGGCCCTGCGGAAGTTATTCATCAAAGATAAAAGCAAACCTGTAGCATGTTCGCCAACAGCATCACAATTGCCTTCGGGTGCATTAATCAATTCAATATTTCTTTCAAAGGCTATTTTATCATCAATATTATCCAAACCAGCCCCTGCCCTGGCTACAAACTTTAAATTCGGAGCAGCAGCAAAAATTTCGGCATCTATCCTAAATTTAGTCCTTACGGCAATACCAGTATAATCTTTTATTTTATCTAAAGTTTGTTGACGGGTAATCTGCGGTTCATCATCAACCTGGTAGCCCATAGCTATGGCCTGTTCTTTAAATACAGGGTGCAAATCATCAACAATTAATATTTTATTCATAATGAACAAAAGTAACATTTTGCACATTCACCAATTGTAATATTCCATCATTGTTTTAGGCAAAACTGAAAACTGCTAACTACGAACTACCAACTGTAAATTAACCCACAAAAATATTACTATAAAATGGCTGTAATAAAATAGTTACGGCCCATTTATTAAACTTACTTGCCGTTACTTTGTCTCCCTTTATAAAACACACGAAATTTTATTTTTAATGAGAATTTTACAATCAAGAACAATACAAATTACCCTATTACTGCTCACCCTTTCATTTAGTCTTTTTGCACAAACAGGCGGAAATGCAAAAATTACCGGAGTACTTAAAGACGCCAAAACACAAGAAACCATTCCTTTTGCCACAGCAGTCTTAATTAATAAAGCCACAGCAAAAAATGCAAAAATAGTTCAAACAGATGTGAATGGTGCATTTGTAATGACTGAAATCCCTACCGGGACTTTTACCTTTAAAATCAGTTTTGTTGGTTACCAAACCATGGTTAGGGACAATGTAACGATAACTGCCAGTACTGGTACCTTAAATTTTGGCGACATTAAAATGAATGCGGCAAAAGGAAATGTACTGAGCGAAATTACCGTGACCGGCCAGAAACAAGGCATGCAAATGGGGATCGATAAAAAGATTTTCGCGGTAGATCAGAGCGTAATCAGCGAGGGTGGTTCTGCCGGCGATTTATTGCAGAATGTTCCTTCTGTTTCGACAGATATGGATGGCAATGTGAGTTTACGTGGCTCTGCAGGTGTTAAGGTATTAATTGATGGAAAGCCATCTTTAATTGCAGGCGGTAATGTAGCACAGATTCTTCAATCCATACCTGCCAGCTCCATCGAAAGTGTGGAGGTTATTACCAATCCATCGGCAAAATACGATGCTGAAGGCCAATCAGGCATCATTAACATTGTTCTTAAGAAAAACACAAAACTTGGGTTTAATGGTTCAGTTGCTTTAACAGCAGGTAACCGCGATAATTATAATGCCAATACCAACTTAAGTTTCCAGAACAGTAAAGTTAATATTTATGGAAACTATGGCTATCGTTACGGCAATCGTGTTGGAGGTGGTTTTCAGGACATTACCTATAAATCAGATTCATTGAGAACAAGATTTGCCAGTCAAAATACAGTTTCCAACTCATTGGATAAAGGACATAATGCCAAAGCGGGTATTGATTATTATTTAGCCCCTAAAAGTGTAATTAGCTTATCAGGCGGTTTTAATTCAAGAGATAATGAGCGTAACGATCAGCTCGACATCAGACAATTAGATAAAAACCAGTCGCCAGTTCTGCTAAGCAACAGAACCAATAGCACCGATGGTTTTGGAACAAGTTATGATGCAAATTTAGATTATGTACAAAAGTTTAAGAAACCGAAGGAAGAATTAAGCTTTAATTTTGGTTATTCTTACGGCACCAATAATAGTAATCAGTATTATAGCACAAACACCACTAACCGCAATGGTGTACCCATTGATGAGACTTTAAGTTTACAACGTGTATTTAATACCGGGAACAACACCAATTATAATATTCAAACGGATTATGCATTGCCAGTAGGTAAAGCGGGTAAAATTGAAGTAGGTTACCGCAGCCAGATCCGCTTAGGGGAGAATGATCAATATGCAGATTCAATCCTAACCAATAGCAGTATCTACATCAGCAACAATAAGTTAATTAATGGTTTTGACAGCAAAGATCAGGTGCATGCATTGTATTTCAATTACCAGAACCAGATTAAAGATTTTGGTTATCAAATAGGTTTAAGGGGAGAAGATGCGCGTTTAGATACCCATTTGGAAGGCTACACGAACAATGTATTAACCACTGCGGAAGGAAACATCCATTACAAAAGAATATACCCAAGCGTGTTCTTAACTCAGAAACTGAAGGACGATAACCAGCTCCAATTGAGTTATACCCGTCGTGTAAACCGTCCTCGCCCATGGGATACCAATCCATTTTTAGATGTTTCTGATCCATTAAACTACAGAGGCGGTAACCCTAATTTATTACCGGAAGATGTACACTCTTTTGAGTTAGGTTATAGTAAATACTGGAAAAAAGTAACCTTAACTTCAAGCTTGTATTTCCGTCAAACCAACGATGTGATCCAACGCGTAAGAAGTACACCAGTTAATGGAATTATTACTTCAACCCCTCAAAATTTAACAAACCAGATTAATAGCGGTTTAGAATTAATTGGCCGTTTTGACCTGGTGAAAGCTTTAAACTTCACTACCAACGTAAACTTGTACCAGGCCAAGTTTGCTGGTGATGCACGATTTGACATTCCATCAAGCAGTGGCTTTAGCTGGAACGCCAACCTAACCGGAAATTTAACAGTAGTTAAAAGTCTATCGCTACAGGTACGCGGCGACTATAGGGCACCAGAAGTGATGGCACAGGGAAAACGTAATGCGATGTATGGAATTGATGGAGGAGCCAAATACGATTTCCCGAACAAAAAAGCATCTTTGAGTTTCAATGTCAGAGATGTATTTAATACCAGAAGATGGAGCATGACCACTGAAGATAGAGCCACAATTGTTGATTTTGAACGCCAGTTTCAGGGAACAATGGGGAATTTAACCTTCTCTTACCGCTTTGGAAAAACTACATTTACCGGTACGAACAAAAAGAAGAAAGAAGAGCAGGATAACCGTCCTGATGAAGGATCGTTCTAATTTTATCAAAGGGTGCTTAGAAAATTTAAGCACTCTTTTTTTATCCTAAATTCTCTTCAATACAAGTCCTTTCTTCTTAAAACTATAACAAGTTGTTATCTTGCGACCATGGAAGAGATTAACCCCTGGAAAACGCTCGAAAGTGAGGTAAAATACGACAACAACTGGATTCGTTTAACCGAACACCAGGTCATTAATCCATCTGGTGGGCAAGGAATTTACGGCACCGTTCATTTTAAGAATCTGGCCATCGGAATCCTTCCTTTGGATAAAAACTACAATACCTGGCTGGTAGGCCAGTACAGGTATGCACTAAATGCCTACAGCTGGGAAATTCCTGAAGGCGGTGGACCATTCCATGAAGCGCCATTAGAAAGTGCAAGAAGGGAATTACTGGAAGAAACAGGAATGAGTGCCAGAAACTGGAAAGAGATACAAAGAATGCACTTATCAAACTCTGTAAGCGATGAACTGAGCATAATCTATGTTGCTACTGATTTGATTCAAGGTATCGCGATGCCAGAAGAAACGGAACAACTCGTGATAAAAAAATTACCATTTGATGAGGCCTATCAAATGGTTTTGAATGGACAGATTACCGACTCGATGAGCGTAGCTGCAATCTTAAAAGCTAAACTGATGATGTTAAATGGTGAATTATAACCGGGGAACCACCAAATGTTCCTAACGGAACAGAAAAAATATTATATATTTTTTCTACCTAGCATATGTCCCGATGGGACATTGCATGATCAGATGTTAAAATTAACTATATTAATCTACTGAGCAACCCCTGAATATTAGTCATCCCAAAAAATTATTGGTATCCCAGAGGATATCGGCTTATTAGTTCTTTTAACAGTGGATTGTTGTAATTTACCATTAACCTCAGTTCGGTTAATATTTATTCATACTGACTAGTTTAAGCCCGTGAAACTAAGCGCGATCGTCATGCTGAATTTATTTCAGCATCTTTACTGATAAATAGACCCTGAATTAAATTCAGGGTGACGGCTATGAACGAAGAATGTCCGCAGTATGCCTTTAAAGGATATTAATAATCGAACTGAGGTTATTACCTAAAAATATTGCGTAAGCACTTGTTCTATTAAGCCATTTGCTTTAAATTGCTGATGCAATCCCTAAATATTAAATCATCCTAAAATCATTAATATCCCAGAGAAATATAGGCTTATTAGTTCTTTAACAGTGGGTTGTTATAAAATTTGCCTAGTACTTAAAAATATATTGTATTGGCACTTGTTCTATAAAGCCATTTGTTTTAAATTGTTGCTGCAATCGCAAAATATTAAATCATCCTAAAAATTATTGATGTCCCAGAGAAATATCGGCTTATTAGTTCTTTAACAGTGGGATTATAAAATTTGCCCAATACCTAAATATATTGCGTAAGCGCTTGTTCTATAAAGCCATTTGTTTTATATTGCTGCTGCAATCCCTAAATATTAAATCATCCTAACAATTATTAATGTCCAGTATGGACATTTCCTCGGTAGAAATTGCAGACGGCAATTTCCGTTCCGTAGGAACGTTTGATTATGATTTAAATTTAGAACGCTATGCCGAATACCTATACCCAATTACACATTCAGTTTGTTTTTGCTGTTAAATTTCGTGCTTCATTAATTCGTCCGGAGTGGAAAGAAAGGCTATTAAAATATCTCACAGGAATATTTCAGGCAAATAGCCATAAAATGATACAGATTAATTGTATGCCCGATCATATTCACATTTTTATTGGCATGCGGCCACATCAGTCTATCTCTAGCCTGATCCAGAATGTAAAAACTGAAAGCTCTAAATGGATTAATGATCAACGATTTTGTAAAACAAAATTTGCCTGGCAAGAAGGTTATGGTGCATTTTCATATTCGAAAAGCCATATTCAACAGGTCATTCAGTACATTCAAAACCAGGAACAGCACCATAACAAGGAGAGTTTTTTACAGGAGTACACCAGTTTCTTAAAAACATTTGAGATTGAATACGAAGAAAGATATATCTTCAAAGAACCAGAATAATTTATTATTATCTTTGCCACGTATTAATCAACCAAATGAGCAAGCTTTTCGGATATATTTTAAGCCCTATTTTTTATATTTTCTTTGGATTAACACTTTGCATCTTCCATCCTATACAATGGCTTTGTTTTAAGCTTTTTGGATATAAAGCGCACAAGGTTTCGGTAGATATCCTTAATTTTTTTCTGACCTACTGCCAGATTTTCCTTTTCAATTCAATCAGTTTTAAAAACGAATATGAGCTACCAACAGATAGACCGATTATTTTTGCAGCAAACCACCAAAGTATGTACGACATCCCTTCGTTAATTTGGTTCTTAAGGAAACACAGTGCAAAATTTATCTCTAAAATTGAGCTTACCAAAGGCATTCCATCCATATCCATTAACCTGCGTTTAGGCGGTGGGGCAAACATCAACAGGAAAGACAATAAGCAAGCCATCTCTGAAATCATAAAACTTGGCCGCAGAATGAAAGAAAATAACTGGAGTACTGTTATTTTCCCTGAGGGAACCCGTGCGAAAGATGGTCAGTTAAAAACATTTCAATTTGGGGGTATTGCTACCATATTAAAAGTAGTTCCTAATGCTTTGATCGTTCCGGTGGCGATAGAAAATTCATGGAAGATTGTCCGCTTTGGCATGTTTCCGTTAACCACAGGAAATGCTTTAAAATGGACTGTTTTAAAGCCGATAGAGCCTGGAATAAAAACGGCAAACGATATAACCTTAGAAGTAGAAAACGAGATCAGGAAAGTTTTGGGTCAGCCGATGGCACAGCCAGCTACTTTATAATTTTATTAATCACATTAAGGATCCTTCGATTTCGACACCATAGACAGATTTCCATAGGATGGTCGTCATCTCAATCCTATAGCTATCGGATGTAGCACAGCGAAATGGAGATATCTATATAAACAGATTTCTCGACTGCGTTATACTCCGCTCGAAATGACGATTTGTTGGTTAGATACTCGGTATTTCTGTGAATCCGTGGCAACAAAACGGTTAATTGATTAAGCGCTAAACGCCTAACGCCAATCGCTCTAAATATTCTTATTTCCAATCACCCTGAAAAATTCATCACGGTAAGTATCTCCAACCGGAATAATTTTTTGGTTGATGGTAATTCGGCTACGCTCAATACTTTCAATCTTATCCACCGCTACAATATAAGATTTATGCACCCTGATAAACTGGCTTTGAGGCAAAGCTTCCTCCATCTTTTTCATGCTTTGTAAAGTAATTACACGTTCATCCTTTGTAAAAATTGAAATGTAATCTTTTAAACCTTCTATGAATAAAATATCGTGCAGATAGATTTTTTGAATCTTATGTTCCGTTTTCACAAAAATATAATCCTGAACAGGGTTTGGTGAGCCAGAAAATGGTGCAGGAGTAACAATCGGCTGGGCCACACTGGCAGGAGTTTCAACCGGTTTTACCTGATTGTGAACTTTTTCTACCGCTTTATAAAAACGATCGAATGCAATTGGCTTTAACAGGTAATCGGAAACATTAAGGTCGTAACTTTCTAAAGCGTACTGTGGGTAAGCGGTAGTTAATATATAGTGGCATTTATTACCGGCAATTTTTAAAAACTGGATTCCGGTTAACTCAGGCATCTGAATATCTAAAAACACAAGATCAATCCCTCCGCCCTGAACAATCTGTAAAGCTTCAATAGGGTTTTCGCACCTTTTAACCATGGTTAAAAAAGGTACTTTCGAAATATAATCCTGTAGAATATCAAGCGCCAGAGGCTCATCATCAACAACAATGCAGTTTAAGTTCATTTTAGGTTATTATTTTAATTAATGATTTTTAATCCGGGTTATGGTTAGTTACCGGATTATATGTCAATCATCAGTTCGCAGGTATAATGGGTAGCCGAATTTACAACATTTAATTTATATCTGTCGGGATAAACCAATTGTAATCGTCGTTCTACATTGGTTAAACCAACTCCACCCTGTGCATCTTTATTCTGTTGGTTCTTTTTGTTCACTACACTAAAATGCAAAATTTTCTGATTGGCAATAATATTGATTTTTACAGGTTCAGCAGGATCGGTTACCACACCATGTTTAAATGCATTTTCCACAAACGAAATCAGCATTAAAGGAACGATTTTTTGATTGTCAATTTCGCCGTTTAAAGTAAGTTCTATATAGGCACCATCTTTAAACCTTATTTTTTGCAGTTCAATATAACTTGTTAAATAATCTACCTCTTTGCTTAATGCTACGGTTGGTGTATTGCTTTCATAGATCATGTAACGCATAATCTCAGAAAGCTTCATAATCGCATCGGCTGTTTTATCCGATTTTTGATAGGCCAGCGAATAGATGTTATTAAGCGAATTAAAAAGAAAATGTGGGTTTAACTGCGACTTTAAAAACTGGAGCTCCATTTCGCGGCGCTCACTTTCTAAATTGCGCTGAATCCTTTCGCTTGCAAACCAATCAATGGTGAATTTAATGATGCAACTGCAGATCAAGAAAAAACCAGACAAAAACGTAACCATGATCACAAAACTATGAACTGGTATTTCCATCCGCCTCCCTTTAGCACTCACAGTCGTTAATACATCATCTGGATACAATACTGCTATGGCTGTTTTAGCAATGACAGATACAGCAATTAATAATAGAAATGCCAATACGTATATAAAATATTTTTTCCTCTTCTTGATCAGTTCAGGAATTAAGAAAATATAATTAATGTAGAAAATTGAAATATTGATTATTCCATATACTACATAGCTGATAAAATAGTCATTTATCGTATGCTTTGAAGTGTCGAATACGTTGACCCCAACTATGAGCATTACAATAACTGTCCAAAAAATAGCATGTAATATTAAAGGCCCCTTATTTTGTTTCATTAGATCTATATTAAATAATCATGAAGTTAATATTAGTTGAAAAAACAGATATTCTTTCATGCATCCAAAATAAATAAAGTTTTATCGATTTACTTACACAATCTACCAACGGGCATTTTTTTTCTACGAACGGCCCAATAGGCAAATTTTATCGACAAACGCCAAAAATGTCTGTTGATCTATAATCTTGAACACTTGGTATAATAGATTTTAGCAGGTTGTTTTTCTTCAGTTTCTTTGAATCATCAAAACGAAAACAAAATGAAAACATCATCAGCAATCAACTTCAAAAATCAAACAGTAATTACCGATGGTCTTTTCGCAACCTCTCAAATAAAACTATCGATCATGAAAAAATTAGCAAACGCCTCGCCATTTTTACTTTTATTATTACCTGTATTTATGATGATTATTTTAACGCTTACCGTTAACACCAATCAGAATGATGGCGAAATAGCTGTAAAAACTACAAAAACATCTGGTTCTATTGTGAAACAGGCAACTGCTATTTTCAAATAGGAATAATGGGTAATTACGCTATCGAAACCGTAGGTCTGAACTTTAACTTTGGCAACCAGGCTATAGTAAAAGATTTGTCGTTACAAGTACCAAAAGGGAGCATCTATGGTTTTTTAGGCCCGAATGGAGCAGGCAAAACAACAACCATAAAAATCCTGTTGAACCTGCTGAAGTCGCCAGCCGATCAGGTATTTATATTTGGTAAGGAAATAAACAGTAATCGCATCGCGATTCTTAAACGCATAGGTGCTTTGGTTGAACAACCAGCCATTTATGGTCATTTAACAGGAAAAGAAAACCTGGTTAACCGTTGTATCCTGTTAGGCATTAAAAAAGCAAAAGCTGATGAAATGCTATCGCTAGTGGGCTTGGCAGAAGCAGCAAATAAAAAAGCCAGCAAATATTCGTTGGGTATGAAACAGCGTCTAGGCATAGCGCAGGCACTAATTTCAGATCCTGAATTACTGTTATTGGATGAACCTACCAATGGTTTAGATCCAAATGGCATTATCGAAGTTCGGAACCTGATGATCGATTTAGCTACAAAACACCAAAAAACAATACTGGTTTCAAGCCATTTATTGGCGGAAATAGAAAGAACAGCAACCCATGTTGGCATTATAAACAAAGGTCAATTATTATTTCAGGGAACGATTAACGAACTTCATCTACTCAGCAAACCGATGCTCCAAATCGAGGTCGATAATACCGAAAGTGCAGGTGCTTTTTTAACAAATTCTGGTTATGAAATTGTCGCAAAAACAGATAAGATGATCACCCTGCCATATGCTTCATCACAAAAAAGTGGAGAACTAAACACATTGTTGATCCAAAATGGTTTTACGGTGAGCAGTCTTTATCTGCAACGAAAAGATCTGGAAAATTTATTCTTGGATATTACTAAAACAAACTAACATGCACGCTCTTTATATTTCTTTAGTATCAGAATTTTACAAATCCCGAAAAACTTTAGCTTTCTGGGCAGCCATATTATTACCCATTATTATTTGCGGCTTAATCAGCTTTGGCTTTTATTACGACGCTGAAAAAATCATCGCCAACCATTATCCTCCAATGCTCTTATGGGCACATTATAGCGGTGCAGCACTCGGCGTAATGGGATTTTTGATCATGCCCTTTTATGTCATATTCATGGCCTTTTCAGTCAATAATATCGAGCATAAAAACGATACCTGGAAAATGTTATTTGCCCAACCCTTAAATAAATTTTCGATTTATGCGGCAAAATACCTGTATGCAGTATTGTTAATATTTATCTGCTTATTCTTATTTGCTACACTTACTTACACATTTGGCCACATATTACAGGTATTAGTCCCTAAGTTTAATTTTAATCAATACAACCCATCAAATATTCTGATTAACTCCTACGCTAAATTATTTTTAGCTTCTTTAGGCATTTTATCGCTACAGTTTATATTAAGTTTGTTATGGAGCGATTTCCTTAAACCAATGGGCATTGGTTTTGTTGGCACCATTATGGGCATTATTACAGCAAATGTAGGCTGGAAATATGCCTACCTTATCCCCTATTCGCTACCAACACTGGCTTTAAGAATATCGAAAGTAAAAAAAGGTGCTGATCCGTTAGCTCTCCCTGTTTTTACGCAAGAAATATGGACAAGTTTGATTTATGCTTCGGTTCTTTTCATCATTGGCTATTTTATTGTAACCAAAAAAAGTATTAAGTAATCCCGCTTAAATCATCAACAGAATTCAAAGCATATCCGAATAAACATACCTTACAAACAAAAGCCTGCTAATTTGACTTTAGTATCAAATAGCAGGCTTTGCTGTTTAGAATGAGAGGTTATACGTATCTTTAACTCTTATAGAGATAATATTCTTTCTTTGAATGCCCAGACAATTAACTGATAAGAATTTTTAAGATCAAGCTTTCTTACCATGTTTCTTCTGTGCGTATTAACCGTATGCTCGCTAATAAAAAGCATTGAGCCAATTTCTTTACTGTTGTAGCCCATCGATAACAGGTTTACAATTTCGACTTCCCTTTCGCTAATCGAAGTATGATTTTCCTGCAATAGGGTATTATTTATCATTTGAGAGAGTTTAATGGTGATTTTTTTTTAATAATCAAGTTTTATTAAAAAACAGACTTATTCTAACATCAGTTCAAATTGTTTGTTTTAATGAAATAGGCGACATTTGTTCTACAATCACAAAACGTTCAGTTGTTATTGTAAACCAAAATTAGGGGCAGGAGCCTATTTGATGTTAGTGCAAAATGCCCTAAATAGAAAGGTATTTTTACGGTATTTAGATTGTTTTAATCTTCGCTCCATTCAAACAATTTATAAAAATATTTATTTTGAGAATAGGGATATATGTATCTATTCGATAAGGATTTAGTCGCACTATCTGTGGATAAAAATGAGTTTCCAAAGCAGAGGAACTCTTTTTCTTATAAATCTAATTCTCATAAGTCAACACTTACTAATTAAATAGACTTAAATCAATTATTTATCTTCAAATAAACAAAAAAGCATAATTTAGTATCTTAATTTATCAATAAAATAATGTTCGAAAAAGACGCTAAAAACAGTACGAAAAATACAATACCGGTAGGTATTGCCAGCCAAATGACGGCAGCTTTCCGCAAAAGCCAGAACGCAGAAAAAGGTACTTTTACCAAAGCAGCCTGGTTTCCCGCAGAGCAAATTATATCATTAACAAAAAAATTGACAGAATTTGATGGGGATGGTATCAGGATTTATTTTGGAAGATATACTGATGATATCATTAATCAGATCAATAAGTTGGACTATGGTGATAAAATACCTGCTAGTTATGCTGAAATGGATACATTACTTCTTGTGATAACCAAGATAATTGAAGGCAAGCCCAGAACGGATTACTTTATTGATAATGGCGATATATATGGCGGTCCGATTCCATTACCTACTGACCCTTACAACAGATCTTCCTTATGTCCAGAGGTATGCGATAACGACAGTCAATTAATGCTATAATTAAATAAATGACAGTGAAAACTGCAACGCATTTTGACATACTAAACAGCTTAAAACTTATTGCATCAACCGGCAGCTCTTTTATAGAGCTGCTGTGCCTTATACTGGCAATATATTGTTTAGCCAAAGATAAGTCAACATTTTGGCTAATAACGATATGCTATATGGCTATAGTAATGTTGACTGAAATAGCTGGAAGGTATTTTGCTATAACATATCATACGAATTTATGTGTTTACAATATTTATACAATATTTGAGATTTCTTTCATCACTTATGGATTTTTCACTTTCACAAAACAACACAGAAACATAAAACACTGGCTAACTGCAACATACATAGCAACAATATTAATCTATACAATATTTACTTTTAGGTATGGTATAAACATTTACAATGCTTTTACGATAAGTATAGCGTCTGTGATTTTTGTAATCTATGGTCTATTATATTTTTACTTGTTGCTCAAAGACGAAAATTATATTGATTTAAAGTTGCACCCTGCATTTTGGTGGGTCGGCGGAACATTAATATTTTATTTCGGAAGTACACTCGCCAATTTTTTTGATGATATTATTCAGCAAAAATTCTTAGGCAAATATAACACAAGAGTAATAATCTATACTTCACTAAATCTTTTTTTATATGGCTTTTGGGCCTATTCATTTATATGCAGAGCTCGTCAACGGAAAACATGTCCCTAATAATATTGGCATCATTTGTTTTTCTTTTGATGCCAATATTTCTACTACTTTATATCAGATCTTACAACCGGCATAAGAAGAACCATTTTCTGGAAAAGCAGCATATGCAGCAAAAATTTGAGTCCGAAATGCTTCAAACCCGCATTGAGGTACAAGATCAAACAATGCAAAGTATAGCAACAGAATTACATGATAATGTTGGCCAGTTGCTCAGTCTTACCACACTCACCTTAAACTCTATAAATTTAAATGATGGAGAAAAGGCCAAAAAGAAAATCGATAATTCACTAACACTAGTTAATAAATCTATCAAAGAATTAAGGGAGCTGGCCAAGCTGTTACATGGAGAACAATTGGTAGAAAATGGCATTGGCCATGCGATAGATCAGGAAATTAACTGGCTTAATAAAGCAGGAACATATGAACTCAAAGTTAATAACCAATTGGCAGATCTTCAGATCACATCTCCTGATAAGGATCTGATCATTCTTCGTTTATTGCAGGAAATTATCAATAATATTATAAAACATGCTCAGGCAAAACATATACAGATCGATTCTTATCTCGAGAATAGTGCTTTACATTTAAAGGTAAGTGAGGATGGTATAGGCTTTGATTCAGATATGATTAAAACCAAAAAATCGGGAATGGGGCTAAATTCAATTTATAAAAGAATTGAGATGATCAATGGAAAATTAGCACTAAATTCGGTGCCTAGCGAAGGCACGTCTATTTCAATTGAAATCCCCTACCCTTAATTATGCAGAACCAAAGTATTTCTATTGCAATTGTTGATGACCACACCCTCTTCCGCTCCGGATTGGCTAGTTTATTAGCAGAATTTGATGAAATAGAAGTTATGTTCGAAGCCATGAACGGAATCGATCTTCAAACTAAAATTAATCAGCACGCTGAAGTCCAGCTTATTTTAATGGATATTAACATGCCTGTAATGGATGGTTTTGCCGCCACCAAATGGGTTAAAGCCAACCATCCAAATGTTCATGTACTTGCACTAAGCATGCTCGAAGATGAAAAAGCAATAATTGGGATGCTCAAAGCTGGTGCCGGAGGCTATATGCTAAAAGAATCTACACCATCTGATTTATTAAGGGCAATTAAAGTAATCATAGATAAAGGATTCTATGTAAATGAGCTCGTATCAGGCAGGCTTTTGGTGGCTTTAAAAGACAATGGAATTAAACCAACATTTTCTGAAAGAGAACTTACGTTTCTGCAACATTGCAGCACTGAGCTTACCTATAAAGAAATTGCTGACCTCATGAATGTCAGTCCGCGTACCGTTGACAACTATAGGGAATCTCTTTTTGCTAAACTAAACATGAAGTCGCGCACCGGATTAGTGGTATATGGCATCAAAAACAACCTAATTAACATCTAGCGTAAACAATAATCAAATCATTGTATTACAGATAAATACACTTAAAAAATCATACAATTTATTTGTAAAGAATAATCCCTAAGTAAAGAAATTTGCACCAAATTTACTTTTCAAATAATTATTAAATAAAATTTGCATAACTAACTAATTAGTTTTAACTTTAATTAAGGCAATTCATTTGCCATCATCCTTATTATTATTATTAACTATTATGGAAATTAAAGATTTAACCAAAGCCGAAGAGCAGATTATGCAGGTTTTATGGCAGTTGGAAAAGGCATTCGTTAAAGAGGTTATTGATGAACTCCCCCTTCCTAAACCGGCTTACAATACCGTATCAACCATTATTAGAATTTTAGAAACCAAAGGTTTTATTGGTCACGAAGCCTTTGGTAAGGCTCATCAGTATTACCCTTTAATCAGTAAAGAAGAGTACAAGCGCCATGCAACAGAAAAGCTGTTAGGCAATTACTTTGAAAATTCAGTAGAGAGTATGTTTTCTTTTTTCGTTAAAGAAGAAAAACTGGATTTAAGTGATGTTGACGAAATTTTAAAAATGATTAATAAAATTAAACATAAGCCAAAATGAGTTTTGCCCACTACCTATTACAGGTGAACTTATACTTAATTGTTTTTTTCGGTTTTTACAAATTACTGTTAGATAAGGAGACCTATTTTACTTTAAACCGCATTTATTTAATATCTGCGGGTGCATTATCCCTCTGCATACCATTTATCCGTTTAGAATGGCTTACGGAACAGAAAGCGGCGCAACAGGTTTATACTTCAGTTAATTGGGAAGCTGTATTAGCACAGGCAACAACTGTAACAGAACGTAACACTGGTTTTAACTGGGGAAATGCATTCGTTTACATTTATTGCGCAGGTATTTTTTTCTTCTTAGGTAGATTGGTATTTAATTTATTAGCAGTTAAAAAACTCATTACTATAAATAAAGCTGGCTCAGCTTTCTCTTTTTTTGGCAAAAAAGTAATTGATCAGGAATTACCACAAATGGATGTGATTGATATTCATGAAGAAGCACACATCAAACAATGGCATACCCTGGATGTTTTATTTTTCGAGATTATAGGGATTATTACCTGGTTAAACCCGGTGATTTATCTTTATAAGAAAGCCATTAAAAATATCCACGAATTTTTAGCTGACGAACTTGCTGCCGAATTTCAGGGTGATAAAGCTGAATATGCGATGCTGTTATTGAGCAAGTCATTTGGTATTTCACCAAATACCTTAACAAATGGCTTCTTAGAAAAATCATTGATCAAAAAAAGAATTTTCATGCTTCATAAGGAACGATCTAAAAAGATAGCAATTATGAAGTATGGAATCTTTATTCCGCTATTTGCCCTTCTCATTGTATTTTCATCGGCTACTGTTCGTAAAAACGAGAAATTGTTATCCATTACCGATCAAATCCCTATGGATAAGCCCATTGAACTGGTTGAAAACATGGTTACAGCTCCAGAGAAGATAACTATTGCACCTAAAATTTCGGTTGATGGCAAAACAGATCCAAAGTGGACAGGATTTTATCAGTTTCTAGGCAGGCACATCAAATACCCAACTGCAGCCAATAGCGATCAGATTCAGGGAAATGCCCAGATAAGGTTTAATTTAAAAGGTGGAAGAGTTACCAATGTTACATCAAATGTAGAACTAGGCGCTGGCTGTGATGAAGAAGTGATGAAAGCAGTTTTATCTTATAAAGGATTTAAAACTGTAGCTGATGGTAAATATGCTTTAACGGTTAGCTTTAGAATTCCAGAATCTTCAAAAGCGTTCAGGAATAAATTGTTACCTAAATCTGGCGAATATGTAAATCTGAACAGGATTAATATCATGTCTTTTCTGCCTAAAACTACTGACACCGAAACCAATGTCATTAAATCTGAAAATACAGATAAAGTATATGATTTCGTTTCGATTGATAAACAGCCGGAATTTCCGGGTGGCGTAACCCAATTTTATAAATACCTGGGTGGCAGCATTAAATACCCGAAGATGGCGCTGGATAATAATGTGCAAGGTAAAGTTTTCCTTAGTTTTTTAGTTGAGAAGGATGGTTCATTAACAGATGTCCAAATTACCCGGGGTTTAGGAAGTGGTACAGACGAAGAAGCAATGAGGGTTATAAAAGAATCGCCAAAGTGGAACCCAGGCATCCAGAACGGCTTAGCAGTAAGAGTTAAATATAATATTAACGTTAATTTCAAACTCAACGACCCTGTACCTGTAAAAGACACTAAAACAAGTAGCATTACCGGTGACAAGATCAGATTAAAAGATGGCAAAACTCTTAATGCGCTAATCATTGTAGATGGCGTTAAATTATCAGATAACAGTCAGTTGAATACGATAAACCCAAACAGTATCGAATCAATAGAAGTATTAAAAGATCAAACTGCAATGAATCTATATGGGCCAAAAGCCAGGGGTGGTGTAATTTTAGTTACCAGCAAAGGCGCAAAAAGCAATGTTTTCAGGCCACTTAACTCAAAAGAGCTTTCGATAGATAAGAACATTGATTTTTTCGAACTCAAAAGAAAATTTTAACTAAAATTTAATATGAAAAACGTAATCATATTTACCATGCTGATGGCCTTTAGTTTAGCCGGTTTTGCCCAAAAGGCAGATAGTACCAGAACACCTAAAGTTACACTCAGGGGAATCTCAACATTAGATACTGAACCTTTAATTGTAATTGATGGGAACAAACAATATATAAGAGGCACATCATCACTTAGCAATGTAGACCCCAATAATATCGAAGCTGTAAATATCTTAAAAGACAGTTTAGCAACAGCAAGGTATGGCGCTGATCGTTTTGCAGGTGTAATAGAGGTTAAAACCAAAAATGGTTCTCTGAGTAATAATTATGGACTTAAAACCACTCCGATAAAAACTGGCGATTCCAAATTAAAAGGGAAAGTATCGGGATTTAACGTGCGTCCATCAATACCAAATATTGATACGCCTGGAGAAGTAAGATACTTATTGAACAGAGATTTTGACCCTAAGGCAAAGCCACTTTATATTGTTGATGGGAAAGAAGCTTCAGGAATAAACAATTTGGATCAGGAGTCTATTGAATCAATAGAAGTGCTAAAGGATTCATCTGCTATAACTTTACATGGTGATAAGGGCAAAAATGGAGTGGTGATTATTACCAGCAAAAAACCAAAAGCAAGTCCCAGGAAAAACTAAATAATCAATATTTTAACAAAAAAACAATGAGAAAGCTAATCTTTTTAGCCCTAACGGGCATCGCTATGTGCTTAAATCAAACAAAAGCACAAGACAATTCAAACAAAATTTATGATTTTACTTCCCTGGAAAAGGTACCCGATTATCCTGGAGGCATTAAGAAATTTTATGAATTCTTAGGTCGCGAGATTAAGTATCCGGAAGTAGCAAAGAAAAATAGCACACAGGGAAAAGTATTTGCTTCTTTTGTAGTAGAGAAAAATGGGGCGCTAACAGATATTCAAATTACCAAAGGCCTCACAAAAGAAACGGATGACGAGGCCTTAAGAGTATTGAACAAATCGCCAAGATGGAATCCTGGGTTGTTAAATGGAAAACCTGTTCGTGTGAAATACAATATCAATATTAACTTTAGTATGAAGTAAATCCGAAATTGGCAATTGGCTTAAACGCACAAAACCCCAGCAAAATTGCCGGGGTTTTATGTTTTCTCTCCTGTCTCGGAAGACTAAATTTAGAAAAATTTTAATGCATATACAAATATTACAGAATAAAATTTCCAAATACGCAAAAATTTAATATGCAAACATAAGATTATTGCCACTTTCGCAAACTTTTATTTCGAGCCAATCTGATTATATAAGCTTTCGATTTTCAAATCGAAAGTTTCATATGTTTTCATAACAGTTGGCGGATGTTAAATATGTATCAGTTTTAATCACCAGTTTGCGAATAAACCATTAAATATTAATTCGCATATTTCCATCTGATAAAGTAAGGAATATGATAGTACCCTAGCGGCTATGAATTGGTAAACTAAAAAGCCCCCACAATGTGGAGGCTTAAGAACCCGGCACTTAAGCCAGGTGCACAGTATATTTTTAAATGGTTTCTTCTGAAATAAATTTTGCAGATGCAAAATCACGGTTCATACGAGCAATGTTTTCTAAAGAGATTCCTTTAGGACATTCGGCCTCGCAAGCACCAGTATTCGTACAGTTACCAAAACCTTCAGCATCCATCTGTGCAACCATGCTTTGTACCCTACGGTAACGCTCTGGCTGGCCTTGCGGCAATAACGCCAACTGAGAGATCTTCGCGGAAACGAATAACATTGCTGAAGCATTTTTGCAAGTTGCCACACAAGCACCACAACCAATACAAGCTGCCGCTTCGAAAGCTGCATCTGCCTGCATTTTAGGAATTGGTAAGTTATTGGCATCTTGTGCATTACCTGTATTTACCGAAATAAAACCACCAGCAGCAATAACTCTATCAAATGCAGAACGATCTACGGTTAAGTCTTTTATTACCGGAAAAGCAGCTGCTCTCCATGGCTCAACAACGATGGTATCGCCATCTTTGAAAGAACGCATGTGCAACTGACAGGTAGTAACCAGATCTTTTGGCCCGTGTGGACGCCCGTTGATAAACATCGAGCACATTCCGCAAATTCCTTCGCGGCAATCGTGATCGAATACAACTGGTTCTTCACCTTTGTTAATTAATTGTTCGTTTAATACATCGAACATCTCTAAGAAAGACATATCCGGTGAAATATCGGCCAATTTATAATCTACCAAAGCACCTTTGGTATTGTTATTTTTTTGACGCCAAACTTTTAGCGTTAAGTTCATATTTCCTGTACTCATGATATTGAGATTTAAGTATCAAGTAATGAGAACCAAGTATCAAGATTTAATTCAAGTCTTGATACTTGATACTTACCATCTTGCTACTATTTATAACTTCTTTGTGCAACTTTAATATTTTCAAACTTCAATTCTTCTTTGTGAAGTTCGAAGTTTACACCTTCTTTAAATTCCCAGGCGGCTACGTAAGCATAGTTCTCATCATCACGTAATGCTTCACCTTCTTCTGTCTGATACTCTTCACGGAAGTGACCACCACAACTTTCGTTACGGTTCAAAGCATCAATGCACATCAACTCGCCCAGTTCGATAAAATCAGCTACACGACCTGCTTTTTCGAGTTCGGTATTTAACTCATCAGCTGTTCCAGGTACACGAACATCGCTCCAAAACTCAGCGCGTAGTGCTCTGATTTCCTGAATTGCTTCATTTAAACCTTTTTCGTTACGGGCCATACCACATTTCTCCCACATAATGTGGCCTAAACGTTTGTGGAAATGATCTACTGACTTAGTTCCTTTAATATTTATCAGTGTATTTAAAATGCCTACTGCTCTAGCTTCAGCCTCTGCAAAGGCAGGGTGATCAGTAGGAATTGCTTTTACCGAAATTTCTTTCGACAAGTAAGCTCCAATAGTGTAAGGAAGAACGAAATAACCATCAGCCAAACCCTGCATCAAAGCAGATGCCCCTAAACGGTTAGCACCGTGGTCTGAGAAGTTAGCCTCACCTGTACAATATAAACCAGGTACAGAGGTCATCAGGTTATAATCAACCCATAAACCGCCCATGGTATAGTGAACAGCAGGATAGATACGCATTGGGGTTTCGTAAGGGTTCTCACCGGTAATCTGCGCATACATATCGAACAGGTTACCATATTTTGCCTTAATTACCTCAGTACCTAAACGCATGCAGGTTTCTTTGTCAGGATTGTGGTTACCTGCTTTAGAAGCTTCGATTTTTCCGTAGCGTTCTGTATTTGCTTTAAAATCTAAATATACAGCCAATTTAGAAGCTCCTACTCCATAACCTGCATCACAACGCTCTTTAGCTGCACGGGAAGCCACATCACGAGGAACCAGGTTACCAAAAGCAGGGTAACGACGTTCTAAATAATAATCTCTTTCATCTTCAGGAATTTCTGAAGCTTTGCGGTTATCATCTTTCTTTTTAGGCACCCAGATACGTCCATCGTTACGTAACGATTCAGACATCAGGGTTAATTTAGATTGGTGATCTCCAGAAACCGGAATACAGGTTGGGTGGATCTGCGTATAACAAGGGTTTGCAAAATAAGCACCTTGTTTGTGCGCTTTCCATGCTGCTGTAACGTTACTTCCCATCGCGTTGGTAGACAGATAGAATACGTTTCCGTAACCACCTGTTCCTAATACCACTGCATGACCAAAATGACGTTCGATTTCTCCTGTAATTAAGTTACGTGCAATAATGCCGCGTGCTTTGCCATCAATTTTAACAACCTCAAGCATTTCGTGGCGGGTATACATTTCCACTTTACCCATACCAATCTGGCGTTCTAAAGCAGAATATGCACCTAATAATAACTGCTGCCCAGTTTGACCTGCAGCATAGAAAGTACGTTGTACCTGTGTACCACCGAATGAACGGTTATCTAACAAGCCACCATACTCACGTGCCAAAGGCACACCCTGTGCCACACATTGATCTATAATATTAGCACTTACCTCAGCCAAACGATGCACATTGGCTTCGCGGGCGCGGTAATCGCCACCTTTAATCGTATCATAGAAAAGGCGATAAACGCTATCACCATCATTCTGATAGTTTTTTGCTGCATTAATACCACCCTGAGCAGCGATTGAATGTGCCCTACGTGGTGAATCCTGGAAGCAGAAACATTTTACTTTGTAACCCATCTCGGCTAAAGTAGCCGCTGCCGAAGCACCTGCTAAACCCGAACCTACAATGATTACTTCAATAGTTCTTTTGTTCGATGGGTTTACCAAAGGCACAGAAGACTTATATTTTGTCCATTTGCTGGTTAATTCGCCTTCTGGAATATTTGAATTAATATCTGACATATCTTTTGTGCTAAAAATTATTGAATAAGACCGAAATAAACTGCAATCGGCATGGCTGCGAAAAGGATCGAAATAATAATCGAATACCAAACGCCAGCTCCTTTAATTATACCATTATATTTTGAGTGGTTCCATCCTAATGTTTGGAATGCAGAAGCAAAACCATGCAATAAGTGATAGCATAAAGAAAACATAGCCAAAATATATACGGCAACCCTTACCGGATCCTGAAATTTTTCTTTCATTACCGCATAAAGATCTTCATGTCCGTTGGCATCAACTGTTGGGATGCCTGTAAAACGGGAAACTACCCAAAAATCTTTCAGGTGAACCACCAAAAAGATCAGCAAAAGCGTACCTAGCAAGCCCATAGAACGGCTGTACCATTTACTGTTTGCCTTACCATCGTTTACGGCATACTTAACCGGACGTGCTTTCTGATTTTGCAATGTTAAACGTAAAGCCTGAAAAATGTGTGCAAGCAAACCAATAAATAACACAATCTCGCCAGCCCGGATAATCCAGTTGGTGGCCATAAAATGTGCGCCTACGTTAAATGTCAAACCACCGTCGCTAATAAAAATTAAAGCATTAATACCGCAGTGTACAATTAAAAAAAGTATCAGGAACAAACCTGTAATACCCATTATGAATTTCTTCCCTATTGATGAAGAAAACGCATTTCCGAAACCACTCATTTGATTAGGATTTATATCTAAATTTCTTGCAAAAGTATCTAATTATGAGTTTAATTTATAAACGATTATGACAAAACAGCGATAAAACATTTATTTAGAAACATTCTAAAGCATATCCGGAATTAATCGAAAGAATAGGAGATTATTTAAGGTTTCGCTTCTGAGTATTGGTATGTGCAACATGTCCTAACGTTTTTTAACGATTAAGGAATTAGGCCGTCACGATTTAAAGCTCAAATGCATTGTAGATTATCCATGCAGGCTAATAGCTGCGCATAAATGACTGGCAAAACACTATAAATCGCTTTAATGGTAATAATCAAACTATAGACTTCAGCTCGCTAATTAATATCCCTTCAAATGTATACTACAGAGGTTTTTCATTCGTAGCGTCACCCTGAATTTATTTCAGGGTCTGTTTAGCAAGATTGTCATGCTAATTTCAAGGGCTCAAAATTAGTCAATATAAATATTAATTGAATTGAGGTTATAAGAAAGACTTAACTTTTCAAAAAATAATGGCATAAAAAAAAGTCCCGATTTTCATCGGGACTTTTTACGATTTATGTGTTCGAGTTTTCTTAAGCTACTTTAACATTTACCGCGTTTAGGCCTTTTCTACCTTCTTCTACATCGTAGTTTACGGTATCATTCTCGCGAATGTTATCGATTAAGCCTGAAGCATGAACAAAAATTTCGGCATCGCCATTAGATGGAGTGATAAATCCGAAACCTTTAGTTTCATTAAAAAATTTTACTGTTCCTTGTTGCATTATATTGTATTTTAATTTTAATCAAAGATAGAGTTAAATACCTATAAATCAATTTTTTATTTTTTTATTGTAGAATATATACTAAATACATTGACTATTTGCCTTTTAAGCCCTATTAGCGGCCAAATTTAATCCATTAATTTTTGATGTACCACCCGGTTTTATCCATAAAACATGTTCAAAACAGGCCTTGTCCAATCGCTTTTCTGCGTAAAAAAACATAAACAACAAAATGAACTACTTTTTCCCAACTGTTAATTATTGATGAATAACATTGAAAATCCTGAACCAAAAGTTACCTTACAGCAAAAAGCTTAAATTTAACTATAAACAAGATTTTCGTGCTGCTCATAATTAACCATCAGGTTTTCTGTAATTTTTACAACTAATGTTTCGTGGGCTTTGGCAGTATAGCTTAAGATTAGCAAATCACCAACGATTTCGTGTAAAATTAAATCCGGACTTGTATAGGTAATCGAAACTATATGCGCTGCTTTATTTAACAGATCAGAATTATAAATATGTAATTCGGCACAATCGAAAAGGACCGGATGATCTTCAATATCATTTAAAACAGGTATTTTATGTTCTAAAGCTGCAATGCTGTCCATAACTGAATACTGAAGTTTTTGATTTAGCGTGTTAGCCTTGTCATTCGCTTGCTGCATCTGAAAAAAGGTATGCAGGTGTTGATCCAAGCTATATATTTTGGATCTTTTTTGAAATTCTTTGTAAGTATCATGAAATATCCGCCTTTCAAAATCCGTTCTGCACATGAAATTGAAATATTGTTTTACACTTAGGTTAATGTTAGCTAAAGCCATAATATTCGGTTTTTGTTGCTGATTCAAATGAAACTATAAAAAAATAATTTAGCGTATCGGTAAAGGTTGATTATCAATCGGTAGTAGCGAAGCTAAATCTTGATTATGAAAAACGGATGAATATTAGTTAACGTATAAGAAACGTTGCTGACCAACAAAGATTTAAGATATTTTAACAAATAACCTTTACACTATACTCAAATCAATTGTCATTTTTGAACGTAGTGAAGAATCTATATCCGATGGAACACAGACGTAACATTCAGGATATTAAATTCTTCGCCTTAACCTGTGTTCATCCGTGGGCAAAAAAGATAAACAAATAGCCCTAGATAAGGTAAATTTAAAAATGCCATTGAACTATAGTAACATTGACTGACTCCTATAAAATGGTCGTCATCTCGACTGTAGCGCAGCGAAATGGAGAGATCCATTTAGCTAGATTTCCCGAAATGATGATTCGTTGATCGAATCTCACACCAAGATCCTTCACTTCGTTCAGGATGACAAATAATCTGTGGCAAAGAATATAACGCCATGGTCTTTATAGCCCACCAGTATCTACTACTTTGCGAAGAAATCTGCAGGCTTTGTGCTGCTGAATGCAGCAAACATGATCATGAACACTGCAGACAATGTGCTGTGGCTTGCGAAGAATGTGCAGATGCTTGCCACGCTAACCACGAGCCTATAAATCAAGACTAAAAAAAATGCTTCCCAGGTTTAAACCCGGGAAGCATTTTAAACTATTTATTACTATTAATTATTGTGCAGGGAAGCTGTAGTTATATGAACCTTGCTCACCAACACCAGAAATACTAACCATATTGTTTCTTCCTAAAGGCAATGCTTTTTGAACATCGGCCACAGAATTTACAGGTTGTCCGTTTACTTTGGTAATAATTAAACCTTTTTCCACCCCAATATTATCGAAAGCTTTTCCGGTGGTAACTGATGTTACAACCACACCACTGTTAATGCCATATTTCGATTTCTGCGCTTGGGTAGCCGGAGCGAAAGTTGCACCCAATTTACTTACTTCGGCACCTTTACTTGCATTATTATTTGCAGTTAAACCTACACTGGCTTCGCCTTTAAGGGTAACTGTATAGTCTTTCAAGGCACCATTACGCAGTACAGTTAATTTAACTTTATCGCCAGGGTTTAAACGACCAACTCTTTCCTGAAGATCAGGTGAATCGTTAATTACTACACCATCAACTTTTTTAATTACGTCGCCTGATTTAATGCCCGCCGCAGCAGCACCGCCGCCAGCAACTACATCATTCACATACAAACCACTGATTTCGTTGGTTTTAATACCTTCAGGTTTTTCCTCACCACTTAATGGTACAAAGTTAACGCCGATGTAACCACGTTTAACTGAACCATATTTCATAAAATCGTCAACAATTTTACGGGCTAAGTTAACTGGGATTGCAAATCCATAACCTTGATTATAACCGCTTTGTGAAGCAATTGCAGAGTTGATACCCACCAGTTCGCCATTTGCATTTACAAGGGCGCCACCGCTGTTACCAGGATTAATGGCCGCATCTGTTTGAATAAATGATTCGATACTGGTATTTGCCGGACGATCTGGTCTTTTACCAGTACGTTGGTATTCGCGGTATTCCTCTTCGGTAATTTCATTGCCTTGTTGCTCACGACCAATAATACCAATGCTACGATTTTTTGCACTTACAATACCAGCAGTTACCGTAGTATTTAAATCCAATGGGAAACCAACGGCTAAAACCCACTCTCCAACCTGCACATTATCTGAGTTACCCATTTTTACGACAGGCAAACCCGTTGCATTTACTTTAATTAATGCTAAATCCGTATTCGGATCGCGGCCAATTACTTTTGCTTCTACTTTACGCCTATCTGTTAAAACCACCTCAACCTTCTCTGCATTCTCAACCACGTGGTTGTTGGTAACGATATAACCATCCTGACTGATAATTACACCAGAACCTGATGCTGCTCTTGGCTGACGTTGCATCTGACGACCGCCGCCGCCGAAGAAATCTTCCATCATGTCAAAAGGAGAAGAAGAACCCTGCCCTTTCGATGCCGAGTAAGTTGTTTTAATGTGAACTACACCCGGCGCAACTGCTGCTGCGGCCTGTGTAAAATCTGTAGCACCTGCTGATGATACTTTTAGTGGATTATTGGCGAAATACAAATTCTGTTTTTCAGTAATGGTACTGCCTGTTTGGTTACGCTCAACTAATTTGTAACCTCCAATTGCTGCTGCCCCACCTATAAAAGCAGCTAACACGGTAATTCCTAATATTTTTTTCATGTTTCTGTATATTGTTTGTTAATGGTCATGAAGCTATTAAAAGTTTAGTATTGCTTTAAAATTGTTAGCTTTTAATGGTTTCATGTGTCTGTATGTTGTTTTTTAGCCATGATTTATTATAAACTAATTTGCCAGCTAATGGTTTAGCTTATAATATTCATTTTGTTAAATGTTGTTGTTTGCGGGAGCGTTTTTCATTTTGATCTAAGCAGGATGCTCCAGCAGTTTTTATCTGCTTAAATTTTCTTTAGTAAGTTTATTCAAATTTAATACCATATAAACGATATTTGTATCCTAACAGCACTTAGTTTTGTGTTAAAAAATGTTAAATTAAAAAACACAATCCGCTTATTACCTTTTGCAACTCAAATATTGCATTAAAAAATGAAGCTTTCATGAAAATTAATTTTTATAAATACCAGGGCGCAGGCAACGATTTCATTTTAATAGACCACACTACAAGTCCGTTAAAAGATATTGAAAATCAACTAGTTGAACAATTATGCCATAGAAGATTTGGCATTGGCGCCGACGGGTTAATGTTCATTACAAAGCACAAGGATTACGATTTTGAAATGCATTATTTTAACGCAGATGGTAAACTGGGCAGCATGTGCGGAAATGGTGGCAGATGCATTGTTGCCTTTGCCAAACAGCTTGGCATTATCGACCGCGAAACAAACTTTTTGGCAGTAGATGGGCCGCATTATGCCAGAATTTCAGAAAATGGAGAATGGGTTGATTTACAAATGATTGATGTAGATACGATTACCGAAGATGGCGAAGCTTACGTATTGAATACGGGTTCGCCACATTATGTTGCTCTGCAAAGTGATTTAAAAGATTTTGACGTTTTTACCGAAGGAAAGAACATACGTTACAATACAACTTATTCAGAAAAAGGTATAAATGTAAACTTTGTTGAAGATAAAGGTGATCATTTATTTGTTCGTACTTACGAACGTGGGGTTGAAGATGAAACCTATGCATGTGGCACCGGCGTAACGGCGGTGGCCATGGCTATGGCAAAACATAAAAACCAGACCGGTCATATTAAAACCGATATTAAGGTTTTGGGAGGTGATATTAAAATAGAATTTGATTACGATGGTAAAGCATTTACCAACGTATTTTTATGCGGACCCGCCAAATTGGTTTTTGAAGGAGAAGTGGAGTAGTCTTTTTTTATAAACCTCTTAAGTTTACTCGTAATCCAAATATCTCGTGTAAAACATACACTAACAACGCTTTTGTTTGTTAAAACAAACAGGATTAATCGTTTAAAAATTGCATAATAACAAGCAATTTTAACAGCATTTAACATCTGTCTCAAGATATTTACACATTCATTTCTGGCTTAAAACAACACTTAAAATTCTAAAAAACAGCAATTTAAAGCAAGACAGGCACAGTTTAGAACACGAAATAAATCAATCGATTGATTAAATGACAGAATTTGGACAGATTTATTTTTGGTTAGGCGCTATTTTTGGACAATTATTTGCGGAAATTGAAGTCCTAAGTTTTGACGACGCTCTTAATTCCGGAAATTCATATTTATACACACACAGAAATAGTCCATGAGAAAAGTAACAACTCTCTTTTTTAGCATGAGCATGGGTATGCTCTTAGCATCCTGCGGAAACAACGATGCTGCTAAAAAAGCCGCAGCTGCAGCAGCAGCTGGTCCACAAACTTACCCGGTTTTTACCGTAACTACACAAAACACCACTTTAGATTCTGATTATCCGGCAACGATTGAAGGTATCCAAAATATCGACATCCGCCCAAAAGTTGACGGTTTTATCGAAAAGATTTTTGTAGATGAGGGTGCAGTGGTTAAAAAAGGTCAGTTACTTTTCACCATTAATGCACCACAATACGAACAACAGGTACGCACAGCAAGAGCAGCCATCAGTAGTGCCGAAGCCGATGTTAATGCTGCCCAGTTAACAGTAAATAAAACCAGGCCTTTGGTAGAAAAAGACATCATCAGCAAATACGATCTTGATGCTGCTCAATTAACACTTCAAAGCAGAAAAGCAGCATTGGCACAGGCAAAAGCCGAATTGGTAAATGCGCAGGTTAATTTAGGTTATACTTCTGTTAAAAGTCCTGTTGACGGCGTAGTTGGCAGTATTCCTTTCAGAAATGGAAGTTTGGTAAGCAGTACCAGTACACAACCCTTAACAACAGTTTCTAACACCTCAAAGGTTTATGCTTACTTCTCTTTAAACGAGAAACAGCTTTTAGATTTTTCTAAAACCTATAAAGGGAACACTTTGGCCCAGCAGATGAAAAACATCCCTGCGGTTAGTTTGGTGCTTGCCGATGGAACAGTTTATGCACAAAATGGTAAAATCGAATCCATCAACGGACAAATTAACACCAGCACAGGTTCTGCAAGTTTAAGAGCAACCTTTCCCAACCCTACTTCTTTATTAAAAAATGGAGCAAGTGCTTCTGTAAGAATTCCTCAACACATTGAGAATGCAATTTTAATTCCTCAGAAATCGACTATTGATTTACAGGGCAAAAAATTCGTTTATGTTCTGGGCGATTCTGCTAAAGTCATTAACACCGAAATTGAGATTATGGATTTGGCCAAAGACAAATTCTATGTCGTAACTAAAGGACTTAAGGCTGGAGATAAGGTTGTTTTGGAGGGTTTCCAATCCTTAAAAGATGGAACGAAAATCAAACCTGAAGAGAAAAATGCCGATTCAGTTTATGCTGATATCAAGAAATAACAATATCATGTTGCCAATCACACTATTGTAGTGTAATCAATATTAATTATGTTTAAGAAATTTATAGAAAGACCGGTTTTATCAACGGTTATATCCATCATCATCGTTATACTCGGTGTTTTAGGTTTAGCTACGTTGCCGGTTTCACAATACCCGGAAATTGCCCCACCAACGGTGCAGGTTTCTACTTCTTACCAGGGTGCCAATGCCGATGTGGTAATGAATAGCGTTGTTGTTCCGCTGGAAGAGCAGATCAATGGTGTGGAAGACATGACCTACATGACTTCTACCGCCAGCAATGATGGTACCGCTACAATTACAGTAAACTTTAAACTGGGTACCAATCCCGATCTTGCAGCAGTAAACGTACAGAACAGGGTTGCCCGTGCTACCAGTTTATTACCTGCAGAGGTAACCAAATCGGGGGTAATTACAGCTAAAAGACAGGCGAGTAACGTATTGATCTTCGGTTTATATAGTGATGACCCTTCTTACGATCAGAAGTTTTTACAGAACTATGCAAACATCAACATCATCCCTCAGATTAAACGGATCAATGGTGTGGGTGATGCGAGTGCATTCGGAACATTGGATTACACCATGCGTATCTGGTTAAAACCTGATGTAATGGCTACTTACGGTCTGGTACCGAATGACATTAGCGTAGCCCTTGCTGATCAGAATGTGGAGGCCGCCCCAGGCCAGTTTGGAGAGCTTGGTGATCAGGCATTTCAATATACCATAAAATACACCGGTAGGTTAAAAGATGAGGCCCAATTTGGCAACATTATTATCAGGACTACCGATAATGGCCAGATTCTCCGTTTAAAAGATATTGCAAGGATCGAATTAGGTGCACAAAGTTATGCCAGTTCGGTTAAATTTAACGGAAAACAGGCTTTGGGTATCGCCATCAACCAAACGGCAGGTTCAAATGCAAAAGAGGTAATCGAAAATTCCATCAAAACCCTTGATGAAGCTCAAAAATCTTTTCCAAAAGGGGTGCATTACTCAACTTTGGTTAACGTAAACGACTTTTTGGATGCATCGATTGAAAAAGTGCTTCACACCTTAATTGAAGCATTTATTTTGGTATTCTTAGTGGTATTTATCTTCTTACAAGATTTCCGTTCAACTTTAATTCCGGCGATTAGTGTACCGGTAGCGATTATCGGAACATTCTTTTTCCTGAGTTTATTTGGATTTACCATCAACTTACTAACTTTATTTGCCCTCGTGCTTGCCATTGGTATTGTGGTGGATGATGCGATTGTGGTAGTAGAGGCTGTACACGCCAAGCTGGATGAAGGTTATACCGATGCCAAAAAAGCGACAATTGATGCCATGGATGACATTAGTGGAGCAATTATTTCGATCACTTTGGTAATGGCTGCCGTATTTATCCCGGTGAGTTTTATCTCCGGATCATCTGGTGTATTTTACAAGCAGTTTGGTTTAACACTAGCCATTTCGATCATTTTATCGGCCATTAACGCCTTAACTTTAAGTCCGGCATTATGTGCTTTATTCTTAAAGCCGCACCAAGAAGAACACAAAAAATCTAAAAACTTTTTAAACCGTTTTTACGATGCTTTTAATACTTCATTCGATGCCGTAACTGGAAAATATAAAAAATCAGTAAGCTTTCTTTCCAGAAAAAAATGGATCGTTGGATTGGCTATTGCATTCTTTGCAGTCGTATTGGTTTGGACAATGAACACCACACCGAAAGGTTTCGTGCCAAATGAGGATTTGGGAACCATCATGAGTGATATCTCATTACCAGCGGGAACTTCACAAGAGGAAACGAGTATTATAATTACCAAGATTGACAGTATTGCGCACAAAATCCCTGAAATTCAAAACACGTTAAGGATTGTGGGCCGTAGTATGATCAGTGGTTCGGGCAGTTCGTATGGTATGGTAATTTCGCGTTTAACCCCTTGGGATGAACGTAAAGGCCGCGATGTAAAAGCCATAATTGGCGAGTTGTTTGCAAAAACAGCAGGCATTAAAGGTGCTAAAATTATTTTCTTCGCTCCGCCAACTATCCAGGGTTTTGGTACCAGTGGCGGTTTTGAGTTCCAGTTACAGGATAAAACCGGCGGAGATATCAAAAAATTTAACGAAGTTGGAAATGGATTTTTAGCTGCTTTGAGTAAACGTCCTGAAATCCAATATGCATCTACCTCTTTTAACCCAAATTTCCCACAATATCAGATTGATGTAAATGTGGCAAAGGTTAAACAGGCTGGTTTAACGGTTAGTGATGTATTGGGTGTAATGCAGGGCTATTATGGTGGTGTTTATGCATCAAACTTTAATAAATTCGGTAAACAGTTCAGGGTAATGTACCAGGCAGATGCCCAGTATCGTGCAAACGAGCAAACGTTGACCCGTATTTTTGTTAGAAATTCGGCTGGCCAAATGGCACCGGTATCAGAGTTTATTACGTTAACGAAAGTATATGGACCACAGGCCATTTCGCGTTTCAATTTGTTTACTTCAATTGCGGTAACAGGTAATCCAAATCCGGGCTATAGTTCGGGGGATGCTTTAAAGGCTGTTCAGGAAGAGGCTGCTAAAAATCTCCCGGCAGGCTACGGCTATGAATTTTCTGGCTTATCACGTGAGGAGATGGCTGGCGGAAGTCAAACGGTCTTCATCTTCTTACTTTGCGTAATCTTTGTTTATTTCTTACTCGCTGCACAATACGAAAGTTATATTTTACCATTAGCGGTATTATTCTCTTTACCAGTTGGTTTAGCGGGTGTATTTGTATTTGACAAAATTTTCGGGGTAGATAATAACATTTATACGCAGATTACCCTGATCATGCTTGTGGGACTACTCGCCAAAAATGCCATTTTGATCGTAGAATATGCGGTAGACAGGAGAAGAAAAGGTATGAGCATAGCCAATGCAGCAATTGATGGTGCAACAGCACGTTTACGCCCGATTTTGATGACCTCGTTCGCCTTTATCCTTGGTTTATTACCTTTAATGTTGTCATCTGGTGTTGGTGCAGCGGGTAATACCTCAATTGGTACCGGAGCTGTAGGTGGTATGTTGATCGGAACAATATTTGGAGTTTTCGTAATTCCGGCCCTGTTTATCATATTCCAGTCTTTACAGGAGCGCATCAGTAATAAATCGCCTTTTAACGAAGGTATTGATCATGAACAAACGCCAGAGGAATATGAATTGGCTACTGCGAACAGCAAACATTAATATTAAGAAAATGAATTTTAGATATAAGCATTCCCTTTTAACCGGTTTAGCCATTGTTACCCTGAGTGCCTGCGTAACTAAAAAATACGAACGCCCCCAGGTAACAAGCGAAGGTTTATACCGCGATAATAGCACAACAGATACCACTACGATGGCAGATCTGCAGTGGAAAACGTTGTTTTCGGATACCACATTACAATCGCTGATCCAACAAGGGATAAATGAAAATTTGGACCTGAAACAGGCTATTGAACGGATTAAAATTGCCGAAGCAACACTAATACAAAGCCGTGGAGCATTGTTACCAACCTTACAGGCTGATGTAAACGTAACGGATAACAAACAATCGCAGGCCTCCTTAAACTTTCCTCCCGGGATTAACATTAATTTAGAAACTCAAACCTATAAAGCACAGCTGAGTACCAGTTGGGAAGCCGATATATGGGGGAAACTAACAAGTGCAAAACGTGGTGCATATGCAACTTTATTACAAAGCGATGCCGCAAAAAGAGCAGTCCAAACGCAATTAATTGCCACTATTGCCAACAATTATTATACATTATTGGCACTCGACAAACAATTGGCCATTACTGAACAAACCATTAAGGTTAGAACGCAGGATGTGGAAACCATGAGGGAATTAAAACAGGGAGCTGTAGTAAATGGTGCGGCAGTTGTACAAAGTGAGGCCAATTTATATGCGGCCCAGGTAACCGTACCTGATTTAAAAAGAAGCATCAAAGAGGCTGAAAATGCACTAAGTGTTTTGGTTGCCAAAGCGCCAAACATGATTAATCGCACCACTTTAGACCAGCAAACCCCTTATGCGAATTTACAAACCGGGGTTTCTGCACAATTGCTAAAAAACCGTCCGGATGTGATCGCTGCTGAATTTGGTTTCAGATCAGCTTTCGAAAACACAAACGTAGCAAAAGCTTATTTTTATCCTGCTTTAACGATTACTGCAGCAGGAGGATTATCAAGCTTACAATTACAGGATTTCTTCAGCAAATCTATCTTCTATAATTTAGTAGGAGGTTTAACGCAGCCAATTTTTGCAAGAGGAGCAAACAAAGCCCGCCTAAAAACAGCTGAAGCTAATCAACAGATTGCTTTTTATAACTTTCAACAAACGCTGTTAACTGGCGGACAGGAAGTGTCAAATGCATTGTATGCTTACCAAACTGCTGCAGAAAAAGAGGAAACAAGGGCTAAACAAATCGCCTCATTAACCAAAGCCGTAGATTTTACTAAAGAATTATTGCGCTATAGCTCAGCAACTAACTATACTGATGTTTTAACTTCAGAACAAAGTTTGTTAACCGCTCAATTAAGCGGGATTAATGATCGATTGCAAAAACTACAGTCGGTTGTTAACCTTTACCGTGCATTAGGCGGTGGCTGGAAATAAACATAAAATTAACAAGCACATTTAAGGCATTCTGAATTTCAGGATGCCTTTTTTCATTCCATTCCATGGCCTGTGTCCCCACAGGTCATCGCGTTATGCTTTTGCCATGGAGACACGGATAACACGGAGGATTTTTTCCATATTGAGGAATAATTTATTTTATAAAAATCAATTAAATGATTGGGAATTCTATTGAACTGATAGGCCTCCGCCAGGAATCGTCATTCGCAACCAGTATGTTATCGGGTTATTGGAATCCATAATGCAAGCGTTTTGAGATTCCGCATGCGCGTGAATGGCGCTGCCCTGCCAAAATCTACATATCGAATGCAGCAGGGTTATACCGTTACGTTAAAACTTCCTGCTTGGGCAGACTACCTCATTACGATTATTTATAAAATATCCAATGTAATTAGTGGTTGCCGTTATTTACCGAGCGTAAACCAGAGGTATTTACATCATAAAAATAACTCAGGTTTAAAATCCATACATTTTTTATCCCAAAAACGGTCAGTTCTTTTGATGTAATCTCAAAATATTGTAAGTTTAAAGTTTTTTAAGCGGCTTAGCTTACAAAAATTTTATATCCATCAATGTTACGTGTCGATAGTTCTAAAGCCTGTAAAGTGGTGTACTCTTTGTGCAAACATGAGTACCTGGGCTATTTAATTGAGCCACACGTAGTTCAGCTTAATCCACAGGGCGATTTTTCTTTTACCTACCAACGGATTTTTACCCACACAGCAGAAGAGTTTAATGCCTGCTTAAGTGACATCGATTATAAGCTGATCAAAATTTTAGATGATATTGAACAGGATTCGCTGATTAAAAAGTATTACAAAAAATTAATCAGGCCTACTGAATTCTTCACCAAAATTTTCGACGATAAGTTTTATGAAAATGTTCGTCCTAAAATTGAAAAGAAACTTGCCGAAGCTTTAGAAATCTTAAAGGTTAAAAATGAGCTTTATGTAATGGATAAAGATGGCTGGCCCGTTGAACGTAAGATTGAACTTGCTGATGAGCCTGCATCCATCCTGTTCCATTTCCGGAGAAATGAAACTGAAACCCGTTATTTTCCGACCATCAAGTATCAGAACCTGCGGATTGAGTTTATGTTTAAAGAAGCGCAGATTATCAGCAACAAACCTGCCTGGTTATTGCTGAACGATGTGTTATACTTTTTTGATCAGGATATTGAAGGAAAAAAACTACAACCGTTTTTAAATAAACGTTTTATTGCCATACCGAAAACAACCGAAGCTACCTACTTCGAAAAATTTGTTGCCCCTTTAATCGAGAAACACCATGTGTATGCAGAAGGTTTCGAAATCAGGACAGAACAGTTCGAGGCTACACCTGTAATCAAGGTTTTATATGTAGATGGCGGTCTTTCGCAAATCCAGTTGTACTTTAAATATGGCGAATATACTTTCCCTGTCGAAAACGCACATAAAGTAACCGTTCGTTTAGAAAAAACGGCCGATAACTATATTTTCCACCGCATTAAACGTTCGGCTGAATGGGAGAAAAAACAGTTTAATTTATTGTTATCTTTAGGACTAAAAAAAACGAGTTCATTATTCAGTAACCTTGAAGTAGCTTCAGCGGATGAAAATCCGAGCTATGGAGCAATAAATTGGGTAAATGAGCATATCGAAATCTTAGAGGCATCGGGTTTTGAAATTGAACAGGCCACCGGGCAGAAAAAATTTGTATTAGGGGCCAGTAAAATCGATCTGGAAGTTAAGGAAGGAAACGATTGGTTCGATATCCATGCCGTGGTTTGGTTTGGCAAATATCAGATTCCTTTTCTATCGTTAAAACAGCATATTTTACATAAAAAGCGTGAGTTTTTATTACCTGATGGAGAAGTTGCCATTATCCCCGATAAATGGTTTACTCAATACGGCAGCCTGTTTAGTTTGGCAGAAGCCGGCCAAACGCTCAAATTAAAGAAACACCATATCGGCTTAATCAACGATCTGGCCGAAGATAGTTTGGCTAATGTTACCCTCGAGCGTAAACTTCAGCGTCTTTCGGATTTTGAAGATATAGCGGATACGCAGATGCCCGTTCACTTTAAAGGAACTTTGCGCGATTATCAAAAGGCAGGCTATAACTGGTTTAGCTTTTTACGCGAGTATAATTTTGGCGGCTGTTTAGCTGATGATATGGGTTTGGGTAAAACCATCCAGACCTTGGCCATGCTGCAAAAAGTTAAAGAAGACGATCAACTGCTGGACACACAAACCACCTCGCTGATCATTATGCCCACCTCTTTAATTTATAACTGGTTAACAGAGGCAAAAAAGTTTACACCAAAGCTTAAAATATTAGCCCATACAGGTACCAACCGCAATAAAGATGTCGCTAATTTTGCTAATTACGACATTATCATCACTACTTATGGAGTTACGAGGGTTGATGTGGATGAAATGAAAAATTTCTATTTCAATTATATTATTCTCGACGAAAGTCAGAACATTAAAAACCCCGCATCCAAATCATTCAAAGCCGTTAGAAGCTTAAAATCGAAAAACAAACTGATTTTGAGCGGTACACCGGTAGAAAATTCAGTAAGCGATTTATGGTCACAGTTAACTTTCTTAAATCCAGGACTCTTGGGCACCCAGGCATTTTTCTTCGAAGAATATGTGCAAGCGATCGAAAAGAAAAAAGACGAAGAAAAAGCACGTAAACTGCAATCAATCATCAAACCTTTTGTACTCCGCAGAACGAAAGAACAAGTGGCCGCAGAGTTACCGCCAAAAACGGAGCAGGTAATTTATTGCGACATGAGTGAGGACCAGGCCGCTTATTACGAAAAAACCAAATCGGCCTATCGTAACGATCTATTGCAGAGCATGGATGATGGAACTTTTGCGAAAAAACAGGTGCAGCTTTTACAGGGCTTAACCGCTTTACGCCAGCTGGCCAATCACCCTGTGATGATCGATGGCGAGTACATCTCCGATTCGGGCAAATTTGAAAATGTAATCCACACTTTAGATAATGTGCTTAAGGGCGGACACAAAGTTTTGGTTTTTTCTCAGTTTGTAAAACACCTGGATATCTTTAAAAAACATTTTGAAGCAGAGCATATACCATTTGCTTATTTGGACGGATCAACCCGTAACCGTGGAGAGATCGTTTCTGAATTTCAGCAGAATACCGACTTAAAGGTTTTCCTGATTTCGATAAAAGCCGGTGGCGTAGGTTTAAACCTTACACAGGCCGATTATGTTTTTATTTTAGATCCATGGTGGAACCCTGCAGTAGAACAACAAGCTATTGACAGAACGCACCGTATCGGTCAGGACAAAAAAGTTTTTATCTATAAATTCATCGCAAAAGATACTGTTGAAGAGAAAATCCTGGCTTTACAGAACCGCAAAAAATCGTTGGCAAACTCTCTAATTACCACAGAGGAAAGTTTCTTTAAATCGCTGAGTAAAGAGGATATTAGGGATATACTGAATTAATCGCCAGAAATTTTGCCACGGAGGCACGGAAATCACGGAATTAGGATTTGCATTCTTTTATAATTCTGTATATTTAGCCACATCCCAAGTTAATAAGTTTAAACCTTTGTTAAGTCTCTTGGTATGGAAATCCGTCAATCAAACTTCCCGTTAAAAAACGAAACTGATCTAATCATTAATGCAGCTATAGAAATCCATAGCCATTTAGGGTGTGGGTTCTTAGAAATTGTTTACAAAGATGCCTTTTGTATAGAACTAAAAAACAGGGGTTATTTTTACGAAAGAGAAAAGTTATACCAAATTTATTACAAAGGTATTCTCCTACCCCATAGCTTTTATGCCGACTTTATTATATTCGATGCGGTAATATTAGAAATTAAATCAAAAAGTGCCCTTGCAAGCGCCGATGTAGCACAAACTCTAAACTACTTACGATGTTCAGGATGCAAAGTTGGGCTCATTTTAAATTTCGGCAAACCAACCCTCGAAATTAGGCGTGTTGTTTTATAATTCAATATCTATTTTATACAAATTAAGATTGCGCTATAGCAAATAGATAAATGTTTCCGTGTTAATCTGTGTCTCCGTGGCGAAACAAGAGACACGTAAATCCAAATTTTTACAGCACCTATATATTTAAATTTCTTTTCAAAACTCATTCCCTCCTAACTTGTTATACTGTAGAACATAATTTTAACCACCATGACAAATCAAGATTTTAATACTGCAGTAAATAATGTTAAAGAAGCCTGGAAATACCCGGAATTATTCGAAAACGTTTCAAAATCTGAGCGTTGGTTATCAGGCGCAGCAGGAACATATTTACTTTTTAAAGGCATTACCAGCATTTTTTCACATCCTGTAATTGGATTAACTGGTGCCGCAATTGGTGCAGGACTATTGTATCGTGGCATTACAGGTTATTGCCCAATGCGCGATTTAGCAGAACAACGCAGGGAAGATGTTGCCCCTGACGAAGTAATTATCAGTGAAACCTATGTTGTTGACGATTTAGGGTAAAATTTTAAATACTAAATTTCCATTTCTTAATAAACTGGTTAACTTTAAACAGTTAAACCACAATCATGAACAAGTACACACTATTATTTATTCCAGCACTTTTTGCAGGACAAGCTATGGCGCAAGATAAGAAACCAGACCCTGCCAATGATCCAAAAACAACGGAGGTTTGGGAGCCGGTTCCTAAAATTGTTACACCAGGTAAATTGCCTCAAGATGCACCATCTGATGCGATCATTCTTTTTAGCGGTAGAAATTTAGATGCATGGCATTCTGTTAAAGACCCATCTAAACCGGCTGCGTGGACAATTGACGATGGATTTTTTACCGTAAAAAAGGGAACAGGTAATATCGAAACCAATAAAAAGTTTACCGATTACCAATTGCATCTGGAATGGAAAATCCCTGAAAACATTTCTGGCGAAGGTCAGGCACGTGGAAATAGCGGGGTATTTTTAGCTTCAACAGGTGGTGGTGATGATGGTTATGAAATCCAGATTTTAGATGTTTATAATAACAAAACCTATGTGAACGGACAAACAGGTAGCATTTATAAACAAGCAATTCCTTTAGCTAACGCCAACAAAAAACCTGGCGAATGGCAATATTATGATATCATTTGGAACGCGCCACGTTTTAATGAAGATGGAACAGTACAAAAACCAGCAAGTGTTACCGTATTTTTAAATGGCGTACTTTTACAGAACGGATTTATATTAAAGGGTGCAACGAGGTATATTGGTGCTCCTGAATATAAAAAACATGGCCCTTCTTCAATCAAATTACAAGATCACGGAGACCCAAGCCCTGCAATCAGCTACAGAAACATTTGGGTTAGAGAACTATAATTAGATGGTCCTCGTTTGTAACGAGGATCGACGAGAATTGCGATTGTATCGCTTAAAGGAATAATAGTCACATTAAAAATGTGAACCTCATACATCCCCGTTGCAAATGGTGACGATAGCGAATTATAATTTCAACAAAACAACAATAAGGAACCTGCAGGCCAAAAGCTTGCAGGTTTTGTTTTATACAATAATTTGACTGATAATTGTAACCAGATTATTTAAGGTCGGATTTTTTATGAACAAAGGCAGATTAGAAGCATTTAGCGATGGTGTAATTGCAATTATCATCACCATTATGGTTTTGGAAATTAAAGTTCCCGAACATGGCGAAACTTTAGCAACCTTAAAACCACTCTTGCCAAAGTTTATCAGTTATATCCTAAGTTTCATTTATGTTGGCATTTACTGGAATAATCACCATCATCTATTACATGCCGTGAAAAAAGTAAATGGATCAATGCTTTGGGCTAACCTAAATTTCCTCTTCTGGCTTTCACTATTTCCATTTGCAGCCGGCTGGATGGGAGAACACCACTTTGCCTTATGGCCTGTTATTCTATATGGTGTTGCATTACTTCTTGCAGCCATTTCCTATACCTTATTGGTAATTGTGATTAAAAAAACCGAAGGTCAGCACTCTTTGGTGGTACACGCCATCGGTAATGATGCTAAAGGAAAATTCTCTTTGCTATTTTATATTGCAGGTATAGGATTAAGTTTTATCAACCCCTGGATTGGTGTTGCGCTTTATTTCGTAGTCGCCTGCATCTGGTTTATTCCGGATAGAAGAATTGAAAATGCCATGCGTGAGCAAGGTTTAACTGATGATAATAAATGAGTCCCATATACAACTCCCGGCTGATCATTTCAGCACCTAAACTCATTAAATGATCGTTTGGCAACTGACAATCGATCAAATCGATATTCATTTTACTTAAAAAAATAAGCGCAGCTTTTGAGGCATTACTTACATGGCTAAACATACTTTCACCGCAAAATACACGGTTTACTTTCAAACCATATAGGCCTCCTACCAGCTTATCTTCCAACCAAACCTCTACACTGTGTGCGTAACCCTGTTGATGGAGATTGATATAAGCTTCTTGCATTTCATTGGTAATCCAGGTACCATCCTGTCCTTTTCTTTCCGTATGAGCACAACTTTGGATCACCTCAGCAAAAGCCTGGTTAAAGGTAATTTTGAAAACCTCCTGTTTTAAAATTTTCTGCATGCTTTTACTGATTTTGATTTTATCAGGATAAATTACACAACGCTCATGTGGCGAATACCAAAGGATCGGTTCACCTTCGCTAAACCACGGAAATATACCATTAGAATAGGCAATTAACAACCGCTCTGTACTTAAATCGCCTCCAATGGCCAGCAAACCATCTTCTTCTGCCAAAGCCGGATCCGGAAAGCCTGGGTGATCATCAAGTAACTGAAAAAACATATACAAAAATAAGAAAGAAAACAAAGATTAAACCCTGACGTTTTAAATTAGTCATATTGTAAAACAGTCTATGATGAGCACAAAAGATAATTTCTTGAAAGTAAAACATCTTTACAACCGGGCCGGCTTCGGGGTTTCTTATACCGACTTACAAAAATTAAGCAAAAAAAATCTCGATAAAGTGGTCGATAATCTGATTAAAGATTCCCAAAAAGATGATCCAATTAATTTAATAAACGATTTTGAATCAAAACGGCAGCTTTTGGTACAGGCAGGTTTATATGCTAAAAAAGACCTGACGGATGATGAAAAGAAAATGCGTCAGCAGATTATACGCGAGCAAAATGAAGTGAGCCGCGACCTGAATATTGCCTTCATTACCAAGATGATTAATACAGATGCTCCCTTAAGGGAAAAGATGACGCTCTTTTGGCATGGTCATTTTGCCTGCCGCAGCAATAATCCATTCTTTGCACAACAACTAAACAACATCCAAAGAGCAAATGCTTTAGGAAGCTTTAAAACTTTGTTGGTAGAGGTGTCAAAGTCGCCAGCGATGCTGCAATACCTAAATAACCAACAGAATAAAAAAGGTAAGCCAAATGAGAATTTTGCCCGCGAACTGATGGAACTTTTCACTTTAGGAAGGGGAAATTATACCGAGCAGGATATTAAAGAATCTGCACGATCATTTACAGGCTGGATGTATGATAAAGATGGCTCATTTATTTTCAGGCAAAATCTGCACGATACCGGAACAAAGACCTTTTTTGGTAAAATCGGGAATTTTGAAGGCGAAAACATCATTGATATTATTCTGGAAAAACCAGAAACCGCGCAGTTCATTGCCAGGAAAGTGTATCAATTCTTTGTTAATGATAACCCCAATGAAGCACATGTTAAAGAACTCGCCACACATTTTTACAATTCGAAATACGACATTGCTGCAATGATGAAAAAAATGTTTACTTCCGATTGGTTTTATAGTCCGGAGAATGTAGGCACAAAAATTAAATCGCCAGCTGAATTTTTAGTGGGTTTAAGTCGAGAGTTTTATGTTACTTATAACAAACCACAGGTTTTAATACAGCTGCAAAGCAGTTTAGGGCAATATTTATTTAATCCACCTAATGTTGCGGGCTGGCCTGGCGGACAAAGCTGGATTGATAGTTCATCGTTAATGTTAAGGATGCGGATCCCATCGCTTGTGTTAAATGATGGAGAAATCGATTTTAGTGGTAAAGCCGATCCTGAAGATGAAGCCGTAATTGCTTTAAGCCGCACGGCTACCACCAATGCAAATGCCAATATGAAACCAAAATCGTATGTAAACGCAAATGCAAACTGGCCTAAATTTTTAAACACTTTACCAAAAGGATTAACACCATTAGCGCTTACCGAGTTTTTACTGCAACCGAAATTAAACAATAAAATTACGACCATGGTAAGTGATAATAAAGGACTGCGGAGTACTGCGGTTGAGATTACGAGCATGCCGGAGTATCAGTTGTGCTAGATGAATATTGGTTAATGGTTTGATGGCTCATGGTTGATAGCCATTTGGCTAAACGCCCAAGCCATGAACCATCAATTAAAAAACCATGAACCATCAACAAAAAAACTTTACACCATGAACAGAAGAAATTTTTTAAGAAATACAGGATTTGTTGCAGCAGGTTCGCTATTCGTTCCGGCTTTTATGAAACCGCTTGAGGCCATGGCACTTGATGAGTTGAGCCTTTACAAAAACCTCGTTGTGGTACAGCTCTCTGGTGGAAATGACGGTTTAAATACAGTTATTCCCTTTGGAAATGACATTTATTATCAAAAAAGGAATAGTATTGCCATTAAACCTGAAGAGGTAATTAAACTGAACGACATGCAGGGCTTAAATCCCAACATGGCTGCCTTGCAGGAAATATACGATCAAGGCTGGATGACCATCATTAATGATGTTGGCTACCCCAATCCGGATCGTTCGCATTTCCGCTCCATGGATATCTGGCAAACCGGTAGTGATAGTAATCAATTTTTATCAACCGGATGGATTGGCCGCTATTTAGATAGCAATTGCCAAACCTGCAAATTCCCTTATACGGCTATAGAAGTTGACGACTCACTTTCTCTGGCCATGAAAGGCCAAACCAAAAAAGGAATTGCACTAAAAGATCCTGCAGCCTTATTCCGTAATACGAATGACCCGTTTTTTAAGGCCATGTTGCAGAATGATAAGGAACATTTAGATGAAGATAATTTAGGTTATTTATACAAAACCATGATTGAAACTTCGTCTTCTGCCAGTTATATACAAAACACCTCCAAAGTTTATCAATCGAAATCCACTTATCCAACTTCGGGTTTTGCTAACCAATTGAAAACGGTTTCAAAATTTATCTCTTCGGGATTAAAAACCAGAGTTTATTATGTATCGCTAAGCGGTTTTGATACACACGTGAATCAGATTGGACAACAAGGTAATTTGCTTAAACAATATAGTGAGGGCATGGCTGCTTTCTTAAAAGATTTAAAATCGAATAATAAACTTGAGGATACTTTGGTGATTACCTTCTCCGAATTTGGCCGCAGGGTAGAACAAAACGCCAGTAACGGTACCGACCATGGAACGGCAAATAATATGTTTGTTTTCGGTGGAAAATTAAAGAAAAAAGGGATTTTTAACGCCGCACCAAACTTAAGCGATCTCGACACCGGCGATTTAAAATATCAACTGGATTTTAGGCAGGTTTATGGTACCATTTTAGATAAATGGCTGGATGTAAACAACGCTGATATTCTGAACAAAAAATTTAATACGCTGGATTTTATATAGGACTTGGCAAGGTAGTGTTATAAATCAATATGAATGACAGATTTTTAGGGAATTATAGGCTGCGAGGAATCGTCATTCCCAACTTGATTGGGAATCGTAATGCAAACGCTTTAAGATTCCCGCCTGCGCGGGAATGACGGCCGTATTAACGGAGCGTCCGTCAATGGTAGCCTGTCGAAGGACTGTTAAAAGCGTTTCGACAAACTCAACATGACAGATTAAATCAACTTATTTGTTTGTAAGCTCCAGCTCATCTAAAGTTCCTTTAGTTTCCTGAAGTTCCTTTAATTCAGCTTTCTTCTTTTTAATTTCGGCATCAATATCATCAACACTGTATTTTGGTAAGGATATGATTTTGCCATTGGTCGTAATACTCGATGCAATTAACTCCAGTTTCAGATCAAAATCAGCAAGTTTTGGATTAGTAAGGGGATATTTAACATTTTTCCACTTCGCTGGATTATTTTCTTTTGCTTCTCTCAGCATTACATTTCCATTCATGCTATCACCGGGATTTAAGGTACCAACCTCTTCCGCATCACCCCAAATCTGAGAGACAATCACTTTTAGTGTCGATATTTCCCTAACCTCTACCTTAACAGCTACACCTCCGGTTAGTGCTTGTTTACCTGTATAGGCATACTCAATATCCAATTCCGGAACTTTTTCTCCAAAAAAGTCATCTTCTGTTATGGTCAGGCTGGTCACTTTAAAGATATCCAGTTTCTGGTTATTAACAATAAGCTCCTTCTTCTGGATTTCGAGTGTATCGATCTCAGCAGATACTTTTGCGATTTCTTTTTTGTTATGGGCCTGCAAAAGATCTTCAGCCAGATTTACCACCGACGAATACCTTAAGCCATCAATCATTTCCAACGAAATTTTATCGAAAGATTTTCCCTTATATTTTTCGGATTCATTCCATTTTAAACGCATTGATTCTAAGGCGATCACCCTAAGGGCTTTCTCTAAATTTACCTGTTCTTCCTTATTTAGGTTTTTTACGATTCTAGCTTTAGAAGCTTCGAATTCTTTTTCAGATTTCGCGTTAAACTTTTCGCCACAGCCCGTTAAGGCGACTACAATAAATGCACAAAATACAATGGCGACCGATAATTTATTCATAGGTTAATTTTAGATGAAATAGATCATTAAAACTTTAAACGTTTAGGATAGGCTATAGTTTTATTTCCTTTTCAACACGTATACAGGCCGGTTTGATGACTGGTCTACCTGCTCTGTGTAAACACTAAACAACGCATATCCGTAAGCTTTCATCTTATTCACCGCATCAATTGCTGAATTAAATTCGAGTTTTTTATCATTGTCATCCCTGATGTATTGTTCGCTATAATCGCCAACCTTTTGCCCGTACTCCAACGCGATCCATTGTTTGTCTGCTAAAAAACTCTTTGTTGCCCTGATCTGAATATAATCCACATGGATATCGGTCAATTTCACGCCATTTACATTTTGGGCTTTGGCACGGGACAGTCCAAAGCAAGCGACGAATGCCGCAGCAAGAATAATTTTTTTCATGTTGTGTTTCTTTTGTGTGTGATTCTAAATTACGAAGAAAACAAGCAGAAAGCATTAACAGACTGTAACAAAATTCTCCGTATTAAATCTTAAACTAAAAACACAATGAACTTTTTAGGCAATATTATCTGGATTATTTTTGGCGGCATCTTTATTTTTTTCGAATACATTATCGGAGGCTTAATCCTTTGCCTAACCATTGTAGGAATTCCTTTTGGCATTCAATGTTTTAAATTTGCCATCGTAGGCCTGGCTCCTTTTGGCGTTAAAATAACCGATACATCTTCGAATACGGGCTGCCTGTCTACCATCATGAATTTGATCTGGATTTTATGCGGTGGTTTCTGGATAGCCTTAACCCACTTGTTTTTTGGAATCCTGCTTTGCATTACCATTGTTGGTATTCCATTCGGACGCCAGCATTTTAAGTTGATGAATTTAGCTTTTACACCGTTTGGGAAATCGATTTCTTAATCTGAATAAATCCAGGTAATTCCGTCATTTCCACAACTTATTCGTCATTGCGAGAAGGCTTTTCAGCCGACGAAGCAATCTCAATCGTCAATTAATATATAAGATTGCTTCGGCCCCTCGAAATTTACATTTCGTTCTATTACTCTATCATTCTTTTGAAAAGCAGGATTCTGTGTTTATCGGATCCGAAAGTCCTGCCATCCGCTTTACCGCTCTGCGTTCGGTGCCCGCTCCTGTCAGGTTTATTGAACTTTGGCCTGTTCCCATTGGCAAAAAACATTGTGCTTAGCCCCGATTGAATGGACGCCCACGATATTTCATCGGGGCAGGAAGGAAAGCGGGACTACCGCGACCGAAGAGCACAATAATTGCGCTCCAAAAACTACCGGATAAGCCCTATGGATTTAGAATGTTCAATCGCTTCCTCACTATTATTAAATAAACACGCACTCACCCCTTTATCTTCCACTTTTTTAAGCAATTGTTTGGTTTCTAATTCTTTTTCAGGACGTATATTACGGATATAGACTGCTTCGATATTTTTAGGATATTTCTCCACTATTGTGGAATAAATTGTTGGGTCCTGCTGCGAGTTATCACCAAAAAACACAAACTTCTGATTCGGAAAGGCATCTAAAATCCGCATTACCCTCAACAATTTGCCCTCATGCCCCGTTTTACCTGTTCTAACTAAATCTTTCCATCGTTTTAAGGTATTTAAAAGGAAAGCACCATTTGGCAGTTTATTAAACCTGAAAGTCTCGACCAGATAATCATATAGGTTCCATTCGCTGCTGCTTACATAAAAAAAAGGATTGGGCTGATTTGCATCGGTATGCGACAGGGCCAATTGCTGGTAGTGGGTGGCTGCATCCGGAAAGGTTTTACGGGTATGTGGATTTTTGATAAATAACTCTCTCAGCCTTCTTCCAATAGTTGCAGAATGAGAAATCATCACGGTATCATCCACGTCAGAAATAAAAGCATATTGCGTAATGTGTGGCACATATACCTTGCCTTCTCCGGCACTTAAAACTGTTCCGTCTTTATCAACAACTTCCACTTTTACAAAATGCCAGCCTGCAGGCACATCGTGCCGGGCTTTCCATTCGAACTTAAAAAAGCCATCTCCTTCGGTTTTATTGTAAACAACCTGATCAAAAAATTGCAAACGCACCTCAACAAAAGCATAAGGTTTTAGGATAAAGAGCTTTAAAAGATGTACAATGTTAACAAACAAATTATTGCTGTAAACCTGCTTTGTTTTTGCCTTGCGTTTAAAAACATGACCATAAACAACCAAATTGTGCGTGTGGCCATAACCGTGATATACTTTAACACTAACAGATTTATTCATCTGTATTAAAACAGAGTTTACCAAAAGTTGTTTGTTGATGTATAAACCATTAGGTAACACATGAAATTATTATTCATCATCAACCCGGGCTCAGGCAGTCATGATATTAACTTGAAGGAAGTAATTTCTACCTATTTCGAATCAAAAAACACAGAAACCGATCTTTTTGAACTACCAAAAGACTGCTCTTTAGAAAAGATAAAGGAGCGGATTAAAAGTTCAAAAGCAGATCGTGTGGTAGCAGTTGGTGGCGACGGCACCTTAAAACTGGTAGCTGAATGTCTGTTACATACCGAAACTCCCATTGGTATTATCCCTGCTGGTTCTGCTAATGGGATGGCCAAAGAATTAGGCATACCAACTGATATTGAACTGGCTTTAGCCATTTTAGATGAAGGCCGTTTGCAAAAAATCCATGTGGTTAAACTTAACGATGAAATCTGTATTCATTTGTCCGATTTAGGTTTTAATGCCTACCTGGTGAAGAAATTTGATACCCTGCCCGAACGTGGCATGTGGGGTTATGCAAAAGCCACCTGGCATGCCTTATGGAACCACAGCAGAATGGAGGTGCAGTTGAAACTTAAAAACGAAACCATTACCTCTAAAGCAGCCATGGTAGCCATTGCCAACGCAACCATGTATGGCTCGGGATTAAAGATAAACCCAGACGGGAAATTAGACGACGATCTTTTCGAAGTGGTTTTGGTAAAAGATTACTCCTATCTTGAAATATTAAAAATATGGATTACCAAATTGCCCTTTAATCCAAAAAAGATAGAAGTGTTTCAAACCGCTGAGGTTAAGATTTCCTCAAAACACAAAGCTCACTTCCAGGTTGATGGAGAATACATTGGCAGCGTAAATACTGTTGAAGCAAAAATTCTCCCGGCAGCCATAACAGTGGTTTTACCAAAGGCTTCAGAAGGATGAGCGATGAATTTTAATGGTAAAATACAACCTGAAGAATTCAGCAATGAAACAGATCCGAAATAAAATATCAAACCATCTTTCGCCAAGGTTTAACACTTCGGGTAAATAAGTAATAAAGCCAATAGAAAATACCCATACCACCAAACGGAATGGAAACTGAATATAATAGGTAATAAAACCGAATTTCTTAAATAAGATTAAACCTGCTGCCGATACAAAAAGCGATACAAACAAAGGCAACAGTAAAATAACTTTGGCCTGCGAAAGAATCTGATCAGGTATTTCGTTCAGGTGTGTTAAAATCTGCCAAAACTGTTTAGCAAGCAACAGGATACTGATCATATCCAATAAGGCAAAAAATCTGCTGGCGTTTTTCATTTACTTACAATACTTTGCTAAATAATCATCAGCCATTTTACTTCCCATATATTTAACAAATAAAAAATCCTCACAGGCACCTTGATTGTCGCCTTGTTTAATTTTCTTTAGTGCCATTTCTATTCGGTCGCTCAGATACTCATCATCAATGCCCAGCTGGTTTTTAATGGCAATAATCTGAGCTTCCTGCCCAGGTTTTGCCTGATCGATATTTTTATAGAAGTTAATTACAGAGTTGGTTAAACCTTCTTCAGCCAGATAAGTGCGGATTGCTTCCTGAATGGCTTCGCTTGATTTTCCTTCACAATTGTAACCCGATAGCACAAAATTTACGGGTGCTATAATCGAAACTGTTGTATCGTAACCCGCCGGAACCTGCCATTTACCACTGCTTAAACGTACCAAACGCAGGGCCTCCTCGTCCAGGTCAGACAGTATTCCTTTGCTCACTTTTGAAAAATAAACCTTGCCTTGTGCATTAAGCTTAAAACTTACGTTTACCGTTCCCTGAATACAATTATCTTTAGAAAACTGGGGATAAATGGTATTTTCTCTTAAGAAGTTTGTAAAACCACTTTTACCAGATTTAAACTGAACCTGGCCAATGGCCCATGAACAGCAGAAAAGTAAACTAATGGTGAACAGGTGTTTCATTGTACTAATTTACTAAAAAAAGCTGAAAGCATTTTACCACAGAGGAACACCGAGTTTTTCACAGAGAAAATGAGAAATTAATTTAAATAGTAAAATCGTCATCCCGCGCAGTCGGAAACCTTAAAGCGCGAGCTGGTGGCTATCGTTGTAAGATAGCTACCCCAAAATCGGAACAAGCTGTCGGTTGAAAAAGCCTTCTCAGCATTGACGATCCTCGCAGCACATCATCACAAACAAATCTCTCTGTGGCCTCAGTGCCTTCCACTTTGTGTTCTTCGTGGTTAAATTTTCTAACATCATATTGCCACGGAAGCACAGAAACGCGGAATAAATCATCGATAACTTTATCACAGAGACGTCATCTCGACTGCAGCGTAGCGGAATGGAGAGATCTATAATATATTTGTGGTTAAAAACTAATAAAAAGTATTCCTTAAAATTAAATTCGGATCAGGGCAATTGGCTAAATACTTTTCCCTTTCGCTAAACTTACAAACGCCCGGAAAATCTCCTTTTAATCCTTCCATATTTTCGATCAATTGAAAATGAAGGTGTGGCGGCCAGTAACCATTTTCTTCCTTTGTTCCCAAAGTTGCAATTTTTGCCCCGGCAGGAATGAATTTACCTTCCTTAAGACCATTTAACGAATCCAAACTTAAATGCCCGTATAATGCATTAAATTTAAAACCATCTATTTCATAAGCTAAAATAATGGTTGCGCCATAATCACCAAAGTTGCTGTTATTGGCAAAACTTTGCACAGTTGCATCGTAAAAATTGTAGATTGGCGTTCCTGCCTGCCCCCAGATATCTACACCTAAATGTAACCTGCGGGGTTCTTCTTCAGTATCAAAATGTGCGCTTCTCGAATAAATAGTGCGGTGTTCGTTGTATCCACCAATTCCGTAACGGGAATTGTTTTTAGCCAGCTTTTCATTTACCCAATTAGAAAACAGGTCGGTATCATCTAAAATTTCGTCTGTTAATTCCGTATTGGCCACTGTAAAATCCAAAGGCAGAAGCCGATCGTGTTTTACATCAAAATCAACAACTTTTTGGATCAATACAGCATTTGATTGAATAACCTGCTCGAAAGTTTGCATCTGAAATTATTTAAAGATATATACGAAATTATAAATGTAGTGCGATAAAGCACCGCCGATTACAAACAGGTGCCATAATTCATGACTGTGCATCCACCTGGAAAGCTGTTTATCCTTTGCATAATAATAAGTTCCGCCAATATAAAAAATGCCTCCAAGCAATAACCAGAAAATTGCACCGATAGGCAAAGTCCCAAGCATTTTCTGTAGCAAAGGAACAATCAAACAACCCATTAAGATATAAATGGATAAAGATATGGCTGTACTTTTTAACCGGTTGAAGATTTTGAGCAGACAACCTATAATGGCAATAATCCATACAATGGCGAACAAACTCCACCGCAGCCAGCCATCAAAAACCAGTAAAGCAGTTGGCGTATAAGAGCCTGCTATCATCAGGTAAATGCAGCAATGATCAAATTTTTGCCAAAAGCGCACACCATAATCACTAGCCGGATAACCATGGTACATGGCGCTTACACCAAAAAGGATAAAGGTGCCAATGCTATAAATCCAGGCAGCGGTATATTCAACAGGCGTATTGCATTTCTGAAGCAACATATAGCCGGCCGGAATTGCAATTAATGCCGGGATAAAGTGTGTGAAGAAATTAACGGGTTCCCTTAGCTTCCTCACAAAAAATTATTCGCTGTCTTCGTCTTTTTGTCGGGGCTCTTTGGCAATTTTATCAAAAAGATGATCCATGCGCTCAACATACTCATTGGTATCATCCACAAAGAAAGTAAGTTCTGGCACCACTCTTACCTGGTGACGGATTCTGCTTCCCAATTTATATCTGATCTCTCCGGCATGCGAATTAACGGTATTGATTGAAAGTGAGGTATTACTGGTGTTAAAAAAACTCAGGTAAACTTTGGCTACGGCCAGATCTGGCGAAACCCTTACGCGGGTAATGGTTACCAATGTATTAGGCAAAAATGCAGCACCTTCGCGCTGAAAAACCTGTGCCAACTCCTCTTGTAATACTCCTGCAAATTTCTGCTGACGTTTACTTTCCATAGTGTTATAATTATCAATTACCAATTATCAATTATCAGACCATACAAGGTAGATAATATTAAATGATAAGGTTTTAAAATTATCAATAGCCAATAATCAATTATCAGACCATCAATAGTCTGCTAATATTAAATGATATCAATAATAAATATTCTAAAAATGTAAAACTGTTGAACCCACAACCCGAGTTCGATTAATATTATTCTAGGGCGATCGTCCTGCTGAATTCATTTCAGCATATCAACTGCAAATAGACCCTGAAATAAATTCAGGGTGACGATTCTAAGTTAAAAACACCTAGAAACATCTAAATATCATCAAACTGAGGCTTATATTTAAAGCTGTAAGACTTATTTCCGCAATATATTGACGGAATTTAATCTAATATAACAAATTGCTATCATACGGATACCTCGCTACATGCGCAGCTTTAACCTTATCGTACAATAATGTTTTAAACTCTTCCAGGTTTTCTTTTTCTGTAGCCGATATAAACAAAACCGGCACTTTATCATGGCTCATCCAGCTTTTTTTGAAGTCTTCTAAAGTAAGCTTGCCATCATCCTCTTCATTGTCGACCTCTGGCGAAACATAAGCATCGATTTTATTGAAAACTAAAATAATGTCTTTATCAATTGCCCCGATATCTTTTAGGGTTTCGTTAACCGTATTGATCTGATCTTCGAAGTTTGGATGCGATACATCAACCACATGAATCAGCAAATCAGCTTCACGCACTTCATCTAACGTAGATTTAAAACATTCTACCAAATGATGAGGCAGCTTGCGGATAAACCCAACGGTATCAGAAAGTAAAAAAGGCAAATTCTCGATCACTACTTTACGAACTGTCGTATCTAAAGTGGCAAACAATTTATTTTCTGCAAATACTTCCGATTTCGACAGCATGTTCATGATGGTAGATTTACCCACGTTGGTATAACCAACCAAGGCCACCCTAATCAACTGACCACGATTTTTGCGCTGCGTTTCGTTTTGCCGGTCGATATTCCTTAAACGCTCTTTTAACAAAGAGATTTTATTTAAAATAATCCTTCTGTCACTTTCTATCTGCGTCTCACCCGGACCACGCATCCCGATACCACCTTTCTGGCGTTCCAGGTGGGTCCACATACCCGTTAAACGCGGCAGAACATATTGCAATTGTGCCAGCTCTACCTGCGTTTTTGCCTGCGCAGTTTGTGCCCTGTTGGCAAAAATATCAAGAATTAAATTACTTCTATCTAAAACCTTAACCCCAAGCTCACGGTCGATATTACGCAATTGCGACGGCGATAATTCGTCGTCAAAAACTACTACGTCAATTTCTTCCGATTTTACGTACGCTTTAATTTCTTCCAGCTTACCTGTACCCACAAATGTGGCACGCTCTGGCTTAAGCATTTTTTGCGTAAAAACCTTCTCTACCTTCCCTCCTGCTGTATCAACCAAAAAGGCCAGCTCATCTAAATATTCTTTTGTTTGGGCTTCTTTTTCGCCAGGTGTAACCACTCCAACTAAAATTGCCCGTTCCTGCACTACGGCAGTATCATATGTTTTTTGTTTTCCCATGTAATTAGGCAAATATACGAAATTTGCGAATGTGTAAATCCATTAACAAACCATGTTGATGCAATAAAAATTTTAAAGCCCTGTAGCGAAAAGTACCGATCATTGCTATGAAAGCATAACTGATGACAATACGACCAATCACAACACCAAAATACCCTCAGGTGACTTAGGTGGTCAAAATATTTTTTTTAGGAAAACAGCGATCTGTGCATTTCGGTTGCAAAAATCCTGCTATCGCTTCAATCCTCGCTCGTACCTCGCTGTGGGTTTTCCGCTTTATCAGGTTTATTTAACAAAAGACTGGAGCGCTTAGTTTAGAGGCAAAGTGCAATATAAACCTCGCAGGTTTTGGAAAACTGCGAGGTTTAACGAGACTATATCTGCGCTACAAATTCTTTAATAGCAACACCAGGATTATCCGTTTTCATAAAATTCTCTCCAATTAAAAACCCATTAAACCCTGCATTTCTTAACTCTTTAATCGTTTGCGGATTACTGATGGCGCTTTCTGAGATCTTTAAAAACTCATCCGGGATTTTGTTCACCAGTCCGAAGGAAGTCTGGATATCGACCGTAAAGTCGGTAAGGTTTCTATTATTTACACCAATAGCATCGAGGTTCGGGCAAATGCTTCGCTCCAACTCTTCCAGGTTATGCACTTCTAAAAGCACATTCAAGCCTAAGCCTTTGGCAAATTTCCCAAAATCGTTAATTTGCTGAGGGGTTAAAATTGAAGCGATCAGCAGAATAATATCAGCACCCCAGGCTTTTGCTTCCAGGATCTGGTATTCATCGATCATAAAATCCTTTCTTAAAATCGGAATATTATTTGCCGCCCGGGCAGCCAGAATATCATCGGTTTTACCACCAAAAAAATCTACATCCGTTAATACCGAAAGTGCAGATGCGCCTGCAGCGTTGTAAGCCTGAGTTACCTCTGCAACATCGGCAATTCCGTTAATTAAACCTTTTGATGGCGAGCGGCGCTTAAACTCTGCAATAATCCCCGTACGGTCTTCAGCCAATAGAAACTCCTTAAAAGAATAAGGCGTTCGGTTAAAATGCAACGAATTTTCTAAATCCTGAACAGAAACCAAAGCTTTTGCAGCAGCAATTTCTTCTTTCTTACGTAATACGATTTTATCTAATATGTTCATTTTAATAATTTTTCATGCTGACCCGATAGCTATCGGATTTGTTTCACCATCTAAAAGTTAACTCATCCCAGTAAAATCCTGAATCAAGTTCAGAATGACGACCGGATGAATAAAGCGCTAAGGAGTCGACGTTAGCCAATTCTCCATCATCTGTTTGCCATGTTCCGTTAATACACTTTCGGGATGAAACTGTACACCGCGTACATCAAACGTTTCATGTCTTAACGCCATGATTTCGTTTTTATGATCTCTGGCCGTAATTTTTAAACATGAAGGGAAATTATCTTTACTCACTACCCAGCTATGGTAGCGACCAACATTTATAGTTTGCGGGCATTCCCAAAATAAAGGCTCATCGCCATCTACAACGGTTATCGGTGTAGCTATTCCGTGCATTGGCCTGCCTAAGTTCAATAAAGTGCCTCCAAAAACTTCGGCAATGGCCTGTTGACCTAAACATACGCCAAAAATACTTTTAGTTGGCGCATAGGTTTTGATTACATCCAATAACAAGCCCGCCTCTTCCGGAATACCCGGACCCGGCGAAAGTAAAATTTTGTCATACTTTTCTACATCGGCCAGCTCGAATTTGTCGTTTCTCCAAACTTCGGCTTCGTAACCTACTTCGTTAATTAAATGCACCAGGTTGTAGGTAAAACTATCGTAGTTATCAATTACTAAAACGGTTTTTTTATCTATATTTTCCATTATATTTTGTCCTTATTTACATCATCCATCTCACATCATCCATTTTACATCTTCACTAAATCCCCTCTGCCATCTGCAACGCTTTACGCAATGCGGCAATTTTATTATTTACTTCCTGCATCTCATTTTCAGGAACAGAATCGGCTACAATACCAGCCCCTGCACGGTAATGCAGTTCATTATTTTTGCTCATAAACGTCCTGATCATGATGGCGTGGTTAAAATCATCATTGAAACCCATAAAACCAATGGCACCGGCATAAAAATTCCTGCCCAGTTTTTCGTTTTCATCAATCAACTGCATGGCTTTGTATTTTGGCGCACCACTTAAAGTTCCTGCCGGATAGGTATCGGCAACGACTTTAAAAGCACTTACATTTTCCTGCAAATGACCACTTACTTTACTCACCAGGTGGATCAGGTGCGAATAGTACTGCACTTCTTTAAAAGATTTTACTTCAACACGGTTACAGTGTCGGCTTAAATCGTTTCTGGCCAAATCAACCAGCATGACATGTTCGGCACTTTCTTTCGGGTCTTGCTCTAATTTTCGGGCCTGTTCGGCATCTTCAATGTCGTTTCCACTACGTTTAAAGGTTCCTGCGATGGGGAAAATGTTAGCTGAATTGTTTTTGATGGTAATCTGTGCCTCCGGTGAAGAGCCAAATAATTTAAAATTACCGTAATCAAAGTAAAACAGGTAAGGCGATGGGTTTATCGAACGCAGGCAACGGTACACATTAAATTCATCGCCAGAAAATGCTTGTTTAAATGCTCTTGAAGGTACAATCTGAAAAACATCACCCCGGTAAATGTGCTTTTGAAGTTTCTCCACCAAATCCATAAAACCCTGATCGGTTAAATTCGAACTTTCCTCACCACGCAGTTGGAACTTATATTCGGGATAATTTTTATTCTGGATCAGGTATTCCATTTTTTCAAGTCCACCTTCTTCTTCTCCTTCGAAAGTATTTTTGAACAGCGTAATTTCGTTTTTGAAGTGATCGATGGCAATGATATAACGGTACAAGTGGTACTGCATCTCCGGAATCTCTTCACCTTCAGGGGTTGCGGAAGTAAACTTGATATCTTCAAAATGCTGTACGGCGTTCCAGGTAAAATAACCGAATAATCCGCTCGAGATAAACTTGATTTCGGGCAGTTCAGTTTCCTTAAACTTATCCTTAAAATCAGCTATTTCATCAATCAGGTTTTTACTCTCGGTAATTTCTACTGCTCCATCGGGGAAATAGGTTTCCAACCGTGATCCCTTTAAGATAATTCCGGCAACAGGATCGGCACAAACAAAACTCATGGAGTTTTCTCTACTGTGGTAATCTGAACTCTCCAACAAGATGCTGTTCGGATACACATCACGTAAGCGTAAATAAATGCTCACTGGCGTAGTGGTATCGGCAAGCATTTTTTTGTAGGTCGTATTTATTTTATACATGATAAAGGTAAAATGGTGTAAGGCTTATGGTTTGCATTCTCGTATTTTTTCAACAATAAAAAGCCCGGCGTGTGGTTCTACGCCGGGCTTTAATGGTTCTTTAATAAGGTTTAGGTTGATAAACTATATTTTGTTCATACGCAGCCAGCGCAATTCATTCGAATTACTTTGCCAAAGCCATGTATGTATATTGTTGATCATGAGCCACAAAAATATAAAGAATTTTGAAAAACCGAAATATTTATGAAAATAATTGAGCGAACGGTTAATTTTCTTGAGAGAATAATACTTTTGAGTATTGTAATTTTTAACCTCGAAGTGTGCTAAGGGAGGCACATAGTACGCAAAGGTTTAATCTTCACGTTTTAATAAACGATCGTCATCTCGACTGAAGCGCAGCGAAATGGAGAGATCTATCTCGAGACAGATTCCTGGGCTGCGTTGCACTTCGCTCGAAATGACGGTTCGGGGGAGCTTCACCACCAATGACGACTCAGCGGTCTTCGTGGCCTTCCTCTGTGTACTTTGTGGTAAAAAAACGAATAAAAAAATCCCGCTCTTTTAAAGCAGGATCTTATATTAATTGCAAGAATATCCTTTTAAGAAACTCCAAAAAACGATCTTCCGGGAACGGCCTTAACCATTAATAGAATAGCTATAATAATTAAAATTAGCGCTAATCCGAAGAAAATAGCGATGGCACGATGTTTGGCAACAGCTTCAGTTAACTTTTTCGACTTTGCATTACCTACTGTGATTAAAATAATTGCAACGACCATCATCGTGATGTGCTCCATTTTAAAATAACGCACCGCTGGTGCACCCGCACTGCTCAACTTATACCAGCCTTCGCTAAAATAAAGCACCAAACCAATTAACAATTGAATGTGTGCACTGATTAAAGCGAAAACATTTAGCTTTCTATCGCCTTCCGTATAGGTTTTATTGCCAAACCAGCCAGACAATGCCTTAACAACGGCAATAATTAGCAAAAGAAAAACCACATAGCGCCACCCAGAGTGGGCACTTTTTAAAATATCGTTCATATTAATAAATTTCTATGATTCAAAAATAGACATTAATTGTAAAAAATAGGATATTCAACAGATTGAACGCTTATTTATATTAGTTTTAAACAAATTAAAACCTAAACTTATTATGAAGAAAATTTTACCTGTCATTTGGCTGGTATTTTCTGCTACATTTCTGTTTGCACAGCAAACCTCCTTCCCTGTTAACGGCTCTTTTGATACCAGACCAGGAATGTTTGCCTTCACCAATGCAACGATAGTAGTAAATGCCAATCAAACCTTAACAAATGCAACCCTTTTAATTAAAGGACAAACCATTCAGGCTATTGGAGCAGGCTTAACTGTGCCCAAAGGTTATGTGGTGATTGATTTAAAAGGAAAATTTATTTATCCATCACTGGTTGATGCTTTTACGAGTTATGGTCTGGCCGAGGCACCTGCACAGCAACGCAGTTTCGGCGGTCAGCGTCAATCTATTTTTGTATCCACCAAAAAAGGTGCATATGGCTGGAATGAATCCATCAGGCCAGAAACTTATGTAAAAAGCATCTTTTCTACCGACAGCAAAAAAGCGGATGAATTACGCAAAGTTGGTTTCGGGAGTGTAAATGTAATTAACCGCGACGGTATTGCACGTGGAGTTTCTGCTGTGGTAACTTTAAACGAGGGCGCCGACAATAGCGTATTTTTAAAGGACCAGACCGCAGCAAACTATTCATTTAACAAAGGAAGTTCATCAAACGATTACCCGACTTCGTTAATGGGTTCTATTGCCTTATTACGCCAAACCTACTACGATGCACAATGGTATGGCAAACAAAAAGATGAATATAATATCTCGCTGGATGAATTTGCCAAACAACAAGCCATGCCACAGATTTTTGAAGTTGATGGCTGGCAAAACATTCTGCGTGCCGATAAAATCGGGAAAGAATTCGGCAAGAAATACATCATTAAATCTACCGGCGATGAATACCAGCGCATTAATGAAGTTAAAGCTACCGGAGCAAGTTTGATCATTCCCTTAACTTTCCCTAAAGCTTATGATGTGGAAGATCCGGCAGAAGCCAGAAATATAACCTTATCACAAATGAAAGGCTGGGAACTGGCGCCAACCAATCCCGCAGCATTGGAAAAAGCGGGAATTAAATTTGCCTTGACAGCATTTGGATTAGAAAACAGCCGCGATTTTTGGGCGAACATCCGCACAGCGATAGAAAATGGTTTAACTGAAAAACAAGCATTACAATCGGTTACTGAAATCCCTGCCTCGCTTTTGGGCATCAGCGATAAAGTTGGTTCCCTGGAAAAAGGAAAAGTTGCTAACTTTTTAATCTCATCTGATAACCTGTTCAAAAACGGAAACATCATTTTCGAAAACTGGGTACAGGGCAAACGTTTCATCGTAAATAAGATGGATGTAAGCGATGTACGTGGCACTTACAATTTAAATGTTGATGGTGTTGGCGCTTTAACCTTAAAAATTACCGGCACTGGTGGCGGATCTACCGCGGTAGTTGAAAGAGCTGGTGCAGATAGCGTAAAAACTACGGCCACCTTTACCAGAAATGGCGATTGGGTAAGCATCAATTTCAACTTAAAGAAAAATCCGATAGGCGATATCCGTTTAAGTGGTTACATCACTTCGGCAAATCCGGTTACCTTAAAAGGCGAATCGGCATTGGCTGATGGTGCTACAGGTAAATTTACCGCAACCTATAAAGAAGCAGCGAAAGAAACACCTAAAAAAGAGGAGCCTAAAGCTACTTTGGCCTTGGGACCGGTCATTTATCCTTTCTCGGCCTTCGGTAGTACCGAGCTCCCTAAACAAGAAACAGTACTGATTAAAAACGGCACCGTTTGGACGAACGAAAAAGACGGCATCCTTCAAAATGCGGATGTACTTTTAGAAAACGGAAAGATTAAAGCGGTTGGTAAAAACCTTTCGGCTAGCGGCGCAAAAGTGATTGATGCTACTGGTAAACATGTTACCGCAGGCATTATCGACGAGCACTCGCATATTGCCGGCTCCGGAGGAATCAATGAAGGTGCACAATCGGTTTCTGCCGAAGTACGTGTTGCCGACATCATCAACTCAGAAGACGTAAACATTTACCGTCAACTGGCTGGCGGTGTAACCACTTCTCATATTTTACACGGTTCAGCAAACCCGATTGGTGGCCAGTCGCAATTGATTAAATTACGTTGGGGTAAATCGCCAGAGGAACTGAAATTTGCAGGTGCCGATGGGTTTATCAAATTTGCGCTTGGCGAAAATGTTAAACAGAGTAATTTTGGTACCGGCGCCCGTTTCCCGGTTACGCGTATGGGTGTTGAGCAAACTTTTGTGGATGAATTTACCCGGGCAAAAGAATATGCCAAAGCGCTTTCGGTAAAAGGAAACAGCGTACGTAAAGACCTTGAACTTGATGCCATTGTAGAAATTTTGAATAACAAACGTTTCATTACCTGCCACTCTTATGTACAAAGCGAAATTAACATGTTAATTCATGTAGCTGATAGTTTGGGTTTCAAGATCAACACCTTTACGCACATTTTAGAAGGTTATAAAGTGGCCGATAAAATGAAAGCGCATGGCATTGCAGGCTCGACCTTTTCTGATTGGTGGGCTTATAAAAACGAAGTAGCTGAGGCTATTCCTTACAACGGAAAAATTATGCACAATGTTGGTGTAACCACTGCTTTTAATTCTGATGATGCAGAAATGGCCCGTCACTTAAACCAGGAAGCGGGCAAATCAGTTTTATACGGTAATGTACCTGAAGAAGATGCCCTGAAATTTGTAACGCTTAATCCGGCAAGGATGCTGCATATTGACGACAAAGTGGGTAGCTTAAAAGCAGGCAAAGATGCCGATGTGGTGATCTGGACAGCCAATCCGCTTTCTATTTATGCCAGGGCGGAAAAAACTTTTGTAGACGGTATTGCCTACTGGGATATTGATAAAGACATGCAGGTAATTAAAACACAACAAGCAGAAAAAGCACGTCTGATCCAAAAGATGTTAGAGAACAAAAGTAAAGGTGGCCGTACCCAACGTCCAATGGGTGATGCACCACGCCTGTACAATTGCGAAACTTTAGAAAACTATTCAGCAGAATTAACCGAGAAAGAACATGCACACTAACAGATATCTACTCAGCCTGGCTTTATCGGCAACAAGCCTGATGTGTTTTGCACAGGCAAACATTTCGCCGGCTAAAAAACAAAGCAAAACCATTGCCATAACAGGTGCAACCGTACATGTGGGCAATGGAACGGTGATTGAAAACGGAACCATCCTTTTTGGGAACGGAAAAATTATTTCGGTTACGGCTAACGGACAAGTACCACAGGACGATGTAATGCGCATTGCAGCTACAGGTAAACATATTTACCCGGGTTTTATTGCAGCCACCACCAATTTAGGTTTAACAGAAATTGAAGCGGTAAAAGCAACCCTGGATTTCCAGGAAATAGGCGATTTTAATTCGCACATCCGCTCCATCGTGGCTTACAATACCGATTCGAAGGTTCCGGCCACCTTGCGCAGTAATGGTGTGTTAATGGCACAGCCAACGCCACAGGGCGGTACCGTTTCAGGCAGTTCATCAGTGGTTCAGCTTGATGCCTGGAACTGGGAAGATGCCGCACTCAAAACCGACGATGCCATGCATATGACCTGGCCGGTTACACCTCGTTTTAGAGGCGGCTTTGGAGGCTTCGGCAGACCACAGTTATCGCCGGAAGTGTTAGCAGAAAGAACGCAGGCTGCAATTGCGCAGTTGACTTCGTTTTTTGCTGAAGCAAAAGCCTATTCTGAAATGGGTAAACCCGAAGTAATCAATACCCGTTTCGAAGCGATGAAAAAGGTTTTCTCGGGAAATGAGAAATTATTTATTGCGGCAGATAGTCAGAAGGATATTGTTGCAGCAGTTAATTTCGCCAGGAAATTTGGTATCACCCCGGTAATCACCGGCGCAGATGAAGCGTATCTGATCATCGATTTCCTGAAAGACAACAACATTACCCTGGTGGTGAAACAGCCTCATGCCTTACCTAACAACAATGATGATGATGTAAACATGCCTTATAAAAATGCTGCCGTATTGGCTAATGCAGGTTTAAACGTAGTATTGAGTATTGATGGTTACTGGCAACAGCGCAATTTGCCTTTCATGGCGGGTACGGTTACAGCCTGGGGATTGGATAAAGAAAAAGCGCTATCTACCATCACCTTAAACGCAGCAAAAGCGATGGGTGTAGATAAGACCACTGGAAGCATTGAAACAGGTAAAGATGCTACGTTTTTTATCTCTGCCGGCGATGCATTAGATATGCGCACCAATAAAGTAGAACAGGCTTTTATTCAGGGCCGGGATATCAACCTGGATAATCTGCATAAACAATTGGATAAGAAATTTAGCGATAAATATGCTGGTGAAAAGAAGTAGCTAAAATAGTTTAACAGAAACGGTCAATATTAATTTATTGGCCGTTTGTTTTTAGTTAGTGTCTCACCAACCGAAATATCCAACAACAAATATGTGAGACACCAGCTGAAATATCCACATACATCTTCGTAAGACATCACCTGAAATATAATAAATCAGAAATTTTTAATTTAACATCAATCAGAAAATCGAACAATTTGCAAACCATTTCATAATATAAAATCACCATCAGCTTAACACTACAATAACACCTTTGCGGTCAGATAACAAATCAAAAAACTGATCATGATTAAAAATTTACTAATTGCAGTGATGCTGTTTTTATGCTATTCCAGTAATTCGGCTATGGCACAAACCACACAAGCATCAATCTCGGGCATTGTAACGGATGAACAAAAGAAACCCATTCCAGGCGTTTCCATCCAGATCCGGAACAACTCAACAGGTTTTACCACTAAAACTTCTACTAATGCACAAGGTGAGTACACTTTTAAAGAACTTCCTTTGGGCGGACCTTACACGGTTAAAGCCATCTACATCGGTTACGCCGAACAAAACAGAATAGGCTACATGTTAAACCAGGGTGATGCAGTAAAGGTTGCCATTAATATGCAGGAAACTGCTCAAAACCTCGGTGGTGTAGAGATTAACGGATCTTCGTTAAGAAATAAAGTGCAACAGTTTGGTGCATCTACCGAGATTTCATCTAAAACGATGAACTTATTACCGGTAAACGGCCGTAATTTCTCGAGCTTAACAGATTTATCTCCACTATCGGGAGCAAGTGGTATTGCGGGCCAGCTGGGCTCCTCTACCAACTTTACTATTGATGGTATGACGGCAAAAAACCCTACTTCAGCAGGAAGTACAACAAGCCGTAGCGGTGCGCCATATTCCATCTCTATCGAAAGTGTTCGGGAGTTTAAAGTAGTTACCAACCAATATGATGTAAGTTTAGGCCGTGCCGGTGGCGGTACAATTAGCGCTGTAACCAAATCAGGTACGAACCAGGTTACAGGTAGTGCATTCGCTTATAACAGAGCTGATTTTTTAGCGAGCCAATACGACATCAGGGGGAACAAAAGAGTGAACGATTTCTCTACATACCAGTATGGATTTAGCTTAGGCGGACCAATCATAAAAGATAAATTACATTACTTTGCCGTTTGGGATCATCAAAGAGATTCTCGTCCTTTAGTTATTGCCGATATCAATTCATCAGAAGATGAGGCCCGTTTCAACGTTACTAATACAACATTAAAAGACTTTTTAACTGTTGCCAGAAATAAATATGGCGTGGCCAATACACCTCAATATGGTTCATTCGACAAAAAAAGAGGAACCGATGCTGGTTTCTTGCGTTTAGACTGGCAAATTGATGACAAGAACTTATTAACTGTTCGGGATAATTATACCAATGATAGAAATCCACTTGGACTTGCAGATAATACTGCAATCAACTTTTACGAAAGTTACGGAAACGATAAAAATGTTGACAACAGTTTGTTAGCAACACTTCGTTCTACAGTGAGCAGCAAGGTTACCAACGAGTTAAAAGTACAGCATTTATATACTTTCCAGGCCAGTACACAGAACGATGAGTTGTCTTACGCCATACCAAGAGCAGTTGTAAATAATGTTCCTTCTACTTTATCAAACGGTAGTAATGTAACTACTGCCATCCAGATCGGCGGTCACCGTTTCGGCCAGGAAGGTTTTACCAATAACGTTTTTCAGTTGGTTGATAATATTTATTATAATACTGATAAAATTAAATACACCTTTGGTATAGATATTATGTACACCCATGCAAAATCATTGTATGGCAGTGAAGTAAACGGAAGGTTTGAATTTACTAACTCAGGTACAAAAGAAGCTGGAAACGTACAAACTTCAGTACAAAATTTTAATAATTTAATTCCTAACCGTTACTACAGGGAAGTACCATTGGTAGCTGACCCTACTGTAACCGGTAACTTATTGAACTCAGCCATTTATGGCCAAATGCAAACCAAATTGGGTAAAGGTTTAGATTTTACGGGAGGTTTACGTTTAGATTATAGCAAATACCCAACATCGCCACTTAACCAACAGTTATATGATGCGATTGGTGTAAGAACTGATAATGAATTAAAACAGTTTTTAATTCAGCCACGTATCCAGTTGGACTGGGATATTAACGAAAAACATACTGATTACGTTCGTTTAGGAGCAGGTATTTTCGGATCAGATGTGAACAACTACGTAACCATTAACAACCTTACTTTTGATGGAAAACATTTTGGAACGGTTGATATAACTAATGGTATCCCAACACCAGATTTTGCAGGCTATAGAAACGGTACTGCTACAGCACCTGCATTACCGGGCGCACAAGTGGCAACTATAAACACTTATGCTGATGATGCAAAATTACCAGTGGTTTATAAAGCCAACTTATCGTACAACAAATTAATCAACGATAAAATACGTATCGGCATTACCGGTTACGCAACATTAGCCCGCAATAACTACATGTATGTAGACAGAAACATGGCGGCCAATCCATACTTTACTTTAGCAAACGAGGGAAATAGAGGGGTATTTGTGCCTTCAATTCCATCAAACGGAGTAGCAGATTGGAAAGCAGGCCGTTTAACAACTAACACCTTTGGTAGAGTGCTAGAATTAAACAGTAAGGGTAAAGTAAACCAGTTTGCCATTGTTGTTGATGGTACCTGGAAATACTTTAAAGATGGAGAAATTACGGCAAGTTATACCTGGAATGATGCAAAGGACAATACTTCTTACAATGGTAACGTAGCCAATTCTGCAACTTTATCTTTGCCAGTAGTTGATGATCCAAGGAATTTAAGCAAAATGACTTATTCTAATGGTCAGTTCCGTAATAAGGTAATTATTTATGGTACATTACCATCATTCCATGGCATTAAAGCGGGTGTGCGTTATTCAGCTATTGGCGGTACAAGATATAGCTTACTTTCGGGAAGTAATACCAACGGCGATTTCGTATCTACAAACGATCTGGCTTTCATTTTCGACAGAAATAACCCAAGTACACCTGCAAATGTTCGCAATGGCTTACAGGCATTATTGGATAATCCACTTGCAAGCCAAAGTTTAAAAGATTATATCCTAAAATACGAAGGTACATTTGCAGAACGTAATGGTGGTATTAACGGTTTTTACGGTACGATTGATTTAAGATTGGCTTACGTGTTTAAATTCGGACCAGGTAAAAAACAAAGTGTTGAAATTTCTGGCGACTTGTTTAACGTGGCCAACTTATTTAAGAAAACCTGGGGTACTTCAGAAACCTTAGCTACACAGGCTATTTACGGTTTAGGAATTCCTGCAGTAAAAGACGCTGCAGGCAAAGAAATAACTCCGGCAGTAGCCAATTACGATACAACTAAGCGTCAGTTCAATTACCGGATCAACAATAGCGGTTTAGTGATACCATCGGGTAATCCTTGGCAGGCACAAATCGGTTTACGTTACGGATTTTAAACAAATGTTAGCTAAGTATCTTAGCTTAAAGTCATAAAAAAAGGGAATGGATTTTTATCCGTTCCCTTTTTTTATGTTTGTATTTAAAAACAACAAAACTTTAATGGGATTATTATTAGACTACCTGAAAAACCACAAGTGGATTGTGGTTCTGGCGTTATTGCTTGCAGGTTTCAATATTGGCTTTTCTTTAATGGACCCTTACTTCACCGGAAGGATTCTGGATTTATACATCAACAAAAGAGCATCTTTTAGTGATAAAAGCACCTATATCTGGGGCGCTTTAGGTTTCATTGGCCTTGCCATCGGTGCAGCAATGGTATCGCGTATTGCGAAGAACTTTCAGGATTACTTTACCAGCGTAATCGTTCAAAAAGTTGGGGCAAAAATGTATGCAGATGGTTTACAGCATTCTTTAAAATTACCCTACCAGGTTTTCGAAGATCAACGCAGTGGCGAAACACTTGGTATTTTACAAAAGGTACGTTTAGACTCCGAAAAGTTTATCACCTCGTTTATCAGTGTGCTTTTTGTAAGTTTAATTGGGATGGTTTTCGTAATCGTGTATTCGGTTTCGATCAGCTACAAAGTAACATTGGTTTATTTCGCTGCAATCCCGATCATCAGTTTTGTAAGCTGGTTTTTAAGCCGCAAAATCAAAACCATTCAACGTTCTATTGTTGGTGAAACTACGGCTTTGGCAGGTTCAACAACCGAATCGCTAAGAAACATCGAACTGGTTAAAAGTTTAGGCCTGGCCGATCAGGAGATAGAAAGATTAAACAAAACCACTTACAAAATTTTAGGTTTAGAACTTAAAAAAGTGAAGTATGTGCGTAGTATGAGTTTTGTTCAGGGTACTACGGTAAACCTGGTTAGAAGTTCTATGATTGTTGTATTGTTATTGTTAATATTCGACAATACCATTTCTCCGGGACAGTATTTCTCTTTCTTATTCTATTCATTCTTTCTTTTTGGTCCTTTGCAGGAATTAGGGAATGTAATACTCGCCTGGCGTGAGGCTGAAGTTTCGTTAGGTAACTTTAAAAAGATCTTAAGTACACCAGTTGATAAAAAACCTGAAAATCCAACTTCTATAGCAAAAATTAAGGATTTAACCTTTAGCAATGTGGGGTTCAAACACCTAACAGCTAATAGAAATGCTTTAGAGAATATTTCGTTTAAAACCCATCACGGGCAAACCATTGCATTTGTTGGTCCATCGGGTTCTGGAAAAAGCACACTGGTAAAACTATTGGTGGGTTTATATCCGGCAAAAGATGGTGAGATTTTATATAATGGTATTCCAAGTAACGATATCGATCTTGATGCCTTACGCGAAAAAATCGGTTTCGTAACACAGGATACACAGCTGTTTTCGGGAACGATAAGAGAAAACCTGTTATTTGTAAACCCTACAGCTACAGATGAGGAATGTTATAAAGTATTAAATCAGGCTGCTTGTCAAACTTTATTGGCCAGGGCTGATAAAGGTCTGGATTCGCTGATCGGTGAAGGTGGCGTGAAGGTTTCGGGAGGAGAAAAGCAACGTTTATCAATCGCCAGAGCGCTGCTCCGTCAGCCAGATATTTTGGTTTTTGATGAGGCAACTTCTTCGCTGGATTCGATTACGGAAGAAGAGATTACCAAAACCATTCGTTCGGTTTCAGATTTAACCGATCACATTACGATTTTGATTGCGCACCGTTTATCAACGATAAAACATGCCGATAAAATTTATGTTTTAGAGAAAGGCCACATTATTGAGCAGGGAAAACATGAAGAACTAATTGCACAAAATGGCTTATATCAGGCCATGTGGCGCCAACAAATTGGCGAAAGGATTGTTGAAGCTTAAGGAACAATATTCTTAATCATGTTACTGGCACAAGTAGAGAGCAATCACATCGCAATTATCATTGTTATAGCAGCTATATTATGGCTGGCCTTAATATTAACCGCATTGTACCATATATCAAGAAACAGCAGCATGGGTTTTACGGTAAAAGTACTCTGGTTTATCATTATTCTTTTCGCCCCATTTCTGGGTTCGATTATTTACCTCATGTGGGGCAAGAATAAGAAGTTTTAATTTTTGCCATGGTCCGTGCCTTCAAGGGCCATTTTTTGCTTTTCACCATAAAGACACAATAAATAGTTAATTTATTATTGATTCCAGAGTTGTCAACTTTCTAACAAACTGCTTATTAAAGTTGACAACTCTACACGGTTTTTTGGAAAGCAATTCCAGTAGTTCTTCGGTTTGGTTCTGTCCCGCTGTTCCTCCTGCCGATAGCTATTAATAAAAGAGTAATGATACGCTATCGGCATCCGTGCCATCGGGTTTAGGTAGCCAGGGTAAATGTATAACTGACGTTTTTTTAACTGCTATATGTTTTGCATGAGGGATAGCAGTGGAAATCCTTTTTTGATTTTTCTTCAAAAAAGATTGCAACGGATAGCCCGACCCTTGCGCAGCTTGGGGCATGCCCAAATTATTTGAAAAAAAATAGAACTTATCAGTAATTAAACATGAATTTCAGAGTTGTCAACTTTCTAGCAAAAGGCTATTAAAGTTGACAACTCTTTTAGTAACTAAACAGCCTTGGTGGTTTGCTCATTAATATCCTGCAAACTTAGCCTGGTTAACGACTTCGTTTTTAACCAGGTAATAAATGCGATCCCTATGGTCATACTTCCACCAAAAACGACCGCTGGAACAGTTCGCATTAATTTAGCGGTCAAACCAGATTCAAAAGCACCAATTTCATTTGACGAACCTATAAACATGCTATTTACAGCTGATACTCTTCCTCGCATCTCATCAGGCGTAAGCAATTGCATGATGGTTTGGCGTATGATCACACTCACGCTGTCGAATGACCCTTCCAGAAACAAGAAAAACAGCGTTAAATAGAAACTCTTAGATAGCCCGTAGCAAATAATACTTAAACCAAATCCGGTAACAGCAATAAGCAGGTTTCTCCAGGGCTTGCCCATTGGCGAAAAACGGGTCATTGCCAACATGGTAATCACAGAGCCTGTTGAGGCCGCAGCACGCATAAAGCCTAATCCCTCGGCTCCTACTTTTAAAATATCATTAGCGAAAACAGGCAGCAGAGCTACAGCACCGCCGAAAAATACCGAAAATAGATCCAGGCTCATCGCCCAAACCATCATTTTGGTTTTAAACACAAATTGTATCCCTTCTGTTAAGCTTTGCCCAATACTCATTTTAGGAAGGAATTTAGGCGGGTGCACTTTTAGAAAAAAGATACAGATTAATGAAATGAATATAAATGAAATAATCACGATATAGGTTATGGTAATCCCCAAAAAACCATAGATTAAACCTCCTGCTGCAGGACCTAATATTGATGCCAATTGCCAGCTGGAACTACTCCAGGTACTTGCATTTGGATATATCTCTTTAGGAACAATAGAAGCCTGCAAAGAGAAGTTTGCTGGACCGAAAAAACCTCTTGCCAGACCAATACAAAAAACCATACCATATAAAATTTTAACAATCCAATCATTAGATAGATAGGGCTTCATGTAAATGCTCGTTACGATCAGCATAGTTACCGAGCATAAAAATACAGTCGAGAATATTTTAAGCAATAGTGCTCTTTTTTCACTTTTATCTGCAATATATCCACCATAGAGTGCAATTGCTATTGCTGGAATGGCTTCGCAAAGTCCAATTAATCCTAGTGCAAGAGGATCCTTAGTTAAATGATAAATGTAGATACCAAGTACAATAGCTTGCATTTGATAAGCAAAAGTAAAAAAGAATCTCAGCCCGATGTAAGAACGAAATTCTTTATACCGCAAGGCAGCGAATGGATCTTGTTTAACGATTATGGGGTTGGAATTTGACACTGAGAAGAGTTTATCTGCAAAATTAAGCTTTGAAAATTAAATACTGGAATGGACAAAGACTTAAGATTGCTTGTTTTTCTATTGAAAAGTAAAAATATCAAATCATAAATCTTAAATGTTATTCCACAAAAAACCCGATGAATAGCCTTACACTATCCATCGGGTTAAATTTTAAATGATACGTTTAGTATCCCGGGTTTTGTTCGAGTGCGTTATTTTTGTTTACTTCATCGCGGCTAAATGGCCTGAAATAAAGTTTATCGTTCCAACTCCTATTTTCCTGTGCATTTTCTACAACTGGGGTGTAGGTATAATCGTAAACGGTATTATCGTAATGGTAAGGTGCCGACATAGTTTTGCCAAGTTTAAATTTACCAGTAACCTTAATATAAGTGGTTTTTCTGCCCAATGTTTCACCTGCAATTAACCACCTGCGGGTATCATGATAACGTTGTTCTTCGTAAGCCATTTCAATACGGCGTTCGTGACGGTAAACCTCTCTAAGTCCATCCTGATCTGTAGCGGTTACAGCTGGCATACCTGCTCTGAAACGGATTTTGTTTAACCAGGTAGTAGCATTACTTAATTCTCCAAGTTCTATACTCGCTTCGATATAATTAAAAACCGCTTCAGTATACCTAAAGAATGGCCACGGTACATTCTGCGACATCGAAGCATCAACAATAGCTGGATCCGGGTCGATAAATTTATGGTAATAATATCCTGTCCAGCTACCATTCCAGTTTTCGATTGAGCTTGCACGCGTATCTAAACCTTTAAAGTCAATTCTGCCAGAGTTATCCATTAAATCATAAATACCGGTCTGGATCTGGTTAGCCGGATCAACATCACCCGAAGCTTTATCACGCGGTTTCCAACCTGCACCATCGTATAAAATGGTTGCATAAAAACGAGGGTCTCTATCCTGATAAGGATTAGCTTTTTGTGTGGTATTTGTCCAGCTAAATTTGCTACCATCTTTCATCTCATAATCATCAACCAGCAAGCCGATAGGTGTATTTCCTGCCCAGTTATGGTAACCATTCGGGCCATTTTGCTGTGCATGTTTAATATTGTTCTGGATGATAAAATAACGGGCAAAAATGAGTTCTGATGCTGCAGTAGCATCTATTCCCGGTGCCTTACTTGCTCCACCCATGGCAATGCTTTTATAATTTAGCTGGCCATCTGTTACCGTAGCGGGCGCAGAAAGATTTAATTTATAACCTGTACCCAGATCCATCACGGCTTTAGCAGCTGTTTGTGCCAAACGGTAACGGTCTGCCTGGCTGCCACTGGCATAACTTAAAAAATCTAATTTTTGGGCAGCAATGCCTGTAATTTTCGAAGTAAGTTTTGCCCTGTCATGCAGGTCGCTTGCAGCATAAATTAATACCCTTGATTTTAAGGCCAATGCAGCAGTTGCAGTAGTACGCCCCTTATCTAACGTTTTACCTGTTAACAACCTGCTGGCTTCATCGCAGTCTTTAACAATAAAATTTACACACTCTTCGTACGTATTCCTTTTTACGTTATAGTTATCATCTAACACATAAACTTTTGTAATAAGGGGTACAGCGCCATAGAAACGCAATAACTGCTGATAGTAGTAAGCCCTTAAAAAATACGCCTCGCCCAATAACTGATCTTTTAACGATTGGCTGCTCAAACCATTATCGCCACTGGTTATTTTTTCGATCGTAATATTACAGGCCCTGATGCGATTGTACATTTGTTTATATGCCCAGGTATCGTCTACCCAACCTAATGTAGAAGGATTAATTGTAGCATTATTAACCAGATCTATACCACGGGTTGGGTGGGTAAACAGGGCTTCATCTGAAACAGAAGCCAACATTTGTTCAGAGAAACCTCCAACACCCAATCCGTTATAGATATCATTAACGAATGCCTGTGCAGTTGCAGGATCTTTCCATACTGATTCTGCAGGCACCTGGCCAGGGGATTCTACATTTAAAAAATCTTTTTTACAGGATGCTGCAAAAATGGTAGTGAAAATTAATATATAGAGCTTTATATTTTTATTTATTGCTTTCATATTCTTGATTGTAACGGTTAAACTTGATTACACTTTAAAAAGCGGCTTTAATACCAAAATTGATTACCCTGGCCTGTGGATAATATTGGCCACTCGAATTTGGTGATTCGGGATCCCATATCTTGATTTTATCCAGCGTAGCCAGGTTTAATCCGTTCGCATAAACCCTTACACTATTTAGTCCTACTTTTTCTACCAGTGTATTTGGCAAGGTATAGCCTAACTCTACGTTTTTAAGCCTGAGGTAATTATTGCTCCGCAACCAATAAGTATTGTTTAATGCATTATTGCTATCGGTATAATAGGTAGCACCACGGTTTGATAAACGTGGATTTACCGAACTTGGATTATCAATGCTCCACCGGTTTAGATATGACCACTCCAGGAAATTACCAATATCGCCAGATTCGGTTATACCCACAATCTGCATCCCACCGGTTGCGCCCTGCACGAGTACCGACAAATCGAACCCTTTATATTGCAGGTTTAAATTGAAACCTCCGGTAAAAGTTGGTGTGCCGTTTTTATCCAGGCGGATTTTATCATCGGCATTGATTTTACCATCACCATTAATATCCTTAAACTTCATATCACCAGGACGTAAGGTGCTGGTTAGCGCACTATAATTTAATGTATTGGCATTAATTTCTGCCTGATCTTTAAAAACACCATCATAATCGTATACTAACCAGGAGTTGGTTATACGACCAGTTGAGTACTGCCATTCAGGAGCACCAGGGGTTTCATCCCAAAAAATGATTTTATTTTTCGCATAACCTCCGTTTACACTCACTCCAAAGTTTAAATCACCAACCTGGTCATTGTAGCTCAATTTAAATTCAAAACCTTTGTTGTTTACCTTTCCCAGATTTACAGGTGGTAAACGATCGGTAATACCCGAGCTTTCAGGCACTGAACTACCCCTGCTAATTAGAATGTTTGTACGTTTATTATAGAAATAATCTAATTCAAGTGATAATTTATTATTTAGAAAGGATGCATCTAAACCTACGTTGGTATTATTGGCTACTTCCCATCCAAAGTTGAAATTAGGTACTTTGCCTTCTGTTAAAGTTTTAGTAACAAGATCGTTAAACGTATAGGTTCCAAAATTCATTAAACTGAGGTATTGGTATTCTTGCAGCGCATCTCCGAAATATGCCTCAGCACCCATTTGGCCATACGATGCTCTCAGTTTTAAATTGTTTACGAACTTAACATTTTCCTTGAAAAAAGGCTCTTCTGATAAGCGCCAGCCAACTGATACCCCTGGAAAGAAACCGAAACGCCTATCGGTTGGGAAGATGTAAGAACCATCTACACGCCACAAAAATTCGGCAAGGTATTTTTCCTTATAGTTATATCCTACCCTTCCAAAATAACTTAAACGTGCCCTCTTGAATAAGTTGTTTGGATCGCCGGGATTATTACCTAATGATTGCTCGCGTTCATCACCAGCCAATAATTCCTGAACAGATTGTGAAATAAAATATCTTCTGAAAGCTGTAAAACCATCATTGTCAACTTTTTCGCGGGTTACCCCAGCCATCAAACCAATATTATGATCACCAATTTTTTTATCATAATTAACCATTCCGGTCAGGTTGATGGCCAATTGCCCACCAGCAGTTTCCCTTAACCTCGGATCGGTATATTGCGACCTTATGGTACCCGTTAATACTGGCGTTACACCATCGGCCTGAAAAGTTTTTTTATCCCAATCGTAAAGTGTCCAGGGTAATTGCCAGTTTTTCTGTCTGCCAGAATATTTATCTATTGCAGCTATACCTGTTACCTTTAATCCTTCCACGCCAGGAATTTTAATTTCTACTTTACCGGTAGTTTGAAAGTAATCTCTAACATCTTTATTAGTTCCCGTTAAATCTGTAGTAGATACTACCGGGTTATAACCATATTCAATATCTTTTCCGGGCTTGCCATCTGGCCATATTGCAATTTCATTTGGACGTCCCCTCATTAAAAACCTGAAGATATCACTAGCTCCAACTGTTGGAAAATTACGGTCTTCCTCTCTGGCCGATACCCCTAACGTTGTGGTAATATATTTACTCAACTTTGCTTCGAGATTAAACCGCATATCGTACTGTTTGTAGCCTGTGGCAGAATTTTTATAATATCCATCCTGATCCAGATAGCCCAGAGAAACCAGGTATTTTACATTTTCACTACCCCCGTTAATCTGAACATTATGCCTTTGCTGAGGCGACCAGTTCTGAAAAGTCGTTTTAAACCAATCGGTATTAGGGTATCTTAGCGGATCTGAACCATCGCCAAACTTCCTGATCTCATCAGCTTTATAAGCGGCATTAATAGTTTTTCCGGTTGTAGAAGTATAAGAACCGGTAGATTTAAAACTGTTCCATGCAGCCGACCATTCATTTGGATTAATATCCGAACCAAAGATATTCAGCTCATTCAGAATTTCGGCATATTGTACGGAATTAGCCATTTTCGGTATGCGTGTAGGCTGTTGCAAGCCATAACTAAAGTCGTATGAAAACTGTGGCTTTCCTGATTTACCCAATTTAGTGGTAATTAAGATTACCCCGTTAGCCGCTTGCGAACCGTAAATAGCAGCAGATGCATCCTTTAATACCGATACACTTTCAATATCGTTTGGATTTAACCTTTCGATACCACCTGCACGGTTAGGGATACCATCAATTACAATTAGCGCATTATTGTTTCCAAGCGAGTTTGTCCCACGGATTCTGATGGTAGAACCGTCGTAACCAGGCTCTCCACTCCCCTGTAAAGCCGTTACACCCGGTAAGCGCCCGGCTAGTGAATTGGTTAAGTTTACCGATGAGGATTTAGCGAGTTCAGTACCTTTAACCGAAGCAACCGCACCAGATACAACCGCCTTTTTTTGGGTTCCATATCCTACTACTACTACTTCAGATAAGTTTTGGTTATTCTCTGATAACCTTACATTAATGTTGGTTTGGCTCTTTACCTGAACCTCCTGATCTACGTAACCTACGTAGGTAAATACCAGCGTTGCATCCTCAGGCACCTTAATGCTAAAATTTCCGGAGCCGTCGGTTACTGTAGTTGCTGTGCCTCCCTTCAACTTCACGCTTACGCCTGGAATTGGGCCCTTAGCATCTGTAACCTTCCCCTTCACAATAATATCCTGGAGGGGTATTTTGTAAAAATCAAAGGGTTCCTTTTCATGCAATGATGTTTCAGCAGACATGCTGGCAAGTGGAGAAAAGACCAGACAACCACCGCAAACAAGAAACATGCTACTTCTGGCAAAAGTCCTCAATAGATTTTTTTTCATAGTTTTTAATTTATTTTGGTTAGATATTGATTGTAATACAATTTAATATTCATGAGTAATCACGAACTGTCAGTATTTGCATTATTATAACTTGATTTATTGAGTTAATTACCTACATCAATCCCTGAGAGAACTGTTGCCCTCTGATAGATAGTCAATAAATCGCGTAAACCTTATGAATCCCCTTATCTGACACACAACTAATTATGATAAAATAAAACTACTGAAAGGTACGCCTGACATAGACTTGTCAACTAAACAGTTCATAATTGGTTACACGCAATATAGGAATATTAAGAATTTAAAAAAGGGGGTAAAATAATAATTGTAAGGGGCTGAATCGTAAAAAAACCATTACAAAACTACGGCAAGTAAGACAAATAATACAATAGCGAATTTTATTGTAAAAAGGAGAGAAAAGAAAATTATAATATTAGAAAATTAAACTCAATAAAAATTAGCTTATCTTATCAAAAGAAATTCCTCTTTCCAGCTTTTGCAGATATGCCTTTAGAATAGCATTTTCAGGTTTTTCTAATTGGGGATCTTCCGAAAAAAGTTCAATAACCGTATTCCGTGCTTCAGATAAAATTATCTGATCTTTAGCCAGATCTGCAAGTTTTAGATCAAGCACACCGCTTTGCTGTGTACCTGTAATATCTCCGGGACCACGAAGCTGAAGGTCTATTTCAGATATTTCGAACCCGTTGTTGGTCCGCACCATCGTTTCCAAACGGATTTTACCTTCCTTACTGAGTTTGTTACCACTCATTAAGATACAAAAAGATTGTTCTGCCCCGCGGCCAACCCTGCCACGCAACTGGTGAAGCTGTGAAAGACCAAACCGTTCAGCATTTTCAATCACCATTACAGAAGCATTAGGGACATTAACACCTACTTCAATTACAGTTGTAGCCACCATAATCTGACTTTTACCATCAATAAACTGTTGCATTTCGAACTGTTTATCCGCATTTGGCATTTGTCCATGTACAATACTGATCTGGTAATCGGGTCGGGGAAATTGGTAACTCAGCTGCTCAATTCCAGCTTCGAGATGTAAAAGATCTAATTTCTCGCTTTCCTTAATTAAAGGATAAACAATATAAACCTGCCTGCCTTTAGCAATTTCCTGCTTCATAAAACCAAACATTCTAAGGCGTTGGCCTTCAAAAAGGTGCTTTGTTTCGATGGGTTTTCTGCCCGCAGGTAATTCATCAATAATAGAAACATCAAGATCACCATATAAGGTCATTGCCAAAGTACGTGGAATTGGTGTAGCCGTCATCACAAGGATATGAGGAGGGATAATATTTTTCCGCCAAAGCTTAGCACGTTGTTCCACACCAAAACGGTGTTGTTCATCAATTACAACCAGCCCTAAATTTTTAAACTGAACCTTATCTTCAATCAATGCATGCGTTCCAATCAAAATATCGATTTCTCCATTCTCCAGTTGTGTGTGCAAAATAGTACGTTCCTTCTTTTTTGTATTTCCGGTAAGAATAGCAACACGCACCAGGTCTCCAGATACAAGGTCCGTAATAGAGGCATAATGCTGACGGGCCAAAATTTCGGTCGGAGCCATCATACAAGCCTGATAGCCGTTGTCATTTGCCAGAAGCATGCTCATCAACGCAACAGCTGTTTTACCACTCCCCACGTCGCCCTGAACAAGCCTGTTCATTTGCACACCACGTTGTGTATCAATCCTGATTTCCTTAACCACACGTTTTTGAGCATTGGTTAACTCGAACGGCAAAAATTCCTTATAAAAACGGTTCACCTTTTCACCAACTTTATCAAAGGTTGCACCTTTAAATTTTAATTGACGCAAGTGTTTATTATGCAGAAGCTGCAACTGAATAAAAAACAGCTCCTCAAACTTTAACCGTCTTTCAGAAGCGTTTAAGTCTTTTTGATTTTTAGGAAAATGAATGTTCAGCAAAGCCATCCTTTTATCTGGCAGCTGATATTTATCGATGATGTATTGTGGTAAATTTTCGGGCACCTGAGGTATAATCTGATCTAACAGGCCAGCGATTAAACGCTGCAGACCCTTTGAATCGAGATTAAACTTTTTAAGCTTCTCTGTTGAGTTATAAACCGGCTGCAAAGTTAAATTTCCTCTTCCCACCTGTTTGCGCTGATACAGCTCCATTTCAGGATGGGAAATACTGAATGTTCCGTTAAAGATGCTTGGTTTCCCAAAGGCGACGTAAGCTGTGCCCACGGTAATATTATCGTCAACCCATTTTAAGCTCTGGAACCAAACTAGTTCCATGATTCCGGTTTCATCTTTAAAAACAGCAATAATGCGCTTAGCCCTTTTATCGCCTATTACTTTTTTACTGATTACACGCCCGATAATCTGGATATACTGCGAATCAGGATTGATCTGATTAATCTTAAAATATTTTGTACGGTCTATATACCTAAAGGGATAGTGCGCAAGCATATCCTGATAAGTGAATAAGGCGAGATCCTTCTTCAAAACATCGGCACGACTTGGCCCAACGCCTTTCAAAAACTCAACAGGTGTATCTAATACCGAATTAAACAAAGTATTCTACTATTTCTTGTAAACAACATTTTTAGCAAAGCCGCATTAAAAATAACGATCGGTAGCAGCAAAAGCAAATAAGCAAAAAATTGATGCAGATCTATTTTCTCTTTAAAGTAGAAAAATGCGCCGTTAAAAGCAACAACTGGATTGAGATATATTAAATACCCGGGGCAGAAGAGGCATTCTCAGTAAGGTACAGGTATGTCGGAGAACCTTTTATGTAAGCAAAGGTTAGACATTGCTCCCAAGCTAATGTAAGGAACAATGTCCGCAATAAATATTTACTCTTGTTTTCTGTAAATTAACCAACAATGGCAATTACAGAGATTTCAACATTAACGTTTTTAGGTAACACCGAAACCTGAACTGTTTCGCGAGCTGGAAAATCAGCAGTAAAATACTGTCCATAAACTTCATTTACCTGAGCAAAGGTACCCATATCACTTAAGAAAATAGTAGACTTTACTACATTCTCAAAGGTTAAACCTGCCTCAAGCAAAACGGCTTTAAGGTTGCGCATCACCTGGTGAGTCTCCTCTTCAATATTGCCAATATTTAATTCTCCATTTTCAGGATTAATGGCAACCTGGCCCGATACGAATAAAAAATTTCCGGCTTGTACAGCCTGGCTATATGGTCCAATTGGAGCTGGAGCACTGTTTGTTTTAATAATTTGTTTCATAATTAGGGTTATTTAGCAAGCCACTGAACAAGCTTGTAGATGATACCTGCAAGAAAAATTAAGATGGCCAATGCATTAATAAAATGCATAATTCTCAGATTGATATTATTTGGCCTGTTTGGATCCTTTTTTCTAAAGAAGTACATGATACAAACTTAGCTAAAAAGCTTAACACAGAAAACTAAAAGGCATAAAAAAAGTCCTGATTTTCATCAGGACTTTTTTAAATCTTATATTGAAATACTAGTTTCTAGCAGTTTCAACACGACGGTTTTGGATACGACCTTCTTCAGTATCGTTAGAAGCAATTGGATTAGCTTCGCCATTACCTTTAGTAGCAACTTGACTAGCGTTAACGCCAGAGTTTACTAAGTAAGTTTTAACAGAGTTAGCTCTGTCTTTAGATAATTTCAAGTTATATGCAGCAGTACCTTCGCTTGAAGCGTAACCGTTTACAGTTACTTTACCACCGTTTTCACGTAACACTGAAGATAATTTATCTAAAGTAGGGTAAGACTCAGTTTTTAAAACTGAAGAGTTGAAATCGAAACCGATTTTTTCGAAACCTGTTACATTGCTAGTTGCAGTTGTATCAGCTACCATTTTAGGAAGTGGACAACCTGAACCATCAACAGCAGTACCAGCAGGAGTTCCTGGGCATTTGTCGAATTGATCAGCAACACCGTCACCGTCAGTATCTTTTTTCAAATCTTCAACAGATTTCTCAACAGCAGAAACACGGTTTTTCAATGCTTCAACTTCTTGACGTAAAGTTGGATCTTTTAACTCATCGTACATAGTAGCTAATGGGTTAGTCCACTCTAAACTTGGTTTAGCAGAAGAACCTAAAGAGAATTCTAAACCAGCATAACCGTAAGAGAATTTATCTTTAGTTTGACCTTTTGCATAAACTCCATCTAAGTTATCAGCATCAACAAAGTTCATGGTGTAACCTAAGTTAAAGTTAACACGCTCAGAAACTTTGAATTTAACACCAGCACCAACTGGAATGTAGAAACCTTTTACGTAATCTTTAGCATCATGTCTGTCATCAGCAGGACCAACAGCACTACCTTTCCAGTCGATAGTTTGACCAGCACTAGTAGTAATTTTTGGAGCATAAGCCATATAACCAGCACCAGCAGTTAAGAAGAAACCTACTGAATTCTCACGACGTAAGAAATCGATAGAACCTACATTTACAACACCACGTAAATCTACAGCATATTGTAATTCAGTTTCAAAATCTTTAACTGATGAAGTAATACCTTCGTTATTACCTGAAAGTTTACCACGAGTTCCGTTTAATTCTAAACCGAAAGAGTGACCTAATTGTTTACGGATGTTTAAACCGTAACCTAAGTTAGCATCCCATTTGTTGAAGTCATTAGAACCGCCGATAGCAACAACTGGCATTAAAACACCACCGTGTACACCAATAGACCAAGTTCTGTACTGTCCTCTACCGCCAAATACCTTGACAGCAGAAGTGGTTGCAGGAGCATCCTGAGCGACAGCAAGAGAAGCAACTCCTGTTAATGCCACTAAAGAAAGCGCAACACTTTTCTTTAAAGTAGAATAATTCATAATCTTTTTTCTTTTTTAAGGGTTAAACAATTTAATTGATTAATTTTTCAGTGAAGGCAAAATTAATCAAAATTTTAAATTTTCAAACTTTTATACAAACTCCGTTCCAAACTTTACCGTAACTAATCATTTTATTACATTTGGCCATTACCAATATAAAATACCATTTCCATGAAATACCCTACCATTGATCAGTCATTATTTATTTTAAATAGAAAAAAATATGCTAACAACTTAAAAAACAATTCACTAGCGATATTTAACTCAAGTGATGAATTCCCCAGGAGCGGTGACCAAAGTTTCGTTTTTAAGCAAAATCCGGATTTATTTTATTTATCAGGCATTGATCAGGAACAAACAATTCTGCTATTATATCCTGATTGTCCTAATCCTTTGTACAGAGAAGTCCTGTTTTTAAGACAGACCAACGACTATATCAAAGTTTGGGAAGGATATAAGTACACCAAAGAACAGGCAAAAGCCGCCTCTGGCATCCAATCAATATATTGGTTAGAAGATTTTGACAACATTTTACATAGTATTGTTAACTATGCTGAGCATATTTATTTAAATACAAATGAGAATGATCGGTACGCCCATGAGGTTCCTTATCGCGATATTCGTTTCATTGAGAAAATGAAATCAAAATATCCATTGCATCATTATGAACGCTCGGCGCCAATTATGAGAAATTTACGTGCCGTTAAATCAGATGTAGAGATCGAATTAACTAAAAAGGCGTGCACAATAACCCGCGATGCTTTTATCAGGGTATTAAAATTCACCAAGCCTGGGGTTAAGGAATATGAAATTGAAGCAGAGATTATACACGAATTTATCCGTCAGGGCGCAACAGGTCATGCCTATACACCTATTATTGCTTCCGGTCATAATGCAAACATCCTCCATTATAACGACAATAATCAGGTTTGTAAAGATGGAGACGTAATACTTTTCGATTTTGGTGCAGAATACGCCAATTATAATGCAGATATGAGCCGGTCTATTCCGGTTAATGGCCGGTTTACGCAAAGACAAAAGGATGTATACAATGCCGTACTGCATGTAATGAAGGCGTCGATTAAATTAATTGGCGAAGGAACTATATGGAATACCTACCACGAACAAGTTGGCGAGATTATGACAGAACAACTGATTAATCTCGGGCTTATTTCTACAACTGACGTGAAGAATCAAACCGCAACGTGGCCAGCTTATAAAAAATATTTTATGCACGGCACTTCACATCACTTAGGCATAGATGTACATGACTTTGCAGGAAGATATACTCCATTTGCCAATGGGAACATTCTTACGGTTGAACCAGGCATCTATATTCCGGAGGAAGGCTTAGGTATCCGTTTAGAAAACAATATCCTCATCACCGCAAATGGGAATATAGATTTAATGGCCGATATTCCATTGGAAGCTGAAGAAATTGAGGAGATTATGAATAGTTAATTTCAGTTAGCAGTATTCAATTTGCAGTTTACAGTTAAACAATTAGCAATAAGGCAATCTCAACAGTTAACCATTACCAAACTCATCGGCAAAACGATAAATATTAAAATCATCTTGTTTTAAGGCTGCCTGAACTTTTTCTCGCAGCCTTTTTTTATCGATATGCTGCATTTTTTGATGCTGTATGAGTTTCCATGCTTTTTCTGCAAATAAAAAAGCTCTTCGGTTATCATTAAAAACCTCTGGTTTGATCATCCATTTACACAATTCGTCGATACCTATATTTTTATCAGCAACAGTTTTTAAAATTGGAATAGCCTTTACCCCCTGATGAACTATTTTTTTTAGATTATTGGCAAAAGTATCTGCTCCTTCCCTATCCGCCTTATTAATCACAAAACAATCAGCAATTTCCATCAACCCTGATTTGATATTCTGAACTTCATCTCCGGATTCCGGCACCAATACAACAACAGTTTTATCTGCCAATCCGGCAATTTCTACTTCCGATTGCCCAACTCCAACAGTTTCAACAATAATCAGATCAAAATTAGCTGCTTTTAAAACGTCAACCATTTCGATTGTTTTTGCCGAAATGCCGCCCAAAGCACCACGTGTAGCCAAAGATCGGATAAAAACATTCGGATTATTAAACTGGCCCGCCATCCGGATACGATCGCCCAGCAAAGAGCCAAAATTAAATGGAGAGGTTGGATCTATCGCCAATATGGCAATGCGTTTCCCCTCAGCAACTAAATGATCGGTTACCACATTTACCAAAGTACTTTTGCCAGCACCGGGAGGTCCGGTAATACCCAGAACGGGAACGTTAGCCTTACTATCTAAATCTCTTAAAATCGAATCTGCAGGTTTAATATCGTTTTCAACAAGCGTTAATGTTCTTGCCAAAACCTTATAATTGCCCGCCTTTACTTCGCTTAAAATGGATAGATGCGTATTCATCAATAAAACTATCTTTGTACAAATTAACAAAAATTATCAGCTACAAGGCGCCCAATAATGAAAGTTACCGGTTTTACATTTTTAAGAAATGCTATTGTTAACGACTACCCTGCAAAAGAGGCGATACTTTCTGTGCTGCCATTGTGCGACGATTTTATCGTCGCACTGGGAAACTCTACAGACCAAACTTCTGAAATGGTTAAAAGCATTGATCCTAAAATCAAAACAATTGACACCATTTGGGATGAAAGTATAAGGGAAGGTGGTCGTGTTTTTGCTGATGAAACCAATAAGGCACTAGCTGAAATAGGGAAAGATACCGACTGGATGATCTACATTCAAGGTGATGAAGCCATACATGAAGATTATCTCCCCTTGATTAAAAAAGAAATGGAAGATGAACTTAACAATAGCAATGTTGAGGCCTTACTCTTAAAGTATAAACATTTTTATGCCTCTTATGATTACCTGGCCGAATCCAGGCGTTGGTACAGAAGAGAGGTTAGGATTATCAAAAACCTTCCGGGAGTTCACTCTTACCGGGATGCCCAGGGCTTCAGAATTAACGACAGAAAACTTAAGGTTAAGCTAATTGATGCTTACATTTATCATTATGGCTGGGTAAAACCACCAAAAGGATTACAAGGTAAAGTGCGCAACTTTAATCAGTTTTATCAAACGGAAGAGTGGATTGAAGAAAATTATCCCGTTCAGGATACCTATGATATGCACAATGCCGATCGATTGGTCCATTTTAAAAGCACCCATCCTAAAGTAATGCAGGAAAGAATTGCGGCTGCGAACTGGAAATTTGAAAAAGATTTAACCAAAGAAACCCCTAAAATGAATTTTCGCAGAAGGGTTTTACAAAAAATTGAAGACTTAACCGGATTACGTTTATTTGAGTATCGGAATTATAAAATTGTAAAGTAGACTACAATTTAAATCTATTTATATTTGCATCAAATAACATTTTAATGAAAAAGCCCAACGTTTTAGTAACTTTTGATTCGATGAAGGATGCCAATTGCGGCTATTTCTCGTTTGGAAAAGGGTTGGGTGATGCCTTAATCCATGAAAACAAAGGAAAATTTAAATTAAAATTTTATCTTTTTAAACACACGCAATACCTTTTTAATGGTTTGGTTGACCTCATTTATCTATCCAGGTTAGACCGGTTATTCTTTAAAGGGAAAAATGACTTCGATGTTGTTCATCTTTCTGATCAAACCTGCAGACTAAGACCGAGTAAAGTAAATGCAAAAAAAATAATGACTGTTCATGACATGAACAAGGTGCATTTAAAGTTTAGCAAGCCACACAGAATTCAGGTATATCTAAAAAAACTAGGCAAGCTAATAGCACAGTGTGATAAAATTGTATGCATATCGCAGTTTGTTGCAAATGATGTGAAACAATATTTCCCTGAATCAGCAAATAAAATCAGTGTAATTTATAACGGGGCCGATAAATTAGTTTCAGATGAAAATCATCAGCCAGCTTTTAAACCTGGAAAGAAATTTCTATTTACCATTGGGTTGCTCTCCGTACAAAAAGGCTTTCACTTATTACCTGCATTATTAAAAGATAACGATTTCGAACTGGTAATTTCCGGAAGAGAAACACCTCACAAACAACGAATTTTAGAGGACGCAGAAAAATATAACTGTTTGGATAGGGTACATATTACCGGGCCAATCTCTGATGAAGACAAAGCCTGGTACTATAAAAACTGTGATGCTTTCTTATTTCCTTCAGTTGCCGAAGGTTTTGGTCTTCCTGTAATCGAAGCCATGCATTTTGGGAAACCTGTGTTTCTGTCTAAATTCACTTCTTTGCCTGAGGTTGGTGGAGATGTTGCTTATTACTTCGATAATTTCGAACCTGAACACATGCAGGAAGTATTTAACAAAGGTATGAGTGATTTCGCCAAAAATAATCGTGCTAAAGAAGCAATTGCCCAGGCAGAAAAATTTTCGTGGGAAATTGCAGCCAACCAGTATCTGAATTTATATCAGGAATTTTTGAAATAACAAATTAAGTTGTAATAACAATGCCTAGCCAGTATGATACAGGCTAAATAATTAAATCCCCACAGTTAGCGCAATCCCCCCTTAAAAGGGCGCTTTAATCCATTCTAAAACCCAAGAATTGTAATTTTAATTTTGTTGGGTTTCACGATCTTATTCATATGTATGAAAAACCGTACATTTGCTCGGATTTTATTATATTTTTTCCCGACCAGGTACTTCCTGGGTTCTGTTATATATACAATACTTAATGAAAACTTATTTTCGTTTATTATCATTTGCGAAGCCTATTGAAAAGTTTGCGATACCTTATATTATTGCAACCTTACTTTCAATTCTATTCGGAACCTTTAACTTGGCTTTGTTATCGCCGCTGTTCGAAACACTTTTAAATGCAAACAAGCAAGCTTGCCAAACGCCAAGCTTAACAGATAAAGCAGCCTCCTCATTTAGCTTATTGGGCAAGTTAAGAGATTTTGTGAATTATTCAATAAAGGTTAACACTATAGAAAGTACGCTGATGTACATTTGTATTATCATTGTTATCTCTGTATTGCTTTCCAATTTATTCAGGTATTTTTCTCAGCGTTACATGGAAGATTTAAGAGTTCATACGTTGCTAAACTTTAGAAAGCGGGTCTTTAATAATGTGATGAATCTCCATGTAGGATATTTTAACAATGAGAGAAAAGGCGATATTATTTCTAAAGTTGCCTCTGATGTGCAGGTGGTCCAATTCACGGTTACCAATACATTACAGGTTGTTTTTAAAGAACCCGTAACACTAATCGTATATGTTATTCTTTTATTTAATATTTCAGCAAAGCTTACCTTATTCTCTTTACTGGTAATCCCAATTTCTGCATTTATTATCAGTAAAATTGTAAAAAGGTTGAAGCAGCAGGCAAAAGAATCACATGAATCTTTTGCGAAAATGATTGGCTTTTTAGATGAGGCATTAAGTGGGGTTAAAATCATAAAGGCCTTTAATGCAACGGAGCGAATTAAAGACAAATTTAACCAGGAAAATATATACTACTCCAACTTAACACGCAAAATGGTTAGACGCCAACAACTTGGCTCACCAGTATCTGAATTTTTAGGTGTTTTAATGATTTCTATTATCGTTTGGTATGGTGGATCATTAATATTGCATAATGATAAAAATGCCTTAACAGCATCAGATTTTATTGCTTACATCGCTATTTTTTCCCAGGTAATGCGTCCTGCAAAAGCATTAACAGATTCATTTAGTGGAATTCATTCTGGAATTGCAGCAGGAGAACGTGTTTTAGATCTGATAGACACTAAACCATTGTTGGTTAATGAACCAGATTCGAAAATTATTGATGATTTTAACAATACAATCAGCCTTCAAAATGTATCATTCAGTTACGGGGAAAAACAAATTCTTAACTCAATAACATTCGACATTGAAAAAGGGCAAACAGTAGCACTTGTAGGTCCATCCGGAGGTGGGAAAAGCACGTTGATGGATCTGCTGCCTCGTTTCCATGATCCAAAATCTGGAACGATTAAAATTGATGGCCACGATTATAGGGAGCTTACTGTTGAAAGCATTCGGGCACAAATGGGAACTGTTAATCAGGAATCTTTTCTATTTAACGATACTATTTTTAATAACATTGCCTTTGCTAAACCAGAGGCCACAATGGAAGAAGTTGTTGCCGCAGCAAAAATTGCAAATGCGCACGATTTTATAGAGAATACCGAGAACGGTTATCAATCTTTTGTTGGTGATAGAGGAAATAAACTCTCTGGGGGACAAAAACAGCGCGTGTGTATTGCAAGAGCTGTATTGGCTAATCCGCCTATCATGTTGTTAGACGAGGCTACTTCAGCCTTAGATACAGAATCTGAAAAATTAGTTCAGGATGCTTTAAATAATTTGATGAAAAACCGTACTTCAATTGTAATTGCGCACCGTTTAAGTACAATACAACATGCCGATAAAATTGTGGTAATTGATAAAGGTAGCGTAGTAGAAACCGGAAGCCATAATGAGTTAATGAATCAAAATGGCTTATATAGACGTTTAATTGACATGCAGACCTTTAACGACTAAACATTTAGATGAGGAGAGTTTTATTTTTTATGCCTGATAATCCGCTAAAAAAAAATGCGGGGAACAGAACCAGGGCTTTAAGCATGTTGAATTACTTTAAATCAAGAAATTTCGAAATTGATTTTGTTAGTGAGTATTTTACCGGACGCTGGAGTGAAACAGATATTAAAGCTTTTGAGCAATCAGGCCTGGCCAATACTACTTATGTAATTAAAAAAAAGCCTTCCAAAAAAAATATACTCTATTATCTCCTTTTTTATAAACTACCAAATTTTTTCTATCAGAATAAGGCCTGGTTTTTTCCGCTTCAATTCCCTGAATTGGTGACCTTAAGGTTTAAGAGGGTGTTCAAAAAAATTTTAAAAAACAACGATTACGATTATATCTTTATTAACTATGCCAGCTGGGCAACATTGGTAGAAAATAACGACCTGACAAAAAAAGCGATAAAAGTAATTGACACACACGATTTTATAACTGCTCAACTTCAAAAAAAAAACAATATTGGCCAATCTTTTAAAGAAGAAATCAGAAGAATTTCATTATTTGATATTGCTTTAGCCATTTCTGTTGAAGAGCAGTATGTTTTTAGTCAGTTTTGTAAAAACAAGGTTGTTTTAGCACCAATGATGCTTGATCAACCAGAAAATTTTCATGCCGCTAAAGAAAAATCGTTTGATCTGATTTATGTGGCCAGTGATAATATACATAATCAAAAAGCTGCCAATTGGTTTTTTAGCCATGTATACCCGTTATTACCAACCAGCGTACAGATATGCATCATTGGACAAATAAACGAGCATCTTTCTATAAAGGCACCTAATATTGTTTCCGTAAACTTTGCCGAAGATTTATCAACCTATTATCAAAATGCTAAAGTAGCGCTATGCCCTATGCTAACAGGCACAGGAACCAAAATAAAGGTAGTAGAGGCACTATCTTATGGCTTACCGATAGTTTGCAATACCAGAGGCATTGATGGCTTGATCAATAAAACCAACAATGGCTGTTTGGTAAGTGATGACCCGGTTGAATTTGGAAATAATATTATGAAACTACTAACAGATGAATTGGAATATAAAAAACAGGCAGAAAATGCATTGGCCGCTTTTAACACCAATTACGAAAAGGAACACTGTTATAAAAATCTTGATACTGTTTTTGAAATAGTTTAAATCTCAGCACATTATGAAAAAGATTGCCGTTATTGTACCTATTTATAAAGAAATAAGCTATTTAGAGGAAATATCCTTGCAGCAATGTTTCAAAGTTCTGTCTAAATCCTATCCAATTTTTTGTGTAAAACCGAATTCTTTAAATCTAAATACCAAGTATTCATTTAATAACTTCATTAGTTTTGATGATGCGTATTTTAGAGATATTGCTGGCTACAATAAGCTCATGTTATCAGGAGAATTTTACGAAGCATTTTTAGATTATGAGTATATCCTGATCCATCAATTAGATGCTTTTGTTTTTAAAGATGACCTAACTCTTTGGTGTGAAAAAAACATAGATTATGTTGGAGCTCCGTGGCTCAGACATAAATATCCTGATGTGATCAAAGCAGTAAAAAATCGCATTTTGAGCTACATTCACCGAAAATTCGATATTAAAGAAAAGAACACGCTTGCTCCAACCGACCTACAACGGGAGTATAAAGTAGGAAATGGTGGTTTATCCCTACGCAGAACACAGCTATTTTATGATTTAACCCAACGCTTTCAGGAAAAAATAAAAGAATATTCTTTGAGTCCTGCGGCCAACTTTAATGAAGATGTTTTTTGGAGCATAGAAGTAAACAGAAAGAAAACAAATTTAAAGATACCCTCATATAAGGAAGCCGTATATTTTGCGTTTGAAGTGCCTGTAGATCGGGCTTTCGAACTCACTAACAATTCGCTGCCTTTCGGATGCCATGCATGGAACAAAAACCTGGAGGTATGGAGGCCTATATTTAAAGACTTTGGATATGCTGTTTAATTACATTTTTTATACATTGACCTTAATAAAGACGGGAATCTATGGGCGAAATCTCGAGAAATTAATCCTCTTATATGGATTGAATCGATTTTTCAATTTGCAGGATTTAATAATTAAATGATGAATATTCCATTAATTTCGATTGCAGTATGTACTTACAATGGAGATAAGTATTTAAGGCAACAGCTTGACTCAATAGTTAATCAGACTTATCCAAATCTTGAAATTATTATAGTAGATGACGTTTCTTCTGATAAAACGATGGAAATCTTACACGAATATGATTGTATGTACACCATGATCAGAGTAATGAGAAATGAACTAAACTTAGGTTATGCTAAAAATTTTGAAAAAGCAATCGGACTTTGCAATGGTGAATATATTGCGCTATCGGATCAAGATGATATTTGGGCGCACGATAAAATTCAATTACTTAAAGATAATATTGGGGACAAGGTCATGATTTATCATGATTCTGAATTTATTGATCAAACAGGCCAGTCGATGAATAAGTACGTATCGGATGTATTCAATATGTATGAAGGAAATTCATCACTTCCTTTCCTTTTCGACAATTGCGTTTCTGGTCATGCTGTTATGTTCAAAAAGTCGTTATGCAAAAATATATTCCCGTTCCCCGAAAAACTTTATCATGATTGGTGGATGGCATTCATTGCTGCTGAAAACGGTGGAATAAAATATTACGACCGTGCATTGGTTCATTATCGTCAGCATACCAATTCGAATACCGATATGCTAAGTATAAAAATAAAGCCCGAAAGCGACAAAAAAAATCATATTCACGAAATAAAACCTAATTGGTTAATTACTTGTATGAAAAAATCGAGTGTTAGAAAAGTATACATCAAAGACTTATTAAGCTGTTTCAACATCGACTATTCCATAAAAAACCCTATAAAGTTATTTTTTCTACTCTTTAAGCACTACAAGCTTTTATTTTATCAAAAAAAGAAAGGAAATATAAGTAAAATCAATTACATTAGAAAAATGTGCTTCTCATAATTTAGCGCATTGTATTTTTTATATCTGTTATGTTATACTTTCCAGGATCTCCTCCAGAATTGAGATCTGCTTTTCGATCCGGTATTTAGCAGCCTCATTTTTAATCTTATCCACACTAAATTTTTCTGGTTGATTTTTAACAATCGTCATTGCTCCTACCAGTTCATTAAAGTTTCCTTGTTCTACAACTATCCCTGTACCCTCTTTAACAAATTCGCTAATCCCTCCAGAATTAAACCCAACAATTGGTTTACCTAAAGTTGCCGCCTCTAACATAACCAAAGGAAAAGAGTCTTCTCTTGATAATGACAGGAAAGCATCTCCACAGTTCAGATAATTATAGTAATCGTCCGCTAGCGCCCCCGTAAATTTTACTCTTCCAGGAAACTTAGATTCCAAGGTACTCTTTACATAAAAAAAAGTACCCCTTTTTTCTTCCCCACCAATCCAAAGAATTTTGACATTTTCATCGAGCAGATTTAAAAGGGGTATCAAAAAATCAATTCCTTTTATTAAAGTTGTTGTTCCTGAAACTACCCAAATAAAATCTTGTTTACTAAATCCCAAATTCGATTTTACCTCATCAGCAGATTTTCTAAAGGATACCTTATTTTGATCAATGAAGCCATAAAGGAGCCTTACATCTTTACCACCCATATCATTAATTTTCTCACATACGGCTTCCGAACACCCGATAAAACTAGTAGAATAGTTAATGATTTGTTTTAAATTATCGTAAGTAATAAAGTTATAGGCCATTGGCAGCTCATGAAAATGAGTAATAATCTTTACTCCCAACTTAGCTGCTATTGTATAGATTTCTGGATTTACAATAGTATTGAAATACCAAAAATCAGCATTTGTTTCCTTTTGTAACTGCTTCAGTTGATATTCGAGAGGTTTGATTTTTAAAATTTTTAATATAGCCCTAAAAAATCTTACCCCTCTATTCCTATTCTTTTTATATGGTATCGAATGTTTAATATGACTAGGTAAGCTATCAACGAGGGCGCCCTTTTCACTGCAAAATAAATGCGATTTAAACTTGTCTTTATTAAGATTTAATAACGAATACCATAATAACATTTCAGCTCCGGTCCGTCCTAAGTTTTGTGTAATAAATATAATCCTTTTCATTTGTATGGTTACTTGACTAGCACCTTTTTCGAGCATTATCGGATGCAAATTAATTTAAATAAAATAAATAAAGTATTATTAAAAGTATTTAGTCTATATTTTTATACTTTGTGAATATTTAGCACTTAAAGTACAATAGCGATATTAATAAGTTTACGGCTAAATTTAATGATGAATATCAGTTGATTACAATCTTAAAGATCCTTAGTATTTTTGGCAATCATATACTTCAATATTAACTCTATTTTTCGATGGCAAACAATCATAAAAAATGCTATTGTCTCTAAAAACTTAGCTGCTCCAATTACGATGATACGGATGTTCACACAATTAGATGGATCAAAATATGAAAAACCCTAAGATTACAGTATTTATGGCGGCATACAATGTCGCAGCGTTTATATCAGAATCGATTTCCAGCATCCTAAATCAAACCTTCAATGATTTTGAGCTGCTGATTGTTAATGATGGATCTACAGATGCTACTGTATCTATTGTAGAAAAGTTTAATGACAGCAGAATTAGGCTTATTCATAATGATGGGAACAAAGGGCTACCAATTACCAGAAACAGGTTATTAGCACTCGCTAGAGGCGAATATATTGCTGTATTGGACAGTGACGATATTGCTTATCCAGATCGTTTACAGGCGCAACTTGAATTTCTTAATGAACATTCTGAAATTGCATTATGTGGAGGCCATGCAAATATTATTGACGAAAATGGAATCGTACAAAATAGGAAACTAATCGTACCAACGGGCGAAAATGTAAACATGGCATTACTATTTCAAAATCCATTTGTCAACTCTAGCACTATGTTTAAAGCTAACGTTTTTCGTGAGCTTAATGGCTATAAAGACTTTGCCTTATCTGAAGATTTTGACCTATTTGTTAGAATTTCAGAAAAGTATCCTGTAACTAACCTTGATAAGTTTCTAGTAAAATACAGAATACACGGCAACAATATTACGATAAAAAGGTCTGACGAGCAATATAAGAGTGAGCGCGAAATCATTAAGAACATGCAGGAAACCTTGGGAATGCCTTCCAACTCAGCGCTAATAGATCTGCATATGGAATTATTTACGGCAAATATCCATATAGGTAATTATGCTAAATACTATCCGCTCTTTAAAGAAATGAAAATGTCTAATCAACAATCGAAAAGATACAATACTGATGGATTCAACTGTTTTCTTTTTAACAAATGGCATGAAATAATTAGCCTTCAGAGAACGAATAAACACGCATTAAGCTCGTACTTTAAAAAAGATTTATTTTCTTGGACCTACTTTAATTTTAAAGCGTTCAGGAAAGTATTTAAAACCAGTTTTAGGGGACTATTTAATTAATTTCCTACCGCCCATTTCATCTTAGTTTTACCTATAAGCCTGGCCAGATAAAAACTTAAAATATAAGTCACTAAAAATCTTAACAATAATATCCCGATATTCTCCCATACGTTATACGCCAGAACATTTAATTTTAATGGTTGAAAAATTAAGGGGAGTACACGTTCTATAATAATCACGTGAATCAAATATACACCAAAAGTTGTTTCACGCGGATACAAATTCTGCTTTATCCAATTTAAATTCCCAATCTTCAGCAATAAAGTAAACATTACCAATGAATAAATAATGTTACTGATACGCAATGTATTGTATGCATCTGATATACCTATACTATAAAGATATCTGGATTCTCCAATGGCTATAACGAAAGTAACAATGACTAAAACCAGCATCTTTAACCACGATAGAAATTTTATTGTCATCATTATTTTATCATAATAGCGGTTAAAATAAACCCCAAGCCATAAATAAAAAACAAAACCAAAAAGTGCAGTGGTGTGGTTTGTTTCTATCCACCCTTCATAAAGATTTACGCTATAAAATAGTGACAATAACAAAAGCACTAGGCCGAACCAAAGGTTATACAACTGTTTTTTAAAAACAAGTAAGATTGATATACAGATTAAAAAATTAAGAATGAACCAATATGGACTAAACAAAATTATTTGAGAAAAAAGCGTATAAATGTAAAGACCAAAATTTGATATCAATAAGCCTCCATCGCTACCTTTAGTATAAGCAATATACCTATCTAAGGCCGTTAAGAATATCAACACCAATATCCAGAATAACCATGGTCCAATAGTTTTCTTAAACCTATTTTTTAGGTATTGAAAGGGTGAATACTCTTGAAACTTATGGTTGATCAAAAAACCACCAATCAGAAAAAAAGCTATTGTACTAAATTTAAAAGATTGAATAACGCAACCTTCAATAACATTTTCGAAAGGCTTATCATAATGATTGAAGGCAACTATTGAACAATGTTCAATAACAATACCGATCATAGATATACATCTAATTGTATCAACAAAGTCAAAATTCTTTTTTACAGGAGCTACTTCTTTCGTTAATTTAGTATTCATTAAATGGTTATAGTAATTGAACCAACAAATATCTACAAAAAAAACAGCCCCAATAACATATTGAGGCTGTTTTAACATTTATGTATGTAAAATATTACAGACTAACATTTTCTAATTAGCATTCCGAAATGCGTAAAACTTAGTACCATTCTCAATCCAACCACTCCCTGTAGGATTAAGAGTTAGATCGTAAAAATATCCATGCGTAGGTTGATTAGGGTGATAAAATTGATACACCGGAGCACTGCCCTCGATTTGGCTATTGTATGCGTAGAAAACAGGATAATTTGTTGGTGCCCATATATTAAGATCGATTGTATTATCTCTTGTTAAACAATATATAGATCTTGTTCTATGTTGCATTATATATACTGGAACAGAGCCAGGTTTTTGACTTTCATAAACATAAATCGGATCATTGATGACACGGCGCCACGCTCCAGGATTTTTAGCTGGGAAATTAGGATCAATGGTATAAATATGACCAAGTGCTGGTGAATAAAAATCATATAAAGGCAGTTTTGCAGAACTTAATTTAATTTGTCTATTACTTATATATGTATCTACTGCCGCCTTTACTTGCTCCTTTTTAACTGGATCGCTTATAAATTCATAAATCGGAACTGATCTATTTATACCAATCAATGATGCATTATTAGCATTGATGCTTTGTTGCCAACTAACAAGATTTATAGATTGAGAAGTATTTCCTAACGCATCTCCCGAAAAACTAGTTCCTGAGTTATTTCCACCATAGAAAGTTCCCTCAAATAACTTCTCTGTTGTTTCGTTTGAAATTGTTGTTTTTTCTTCTGTACTTAAATCTGTACTTAGGTCTATACTGAATATTTTTGCTATACCAATAGAGAATCCCGCCTTTATAGACTTTAATTTTTTATCAAAAGTAGACTCTTTAACAACAGACCCTCTATAGTCATACTTCAAACGCCCCCCTATGTCGATACCAAGTAAAATATGCGTTCCGTACGTTTGTACTATTTGCTCTGCGCTGTAATTAGAAAGATACGCTGCAAAATCAGTCGTTAAATAATTTCTCAATAATTCAACTGTAACGTCATCTGTAAAATCTATACTTTTTATCCTATACCACGACTCATAAGTTGCATAAGAATATTTTCCATTATAGGTAGTACTATTCTGTTTATCATTAGTCAAGGAGAAATTACCTGTAGCGTAAAGGCTCGTATCAGATTTATCATCTCCACGCGTTCCTTTGCCACCAAAAGTTTGTTTCTTATTAACTTCATTCACGTAATCATAAGCATTGGCCCCATAATATACATTATATCCTCCTTTTGTATCTGTGGGTGTAACAATTTTAGTGGGGTAATCAGCATAAAACCTAGTTAGGTCAAAAATAGATACCTTCGAGGTATTTTTTCTCTCAAATAATTCCCCTGTTACATCATAACCATGTCCTAATAGATCCCATTTTCCATCACCAGCAATCGCTAAATTTTTATGATTACCTGTAAGTCCTTTCTCTTCTGCAAGTTCATTTTTCTTGCAACTGCTAAACGCTGCTGTAATTACGCACAGCAGGCAAAGAATTTTTAATTTGTAATTGTTTTTCATCAGTATTTATTTGTTGTTTTTTCACAAAACTACTGACAAGAAAAATTAATTATGACAAGGCAGGGTTATCAATATGATAATTAATAATAAATTGTAATAGAATTAAACAGATAAATTGATAAAATACAGCACACAAAATATCCTGATTTATAACTAAAAGAATTTACGTTAGTTCCCTAAATGAAAAGCTTGTTAAAACACCCGAATCTGGACCTTATGAATAAACAATATACGGTTTGTTGCTTTTGGTTTAAGAAAGAATAAAGTGATGATAAAAAAAGGGTCTCAACTAATTATTGAGACCCTTTTAAAATTTGACTATGTCTAGTCAATTAAAAAATCTGTGATATTTTTCTAATACACAATTTGTCATTTTTAATAATATGACATTTTTAAGCTAACCTAACTTTAGTTTGGAAAAGCATAAAATGCAATACCGTCATTCGTCCACTCAGCATTATAAGGATTATTATTTAAACTATAATAATGATCACGACCAACAAGAACAGAACGATTATTCGGAAATGGTAGTCTTTGAAAGCGCGACCTTACAAATGAATATACAGGTACAGTTCCCGCGACATTTGTTGTATATGCATAAAACAATATGCCATCTTGACTATATCCTCCCCATCCTGGGTTTGGATCAGTCCAAAGTATACGGTCATTTAATTGTCCATTATAATGTTGATAAATAGGAACAGCGTTATTATAAGGAGTTGAATAGGCTCTAAACGGCTGGCCATTTGGGCGCCAAGCATCACTTAGATATTGAAGGTGCATATTCGAATTTATGTTATAAGCGTGCTTGTCTAAGCTAGGAGTATAAAACTCATAAATTTCTTGAGGAGCTAGCGTTATTTGCCTATCAACGATATATTTTTCAACGGCGATTTTAACCTGCTCTTTCTTCACCGGGTCGCTAATAAATTCATAAATAGGAGCAGACCTATTTATACCAATCAATGATGCATTATTAACATTAATGCTTTGTTGCCAACTAACAAGATTGATGTTTGTAGAAGTATTTCCCAAGGCATCACCTGAAAAGCTTGTTCCCGAATTATTACCACCATAGAAAGTACCTGCAAATAATTTATCGTTCGTTTCGTTTGAAATTGTTGTTTTTTCTTCTTTGCTTATATCTGCGCTTAAGTCAATACTGAATATTTTTGCAATACCAATAGAGAATCCTGCTTTTATAGCACGTAATTTTCGATCATAAGTTGACTCTTTAAGAATAGAGCCTTTATAGTCATATTTCAAACGTCCTCCTATGTCAATACCTAATAAAATATGCGTTCCATATGTTTGCACTATCTGTTCTGCACTGTAGTTAGAGAGGTAGGCCAAAAAATCAGGTGTTAAATAGTTTTTTAATAATTCAACTGTAACGTCATCTGTAAAATCTATACTCTTTATCCTATACCATGATTCATAAGTTGCATAAGAATACTTGCTACTATAGGTGTAAGTATTTTGTTTCTCATTTGTCAACGAAAAATTATTTGTAGCATAAGCACCGGCTTTATCTCCACCAACAGCAGTAGCACCAAATGTTTGCTTGTTATTAACATCTTTCACATAGTCGTAAGCAGAAGCACCGTAATAAACGTTATATCCACCTTTTGTGTCAGTTGGTGTAACAATTCTAGTAGAATAATCTGCGTAAAATTTGTTTATATCAATAATAGAAACCTTCGAGGTATTCTTTCTTTCAAATAATTCACCTGTTACATCATAACCATGACCTAATAGATCCCATTTCCCATCTCCAGCAACTGCTAAATTATTATGGTTACCAGATAGACTCTTCTCTTCTGCAAGTTCATTTTTCTTGCAACTGCTAAACGCTGCTGTAATTACGCACAGCAGGCAAAGAATTTGTAATTTGTAATTGTTTTTCATCAGTAATTATTTAATATTTTTTCACAAAACTACCGACAAGAAAAATTAATTATGATAAGGCTAGGTTATCAATATGGTAATTAATAATAAAACGCATTAGAATTAAACAGATAAATTGATAAAATACAGCATACAAAATATCTTGATTTATAATTAAAAGAATTTACGTTAGTTCCTAAAATGAAAAGTTTGTTAAACATCCGAATCTGGAGCTTATGAATAAACAATCTACGGTTTGTTGCTTTTGGTTTAAGAAAGAATAAAAAGTGATGATAAAAAAGAGCCTCAATTATTATTGAAGCTCTTTAAAAATATAAGTAATTATTACAGTAAAATCTATTATAATGGAATATTGAACACTGGGCCTTCATTTACAAAGGCTCCGTTTCCAATTGTTGGTACATTACCTGTTCCCAGATAATGATCGCTATTCCTTGAACTATAAAACATATAAACTGGCCTTGTATTAGGCGTATTTTTAGGATATGCATAGAAAGCTATTCCCTCATTAATAAAATCCCCATTACCGATGGTAGGTTGGTTACCTAAGCCATAGTAATGATCAGCATTTCTTGAACTATAATATACATAAACAGGAACCGCACCATCAGTAGGCTTAGAAAATGCATAAAAAACAATCCCTTCATTAATAAAATAGCCATTACCGATGGTTGGTTGATTACCCAAGCCAAAGTAATGATCACCACCTGTTGAGCTATAGTAAGCATATACAGGAACTTCACCTAATTCTTTAATCTGCCTAGCAATTATATATCTTTCAACAGCCTCTTTTACTTGTTGTTTCTTAATCGGATTTTCAATGAATTCATAGATAGGTACAGCATTATCTATAGCCACTAAAGCACAATTTTTTGTATTTACACTCTGCTCCCAGCCAGATATATTAACTGATTCGGAGGAATATCCATTTGAATCAAATGAGACACTCCTGCCAGAATTTGTTCCTCCGTAAAATTGTAAACCAAAAGATCTTTCCCTACTTTCATTAAAGTTTCTAGTCATTTCTTCATTAGTTATTGTCGAAGAAATATTTATACCAAATTTTTTAACAAAAAAGCCTAATGCTCCTTCAGCCGACGTTGTTTTCTTTTCAGTAGTCGTTTCGTTTACTATTGAGCCGCTAAAATCGAAAACTAATCTTCCTCCTAAACTAATATTTGTTAAAACATGTGTACCATATCTTTCTACTAAAGCATCGGCACTAATAGTATTGACATTGCTTAAAAATTCAGGAGTTAAATAATTTTTAAGTAGGTCTATGCTAACATCTCCATTAAATTGAATAATTTTTACTCTATAAGTTTCCTCAAATCGAGCGTATGAATATTTGCTCGAAAAGCTGTATATATTTTGATTTTTATTCTTAGATGTCAAAGAGCCTGTAAAATATGACTTTCCATCCTCTGTGGGAGATTTAGTTCCTGCAGTAACTGATAAGCTAAAATTTCTTTCTTTTATTACGTCTTTTAAATACTCATTAGCAGTAGCACCATAATAATAATATTGTTTTCCTTCAGTAGTTGTTGGAGTATTAATTCGATTGAAATAATCTCTTTCAAAACTTTTCATATCTATAACAGGCGCATCTGAAGCATTTTGAAGAGCCAGTGGATCTCCCGTCATATCATAACCATAGCCTAATAAATCCCATTTCTCGTCGCCAGCAATGGCTAAGTTTTTATGATTACCTGTAAGTCCTTTTTCTTCTGCAAGTTCATTTTTCTTGCAACTGCTAAATGTTGCTGTAATTACGCACAGCATGCAAAGAATTTTTAATTTGTAATTGTTTTTCATCAGTATTATTTGTTATTTTTTCACAAAACTACCGACAAGAAAAATTAATTATGATAAGATCAGGTTATCAATATGATAATAAATATTAAGAGAATTAAACAGATAAATTGATAAAACATAAAATACAAAATATGATTTTAAAAAAATCACAGCTAATGCTTTAACTTCAATCTATTTTCAATCATCCCAATTGAATCTTTATCAATGAGCGCTAATGGCATCCTATTTAAATTTAGCCTCAAAATACTTGCACTTTTTTTGGGATGCAATTGTATTTTACCATCAATTGCAGCAATAGCCGCTTTTAAACATGCTTCTTCAGTATCGCCTAATGTTGGGTTGTTTGGCATCGTAACATTCAAATCAGGTTCCATGCCATTAAAATAATCAGACCATCCTTGTGCATTTTTAATGAGGAAACTGCTGAGATAAACCGAGTATTGATCGATATTTATTCCGAAGAAACCAACCGGTTTTCCATAAGTCTTTTCGCCGATCAACTTCACATTGAAATAAGGTTTCAAACAGCTGATCAATAATTCACTCGCTGAAGCCGTCTGACCAGATACTATAATGTACACATCTTGTATTGATTCCAAGCTTCCCTTTTTATTGAATTTATATGTATTGCCACTTTCTGTATAATCAACATCGGCCAGTGTTGCTAAGCGTCCATTATACATAATGGTTTTTCCATTCTCGTCTAGGTAGGGCTGATGACGCAGAATTGTTGCCTTACCGCTTTGAAGTATCTGATTAAATTGTTCTGAATACATTATTTTGCCATTTAATGTATTGGGTGCAATTAAATTGGCAACATACTCTGCTGTTTCAACATAGCCGCCGCCATTAGAACGTAAATCTAAAACCAGATATTTAGGTTTATCCACTGAAATTTCATCAAAAACCTGATCTAAATTAGATTTAGAGATGCTTAAGGATGGAAATGAACCTATTGCTACATAAGCGATAATCTTGTCGTCTAAACGGATAAGGCGTTTAGCCAACACAGCTTCTCCGTTGATTACCCCGGCACGATTCCCTCCACTGGTAGTTCTTCCTATTTGAAGGTATGAATATTTAGGTACACCGTTATAGTTAGAAATTTCGAATGGCTTACCAGTAGCCTGGTTAAGTTTAAATTGGGAAATATCGAAAAGTTCATTTCTAAATGCACTTATTTCAGATTGGACTTTACTATATTTTTCTCTTGGTTTAAAAGCGGCATAACCAGGTAACACATCATTCCATAAATAAACCTGTTTTGCATATAAAAAAACAGAATCAAGCGTAAATTCAGTTCTTGTACCTGTAGTTGGTGAAACAATTTCCTCCTTATCTATCTCGATCGGCCTATCTTTTTTACAGCTAGCGCAAGCCACTATTAGAAATAAAACGAGAATCCCTTTTATGAATTTATAATTATACGTACAACCTGTATTATAGATTTTCAATTTTTTAAAGCTAAAGTTTAAATTAAAATACAACAATCCTTTTGATTATTATTTGTTTTTCGACAATTTAAAACCTACACAAATAAACCGATTTTATTTGCTATTTTTGACAATTCCTTATTATCATTATTTACATTATTAATATACAATAGGTAAATAATAAAAATACATAGCCGTTAACGTTTCTTAATATGTTAGATATAGGGGTTACCTTAAGAAGGTACAGGGATAAGTATAGTTATACACAGCAATACGCTGCTGATGTAATCGGAATAAGCAGGGTTGCTTATCGAAAGTGGGAAAACAATGAAGTAGATTTTTCACTCTCGCAACTGGGCAAAATTGCCGAACTCTACGAAATCTCCATTCAGGACATCATCACTCAATCAGCCTTTAAGAAAGCTAAGATAATTTCCCAAAAACAAAAAGAGCATCCGTATTTTGATGTATCATCTGGTCAATAAACTATAACCTGATAGCCTCTATCGAATCATTATTTGTAAGTATCTTACAAACACATTCCAGATTGAAATCAGGATAAGCCTCTACAAATTTTTTATACTTATTAGGTTTAAACTGGACATCGTTATATTTAACCTCGTAAGCAAGACCCTTTTTTAATTGTTCTTCTACCACGAAATCCACTTCATTACCATCCGCAGTGCGCCAGAAATGTAAATTGTCTGAATCATGCAACTGCCTTAGCCTGCAGTAAACATAATTCTCGAGCAATTCGCCTTTATCTGCTCTATCGTTTAACTTCGTAAAATTATTTAACAAAACATTGCGCAAGCCATTATCATTAAAATAACTCTTTGGCATTTTGGTTAATTCTTTTCTCACATTACCATAAAAGGGAGAAAGCAATTGTACTATAAAAGTTTTCTGCATTAAATAAATGTAGTTTTCTACCGTAGAACTGGCCATTTGCAATATATTTCCCAGCTCATGATTATTCACCAGATTGCCTGTTTGATCGGCTAATAACCTGGCCAGTTGAAAAAACTTAAGTTCTTCCTTAATGCCTGCTTCTAAGGCATCTTTCTTCATATAGCTGTTTACAAGCTCTTTAAGCATTTCTTGCTTTTCCTGTTCCGTATCTGCTAAAACAACAGCAGGATAACCACCGTAAACCAAATATTCATCAAACAGTGCATTTATACGGTTACGCTGGAGCCCCTGGTAAGTAACTCTTTTTTTCATTTGCTCCCACTCAGCGATTAAATCATCCTCACCTTTAAAGTGCAAAAATTCATCAAATGCCAAAGGAAAAAATTCAAATACCTTTTTTCTTCCCGCTAAACTATCTTTAAAACTCTTATCAATGTAAAACGCACTGCTACCTGTAGCGATGATTTTTAATTTTGGTGAATACTTATCGTATAAAAGTTTTAAAAAATTACTGGGGTCTTTTGCATACTGAACTTCATCGATAATAACATATAACCGCTTATCTGCAGGAAAATCGGCCGGCAATAAGGTATAATTGAAAATATTTTCGGGATGGTGATTTACGGCCTCTAAAATAACAGGATCTTCGAAGGTTAAAAAATATACTAGCTCGTTATCCATTTGCAATTGCTCTGCCAGCTGCTTAACAAGCGTGGTTTTACCAATCTGCCTTGGCCCTATAATAATGGTGTGCTGAGGATTATTAAGGTGATTTTTTAGAGATTTTAATGCAGTTGATCTTTCCATATCGATAATTGACAAATACAAATATCGATAATTTTAAGATACAAATTCAATATTATCCGATAATTTTAAGATAACAACTCAATATTATCCGATAATTTTAAGATAAACACTCAACGTTAACAAAAAAAGTGGCCCTTTCGAGGCCACTTTAAATCATATTCTTAAAAGCAATTAAAGCTTTCTTGCTACTTCAACTTGTTCGTAAGCTTCTACGATATCGCCAACTTCGATGTTGTTAAAGTTCTGGATGTTTAAACCACACTCATAACCTTTATTCACCTCTTTCACATCATCTTTAAAGCGTTTTAACGATGCCAGTTCACCTGTATACACTACAACACCATCTCTAACGATACGGATCTTGCTGTTACGAGTAATCTTACCATCCAATACCATACAACCTGCAATGGTACCCACTTTAGTGATTTTGAAAGTCTCACGAATCTCAACGTTAGCCACAATTTTCTCTTCAAATTCTGGATCCAACATACCTTCCATCGCCGATTTAATCTCGTTGATTGCATCGTAGATGATAGAATATAAACGGATATCAATTTGCTCAGCTTCTGCAAGTTTACGTGCACCTGTTGATGGACGAACCTGGAAACCGATAATAATCGCATCAGAAGCCGAAGCTAGCAATACATCAGACTCTGAAATCTGACCAACACCTTTACTGATGATATTGATCTGAATCTGCTCAGTTGATAGTTTCAACAATGAATCGGCTAATGCCTCGATTGAACCATCCACATCACCTTTAACAATGATATTAAGCTCTTTAAAGTTACCGATAGCTAAACGACGACCGATTTCATCCAATGTAATATGTTTCTGCGTACGCAATCCCTGCTCGCGTTGTAACTGCATCCGTTTGTTTGCAATATCACGTGCTTCGGTTTCACTTTCTAAAGCATTAAATCTGTCACCAGCCGTTGGTGCACCTTGCATACCCAAAACCTGTACCGGTTGTGATGGACCTGCTGAATCTACTTTAGCTCCACGCTCGTTGGTTAATGCTTTTACACGTCCGCTGTAACTACCTGCTAAGATTGGATCTCCCACTCTTAACGTACCGGCCTGAACCAACACTGTGGTTACAATACCACGTCCTTTATCTAATGCTGACTCAATTACAGTACCTGTAGCTCTCTTATTCGGATTTGCTTTAAGTTCTAATAATTCAGCTTCTAATAATACTTTATCTAAAAGTAAATCAACATTTAAGCCACTTTTGCTTGAGATTTCCTGTGATTGGTATTTACCACCCCAATCTTCAACCAGGATATTCATTACCGATAACTGCTCACGTACTTTATCTGCATTTGCCCCTGGTTTATCTACTTTAGTGAAAGCAAATACCAATGGTACGCCTGCTGCCTGTGCGTGGTTAATCGCCTCTTTTGTTTGAGGCATCACTGCATCATCCGCAGCAATAACAATAATGGCAATATCTGCTGCCTTAGCACCACGTGCACGCATCGCTGTAAAGGCTTCGTGACCTGGTGTATCTAAGAAAGTTACCTTTTTACCGGTTGGCGTAGTTACCATGTAAGCACCAATGTGCTGGGTAATACCACCTGCCTCACCAGCAACCACATTTGCTTTACGGATATAATCCAGCAATGAGGTTTTACCGTGATCGACGTGTCCCATAATCGTAACAACCGGAGCTCTTTCGATTAAATCTTCTTCTTTATCTTCCTCTTCAATTACGTTCTCTTCATCTTCATCTGGTTTTACGAATTGAATTTCGTAACCAAACTCATCTGCCACAATTGTTAAAGTTTCAGCATCTAACCGCTGGTTAATGGAAACGAACATTCCAAGACTCATACAAGTACCAATAATTTTGGTAACTGGCACATCCATCATGCTCGCTAACTCATTAGCCGTAACAAATTCTGTTACTTTTAATATTTTCGATTGCGATTCAAGTTCGTTTGCGGCCTCTTCTGCATTATAAGCCACATCATCACGTTTCTGACGACGTAATTTAGCGCGTTGTGCAAATTTACCAGATTTACCCGCACCACTTAAACGGGCAAGTGTTGCTTTGATCTGATCTTGAATTTCTTTCTCAGTAGGTTCTTCTTTTGGTCCGCTTGGTGTAGCATTTCTATTTTGGAAACCTGGTCTGTTATTGTTGTTATTTCTATTTCCCTGATAAGGAGTTCCGCCTTGTCCGGCTGGTCTGTTACCCTGATATGGAGTTCCACCGGCTGGTCTGTTACCTTGATAAGGTGTACGAGGTTGCCCTGGTGTACCACCTTGGCCCTGGCCCTGACCTGCAGGATTATTCTGTCCTTGCTGCCCTTGACCACCGTGTTGACCTGGCTGGCCAGGTGCTCCCGGAGTTTTTTTGCGTTTACGCTTACGTTTAGCGGCTTCACTATCGCTAGATGATGCTACCGGACCGTTTCTTCTATCCGGTGTTGTTGGTAGAACAATTTTACCAACGATGTTCGGACCAGTTAATTTAACGCTACGTGCTTTAATTACCTCAGACTCGTTGCTTACCGGTTTTGCTTCAGCTGGTTTTTCTTCCACTTTAGGCTGTTCAACTGGTTTTACAGGCTCAGTCGCTTTAACCACAGGTGTTTCTGCAACTGGTGCTGGTGCAACAGGAACTTCTTCTTTTTTAACCTCAACCGGTTTTTCTTCCGTTTTAGGTTGTTCTACTGGCTTTACAGGTTCTGGTGCTTTAACCACTGGTGGTTCTGCAACAGGCGCTGGTGCAACAGGCGTTTCTTCTTTCTTAGCCGGGCGTGTTTTCGGGTTAAGATCATTTAAATCGATCTTTCCTACAATTTTAACGCCTGGTAATCCGGTTTCCTCTGCTTTTTCTTCTGCCTTAGTTTCTTTTACTGGCTCTGCTGCTGCCGCAGGTGCTGGTGTTGGCGCTTCTGCCTTAGGTGTTTCTACAACCTTTGGTTTTTCTACCGGAGGGGTAAATGATTGAGTATTTTTAATTAAAATCTCTTCATTTTTCTCAAAATCGGTATTTTTCTTCGGCGCTTCTACTGGCTTTTCAGTCTCAGGCTCGTCACGACGTATTTTACCAATCACTATTTGTTTGGCTTCTTCTCTTACGATCTTATCTCCCTGATACTCTTTTAACAAGGCATTATACATGTCTCCCGTAAGTTTAAACATAGGGCTTTTCTCGGCAGAGAATCCCTTTTTGTTTAAAAACTCAACGGCCGTACCCATGCCTATATTAAGTTCTTTAATAGCTTTAATTAAAATGATTGGTTTGTCGTCTGACATTTAGCTCCTGTTATTGTTTTTTATTTAATACAAAAGTAGTGTTTATTTGGCAATTACACCACTTATTCAAATTCTGACTTCAAAATTTGAACCACTTCTTTAATGGTTTCCTCTTCAAGGTCGGTGCGTTTCACTAAATCTTCTACTGTAAGTGCTAGTACACTCTTAGCAGTATCGCAACCGATAGCCTTTAATTCATCAATGATCCAGCTATCAATCTCATCTGAGAATTCTTCTAAATCAACGTCCTCATCGCTCTCTTCTCCAGCTTCACGGTACACATCAATTTCATAACCGGTTAATTTACCAGCCAGTTTAATATTATGTCCGCCACGTCCGATTGCCAATGAAACCTGATCTGGTTTTAAGTAAACCGATGCATGTTTGGTTTCATCATCCAATTTAATAGAGGTGATTTTTGCCGGGCTTAAAGCACGGGTAATGTATAATGAAATATTATTTGTGAAATTAATCACATCAATGTTTTCATTTTTCAACTCGCGAACGATACCGTGGATACGTGATCCTTTCATACCTACACACGCGCCAACCGGATCGATGCGGTCATCATATGACTCAACAGCAACTTTAGCACGCTCCCCTGGCTCACGAACAATTTTCTTAATGGTGATTAAACCATCGAAAATTTCCGGAACTTCCTGTTCGAACAGGCGTTGTAAAAATTCTGGTGCTGTTCTCGAAATGATAATTTTCGGATTGGCGTTGATCATTTCCACTTTAGAGATTACTGCTCTTACAGAATCACCTTTTTTGAAATAATCAGCCGGAATCTGCTCTGTTTTAGGCATTAAAAGTTCGTTACCTTCATCATCTAAAACCAAAGTTTCTTTCTTCCAAACCTGATAAACCTCACCTGTTACAATTTCGCCTACCCTGTCTTTATATTTTTTAAAGATTTCGTCTTTCTCTAATTCCAATACTTTAGAAACCAATGTTTGGCGTGCTGCTAAAATTGCCCTGCGACCAAAACTCTCTAAGGTAATCTGTTCGATATAATCATCTCCCACTTCTAAAGTGTTATCTAATTTAGAAACTTCAGCAAGTTCAATTTCTAAATCATCATCTTCAGAAAACCCATCTTCCATTACTTTTCTCGTTCTCCAGATCTCCAAATCCCCGTTATCCGGATTTACGATAACGTCACAATTTTCGTCTGTTCCGTATTTTTTACGCAACATGCTACGAAAAACTTCTTCCAGCACACTGATCACCGTTGGGCGATCTATATTTTTGAAATCTTTAAACTCCTGAAAAGAGTCGATCAAATTAATTGTTGTAGTACTCATTTTTACTTAAATGAAATTAACACACTTGTTTCTATTATATCATTAAACGGAACATCTGTTTGAATTGCTACCGCCTTTTTCCCTTTTTCTTTAACCGACTCTTCAATCTGCAGGTTATTTTCTGTAACCGCTAATAGTTTTCCCTCTTTTTTTAACCCTTCTTTAAGCTTAATGCTTACCGTACGGCCAATATTTTTATTGTACTGACGGATGAGTTTTAAAGGCTCGCCAACACCTGGCGAAGAAACTTCTAAATTATAAGCCTGTTCTATTGCATTTTCTTCTTCGAGATGAAAACCAACATGCCTGCTTATGGCCACACAATCCTGTATGCTAATCCCTTCGTCGCCATCAACATGAATAATTAGTTTATTGTTTGGCAACATTTTTACTTCAACCAAAAACAGTTCTGGCCGATCTGCTATTTTTTCCTCTACGAGGGCTGCAACTCTCTTTTCTACCTGCATATTTTAACCTGATTTCATAGAAAAAGGGGACACTGTCCCCTTCTCTTTTCTTCGATTACGATGCAAATGTAGTAATTTTTTACAAAAAATCAAACACCTGCACTAATTATTATGCTGATTATTACCGTTTAAGTGTTTGTCGCTGCGCTTTTAGGTTCTGTTTACCTTTCCCCATCATCAGATCGCCAGCGGTTGCAAATTTTACCCCAATATAACTTTCTACCAGATACTCTTTACCCTTAAGAAAAGGCTGATCGGGCCTGAATACGAGCGAATCACCTAGTATCTTGATCTTGCCGGGCACTTCCAGCTCATCCTGAATACTATCCAGCTCTCCTGGTTTTATCAAAACCGAAATCACATTAAGTGTATCTGCATTAGCTTTATAGGCATTTTTAACCTGTAAGAGGCTCGCCTCATCAATATTTTTAATTACTATTGATGCACTATCGCCAGCAAACTTAATTACCGGTTTGTTGTTTGTATTCGAACATGAAAGTGCAAACATGGAAACAGCAATTAAAACCGTGTATTTTAAAAAGCATTTAAACATTTACAAAAATAAACAATTATGAGATTTATTATTGAAATCCTTTTAACAGGACTGGCGTTTTTTGTCGGCGCAAAACTGGTGCCAGGGGTGAGTATTGATGGCTTCGGAAATGCCATTATCGCCTCGGTGCTGATTGCTCTTGCAAATGCAACGATCGGATTCATCCTTAGGCTATTAACTTTTCCAATCAATTTCTTAACCTTAGGGTTGGTATCATTTATCATTACCGTTTTAATGATTTTACTGGTTGATAACATGATGACCTCTTTTAACACTTCAGGTTTTATTGCTGCAGCATTTTTAGCGATTGTAGTTGCTTTGATTAAGGCGATATTTAGTGCTGTTGCCGGAGAGAAGGAATAGTTCGGAGTCGTGAGTCTGTAGTCATGAGTCGAATTGGACTAAGGACTACAGACTTTGACTAAAAGACTACCGGATAACTTCTCTAGATATCACCATTTTCTGGATCTCAGAAGTTCCTTCGTAAATCTGGGTAATTTTAGCATCGCGCATTAATCGCTCCACGTGGTATTCTTTAACGAAACCATAACCACCGTGCACCTGTACCGCTTCAATGGTTACATCCATAGCAACTTTCGAAGCAAATAACTTGGCCATAGAACCTGCCTGAGTATAGGGTAAACCCTGGTCTTTTAGCCAGGCAGCCTTATAAACCAACAACCTTGCAGCTTCAATCTGGGTGGCCATATCGGCCAGTTTAAAAGCAATAGCCTGATGTTCAGAAATGGGTTTCCCAAACGATTTACGTTCTTTAGCATACTGGGTAGCTAACTCGAAAGCACCTTGCGCAATGCCTAAAGCCTGTGCCGCTATACCAATCCTGCCCCCTTCTAATGTTTTCATGGCAAATTTGAAACCGAAGCCATCTTCGCCTATTCTATTTTCTTTAGGTACTTTAACATCATTAAACATCAGCGAATGCGTATCAGAGCCACGGATACCCAATTTATTTTCTTTTGGCCCAATGGTAAAACCTTCCATGCCTTTCTCTACAATAAAGGCATTTATACCTTTATGCCTTAACTCAGGGTGCGTTTGTGCAATAACCAGGTAAGTTGATGCAGTACTTCCGTTGGTAATCCAGTTTTTGGTGCCATTCAATAAATAATAATCCCCTTTATCTTCTGCTGTTGTACGTTGTGAGGTAGCATCAGATCCCGCTTCGGGCTCTGATAAACAAAAAGCACCTATTTTTTCGCCTGCAGCCAATGGCTTTAAATATTTTTCCTTTTGGGCCTCACTCCCATAAGCCTCTAATCCGTAACAAACCAAAGAGTTGTTTACCGAAACCACTACTGAGGCAGAGGCATCGATTTTAGACAACTCTTCCATCACCAGCACATAAGAAATGGCATCGAGTCCGCTTCCATTATATTTTTCACTCACCATCATCCCCAGGAAACCAAGTTCTCCGAGTTTTTTTACCTGTTCGGCCGGAAATTTCTGATGCTCGTCTCTTTCAATCACGCCAGGCTTTAATTCTTGCTGCGCAAAATCGCGGGCAGCCTGCTGAATCATTATTTGCTCTTCACTTAATTCAAAATGCATAACATTTATGTATAAAAGGTTAGTAAATCAAATGTAGCATTTCCGATCGAAATTACTATGGCTGCATAGCAATTTATTTTCATTTTATTTTACCTTGCTGCAAAAGCTTTGCTTAGGGATTTGGTTTGTTAACCAAAATAGTTGCACAATTTAGGCCACCTAAATCCGGCAGTAGTGGCAGCTCCAGATCCTTCATCTGGACTATAACGGATGACGGGACAGGAATCGACCTATAAGTTACTTCCCTGCTTTCCTAAACAAATATTTAATTGTTATTTTTTTGGAAAGCAAGAGCGGCAATACTTCGGTTTGGATAGCCCTGCCCTTTGCTTAATCCAGACGGAAGAATCTGGATAACGCTGCCGGTCAGGTTTATTTAACTAAAGACAGTGTACTATGGACAACCAAAAAGATATAGCGGACAGCTTGTTAAAACGCCCACAGAAGAATTATTTAATTTCTTTCTTAGTCAAGATCAAGAACAAACTTAAACTCCCTAAAACCAGAATCAATAAAACCTGCGAAGAATGGATAATGGTTGAGTAAGCCAGGCCATCTTTAAAAGATATGCCATACAAAACCAGTGATTGGGCAACCATCCAATGAAAAACACCTATGCCACCCTGAACAGGGGCTGCCATTGCAAAACCTGAGAAAACAATTGCTGTAAATGCAGCATTAAAATGTAATCCGGAAGTAGCTTGAATGGAAGAAAAAGCAAAATACATGGAAAGTGAGTAGAAAAGCCAAATCCCCAGGGTATAGGTTAAAAACAAACCTTTTTGTTTTAGCTTGCTGTATGAACCAAATCCTTGTCGCAGGTTTACAAAAATGCGCAAGAATTTTTTACTGAATTTTTGACGGAGAAAATATATCGCAATAGCAATGAGCAGCAGTATAAGAACACCTGCGCCAACTAACCACAAATAATTAATAGCACTTAATTTTTTAATGAGATTGAGATATATGGTTTGATAAAGAAAATCGGCTACAATATCATACTGAAAAATAAGCATGGCTAAACTGGTAAGAAAAAGTACCAGTACATCAAACAGCCGTTCGGTAATTACCGTACCTATGGAAGCAAACATGGGCACCTTTTCTGCTTTATGTATAACGGAACAGCGACCAATCTCTCCGAAGCGTGGCAAGGCAAGATTGGCCAAATAGCCGATCATTACCGCGTGGTATGCATTCCAGAAACTTACCTGGTAATGGATAGACTGATAGAGCATCTGCCAGCGCAAAGCCCGTAACACATGCGCAATTAAAACAGCAATAGCTGAAATTACCACCCAAAAGTAATTGGCTGTTTTAATTTCCTGCCAAATCTTTTCTAAATCCTGACCTCTAAAAGCTAAATATAAGACTCCTATTCCTATTAAAAACAGGATGATGTACTTTAGCGCTGTTTTGAGATCGAATATCACAAGGTTATTTTAGCAAATGATTGTTATCGTCAGGAAAAACCAGTATTGGATTATATTTTTTGGCATCTTCTATTGGCAATGAGCCGTATGACATGATAATGAGGATATCACCTAATTGCGCCAAACGAGCCGTGGCACCATTTAAACAAATGGTTCCGGTTCCGCGTTCGCCTTTAATTACATAGGTTTCGAAACGCGCACCATTATTATTATTTACAATCTGCACCTTCTCATTAGCGATAATGTTAGCTGCATCCATTAAATCCTCATCTATCGTAATACTGCCTACATAGTTTAATTCGGCTTGTGTTACCCTAACACGGTGTATTTTCGATTTTAATATTGTGATAACCATTTTGCAAAGTTAGTAATCAGTTTGGAGTTTCACTAACGGAAGATGTAAGTGAGATGTAATATGGAAAATGGATGATGAAAAAGGCCAATAGCCAACTACATCATCCATCTTACCTCTCCCATTTTCCATCACTTTATAATCATATTATCGATCAATCTCGTTGAGCCTACCTTTGCAGCAACGAGCGCGACAAGATTATTTTCCTCTTTCGATTTGGCGGGTTCAAGCGTATCGCTATTGGCTATAGTAAAGTAGTCGAGTTCTACACCATCTAAATTATTATAGACCGATTTTGCTTTGGTTTCTAATTCTTCTAATGAATATTCATTAAAATGATCGATCACGAATTGCAGCGATTTACTGAGTACCAGTGAATGCTTGCGATCGCTGGCTGATAAATGAATATTGCGGCTACTCATGGCCAGGCCATCATCTTCTCTAATTATCGGGCAGGTGATAATGGTAATAGGCAGCTTAAAATAAGCCAGCATATTCTTGATCATCAGTACCTGTTGAAAATCTTTTTGCCCGAACATGGCCACATCAGGCTCAACGGCATCGAACAGTTTTTTTACAATCTGTGTTACCCCTTGATAATGGCCTTTCCTAAATTCACCTTCCAATAAAAATTCGGCATTGCCTAAATCAATATGCCAGGCTTCATCTGCTCCTGCCGGATACATTTCCTCTACATCGGGCATAAACACGCCATTACAGCCTGCGTCTTCGAGCATCGCTAAATCGTGCTCAATGGGGCGCGGATATTTCTCTAAATCTTTTGGATCGGTAAACTGTGTTGGGTTTACGAAAATGCTGCAGATAATGATATCGGCATTTTGCTGGGCCAGTTTTATCAAAGATATATGGCCATTGTGCAGGGCACCCATAGTAGGCACTAATGCTATTTTTTTAGCTGATGCTTTTAAAGGTTTTAAAAAAGCTTTAAGCGCTGCTTTGGTTTTAAATATTTCCAATTTGGACAATCTAAATTAAAGCCGTAAAGGTGTAAATTAATCTAAACGAAACCAAACAAATGCTTGCTATATTGATAAATAGTATTATTATGCTTACCTTTGCAGCTCATTATCTTTTATTTAACTTAATATTTTCTTAGAATATGGAGATGGCAAAAACGAAGCTGCTGATTGTTACACACGAGATGTCGCCTTTCCTCGAGCTTACTAAAATTTCTGAAATTACGCGCCAATTACCACAGGCTATGCAAGAAAAAGGATTCGAAATCCGCATCTTGATGCCAAAATTCGGTAACATCAACGAAAGAAGAAATCGTTTACACGAAGTAATACGCTTATCGGGAATGAACATCATTATTGATGACAACGATAACCCTTTAATCATTAAAGTAGCCTCCATCCCAGCTGCACGCATGCAGGTTTATTTCTTAGACAATGAAGAATATTTCCAACGCAAACAGGTATTTAGAGATGCCAGCGGAAAATTCTTTGATGACAACGATGAACGTACAATTTTCTTTTGCAAAGGTGCATTGGAAACGGTTAAAAAATTAGGTTGGGCACCGGATATCGTTCACTGCCACGGCTGGATGAGTGCATTGGTTCCTGCTTATATCAAAACTACTTATAAAAACGATCCTACTTTTAAAAATTCTAAAGTAGTGTATTCTATTTATGAGGATGGCTTTACAGAAAAATTAAATGCCAATTTCGCTACTAAAGCTGTAATGGCGAATATGACTGAGGATGACACTAAAGCATTTTTACCATCTGATTGCGACAGCATGCACACCGGCGCTATAACTCACTCAGACGCAGTGGTTTTAGCAGATGAAAACTTAAGCAAAGATGTGTTAAAATTTGTTAAAGATTCCAATAAACCAACATTAGCTTTTAACTTAACCGAGAATTTTGAAAACTTCTATACTTTTTATGAAGAAATTTCAAATGATGAATTGGTTTCAGTAGCTTAATCAGGTATTATTATTTAAAATATGAAATTTACAAAACAAGACTTATTAACCCTGTTGATAGGTCTTTTTCTTTTTGCATCGTGTAAAAACCCAGATGGTGTTGGTTTAGATGTTGATCCAAATGCTGCCATTACCGGAACCCTGGTAGTATCTCCTGTAACCACACAATTGGTCGAGGAAACTGCGGCAAACACCTTAGGTTTAAACCGCTATCCACTAGGTTACATGACTGATCCTGTTTTTGGTAAAACAGAAGCTGGTATAGCCATGACCGTCTATCCTGTCGTTAACACAGATTTTGGAACTGCACCTCAGCTTGATTCGGCCGTTTTAGTATTAAAATTCGATGAATCCAGCACGCTAACCAAATTTTATGGCGATACCACCAATTCTAAGTACAGTATAGATGTATTTCAACTGGCCAATAAGGTAACCACTTATAAAAGTTCAGATGTTCAATCCATCAACAATACTTTATTGGGGAATTTTACCGGCAAACTGGCACCGAATACTAAAACTAAGGTATTTGATGTTATAGCAGGCAAAGACACACTAAAGACGGTTCCGGCACAGATCAGAATTCCTTTAAATAAAGCATTTATCCAAAACGCCATACTCAATCAGGGTACAGCAGGAACCGCAACTGACACTAAGTTTATAGAATCATTTAAAGGTTTGTACGCACAAATCAACAAAACATCTTCTACGGGTGTTGGCGGAATTGCATTCTTCAACTTTTCAGGAACTGACTCTTACCTGCAACTGGTTTGGAAAAAAACGAACTCCTCTAATGGCGTAGATACCACAAGTGTAAATTTCCCTATAGGAAAACTGGTTCAAAACTCCACCGGAGGCTCTTCAATTTCGGGAGTAGCGGCCAATATTAAACACGATTATGCGGGCACTCCTGTACAGGAGCAGATTTCAAATCCGAATCCTTCGGCTTCATACAATGTAACTTATTTACAGGGTTTAGCTGGTGTAAAAACCAGGTTAACGTTCCCGGAACTAACAGGTTTTACCGGCACTTACGGAAAAGCAATTATCAATAAGGCAGAGTTAGTTGTAGAGATTGGTGAAAATGCGCCGGCATACCCTTTTAATGCTGCTCAACGACTTTCTTTATATCGTTGGGATATTGCACACCAGCCTGCAAACATACCTGATTTTACCACATTTTCTGGCAGCGCTTCTGGCGGGGCAGCACTTTTTGGCGGTTATTTCGATTCGTTAAAGAAACGTTATATTTTTGTTGTAACCAGTTACGTTCAGAGCTTGATTGATAAAAACATGGAAGATTACGGCACATTCCTGGCACCCACATCATATACTGATTTTCAGAATGTTCCTAGTGCTACTTCTGCTGAAAGGTCGATTATAGGCGCCAGCAATACAACTGCAAATAAGATAAAACTGAATATTTATTATACTAAAATCAATTAACGATTTTAGTATAATCGCAAAAACTCCTGCCAGCAAAACCGGCAGGAGTTTTTTTATATCCTTATTTTAAGGCAAAGAAATAATAAGTGTATAAAAAAAAGCTACCTGATGAGCGCTAGCTTTTTTATGTATTTTTAGCTTTTAATTAAAACGGAAGATCTCCATTTTCATCTGACGGGCCGATTGTAAATTCATCATCAATTTTAGTTTCAGTGTTTTGATGGATTGGCGTTGTCGGACTTTGCTCAAAATCGCTTTTCCTACCTAACATCGTAAAGTTTTCAGCTACAATTTCTGTTACATATTTTTTAACCTTTTCTTTATCCTCAAAGGATCTTGTTCTCAACTTGCCTTCAATATAAACCAACTTGCCTTTCTGAAGGTATTTCGAAGCAACTTCTGCTAAGCCTCGCCATAATACAATATTGTGCCATTCTGTTTGTTCTACCCGCTTACCGTCTTTGTTATATGTTTCCGAGGTAGCTAATGGAAAACTGGCTACGGTTACGCCACCATCTAAATGTCGCACTTCAGGGTCTTTGCCTAAATGGCCTACTAAAATAACTTTGTTAATCCCAGACATAAATATTTTTGGTTAGTTGTTTCGTTTTCTAAATGCGCACCGAATAAGATGGTTAGTTACTCCATTTTGTCCTCATAAAAATATTCCAGAACAAAATCATGGATTACTTTTGGCTGCGGTAACTCATCTAATTTACTTAAAGAAACCCAATTAAGTTCCTTTTGTTTATTAAAGTTAAATATATAATTTTTTAATGCAAAAAATTGTATATGGATTATTTGGTGAGTTAACAAGTGCTTTTTTTTGCTGATTAACATAAAATCTGCACTGCTACCGAAGGCATTTCTCACCATATCAGCGAAAAAGACACCATCTGCATCTTCAGGTATAAGCGTTTCTATGCTTGGAAAATCGTATAAATGCTGCCAAACATCACCAGCCTGCCGTTCTCTTACCAACACCTGTTCTCCATTAAAACAAACAAAATAATTAATATAACGGTGCTTTTGTGCCGCCTTTTTTAACTTAACAGGAAGCGCATTTACCATTTTATGGTTAAAGGCATAACAGGTTTGGTTAAGCGGACAAATACCACAATTTGGCGATTTAGGCTTGCACTGCATGGCCCCAAATTCCATTATCGCCTGATTGTAAAGGGCAGGATCATCCTGATAAAGCAGTTCATTTGCCAAAGTAAAAAACTCCTTTTTCCCTGCCGGAGAATTGATTGCGGTAGCAATGCCATAATACCTGGAAAGTACCCGGAATACATTTCCATCTACCACAGCACGTGCCTCTCCGGATGAAAAAGAAGAGATTGCAGCAGCTGTATATTCACCAATTCCCTTTAATTTTATCAGTTCATCATGCAGATTTGGGAAGATTCCACGATAATCTTTCACCACAGTTTGAGCAGTTGCATGCATATTTCTTCCCCTCGAATAGTAGCCCAATCCCTGCCAAAGCTTCAAAACTTTTGCTTCGGTAGCATTGGCAAAATCATTAACAGTAGGAAAATTCTCTAAAAATTTATTGAAATAAGGAAGGCCCTGCTCTACCCTTGTTTGTTGTAATATAACCTCTGATAACCAGATGGTATAAGCATCATTGGTATGCCTCCAGGGCAGATCTCTCTTGTTAAGCAGATACCAATTGATGAGTTCATTTTGAAATGTCATTAGTGCAAATTACGGTCTATTTATCCGATTAAAAAAAAACTTGCAATAGCCTGATAAGTCTAGCAATAAAAAAATCATCTTTTATTTCCCTATCTCATTAAAAAGCAATACTTTTGCAACCCCAAAACAGTAGTAATATTAAAACATAATATATAATAAATAATAAAATATGACTAAGGCAGATATTATTTCAGAAATATCAACAAAAACCGGAATTGAGAAGGTTGATGTACAGGAAACAGTTGAGGCATTTTTCAAGGTTATCAAAACCAGCATGATTGGCGGTGAAAATGTATACGTTAGAGGCTTCGGGAGCTTTGTTGTTAAAAAGAGAGCGCAAAAAACTGCGAGAAATATCTCAAAAAACACTGCAATAATTATCCCTGAACACTTCGTTCCTAGCTTTAAACCAGCAAAAGTATTTGTTGATAAAGTTAAAAGTAATTCAAAAAAAATTAACGTAGAAGCCTAAGTCTTATATATATGAATAGCAACATCAGATCAAAACAAACCATTGTTATTGGAGCGATTGTATTGCTTGTTGCATTCTTATTTACAAGAGACATTAAGGGTTTAGTTAAACCAACTGAAGAAAATGGAAAAATGCCTTCAAGTGGCCCAATGGCCGGAGCAGCTTCTCCATCTACAGCATCGGTATTAAACCTCGAAACTTCGTCTACTGCTGCAAAAAATGTGATCAATAAAAATTTGGCCACGGATATTACAGCTTTAGAAAACAGCTACAAAGGCGCAAATGGCACAGAAAAGATCGAACTTGCCAAACAACTGGCTCAGAAATGGGACGATGTTGAACAAATTACTCCATCTGCCTTATATTTAGAAGTTGTTGCCGAAGGCGAACCATCAGCAAAATCGTGGTTAGCGGCCGGAAATCAATTTATAAAAGCTTTTGAAAGCACACAAGATAGCATAGCGCAGCCTGCTTTATTGCAGAAAGCCAATGTATCTTATAAAAATGCATTAGAGAAAGACTCTACAAACATTGAAGCTAAAACGGGCTTAGGTGTAACAATAGTAAACGGCTTAGGCGCACCAATGCAAGGTATTGCAATGTTGCTGGAGGTTGTGGCTAAAGAACCTAAAAATGTAAAAGCGAATATGAATTTAGGATTGTTCTCTATAAAATCAGGTCAGTTTGATAAAGCAATTCCTCGTTTTAACACCGTAATTGCTATAGCTCCAACTCCTGAAGCCTATTTTTATTTAGGAACAGCTTTAGAAAATTTAGGCAGAAATAAAGAAGCAGTAAATGCTTACCTATCAAGCAAAAAATTAGCGGCTAACCCAACCTTAGCATCATTCATTGATAAGAAGGTAGCTGAACTAAAGAATAAAAATTAATTAACAGATTAATAAAAACATTTAAAACTTAAAACTATGCCAAGCGGTAAAAAAAGAAAGAGACATAAAATGGCTACCCACAAACGTAAAAAACGTTTAAGAAAAAACAGACATAAGAAAAAATAGTTTCTTATTTTGATTAAGCCAATTAAACCTCATAGTAAACACTATGAGGTTTAAACCATTTATATGATTTTTTATTGTATATCTTCTGGCTATATCACTGTTTTTATTTACTATCCATTTGTTAATAGGCGAAAGCCTTAAATCTGTAGCTGTTGGTAAAAGAATTAATTATCAATTCGACTCCTGCCGGAGTTACCATAGCGTTGATTGAAGACAAACAACTTGTTGAGCTTCACAAAGAACAAATCAATATTAACTACGCTGTAGGCGATATTTATTTAGGCCGCATTAAAAAAATTATGCCTGGCCTGAATGCTGCTTTCGTGGATGTTGGTTATGAAAAAGATGCTTTTTTGCATTACTTTGATTTGGGCCCTCAGGTGCAATCTTTAATTAAGCTAACGAAGATCAAGCGTAATGGCTCGGTTACAGGCACATTATTAGACAATTTAAAGCTGGAAGCCGATATTAATAAGGCAGGCAAAATTTCTGATGTGCTCAGTAAAAACATGCTCCTACCTGTACAAATTGCCAAAGAGCCAATTTCTACAAAAGGTCCACGTTTAAGTTCCGACATTTCGATTGCCGGCAGGTATGTGGTACTGGTGCCATTCTCCAATACCATATCTGTATCAAAAAAAATTAAAAGTAATACCGAACGTAATCGTTTAAAGAAGATTATTGAAAGTATTAAACCTCAAAATTTTGGGGTCATAATCAGAACCGTTTCTGAAGGCAGAGGGGTTGCCGAAATGCAAAAAGATCTTTTAGATTTAATTGCTAAATGGGAAAATTTCATTAAAAAATTGCCTTCTACCGAACCTTCTAAAAGAGTTTGGGGAGAAATGGACAGATCATCGACGTTAATTCGTGATATTCTGAACCCTGATTTTACAAACGTTTACGTAAGTACACCAGAGCTGTACGATGATATCCGTTCTTATGTTCACGATATTTCTCCTGAAATGGAAAAAATCGTTAAACTGTACAAACAGAAAGAACCCATCTTCGACCATTTTGGTATAGAAAAGCAGATTAAAAATGCTTTCGGAAAAACAGTAAACTTACCAGGTGGTGCTTACCTTGTTGTAGAGCACACTGAAGCACTCCACGTTATAGACGTGAACAGTGGAAACCGTACTGCCAGTAAAGAAAATCAAGAAGAGAATGCTTTACAGGTAAACAAAGAGGCGGCTAAAGAAATTGCCCGTCAACTGCGCTTGCGCGACATGGGCGGTATTGTGGTAATCGATTTTATCGATATGCACAAACCAACAAACCGTAAAATACTATTCGATTATTTGCGTGAGCTGATGTTATTGGATAGAGCCAAACACACTATTTTGCCTCCAAGCAAATTTGGTTTGGTACAAATTACCAGACAACGTGTTCGTCCGGAAATGAATATTGTTACGGTAGAAAAATGTCCGGCCTGCGATGGGACCGGAGAAATTAAAGCGAGTATCGTTTTAATGGATGATATTGAAAACAACCTTAATTATATTTTAAGAGAGCAAAATGAAAAAGGCGTTACACTTTGTGTACATCCATACATTGAAGCTTATATTACAAAAGGCATTTTCAACCTTCAACGCCGCTGGTTCTTTAAATATGGCCAATGGATTAAAGTTAAAGCGCAATCATCGTATCATTTAACTGAGTTTCACTTTATCTCTGCTAAAGACGAAGAGATAAAATTATAACTTAAAAAATTAACTGAAAGCCTGGATTTTAATCCGGGCTTTTTTGTTTAAGTAAATTTCTAACCTAAAAGTTTATCAACAAAGGTTCTTCATTTCATAGTGATGTTTCAAACCTCGCAGGTTTTGAAAACCTGCGAGGTTTAACCTATAACGCGATTCGGGCAAAAGATTAATTGTTCAAAAAAATAAAACCACTTTCAATCCTGAAAGGTTAAATTCGTAATCTAAAATTTTAATCAATTGGCAAAATCAAAAAGTGCATTTTTCTGTCAGAGCTGTGGTTACGAATCGGCAAAATGGTTGGGTAAATGTCCGTCATGTAACCAATGGAATACCTTCGTAGAAGAAATTGTAGAAAAAAACTCAGCATCTGTTCCAACCTGGAAAAGCGATACCGCAAGCCGTAAGCTAAGCAAGCCAAGCAAGGTTGATGAAATCCAATCGTCAACCGAGCGGAGAATATTAACGGGCGATAAAGAATTAGATCGTGTATTGGGTGGTGGATTGGTAGAAGGATCGCTGGTATTGATCGGTGGTGAACCAGGTATCGGTAAATCGACCCTGATGTTACAATTGGCTTTAAATTTAAAGGGTAAAAAACTGTTGTATATCTCTGGCGAAGAAAGCGAACAGCAAATCAAAATGCGGGCCGAAAGGATTCAGGAAAGCCCATCGTCTAACTGTTACATCCTGACAGAAACTTCAACGCAGAATATATTTAAACAGATCGAAATTCTGGAACCTGAAATTTTGGTTGTAGATTCTATCCAGACTTTGCACTCCGCTCATATCGATTCAACCCCAGGCAGCGTATCACAGGTAAGAGAATGTACAGCCGAATTATTACGTTTTGCAAAAGAAACCGGTGTACCAGTTTTCCTCATTGGCCACATCACTAAAGATGGCGCCATTGCAGGACCGAAAATACTCGAACACATGGTTGATACGGTTTTGCAGTTTGAAGGCGACAGGCATCATGTTTACCGCATTTTACGCTCAATTAAGAACCGCTTTGGGGCTGCTGCAGAATTGGGCATCTACGAGATGCAGGGAAGCGGTTTAAGAGAAGTCTCCAATCCTTCTGAGATTTTGTTGTCGCAGCGTGATGAGGAGCTGAGCGGAATAGCTATAGCTGCAACCCTGGAAGGCGCCAGACCGATGTTAATAGAAACACAGGCGCTGGTAAGTTCGGCAGCCTACGGAACTCCTCAGCGCTCTGCAACAGGTTTCGATACCAAAAGAATGAATATGCTCCTGGCTGTTTTAGAAAAACGCTGTGGCTTTAGGTTAAGTACACAAGACGTTTTCTTAAATATTGCTGGGGGGATTAGAGTAGAAGACCCTGCAATTGATCTGGCTGTATTAATTGCCATCATATCATCGCATCAGGACATTGCCGTATCTTCCAAAAATTGTTTCGCTGCAGAGGTAGGTCTATCAGGAGAAATAAGAGCGGTAAACAGAATTGAACAACGTATTGCTGAAGCAGATAAATTGGGTTTCGAAACAATTTATATCTCTAAATACAATTTAAAAGGTATTGCCATAGAAAAATACAACCTTGAGATTAAAGCTGTAAGTAAAATAGAAGAAGTGTTCAGCCTTGTTTTTGGGTAAATAAGAAGTGGGGAAATAACTCAACAACATTACTCATAAAGAAGACAATATTCTACATTTCTACAATTTTATCTGTTATCAATAAAACTATTACATAAAATATAAATCACTGAATATAAGATAATTAAATACAACTAATACGAATATTTATGTTTTGGTTTCTGGTTTGCCTATAAAGTTAGATGTATATCATAGCATTTGATATACACAATTATAGGGATGATTTTCCTCGTTAACGGATGTTAACGAGGTTTTTTATTTTCAGTATTTAGAAAAATTTTAAATAACTTTGATTAGATCATAACCGGATAATTATAAATTCATGAAAAAAATCATTCTAAGCTTGAGTTTTTGTCTTTTGACGGCACTTTCATTTGCTCAAACCACATACACAGGTCAAAAATTTGGAGAAGAAGTTAAACCAGGTGATGTAAAACCAGCTGCCAGGATGGAAGCTGCAATGGGTGACAAAAAAACTGTCGACATGAAAATTGAAGGCAAAGTAGTGGATGTATGTAAGAAAAAAGGCTGTTGGATGACATTAGAAATGCCTAACGGTGATCCAATGCGGGTAACTTTTAAAGATTATGCTTTTTTTATGCCTATGGATATTGTTGGCAAAAAAGTAGTTTTGGATGGCTTAGCAAAAAAACAAACCATCTCTGTAGAAACTTTACGCCATTATGCCGAAGACGCTAAAAAATCTCCTGAAGAAATAGCTAAAATTACCGATCCTAGAAAAGAACTTGCATTCGAAGCTAAAGGCGTAGTGATTTTGGATAAATAACAAGAAGTAAGAGGAAAAGAAGTCCAGAGGTCGGAAGTCTAAAGAGCCAAATTTTACTAAATAAATTACCAATAATAATATCCTATAGGAAAGTCGTCATCTCTACTGAAGCGTAGCGAAATGGAGAGATCTATAATAGATTTCTCGACTGGGTTGCACTCCGCTCGAAATGACGACATTCTAAACAAAAAATAAACCCCGATGCAGATTCTGTATCGGGGTTTATCTTTTATGTTTTTCGGGTTATAAAACCCAGTTCCACCCAAATTCGTCGGGTGCTAAACCGTAACGAATATCGTTCAGTTTTTTAGCAATACCATTAGAAATATGTCTGGTTGATGGATCGGTCAATTTATAGATCTGACCATTATAGCCCATTTCGCCTACATGCGTTACTGTAGCTGCAGTTCCTGCGGCAAAAGCTTCGGTTAAGCTTCCATTTTCAACTCCTTCAATTACTTCTTTAACAGAAACCCTACGTTCTTCAACTTCTACTCCTGCATCTTTAGCCAGTTTAATAATGGTATCACGCGTTACACCATCCAAAACAGTACTGCGTACTGACGGCGTAATTAGTTTACCATTAATTACAAAAAGTAAGTTGGCTGTTCCTGCTTCTTCGATAAATTCATGGGTTACTGAATCTGTCCAGATCAATTGATCGTAGCCTTCTTTTTTAGCTTGCTCAAAAGGATATAACGAACGCGCATAATTCCCAGCAGTTTTGGCAAAGCCGACACCACCTTCATCCGCACGTGTAAATTCAGTTTCAATTTTAACCTTTAATGCACTGCTATAATATGGACCTGTTGGCGTGGTTAATAAAGCAAATTTATAGGTATCAGACGCTTTAACACCTAAATAAGGATCCATAGCGAACATTACCGGACGGATATACAAAGCGTAATCTTCCTGATCAGGCACCCATTTCTCATCAACATTGATTAATGCAGCCAAACCTTGCATAAAAATTTCTTCAGGAATACCTGGCATCGACATTCTTGCAGCTGATTTGTTAAAACGCTCGAAGTTTTTATCAGCACGAAACACACTAATCTTTCCATCTGGTTGGCGATAGGCTTTTAATCCTTCGAAAATCGCTTGTCCATAATGAAGCGCAGAAATTGCCGGACTCATTGGAATCGGGCCATAAGGAAGAATCTGTAAATTTTTCCATTCGCCATCTTCATAGTCGGCAGTAAACATGTGATCGGTAAAAACCTTACCGAACGGTAATTGTGAAAAATCAGTAACAGTCAAACGTGTTTGATCTGCCTTTGTGATTTTTATATCTAATGTCTCGGTCATTGTATTTGAATTTTGAATGGGTGAACGATCGAATGATTGAGTGTTTACACCCTCATCTCTAATTCAATAATTCCCTCGTTCTGTCATTAACTATTTTGCGCAAATTAAGAAAAAACAGGCTTTTTTAATAGCTTTTTGCAATATTAATCTTTGTTTTTGAGTGTTTTAAGTACACTAAGCACCCATCCTTTACCCCATTCTTCCATTTGCTCTTCTGTCCATAGAAATGGGTAAAAGATTCTTTTCTGAAAACGCGGAGGCAGATACTTTTGCCAGTTGGTTCCACCTGTTGCCGCAATATCAACAGGATCTTTCTCCAGATAACGTACAGCCGATTTGTAATGCGATAAAGGCCATTCTACATTAACATACAGGTCCAGCTTACGTAATTCTTCAGCAAGTGCAGAAACATCGGCTCCATTGGCTTGTAATTGGTGGTATAAAGCGGAGAAATTGGTTAAAGTACGATCTTTTGCCAGTTGTAGAAACTGAGCCGCATACTTTTTAATAAATTGCTTTAAGGTTAAGGTTTGCTTACCCGAAGCCAGTTCGGTTGCACCGAATTTCCAATAAATATTTTCGAATTGTTCTTCTATTGTTGCAGTGCTTAGTTCTTCACGTCTGGATTTGTCCACCAGTCGGATAAAATCCGTAGCGCAGATCTCAATCATCCGGTACTGTCCCGACTGGAATCCACTAGCAGGCAATAACGACATGCGGAATTTCAAAAACTGTTCTTTTTCCATACCATCAACCATCACTTCAAAAGAAGTGGTTAAGGCGTTGAAATAAGCATTGATCCGTTTTACGCGTGCCGTAAAAAATTCGACAGTTAAATTTTCATGCTCCGCAATCTGTCTGCATTCGTGCAGTGCAAGCTTAAAATAAAGTTCAGTAATCTGGTGGTACATGATGAAAATCTCTTCATCAGGTATTGGTGTTTTAGGGCTCTGCAAGCTCAGCAAAGTATCCAAATGGATATAATCCCAATAGGTTAAGAAATCGGCATATAATAGTCCATCGAGGTATGATGCCATATCTTGCCCCATTGCCGTATATTTTTCCTGTAGTTGGTGTAGTTTGTCTTTTATTTCGGGTGTAAAATCCATGGTTTAAAGTTAGCTGCACAAAGGTGATAAAGATTTTGCAACAAATAACTAAATTTTATACATTTGGGCCAATGGCGATGGGGTACCGCCAAAACCGCCCAAACAGGCTGATGACTCCTACGATTTTATTTAAAATTGAATACAAATGCCTGTTAAAAAACTAACAGAAGGATTTCTTCTGTCTATCAAACACTTTATTAAACTCGATTTCGGATTAATCTTAATCAGCACTTTAAAGTGGCTATTGATTTCTGCAATATTGGGTGGAATTATCGGCTCTGCCTCTGCCCTGTTTTTAGAAACTTTAAATTGGGCAACCAGTTATCGTGAGCAACACCTCTGGATTATTGCTTTTTTACCAATCGCTGGTATAATCATTGGTTTGGCATACCATTATTGGGGGGCAAAGGTTGTTAAAGGAAACAATCTATTGATCGAGGAATTACAATCTCCTAGGAATGTGATTCCTTTGATTATGGCACCGCTCATTTTTGCGGGTACAATCATAACCCATTTATTTGGCGGATCGGCTGGAAGAGAGGGCACAGCGGTGCAAATCGGAGGAGCCTTTGCCGATCAATTTACGAAACTATTTAAACTTAAAGCCAGAGATCGAAAAGTGATCCTCATTTGCGGGATCAGTGCTGGTTTTGCATCTGTTTTTGGAACACCATTGGCAGGTGCGGTATTCGGATTGGAGGTTTTTGTTATTGGAAGTTTAACCTACAGTGCAATTCTTCCTTCCTTTATAACGGCAATTATTGCGGATTACGCTTGCAAAGCCTGGGGCGTTGGCCATACGCATTATTCTATAACCGCTGTACCAGAAGTGGATTCGATAAACCTATTGTTATCTTTAGGTGCAGGAATTTTGTTTGGTCTTACGGCGAGAAGTTTCTCTGCGTTAAACCACGGACTATCCAACCTTTTTGCTAAAATTAAATATCCACCATTACGCCCATTTATTGGCGGAATTATTTTAATCGCCATTATTTACCTGATCGGAAATACAAGATACATAGGACTGGGTATTCCGGTTATTTCAGAATCATTTATGCAGCGAGAAGCATATTATACCTTTGCAATTAAATTATTTTTGACTGCATTTACCTTGAGTGCCGGATTTAAGGGAGGCGAAGTTACTCCACTCTTTTTCATTGGCGCCACATTAGGCAGCTTTTTGAGTTTCTTTATCCCTTTACCGGTTAGCCTGCTAGCGGGCATGGGTTTTGTAGCTGTTTTTGCAGGGGCTGCTAACACACCTCTGGCTTGTATTTTTATGGGTATAGAATTATTTGGTGCCTCATCAGGAATTTACATTGCCTTAGCCTGTGTTACTGCCTATTTATTTTCTGGCCATACCGGGATTTATCACTCGCAAACGATAGGCGCACCTAAACATTTGTTATTGAAGAGGCATCAGTTTTTGAGGTAGCTTTGACAACCTTCTCAACAAGAGGCCTGTAAGGTTGTCAAAGCTTATCGAATTCGTTTAACAATCTTTTAAAGATTTACAAAATTTGGCTTTGACAACCTTCTAGTGCTCTGCAAAATAAGGTTGTCAAAGCTCATCTAATAATATAGCCCCATGAATATCAGAATGAAATTTTAAATATGCTGCTTTTCCGCCAAACCAGTCCAATACTTCTTGTTTCTTTAGTTTGGTATCAATTTCCAATAAAATCCGATTGTATGAACTCCACTTCCAATCTCTAAAATCTGCTACAAGTTTGTGTTTCTGTGGATTTGCATGAATATAATAAATGAGTCTGCTTAAATAGAATTCATCATTTATCTCGGCGCGTTTAAATGGTGTCTGAAATAATGTCCCTATTCTCTTATGCTGAATATTAAATGCTAACGCATAGGATTGAAAAAATATTCTGAATTGTTTGCTTACAATATCATGCAATGAAAAATCACCATTTGGGTCTATAGAGGCTAAACTTTCTTTAACCCGGATTAGCAGATGAAAATGATTCCCTAATAAACAAAAAGCATAAACATCTAAAACATTTGAAAGGTACTGATCAAGTTTATTGAGAAAAAATCTATAATTGGCATCAGATTTAAAAAGTGGTTGCCTATCTATAGATCGGTTATAAATGTGATAGAATTTTCCTTCTTCAAATTTAGTATAGTAATGTTCGGTTTTTGCCATAAGAATATTGCATAAACCAATAATACTAAAAATCAGCTATAAAAGCTTTGACAACCTACTGGCAAATAGCCTATAAGGTTGTCAAAGCCTTCGATATACGACTATTAATACAACACCCTAAATTTTATTGTTTGCTCAATCTTTTTAAGTGATTTAAACAGTTGTTTATCGTACTGTGCATTGATATCGGTAATGGCATAGCCAATTTCAGGATTGGTCATTAAAAACTGGCTCACAATATTAATATCGTGTTTGGCAAAAACAGTATTAATTTTCGCCATGATGCCCGGAACGTTTTTGTGAATATGGATTAAACGGTGCGATTTCTCAATTTTTGGCAATTGTAAGTTCGGGAAATTGCTGCTCAGATATGTTGCTCCGGTATTCATAAAATCGGCAACCCGTTTCGGGATAAAATCGATGTTGCGCGGATTATTTTTCGGATCATCGAAAACCACAATACCTTGTGTTGTGCACAAACCCAGGTCTATTTTATTTTTTGCATTACCTAAATACCCAATAGTTTTCAGCTTAGCAGCATTTTTTAACTGTTCTTTATCTATTTTCTCGCCATCAGCTAGCAGGATAATCCCCACATCTTTTACATATTTGTCTTCGAATGAGGTTTTATGACGAATAGATAAACCGTCATTTTTAAGAATGGATATGGTTAAAGGATCAACATCTCCAATTACCAAACAAAGAATTCTGTTTTTTGGATAAGAAATTGCACGCGGCAGATCGTTTACATACAAAAACTCATCGAAGCTTGGTGTTACATGGTCTGCTTTGGAAACAATGCTTTCGCGGGCAATATTCTCTGTAAATGCAAAAAATTTATTGATGATCCCGCTTTCGCGCAACTGGAAATCAGAATAACCATCACCTATACCAAATAACTCGCCTTCGAGTTTTAAATGCTGAAGTAATTTTACTTTACCACCTTCTTCACTTAAAGGATTGGCATGATCGTAATCTATAATTTTGCCATCTCCGGTGGTTACAAAGGTATTGGCATAAATATTTTCCTTTTTGATGTGATATTGGCTTACTACAGGTGTAATAAATTCCTTAAACCCACCAGATACAATCAGTACCTCATCGGCATGTTTCTTAAAAAACTCGGCATTACGCGAAAAGGAAGTAGATACTTTCTTTTTTAAATGTTTAATGAGTTGTTTTAAATGATCTTCATTGGCTTCAAGCAGCTTAACACGTTGTGCCAAACTTTCGGAGAAGGAAAGTTTTCCTTCCATGGCAAAATTGGTGTAATCTTCAATCTTCTGGAAAATCGCCTCTTTATCCGGGTGGTTCTTTAGCGAAATTCGGGCTAGTTCATCAAGTGCTTCTACCTGTGTAAAGGTACTATCAAAATCGATGATGTAATAGGCTTTTTCTTTGGGCATTATCTTAAATATTGGGTAATTTCTTTTATGCTTTCAGCAACCGGCTTAAAAGTAATACCTGTTGCCGTTTTCACTTTATGGTTATTGTAATAACTTAGGGTTAAACTGCTCTTTGCAGCATCTTTGGTGATAGAAGGCTGTTTGCCAGTAAATATAGATGCAAATTTTAGTGCTCTCCAGGCAATTCCAAGCATCCATGGTTTAGCTTCTTTTGATGGTGCTTTAACGTTAAAACCCTGCGCAATTTCGCTGAACAAATCTTTGTAATGATAATCGTCTGCAGAAACGATGTAGCGCTCTCCCGAGACTTCAGCATCCATTAGCAGGATCATCGCTTTGGCTACATCTTCAACATCAACAAAACCCGAAGCTCCATCAGTATAAAATGGGAAACCATCTTTTACCAATTTAAAAATTGCTCCACTCCCCTCAAAACCCGCATTTTTGCCAATAATGACCGATGGGTTCACAATAATAGCGTCTAATCCTTCGGTGATGCCACGCCAAACCTCCATCTCTCCTTCGTATTTGGACAAACCGTAAGCATGTGCTTTTGCATCATACTCCCAAAAGTCTTTTTCGGTAATTTTATGCCCCTTTTTTGCATTGCCCAAGGCAGCAACTGAACTTACATGCAATAGTTTGCAATTATTTTCGGCAGAAAGGTTTACAATATTCGATGTACCTTCTATGTTTACATGAAAAAGCTGCTTTTTATGTTTGGGGTTAAACGATACGAATGCGGCGCAATGGTAAACTTTAGTAATCCCAGTAAAAGCATCTTCTAAAGTAGCAAGTTCATTAATATCGGCTTCGAACCATTCAATCAAAGTATTATTTTCGATCAACGCAGGGATTTTAGATTTCTCCCGCTTCAGCGCCCGAACAGTTAAACCATTGTTGGTTAGCTGCTTAATTAATTCAGATCCTAAAAATCCAGTTCCTCCGGTTACCAGTATCATTTTATTTTTTTTCGGGCTATATGTGAAAATACGCATTCAAAAATAGATATTTGAGCCGAGAGTTTTAAATATATGTCATTAACGGATTTCTTTTCCCCAATAAACCCCGATAGTTTTACGCCAAAACAAGGATTTTTTACAAGTCAGCTGGGATTAAAAGCGCAGATTTACACCGAATCGTTTCCAGATTTTGAAGAACATACTTACGATCTGGCCATTTTTGGCGTACTGGATGGAAGAGGTGCCGTTAACAATGAAGGTTGTGCCCTGGCACCCGATTATTTCAGAGAGAAATTTTACAAACTTAATGAAGGCGCTTTTAGCAGTCGGATTGTCGATTTAGGTAATATTAAACACGGTGCAACCATTTCCGATACTTACATCGCCATCAAAATGGTGGTTTCAGAACTGATCAAAAAAGACATTATTCCCATCATTATTGGTGGCGGACAAGACTTAACCTATGGCCAATACCTGGGGTATGAAGATTTAGAGCAAAAAGTAGATCTCGTTATTATAGATAATCAATTTGATATTGGTGATGATGACAATGAGGGAATTGCTACCCGATCGGATTGTTATCTGAACAAAATTTTCTTACATCAACCCAATTACCTTTTCAATTTTAGTAATGTAGGCTATCAAACTTATTTTGTAAATCAAGAAAGTTTGAGTGTTATGGATAAATTATATTTTGATGTACATCGTTTGGGTGAGTTTGCCCAAGATATTACGTTAACGGAGCCCATTATCCGAAATGCAAACATGATAAGCTTTGATCTGAGTGCCATCCGCTCTGCCGATGCTGCAGCAAATGCGAACACCACGCCGAATGGTTTTGATGGCGAAGAAGCCTGTCGCATTGCCCGCTATGCAGGCATGAATGATAAATTAACCTCAATCGGATTTTACGAGTTTAATCCTGCTTACGACAATAACGGACAAACAGCTTTCTTACTTGCCCAAATGGTATGGTATTTTGTGGAGGGCTACTACGCTCGTAAAAAGGATTTCCCGCTTACGCCTAAATCGCAGTTTATAATCTATCGAACCAGCTTAAAGGATGGTTCCGGAGAAATGATGTTTGTAAAAAGCAAAAAATCAGACCGTTGGTGGATGCAGGTACCTTATCCGTCTGGCCAAACTAAAAATGAACGTTACCACCTTGTACCTTGCAGATATGATGATTACCAAACTGCTGTTAATGGTGAGATGCCCGATTTATGGTGGAGAACCTATCAAAAACTGAATTAAAATTCTATGTAATTTCAAAGTAGAAGCTATGTAATTTCAAAGTTAGTATTGTGTTTTTTTATTTTTTGCCCGAAAACCAGCACAAAGGATTACAGTCTTATGAGCAGTCTATCATAATTTTACACAGCTATTTACGTTTTAGCCATACAGAATTCTATATTTGAACAGGATTTAACCAACCTCATAAAAACATCATGATTTTCAAAATCAAAAAGTAAAATCAACAAATCATGATAACTAATGAAAACAATTTTATACAGATGAAAAAATTATTATTATCAGCAATGGCTTTATTGCCACTTGCAGCATTGGCACAGAAGCCATTTACAGTTAATGGTGACATAAAGGGCCTAAAAACCGGAGATAAGGTTTACCTTATATATCAAACAGAAGGCAAAAGCATTACCGACTCAGCAATTGTAGCAAATGGTGCTTTTGCTTTTAAAGGAACATTAGCCAGCCCTGCTCAGGGGAGTCTTTTCTTAAACAAAAATCCTTATGTTAATCGTCCGGCACAGGGTGAGAAACTAGATGCACTATCGCTATACGTAGAGCCAGGAAATATAAAGCTATCTGCAGCAGATTCATTAAAAAAAGCAACAATTACCGGTTCCGCTGTTAATGCTGATGCAGCTAAATTAAAAGCATTAACTAAACCTGTAGCAGATAAACTTGCTGCAATTAATGCAGAATATGCGGCTTATACACCAGAGCAAAAACAAGATAAGGCTGTTATGGAGGCTTTAGGCGCTCGTTATGAAAAAGAAGCTGCAGGATTGACACCATTGTTATTGCAGTTTGCTAACAGCAACCCAAAATCATTTATAAGCTTAAATTCAATTAATGAGCTGGCTTCAGATCCAGATCAGGCGGCTGCAGCAGAGAAAACTTTTAATGCACTTTCACCTGAGCTTAAGGCAACTTACACGGGCAAAAAAATTGCTCAAATATTCGAAGCAGGAAGAAAAACAGCTATAGGTGTGATGGCTATGGATTTTACTCAGAATGACCCTGATGGTAAACCCGTTAAATTATCTGATTTTAAAGGAAAATATGTACTGGTAGATTTCTGGGCTTCATGGTGTGGTCCATGCCGTCAGGAAAATCCAAATGTGGTAGTAGCTTACAACAAATTTAAAGATAAAGGCTTTACTGTTTTAGGCGTTTCTTTAGACCGTCCGGGCAAAAAAGATGCCTGGTTAAAAGCAATTGCTGACGACAAATTAACATGGACACATGTTTCTGATTTAAAATTTTGGGATAACGAGGTAGCTCAAATGTATGGCATTCGCTCAATTCCAGCCAATTTCTTAATTGATCCAACAGGTAAAATTATTGCTAAAGGCTTAAGAGAACAAGCTTTACAAGATAAACTTCAAGAATTATTAGGAAGTAAATCGAAATAAAAAAGCATTCAAACAAAGAAAGTCCCAATTTTTAGTTGGGACTTTCTTTGTTATAGGAAAACTTATTAAGCAGATTTTAAGAAATCCAATACGTTAATGAAATAATTTTCAAGTCCCTGGTAAGGGTCTTCTCCAGGAATCCACGATGCGAATTTCCAGTATTCCCAATCTGTATTTTCGATTATCGGTGGGATTAAAAGGAAATATTGTTCTTCCGTCAGGCCACCGATTACAATACTTCTAGCCAGTTTAATTCCTACATCGAGCAATTCTATATGCTCAGTCCAGATTTCGATTAGCTGTGGGTCAACATCTTTTAGAAATGCTACATCACTTATCTTGGAAAACGATGGATCACGTTTTCATTTGGTGTAGTAAATCCATTGGTAATCAACAGAAATTCTTTATAATCCGCTGGAAGCGTTACTCCCAGCCTTATTTCAGCTTCTTGTATTTCGGCTGAGGTGGCGGGTTGATTGCCCAGCCATTTTGTTTCAGTCTGCTCAGTTGTAAAACTAAATTCTCCTTGTTTAATCGACGTTTCGGAAATCTTCTTAAGTATTTTCTTCAACTTATAATCTTTTAAATCAAGTCAAACCCGATATCTTCCCTGAAATATTTCCCGTCGAAATAAATTCTCCCAGCATCAGCAGTTGCCGATTGTAAAGCAGTAAACAAATCTTTTTGCAGACTGGTAATCGCAATTACCCTTCCTCCATTTGTTTTTACCACATCATTTTCTAATAACGTACCGGCATGAAATGCATTAGAATGACGTAGGTTCTCGATGCCCGAAATGGCTTTACCTTTCAGGTAATCGCCTGGATAACCACCTGCCACAATCATTACAGTAGCGGCCGTTTGCTCAGAAATAACCAGATTAACCTGGTTTAATTGTTTATTGGCTGTAGCTAAAAATAGCTCTACCAAGTCGTTTTCAACTCTGGGTATCACACTCTCTGTTTCAGGATCGCCCATACGTGCATTGTACTCAATTACAAAAGGCTCCTCTCCTACTTTAATCAGTCCGAAAAAGATAAAACCTGTATAATCGATATTATCTTTCTTTAAACCATCAACCGTTGGTTTAATAATGCGTTCTTCTACTTTAGCCAAAAATTCTGGTGTGGCAAAAGGAACAGGAGAAACCGAGCCCATACCACCAGTATTTAAACCAGTATCGCCCTGGCCAATCCTCTTATAATCTTTAGCAGAAGGCAGTGTAATATAATTTTCACCATCAGTTAAAATAAATACCGAAAGTTCTATCCCGCTTAAAAATTCTTCAATGACTACCGTTGCCCCAGCTGCACCAAATTTACCGCCAAGCATCAGTTTTAATTCTTCCTGAGCTTCGATGGTTTCAGTGCAGATTAACACCCCTTTACCAGCTGCCAAACCATCTGCCTTTAAAACTACCGGTAAAGCATGGTTTTGCAGATAAGCCAAACCATCTTCCAAAGTTTCGGGCGTAAAAGATTTTGAAGCCGCAGTAGGAATACCATGGCGCTCCATAAACTGTTTAGAGAAATCTTTGCTTCCTTCTAAAATGGCGCCCTCTTTTTTAGGTCCGATAACAGGAATGTGTGCAATGGCTTTGTCGGCAAGGAAAAAGTCATGAATACCATTTACCAGCGGTTCTTCAGGGCCTACTACAACAAGTCCGATGTTTTCGGTAAGCACTACTTTTTTAATGGCATCAAAATCGTTTACATTGATGTTGATGTTTGTGCCATAAGCCCCTGTACCACCGTTACCTGGAGCAATAATTAGTTTATCGCAGTGCGAAGACTGGCTCATTTTCCAAGCGAATGCGCTTTCTCTGCCGCCTGAACCTAAAAGTAAGATATTCATATCGGCAAAGATAATATTTTACCATCAAGTAGCCCAGTATGAAGAGGTAAGACTTTACGATAAAGCACTTTTGCTTTAAACTGTTCAGTATTTAAAAAAAATGAAGAGGAATACGAAACTAAAATATGCCCAAAGAATAGAAAACATGGCGTGGACGGTGGTTTCGAATAGCTTACCTTTCCATAAGTCCTTGGAATAAACAAAGAATTGAATAAAGAATCTCGTAATCCAAAATAAACCCAAACCGAGCGATATTTTTCTTCCAAGATCGGTATATATTAATTCGTTTGATGAGGTTAAACAGAGTAGTCCCATTAGGAATACGGTAAGGGCAACAAAAAATGTATGCACCAACATCATCTGCCTATTTATTAAACTCAGTAATTTAAGTTCAGTTTGCCAATTAAAATATTTCGGGAAAATGACGTGAATGAGTGCTAATGCAACCAGAACAACACCAACTATTAATAAGTGTATCTGCATTAAGGGCAACAGTTAAAAATAGACATAAATGGGGTGAGTTTAGTTTCAGAGAACGAAGAAAAACCTGCCGCTTTAAATGCTTTTTGCCAAATCCCCCTTGAGAAAAAATGAGTAAAACCTATAGAAAAAGCCATAAAATTGGGCAAATCACGTAAATGTTCTACCATAACTATCTTGCCCGTTGGTTTGCATAGCCTATAACATTCTTTTAAAAAAACAATCTTCTCTTGTTGAGATCTTATTTCATGCGCTGCCAACAACAGAAATATGATATCGACGGATTTATCGGACAAAGGAATCAAATCCGTTGTGATCTGCTTTGTATCAGGAAATAGTAAACTTACTTTTCTCGCTCTGGTTATTGCCTTTTCGGTATGCTTTTCTGGATTGTAAAAATCGAAAACTTTTAAAGTTGCTTGCGGAAAATAATCTTTTAGAATGAAACTCGTTTCATCGAACCCGGCGTTAATATTTAAGATTAAATCTGGACTGGAATTGGAAATACCTATTTTCTTTAGCCAATCGAAATTATAATATCCAGAAAAATCGTAAACATATGCAGATACGATTAATGGAATTAAAAGACCGTAAAGAAAAGCTAAAATGATTATCCAAAATAAGACAACAGGCCATGGTATTAATATTTGACTAATTATCACTAACAATAAAGCAACAAAACCAAATAGGTAAAAATGCCGGTTAAAACTTAAAATGTTTAACATACCCTGAAATTTTCTTCTTTTTACTTCCATTTTTCAATTTTTCCGCTCTTCCAATAATAAGGAATATTTTGAATGTCAAAGGCATTTGCCAAAATCGGATCTTTTAGATTCAAAGAATTTAAAAACCCAAAGTTATAATTGACAATTTTAATCGGGGCTGGTTGCCAGTTCTGCCTAACGCCCTCTATAATTAAAACTTCTTTGTTTTTTTTATTGTAGGTAAAAGTAAAGGGTAAAGGCCCGGCAAATCTTCTGGCTTCCTTCCAATCGGCAAATGGCGAATTTTCGGGCAAAGCAACTTTAGGATCTGTTTTATCTATTATGATTTTAAAATTAGACTTGGTGGAAGTAATTTCTTTAATATTTTCTCTGTCAATTATTGTAATATCCGTCGTGGTATAATTATAATGTGTAAAAATATTACCCATAAACTCCATTTTCTTTTTATTTGTTTCTGATTTTAAAATATAGAGACCACGCAGACTTTTACCCGCTTTGTTTGTATAACGCACAAATACTCGGTATCCAATAAGAAAAAAATCGTTACCCATAAATTGGGGGAAGACTTTGGGCCTCAAATTTTTGGTCTGAACCATTGCTATGGCAAGGAAAGCCCATTTATCTTCAAAGGTATCCAATGTTAAGCATTCCGGAATAAGAGGTTCTAGCGCTGCTTTTGGGACAGCAAACGTTAATACAAGGGAATTTTCAAAAAATGCATCGACTGCAAAGGGGTGGTTTTTAAGAAATGAGAACATGCTGCTTGCTGTATTATTTTTTGTTTAAATAAAACCCATTGATAAAAACAATCAGAATAAATATAAATGCAAAAAGTGAATTAAATTTCCCCCAAAGCAATAAATCTGGCGCAAAAATAAATTCGATAACATTCATTGTGGCAATTACTACAATCTGAACAATAGCATTTAGCCTGGTTTTGAAACGACTTAAAATCCAGATAGCCATCACAATTTCTGATATGCCGATAAGAATTGTTAAGCTATGGCTATAGGTGGAGGTTAAAATCCTGGCAACAATCTGTTCATGGCGAGGAACAAGGCCTAATACCTTACAAAACAATCCATTTGCAAGCCAAACTAATGCGATAAACCAAATAAGTATTTTTCTAATTAATAATTGGTTTTTGCAATTGATTACGGTTACCATATTGCATTATTTAGCGCTCCGCGTCATTTGCTCAAGCATATCCCACATTTCGTTCGGGATGGCTTCCAAACCATTCATCTGGCCTGCCCCCTGCAACCATTCGCCGCCATCAATGGTAATTACTTCTCCGTTAATGTAGCCTGAAAAATCGCTTACCAGAAACGCCGCTAAATTGGCGAGTTCCTGATGATCGCCAACTCTTTTTAACGGGACACGGTTTTTAAAGTCGAATTTTTTGGCTAAATCACCAGGCAATAAACGCTCCCATGCGCCTTTGGTTGGAAACGGGCCTGGAGCAATAGCATTGGTACGAATACCATATTTACCCCACTCTACGGCCAAAGATCTTGTTAGTGCTAAAACACCACCTTTTGCACAAGCCGATGGTACCACATAGGCTGAACCTGTAAAAGCGTAAGTGGTAATGATATTTAAAACTGTTGCAGCTTGTTTTTCCTTAATCCAGTGTTTACCAAAGGTAAGTGTACAGTTAACCGTTCCTTTTAAAACGATATCGATAATGGATGAAAAGGCATTTGCGGATAACCGTTCTGTTGGTGAGATAAAATTACCCGCAGCATTGTTCAATAATACATCAACCGAGCCAAATCTTTCTAAAGTTTTGGCCAATACGTTTTCTACCTGTTCAACCTCCCTCACATCGCAGGCTACAGCCAATACTTTGCCGCCGGTTTTTTCTTCCATTTCGTCGGCAGTTTTTTGTAATACATCCTGCTTACGGCTGGTGATCACTAAATTAGCACCTAACTTCAAAAAATAAACGCCCATCGCTTTCCCAAGTCCCGTTCCTCCACCTGTAATTACAATGGTTTTTCCTTTTAAAGCATCTTCTCTGAGCATGGGTGAATTATAATTGAACATAATATTTGGTTAAACTGGTTAATTGTTTAGATTGTTTTATTGCTATATTGCCGGGAATGGTTAATCGGTTAATTGTTGTGATTGGCTAACTGTAGAAGTTCGTAAATTGCTAACTGGAAACCGACAACTGCAAACTGATTACTTTCTCTGCAGGTTAGCTAAAATTGTTTTTAATATATGGCGCGTTGCAGGCGACCACCACTGTGCCAACATTTTCTCCAGCGTAGCCGATTGATCAGCAGATACCGCAGCAATGAGTTCTTCGCGAATATTCACTTTACTTTGCGACCAGGTATTACTTTCGAGCTCCATGTATTTTTTAATCTTGCGCTCGGCAGCCGTTAACAAACTTTCATTTTTAACCAGTTCATCAACCAAACCGACTTTTAAAGCTTCTTCGGGACTGTAAAGTTTACCCGAAAGCAAACTACGGCTTGCTTCAGCTTTACCTAACCAAAAGGCATACAACTGAAAGATACTATTCGGCACAATAATACCTACCGGAACCTCATTAAGCCCAATAATATATTGTCCTTCTGCCATTACCCGGTAATCGCAGGCTAATGCCATTACACATCCGCCAGCCGGGTTATGGCCACTAATTGCGGCTACCATTGGTTTTTTAAACGAAACCATATTGGCAGTAAAGCCCAGAAACAATTGCCAGAAAGATTTAGCCTCCTCTTCGTTATAGTTATAAAGTTCTACCAAATCCAATCCTGCAGAAAAGAACGGCGCTGTACCGGTTAAAATTACACCGCCAATGTTATCATCCGCAGAAATATTTTTAAGCATATCATCAAGCTCGGTAATCAACTCGCGGTTTAAGGCATTCGATTTCCCTCTATCTAATGTGATGGTTGCCAGGCGATCTTTTACACTTACTTTTATTGTATTCATATTTAAATAGTATCAAGATTTGAATATTCAGTATCAAGGTTTAAGTATCGGGTATCAAGATAAATATACCGCAGCATAAGCTATGCATGCATACTAATTCAAATTTATCTTTTTTTATCTATTTCACATCATAAGTGTAAACTTTTCTTGCCAAATGCCCTGCAGCGTCGATTCCTTCTATTACTACGCGGTAGGTTCCAGGCTCATCTGCATTATAAAATTCGAATTGTGCTTTTCCATCCTTATCGGTAACAACCTGTGGGTTCCAATAAATAGTAGTTCTTAAATCGGTCCTGCTGGCTGAGCTTGTTGCATCATATTTTGGTGAATAAAACTCTCTTGAGACCGTAAATCCTTTTGGATTAAAGGTTACAATTCCTGGAGCATATCTATCGGTACTTCTTCCACCGTCACCACGTTTGGTGGTAATAATAATTACACCTCCGCCGCCTTGCGAACCATAAATAGCGGTATTACCGATACTTTTTAGCAACTCGATAGATTCTACGTCGTTAGGCGTAACGTTATCCAGAAAATCGGCCTCCATTTGCATTCCATCAACAATAATACGCATTGGTGTGTCTTGACTACGCATTAAATATGGCACATTCCCCCTAAATATTACACCTGGTAAACGACCCTGCAAACATTGAGATAAGGTAACACAAGTGGATAATTGATCAGCAGTCATAATAAAATCGGCCCTACCGGCACCATTTAAATTGGATGAATTTTTCGCCGGATTTTTCTTTTCAGTAATCGTTACCTCTTCGAGTTTAATGGTCCGCTCCAGCAAACCCAAACGGGTCATCTCATTAAAATAGTTATCACTTTCTTTAATATACTTCATCAAAGTATTGTTCACATTGATATCGATATCGGCTCCATTTTTATTCTTGGTTACAATCTGCCCTGGAACAATGTCAAGATTAATATCTACAAATTTGCGTTCTGTTTTAGTTCTTGCCTGAACCACGAATTTAGTGCTGTCGCCAAAACTTAAATTATCGAAAACAAATTTTCCTTCGGCATTTGTTACCGTATCCAAAATGTACATGGTTCCTTTTGTGGCCATCAGCATTACTTTACCACCGGGCACAGGTTTATTGCCTTTCATCACCGTTCCGCTAATGCTGATAGACTGTTCTGGCTTATAGGTAATATTCGGACCAACATTATTGATAATATTTTTCCAAAGAAATCTTCTCCAGCCCTGGGTAAGCATGAGGTTGTCGAGTTCTTTTTGTGTTTGAAGATCGTCTTTTAAGAAGTAATGGTTGGGATTCTCTACATATCCGGTCAGATCAGAGGTAAGCAACAATGAAGTGAGTATATTCGATTCATTGTTTTCATCAGGGCTAACCTTTGTTGCATTGGTAACCGCAACAGAAAAGCTACCTAAAACAGGCTTATTCTCATTATTTGCATTGAAAGTAAAAGCTGCTTTTCCTCTTTTTGAGGCAGCTACTTCAGATGCATTAAGCGATACATCAATCAGTTCGGCCTTATTGTTTATAAAAACAAGGCGTTCTGCTAAAGGTTGATTATTGCCCGAAAACAATGTAAACTGAACAATACCGGCTGGGAGGTTCTTTTTTGGAATATTGGCTACCAGCACCTGTTTATCCATTTTAGCTTTAGAACCATAATATACATTGCCTCCATGCTGGCCTACAACTTTTAGTTCAGCTCCATTTACAAGATCGGCACTGGCCATAATTTTAACTACCACTTTGCCGGTATCTAAAGCATTTACAGAAAGGGCATACCCACTTTTAACGGCTACCGGAAGTTTAATTATCTTTTCAGATCCATCTTTAAACTTAACTTTTGCGGTATAAGATTTACCTGCCTGACTATTAAACACGAAATTTCCCATGCCCAGATAATTGGTAGAAAAAGAAGTAACTTCATTTCCTGTTTCATCCAGAATGCTGCCTTGAACATCCTCACCACGGCCATTAGTGCCAACGGCTTTGATAGCCACTTTTTGTGGCAGTTCTTCAATAAGGGTACCTCCTTCCGGCATAAACTGTACATCTACATCATTAGAGGTTGAAGTAATCGGGATAGATTTGATCACTTTTTGTTTATTATCAAGCGTTATGGTTGCAATAATTTTTCCAGATTTATTTTGAAATGGCTGATTATTAGTAAAACTAATCACCGCATCACCTGTTAAACTGGTTTTAACTTTTCCTTTGTTAACCGAGCGGTAATCCAACTGCACATCATAACTCACCTCATTTTCGCTATAAGCTACACCATTTTTATCTTCGAAATGAACTGTTGCTATAACTTTATCAGCGTTATTCTCTTTTGTAAAGTTATAGGTGGTCTTTGTAAAAACTTTGTTAGCCCAGCTATTTCCGATCTTAATTGTCTTATCATAAAAGAATTCTGCACCAAAATTCCGCATGTAATTGGTATAGGCCCTAATTCTATAATTGCCCTCGGCCAGTGAATCTGTGAGCTTAAAATCGCCCCAGGTAATTCCACCCATAATGGGTAATTTAACCATTTTTTTTAACGAATCTTTTTCATTAATCAGCTCTACATACAGGATTTTGCTGATGCCCGAAGGAGCCGAAGTCTTGGTATCCACAACATAGGCTTTGAACCAAATATCATCTCCAATGGCATAATAAGGCTTATCTAAATGAAGATGGACTTTTTCCTGAGGATATTTACTCGTATAATCTTCTAGTTTTTGCAAAAGCTGACTAAATGGATCATCATCCATTTTGAATGCGCCAAAAATAATAAGCAGAGATAGAAAACTGATTGCGAGAGTAATTTTGAGTTTCATGTGGTTATTAACAAATAAATACGTGTCAAGGTACAAAACCTAAGGCATACTTTTATGAAGTTAGCATGAAATTTAGCCTGACTTCTAAGCTTTTAGTTAACCGCTATAAAACGCTTAATTATAAATATACAGGATTAGAATCAATATCATAAGTTAAGAATTTTTAACCACAGATGCGCACAGATAAACACGGATTTTCATTATTTTATGCAGCCTTTCTATCTGTGGTTAAATCATTTTTGCTTGTGCCGAATGGCTTAACTTAATGACATTGGGTACGAGAGGCATTATAAGCTGCCCCATTTTTATGAAAAGATATCCTTGCACATTAAGTGATTTGGAAATGAGGGGTTCCGAGCGTTTGGCAGCATCAGCCCCGCTTTACGCTTTACTCCGCTGCGCTCCGTGCTCGCTTTAATCGGGTTTAGGAACGATGTTTAGTGCCTTGAGAACAGACTGCGAATCATAAACCCGACAGCAGCGGCGGCTCCCGATCCTTCTATCGGGACCACAGCGAATGGCGGAGCTTTCGGTACCGATGGATGCAGGACCCTGCTTTTCAAAAAAATATCAATGATTTTTCTGCTGTTTGGTGAGCCACTAAACATGGAATCAGATTAGAAAAAAAATCTGGAGTTACCAGCGTCAATCAGGTTTAGATAGGCTAGGTTTTTGCAACTATGCTAGGTTGAGCGGTGTGCCAGAAAAACTTACGAAGTTGACCCCGGCTTAGGCTAAGCGAAACTTCGTAAGTTTAAAACAAAAAAAGGCGTTTTGCAATGCTGCAAAACGCCTTTTATAAAATTTATTTGATTGATTATATGCCGAAAGCAGCTTTAACCTGATCTACGTAATCTAATTTCTCCCAAGTAAATAAATCAACCGTAACCGTTTTTTCTTCACCGTTTGGTGTTCTGAATGTTTTGGTAACCGTTTCTGGTGTACGGCCCATGTGTCCGTAAGCAGCAGTTTCGCTGTAAATTGGGTTTCTTAACTTTAAACGTTGCTCAATAAAATAAGGACGCATATCAAAAATTGATTCAACAATTTTAGCAATCTCGCCATCAGTTTTACCTACTTTACCTGTTCCGTAAGTATTAATGTAAATACCCATTGGTTTTGCAACACCGATAGCGTAAGATACCTGAACCAAAATTTCGTCAGCAATGCCGGCAGCTACTAAGTTTTTAGCGATGTGACGGGTAGCATAAGCTGCACTTCTATCTACTTTACTTGGATCTTTACCAGAAAAAGCGCCACCACCGTGAGCACCTTTACCACCATAAGTATCAACAATAATTTTTCTGCCGGTTAAACCTGTATCGCCATGCGGACCACCGATTACAAATTTACCGGTTGGATTAATGTGGTATTCAATTTTGTCGTTAAATAAATGTGCGTAAGCAGGATTGCTTTTGATGATTCTTGGAATCAGGATGTTTACCAGATCAGTTTTGATTTTGGCCAACATTGCGGCTTCTTCATCAAAATCATCATGCTGTGTAGAAATTACAATGGCATCGATGCGAACTGGTTTATTGTGATCATCGTATTCTAAAGTAACCTGGCTTTTCGCATCCGGGCGTAAATAAGTGATTTCGTTATTTTCGCGGCGTAAAACTGCCAGTTCCTGTAATAATTTATGAGAAAGGTTTAATGCCAGTGGCATGTAATCTTCCGTTTCGTTGGTTGCATAACCAAACATCATGCCCTGATCGCCTGCACCTTGTTCCTCTTTGCTGCTTCTGTCTACACCCTGGTTAATGTCTTGCGACTGCTCATGGATGGCCGATAAAATGCCGCATGAGTTGGCCTCGAACATGTATTCGCTTTTGGTGTAACCAATTTTCTTGATTACATCACGTGCAATCTGCTGTACATCTAAATATGTTTTAGATTTTACCTCACCTGCTAAAATAACCTGACCAGTAGTTACCAAAGTTTCGCAAGCTACTTTTGATTCTGGATCGAAAGCCAAAAAATTATCAATTAACGCATCCGAAATTTGATCGGCGATTTTATCTGGGTGACCTTCAGAAACAGATTCTGATGTAAATAAATATGACATTTATTAAATAATTAATTATGAGTAAACAAATTTATAATTGCCAAACCCCTTGAAAACAGGTGTTGAAATGATTGAAAGGAGGCATTAGCAATTTTTTTAAGTGGTTGCAATCCGGTCCCGTGGTATCGGGATAGCAAATCAATCCACTTTTTACTGGCGCAAAATTAGCATATTTTCTTTATTTCAAAAATTATAGATTATTTTGTGCACTCAATCTTACACTTTGCACACAAAGATCAATATCCTCTTTATCATAAACCCCATCTCTGGTGGGAGGGGAAAACTGCGTATTCCAGATTTTATCGACAAATACCTGGATAAGGAAAAGTTTAGTCCCAATTTCGTTTTTAGCGAATATGTTGGTCATGCCGGCGAGCTGGCAGACGAAGCGTCTATCAAAAATTTCGATGTAATTATTGCTGCAGGTGGCGATGGCACCATAAATGAGGTCGCTACAAAAGTGTTAAAGCATAATAAAATTTTAGGGATTTTGCCACTGGGGTCAGGTAATGGCCTTGCCCGCTTTTTAAATATTTCCAAAAACTTAAGGTATGCGCTGTCTATTATCAATAATTTTAAGATTGATGAAATTGATACGGCCGAGTTTAACAAAAAATGTTTTTTTAATCTGGCTGGAATGGGATTTGATGCCCACTTGAGTTCTGTTTTTTCGAAAGATAAAAAACGCGGATTATCAGGTTATGTAAAACTGGGTTTTAAAGAGGTTTTTAACTACAAGGCGCAAACTTATCAGCTGAATATCGACGGTACAACATATACCAGAAAAGCCTTCGCCATCAGTATTGCCAATTCTTCACAGTATGGAAACGATGTTTATATTGCACCAAATGCTTCGGTAAAAGACGGGTTGCTGGATGTTTGCATTATCAAACCATTCCCGATAATAAAATTGCCTGTTTTAGGTTATGTAATGTTAAGGGGCAAAGCAGAAAGTTCCGGTATGATTGAAATTATTAAAGGAAAAAATATTAAAATTATAAGGGAAACGGCAGGAGCGGTGCACGTAGATGGCGAGCCATTGGAGATGGGCGTTGTAATCGAAGCAGTTATTAACCCACTCTCGTTAAAAGTGATTGTTCCTTGAGTATAGCGCTAAGCGTAAAGCGGTTGGCGGAGATAATTGATCGGTTATTAAGCCATGGACTATCAACCATTGACCAATTTAGAGTTGAGCGTTTGGGGTTTGGAGTCGGGCGTCAATTAACCAATTAACGCAATAAACTAACTCTCATCCATTTTACATCTCCCACATTACATTATAAGCATGAAACCAAAGAAAAACAGTTTAAGCGATCTTGGCGGAATTATGTATTCTACCAATCCCGAATTCGAATACGAAGAAGAAGTTGATGATACCGTTACCTCGCCGAATAACCAGCAGGATTTAAGGGTAATGCTTGATAAAAAGAATCGTGGCGGTAAAGCCGTAACGTTGATTACAGGTTTCAGGGGCCGCTCAGAAGATTTAGAAGTATTGGGCAAAATGCTGAAGACCAAATGTGGCGTAGGCGGTTCTGTTAAAGATGGTGAAATTATGATTCAGGGGGATGTGCGCGATAAAGTGATGGGTATTCTGCAAAAAGATGGCTATAAAGTGAAAAAGGCAGGAGGATAATTGAAAAAGCTGTCATCCTGAGTGAAACGAAGAATCTTTTCTTGTTCATCGCGAGGCATAAAAGATTGCTTCCCCAAAAAGTTGGAATTTCTCTTCGCAACTGCGAGGCACGAAGCAATCTTGAAGCACTCGCGCGTAAGCGGTCGTTTTAAGATTACTTCCTCGTTCCTCCTCGCAACGACGAATCTTTGTTTTTAAACCTTACATTTTTGTACTTTTGCGGCTATGTCAGTTATTAAACCCTCATTAGCAAAAGGAACCCGCGATTTTACTCCGGTTGAAATGGTAAAACGCAACTTTATTTATGATACTATTAAAACGGTTTTCAGGAAATACGGTTATGCTGAAATCCAGACGCCGAGTTTTGAAAATCTTTCTACCCTAACCGGAAAGTATGGCGATGAAGGTGATAAACTGATTTTTAAAATTTTAAATAGCGGCGAATTTCTTAAAGATCCAAAAAAGAAATCGTTCGATTTTGCTGAAGAAGATAATAGCAATAAATTAATCCCTTTAATTTCAGAAAAAGCCTTACGTTACGATTTAACTGTACCTTTTGCACGTTATGTGGTAATGCACCAGCACGAAATCACCTTGCCTTTTAAACGTTTTCAGGTACAACCCGTTTGGCGTGCCGATCGTCCGCAAAAAGGTAGATACCGCGAATTTTATCAGTGTGATGTGGATGTGGTGGGATCAGAAAGTTTACTGAATGAAGCTGAATTTATTTTGATTTACAATGAAGCCTTAAGCAAATTGGGGCTAAAAGATTTCAGCATAAAAATTAATAACCGGAAAATTTTATCGGGTATTGCCGAGGTCATTGGTAAACCTGATTTAATTATTGATATGACAGTTGCCATCGATAAACTGGATAAAATCGGTTTAGATGGTGTAAGTAAAGAATTGCTAGAACGTGGTTTTACTGAAGCCGATTTGGAAAAACTCCGTCCGGTGATTTTATTGGAAGGTACCAATGAAGAAAAATTGGCCAGTCTGAAAGAAGTTTTAGCACAATCTGAAACCGGTTTAAAAGGTATTGCTGAAATTGAACAGGTTTTTGAATATGTAGAAAGCCTGATTGCTTATGGCTTGCCGTTAGTTGCCAAATTAGAACTCGATATTACTTTGGCACGTGGCTTAAATTATTATACAGGCTGTATTTTCGAGGTTAAAACCAACGAAGTGGCCATGGGTAGTATTGGGGGCGGCGGCCGTTATGATGATTTAACAGGTATGTTCGGTTTAAAAGATCTAACCGGCGTGGGTGTTTCTTTTGGTGCCGACCGTATTTATGATGTATTGGAAGAACTTAACCTGTTTCCTGCCTCAGCAGAAGTTGGAACCAAAGTATTGATCAGTAATTTCGATGCAGAAGCTGAAAAATATGCTTTGCCGATTGTGCAACAATTTAGAAATGCCGGTATAGCTGCAGAGTTATACCCAAGTTCGGCGAAATTGAAGAAACAAATGGCTTATGCCGATGCAAAAAAAATCCCTTATGTAATATTAATCGGAGGCGATGAAATTGCCAGTGGCGAACTTACATTGAAAGATATGCAAAGCGGTGAGCAGAAAAAACTAACTGTTTTAGGTATACTGGAGTTGTTGAAATAGAAGTTTAATTAACCACAGAGATCGCTGAGTTTTCACATAGTAAACGGAGGCTATTGGCTATCCCTAACTGGAAACAACTCAGTGACCTCTGTGCCGTTTCTCTGTTGCCTCTGTGGTTAATTCATCGTCCAACCCGCAATAAAATCGGGAAATGAACATCTTTCTCTGCATCGTCACCCCAGGCTTCTTTTAGCTCGGTAAACAGGTACTCGAGTGGATTGCGATCATTGGCTTTTTTGTAATGCTGCAAGGAAGACCAGGTATTTAAATAGCCAATTAACTGGTTAAAACTCCATGTGGTTTTGATCTGAAAATGTGGTGCAATTATTTCTTCAAAAGGAAATGGAATGGTTTTATAACCTTCTTCAATATAGCGACGTTCATTATCCCAGTATTTGCCTAATATATCTTCATAAAGTTTATGGATAACCTTATCTACTTTTTTATCGATAGACATAATCCCATAACCAATTACTGCAAAAAGTCCGCCTAGTTTTAGTGTTCTCTTTACTTCTGCGTAAAATGCTTCAAAATTAAACCAGTGGATGGCCTGTGCTACTGTAATCAGATCAAAACTATCATTACCAACCGATATTTGTTCTGCTGGTTCAACTTTGTAAGTGATATTTGGCAACTGTAAAGCATTTTTTAATTGATTTTCGCTAATGTCTGTTGCATAAACCGATCCGAAATGCTGAGCCAACACCCGAGCAACCTGGCCATTCCCTGTAGCACAGTCCCAGGCAGTTTCTTTGTTTTTTAGCAGACTAAAAAGATAATCGTACAATTCCGGCGGATAAGTTGGTCGGTATATGGCGTAATCGGCAGATTGGGTAGAAAAGTTATCTTTCATTTTTATTAATGATTGAATGTTGAATGGCGGAAGGAGTAAATGTAATCGCGATGAAAATAACTCCGCTCTTTCTTTATAAAATTATTATATTTTTGATTAACAACTGGGGTTAATTTAAGTTTCATATTGGGTTATTGAATCATTCATTCAATCACTTACTCATTCTCTCATTCAATATTATACTATGGAAAAAACAGGACAAAAAGACGAAATCAAGGACGTAGAATACCGGCTGAAATCTATTTTTGGTGGTTCGGTTGGCAATCTTGTTGAGTGGTACGATTGGTACACCTATTCTGCTTTTGCACTTTATTTTTCTCCGGCTTTTTTTCCGAATAGCAATCCAACGGCCCAGTTATTGAATACTGCAGGCATTTTTGCCGTGGGATTTTTAATGCGCCCTATTGGAGGTTGGTTATTTGGTAGCATTGCTGATAAATTAGGCAGAAAACGCGCGATGACACTTTCTGTGTTAATAATGGCGATAGGTTCGTTGATTATCGGTTTAACCCCAGGTTACAAACGAATCGGTATAGCCGCTCCACTGTTGCTTGTATTTGCAAGATTGATACAGGGCTTGAGTACCGGTGGCGAATATGGAACCTCTGCTACTTATCTAAGCGAAATGGCCACCAAAAAGCACCGTGGCTTTTATTCAAGTTTTCAGTACGTAACCTTGATTGGCGGACAATTATTAGCTTTAGGGATTCAGCTGATCTTGCAGAACTGGTTACTTACTCCTGCCCAGTTACACAGTTGGGGTTGGCGCATTCCTTTTTTTATTGGTGCTGTACTCTCTTTTATTGCGTTATATCTGCGTAGACATATCAATGAAACGGCAGCCTTTAAAAGTAAAAATTCAGAAGACAAAAAAGGAGGCATCGCTGTACTATTGAAATATCCGAAAGAGATTTTTACGGTTGTAGGTTTAACTTTGGGCGGTACAATTGCCTTTTACACATTTAGTACCTATATGCAAAAATTTTTGGTGAATACGGTTCACCTCAGTAAAGAGACCTCTACAACGTTATCATTCATTTCGTTGCTGGTTTTTGCCATTATGCAGCCTTTGTTTGGTTTGTTATCTGATAAAATCGGTAGAAAGCCCTTGTTAATCGGTTTTGGGGTATTGGGCACTTTATGTACCTATCCAATTTTAACAGGCTTAGCAGGCGAAACCAATACCACAATTATTTTTTTATTGATGATCGGTGCCTTGATTATTGTAAGTGGCTATACAAGTATCAATGCTGTGGTTAAAGCCGAGCTGTTCCCTGCTGAAATCAGGGCTTTGGGTGTGGGTTTGCCTTATGCTTTAACCGTTGCTATTTTCGGTGGCACGGCAGAATACTTTGCGCTTTGGTTTAAAAATATCGGTCACGAAAACTACTTCTACTGGTATGTAACCGGATGTATTTTGATTTCGCTGGTTTTGTATACGACTATGAAAGATACGAAGCACCACTCGAAGATAGAGGATTAGATTTTTTGTGCTATCTGTCGTCATTTCGAGCGGAGTGCAACGCAGCCGAGAAATCTAGCTGGATAGATCTCTCCTAAATAGTCCTCGTTTGTAACCATAGCCGTTAACTTAATTTTTAAAAGTAGATTTAAAATTAGTAAAAAGACAGGGCTTCGCCATTGTGCGAAGCAATTAGATTTTTCCCATATTTGTTTTTTTAGTTAAAAGGCGGCTAGTTCTTGGTGGAAATGCCGCCTTTTTCTATATTAAAAATACTATTTTTTTTAAAATAATGTTCCTTTTCTTAGGGAAAAAGCGCATTATTTCTATCACCGGATATTATTTCCGGAAGCTCACTGAATATTCTTTCACCAGAGCTGGACCGCCTGCTTGATACTGATAAAGTAAGGGCTACCGCACGCAGTGCAGGTTTCATGAAACGGTCTTCGAAGCTTGCCCCTGAACATTTCCTGGAATGCCTGATGTTCGCTGATCAGGAACATGGGCAGCTCAGCCTCCAGGATTCATGTGATGACATGGTGCTCCATAACGGTATCCGCGTGAGCAAGGTTGCACTGCATAAACGCTTTAACCAGAGCAGTGTGGAATTTGTCCGGGCTGTTCTTTCCGATCAGATGCAGGCCAGGATGGATTTTGTTGACGCCAGGGACTGGTCAGCCTTTTCTGCAGTTATCATCGCTGACTCCTGTAAATTCCATCTTCCAAAGGGGGCTTTCAGAAGCCTATCCACCCATGGGGCGTTTTGCAGCAGGGAATTCACTTATGAATATCCAGTATGCATTTGATATAAAGAGTGGCTGCTGGAAAACCCTTGATTTCACAAGGGCAACAGAGAACGACCAAAGATATTCGGGCGTACACATTGACCGTATAGGCAAGGGTGAACTGCACATCAGGGACCTGGGGTATGTTACCCAGGGCTATCTGTCGGGGATTGTTGAGCGGCAGGCTTATTTCCTAAACAGACTACATCCTTCCTGTAGGCCCTTGGAAGGAGAAACGGGACAGTACATCGACTGGGCAGAAAAATACCGGGCCATGGTCACTGCAGGACAGAACATAAGTGAGCTTGGTGTAACCATTGGTAAGGGTAATGAAACGGTAAAATGTAGGTTGGTAGCCGTACCTGTACCCCGGGCAGTATGGGAAGAACGGATTAGAAAAGCGAACGTCCAGGCAAAAAGACAAGGTTATGCACTAACTGATGAGTACAAAAACAGGGCAAGGTTCAGTCTGTTTATAACCAATGTTGGAAAAGATAAGCTGGGGACCGAAATGGTGGCGGAACTATACCGTTTGAGATGGCAGATAGAGCTTATGTTCAAGAACTGGAAATCACTTTTCGGGATCCATAAAGTAAAAGCGGTGAAGAAAGCCCGTGTTGAATGTCAGCTTCTCGCTAAATTGCTCAGGATAGTAATAAACTGGAAAATATACAGGTGTGTCGATTCTATAGCCGTTCAGAAGTTTAAAAACCAAGCCTGCTCAACATGGAAAGTCTTCAAGCACCTTAGAACAATCACAGAAGTCATCAGGAGAATGGCAAGAAAAGAAATTAGTGTCTTAAAATGGTATGATGAATACGTATGCCCAATAATCAAATCACTTCTATTAGAACCTAAAAAAGGCAAAAAGCCAGCATTCCAAACGTTAAATGATATATTTAGAGCTTAAGTTAACGGCTATGGTTGAAAACGAGGACAATGAAAGTTTTATGCACATAACTAAGATGATCTCAGGTGACTAAGATGGTGAATAAAAATGAACAGCTTTAATAAATGAAAACTACAAATAATTACTCACCTCAATTAAATTCATATCCGGATCGCGCAAATAAATAGAAATAATTTTACCATTTGCTCCCGTCCGTTCTACAGGCCCTTCTTCAACCTCGATACATTTTTCTTTCAGTTCATGCATCACCTCAGGAAGTGGAAAATCGGTAATAAAACATAAATCGGCCGTACCCGGCATCGGTTTAAATGCTTTTGGCTCAAACTCACTTCCATATTGGTGAAGATTGATTTTTGATTACCAAACTTCAGCGCTTTTCGGTTTTTACCAAAGTCAATAATTTCCATTCCCAAGGCAAGACTGTAAAACCTGCAGGTACTTTCTAAATTAGCAACCGTAAGTACAAGATGGTCTAAGTTTTTAATGTTCATAGTAATAAATTAGAACTAAAGCACTTGTCCTTTTGTTTTAGCTAAACCATCATTTAGGGTTTATGTATTCGATATTTGGTTAGTAAATTATCGACAAACAAAATACTCAATTTTTATATATTTACCATTATGCAAAACCTGCCTCCTTTAGCCGAACGTATGCGCCCACAAAATCTCGATGAATATGTTGGGCAAAAACATCTAGTAGGAGTTGGAGCGGTGTTACGCAAAGCGATCGAAAGCAGTCAGCTGCCATCCATGATTTTTTGGGGACCTCCGGGAGTAGGAAAAACTACTTTAGCCTATATCATTTCGCAGGCATTAGACCGACCCTTTTTTAATTTGAGTGCCATTAACAGTGGCGTGAAAGATATCCGAGAGGTAATCGATCGGGCTGCGCAGCTAAAAGATAGCTTTCTGGGTTTGCCCATTTTGTTTATTGATGAGATCCATCGGTTTAGCAAATCGCAACAGGATAGTTTGTTGGGCGCAGTTGAACGGGGTTTGGTTACTTTAATCGGTGCAACAACTGAAAATCCATCATTCGAGGTTATTTCCGCTTTGCTTTCCCGTTGTCAGGTTTACATTTTAAAATCACTCACAGAAGAGGAATTAGTCGGTTTGTTGCAAACAGCCATTAAAAAAGATGCTGTTCTTGCCGAGAAAAAAATCACGATAAAAGAGCATGAGGCCTTAATCCGGTTATCTGGTGGTGATGCACGAAAGCTCTTAAACGTACTAGAAATTGCCATCAATGGCATCGGTGGAAATAAAATCGTGCTCACTAATGAGAATGTGCTGGCCCATGCACAACAAAACCTCGCGCTGTATGATAAAGCAGGAGAACAGCATTACGATATCATTTCTGCATTTATTAAATCAATCCGTGGTAGCGACCCCAACGCTGCGGTTTACTGGTTAGCCAGGATGATTGAAGGTGGAGAAGATCCTTTATTTATTGCCCGCAGGTTATTAATCTTATCTTCAGAAGATATCGGCAATGCTAATCCGAATGCACTTTTGTTAGCCAATAATTGTTTTACGGCGGTTAATGTTATCGGATACCCGGAGGCAAGGATTATCTTATCACAATGTGTAACCTATCTGGCCAGTTCTCCAAAAAGCAATGCCTCTTATGAGGCCATTAACAAAGCGCAGGCTTTGGTTAAACAGACCGGGAATCTACCTGTACCTTTACATATCCGCAATGCACCGACCAAACTGATGAAAAATATCGGTTACGGGAAAGATTATCAGTATTCGCATGGATACGAAGGTAATTTTTCACCCCAGGAATATTTTCCGGAAGAATTAAGCGGCACAAAACTCTATGATCCGGGTAAAAATGCTGCGGAAGAGAAACTGCGCGAAAAGCTAAGGCAAAATTGGAAAGACAAATACAAATATTAGTGTAACATTTTTTCCCAAATGCATACTAATTAGGTATATTGACTAAAAATCAAATACCTAAACTAAATATGTTGAGTACTTTTTTAAGCCATCAAAGAAAATCTTTCTGGCGTTCGCGGAACAGAGGCAGTAGTATTGCTGGCCAGATTGTTTTGGGTTTCTTTATGTTATACTTTCTGGCTATTGCCGTTGGCGTAGGCTTTGGAATGTCTCATTTCCTGCCAAAAATTTTCCCAAACAAAGAGGTCATCTCCAGTTTTAACGGCATTATCCTTTATTATTTTGCATTCGATTTTATCATGCGCCTGCAGTTTCAGGAGCTGCCAACCTTAAGTATTATTCCTTATCTGCATTTGAGGATTTCGAGAAGCAAAATCATCAGTTTTTTAAATGTTAAGGCACTATTTTCCGCATTTAATCTTTGGCCGTTTTTTATTTTTCTGCCTTTCTGTTTCATTAAGATTTTGCCTGAATATGGAGCACTGGTTCTGCTGATGTATCTCGTTTCGATATTTTCGGTGATGGTTTTCAATAATTACCTGGTGTTATACATTAAGCGGAAATCAATCACCAATACACTTTACACCTTTTTCGGGCTGGTTGTAATTGCTGCTTTTGCTGCTTTAGAATATTATAAGGTAATTTCTATTATGGCCGCATCCGATTTTGTATTCAAAGCCATCATCACACATCCTTTATATGGCTTTGTGTTTACCCTGGCAGCTTTAGCTATATTTTACCTTAACTCTACTTTCTTACGTAAAAACTTATATGTAGAAGAGTTAAGTAGTAAACAAGAGAAAAAGGGCAGTACCGACTATGCTTTCCTTAACCGGTTTGGCAAGGTTGGCGAACTGGCTGCTTTAGAGTTAAAATTAATTCTCCGTCACAAACGCCCCCGCTCTGCGGTAATTCTGGGGTTCTTTTTCCTCTTTTATGGATTTATCTTCTATAAGGAAAAAGCAATCAATAGTGATGCTTTTGGCCAGATGATGTTTGGTGCTATTTTTATGACTGGCGTTTCTATCATTATTTATGGCCAGTTTATGTTTGCCTGGCAAAGTGCCCATTTTGATGGCATATTGGCCAACAAAATTAATTTTAAAGATTACATCAAGGCTAAGTTTTTGCTTTTTACTATAGGATGTACCATTATTACCCTATTGGCCAGTTTTTATGGTTTTTTAAGTCCTAAATTATTGCTCTTGCATTTAGCCGCTTATTTATACAATATTGGTTTTGGAACAGTAGTCGTGCTTTACCTAGCTACTTTAAACTATAAACGCCTGGATATTACCAAAGCCGCAAGCTTTAACTACCAGGGAACTGGTGCAACCCAATGGCTTTTAATGTTTCCTTATGCACTTACACCTATTTTAATGTATTTACCCTTTGGCATATTAAATAAACCCTATTGGGGATTGGCTGTAGTAGGCATATTCGGTTTGATTATGCTGTTGATGCGGGGCTTCTGGGTAAACTACATTGCAAAAAGACTTGAAAAACAACGATATAAAATTGCCGAAGGCTTTAGAGAATAATTATGATTTTAGAAGTTAAAAAATTACAAAAAGTTTATGGCGATAAAACCGTTGTAAACATCGAAGATCTACAGATTGCTGCCGGAGAAACCGTGGGTTTAGTAGGAAATAACGGTGCCGGTAAAACTACTTTCTTTAGGATGCTTTTAGATCTGATTCGCCCAACCACAGGCGAGGTTTTATCGAAAGGCCAAAATGTTATGCAGAATGATTCCTGGAAAGATTATACCGCATCATTTTTGGACGAAGGTTTCCTGATCGATTATTTGACGCCTGAAGAGTATTTTATTTTTATTGGCAGTTTACACAATTTAAGTGTCGCCGATGTTTCTGCATACCTTAACCAATATGGCGAGTTTTTTAATGGCGAAATTCTCAATAGTGGTAAATACATCCGCGATTTTAGCAAGGGAAACCAGGTTAAAGTGGGTATTGCTGCCGCTTTAATGCAAAAGCCAGAGATCTTAATTTTGGATGAACCTTTTGCCAACCTCGATCCAACCACCCAGATCCGCTTAAAGAATTTGTTAAAAGCACAGGCAGGCAACATGACAACTTTTATCTCCAGTCACGATTTAAACCATGTTACCGATGTTTGTAGCAGGATTGTTCTGGTAGAAAAAGGGAAAGTGATCAAAGATTTTAAAACGGACGAAAATACTTTAAAAGAATTGGAGAGTTATTTCTCTGCATAGTTTTTGTACTAAGAATGATACAATATGTCTGGGTTCAGATTTATCTGAGCCCTTTTTTTGTCTGCGAGATTGCTATTTGTAGCTTAATTGGTCAAAAAACATGGTTCCAATAGTTTTTGGCATTGTGTTTGAATATGTCGGGTAGAAATTATAAATCTATCATATCATGAGTATTTCAAAAATAAAAATAGCAACATTAAGTATAGGATTAGCAGTAGGTTCGATGGCATTCCAAAGTTGTGATAGTTTAACTAAAACACAAAAAGGAGCTGGTATTGGTGCTGCAGCGGGTGGTGTTATTGGTGCATTAATCGGTAAAAAAGCTGGTAATACAGCCGTTGGCGCTTTAATCGGTGGTGCTATTGGTGGTACAGCGGGTGCTTTTATCGGTCGTAGAATGGACAGACAGGCGGCTGAAATTCAAAAAGCCATACCTAATGCTGAAGTTATTCGTGAAGGAGAAGGTATTATTGTAAAATTTGATAGTGGTATTTTATTCGATTTCGATAAAACTGCTTTAAAAGATGCAGCTAAAACCAATATTCAGAGTTTAGCTTCGTCACTAAATCAATATCCTGATACAGATATCAAAATTATCGGCCATACCGATAGCCGTGGTACAGAACAATATAACATGGGGCTTTCAGAAAGAAGAGCAGCTGCTGTAAAAGCTTATGCCGTTTCTCAAGGTGTTCCATCATCAAGATTAGTTACCATGGGTAAAGGTTTTGCGGAACCGATTGCAGATAACACTACTGACGCAGGCCGTGCAGCTAATCGTCGTGTAGAAATTGTAATCGTGGCTAACGATGCATTAAAAGCATCAGCGCAAAAACAAGGATAATACCGCACATTCCCTCTACCTATGAGGTCATTATATATGCAGCCCTGGTGTACATTCACCGGGGTTTTTTGTGTTTAAGCGTTGGGTTGTGGTGTCTGATGTTTCCATCTGACACTGCTAGTTTATATTCTCATCTTTTTTTGAAAAGCAGGTTCCTGTTTGTATCGGTTCCGAAAGCCCCGCCATTCGCTTTACCGCTCTGCGTTCGGTGTCCGCTACTGTCGGGTTTAGTTAACTTAGGTTTGGTGCTGGCCAGGCAAACTTCGTAAGTTTTTCCAGCGCACCTGCAACCCCAAATAGCTGCACCAGCAGAATTTTTTAAACGGGATTGAAGCGGCATCCTCCCGATCCCGATTCTTCATCGGATTGGGAGATACAGCGAAAAGCCCGACTAAAGTTAAATAGATGTGAATGGCCTTGCTTTGCAAAAAAAATATATGATGCTTTCCCTGTTCGTCGCCCTGAATTAATTCTTCAGTTTACATCCACTGTTTTTTGTTTTTAAGCGTTGGGTTTTGTGGTGTCTGATGTTACCATCTGACACTGCTAGTTTTTATATTCTTTAGTTTTTTGAAAAGCAGGTTTCTGTTTGTATCGGTTCCGAAAGCCCCGTCATTCGCTTTACCGCTCTACGTTCGGTGTCCGCTGCTGTCGGGTTTAGTTAACTTAGGTTTGGTGCTGATAAGGCCAAACTGACGAAGTTTCGCTAGCCCAAGCCGGGGCCAACTTCGTGAGTTTTTCCAGCGCACCTGCAACCCCAAATAGTTGCACCAGCAGAATTTCTTAAACGGGATTGAAGCGGCATCCTCCCAATCCCGATTCTTTATCGGATTGGGAAATACAGCGAAAAGCCCGGCTAACATTAAAAAAAGCAGATGATCCTGCTTTCCAAAAGCTTTAAATAAATCTTCGAATAGATTCGTGTTAGATAGGAACATCCAACACCGTGAGGAAATTAGTCTGCAGAATAAATATCTTCGAAATAACTCACTACAAGCGATTTCATCAGCATTTCCTGCTCCAACATGGTATAAGGCGGAATGGCTTTGATTAATTTCCAGTGCGGCCAACCATCCTGATCCAAGCCCTCTAATTCATAAAAGCCCATTTCGCTCAATAAACGGCAGGTAGCAATGTGCATCAGTTCTTCTTTCTGGCGTTTACTGTATTTCTTTGGACCTTTGCCCAATTCCTGAACGCCGATGAGAAAAAGCATCACCTTTAAATCAGGAAAATCGGAATCAAATTCAGTTGAAATCCTTTCCTGTAAAACTTTCCATTTGGCATTAATCTCCGACGGCTTCATATCTGCAAAGATAGTGTAAAAACGTGTAAGCCTTAAGTAAAACGTTTAGGCTTTTTAACACTTAAGCTTGAATGGTAATGGTATTTTTGGTTACATTTATAACCTATGGATACGAATATCAATAAAACAATTCATGCAGGTTTATTAGCTTATGGCATGTCAGGTAAGGTTTTTCACGCGCCATTCCTAAATGCACATGATGGTTTCAATCTAAAGGCCGTAGTAGAGCGAAGCCATAAAAATGCAGTTAACGATTACCCCAATATTATTAGTTACAACAGCGTTGATGAACTTTTAAACGATGAAGAAATTGATTTAGTGGTGATTAATACCCCAAATAACCTTCATTACGAACATTCGAAAGCCGCATTAAATGCACATAAACATATTCTGGTTGAAAAACCTTTTACCGCTAATACTGCACAGGCTAAAGAACTTTTCGAACTGGCCGATAGCGTTGGCAAACAGATTTTCTTTTACCAGAACCGCCGTTGGGACAGCGATTTTACTTCGGTAAAAAAAGTGCTCGATAGTGGCAAGCTGGGTAAGCTGGTTGAAGTTCATTTGCGTTACGATCGTTACCGCAATGTAATCGGACCGAAGGCATTTAAAGAAAAGCCGGTAGAGGCCAGCGGATTGTTATACGATTTGGGCCCACACTTGTTAGATCAGGTGATCAGTCTATTTGGCAAGCCATTGAATTTTCATAAAATTTTGGGTAAAAACAGGGCAGGTACCTTGGTTGATGATTATTTCTCGATCCAATTGAGCTATCCCGACAATGTAAATGTTTTTGTAACCTCGAGTATGTTGGTGGTAAACCCACAGCCAGGCTTCATTTTACATGGCGTAAATGGTAGCTTTATTAAACAAAGAACAGATATTCAGGAAGAACAATTGCTGGCCGGCATGAAATTAACTGATCCGGGTTACGGCGTTGAACCTGCAAATAAAGATGGTTTATTAACCACTATTGATGCAGATGGGAACAAAACCGAGGAGACTATTCCATCTGAAGTAGGAAGTTATCTGCCCCTTTTCGAAGCTGTTTATCAGGCGATAATCAATAATCAGCCATATCCGGTTACCAGGGAAGATGTTCTGGTTCAATTAGAAATCATAGAAAGCTAACCTCCAATTCGTACAATCTATTAGATCGGTGTAATCACCTTAAATCTGCGTAATCACTCTAATCTTTGTAATCTTTATTATGAACTCGTTGCCATTTGCTTATTTAATCCCTATTTTTTTGATTGCCCTTTACCTTGTCCTTAAAAAAAAGAAGGTTGCTGTTGAGCCTTTGACGGATGTGGACAGAAAAATACTCGACGACTATGTCGGTTACTACCATAATCTCGACTCGACTGATAAACTTAGGTTTGAGCAAAAGGTAGCAGCATTTTTTAGTACGGTTAAAATTGAAGCGGTAGGTTTGGAAATGACAACTTTAGATGAATTGCTGATTGCTTCGAGTGCCGTGATTCCGATTTTTGGTTTTGATGACTGGCAATACAAAAACTTAACCAGCGTCTTATTATATCCTGATACTTTTAACAAGGATTTTCAATTTGATGGCGGGGAAAGGAATATTATGGGTATGGTGGGTACAGGTTATATGAACGGACAGATGATTTTATCGCGTTCGGCGCTGCGCCATGGTTTTTCTAAAAGTGCCGGCAAAGAAAATACAGCGATACACGAATTTGTCCATCTTTTGGATAAATCGGATGGGGCAACTGATGGCGTTCCTGAAAATTTATTGGCACATGAGTACACTTTACCATGGATTAAAATGATGCATGAAGAAATGGAAAAAATTGAGGATAACAAGTCTGATATTAATCCTTATGCCATCACCAATCAGGCTGAATTTTTTGCCGTGGTTTCTGAATATTTTTTTGAAAAGCCTGAACTGTTAAAAGATAAACATCCCGAATTGTATTTTCAGTTAAGTCGCATTTTTGCGCAACAGCCTGCCGGTTAAAATGAATTATCGAATGAGAGTATTGGCAACCATAATCTGTAGTCTGATTTCGATCAGCAGTTTTGCGCAGAAAACTTATGTATTAAGGCAAAATTATCCAACAGGTTATCGGTATGATTTCTCCATTAACTCTGATCAGATCATCAATCAGAAAATTGGCGGTCGGGATGTGCATTTAACCCAAAATATAGGCACGGATTATACTTTCGATATTACCGAAGGCCACAATGGAGAAAAAGATGTGAAAGTAACCTACAACAGGATTTTTATGAAATCGATTGCGATGGGCACTACAATGACCTATAATTCGGATGAGCAGGACAGCACCAAGAAAAATCCATTTAGTGGCTTAAAGGGCGCTTCTTTTTTTATGACGGTAACGCCAGACGGAGGGATAAAAACCGTTGCGGGCATTGATAAAATGCTTGATAATATGGCGTCAAAAATGACCACAGATACCAGCCAGGTAAAACAGATCAAAAATGCCTTAAGCAAACAGTTCAGCGAAGAAGTGGTGAAACAGACTATGGAATCATCGTTTAAGATATATCCGGAAAGAGCTGTTAAAATTGGCGATAAATGGACGGTTGATACAAAACTGCAAATGAGTATGCCTATAGAAACCATTACGGAATACACTTTGAAAGAAGTGAAAGATGGGATTGCTACCCTGAGCGTAAAAGGTGCATTAGTATCAAAAGGAAGTTTTGAGGTTATGGGCAATAAAATGGAAACCGATTTAAATGGGACCAACTCAGGGGAAACATCTATTGATATTAAAACTGGGATCGTGCTGAACAGTCACCTGCGTATAGAGTTGTATGGGAAAATGAAATCAATGGGCCAGGACATTGATTTTGATATGCAGGGTATTAATAAAATCGTGGGGAAAGAGGTGAATTAATTAGGTTTATAGTTGGATCGTCATCTCGACTGAAGAGCAACGAAACGGAGAGATCTATTTTTACTGCTTCATTTTCTTTTGACCACCTAAGCCAGCTTAGCACATCTAAGTGTTAGATTTACCTGGACTTTCATAGATATTAGACCTCGCAGGTTTAATTCGGAGTGTTTGATGTTTTTAGTGGCCTCATTCATGGCTTCGCCGTTCTGAAGCCTGCGAGGTCTTTTAAAATTACAAACTCCCCGTTAATGCCACCAGGAATTCTGTTGGAATTTCAATATGCGGAATATGGCCACAGGCATCAAACTCGATAATTTTAGCCCCTATAATTTTGGCAGCTGTCTGTTTGCCTAAAAGTTTGTACTGGCCGTGTAAAGCCTGTTGATCAGGTGTAAGTAAACCTTTGCCCACAATGGTTTTATCTTCTTTGCCGATAAATAAAACGGTAGGTACCTTTAAATTCTGAAACTCGTAAACTACAGGCTGTTCATAAATCATGGTGTAAGTTAGCGCGGCAACTTTAGCCCAGCGTGGATAATCAGCACTGTTGGTTACCCCTCCGGCAATATCAACCAGGTATTCGTATTCAGGTTTCCAATACGTAAAATAAGAGCCCTGATAATATTTTCTTACACTTTCTGCGGTAGTTTTTAGTTCGGTTTGGTATTGCTGTGCAGTGGTAACGTAAGGAACAAAAGTTTTATAATCTTCTAAACCTATCGGATTTTCAAGCAGTAGTTTTTGGGTTGTTTCGGGGTACATTAAAGCAAAGCGTGTGGCCAGCATACCACCCATACTATGGCCTAAAACCACCGTTTTTTGAATACCTAAGGTATCCAGGAGTTTTTTGTTCCAGGCCGCCATCTGGTGGAAACTGTAATGGATAAATGCTTTTGATGATTTTCCAAAACCAATCTGATCAGGAACAATAACCCGATAACCAATATTGGTTAATGCTTTAATCACGTTGCCCCAATAATAACCGCCAAAATTTTTTCCATGGAAAAGAATTGCTGTTTTGCCGTTTGCATTTGCAGTAGGTGCAACATCCATATACCCCATTTTAAGGTCTTGTCCTTCGGTGTTAATAGAAAAATATTTAACAGGATAAGGGTATTTAACGTTATCTAAGGTGATAGAAAGGGTATCTGTTTTTGCCTTTACGTGGCTAAGAACAAATAAGCTCAGGGAAAGTAAAAGGAAGTATCGCTTCATTGATGGCTAATAATGTAAAAAACTAATTGGCTCAAGTTAAACTTTTGCCAATTAGTTAGCTTAAAAATCATGCCCTTTTTACATAACCAGAAGAAAAGGTATGTGAAAATACATTATTGAATAAAAAATCCCGATACACGAATCTTATCTGGATTAAAATTATTACTTAAACAGCTGTTTAAGTAAAGGCGTTGGGATCTGTAAAGTTGTAGCATCGGAGAAATCGCCGACAAAGGATTTTACATTAACATTTTGCAATTGTACTCTAGAGGTATCTGTTGTTTTAATACTCAGATTATCAAAAGGGAATGGTGTTTTGTTGTTTTCATCCATATTTCCGATTTCAACTTCTGAATTATTTGCAATAACATACAGATCCTTAAAAGAATTTGTATAACCGCTGAATTTAGTTTTATTTAGGTTAAGGTAAAGTTTGCCAATCTTAGTTGGGTTAATTACACTTATGGTTTTTCCTTTTGCATCGTTGTTCGTAATATCCCCACTTAAAAATAGATCTTCAACATTATCTAAGTTTAAGGTTACAGCATCAGAATGTGCACTAAATTCCAAAATGTTTGAATTTGCAACTGAAACTTCGCTGATCTTCGGGCAGTAAATCACAATAACAATTTTTTCAATGCCATTATCCTCACTAAAATTTTTAATCGATAGTTGAAGTACACCTTTTGCATCTACCTCATACTTTAAATCATTTTTAAACTTTTCTTGAATCTTAAGTCCATACTGGTTATCTTCTTTTACAAAAAGTTGTACACTAAAACCCTTTGCATCTTTAATCTGAACTGCATTGAAAGGCGATTGCAATGAAATGCTAACCCTTTCTTTCGATTTTTGTTCAAAAGACTCATTGTTGATGTTTTGTGTTCCTAAATAGGTATCCTCAGGACCTTTTTCCGTATAATTTACCTTGATATTTATGCCTACCACTAAGATTGGGACAACAATTAATAGCACCGCGAGGCTGATTAATAATTTATTGCTTGTTTTCATATTTTTAAGCGTTAAAATTTTCTTTTATAAATGTTTCGTATTTGCTTTTCAGTTCATCAAATCCAATATTTAATAAATAAATGTTCCTGAATAATACCGGAAGTTCATCATCCATAAATAAAACTTTTCTGTAGCTTTTCACATGTTCAATGGCATCATCACTGACGAAAAAGCCGATTCCCCTTTTATTATTGATAATGCTTTTATTTTGTAGCAATTCGTAGGTACGCATTACTGTATTTGGGTTAACTTCAAGTTCAATCGCTAATTCCCTAACTGAGGGTACTTTTTCTTCGGCTTTCCATTTTCCGAGCAAAATATGTTCACAAACGTATTCTGCAATTTGAAGGTATATTGCCTTATTATCTCTAAATTCCATATCTATACCTTGTAATTAAACTTCTTTTTCTTTTAGACGGATGTAAGTAATCGTCCAGATAATTAGGGTGATAATGCTTGTTACCAATAAAACTATTAGCAAAATCCAGTCTCTATCTTCTTTTCTAAAATTATGATGATTGGCAACTTTACCTTCCATTAACCACATAGAAAGTTTAACCACGAGGTAAGATGCCAGGCCTGTAAAGACCATTACAGATAGCGCTGTTTTAATATAATGGAAACGATTAAAGTAGACCGATCCTAAAAGGAATACGCTGGTAATAAGAAAGGGAAATGCGAAAAAATAGCTGCAATATTTTCTATAACCTTCATCGTTAAATACCTGATAATTAATAGTTTCAACTGGTTTAACAATAGCGTTATTGGGTGACAGTCCTTTAAAAGCATCAAGGTGACCATTCAGGTATTTTACAAAAGCGAGATCTGTTAAATAAAAGATCAACAGGTAGCTAAACAAACTTATTATTGCAGTGTAAACTACCCCTGCCAGAAATTTTTCGAATACCGATGCGGGCGTCATCAGTTCTAAAATTGCTCTTGATTTTTGACCCAGCAATGCAAAATAGCTGCTGGCAACAACGCTTATAAAAATGAAACCCAGCATTAAAAATAAACCATATCTGAAACGCATATCAAGGTCGCCGTCGTAGTCAAAATTATTGCTCTTAAGAGGCGAGGGTATACTGTAACTGTAAAGCCCTACCACAATTCCCAACAATACCACAAGGCTGATCAGGTAAATTTTTCCAAAATCAAGCCATTGTCTTTTAAGCAATAAGCCAAATCGATTAATATTAAATGTGTTGTTCATCGCTTAACTGAATAGAGGTTTAAATTTGATTTTTTCTGCGAGTATGGCATTAAAAAGTAGCTCCATATCTAATTTGCTTTCTTCCTGGTGGTAGTTTGGCATTACAGCGTTATAACCAGAGAGGGATGGTTCAGCATAAATAATGCTGTCATCAATTTCTTTTACTTTTTTAAAGGTTAATTTTGCAGTAATTTCTTCTACTGTTGCTTTAAGGGCAATATCGTTCTCATCAAGCATAATCACTGTGTCGATCAGGTTATCCAAATCTCTAACCTGGTGCGTAGAAATGATAATACAGCGTTCATCTGTCATTGCTGAAGCCATAATTTTTCTGAACTGTGCTTTTGATGGAATGTCTAAACCATTAGTAGGTTCATCCATAATCACGAGTTTAGCCTGGGTGGCCAGACCGAAGGCGATAATTACTTTTTTCTTCTGTCCATAGCTCATATTGATGAGTTTCTGTTCAACCGGAATATCAAATTCTTTAATCAGATCAGTGAAATAGTTATGGTCGAAGCTTTTATAGAAAGGGGCGTTGGCTTTTATATACTCATCAATTTTTACCGATGGTAAATAAAATTCTTCCGGAATAAAACAGATCTGCTCTAAAAGTGCGGGCTGTCTTTTCGCAGGGTCATAACCCATTACCTCCAACGTACCGCTCTGTGCATACACCAAACCAGCGAGGTTTTTTAATAATGTTGATTTGCCTGCGCCGTTTTTACCGAGCAAACCGTAAATATGGCCGTTGCTTAACCGCATGCTCATATTTTTAAATAATGGCTTATGCTTACTGTAGCCAAAATTAAGATTGTTAATGTTGATCATATCTACTGTATTAGTTAAATAATACACTAAAGTATGATGTTGTTTTGTTATCTCCAAATTTTTGGTGAAAAAAGTTTAGCGAGCGTCAGGCGAATAGCGTGAGGCGTTTTCAGTCATACGCCTAACGCTCCACACTCTCCGCTCTTCGCCCTCTGCTTTCCGCCATTGAAAGGTAAAATATCAGTCTAATAATTGTTGCATTAAAACATCCTTAATGTGGAGATTGTATGTTTGTAGTACATCGATATTTATGGATAAAAAATGGGCATATTTACTTAGCCGCTTAGCAATTGGTTTAAGTTTTTTCGGACATGGTTTGGTGCGTTTACCAAAACTTGCTGGTTTTAGTAAATGGATGGTGGGGCAATTTTCGAAATCGTATTTGCCTGATGCATTGGTTATTTCTTTCAGTTATGTTTTGCCTTTTGCCGAATTTATTGCAGGCTTAATGATTATCTTAGGTTTATTTACCAGGCAAGGGTTATTATTTGCCGGAGTGATTTCGTTAGCGCTAATTTTCGGAACAACGTTAATTGAGAACTGGGAGGCACTGCCTTCTCAACTTATCCATGTGGCATTTTTATCGGTACTACTCGCTTACCTGCCGCATAACAGTTATGCGGTTGATCAAATCATTAAAAAATAATTATGGAATACAGAAAAATTGGAAACTCAGATTTAGAACTTTCGGTAATCACATTTGGCGCCTGGGCTGCTGGCGGCTGGATGTGGGGAAGCACAGATAGAAACGATGCCATTAATGCAATTAAAGCCGGTTATGATTTAGGGGTTACTTCAATTGATACGGCACCAATTTATGGTCAGGGAGATAGTGAAGAAATTGTAGGCGATGCAATAAAAGGCATTTCACGCGATAAATTACAATTAGTAACCAAATTCGGGATGCGTTGGGATCTGGCCAAAGGTGATTTCGGCTTTAAGAGTAAAAACAATGATGGAAAGGAGATCGACATTTATAAATATGCCGGAAAAGAAAGTGTAATTTACGAATGCGAGCAATCTTTGAAACGGCTGGGTACCGATTATATAGATCTTTACCAGATCCACTGGCCTGATGTAACCACACCGATCAGCGAAACTTTCGAAGCCGTGAGCAGGTTAATTGAACAGGGTAAAGTGCGTTATGCAGGCGTATGCAACTATGATGCAGCGCAATTAAAAGAAGCAGATCAGACTTTAGAAATTATTTCTAACCAGATCCCATTTAGTATGGTAAACCGTGGTGTTGAAGAGGAAACTGTTCCATATTGTATCGAAAACAATAAATCGGTTCTGGCTTATAGTCCGATGGAACGTGGTTTATTGACCGGAAAAATGACTGCTGATTATAAGTTTGAAGAAGGCGATCATCGTCAGGGTAATAAATTTTTCTCACCGGAAAGTATCGAAAAAACAAATGCGTTTTTGGCTAAAATAAAACCGTTGGCCGATGAGAAAAATGCTACCTTATCTCAGTTGGTGTTACGCTGGACGGTTGAACGCCCGGGCATAACCATAGCTTTGGTTGGCGCAAGGAATGAAAAACAAGCGGTACAAAATGCAGGAGCGATAAACGTAAAATTAAACGCTGAAGAAATTCAGTTCATTAATACCGAATTAGAGAACGCCGGTTTTTAATTGTAATATAACCACAGAGTACACGGAGTTTTTCACAGAGAAAAGCATTCGGTGTGCTCTGTGTATTTCTCCGTGCCCTCAGTGTTAAAATATTAAAAAGATATGTCCAAATTATTTTCTCCTTTAACCATAAAGGATGTAACCCTAAAAAATAGAATTGTGATCTCGCCGATGTGCCAATATTCGGCTATTGATGGCTTTGCCAACGATTGGCACCTGGTGCATTTAGGAAGCCGTGCTGTTGGTGGTGCAGGTTTAATTATCCAGGAAGCTTCTGCGGTAACAGCTGATGGAAGAATCACTTATGCCGATCTGGGCATCTGGAAAGATGAACATGTAGAAAAACTGAAACAGATCGTTTCTTTTATTCATCAGAATGGTGCTATAGCTGGGATTCAGTTGGCACATGCAGGCAGAAAAGCCAGTTGTGAGGTGCCGTGGAATGGTGGCGAACAGATTGCTGCGGGCGAAAACAGCTGGAAACCGGTTGGTCCATCGCCAATTCCTTTTAAACAAGGGCAGGTTGAACCACACGAATTAACGATATCGGAAATTCAGGATATTGTTTTTGCGTTTAGGGCAGCAGCTAAACGTTCATTGGATGCAGGCTATAAAGTAGTAGAAATACATGCTGCACATGGTTATCTACTGCATCAGTTTTTTAGTCCGCTGAGCAATAAACGTACAGATGTTTACGGTGGAAGTTTCGAAAACCGGATCCGTTTAGTCATTGATGTGGTTGAAGCTGTGCAATCGGTATGGCCCGAAAACCTGCCTTTATTTGTCCGCATTTCGGCAACCGACTGGACAGAAGGCGGATGGAACGAAAATGACTCATTGCAATTGGCTGCGGTATTAAAAGATCGGGGTGTAGATTTAATTGATACTTCTTCGGGTGGAAATGTACCTGATGCCTTTATCCCAGCCGGACCAAATTACCAGGTTCCTTTTGCTGATAAAATCAGAAATGAGATCGGCATTTATACCGGTGCTGTAGGCGTAATTGTTGAGGCGCACCAGGCAGAAGAAATTCTGGAACAGGAAAAAGCCGATTTAATTTTTATTGCCCGCGAATCGTTGCGTGATGCTTATTTTCCAACACATGCAGCCCAGGTATTAGGCGACAATACTGAATGGCCAAATCAGTATGTGAGGGCAAAAAGGGAAACGTTTAAAAAGTAGTTGAGGTGGCAGCGACTCTCCTTCAGGTTACCGTCATTTCGAGCGGAGTGCAACGCAGTCGAGAAATCTGTCTAGATAGATCTCTCCATTTCGCTACGCTTCATCCGATAGATATCGGATCGAGATGACGACGATTTATCGTAGAACATACTTAAACCAAAAAGCGGAGCTGATCGTGAGATCACTCCGCTTTTTGGTTATAAAGAAATTAATGATTTTATTTAACCACCTGGAAAGGAATATACAATCCGAAAGTGATGTTTCTACCAGGGTTGTAAACGCCTAAATTCAGGTTTTCCTGGTCAAAGCGACCTGGTTTAAACCTGCTTAAAGCATCATAATATTTCTGGTTTAACAGGTTGTTTGCCGAAACCGATAATTTAACCGGTTGTTTGCCTAAATTAAATGTAGCGCCGATACCTGCATTTAATAAGGTATAACCGCTGGTAGGCGTTTCAAAAACATCATCCACACGGGTTTGTTTAAATGCAGAGTTGATACCTACAGAAAGGTATGCATCATTTGTGCCTTTAAGTTTAGGTTCGAAACGCAGCTCATTTCTCAATGTTCCGGCGGGAATAAATGAAAGCGGTCTGTTTAAAGTATTGTTCTGTGCATGAACATATCCAAATGTGTTTTCGAAATGGATAAACGGAACCGGGTGGATGGTTAAGCTGGCCTCAGCACCATAAAGGTTGGCATTTACCTGTCCATAGCGGTAAACATCATAAAGTGTACCTTCAGCTACTCTTTGTTCCCCATTGGTAGATGCGTAAATATAATTGTGAATATAGTTGTTGTAGATACTTGCACTTGCACTCACAATTTTTCCTTCATATTCTAAAGCGGCATCCACCTGATAACTGCGTTCTGGCATTAAATTGGAGTTGCCTATTTCATAGCGGAAAGTTCCTTCATGTACACCATTTGATGCTAATTCAGCTGGATTTGGTGCACGGAAAGCAGAACCCGCATTCGCTTTAAAGTTCCATTCTTCGTTAAATTGATGCGTAAAGCCTAGTGCACCACTCACATTAGAAAATTTATTCCGAAAAGGTGCAAATTGCTCTTCATTATCTACGAATAATTGTTTCCCATTATTCTTTCTATAATCGTAACGGGCACCAATACTAAAGGTATTGTTCTCCCAATTTTTCTTGGCATAAGCAAAAACACCAATACCATAAGTATTATAATTTGGTATCAAAAATTCATCATTTGCTTTGTTTTCACTGTGACCTGCATCAGCGCTTACACCAAATACAGGTTGCCATCCGTTCGTTTCGTGGATATAGTATTTTAAATCGGCATTGTAGGTTTTAAGATCGAAGAATAATGATGGATCTGGACCATCTTCCAACTCGCGGCGCTGGTTCTGTTGATAACCAAAATCAGCTTTTAAATTGCCATTACCGATAATGAAATTGTTGTTCAAGGCAATTTTAAAGTGCCTGATATCCTGACGCGGATATTCTAAAGTACGACTCTTATTATCTTTGTTTGTGAAGGAACTACTGTCCTCTCTCACGAAATTTCCATTCGCATCTAAAGTAGGATCGTAAAAACCGATATTATTATGAAAGTTGGAAACATTTAAGTGAGTATAACCCCAGCTTTTGTTCAAGCCCACCATACCGCTTAAATCGGTTTCGTTAAAGCCGGAATTTGGGAAGTAACCTTTAGGCGTTTTAAAAGAATAGGCATTTTTATAGGTTCCACGGGCTCTCCAAACAAAGCCGTTTTCGTTACCATTTAACATTAATGAGTTAGCGGTAAGTCCGTTGTTAGTAGAGTAATTGCTAATAAATTCACCTTTTACCTGTCCTTCTGGTGCTGAACTAGGCTCTAATAAGTTAATTACACCCCCAAGTGCATCCGAACCGTACATTAATGATGCTGCACCACGTAAAACTTCGATACGGTCTGATTTAAACTGATCGATTTCGATACCATGTTCATCGCCCCATTGCTGGCCCTGTTGTTTAATTCCGTCATCTAAAGTTACAATTCTGTTGTAGCCTAAACCTCTGATAACAGGTTTGGAAATAGAAGGTCCGGTAGTGATCTGTGATACTCCAGGGATTTTGGTTAATGCATCAATTAAATTGGTGGAAGGCTGCAAAAGCTGATCTTTGCCCACTATTGCCGATGAAGCACTATTTCGTTTGCTCGTGCTACTGATTAAACTTCCTGTGATTACGATCTCTTTTGTTTCTATTGCAGTAGGCTGTAAAGAAAATTCTAATCCGTCTGCGCTGGCAAAATTTACCACTTGTGTAGCGGTTTTGTAGCCTACGTAATGTACTTCAACCAGGTAACTTCCTCTCGAAGGAAGGTTATTCAATGTAAATTCTCCATCATTGTTGGTTACGGCCGAAACCTTCAAATCCGGAATAAAAATGGTAGCACCTGGTAATGTTTGTTTTGTACTGGCATCAATAACCTTACCTTTTATATCTTTTAGCAAGGCAGCGAAAGCGGTATTGCTTAATAATGTATATAGAATTACCAAGCCAATAAGCTGTAATTTTTTCATGTGTTGTGTTTAAATAAAAATGATCGGAAAGCCCAATAAATAGCCTTTTTGAAGCTAGTTTAGGTTTCATCTAAAAAAATGGTTTAGCGCGTTTGCGCTCGAAATGAAAAAATTAAGCTAATGGGGGACCGCGTAAGCAAGTGCGCTTTATTTCGGTAAAAGCATTCTTTAACGTAGGTTCGGTACGGTTAAAGATTTTAGCTGATAAGAAGATTTTGTAAATGTGGTGCGTTTGCACATAGTTTTTTTCAAAACTCGCATTACAGATTAAACAGGTATCGCCATGGGCCTGTACGTGACTAACATGTTTACAGTTAACCTCTTTCTCCACAACCGGAAGAGGATTATGGTGGTGAAGTACACTCCAGGGAGTTAAAGCAATAGCAAATACAATCAGCATAAATACCGATAAATATTTTTGAATGTTTTGTCTATGCTTTTTCAACAGGCCAAAAGTAGTAATTCTTAATCAATTATATATATTTACAAAGTAACATTGTATTTATAGTGGTATGACCCTTTATTTAATCGATAGTTTAACGTAAGCGGTACAATAAATTATTCAAATATCAATTGCAAACCTATTTTGTTATGATTTGCGATACAGAAAACAAATAATTAATGAAGTTCATCAGGAAAAATATATTCAATGCTTTATTTGTCATTTTCCTATTGGTAATTGTTTTTGTACCCGATGCAAAAGCATTTTTTATTAAAGGATTGATGGAGATTGGTTTTTATAAGCCTACTGTTGAAACGCCGAAAGAAAATGTTGCAGGTCTCAACGGGATCCGGTTTAAAGATGTTGAAGGAAATCTGATTGATCTGGGTGATTTAAAAGGGAAGATTATTTTTCTCAATTTTTGGGCAACCTGGTGTCCGCCATGTAGGGCCGAAATGCCTTCAATTAACAAACTTTATACACAATTTAAAGAGGATAAAGATATAGTTTTTATTTTTGCAGATGCTGATGGTGATTTTGCTAAATCGGGCAAGTTTATGTCCGACCGTAAATATGCAATGCCAATCTATAAAGTAGATAGTGATATTCCAGAAAAAGTATTTGCGGGTGCCTTGCCCACAACTGTCATTTTTGATAAACAGGGCAGGCTATCTTTCAGGCATGAAGGCGTGGCAAATTATGCCGATCAAAAGATTATTGATTTCATTAATAAATTAAAAAGTAGCCGTTAGTTTCTATCAGTCTTATCAACTTTAAAATTTTAATCAATAAAATTTGATGCTGAAAATGATTTCTGTATTTGAGTGAATGTTGAACAATAGCTATGTGATTTTTGAGTAAGGTTAACCAATCATTTTGTTATTTTTGCTGCCATGATTTCATTTTTCGAGGCTTCGCTTAAGCAACTTTCCATCCACCATACCGGTAATAAACTGGTTGAAGAGTATTATAAATTATCTGATGCACCTTTAAAAATTGAAGATGAACTATTAGGAAACCTGCTGATGCAGTATTTCTTAAAGCCTTTCGAAAAAGTTAATGAAGTTTATCGTTTTTATCATCCCAATGATAATTTAGCGCTGAACGAAGTATTCCACTTTGCACATGAGATTTTTGAAAACAATACGCTTTTTCATGAAGACTCGCAGCAACTGGCCAAATATTTATATGATGTAGCCAACCACCCAAAAATTAAATCGGGTGAATTGTATGTCGCTTATTTCGAAAAAGTGCAGATAGAAGGCGAACAACTGGATGTTTTGGGGATTTTCAAATCTGAAACCAAAGATACTTACTTAAAGGTTTACCCCGAGCTCGACGGCTTTAATATGAGCTACGAGCAGGAGGCCATCAGTATTAATAAATTGGATAAGGGCTGCCTGATCTTTAATGTAGACAAAGAAGAAGGCTATAAAGTCGTGGTTTTAGATCAATCGAAAAGCAGCAACGATGCTGCCGTTTATTGGAAGGATGAGTTTTTGAAGCTGAAAATCAGGAACGATAGTTATAACCAAACCAATAACGTTTTAGGCGTTTACAAAAACTTTGTCACCCAGAAATTGGATGATGATTATGAAATCAGTAAAGCGGATAAAATCGATCTTTTAAACCGTTCAATGAAATACTTCAAAGAAAAAGAAACCTTTGATATTGAAGAATTCGGGAATGAGGTAATCGGTAATGCCGAAGGGATCGAATCGTTCAAGAATTATAAGAAAAACTACGAAGAAGAGTTCGAAAGTCCGATAGCGGATCATTTTGAAATCGCCGAATCTGCCGTTAAAAAACAAGCCCGGGCTTATAAAAGCGTGTTAAAACTGGATAAGAACTTTCACATCTATATCCACGGCAACAAAGACATGATCGAGAAAGGGTACGACGATGATAAATCAATGAACTTTTATAAAGTGTATTTTAGGGAAGAAGAGTAGGTTAGTTCTAAGTCTGATTCCTCGGTCTGTGTCCCCACAGACCGAAACAAATTCTTCATTTAACAGATTTAAATTATTGGTAGTTATTGGTTATTGGTCTGTGAGGACACAGACCAAGGGGACTTGGCGGTGTCGATTTTGGACTGATTTCAAAAAACCGATTCCTCGGTCTGTGTCCGCACAGAACGAAACAAGACTTCATTTAACGGATTTCAATTCTTAGTAGTTATAGTTTTCTATTAGGACACAAACTAGGGTCAGTATGTATTCTCATTGAAAGAAATTGAAGTTAATTTTCTATTTTTAGTAATGGAAAACGACATTTTCAGACAAGATCGTAATTCAAAGATGCTTTTGAAAGAAGTTTATTTTTGGACGGATACGGTTAAAGATTGGAAGAAGGTATTTTCTATCGACAAGTATAAAATAGTAGTAATTGATGCTTTAAGGGAATTAGTCAATAGAAAAAAGATTATTGTTTATGCTTTTGTAATTATGCCAAATCACCTGCATTTGGTATGGCAGATGGTCGAGGCGAATGGAAAAGAAATGCCGCATGCAAGCTTTAATAAATTTACTTCCCATCAGATTTTTCAGGATTTGAAGGTTCATTATCCAGATATATTACCATATTTTAAAGTATCAGATTCAGAAAGAAATTTTCGTCTGTGGCAAAGAGATCCATTAGCTATTCTTATGGATACACAGAATAAACTTGAACAGAAAATAGATTACATCAATCTTAATCCCTTACAGGAAAGATGGCAGTTATGCGAAAGGCCTGAAGATTACGAATGGTCATCTGCCAGGTTTTATGAAACAGGAATTGATAATTATGGATTTTTAACCGATTATAGAAATCTCTTGTAGGTTTTCGGTTTGTGGGGATACAGACCGAGGATAGTGCTTCAGTTTGATTCTTTTAGCAATTCAGAATATTAGCAATTGTTGTTTTTTGAAATAAGGTCTCTTGTCAATCGCTTATTTTGGACTAAGGACTTAAGACTGTGGACTATATCCGCTGCTGTGCCTTCAATGCCAAATACTGATTAATTACATTAACTGTAAGCTTTTGTGGCGGGGTAAGAATAGCCAAAATGCCATGTTTGTTCAATTCTTTAACCATCAGTTTTTTCTCGTAGATAAACTTCTCTGCAATGGTTTTATGGTAAATGCCTTCAACATCTTTGGCCGGATCGGTGCTTAATCCTTTAAGTTCGGTGTTTTCGAAAAATACAACCACCAATAAGTGGTACTTAGCGATTCTTTTTAAATAAGGTAACTGGCGTTGAAGTGCCGATAAACTTTCGAAATTGGTAAAGAAAACCAAAAGTCCGCGTTGTTTTACTACCGAACGTACAGTAGAATAAAGCGCCTCTAAGTTACTTTCCAGATACCGGGTTTTTTCTTTGTACAGTACATTCATAATACTCCCTAGCTGCGACGCTTTACGGTCAGCAGGTACTATTGAACCAATGGTTTCGGATAGGGTAATTAAACCCGCTTTATCTTCTTTCAGCATGGCTACTTTCGACAAAGCAACACTTGCATTGATGGCATAATCGAGCAGACTTAAGCCTTCGAAAGGCATCCGCATTACCCGCGATTTATCGATGATGCAATAAATATTCTGCGATTTTTCATCCGTATAGGTATTCACCATCAAACCACCTTTCCTGGCGGTGGCTTTCCAGTTAATGGTACGGATATCATCACCGCCTACATAATTTTTAATCTGGTCGAATTCGCTGCTCTGTCCAACCTTTCTGATTTTTTTGATTCCAAACTCGGTTAAATAGCGCGAAACGGCCATCAATTCGTATTGACCAAGATTGATAAATGAAGGATAAACGGGGAGAACTTTCGCTCCATCGAAATTATAACGCCGACTGATTAAGCCCAACGGTGAACTGATATAAGTCCGGATAAATCCGAAATCATATTCACCACGTTTGGTTGGTCGTAAGTTATAATGGATTGATTTTATTTCTGCAGGTTTTAAATGAAGTCTAAAATCTTTATCACGGATCTGAAACTGAAAAGGTATTTCGTCAATTACCCTTGCATTTACCCCAAAACCATAACGGTTTGCGATTTCAATCTGGATCGGATTTTCATCGCCATTGCTCAAACGCTTTGACGTAAATCTTTTTACTTCAACTCCCTTGCTATTCCGGTAGAGGATAAAAAGATCGATAAAAAACAAAACAGCTACCGCTCCAGTTGCAATTTCAGGGATATCGCCCAACCAGGCAAAAAAGAACTTTAGCAAAAAAAGTACAATACAGAAGCCTAAGGCCGTAAATAAACGATCAGTTAGGAATAGATTGGTATAATATTGCTGAAAGAATTTTTTCAATTGTAGAGATTGTTTAATTGCTAAATTGTTTAAAATGGTTAACCGTATTATGGCAATTGCTAGCCCGATCGCTGGATTTGATATTGTGATTTGATCATTGGTAATTGTTCAAATCGGTTAATTGCAAACTGCGAACTGAAAATTGACAACTGTTTTAGTTAATCGATTACCCTTCGACTCCGCTCAGGGTGACTTATTAATGGTAATTAAGACTAATGACTACAGACTCAAGACTGTGGACTTACCTCGGTACTTCAATTTTTTTAATAATCTGGTTTACAATATCGGTTGTGGTTAAGCCTTCCATTTCTTTTTCAGGAGATAACAATATTCTGTGAGCTAATACAGGGCTAGCAACGGCAATGATATCATCCGGTGTAACAAAATCGCGGCCCTGGATGGCAGCAAAAGCTTTTGCACTATGGACAATGGCTAATGATGCCCTAGGCGAAGCACCTAAATAAAGGGATGAATTGTTGCGGGTTTCGGTTACAATTTTGGCGATAAATTCTAATAACTTCGGCTCAACAAATAAATTGCGGATAATGGCCCTGGCCTCTTGTATCTGTTGCACGGATAATACCGGTTGTACATCGTTTAATAACGTTTTGTTAACCAAAGTGTGCTGTGCGGTTAAAATTGCCGTTTCTTCCTCCAGAGAAGGATATTTAACCTCAATTTTGAAAAGGAAACGATCTAGTTGAGCTTCGGGCAAACGGTAAGTTCCTTCCTGCTCAATCGGGTTCTGCGTAGCCAATACCATAAAAGGTTCATCCATCATATAGGTTTGTCCATCAATGGTTACCTGGCGTTCTTCCATCACTTCGAAAAGTGCAGATTGGGTTTTGGCCGGTGCACGGTTAATTTCGTCAACCAGAATAATATTACCGAAAATCGGACCTTTTCTGAATTCAAAATCACCTGCCTTGGTATTAAAAATCGGGGTACCCAATACATCTGAAGGCATTAGATCAGGCGTAAACTGTACCCTCGAAAATTGAGCATCGATTGATTTGGCAAGCAGTTTTGCGCTTAACGTTTTTGCTACGCCCGGAACGCCTTCAATTAAGATATGTCCATCGGCAAGTAAACCAACAATCAAAAAATCGATCACCTGTTTTTGGCCTACTATGATATTTCCAAGTACGGTTCTAATCTGATTTACAGCTGCATTTAATGCACTTAAATCGGTACGTGGGTTAAACTGTTCTTGTTCCATTGCTTTGCGTAATTTTATAAAACTGTTCTATGCTTTCGTTTAAATTGATCAATTGTGTATCGCTCAGGTTACCCATTTGAGGTATTTCGATAAAATATCTGGTTAACGTTTTGGCAAGGGCTTCGTTAATCCCTGTTTTTTCCATTAACAACTGGGCAAATTTGCTGTCGATATCATTGGTTTTAAGGTAATACCTGCTCCGCAGATGTTCCATAAAGTAGTTGATTTTTTTTAAGGCGATATCGAGGTTATTCCGCTCATGATAATACACACTACCAACCACATGAACAAAGGCCAATGACGAATTGGTAAGCGGATCGGCAATGGGGATAATCCTTTGCCTGCGTTTGATATCGTAGAAAACAAAAATAATCAAACTGAAAATGCTCAGGTAATAGGCAAATTTAAGTTCGGGATGCTTGAAAAATACCCTGAGCATATCAGTTGTGGTATTTTCCTGTCCGGCAAAATATTCATCAAAAATTATCTGGGTATTTCCCTGCAGGTAACTCAGGGTTTTGGCTGCGTATTCGGCTCCATATTTATCCAATAGGTTAAAATTGGTATAAAACCCTGGCTCCGCAATCAGGTATAGATTGCCTTTCCCATAACTGTAGCGGATGAAGTTAGGTTTCCCATCCCCGTTTACACCAAGTACAGTCGCCTTATTGGTGTCAAGTTTAGTGTAATATTGACTGCCAATTCCCCTGTCGAAACCATAGTTTGCGTCAGTTTTTAGGTTTGGGTTGGTAAAATTCAGTGTGTTGCCTTCGGCCGATATGGCGCCAACCGCTTGCAATTTAAGGGTCTTCTCTATCTTGCCAAGATCGTAACTGGCAATAAAGGCATCATTACCAGCCTGCATGTATTTAACCAGCTGGCTGAAATCCGTTTTGCTGATCTCTGCTTTTTGGGCAACGATCAAATATGCTGTTCTGTTAAATTTTTTAGCCTTTAAAGTATTGTAAATGGCGCTTTTAGATTGATGGATCGTTGCCTTTGGTAAAATATCCTTGATCCGATGGTACAAGATGTATGTTCCGTAAGGTATTTTATCCTTTATGGCATAAGTTGGTGCCCAGTTTGTTGGTGTGGGTTTGTTGTATTGGGCAACTAAATAAAGGAGGATCAGGATTGAACCAATAATCAGATATGTTTTATAACCTTTCATTTAATCTGGTTGTTAAACTGGTTAAACGATTGGTTAATGGGTTCAAATTTCACCTCATCGATAGGGAAATCGCCGTACCAGATGTAATCGAACTGTAGGGTAAGTTTACTGAAATCATTTCTGAGTTCGGGTTTAGTGATTTCCATTAAATAATTGTAGTTGGTTTTATCGGGTTGCCAATTGATGATTTCGGCATCACTTAATTTTTTTAGCGCCCTCAAATACAAAAGCCTAACTGCCAAACGGAATTTCCTTTCGGCAACCAATCTTTGCAGTTCCTGTTCATAATCGATCTCATGAATGTTTTCGGTAATTACATCATAAGGAAGAATGGTTTCTTTTGATTTTTTGCTGAATATATTTTCAGCTCCGATGATTTTGAACACGATATAAAGGATAAGCGCTATACCTAGCCCGATAAAAATATACCTCGAAATTAAGTTAGAGGTTGCCCCTTGAATCAATGACCCAATTAGATTCCAAAACCACATCCAGAATTTATCCCACCAGGAAAGCTGCTGCTGGCCAATTTCATCATATTGGAATTCTTTTTGCTCTTTATAACTGCTAATTGAATCCTTATCAAATTTTGATGGGGTAATTTTAGCACTATCAATCCTGAGTTCCTTAACAATAGTTTTCGGTTTAACAGCTTGCGCATTGCTGATTACCGGAATAAAAAACAAAAGGGAAACGAGAAGATATCGGATAAAAATACGTTGCATTTTAATATTCTTCAGGTCTGGTATCTATAGGTTTTTCGGTATTGCCAAAATTGGAAATGCGTTCCATTAGCCCTGGGTTTTCTTTCTGTTCAACCAAACTGAAATAGGTAAGTGAAATGGTGATGATCGGTATAATGGTAAAAACCTGGCAAATGGATTGTAAAACGGTGGTAATCATGGTTAATGTTAACGACATGCGAGGTGTTTTATGTGTAAACATACCGATCATATTGAATAAAGTGGTAGGTAAAATCACCATACTCATGCAGGCATATACAATAATCCATACCACAATAAGGGTTCCAAAAGTAACCCAGAAATTATCTTTGATTACAGCAAAACTTCTGGTAAAAGAATAACCCAGCGAACCATTTTCGATTACCATAATCGGAAAGATCATGGCTACGTAAGGGAATAGCCAAAAGAACGGTACAACACAGAAGAAAAAAGATATAATGAGCATCAGGATCAATAAAAGCGAACTGCCAAAAATCCTGAAAAAATAATATTTAAAATAACCCCAAACCTCTTCAGTAGTGGGCGTTTCATTCCCCTTTTTTACGTACACGGCGATATAAGAAAGTATAGCTACGCTCATACTGGCATATGTGGCCAGTGAAAATAAAATGGATAAAAAATACTCTATGCTATATACCGATGATAAGCCAAACTTGTTTGTATTTCCTTCAACACCAATGGTATTGAAAATATTAACCATTTTATATTGTTGCAACAGCATGGTAAGCATACTGGCCAATACGAACAAGCCGCAAAACGTAAAATATACCTTAATCAGCGGTTTAAAGTTTTGCCGCATAAAGGTAAACGTATCGTTTATCACCTGTCCGAAATCTCTTTTTTTTCTAAATTCTAATTTCCCGATCATGTTAATTTAGTGTGACTTGTTTACGTTGAATTTTAATAGGATAAATAAATACATACCATATCATAAATACTGCTGACGATAACAATATCAACAGGCTTAGCGCTAACGGCATTTCGGTATGGCGGGTAACAAAACTTTCGAAAAAAGCAGCGACAATAAAAATCGGAATCAGGCCGATTACAATTTTTAACCCATCTTTTGCCCCTTTTTGTATGGATGCCATGCGGGTGTAGGTTTTGGGAAATAAAAAGCTGTTGCCTAAAATTAAACCAGCCGCGCCAGCCAGCACAATGGCGGAAATTTCGAGTGTGCCATGGATCCAGATCACCAGAACAGATTGAAATCCAAGGCCTTTACTGAAAAAGAAATATTGGAAAGAGCCGAGCATAATTCCGTTCCTGAATAGGGAAACGATAGAACCAAATGAAAATAAGATACCCAAAACAAAAGTATATAAAGCAACGAAGATGTTGTTAGAGCCTATCTGCAAAAACATCATAAACTGGTTATCCTGTTTATATACACCAAATGGATCGCCTTTGGCAATGTTTTCATTGGTCATATTCACATAATTATCCCCCATAATTAAACGGACAAAGGTATCGTCGTATTTGGCTGATAAGGCACCGATGGCGCAGGAAACCAGGAAAAAAAACAAAGCATAAAATACTTGTTTCCGGTGCGCTAAAAATATAAGAGGCAATTCTGTTTTCCAGAAATGGATAAAGCGGTTCGATTTCTCTTTTTTGTTTTTATAAACCGATTGGTGCAGTTTAGCTGCTAAACCATTTAAATAAGCTGTGGTTTTCGAGTTGGGATAAAAAGTTTTTGAGTAAGCAAGATCGTTGGTAATTTCGATAAACTGATTGGCCACTTCGTCAGGATTGGCTTGTCGCATGGAATCATAATGCTGCCATTTCTCCGAATTCTGTTTAACAAATAATGCTTCTCTCATTTAAAGGCGTTACCAAATCTGGCGTTAAAATAGTTAATTTTTTATGTAAATAAAACCACGATTAATCTTGCCTGCAAAACAAATGCCATCTAAGCTTAAATATCTAATAAAACTTTAGTTATAAAAATTACGCGTAGATATACCCCAACTATCTTTAAAAAAAATTATGTTTGGAATATGGATAGCATCAGAATTAGCACTGCTCAAAATATTGATATTGATTATGAAATCGCCGGACTTGGAGAGCGCATCGCCGCAAGGTGTATTGACCTGGCCGGATTTCTGGTGATTGCTGTAATTACCATGGTAGTGATGGGCGCAGTTTCAATAGGTATATCGGGAAGTGCAGGTATGATTGTCCTGTTTGTTTTCATTGCAATATTTGCTTTTTACGACCTGGTTTGCGAGATCACGATGGATGGGCAAACATTGGGTAAAAAGGCGTTAAAAATAAAAGTAATCAGTATAGATGGCACCCAGCCAACTTTTAGTCAGTATATTTTTAGGTGGTTGTTCAGGATGATCGATTTTGGCTTCCCGTTTGGATGGGGAGTAGTGGCACTGGTATCTGTAGCGGTAACCAAAAACCACCAGCGTTTGGGCGATATATTGGCTAAAACCACATTGATTAAAACAAAACCACGTACAGCGTTTGCCAATGTCGCTTTTAGCTTTAAACTGCCTGAGGAATATGAACCAATGTTTAAAGAAGTATTACATTTAAGCGATCGTGATATAGAACTGATCCATGAAGTATTAACAGGTTATTACCAGACCGGAAATGCTGACCTGATTTATACGATGGCAGCCAAAACCAAAGAACATATTGTTGTAACCATCCCAAGTGGCATGAACGAGTTGCAGTTTTTAGAAACCGTATTAAAAGATTATAATCACCTTACAGCTAATATGAGTATTTAAGCGGCAAGATATTTAAATGGGGTATATGGCAAATTTCTCGCAATCCAGAATATCATTACGATAACAAAAATTATTTTGGGCGTATTTGGATTATACCAGAAATGCAATACCAGGTTTCTTTTGGTGAAATAAGTGTATATTTTGAAGAATAGGTGCAGAACTAGGATTGGCAAACTGAGTACAAGCAGCAGGTTATATCCCATCGCTTTCTGAAGGTTTAAATGAAGCAAGGCGTGTATAGCTCTTTGCGAACCACAGCCAGGACAATCTAAATGCAGGTATTTGTGGAAGGGGCACTCGGGAAAGAAATTGTACACCTCAGGATTGAATTTATAGTAAATTATCACAATTGATAACAATACAATCGATCCTAAGATGTACAGTAGTTTCATTATCTATAATTACTCATCATGGCACCGCCAAAACCAAGCACTACAAAGAATAATATGTATAAAACATAAACACCGATTCCAACAAAAAAGCCGATTTTTGTCCATTTTCCGGCAGCAGCAGATGCAGCCTGAGCTCCGGCATAATCGCCAGCAGCATATTTGCTATTTACATTTGCAGCATTTACAATACCAGCTATTCCGAATGGTAAGCAGCAGAATAAGGTAACAAGGATTGATTCTACAAGCCAGTTTTTTGGGATAGGATTTCCGAATGGTTGTTGTCCAAAAGGCGGTTGCCCGAAAGGTGCTTGTTCTTGAGGTTTTTGATCTTCCATAGTATCAACTTTAAAGTTATTAATTTAAATTGTTGAACTAAAGTAATTTTTTTAATTCAAAAATGGAATAAATTGTAAATTAATTATTTCAACATAGGGGCCACTTTTGTTAGTAAGGCCCCGGCCCATTGGCCATACATTTTGGCACTTGGATGCAGGCCATCATCAGCAATTAATGAAATATCTGTAGTCGCATTTCTGGAGGCTGGAGTAATATTCGTATAATTTATGCCGGCTGCAAGCGTTATTTCCTGGTTTGCAGCGTTAAAATTATCAATCTCGCTTGCTATGGTTTGCACGTTTCTTCCTGAGTTTTTACCAAAAGGGGTAACACCCCAATCGGGGATAGAAACCACAAAAACCCTGCTTTTATTGCCACCTGCATAATTAATTGCGGTTTGTAACAATTCTGCGAACTCTTTTTTGTATGTGCTGATCGGATAACCACGATACTGGTTGTTTACGCCAATCAAAAGCGTAACAAAACTATAGCTGCCGGTTAAGTTTTCCTTTTTAATGGCAGCTTGTAGTTCGTCGGTTGTCCAGCCTGTAGTGGCAATAATTTTAGGATTGGCTACGTTGATGTTTTGATTCTTTAATAGGCTTTGAAGTTGATAAGGAAAAGATTCTGTTTGTTTAACAGCTTCACCAATCGTATAAGAATCGCCAAGGGCTAAATAAGTGAAATTTCCTGTTTCGCTTGATGCATTTGCGGCTTGATTGATTGCTGGCTCGTTAATCATGGGTGCTTGTTTTGTACAGCCCGAAGTTAAGAAAGAAAATAAAATGGCGCTTAATAAAATCTTCATAGGGCAATCTACGAAGTAGTGTTTGGCTTAGTTTTATCCAGCCGATTAAATCAGTTGCATTTTAAAGAGTCCGGCAATGTGGTTCTTCAGTTTACCTTTTACTTCCTCCATATCTAACTGATAACCCAATTCTTTTGCTAAAGAGGTGACAGCTTTATCATCAATACCACATGGCACAATGTTTTTAAAGTAATCTAAATCTACGTTTACATTAAAGGCAAAACCATGCATAGTAACCCAGCGACTGCAGCGCACGCCCATAGCGCATATTTTACGAGCCTTTTCATTATCAGCATCTAACCAAACCCCGGTAAAGCCAGGGTAACGTCCCGCTTCTATCCCATAATCTTTTAAAGTAAGGATAACGGCCTCTTCCAGGGTACGTAAATATAAATGGATATCAGTAAAGAAGTTATCAAGATCAAGAATAGGGTAGCCTACCAGCTGCCCCGGGCCATGGTAAGTAATATCACCACCCCGGTTTATTTTATAGTAGGTTGCTTTTTTATCTTTTAATCCCTCCTCATCCAATAATAAATTTTCGGGATGCCCGCTTTTACCTAGAGTATAAACATGCGGATGCTCGCAAAATATGAGATGGTTCGGAGTAGGCTTATTCGTGTTATTTATACGGTTTTCTGTTTTAATGGCTACCGTTTTATTTAACAAATCTTCCTGTTTATCCCAGGCTTCCTGGTAGTCTGTTAAGCCCCAGTCTGCAAAAATAGTTGGTTTTAAGTCTGTTGCAATTGCTTTTTCCACTGTCTCGTTCATCTCCGTTTATATTAAGAATTGCTGGCTACATAGCCAAGCATGTAACCGTCTTTTGTTTTAAAGTAATTAATGGTTAACTCCCGCGTACCGGCTGGCAATTCTACCAACGCATTTAATGAACCTTCGTTTCTTAACTTAAAAGGTTTAATATGGATATGCTGTTTAAACTCCAGTCCTTTTTTGCCATGCCACTTATAAATGGCCTCTTTAGCACACCATGCTACGTATAAGCCATCGGTATTATCCCCGATTTGCTTTTGGGCAAGTTCTACATCACTTAAGAACTTGTGTTTAATGCTTTTTATTTTGTGTTTAATCAGTTCAATATCAATGCCAACAGGATGATCTTTGCTAATCATCACGGCTGCATAATCATAAGAATGACTTAATGAAATATGGTAATCGAAATTAACCAGATAGGGTTTGCCATGTTCATCAAACTGGCAGTCAATATACTCTGTTGTATTCAACATGGTTCTCAACAGCAGCCTCGTACTTAACCAGTGCAGTAGCCGCTTGCCACTGTTTAATGATGAAATAATATCATGTTCATGCTGCTTAAGCTGCAGTCCGGCCAACAACTCTTCTTCTGTTTCCTCAATTTTCCAAATTGCTAAAACAGAATGCTGATCAATATTTTTGTGGTAAATTATTGGCATTGACTAAATTGGAGATTACATGCAAAATTATCTTAAATAAATGATAATTTAGGCCAAAAATACGTATAAAAATGATATTATCTGATAGCAGGATATTAGAGGAAATTGAGAAGGGAACAATCATCATTGAGCCTTTTAAGCGCGAATGTTTAGGAACCAACTCCTATGATGTTCATTTAGGGAAATATCTGGCTACATATAAAAGCCGCGTTCTTGATGCAAAGGCGCACAACGAAATCGAACATTTCGAAATTCCTAAAGATGGCTATGTGCTTCACCCGGGTACTTTATATCTTGGTGTTACCGTAGAATACACCGAAACACACAGGCACGTACCCTTTTTAGAAGGCAAAAGCAGCACCGGCCGTTTAGGTATCGATATCCATGCAACAGCAGGTAAAGGTGACGTTGGTTTTTGTAATACCTGGACATTGGAAATATCGGTAGCACAACCTGTAAAAATTTACGCCGGAATGCCTATCGGCCAATTGATTTATTTTGTTGTTGAAGGTAAAATTGAAACAATGTATAATTCAAAAGGTAACGCTAAGTACAACAATAAAACCACCAGGCCGGTAGAAAGCATGATGTGGAAGAATAAATTTTAACAATTTGTTTAATCTGTTGGTAGCCGACAGTCAATTGAACTGACATCTTTTTCTTTTTTTTGGAAATGAAAGCCAGTATGCTGTGGCAGTCTGTAGTCCCGCCATTCGCTGTGGTCCCGATAGAAGGATCGGGAGCCGCCGCTGCTGTCGGGTTTATGATTCGCAGTCTGTTCTCAAGGCACTAAACATCATTCCTAAACCCGATTAAAGCGAACACTAAGCGCAACGGAGTAAAGCATGAGCAGGACGAACATTTAAAAGACTTACTATAATTGCTTTCCAAAAAAAAGAATCAATTGACCTTTATCATATTCAATTTATTCTTTAGCCCTAAAACATTTTATATCTATTTAAATCAGTAATTTATATGCCATTCACTTTCATAAACGATAACTCTTTCCCGTCGAAATGATCATCGTCTATGCTATAAGATTTAATATCCGCAATTTTCATTTCATCAACTGCATCAACAAAATTCTGGAACTTAGCCGTTTTGCCCGGTTTGATGATCACAATCATATACTTTGATGGATTGTTTTGATGGGTAGCTGCCACCAATAGCTTATTCGAAGCAATTTCCTTTTGGAGACTTGCCATAGGAATCACTTTCATATTGGCCTTTTCAATAGTCCCCATATAAGAAACTGCCTTGTTGTCTTTACCCAGTACAATGGTCATGGTGCGTGATTCGGGAAAAGGAGCAGGATCAGGATTATGCTCATTAACTGGCTTAGCAATATCTGCAGCATTTAATTGGCTCAACGTTGTGGTGAGCATAAAAAAAGTAGTTAATAAGAACATCAGGTCTACCATCGCAGTAAGATCTACCTTTGGTGTTGCTTTTTTGGTTCTTCCTTTTACGGCCTTGCCGCTTTGAGATTCGTTTAGAGTTGCCATAATGATTAGGTTTTTAATGATGATGACAACCTTGATCAAATTGCATAAAAAAAGCAGCTAAAAATTTAGCCGCTTAAGAAAGGTGAGTAATGACGATCATTTTAATACAGATTATTTCACTGCTTCAATAACACCACAGCCCACTCGTGGTCCGGAGTTGCCTGTAGGTTGTGTGGTATAATCATCTGTACCGCCATGTACAATAATTCCCCTACCGATAATATTTTTAACATCGCCATCTTTTATACTCCATCTATCGGTAGTAACCGAAAGTGTGGCATGGCCTTTACTATCCAACATGATATTGCCGATATCGCCACTGTGGTAAGCTGCAGATCCCCATTTTCCATGTGCTTCCTTCGTTGGATTCCAATGGCCATGTGTATTTTCGCCCATGTTGCCGCAATCGCCATGCTCGTGAAAGTGGACAGCAACATTGCTATCAGCTCGTGCAGCAAAATTCATCTCAATATCCATCTTAATTTTCCCATCGCTCAATTCGTAAAATTTTGCTGTTCCAATGGTTTTGGTATTATCAGCCGTTTCGGTTAATGTTGCCTGGGCAATTTCTTTGTCGGTTTTGGTACAGGCGCTTACAAAGGCAAGGACTGCAATGGCTATGCTTAAAAGATATTTTTTCATTTTATTAAAATTTAGTTTACATACTAAACACATTGACAATCATTTAGTTTGATCTAAAACAGATGCTGGTAAAACCATTTCGAATACCACTTGTTTAATCATTATAAAATCGTATAACTATGGAACAGCCAACTGCAATGAACACTTTGAGTCAAATTCTGGAGAAATTGAGGCTGAAAGGAAAAGATAACGAACTAAAAATGTCTGACCACGGTAAGATGCAAAGTAAATCGTTGGGTAAAATTTACAAACCTGAGGATTTAACGATTGTTAAAACCTACCGCTTTGAAGGAGATTCAGATCCTGCGGATAATTCTGTATTGTATCTTCTGGAAGATCAGGATAAAAATATTGGATATATACTAGATGCTTATGGCATCTATTCGGATAACGACGGGCCATCTTTTGACGATTTCTTAAAAAAGATCCCAACTGAAAACAGAGACGAGCAGGAATTATTCAGTTAATAAAAATTTTAAAGATGGCCCGGTTAACCGGGCCATTTCTATTTGTAAAAAACCAGAACTTTCATCTTTCGATCCTGTTTAACCAAGTCTAATCCGATATCGTTAATCGATTTCAGGATACCTTCTTTATTTCTCATCGCTACATCAGTTTTGATATTGTATCGTTTTGATAAACCTGTTTCGTCTACAACGGGGAAACTAAATTCATTACTCAGATAATCGTCGGCAAAGTTGGCTAACGTAGCACCTTGCCCATCGTAACCTTGTCCACTAAAACTATAACTCAGTTTTACATCATTTGATTCTTTTTGGTTAAAATTTTTACTGATCAGCACATAAACAGGCATCACCCGATATTCTATCCTCGCCTTTACAGGGAGTAATACCAGAAGTTTACTTCGTAGGATAATCATTAAACTATCCTTTTGTTCAGGCTTAACCAGTAAGTCTAAAGAATAGAGTGTTTCCTTGTGATCAAAGTCGGAAACTTCTTTTTCGGGGAGTTCGTAAATCAATTGTTTTTCAGAAACGATACTATAAGCATCTTTATACAAGGAAGCCATCGAAGCATTGGTAAAGGTAATCCTACGACCATCGAAAGCACTTTTGTCGGTATACCGCATACTGCCCGAATGCTGGCCTTTTATATAACCGCGCAGCGTAAAACTGTGGATCAAAGTAGAATCAACAGCAAAAATATCACTGTTGTTATTTACCGGTTTCTCTTTAAATTCTGCTGAAGATTTTACGGCTAATCCTTTTACTAACCGATCAATCATTTGTTGATTAATCGAATCGCTTCTAACCAGGGCCACAACTTTACCCTTAGCATTTATAATTGCACTCTGCCCTACATACGCAAAGGCAAACAGCTTGTAAAAAAATCCCGTGGTATCACTACAGAGCCAAACCTTCGACGGTTTTTTTGTCAGGTAATTTTGGAGCCTCGAAGGCTTTTCATCAGAAATACCAATAACCTGAATGCTTGCGGGATTATGCGACTGTAGTTTAGCCAGCATATCCATTTCGGGAATGCATGGACTACACCATGTACCCCACAAGTTTAAGATATAAATCTTATCCTGCTTTTGCCCAGGCTGAATAGACCTGACAGGCGAATTGATTAAATTTTTGATCAATATATCCGGAAATTGATCGCCGGCTTTGATCTGAATGCCCTGTGCCCATGCACCAGATGCCCATACAGATAATAATAGATTAAAAAATATTGCTTTCATCATTTTTGTTTTACCAAAACTGAGCAAAACCCATTTTAAACTAAGTTACCGGAGATGTTATTTTAGGTTATATTATGTTAATGCAATATTTAGATTTAGAGATTTAACATACATTTGATGATGCGAAAAAGTGCCAACATTTTAATTGCAATCTGTTTTTCGGTAATGGCGGCACTTTTATCGTTGCAGGTATATTGGATTGTTAACTATTACAAAGCAACTTTAAAAGATTTTGAAAAGGAAGTGAACCTTGCTTTCGAAGATGGAATAAAAAAAGAGCTCGACTTACGCTGTGATACCATTCAGAACATTATTGAAAAAAAACTTTTAGATACCAATGCTTTTTTGATTAGTGCAAAATTTGATAAAAAAGACAAAAAATATGTCTACACGGTTAGTGCAAAGGGTAATGAGAAAGATAAATTCTCATCGTCGTTTAGCTTATCAGATTATAGTAAGGCCCTTCCAAAAAACAAAAGTGATACCAGTGTGCGCAAACATGTTGCTGGCCAACTTGCAATGTTAATGAGAGAAGAAGATCTGGAAACACATACCATTTATTATAGAACACAAAAGCTTGGTCTGTTTATGGATGAACAGACCAAGAAATACCAATTCGATACTACTCGTTTAAGGCCTGCATTTAACATTTATTTAAAAGCCCGAAATATTGAAACACCTTATCGCTTTATCGTTAAAAAAGTAGACAGCACCAATAATAAGGGTATAAAAAAGCTTGATTATGCTTTTGTTACGAGAGCGTTTCAAACCTACCGTTTCACCGATGATCAACGATACGTAAGAGCAATGTTTAAAAGTCCATCTGGTTACATTCTTTCCAGGATGGCTTTGCTTCTGTTTTCTTCGTTCGCTATGATCATTATAGTATCGGGTTGTATGATCATTCTTTTAAAAAGACTTTTTTGGGAGAAAAGATTATCGACCATTAAAAACGATTTCATAAGCAATATTACCCATGAATTTAAAACACCCATATCAACCGTCTCAGTTGCCATTGAAGCCTTGAACAACCCCATCATCCGAAACGACGACGATAAATATAACCGGTACCTGATCCATGCAAAAAATGAAATTGAACGATTGAATATTTTGGTTGATAAAGTATTAAATATCGCCATTTATGAGGATCGGAAATCTCCCTTACTAAAAGAAAAGGTCTTTTTCGGCAATAAAATAATGGAAATCATACACCTGCATGAAATTAAGGCCGGGAAAAGAATTGCTATCGATTATCAAAACAGAAGTGAAATAAACGAGATATATGTTGATTCTACTCAGTTTCAGCATGCCATAAGCAACATCATAGACAATGCAATAAAGTATTCAGGTGAAGAATCTCTAATCAAGATAAGCATTCAAAAGAAAGAGGATTTTCTAACGATACAGGTTGAAGATAATGGCATTGGAATAGCTGAGAAAGACATTCCTGCCGTGTTCGAGAAATTCTATCGGGTAAGTACCGGCAATAGTCATCCGGTAAAAGGACATGGATTAGGGTTAAATTATGTGAAACAGATCATGCATTTGCACCATGGCTGGTATAAAATTGAAAGTAAACCCGGTAAAGGAACTAAAATCACTTTGGGATGGCCACTTTAAATAAAATTCTCTTTGTAGAAGACGAGCCTGCACTTGCCGAAATAGTTAAGGAAACATTAGCCTTAAAAGGATTCGAAGTGATACATACTTTAACCGCTAAAGAAACCATTAGCCAATACCATAAATCAAAGCCCGACATATTAATATTAGATGTAATGCTACCAGATGGCGATGGCTTCTCGATCGCAAAACAATTGAGACAGATTGATATGGCAACGCCGATTATATTTTTAACATCGAAAGCGCTCCCTGCCGATGTGGTAATGGGTTTCGAAAGTGGCGGCAATGACTATTTAAAAAAGCCTTTTAGTATAGAAGAGCTCACTATCAGGGTAAAAGCATTATTAAGCCAAAACCGACTTGTTTTTAAGCCGGAAAATGAAGAAAAGCAGCCAATAAAAATAGGCAACTATCAATTTTATTATCCAGAAGGCATTTTAACTACAGCGAATAGTCAGAGAACATTAACCACCCGCGAAGCTGAAATATTACAAATGCTTTTGCTCAATAAAAACAACATGCTGGAGCGTAATGTAATTTTGAATGCACTTTGGAGCAATAATGACTATTTCTCTGGCAGAAGTCTCGATGTGTTTATCACCAAACTAAGGAAATACCTGAAGGATGATCCATCTATTTTCATTATGAATATCAGGGGGCAGGGCTATAAATTGGTTTATTAAGCTTTTACCACATTATAATTCCCTAATTTTGCGCCTCAATTTACGAGTGCCCTTAATGAAAAGCAAAATCAATATTCCACCAATACCAGCAGTTTTATTATCCATTATCAGTGTGCAATGTGGAGCGGCAATTGCAAAAGGGCTTTTCCCGCAGATTGGGGCTGCTGCAACAGCATCTTTACGGATCGGCTTATCTGCGGTAATCTTACTAATTGCCTTTAGACCAAACCTATTTAAACTTAATGCTAAACAATGGAAATACGTGATCTTGTACGGTGTGTGTTTAGGCGTAATGAATATGGTTTTTTATATGGCCATAGCAAGAATTCCGATCGGTTTAGGGGTAACATTAGAATTCGTAGGACCTTTAGGACTAGCCATTTTTGGATCGAAGAAACCTGTTGATTTTCTGTGGGTGGTACTTGCTGCTACCGGTATTGTATTGATTACGCCATGGACAGGCACAGGACTTAATTTAGCCGGCGTACTGCTGGCACTTTTGGCCGGTGTTTTCTGGGCAGGCTATATCATTTTGGGAGGTAGAATTTCTAAAATAATGAAAGGTGGTGATGCTGTTGCTATTGGGATGTTATTTGCTACAATAGTAATTTTACCCTTTGGGATTTATGGTGGCGGCTTAAGCACACTAAACCCGAAATTATTGGGTTTAGGAGCAGCACTTGCACTACTTTCAAGCGCCATTCCCTTTACCCTGGAAATGAGAGCCCTTAAACAGCTTCCAGCCCGGACTTTCAGTATTTTAATGAGTTTAGAACCTGCTATGGCCTCATTAGCCGCACTTGTTTTTTTACAAGAATACCTCACATTAAAAGAGTGTTTTGCCGTGGCTTTTGTTGTCATTGCTTCAGCAGGTTCTTCATTAACAGCCAGGCACACAAAAAATAATTAGGCCAGTTTTTCTGTTTTATAAATTACAATACCATCTGTCAACTGATCAGCCTGTGCTACAAAGGCTAAAATATATGGGTGCTTATTGTGCAGATCTAAACCTGCCTGATCTTTCCATTCTTCCTGAAAAATAAAGGTATGATCAACTGTCGACTCATGCAGATCGTACTGAATGCAGGCTTCTTCCTTACGAGAATTTACCACCATATCCAGCAGCATCGTTCTTAATGCCACGGTAGTTTCTTGTTTGCTTTTAACTATTGCTGTCAAATAAATGCTCATATACTTCTGTATTTAAAAAATTTTGGGTTAAATGTTCCTGGTATAATTTAAGTGCACTCCTAATATCTGCATTCTTTTCAACATCATGAAAATGGATGCCATCTATTCGCTCCATTCCGGTAAAGGCATTCATCCTGTGGAAACCAAACAAGACACCTTCATCCACACTGGTTTCCATAAAAAATTCTCCAGGCAGAGTAAAAGCTTCTTTTGGTGCATTCCATGATGATGTTACCATATATTTCCGTCCGTGTAGCATGCCACCTGTACCATAATTTCTGGTTGGATTATCCGCCTTACGCCCATCGCTAATGTAAATTCCTTTTTTATGACCTTCGGTAAATACCACATCAATATACTTTTTAAATCCATGTGGCAACTGGAACCACCAGATTGGGGTGTGGTAAATTACAACATCCGCCCAAATATATTTCGCCACCTCTTCCCCGGGGTTATAATCGTGATTGATATTGGTTGTTTTTACTTCAAATTCTTTCATTGAAGAAAAAAAATCGACTGTTGCATTAGCTATTGTCTCGTTAAACCTGCCACCAGAATGACCAAATTTTTGTCCTCCGTTAATAATGAATATTTTTGTCATTTCGTTTTTTCTATTTGATAACACAAAATTACACTGCCTCTATCTATTATTAAAACAAGTTAATTCATAGCTTTGTATCAGAATTATAATACATCGGTTATGGTTAATTTAGAATGGTATAGAAGTTTTAAGGCAATTTATAAAACAGGAACCTTAACAGGAGCGGCAGAAAATCTGTTTATATCGCAACCTGGGGTAAGTTTGCATTTAAGTTCTTTAGAAAGTTATGTTGGCTACAAGCTGTTCGAGCGAACAGGCAGAAAAATGATTCCTACCGAAAAAGGAAAAGTATTGTATAATTTTATAGTGGAGCCTTTGACCAAACTGGAGGATGCAGAAAAACATTTCCAGAAAAGTACGGAGAAACATACCCCAACCATTAGCGTAGGCATGTGTTTCGAAACTTTTCAGATTACGCTCGAACAGTATATTTCTACCCTTCCATTTAATGTCATTATCCGTTTTGGCGAATATCCCGAAATGCTCGATCAATTGGATAAAGGCATTTTAGACCTCATTATTACTCCACAAAAAGGTAGCTCACCAAATGTGGAACATGAAGCGTTTTCTTCCGAGACTATTGTTTTAGTAGGTGGAATAGAAACTGACGGGCAGACTTTTGATTCGTTAGTTAAAAGGAAAGATCTGGCAGGAATGGAGGCCTGGTTAAAAAAGCAAAAATGGTATGGTACTGCGGGCGATATGGAACACCTTTTACGCTTCTGGCAACTTAACTTCGGCAAGCATGCAGATTTTCGCCCTAACTACATTGTACCTAATCTCAATTCAATTGTCCGCTGCCTGTCTGGTGGAAAAGGCCTGGCCATTATCCCCGATTTTCTTTGCAAAAAAGAAGTTGAAGAAGAAAAAGTAAAGGTTATTTGGGAAGGCACCTCAAAGCTCACCAACATTTTATACTTTGGTTGTAGAAAAAATACGCAGTATGCATCAGAAATTCACATAATCAAAAACCTTTTTAAAGAGGTTATGGTTAGTATATAGTTTCTATTGAAAATAGTTCCTGATTAGTCTGTTTTATTTTGAAACTTATTAAAATATTTTTTTAGATCACGTCCTAAAATTCCAGAATGAGTCAATCCAGTCCGTTTTTAAGTAATGATCAACTACTAGAAGTTTTTAATCACACCCATACCGCAACTGCTGTTCATGTTGGAGAAACAGCTATTATACAAGCCGCAAATGATGCGATGCTGCGCATTTGGGGAAAAGACAGGCGTGTGATCGGGAAATCCCTTGAAGATGCCCTGCCTGAATTAAAAGGCCAGCCTTTTGTTGAGATGTTCAGAAAAGTCTGGTTGGAAGGCCTTGTAATTTCAGGAAAAGATACTGCTGCCGACCTTGTTATTGACGGTGAGTTAAAGACCTTTTATTTTGATTTTGAATATCGGGCCATAAAAAACGACGAAGGTAAGACCATCTGTATTCTACATACCGCGATTGATGTAAGCGAGCGTGTATTGAGGAAGGAAGCTGTAGAAAGGGAGCAAGAGAAGAATGAAGCATTACAGCGCGAACAGGTACTGAACGAGGAACTTGCAGCCACAGTAGAAGAACTTGCGGCTACCAACGAAGAACTGGTGGCTACAAATGAAGAATTACAGGAAACACAGGAAACCTTACACGTTTTAAATAACGAACTCGAATTAAGGGTTGCAGAACGGTTTAACCAACTGTCGGAAAGCGAAAAACGCTTTAAAACCATGGCAGAAGGAACTGATATTTTTATTGCCGTTGGTGATGAGCAGGGAAATGCGATTTACTTTAATAAACCCTGGATTACCTTAACCGGCAGATCAATGAATGATCTCCTTGCTTTTGGCTGGGCTGATCTGATCCACCCTGAAGACCGCGAGAGGTATTTAAACATTTATTTTTCAGCACTGGCACAGAAAAAACCATTTACTGGCGAATTTAGAATCCTGACAAAAAAAGGTGATTACCGATGGTTGCTTGCAAGCGGCCCTCCACGTTTCCACACCGACGGATCTTTTGCCGGTTACATCAGTTCGTGTATTGATGTTACCGAAAGAAAATTAATCGAGTTGGAACGGTTAAATTTAAATAAACTCATCGAAGCCAGTTCAGAGTTTATCGCTTTAGTCGGTTTAGATCTGTCTATCCAATATTTGAACCCTGCAGCTTTAAGGAAATTAGGTTGGACTAATATAAAGAACCGAAATATAATGGACTGTGTTTTCCCTGCAGACAGACCGGCCGCTCAAAAGCTTTTACCTGGGGTTTTGCAGGGTATCAATTTCAAACAGGAAATCCGCTTCTGGAACGAAAAAACAGGAAATCCATTTTGGATCGAATGGAATGGTTTTGCCATAAAAGATCAGGAAACAGATAAAATAACTGCGATTGCTACGGTAAGTCCGGATATTACGGACCGAAAACTTTATCAGGAAGAACTTCAGGATATCAATATCGAAATGGCGGCGGCAAATGAGGAATTGGCCACTACCAACGAAGAACTCGCCCAAACACATGAGGACCTGATCCAATACACCAAAAAGTTGGCCGATAGTGAAGAAAGGCTACTTCAGGCCATTGATACTGGCAGAATGGGTACCTGGAGCATCGACCCAAAAACATTCGAAATTACCGTATCGGGATTTGTTAAAAATTTACTCGGTTTGCCATTAGACGGGCCTGCTAAAATTGACGTCATCATGAGCGCGATCAATCCCGATTATCATGATATACTGAATGCATCTTTAACAAACGCATTAAACAGCCACTCTTCAAGTGATAATGAATTTCCAATAAATAATTTAATCACCGGCGAAGAAAAATGGGTTAGAGCAACCGGGAGGGTATTTGTAGACCAGCATGGTAACGCAACAGAATATTCGGGTCTTTTTATTGATATCACGGAACAAAAACTAGATGAACTTCGAAAAAATGATTTCATCGGGATGGTCAGTCATGAATTAAAAACACCATTAACAGCCATCAATGGCTTTGTTCAGGTTTTGCAGCGCAAGGCTAAAAAAGATCAGGACAATTATGAAATGATCGCTCTGGAAAAAACACATAGCCAGATCAGAAAAATGAGCACCATGATCAATGGTTTCTTAAATGTATCACGTTTGGAATCTGGTAAGCTGCTTATCGAAAAAATCGACTTTAACTTAGATGAGTTGTTGAAAGAAACCATCGAAGAAACTTATATCTCACAATCTTCGCATCAAATTATATTAAATCCGGCCTGTGAGGTTAACATTAATGCCGATCGGGATAAAATCGGGAATGTGATTTCCAACCTGATCAGTAACGGAATAAAATACTCCGATAATGGAACGCGCATCGAAATAACCTGCAAACTACTTGATGCTGAGGTTGAAATCCAGATTAAGGATGAGGGAATAGGCATAAAACCTGATGATATTGACAAGCTTTTTGAACGTTATTACCGTGTTCAAGGCAATCATACGATCTCGGGCTTTGGTATAGGGCTTTATTTAAGCGCCGAAATTATTGAGCGGCATAGTGGCAGAATATGGGCTGAAAGTGAAGAAGGTAAAGGCTCTGTGTTTCATTTTACTTTGCCTTTGAGGTAATTTATAACAGCTTTTACCGCAAAGATTACTAAGGTTTTCGAAAGGGGCGCAGAGGTTTTTAAAAAAAAGCGATTAATTTCGAGGCTAATGAACTAACCCTTCGACTACGCTCAGGGTGACAATACGCGGAGGGTATTCCGTGTTTTATATGTTGCCGTGGCTAAACAAAGAGAGATCTGTCATTCTGAGTGCAACGAAGAATCTTTCTCTCTAAGCATGAAATGAAAGATTCTTCACTGCGTTCAGAATGACAACAAAAGCCTCTGTCGTAAAAAAGCCTACCCTATTCCCAAGCCATTCAATAGTTCTTCATCGACTAAGTTGGGCAGCGTAACTTTCAAAGTACCCGTGCGTTCCATTTCGCGTTCGATGGCAAAACGGGCTTCCTTATTACGGGACCAGCTTCTCCGGGCAATTCCATTGTTTACATCATAAAAAAGCATGCTCTGCAATTTTTCTGCAGCTTGTTCGGTTCCATCAAGCACCATTCCGAAACCACCGTTTATCACTTCGCCCCAGCCTACGCCACCGCCGTTGTGGATCGAAACCCAGGTTGCACCCCTAAAACTATCGCCAATCACATTATGGATGGCCATATCGGCGGTAAACCTGCTTCCATCGTAAATATTGCTGGTTTCCCTAAAAGGCGAATCTGTTCCGCTCACATCATGATGATCCCTGCCTAAAATTACAGGAGCTAATAATTCGCCGGTTTTAATGGCTTCATTAAATCGCAGTGCGATTTTTGCACGACCTTCAGCATCAGCATATAGAATGCGGGCTTTTGAACCAACCACCAACCTGTTTTCTTTTGCTGCCGTAATCCAGTTGATGTTGTCCTGTAATTGCTGCTGTATTTCTGAGGGTGCACTCAGTTTGATTTCTTCCATTACTTCTTTTGCCATGCGATCGGTTAAATCGAGATCCTTTTCATTTCCCGAGGCACAAACCCACCTGAATGGACCGAAACCATAATCGAAACATAATGGCCCTAAAATATCTTCTACATAAGATGGATACCTAAAATCGACACCATTTTCCGACATCACATCCGCACCTGCCCTACTGCATTCCAGTAAAAAAGCATTTCCATAATCGAAAAAATAAGTTCCCTTAGTAGTATGTTTGTTAACGCTGGCAGCATGCCTTTTTAACGAATCCTGAACGTTAATTCTAAATTGATCAGCTGCGTTGGCAATCATTTCATTGGCTTCTTCAAAACTTAAACCTGCGGGATAATAGCCACCAGAGTAAGGATTATGAAGCGAAGTTTGGTCGGAACCAATCGCAACCTCAATATTTTCCTGATCAAAACGCTCCCAAACATCTACAACATTTCCAATGTAAGCCAATGAAACCGTTTGTTTTTCACTTTGAGCCAATAAAACCCTTTTCACCAGCTCATCCAAATTATCAATCAGCTCATCAACCCAACCTTGTTGATGCCTTTTGGTCGCCGCTTTCGGATTTACCTCGGCACATACCGTGATACAGCCCACAATATTACCAGCTTTGGTTTGCGCTCCACTCATGCCTCCTAAGCCGGCCGTAAGGAAAATTTTACCGGCGGTATCTTTTCCATAAAAACCTTTTTTACGGAAAGCATTCATCAAAGTAATCGCAGTACCATGAACAATGCCTTGAGGCCCAATATACATATACGAACCAGCAGTCATTTGCCCATACTGGGTTACGCCTAAAGCGTTAAACTTTTCAAGATCTTCAGGCGAAGAATAATTCGGTATCATCATGCCATTAGTTACCACTACCCTGGGTGCTGCAGTGCTGGAAGGAAATAATCCCTGCGGATGTCCACTGTAAATATTCAGCGTTTGCTGATCAGTCATTGTGGCAAGATATTGCATGGTGAGTAAATATTGTGCCCAATTTTGGAATACACTACCATTGCCACCATAAGTAATCAGCTCTTCCGGATGCTGAGCGATTGCCGGATCCAGATTATTCTGGATCATGAGCATAATGGCGGCAGCATGTGGCGTACGGCAAGGATATTCAGTTATAGACCTTGCATAAATGGCATAATCGGGCATAAAACGGTACATGTAGATATGTCCGTAGTTTTCCAGTTCACTTAAAAACTCTTGCGCCAGTTCCTGATGCCATGCTTCAGGGAAATAACGCAGCGCATTTTTAATGCTCAGTTTTTTTTCCGTTGCATTTAATACCGCTCTCCTTACCGGCGCATGACTTAATTGCTCATTTCTTATTTTTTTTGCGGGTAAAACCGAAGGAATACCTGCCAATAGCTGTGCTTTAAAATCCATTTCCTGTAATTTTAACTCTTATAAATCCTGTTCTGCATTGATTGCGGTGGCTACAATTTTACCTTGCTGTACCATTTGAATGGCATTTCCCATCCTATCATACATAATCTGATCTTCTTCAAAATGATCGATTTCAGTACGCACAAAATCATGTACCGCAGCCAAAATCTTCCCAGGCTTTAATGGATGATGATAATCAACGGCCTGTGCAGCACAGAACAATTCGATACCAAGGATTTTTTCTACGTTTTCGATTACCTGTAAGGCTTTACGACCACTGATGGAACCCATGCTTACATGATCTTCCTGACCCAATGAAGTTGGTATACTATCGGCGCTGGCCGGGAAACAAAGACCTTTATTTTCGCTGGCCAAAGCTGCCGAGGTATATTGAACAATCATAAAACCAGAATTTAATCCGGTTTCTTTCATCAGCAATTTCGGCACGCCAGGCGTATTTCCTTCCAGAGAGAGGTAAATCCTTCTGTCACTGATGTTGCCGATTTCAGAAGCGGCTAAACAGGCATAATCAAGCGGTAAAGCCAATGGCTGACCGTGAAAATTACCTCCGCTGATGGTTAGATCATCGTTAAATATGACAGGATTATCGGTTACTGAATTGAGTTCGATTTCCAACGCTTCTTTTAAATGCATCCATGCCGTTCTGGAGGCACCATGTACCTGTGGAATACACCTTAAAGAATAAGGATCCTGTACTTTGGCACAATCGGCATGCGATTTCATGATTTCAGAACCTTGTAACAGCTTACGTACCTGTTCTGCCACGGCAATATTTGCGGGGTATGGTCTTAGTTGATGAAGTTGTGCATGAAAAGGTTTTTCCGATCCCTGCAAACCTTCAATCATCAATGCTGCTATAATATCAGCAGAATTCAGCACATTTTCTAAACGTTGTACTACCTTGACGGCATGCGCGGCAATAAACTGCGTTCCGTTGATTAAAGCCAAACCTTCTTTTGGGCCTAATTGCAAAGGCTGTATCCCATGTGCTGTTAAAAGTTGAGTTGTGGCAATAATTCCCCCTTTATAATGCACCTTACCCAAGCCAATTAAAGGCAAAAAGAGGTGAGATAAAGGAGCAAGATCGCCAGAGGCACCAACAGAACCTTGTTTGGGCACCACAGGAATGGCACCGGTTTCTAAAAACCAGATCATCCGGTCAAGCGTTTCGATTTTAATGCCTGAGTAGCCCTGAGCTAAAGCCTGCAGTTTTAAAACCAGCATCAGTTTTGATATTTCGCTATCTATCGGCTCGCCTACACCGACAGCATGACTCTTTAAAATATTTTCCTGTAGTTTACGGGTATCAACTGCCGAAATCATAGAAGTACAAAGTGGTCCGAAGCCCGTATTGATGCCATAAACAGCCTTACCTGAAACCGCAATACGCTCTACCACCTTGCTGCTTTCGAGTACTTTTACCCGTGTGCTTTCGCTTAATATGCCTTTCACTTCACCGTTGCTGATGGCCAAAGCCAGTTTAGCGGTTAAATGGTCTGTTCCGTAATTAAAAATCTGTTGCTCACTCATATCATAAAGGTTTTAAACAAAAATAAGCCCTATATTTGATACCTATAAATACCAATTACATCATCATGTAATAACCATGAGTTATCAGATAGAGCTTAGGCATTTAAAATATTTTCAGGTTTTGGCAGAAGAACTGAAGTTTAGAAAGGCTGCCGACCGCCTGTTTATTTCGCAACCGGGATTAAGCCGGCAGATTAAACAGATGGAGGAAATTTTTAACGCACCACTCTTTGATCGGAACAAGAAAAAAGTTACACTTACCGAAGCTGGCCTTTACCTTAAAGATGAAGTAGATTTTATGTTCAGTCATATCGAGAATATAAAAAAACAGCTGACCAATATTACAGAAGGCAAACAGGGCGAACTACGCATCGGTTTTTTAGGTTCGGCGGCACAAAAAATTGTACCGGAAGTTATTTTTAAACTGAACAAAGATTTTCCGGAGATCAGAACCAATCTGGATGAAATGCCCAATAAACTACAGATCGAATTACTGGAAAAAGACATGCTCGACATGGGTTTTGTGCGGATGCAGCAGTTTAAACCTGATATTTCTAAACACATGATCCACCAGGATACTTTTTCGCTGGTATTGCCTAAAAGCCACCCGATGAAAAAGGCAAGTTTTGAAGTGGTAAAAAAACTGGGTGACGAGCCCTTTATTTTTTTCTCGAGCGATGACAGTCCATTCTACTACGACCTGATGATGAGTATATGTGAAGATCATGGTTTTAAACCCAAAACTTACCATAAATCGGTTAACGCACTCACCATTTACAAACTGGTAGAAGAAGGTCTGGGAATTGCCATTGTGCCCACTGCCCTGCAATATGGCTATCAGGAAAATGTGAAGTTTGTGGAGCTTAAACATATTCCACAAAGAACAGAGCTATATATGATCTGGAAAGAATCTAATCGCAACCCGGCACTAAAAAATGTGATTAAACTGTTGTTGGAGGATAAAGTTTAGGCTGTTTACGCTAGAAATTCTATTTGCTTTAAAAATGAGTAAAAAAGAAGCTTAAGTTTATCTGATTATATTTTTTTTCAACTATATTTTGGAAAGCCTTTAATGTTTCGTTTGCTCTAAGAAAGTTGATAATGTTTTGTTCTTGTTCTTCCTCACGGCTTATGGCAGAGTTAATATAATCATCTCTATCAATTTTTGCGCCCGGAGATGTTAAATCCTGCTCATCATATTCTTGAGACTTCAGAATATGTATAATTTCTTCCATGTTAATCAATACTTCAGATATAGACTCAAAACCTTTATCATGATAAAATTCGATTATGGAAGCACATAATAGCGCTATTTGAACTGCAATTGTGGCATCTACTGTAGCATATTCTTCGTAAGACGGAGCCAACTCATAAAAATCCTCGGCTAGACTGTTCAGCTTTTTGTCAGGATCCGAAAACAAAACCCTAAACATTTCATCATAAAGGTTATTTATTTTTGCTTCTCCTGACTTAAACTTTGCTGAATACACCGAGGAATCATGACCAACCTCGATGCTAAACTGATGATACAATTGCTTTACACGGCCTAAACAGGTTAGCAAAAATTTCATCTGTATATTGAAATTTTCTTGATGTAAATTTTCGACAACGTTCATATATTTATTATTATTCTATTCATTATCCTAAACTTAAGAATTTAGGCTACTACTATAACAACAAATCAATATCCTCTCCAAACTGACTTTTGATTTCAGAAACAACTTCGTCGATTGTCCATTTGTTCTCGGTATCTACGGTCCTTACACGAGAGATACGGATAATTCACTATTCCCATCATTATATATTTCAAGATAACATATGCTTATTGAACTGCTAGATCCTCAATATCAAAACCTTGATCTACCTGGCAATAAATGAACATATCTGGATATTCTTCTTTTGCCTCAAAAATCATTGAAATTACATTATCAAGATAAAAGATGATATTTTTCAACTTCAATTGTGCCTTTAAATCTGAATAATCTTTAGCTCTTGTGTTATTTACAGATTCTGAATATGCAGCATCTGTCAACTCAACAGCAATGTTCATTTTTAAATTATCAAGTGTCATTTCAGTTAATTGATTAACTAATCTGCCAGCCTCATCTAACAATTCAGAAAAATCCTCAATTTTAGCATTGCTTTTTTCGGCATCAAAGATTATTGGTATATGTTCATTAATAGAAATTGAATAATTCCCTATTAACTTACCATCTAAAATTTCAAATCCGCTTAAGTGTTTATTAATTAAATCCATAATTTTTGCTACATGTAATTAAAAAATTAGGTTGGATTAAGATTAATATAGAATTCACAACCAGTTAAGGCATTATAATCAATTGGAAAAAAAGAATTGAAATTAAATAAATAGCTTCAGAACGGGCTCTTCTAATTCTCCTTTCAAGACCAATATGTATTTTTCAAAAAACTCCCCTAATGAATTAGCCAATGTGACCGGATCTTCATATTCAGGTTCACTTCCTGTAACGATATGTCCTTTATTTTCCCCGTCAAGAACAATTGCGACATACGAATAGTCGCTTTTAACAGACATCATGAAAGGTAAATGGTTGTTCCAAAATTCGATCACGCCCTTTTTCTCCTCTTCGTTCGAATATTCTAAACTTTGCAATTCAAATTCATTCCAGGCGAATCCCTCTCCATTATTTAGCTTAAAGTAATCCTTTAACGAAATAAACCATATGTTATCTTCAGCATTTGCAAGCAGATCAAAATACTCGACAAAGTCAAGAAATGATTTAGGAGTTTTAGATATTCTTTCCTTTACCATATCTTCAGCTGTAGCGGTATTTATCTTCACTTGATTTTCTTCAAATCGCCAATTACACGCTATAAGGGTATTAGTAAATTTTATATGATTCATAACAATTGGCATTTGAAAAATAAATTTTTATTACATGGCGATACCTTGTATACTAAAATTAATTCTTTCTATGATATTAATTATAAACAGTCTAATTGATATTTCGCTGATAACTTCCTGAATTGTTATTATTCGAAGTATAATCAAATTGTTTTTGATCAAGTAATTCTAATCTTAGGCCTTCGATCGAAAATCAAAAATATTTATAAGGATATTTCAAATAGAAATCATTGCTAATTTTTTCTAAACTACTAACGAATAACTCCTGGATTTCTATTGGCAAATTATCCTCATGATCGTCTAATTGTTCTTCAAGCTCCCGATATAAAAAAGCGGCCTGAAGAAATACGAGAAAATTAATATAAAAATCAAGAAATTCATCAATAGAATTATATTCACCATTATTGTGATCGTAAAACAAAATTGTTGATTTTTCTATATTAATAAACCATTCGTCTCCCTGACCACTTCGCCCAATTATCCAAATCTTATCATATAGTTCTGGATAATTTTTCTCAATATATTTATTTTCATTTAAAGCATCTTCATAGCTAAATATTTCTATGTCTGGTGTGATTTCAAGGCCTTTGTATTCCGATAAAAATTTTAAATATAGAGGATCTGATACTGGCACTTTAATCAGATCCTTGATTTTATTTTCCCTACCCTGAAATTCTTCAAAAATTAGGACTGAATTCCTTTTTTCGAACATCATTGCCACTTAATTTAGTGATTATCTGATTATATCTGTTATGCTATCTTATCACAATATCTCAATCATTAAGCATCTTGATTTCGAAACAGCTATGTCATCTTAATTATGCACCCTCTTTAGCTTTAAATTCAGCTAATTTTTTTTCGATGAAAGCAAAATCATTAATTGCTTTGTCTCTATCTTTGGCTTTATCGTATTTGGCTATCCATGCTCTTATACCAAAAAGATAAAATTTTAATCCTTCTTCAGTCAGATCACCAACCTTTATTTCTGAATCATCGTTTGCCTTTTCACCTTTTTTCAAAATCATTCTAGTTGTAAAACCATTTTCCTTTAAAAACCATACCTGATTTTCGAAAAAGCGGTACTGTCTTTCTATGTACTCTTTTGTTAAAGGAGGGGCAGACTTCATTTGCGTTACCCAACCAATTCGATTAATAATTCTATTTTTATCCATTAGGTTTAAAAGATGTAAATCATTCTTCCACATACTCTGACAAAACATCAAGAGCCTTCAAAAGATATTCAATATCATAATTGGTTGTAGATTCTATTTCAAATAAGGTATCTTGAATTTTTAAATATTGATCAGATATCACTTCCAACATCAAATTCGTAGTTGAATTTACATCTAACGCATCTACCTTCAATATCATTTTTTCAGCAATATTATAATCTTCCATATGGATTATTGTTATTTCATCAACCTTTTCTCTGTTTTCAGTATAGTAGTAATTAACCTCTTAGATAATCTTTTAGTTAACCCTAAGAATTCCGCGATTTTATCTTTCAATCATTATAGAGAATATATATAACAAAGTTCCCAAATTTTTTCTTTTGTTCCTTTTACACCAAGTTTGTTAAAAAAATCACTCATCTCTCCAGTTAATTCTGGAAATATTTTTTCGATTATCAAACCCACCTCTTTCTTACTATTTAGTTTTTTTTCTTCTTTTGCAGCTGAAATAACGATTTTGCAAAATGGCAAAATAAACGCTGTAAAAACAGTATACCTATAATTATTAAAGGAAGGTTTTTCTAATTCTTTTTTCGAACTATTAACTAAGTAAGTCAGTCTCTGACCAGATATTAAATTAATGATTTTACTTTCACAATTTTTGAAAAAATCCTCTTCTAAAACCTGTGTATATCCGATTTTAACTTTTATGTTTGCGGAAAGATTTTCAAGTCCATCATCTGGCCTATTTAAAGGGCCGACCCAGAGATCTTTTTGTAAAGAACCGTCTAACTTATTAACTCTCGCGATGATAAAACAATAAAAAATACTTTCAATATGTTTTGAAAGAACAACAATATTGTCATACCAAAGCTTCTTTGGTAACTTGAATTCATATTCTTTTATTAAAATTTCGAAATCGTTCACTACATCATGAAATCCTGATTTCATATTTATCATTTATAAGTTTTTCCATGAGTTCTTGTAATTCCATTATATATCTTTATCAATGTGATTCTTCTACAACCGCATACTGCCTTGATACCTAAATGGCACAAAGTTTCTATCACCTCTAAGTTTACGTATTTTCTATAACATCAAACCTTATTTCACTAACACAAGGCTTTAGCTGGTCTGTTTAAAAGTATTCCAAACCTTTAAACCACTTAATTCAACGGATTCCAAATCCATTTTTCTTTATGGCATTAAAGACTTATATTTTCCATAAAGCGATCAATTCCTTCGCAAATATAGATGCTGTTTTATCATCTTTCTTTTTACTAAAACCTGTTAATGCTAAACCAATTTCAAAAAAAACTTTGAAACCGACCGAGTTAAATGGCTTTTCAACCTGTTTAAGTTTCTCAATAATATCTTCAGTTTGGAAGATGTTTAAATCATTATATATAAGATTAATGGATGGATCTTTATTGAATGACACTTCATTTACTCCTGTTTTTTTTGCTAACTTAATGGATAGATCCCCATAGATAAGTTCGGATCTTTCCAGCAGATCCTTTATCTCTTTTTGAGGCTTTCCGAATAGCGTTTCTATTTCTTTTCTTGACATTCCGAATTTAATTGGACCCACCGACTGATATGGAACAATATTGAATTCTTGATTTAAAATATCCATAATTATTTACACTTAATTTTTAATGTTTTTGCTTGGCTTTTAGTGATCAGACCTTTTTTATGGGAGTAATCAATCATTTCGATTAAACCAGCATTGTATTTATTTCCAAATTGGGTTTTAATATCAACAATGTCCATTTCTAATGCCTTGTTCCATTTGCCTTTATTTATAAATTGAGATTGCCTTAATCTATACATTTTACCGGACAAACCCCTACTTCCATGACTTCCTGTTAGCTTATGGTCTGCTTTTTCCATCCACACGGCGGGCCCCTTACCATGACTCAAAGGGGATATTGAATTTGCAGGCGCATGATGAACCTCGCCACCAATATTTGATGATCTTACTTTGTAATATGATCCTCCCTGTACTAAGCCAAATACATCTAACCACAAATTTACATCAATTACATAAGAATAATGAGATAAACCTCCCTCCAATCCAATCGGATCTTTACTCATATAATTCCCACTTTCCGGATCATAATATCTAAACCTATTATAATACAGCCCCGTTTCTACATCTTCATATTGTCCCTGGTACCTAAATGGCATAAATTCCCGATCACCGCTGAGTTTACGGATTTTTCCATAAATATCAAGTTCGCAATCCCACACTTTTTTACCGGCATCATCATAAGCTTGTACTGGAGTGCCCAAATAATCACTAATAATAGAATAATACTGGCCATTAACGATTTTGGCACTTGGGGTAAATTTATTCTGATCGTACACCCAGGTAATTAAATCGTTGCCCAGTGACTCCATTTTATCGTAGCTGAGCAATCCATCTTCATCAACCACCAGGTTAGGCCGTTCGCTTAAAGGGTAATTCCATTCGTGGAGCAGTAAATTACCATCCCACACATAGCGATACACCGTATTTTTAACAATTTTGGCTTTCCTTCTGCCCAAGGCATCGTATTCGAAACTGATGATCTCGCCATGTGGATTTTTAACGGCTTTCATCATCCCGTTGGCCGCCCAGGCAAAAGCCCAGTCGCCCTCTTTCCATTCTGGTAAATCGGGTTCCGCATCTGCTAAGATATCCAGCGTTTCCGCTTTAGGGATATCAGGATCGGCCATTCCCCAGTTTAATTTTTTGCCAAATAAGCCATTATCTTCTGTTTCGGCAATTTCTTCTTTTGCCAAGCCGATAATGTTACGTTTACTTTTTTGTACCAAGTTGCCTTTGGCATCATAACGGTAATACCATTGGTCATCTTTAAGCAGTTTACCACCTTTATCGTAACGCCTATCACTGCGATCAGCAGTTTTATATAAGTTCCCGGTTTCATCAGGATTTTTATAGATCACTTTGCCATCATCGCTATAACTTGCCGAAGACAGACTGCCAAAAGTATCGTACCTGTAATTGATGCTGCCACCCGTAATGCTATTTAAGCAGCTATTCAGTTTATCATTCGGCCCCCAGGCATATTGTTTAAACGCGGTAATGGAACGGCTGGCTTCTACCTTCTGACTGATTGGATGACCTTCGTGGTCGTAATCGAATGTTGCCTTAACCCCACCGCTTAAACTGCGGCTGGTTTCCTGTCCGTTTTTGTTACGGCCAATGGTTGCAGTCCATTCTGCTGACCCGCTACTTTTCGCGGCAATACCATTCAGATAACCTATTTCGTCATAATCATATTGAATAGCTGCACCTAATGAACTTTTTAAACTGGTTAGGCTGCCAAAGACATCATATTGATAATTGATCTGATAGCCATCCTGTATTTCCTGGGTAACCATACCCAATGGGTTCCGCTTGAAATTAACTGAAGAAAGTTCGTTCTCTGCAGCAATGAGCAAACCGAGCTTATTGTATTGAAAAGCTTCGTAGGTACCATCTTCATAGCTGCTATACACCAACCGGCCGCTCAGATCGTAATTGTGGTAAATGGTCTTACCATCGGCCTGTATGGTTTTAATGACCTGCCCATCCTGGTTGCGGATGTATTGTTGCTCCTGCCCATCAAAGCCAATTTCTTTCACCACATCATCATTGGCATCCCTTAAAAAAAGATATTCTTCACCTTTTTCGTTGGTAATGGCCTTTAAATTTTCCCATTGATCATAGGTAAAATGAAGGGTCTGGATGTTCTGACTGGAGGATTGACTGCTTCTTTTTTGTGTTTTTAAGCTACCCATTGGGGTATAGGTCATGTACCATTCTTCACGCCCATCTGTAGCGTAAACCGGAAGATCGTAGGCATCGTATTCGAAGCGCAGGGCTTCTTCCCCAAAATCTTTTACCAAAACCACACGGCCCATATCATCGCGTTCCCAAATTGTGGTTTGATCACCATCCGGACTAAAACGGATCAAACGCCCATAATCATCGTAAGTCCAGCGGCGGATATTGCCTTCACTCGAAACCGATTCGGTCAGTTGATTTAAACTGTTATATGTCCAATGAACTTCATAGCCATCATTATCACGACAAAATACCGGTAATTTCTGTCCATCGGTATAATAAAAATCGACTACCCTATTGTCTTTTTGAACATGTTTAAGCAGTTGGTTCTGCTCATTATATAACCAGGTTTCATTTGAACCAGCCGGATCACTGCGCAAAATGAGGTTATTGTTTTCATCGTAGGCATATTGATATTTTTCGCCATCTGCGGTATGATAGGTAATAATATTCCCGCGTTCATCATATTCATAGCCGATTACCCTGCCCTCAGGGCTCGAAACCATTTTTTCTTCGTTATAGCGATCGTGCTCATACCAGGTTTCGCCGCCCATGGCATCCACCTTTTTGTAAACCAGATCGTTTTCATCATAATAATAACGTTCTATTTTACCATCCCGGTAGTACACTTCGTTATATTCTTCCTCCGGGAAATAGCTTATCGATCCGCTCATAAAACCATCTCTGCCCTCAGTGTGGATTACGCGGCCCTCTGCGTCATAAGTCCAGAAATAAGCCATTCCGTTTCGGTTGATTCTTTTAACTACCCGATTATGGTCATCATACTCAAAACTGATGGCTTTGCCCGCCTGATCGTAAACTTTGATCATGTTGCCACGCTGATCGTAATCGTAACTCACCAACAAGTCGCTGGTATTTTTATAGTGATAATAAACTGCGTTAATGGCAGTACCAGATTCATTATGCTTCATTTCGAGCACACGACCAGAGTTTTCGACAATCCGGGTTAAAAGTTGTTTTTGATAATAAAAGGTAAGCTGACTGCCATTGGTATATTCGATATGGTTTATACGGTAGATATCGCCATCTGGCCCCCCGCTAAAAAGAGTATAAGTATAAATATCCTGATCGATGGTAAGTATCCAAGTATTTTCATCTGGCCTTTCCATCCAGACCTTTTGTGCACGATCGTATTGTTTGCCTGAATATGGCTCAATATAAGGCAAAGGCATCACCATATTTTCAGTTGGGTGGCTAAACCCTGCAATGCCGGCTTCCGGATCAGGGTAAATGTAAAGATCATAATTGTTATATACCTGGTTGCCCAACATGCCCTTATAAGGTTTATCACTACGCCATACATTGTTCCAGGCCAATGTATGGCCACCAGGCAGTTCGAAATCCGTCCATTCAAAAAACATAGCTCCTGTAACGAAATTAACAGGTTCGAACCCCCAATGACAAAGCTTATTTGATAAGGGATTTTCTCCTAGCATGTTTTTTAAAAGCTTGTTTACACCCTTAAGCGCACCTTTTGCTAACGCCCCTCCCAATTTGGTTAGCCCCCTCATAATACCAATGGCTGCGAAGCGCATTAAATATTCTTTTAGTGTATAATTATGCGGTGCAAATGTACCACCAACCAACACCGGTTTACCAGTATTAATTTGCACGTACATGCTTAGTAAATCGCTATAAAAAGCGAAATAAGCCAATGGATTTTTCTTTAATTTATCTGGTACGGTTGGGAGCGGTTTTAAACCCATTGGCGGACACCAGCAGGTAAGAACCTGGCCTGGGTTAGAACCACTCATTTCTGAACCCTGACCTAAAACGGTAGTGGAACCCCAATATACTTCGCCTTCATGCGGTGAACCAGGAATGTTTACAATAAAATAAACGGGTATAGAGGTAATATGCCTGAATGGAAGCAAAACACCCATCACACTGGTGGTTGTAGTGGCTTTATGCCTGCCATGTACAAAAATTGAACCACCCATTGGGATACTGGGCATACCAATTAAACCCTGTGCAAATTTTGGTACGGGAATATTAAAACGGAGGTAATCCATCGGATCGAACACCATACCAATAAATGGGTGTGGTAATGGCAGTGGAATAAAGCCAAATGATGGTGGAATGGGAATGGTTGTCCAATGGAAATCGATAGCCAGTACCACATCGAAATGCTTACTTACATGCTGTACCGCAGTATTGGTCATAGCTGGCTTTTTAGCTTTTAAAAGCTTTAAGGGGCTTTTTGCTGCAGGCGGATTGCTGCCCGGGGCAACAGCACCACCGCCGCCACCCACTGCTTTTGGTTCGGCTTTGGTTAAGCTTGCAGATAGGCTTAATGACCTATCGGTAGACATATTCGGTTTACTCGCTTTAATCTTTTTCATCTGCATTTTTTTTAGGGTGATGTCATCACCGATCATCTTTAGGATAATGGATTGGCATGGTTCTTTGGCACTTCTGCCATTGATTTCCAATCCTCTCCGTAATCCTGCTGCATCTCCAGATCTAATTTTTTACCTTCGGGACTCTCTTCGCCATATTTTTTTAATATGATCGATGCGGTATAAGCCATCGAACTTTGTCGCCGCTTTTCTATCGGCATTTTCTTTGCAATTTCTAAACACTTCAAATAATAGCCCATTGCTTTTGAAGAGCCAGTTATTTTACTTTCAGAAAGCTGGCCCAGCAACCGGGTACATTCCATTGCGATAAAATTGTTCTCAATTAACTCAGCGATTTTAATCGCCTTTTCAAAATACCTTTTGGCTTCCTCCTTACCCGAGTGTGCCAAAAGGAAACTACCATAGCTCATGTGGACATGCGCGCTTAACAGCGAGCTTTCTCCGGCGCGCGCCAGGGCCAATTCGTATTGTTGCCGTGCTTCTGCTTTCTTGCTTTTTACAGCTAAGCTTTGCGCCAGCATGATCCTTGCTGCAACCACCGCTTCATGTAATCCCTGTTTTTGTGCAATTACGATTGCCCGCTCCAAAACGGCATTTGCCTGTTCATGTTTGCCTTTGCTTAAATAATTACTGGCGGTTAATATCTGTTGCTGGTAATCGGATTCGGGATCGTTCTTTTCGCGGTTGGTATGCGCCGCAGCATTTTGCATCAACTGGTTCACATCAATATTGATCCTGAATTCGGTTCCCTGTTTTAATTTTTTTAAAGTACGGTGTGTATGATGTTCCGTATAAACCAGCTTAATATTTTGGTTATTTGCCGTTTTAATACAATTGCACCATTCGTTAATCCATTCAGAAAGCCCGGAAACATCATTAATGCTTGTAGGCGCCAGCTGAACATATATTTTTTTCAACTTTAAATCAGGATAAATGTTACAGAGCCGTTCCAGAGCAACAACAGGCACATAAGCGTCGGTTTTATACGCTTCGTTTTCACCTGAATCTACATCCCAAACGATCCCTTTACCATTATCTTTCTGCCATAAATCAAAGATCTCTTTCCACTCTTTAACCAAACTTTTACCGTAATCATTTACGCTTTGAAATTCCTGGTAATGGAGCAGAAACATGTCATCGGTCCTGCTTTCTTCTGTTAACTGATATTTAAAGTAGGCCTCAAATAAATTTACCTCATGCCGCTCACCCAGGCAAAGAAAAAGCGTTTCTGATGGATGCTTCCTTACTACTTGTTGCCATTGTTTATCTATTTTAAATAATTCGAGTTGTACCGGATTCATTGAGCTTTAATGTCAAAATTAGTTTAGATTGATCGTTCCACTGCGGATATTCGTTTCGCTTTCACCCCCTACATTAATCTTCTTGGAAGCCAGGTTAGCCTCGTTTTCTCCACTCATTGAAAGTGTTTTCGTACCTATATCTAAAGTTTGGGCTTCTATACCAATGCCAGAGGTTGGTGTACCATCTTCTGGCCCCACGCCAATGCCAATACTGGTTTTGGCAGAGTTTCCGATGTTCTCGCCAAGGGTTAAAATATCTTTTCCTTTGATGATAATCTTACCGGTTTTATCCATAAAAATGCTGCTTTCGCCACATTTGATCAGAATCGATTCTTTGGTTTCGAAAACGGCTTTACCCGCTCCGTCGAGTTCGATAAAATTACTGTCTTTATCTTTCATAACCATACCTGCCCCATCATCCATGGTCAGGGTATGCCCGCTTTTAGAAGTTAAACTTTTGCTGTTGTTGCTGGAACTGCCACCACTTCCACTTTTGCCATGAAATACAGAACCCAAAACAATCGGCCGTGCAATGTTTCCTTCTTCAAAGGTTAGCGCTACCTGGTCGCCAATCTCCGGAATAAATACAAAGCCCCTGTTTTTACTCACTTTATCGCTACTTCCGGCATCTGGTGTAATTACCCGTAGCCACTCCGTTACATCATTGGTTTTGCATTCCCATTTAAATTTCACTTTAATACGGCCCTGGCCTTGCGGATCGGCATTATCAACCACATCTGCCAATTGCATATCAGGGTTTGGTTTAGTGTAGTTTTTCACCGAAAGCCGTTCTGTTGTGGCTACCACGCCTTCGAAAGTATTGTAATATTTTCCAGTACCATCAATATCGTGATTAATAGTAGTGATCAGGAATTTTCCCAGACTCTCCGTAGAAAATGAAAGTTCCTTTCTGATACTCATGGTAATTTCGGCAATACTGCCAATACCCAAAGCAGCATTATCGCCACTGGCATTTACCTTTAAAAGGTTGCTGATGTGTGCTTTTTCTTCGTTTTGCACATGGCTTTTAATATCATTGCTATTATCCACACGGATAAGTGCAGGTTGATTAAATGTTTTGCTGTACATGGTGTTTGATACCTGTATGGCATGCGCCAGGTCTGGTGATCCATCACTTGCGCCACTACTTTCGCTCTGCAACATTTCATCCTGTTTGGGATTATAGGCAAAACGTTTGTTTTTAATCGGCGCAATTTCCATGGCATACTGCAGGTTTTGCACGTCGCGGCCATAAACAAGGGCAACTTCTTTCTGATCGTCAGGCTTACCGAAATTCAGTTGTTTACCATCATAATAAAACCATTCGTGGTATTCGCCCGAAAGTCTGTTCAGGAAATCAAAATCACTTTCGCGATATTGAATCAGGTAGTCAATAGGTTCTTTTCTGGCTGCGTTGGCTACGATTTTAATATCATTCGAAGGCACATCTGAAGTGGCAAGATTTACAATGCTATTTAAATCTTTATCAAGATAAGAGCCTAAATCTGCCCCCCGATCGATCAAAATGGTTGGACTATACCCACTCACGATTAACACACCATGATAACCATGGCTTTGTGCCAGTTCTACCTTAGTTACCAAACCGACAAACTCTTGTAAATTGCCCGCATCATAACCGAAGGAAGCGGTAAGGGTTTTTCCTACAAAATCGCGACTATCATTTAAGCTAATCATTCCAGGCAATCCCATCTGATCATGGTTAAACCGCAGCTCAAAATAATGATGAACATTAAAGGCCTGCTTTAAGCTGAAGGAGGCAAAATGGGTAATTGCCTTATCTTCTATATTTATTTCGGTGATTAATTTCTTTTCCATATCAACTCAATAATAGTTTATGACTACCTGAACATTCCATCGCGAAACGTTAAAACGTTTCTTTTTCCATTAAAAATAGCTCCGTTTTTTGTTTCGTTAACGTCGGGATAGCTGATGGTTTTATCTTTAGGGTTATATTTCATGGCCAATTTGGCCGTAAGTTTTTCTTTATCCTCACCTTCTTTAAGATCGGCAGAGGCAAACAATTGTGTTTTAACTACCTTCCCGAGTTTGAACAATGGCTTTTCAATGCTAAATTCTGAATGATTAATTACTAATGTATGGCTTACACTATAGGGCTCCGTTCCACTCATTTGGCCATAGCCCGTAAAGAGATATGTTTTTTGAGGAGCGGTATCTAAACTATATATATGTTCAAAAAATGGAGTTGGGCTCCCTTCATCGTCTTTGTCTTTATAAAGGTTGTTAAATGAGATTGCGGTAACTACATTATTTTCGTTTTTATACTGAACGATATTCTGTACGTGCCACATAGAGCCCGAATAAGGTGAAAGCCAGTAAAACACTTTAAGATTTTTATCGTCGGCAATTAATACGTTAATTTCGTACGCTTTTAACGAAGCAAAGTCATTTTCAAAAGCATTTGGCTTCTCGAGCGCGCTAATGAATGCTTTGATAAAAATTTCTTCAGCTTTGGTATCGCCATCATTGAGGTAACTCTCTCTTGAAGCAACCATTTTAGCCGCTAATTTTTCAAGTGAATCTGCTTCGGTATTCTTTGTGCTTTTATTATCCTGTATTACAGAATCGGCATTATATGCTGTACTTTCCCTTTTATCTTCATGTTTTGCACCACATGAAAAAAACAGGAATACCGAAGAGAAAAATAAAATGCCTGCTATTTTCATATTATTGCCTTGGTATATTAATTAATCCCCTATTTTCCATAGCCTTTAAAATAACGGCTGTTCCGATTTGTTTATTTACATAATCGAGGCTAAAAACATGATCTCTGGGGAAACCGCCTTTAGTATAAAGGTTAGAGCCACCCCACAGATATGGCGAATTGATGTTATTATTTTGATAGGCCTTCGCTATGCCATTATATTGCTCTAAACGAAGCAAAACTTTCGGCAACGACCAAACTGTTTCTTTATCCAAACCACGTAATTTTAAAGCGTCAACAGCACTTTCTTCAAAGGTAAATGGTGGACCATGACTAATTTTTGGCCGGTTTGCAGGGTGTTGCCTGGTAAAACCACTTAGTGGATCGCCATTGTGCAGGTGTTTGGTAAAATCAGAATTGCTTTCCCTGTAATGTACGCAGGCAATAAAATACCATGGTATACCAGTTGTTTCAGAGAAAAGGCCCGTATCTGAAAATGACCTGTTAAAAAAGCTATTTGCAATTTTTGGATTCTTTTTAAGAAAGCTATCTTCCGGTTCGGTTAGAAAGCAGGCATTTCGATAAGTATATTCGGTTAAATTAAGCAGTTTATTTCTTACCGCCTGATATCTTGATTTATGATTTAAGATTTTATCATCAATAATCCGGTTGATCTCTGCAGTTTTTAACGGAGCAATTGTACAGGAATTGAACAGGTTTATGTATTCTAAATCGGTAGCCATAGGTAGCTCTTTTTATCATGCCACAAAAACAAAAAAATCGTTATTAGTGCCAGCTTAGCCGGAAACTAATAACGATTTAAATCAGATTAAGCTTTTGGCCAATCGTTTTCGTGTTCAGCATTGCCCAGTTTTAGTTTACGGGCAGATACCACAAAATTTAAAGTCATCGGTGTATTGTCATTTACTGCAATACCCTCGCTATATTGAATGATATAGGCATCTTCAAAAGTAAGTTCCTTCATCTTTGCATCTTCTTCGCCTTTTTTGAAGGTAATGCTACCAGCCTGTGGTTTGTACTGATTATTAACCATTGATTCAATCACTGAAGTATCTTCAGTTGATTCGATTTCGATGTGAATGGTACCACCATAAACACCTGACGATGGACGGCCTTTTGCGTCTACATCTCTATTTAATGAAAAGCTGCACTGTAGTACATCAAATTCTTTTGATCCTAAGTTTAAACGGGTTTTGAATGCCATTGTAGTAAAATTTAAATGTTTTTAAAATGAATGAATTGCGTTGAGCGGTTGGCGTGGAGCGAAGAGCATGGCGTTTTAAACCTTACACCTTCAACCTTTCTACCCTCAACCTTTCTCTAGGCTTTTGGCCAATCGTTAACATGCTCGGCACTGCCTAATTTAAGCTTGCGGGCAGAAATCTGGAACTTGAGCGTCATCGCGTGATCGCCAACAATGTTGATCCCTTCGGAATATTTAACAATGTAGCCATCCTCGAAGTTAACTTCTTTCATTTTGGCATCTTCTTCCGATTTTTTGATCAGAAGGGTTCCTGTAATAGGTTTGTACTGGTTGTTTACCATCGCCTCGATTATTGAGGTGTCTTCGGTTGATTCGATCTCAATATCGATGGTACCGCCGTAAACTCCGGAAGAGGGTCTTCCTTTAGCATCTACATCACGGTTTAACGCATAGGCACAATGAAGTACATCGTACTCCTTGCCTGAAAAGTTTAATCTAGCTTTGAAAGCCATAGTTTTAAAATTTAAAGGTTAAATAATTGGATTTTTCGTAGCCTCCGCTACATTAAGTATAAACCAAATATTAAGCCAATTATTGTGTATCTCACTCATATATAATGAGTAACAGAGTCGATAAAATTAAAAATCTTGGCTCACGCTATAGAAAACGCAGATTATTGTGAAGAAAAAAGTGTATTTTTTTTTCAAAATAAATTTACGTCTTATTTTTACTACATGCAATAGAGCAAAGCATTGTAGCATTTTAGGGCAAGTTGTTACTTTTTGCAACATAATTAAAGACAGCTACGAGTTTTTACATAGTAGCGTGTCTTTCCAACCGGAGACATTCTATTGAAAAGTAGAAACTTAACCCGTAATAGTGACACCCAGTCCTGGTTTGTTCGGCACTTTTACATCGCTGAGCGTAAGGGCTTGACTATATTTTGAGGATTTGCTTTTTTGCTTTGCCTGTTAAAGATGGCATTGAGGAGAAGAATTCGAAAAGCTATTTTATTTATAGTATTTGTACTGCTTAAAGACGACAACAATAGGGTTTTTTTCATCTAAATTGTCGTACGAATAAATTTTAGTAGGATTATTGTGCTCATCGAATTCCTTCATCACCATAACATCAAAGCTTTTTGTTATCTCATTTTCTGCATTTTCGTTTAATGTAATCGTCTTCTCTACCCTATTATTCTTAATCAATTCATCAGTTTTGTAATTATGCTCAACATCCCCTTGCTTAAGTTTAAAATTAATAATCCTAAAATTATTATTCAGGGTAAAGATCTGAACATCACTGGTATCATTTTGCTTTACGATTTTATAGCTCAAGTCATCTGACCAAACATATTTATAGCCTGCTTCTTCTACTTGTTTACCATCAATAATAATGCGCTCCTTGTAGGTTACATTTTTTCCTTTGCCAGCATAAATCATTTCGTATATAATTACCGCACCATTCTCATTTGTACGTTTTCTATAATTTATTTGACCATTACCCTGCTCATCAAAAGTTAATTTGTACTTCCCAAAAGCATTGCCAGTATCTGAAAGAATTCCCTGTTTATTTACTTTACACAAATAAGTAGATACTTCCTTTACAGCACCATGCAAGCCATATTCTTTCCTTAACGAATAACTTTTAGTGCCGCTATGTTGTCCCATGCAATTTGAAAAAATGAGCAATATGCTAAACAAGAATAAATATGAAATTTTCATTTTGAGCGCATTGGTTAAAATGTGGCAGTAAACCATTTTTATACTAAGGCTTAAGAGAAATCGTCAAATCTTCCACCTTTATATAAAATTTCAAAAGTGTCTTTGCCTTTAGGGATATGGAGGTATAATTTTGAAAACCATCCTCTATTTTCACCTTCAGTGGTCTTATATTTTCCCCAAATAGCTAATTCTTTTTTAAATCTTAAATCTTTACTTATTTGCTCTACTGATAACTCCATCCTTCCTGTTTCTGACCATACTTATGCCATTAATGTTGCTTTTTGGAACATAATTTAAGACAGCTACTAATTATGGCTTAAGCTGTGCAACGTTATTGCTAAATAGGAATTGAACCTCGTTTTTGTCTAACACTGTTCAAATCGCATACATTGAGCGCACTGTTGTAATATATTCTCTATTGTTCATACTTCCACATGTTTTCCAGATCTATTTTTCGGATGGTAAATTCTTTTCCTTCCTGTTTAAAAACCAGTCTGCGGTTACTTAAATCTTCATTCATTCGCAAAACGACCTCGATAGGCTTTGTAGCATCTACCTGCTTGAATAAATTAAATATTTCTTCCTCGTCGAAATATTTAATTTGAAAAACAGTTTGAGCTTTTGATTTATTCTCAAAAATAAAATCGATTAATCTTGGTACCGCCCTTGGTTTAAAAGTGTTATTTATTACTGTTTCGTTAAATAAAGTTTCTTCTTCCCCATTAAACATTTCGATTCCCACATTAATTAGTTTATGATTTGGAATTTCTATGCGGGCACGCCAGTCGTATTTTTTTCTGTATGTATCCCAAATACCATATTGAATCCCACCTTTCTTTAGGTTTTCATAGGCTTGTGGAACAGATTTGGATACATCAAAATATTCTTCCAGTGTAAGGCTGGGGTTTGATGGCACAACATCCTTTATTGCTAAGTTTGTTTCTGTTGCCTGGAAACGAGCTACTTCTATTTGTTGGTCATCGCCATAAACCCAGACTATTACAAGTCCACCTGGTGTACAGCCAACGGTTATTAATGAATAATTTGAAGGATGGGTACCATCACCTCGCCAATCTATGGTTCCTTTTTCAAAGAGTTTTTTTATTTTATCAATTGGCATATCCCAACTGCCTGTATAAAATTTTTTTTCCAGAAACGATGCCCAGGTTATGCTCAATTTTACAGGTAATGCCTTTAAATCTTCACCTTGTGAATGTAAAGGGCCTGCATAGCCCCAACCTGTATGATTTATTCCTGAGGTAGGTATATAGACACTTTTTCCATCTTCTAAAGCAAAACTGCCGTTACAGATATTCGTTGGGTATAATTCAGGTGCGCTAGATGTTGGAAGCCATTCGTATTTGACCATCATAGGTTTGTTTTTACAAGAGATTAATATTATAGCAAATAACAGTAAACAGTTAAGTATTTTTTTCATATTTATTTTGGTATTGACGTAGGCTAACTAAATCAGAAGCATCAAAAAATAAAAACACATAAATTAGCAACAGATTTCGAACTATTCTTTTTAGTGGTATTACTGTTTCTATTAAAAGAATGAAAATCAGCAGATAAAATAAGTACAACGAAATTAAGCCAAGATCACAAGTCTGTCTTTGATAATTAATTTCAACAAATGCAAAGTAAAAAGTTAAGTATGGAACCAGTAAAACTTATAACTCTAAAGATAATAAGGCTTTGACATAATTATTGTTTTAGGTTATTGCTTTGTTTGTACAGCTCATTATTGGTTTCTCGAAGGAAATCCAGATAGCTGAGATTACCTGACTTATGTTTTTATATTCAAGAAAGGCTTCGTAATAACCAAATGACACATCTATTCTGGAAGATAACAAAGCTTCCTCCCCCTTACCTACTCCATCTATATAACCTGTTTTTTTGCCTTCACCATTTAATCTGGATAACAATAAATAAGTAGTTCCATTGCTATTGGAGATAAAAACCCTTGCCCTTTCTTCGGTATCTTCCCCATCATCAAACACAAGCTTAAACTGGGTTTTATTTTTCAACAGGTAAGCTAAAGTTTTTTCGAAAGCATCAGGGCTGAACAGATTCAATGTATAACCCTGAAAAGTACTTCCTTCTTTTTAGAAAAAAAGCGGACCAATGATTCAGAGCTCGAAGCGGATTTAGGTGCAACAACATCACCAAACCCGATACTTTTATCTGCATCGGGAACATAAGAAGTATATTGCACCTCCTGTGTTCCTATACCTGCACCTGAACTTGATAGTTTTAAAGTTTTTAGATCATCACCTTTAATTGGCAATGATAATTTTTCTAAATCAAGATTTTGACCTTGACAAGACTGGAATAAAAACGGGCTACATATCAAAAAAATAAAATTCAACTTTTTCATTATACAATTATTAACTATTGGGTTTATAAATAAAAAACTCTGCCGATCTTCCTTGTTTTATCTGGAATATCTATAGGCTTTTCAGTATGAAAATAGGTCCAAATCGATAAAAACATCTAACTTACTTTGCGTATTGGTGCGGGGCGCTTTTGACGTTCCAAGACATCACCACTATTACCATCCAGTATACAAACGTGCTGAACACGATCTCCGGCCGGCAAATCTTCAATCCAGGTTACGGTCCAGACATTTTTTTTAAACCGGTCACTAAAACCCCGCTGTAAGTTGCCATCCTGATGAAAATCGACATCATTCTTTTTACCAAACGTAATCACATCGCTCAGGGTAAATTTATAACCCAAATCCTTATCCACTGTTTTGGTCAGGTTGCCCTTTTCATCGTAATATTTCCAGATGCCCACTTCAAGTTCGATCGAAAAAAATTTATTGTATTCATGAATGTCTCCATTGTTGTAATAAGAAATCAATTCATTAAACCCATCTTTATGTTCAATCCGTTCTACAAAAAGCTCAGCCGCCTTGCGGGTAAAAGGCTCTGCATCTACATTGGACTTAGGAATATAATATTCACTTAGATAAGATCCATCTTCCAATGTCCTTCCCTCATAGTCCGGATTTGCGATCATCCGCTTTTCGTAATTGTCAACATCAAACTTTCTCTTTTGTGGTTCTTTTTCCTGTACAGTTTTAATTTTTTTATTGGGTATATCCTCTTGCTTTACCTGTCCCGACTTGGTTTGCCGGCACGAACATGCTAAAACCAAGAGCCAAAGCATCAAATTTATTTGAATAACTTTTATAACTTTTCCCATAACTGCTCCCATTGCCACTTATATAACTGCCTGGCCTTTATTGCAGTTTTACCGTAATAATCCATAATGTTATCTGTTGTAAATTCTTTAAAAATATATTTATTGTCATATGCTTTAGTCTTTTGTATAAATTTAGGGTTACAATAATCGTAATCACCATTTGCTTTTTTCGGGGTCTCGTAATAGCTCATGATGTTTTTATACCACACATCACCTTTATTTAAGGAATCACCAAGCCTGACCAACCGAAACTAAATTCGCCATTGTATTTGCTATGTGGACGAAAATGCAAAAGACACTTTGTTTCTATTTCCAGTAATGTTGGCTTATAACTTTTAAGCTGAACATTTGCTATAGTCATCTGATAATTTCGAGTTTATCGCTACCTTCGGGTTTATGCAGATAGAAGGTGTGTGATTTGGGTATTGTATTTTTAGCAGTCTTAGAAATCAGCGAAGAATATCCGAAAGTAAGTGTATCTGCACACACTAAAGTTACCACTCTCCCATTTCCAAAAAATTTTAACTCTGCCTTCTTACATGGATATATAAAATTTCTTTTCTCAACGGCATAATCGCTCATATTCTTTGTAAGCTGATTTTCAATTTCCTTATTCCAGGGTTTTGATGCTGCTTCTTCATAAATTGTATTTCTAACTAATGAAAGAAATTTATTTTGATTTCCTTCTTCCAATACTTTTTTGTAATTGTCATAAAACTCATCAACTTCTCTACGGATATTTGGATCATTGATTAATTTTTTACTTTTACTCCAACCCACAATTTTCCAATTAATGTCTTTAGCATCCACTTCAAATGAAGTTTTATATTCTGAATATGGCATAGGCTTCTCTAATTGAGGTGTTTTATATACTAATGTTTCCCACTTATATTCGTTTCTTTTACTTTTAGCATTTAACTGATCGAGCATAGTCATCGGCTCTTTGTTTTTTGTAATATCTATTTTAACAAAGGAGTTCTTAGAAAGAGATGAGACAAAAAGGTTTTCCTCTTTTTTTGCAGGAAACATTCTTATTGTTATTTCCTGTTTTCCAGGCTTTAGAATATATTGGTTAATATCAACCGTTAAATCTGATCTCTCACCTAATCCAAAATAAGTAATGATCGGCATATCATTCAATAATATTTCGTACGAACAATCTAAATGCTCATACTTTAGTTTAAACAACATACCCTCTTTTTGATATTCTATTTTTTCCAGGATTCTATTTTCAGCTGCTATATCTTTTTTGTTCTGTGCACAACATTCTAAACTTATGTAAATTCCTATTGCAATTAATTTTATTAGCTTATTCATCTTCTACTTTATTTAAATTTAAAAATCTGTTTTCTTATTCAGATTCTTTATGCAGTATTTGGAAAATCCGGAAAAATATTAATCTGCAATCCATCAACAAAGATCTAGGATTCAATCTTTAAAGAATCCATTACTTAGAATTAATTCTAACAGCCTTTAATTTATTTTTATTCGAATAGCCCATAATACTGAGAAAAAGAAAAGAAAGATTAAATGCCAAACAGATGATTATCAAGGCATCAGCTTTTATCTGAAGTACAACAGAAATTAAATATAGAAATGCCGAAACTGGAACCGTTAACATAAATGCGAATAAAAATCGGAAAAACTGGGTTTTGGCATGATCAAAAGCATTGATAAAATCGTAGTAAAAGCCCAACATATTAAGGCCTAAAAACATAATTGCTATCATCAATAAGCTTGTATTTTCAATTATGTAATAGTTGGCTTTTGTAATTACATCAAGTACATTTCCTAATGCATTTTTGAGAATCAATAATGGTATCCCGAAGACGGCAAGTAGTACTCCTATATAAACGATCCAAAAAAAAGATTTTTTCGATAACTTTTCAGCTCCTCCCTTTTTGTAGCTTTTAATAATGGTTTTATTAAACCGTGATGGTCTGAAACTGTATAAAACGATAAGGAAAAAATAAAATTCAAGCTGGAAAATAGTCAGTTGATAACCATCGTTTGTATTCCTGATTAAGCTTTCGTTAGTTTCTTGGGTAATGAAGAAATAGAATAACGAGCAAACAACATAGAGCCTAAAAAGTAGGAAATAGCAGAATAGAATAGTTGAAATTCTTCTGGCAATCATACTTTAATAGCTATTTCCATCAAATTAAGAGACTAATTTAAGCCTATTTTATCCACTCCAAACTATTTATTATTTTTCCAATAATATCTTATGCTTCAACATTACTCTTTTCAAACCTAAGCCTTCCCTACTATAAACAAGTTTCATTTGCTTAAATTGTCCACCCTCATCATAAGTCATCCATGTAAAGCTATGAGCTAAATCAAGATCTTTTGTTTCAATAAGTGGAGGTAGATAAGGCTTTAACAAACTAAACATACTAGTAATAAGTTCATTGTCATAAGCGCGATAAATTCTAAATTTTTCTGTATTAAATGCTAAAAATATTTGAAATAACATTTGATAAAACCAAGATCTTCTGGTCAATTCATATTGTATCGGTTTATCAAAGTAAGTAAATAGCTTATGTTCATTCCGTCCACGATGGTATGAAATAATGATATCATCAATTGAACTAATGGCGATTTTTTCTTTTAACAAAAATGTTTCAATAATGAGATCGTTATTTTCCAAATAAATTTTATAGAACATATTCTACGTTATAATTTATCTTATTAAAGTAAGTGCATCACCTATATTCTTTCTATGGAAAATTGCCTGTTCGTAGATTACACTTTCCGTTTCATCATCAGAAATGAATTTTAATCCGATTGGTTCATTGGGAATTCTAACTGCGACTAACTTTCCTCCACCTAAAATATAATTTGATAATTTTCGATAGGCAAAGAAACTATTCAGACTTAACTTTGAAATCGACCTTGCAAGTTTAATTGGCTTTCTTCCTGCCAAACTGGGTTATCACCTTTACTTTTCAACTACTTATACTCATAACACTGCTACATAATGAATAATTTCTTCAATGGATTTATCATACCCACCAACATAATTTTTTTTCACATCACCATGATAGATAAACCTAAAATGCGTACTAGTAAACATTCCCCTCTCGTTATTAAATTCTTCTGAACAAGAAAGATCAAATATTTCTGACCAAATATATAAATGATCTTTTTCTGTAATGCCTATACTATTTATAACTATTAAAGGTTTCTTCTTAAATGTGTACTTAAAATTCCACAGGTAGCGTATGCCAATAAAAATGATGTTAAAAAAAAATACAAGCAATAAGGCCGGGTCTACAAAATATAAAAGCGCTGTAAGTAAAAGGGAAAGAATACTTAGATGTTTAAAGTCGTTATGTGCTTCAAAAATCTCCAATTGATCACTCGGATTTATTCTCGGAAAATTTGGAGAGATTTTGATCTTCAACTCATTCTCTAAATATCCATGGTCTGTTCTTTCCAATGTTATTTTAACTAATACCTTACAAAGGTTCAAATTCTGTTTTGCTTTATTTTCTAATAATTTCGAAAGTATTTGAGCCTTTAGGTTTGTGTAATAATATTCCCCAACTTGTTATCCTTCCTTTGGGCGTTTTACTTATCAAAGCAGTCCAGTTTTTATACTTACCATTGGGTATAACCAGTGTAACCAACTTGCCATTTCCATAGATTTTCATTTCATAATTATCAAATGGTTGCATATTTCCAGGGCATAGTTTCAACATTTTTTCTTTATTGTTTTGATAATCAATTTTTGAATCTTCTGGCGTGGTATAGGTAACAACATCCAATTCCTCGTCTCTCTTTTTACACAGCTTACGGAAATCATCAATTTTCCCAGTATTGAGCAAATCTTTTAGATTAGAAAAATATTCAACTACCTCCTTTTGCAGGACATTTTTATCTATTTTTTTCAAATCTTGACTTTCACTCCAACCTTTTACCTGATAAGGTAAACCTTTAACATCTACCTCCCAAGTCTGTTCCCAAAAAGGAACCTTTTCTGGAGGTGCCTGAATCTTCAACTCGCTTTTAGCATAGTCTATTTCATTTGAGTAGCCTAGTGGAGCATTTTTGTCTGAAACAATTTTTGAAAAATAAATATGCCATCTTGCGGTTTCATTAAAAATGATGTCTTTTGGCAATACCATTTGATCAGAAGAATCTTGCTTAGGAAGAAACTTGATTTTTAAGGTATGTTTTCCATTGCCTAATAAATAAGGATTCAATTCAGTTGTATTGCTTATGTTATTTCTATAATAGGAATCAATAAGTATATCATCCAAATAAAGTTCATAAGGAGATAACGCATTAACGTGAACTATATAGCCTATTTTACCTGTGGCTGGACGAGCACTTTCTTGTCTATTCATTTTTTCTGAGTTTTTATTAGTGTTATTTTGTGATTTTTGTTGGCAATTACAAAAAATCATCAGAATTGAGAATATTGTTAAACTAATTTTCATATGATATCTATATTCCATGGATCTTTAGGGTCTATTATTGAGAATTTATGATCAGGTTCTTCTTCCGGCTCTCCGTCTTCACTTTTGGCGTCATCTTTCGCGCTAAATTTTAACCAGACCTTGCCGGTCAGTCCATTAAATTTCAGCAAAGCTGGGCATTTATTATTTCTTTTATCATGGGTTGCCCTAACCTCAAATTCGGCTTTTCCTTCTATACGTGCGTCGGCGGAAGCCGAACCAATTCCTTCTATACTTGCATTTACATCAACACCTGCATTGAGATATACTTCAATAGGAATATAAAATTGGATTTCACCACCATCCCAGCCATCAACACTATGGTATTCCAAGGCTTTAATTTCTAAATTAAAATCAACTTTTGCCCCTACATTTATGTAATAATCAATCCTTACGGCTCCTAAAGTTAAATAATTTACTTTTTTAACTATTTGCGATAGTCTATACATCGCTTGGCCAATAGGCCCAATAAACTGAGCATAGAACAACAAATCTAATTCACCTTTAATTCCGAAAAGCGGTTTTGCAGCAAACTCTAAAGAATAAAATGCGCCCATTTCATTTGGTTTAGATTTACTCTGAGCAAACTTACCTTGTATTCCACCACTAAACGCAGGTGTGGATACTTCTATTCTGAGTGGAAGCCCCCTTCCTTTCCTCAGCTTCCAACGTGCCGCCATCTTTTTACTAGAAGGTGAGCCATCTGTAGTTTTTGCTGTTCCGCTTGCAATAGCGGCCTCTCCTTCTTTTGCTTCATCAGCAAAAGTAATTTCCTTAAATATTTCGTAGGCCTTCAATAAAAAATTTATAGCATTTAAAAGAGGAAATCCATCTCCGGGAATTAGGGGATTCTCTTCACCATCAATTTTAAAACCAGCTTCAAAATCCAATTCATATTTTTTTATCTTCCAGTTTTTTTCCTTTTCTTTTAACCTACTTTCTTTAAGTTTCTTATTTTGACCTTTTTCAGTAAAAAATTCTCTATGCTTGTAATTAGGGGTCTGCCTTACATATACTGGTTCTTCCGTCTCATATTTCACATTAATCCACCATTCCAAATTAGGAAAAACCCTTGTCCTTACTAATTGATTGGGATACCTGCAAGTGGATACAGGCACGAAGTACTGTTGAACAAAGTAATCTTTCCAAAAAATATATCTTGCCACCCATGCCGTTTCTTTAACTTTTAAGTTGGCCGCAGAATATTGTTCGTCAATTTCACAACCTATGGCTTTGAGGATGGCATTATCATAACTTTTGTTATAAAGATATTTGAGCTTTAGCTTTAATTTATCTTCTCCTGCATATTCATAATCCGTACCAGCAACTAAATTTTGTACTTTTTCAACATCATATGCCGGTTGCTGTTCATCAACTATAACATCGGTATCGTTTTCATTTTCTGTTGTTACTTCAATGCCCGATTTTCGTAATTGCTTTTTATGTTTTTTGTCTTCAATTCTTTCGTAATCATTTCCTAACTTTTTAGCTGCCAATACAGTATTCATTAAGAAAATATTTTCTTTGACATTGTGCTTTTGATCTTTAGGTAACATTACTCCCATGCACATTACGCTTTTATTATGTAGTTCTTTTAAAGAAATTAATACATCTTTTTTGGCATCACCCCGAATAATATCAAATGTTTGTGAAGTTTTATCTCCACTGTCTGCCAATTTATTTTCGTCAAAAACAACAAACGGCTTTCTATCTTCATCTGCCTCATCACTAATTTCAATCTTAGAATAGCCGCAAGGATCATATTCTTTCCTTGTATACTGAACATCACCAATATATTGTATCTGATTTTTCTTTTTTGCCTCAAGCTCCTTTAAGATAACATCTAAGCTATTGTACTTTACGGCAAAAAAATGACTCGTTGGTATTTCCTCTATTTTATTATCGACCGTCTGTACCCATTGCGAGTTTTTTGGCATAGACGTATAGATCTTCCCACTCTTTTTATTTTTAATGACGATCATCACATAATATTTTTTTGTGGGTTCCGCCTTATGATTTTTATGAAATTTATCTTTCCAATCTAATTCTATAGTAATAGGCACTTCAAAACTACAATTTGCATTTGTACTAACACCCGATTGTTCTTCAGCGTATTTATTTAATTCTGATTCAACCAATGGCTTGTCTAATATGAACTTATATTCAGGATCGCAGCTGTATGCCCTTGCTATGGTACTTGCCGTTGTTTGGCCATCACCAGCTTCATCTAATAGTTCAATCGTAAGGCTTAAATCTTTCCATTCGGCTGAAAGATCTAAATTAATGCCAGCTGAAATAAGATTTTTGCCATTGAGGCCTTTAATAGGGAGCATGTGGGTAGAGAAATACAGCTTGATGGTCGTATTATAATTATAAAAACCATCATTAATTCCTACCTCGGGATTATTTTCGATATTCTTTTGTCTGTCAAAATAGTGGCCCCTAATTTCAGGAGCTTGGTTCACCGCCATAAAAGGAAAAGCGATACCATCACCAGGCTCATCTATAAATAAAAGCATCACATATCCTGTACCTTCCCAAATTGGACTATCTTGTGCAACAGGTGAAAATGAAATTTGGGTTCCCTGGATATAGTTTTTATCAATCCCGTATTTCTTTATCGGAACCGTACCATTTTCCTTAATGAAATAACCCCAAACGTCTTGTTTAGCTTTATTTGTTTCAAGCTTAGAAAAGGAATAACTTAAAATATATGCCCATTTTACTTGAGTTCTAGCTGTTTCTTTTGTAGGGATAAAATTTGGTTCAAAATTCTCATTGGTTTCAAAATCCACAAAAAATTTATGGTCTTTTCCTATCAGCATCAGCACTGAAGAATTATCACCAACGACAAATTTCTTACCATCTACTTCGTAATAGCAACTTTTAATTTTTTTCATCTTACTTAGCATTTAAGTATTCATAAGGAGATGGCACATTCATTTGCTTTATATTCACCAATGGGTTAATCTGCGATTGTTGCTCTTCATCAGCATTATCAATATTTTGCTGAGAAGGTTGCCCTTTCTGCCCTGTTTTGGCAAAAAAGATACAGGGCGAACCACTAATGGTACAAACACCTTTGCTATCTTCTACCAAAACCTGTCCGCTGTTAATTAATACCATATCTTTATACATGCCCTTCCATTCGGTTAGTGCAGGCAAACAGGGTTTAAAACCACCAGGGGTTGGCTGAAGTTTACATTGGCCAAAGGTGTTTTTTTCAAAAGTCATTCCGATATCTACATGAGACGCAATTAATTTTTGTGCGCCATCTTTATCGTTCACAAAATGCTTTTGCTGGGTAAGTACTTTCAATTTATCGGTTGTGGTACCAAACTGGCATTGGCAGGTGGCACCTTGTACAATGATTTCTTTTTGTGACATTTCTCTTCTCCTTTGTTTAACCCAATATTCTTGCCCAAAATCCCTTTTTCTTTTCAGCAGGAAAATAATCGGTCTCCCCTTGAGTTAACGATTGCTGATTTGCTTCCGAAATGCTGTTTTCAATTTCATAAGCAGAGAAAAAGATGCGTTTTATACTTATTTCTTCACTGTTTTCCTTTTTATACAGGTTCCAATCAACTTGGACGTGCTTAAGCAAACCTCCATCCTGATCTAAATCGAAAGTCGCATTTAGCTTCATTTTAAGAGAACCCTTACGATTCAATAGTGTACTTTGTTCCTTAGTAACATCACTTTCTGAAGAAAAATGCATCTTGATTGTACCATAATCGGTATTGTTCGGCTCAACTGTTTGGACGCCTTCAAATGCAAGGCTATGGTAAGCGATAACCGGAAAAAAGAAGGTGCTTTGCTGAGATAAGTTACTATCGTAGGCCAGATACTGCGGATGAAAAAATACACTCCAGAACATATCTGCCCTTAGTGCATATTCCAGTTCAGAACTATTCGATATCTTTTTCTCCATCTTTTCTAAATATAGTTCGGCGTATCTGCCTTCATACTTATCAGAGATCTTTTCGGCTACCTGTTTCCAGCGGTTTAGGATTTCTCGGTGATTAACAATCCCTCTAAATATTTCGTTCCTGGAATTTACATCAACCTTTAGGGGATATATTGCACCCATGCTCATATTGGCCAGTTGTTCCCCAACAAAATCAGGCTCATGCCTGTCTATAAAAAGGTCCGTTTTATCAAAGCATAACTGCCAAACTTTATTTTCATCCCTAAATTGGTTCACCTGCAGGTGGATCTGGTAATCTAATCTTTTTGTCGCCTCTTGATTGCCTTCGTCATAATATTTAATGGTAACGCCATAACTTCTGGTAGAACGTGGTTTGGGGGCAAAATCAATAGCATGATCGATATTGAGCTTAATTTTGCCTTGAGCTGCAGAATTTGAAAGGTTACTTACTTTTTCCATAACCGAGCGTATTAATATGTAACCCTATTACCATCGGCATTGGGGGCCATAGGCTGTACGACACCGTAAGAACTTTTTCTATCTGCCGACCAATGCAAATATTTGTTCCTTAGTATGCGCAGATCTTGTTGTTGTTGTTTTTCATTTTGATAATCGGCATATTTCTGCTGCGGTATTTTTGCACCTGCATATTTCCTGTCCAAATCACCAAGCGGCTTAAAAGTATAAGGCTGTCCGTTACCCATTACATAATCTCTAAGCGTAGCTTTGACTCTAAGCAACAGGGGATTGCCATTAATAGTATATTTTGTTTCGGTTTTACTTTTAGCGAGTGGCAAATTATGATTTTGACTATACTCTGCCATATACTGTAAGGGAATATAACTGTACTCTTTGTAAATAAACCTCGTTCCCTCAAGAGCCCAGTACATATTACCGCCGGTAACTTTCAATTGATTTTCCTTATACCAGGCCTCTTCTATAAGTTTTGCTTTAAAGGCGTCCAGATTGCCTTTAAGCGTCCACGAGGTAGCCAATTCCGATACTACTTCTGTATCTGTTTCGTAACTTCCTCCAATATCACTGTGTACACCAGGAAAAACCCGTTCCCTGCCTACATTTGTATGTGTTAAAGAAAAATTCTTACGGTGCTCATTTTCAGCTACAAAATGGACAACATTTTGTGCACGACCAATTTGGTTGAGGTGTAACTCTTTAACATCGTTGAAATTAGGGGATACACTAAAATATTTTGAATACGACGATACGGTATCAAAAATACCCAAAAACCTTACATTAATCTGGTTGGGAGATATTTTCAGTCCGGCAGCGCTAAACATTTCGCCTAAACGCCCACAAGCCGGCATTACCTCTAAATTTGTTGCTTCCCCGTCTGAATCAAATCTTGACGTGATTCCAGTGTGTGGGTCTGTAATGGTACTTGACCGATATTCATTTTTACCAATCTCGTAAACAAAATTTCTTGCTGCTGCTGCACCCCTGCTAAAACCAAATACATCGAAAGTAATACTTCTTAATTTCTTTTTCCCATTGCTTTTTATCGGGACTTTCAGTTTATCGGTGAAGATTTTTTCACATGCCTTTCTCACTTTTCCCCTTATCCCTGTGCTTCCGGTACCGAAAGCATAGCCCATTTGACTATCTTTTTGCCTATCTTCAGTACCAATACCTTCCAAATAAATACTATGACTTTTATCGTAAATATCCCATAGTCTGGCGACATTAGACCAATCGTTCTGATAACTGCTATCGCTATCTGTGCCGTTACGCTGGTAAGTAGGTGTATTGGCTCTACGCTCTTGAGAATTATTCATATTGTTTTTTGTTCCATCAAAAAACACCCCTACAAAAAGATCTAAATACTCTACTTTATCGTTTGTCGGCACATAATTGCCCAATTTAACGCTCGTCATACTAATCTACTTTACTGATATCGATTTTCGCTCTTTTAAGCTGAATTTCCTCTGTACTATTTTTTAGCGATACTTTTGCTCCTTTTCCGTCTGCATTCAGCGATACAACCAGGTCTATCTCACTAGAGTTCCCCAGCTTCTCAAAAGAAGCCATTGTTTCTTTTTCATCAAAAGGTTTTATTTCAAGCCCATATTTCGTTCCGTTTTCCTTTTTCCAAACCAATGTAATGTATTTCGGTACGGCCCTGGAAACGTATGGATTAGCTGTCAGATCTTCTCCAAACCGATTTTCTTCTTCACCGTTAAGGAAGTTGTAATAGCATAATATCAACTGATCTCCAACGGGTAAATGAACTTCTGGATGCCAAGGGTATTTTTTGCGGTAAAGTTCATAGACAGCGGGATCTGGCATGCCTTCAGTTTTAATGCGTTCTAAAATTTCCGGCTTCATAATCATCTTATCTTCCAGTGTAAGTGTGATAAAATTCGGTTCCAACATGTACTTTGCATTGGAATAAGCCTGTTCTTTTGAAATAGTCGTTTCATTGGCCTCAAAAGCCCCCACTTCAGTTTGGAAACCTGGGCCGCTAAGCCAAACCACTACTTTACCTTTTGGTGCCAGGCCAATTTTTATCAATGTGTAGTTGTCTTTTTTATTGGTCAGGTTATCCTTAAATCCGTCATGAAATAACTGGGTAATACGGGCTTTATCTAATTTCCATTTACCGGTATAAAATTTCTTTTCCATCAGCGAGAGCCAGGTAAAACTTAACGAATCCGGTGCTTCCATCTGTTTGGTCGTTACGCTCATAATACCACCATCGTTCCCCCATCCAGTATTTTGTGTTCCCCAAATGGCATCAAAACCATAGGTAAAATCTTTGGCTATGATGGCTCCTTTATAAACTTCCATCGGATATTCTTCGGGAGCCGAAACCGTACCTGTCCACTCAAATTTTTCTTCCATTTTTTGTCCTTTGCAACTTGTTATCGCCAATAAAATGAACGACAGCAATAAATAGCTGTTTTTTTTAAAACTCATGATTTGTTACCGCTTGATACGATTTTCTTGTTGCTGGCCAATGATAAATTTTGCGAAGTAGCTTCAACATTCATTACCTGAGCAATCTTTTCCAATTTAACGCCAACACGCAATTCGTATTTTTGAATTACCTCTATCGTAATATTCTTTGCCTGTTTTATGATTGCCATAGCTAGAAAAGATTAGATTTTTCTGCACTGTTAAGCTCTACAATTTTACCGCTCTGCATGGTCATGTTTTCTTTTGCACTAAACATGCTGATCTCTGAAGCAATTTCGTTTGAGGTATCGGCAGTTCTTTTAAAATCCTTTGTTGCAAGCTCTGTTCTGTTGTTTGATGTTTCAGAAACATCGCCAACAGCACTTAACGAATAATTATTGCCGGCAGTGGTGGCAATATCCTTACCTGCATTGGTCGATTGGTTTTGTCCAACCTGCACATCCATATTTTCCCCTACATTAATCTGCATGTTTTTGCAGTTCAGGGTCATGTTCTCCAAAGCCGTAATGGTAATATTATTGCCTTTGGTATCAATATGAATAATATTATTATGTATATCCGTGATTTTTATCCCCTGACTGTTTGCATCATCATCAAACTCCAGCAAATGCCCGCTTCTGGTAATGATACTCTTCAAGTGGTTTTTAATTAAAGGACTACTATCTACGCTGGCGCTATGGTAAACACTGCCCATTACCACCGGGCGGGCTACATTACCTTCTTCAAAAGCAATCATTACCTGATCATCAATCTCTGGGATGGCAAAATAACCACGGTTATTCCCCCTGTCGCCTACACCTGCACTTGGCGTAACCACACGCAACCACTCGGTCACATCGTTTGTTAAACATTCCCATTTAAATTTCACTTTAATACGGCCCTGGCCCTGTGGATCGTTGTTATCGATCACATCTGCCAGTTGCATATCAGGTTGTGGCTTTTGGAAGTTTTTTACCAGAATGCGCTCGGTAGTGGCTACTTTTCCTTCAAAAGTATTGTGGTATTTACCGTTTTCATCAATATGGTGTTTAATGCTTGTAATGAGGAATTTACCCAGGCTTTCTGTCGAAAAAGAAAGCTCTTTTCTTAAACTCATTGTAATTTCTGCAATACTGCCTATGCTCAAACCTGCATTGTCTCCTCTTGCGGTTACTTTTAAAAGCTCACTGGTATTGGCCTTTTCTTCATTTTCGACCAGGCTTTTAATGTCGCCATTATTATCTACACGTATTAAAGAGGGCTGGTTGAAGGTTTTACTAAAAGTGAGGTTGGAAGCTTTAATGGCATGTGATAAATCAGGAGTACCATCTACTTTGCCTGTGCTCTCACTCAGCAACATCTCATTTTGTTTTGGATTGTAGGAAAAGCGTTTATTTTTAATCGGGGCGATTTCCATTGCATATTGCATTTCCTGAACATCTCTTCCGTAAAATAAACCGATTTCTTTTTGTGTATCGGGCTTACCAAAATTAAGCTGTTTACCATCATAGAAAAACCATTCGTGGTATTCGGCCGAAAGCCGGTTTAAAAAGGCAAAATCACTTTCTCTATATTGAATGATGTAATCGATCGGTGTGGTTCTTGCCGCATTGGCGACTACTTTTAAATCGTTGGCCGGTGTATCCTTTGTTGCTAATTTTACGATCTCATTCAGGTCTTTATCCAAATATGAACCTAGATCTGGTCCGCGATCGATTAAAATGGTCGGACTATAACCGCTTACGATTACAATGCCGTGATAACCATGGTTCTGTGATAGTTCGACTTTAGAAATCAGGCCGACAAAGTTTTGCATGCCTTCCGGCGAATGACCAAATGATGCGGTCAAGGTTTTACCCACAAAATCCCGGCTATCGTCCAAACTAATCAGCCCGGGTGCACCCATTTGATCATGGTTAAAACGCAGCTCGAAATAATGGTGTTCGTTAAAGGCCTGTGTGAGACTGAAGGAAGCAAAGTGGGTAATTTCCTTATCCTCTATATTGATTTCTGCAATGAGTTTCTTTTCCATATTAATTAATCTTGATCACAAAAAATGCCTTAAACTAAATCCAGTTGTCGATTTTTTTTTAATGCATACCTGGAAATAAATTCCATTTTATGTAGGCATGTTCAGATAAGTTTTGTGAGTGGCTGCCAAACCAAACATTTTACCTGGGTGGTAATTGTTTTTTACTACAAAATATTTGCGTTGGTTAGACATAATTGAGCTTTAATTGAGATGTCATGTGGAAATTACCGCAGGACTGAAAAGTATTAATTTTAGATGTTAGGTAGATAAAAAATAGGATTGAACTAAAAGCGACCGGTGTAAACCAGTCGCTTCAGTTTAATTATGTCTGATGACTAGGCTTTAGGCCAATCATTTTCGTGTTCTGCATTACCCAGTTTTAGTTTGCGGGCAGATACTACGAAACTTAATGTCATCGGTGTATTGTCGTTTACCGCAATACCTTCGTTATATTGAATGATGTAACCATCTTCGAAAGACAATTCCTTCATTTTTGCATCTTCTTCGCCTTTTTTGAAAACCAATGTTCCAGAAAGTGGCTTATATTGGTTATTAACCATTGATTCGATCACTGAAGTATCCTCGGTTGATTCGATTTCGATGTGAATGGTACCACCATAAACACCTGACGATGGACGGCCTTTTGCGTCAACATCTCTATTTAATGAAAAGCTGCACTGTAGTACATCAAATTCTTTTGATCCTAAGTTTAAACGGGTTTTGAATGCCATTGTAGTAAAATTTAAATGTTTTTAAATGAATGAATTGCGTTGAGCGGTTGGCGTGGAGCGAAGAGCATGGGGTTTAAACATACAACTTCAACCTTCCTACCTTCAACCTTAGACTAGGCTTTTGGCCAATCGTTAACATGCTCTGCGCTGCCTAATTTAAGCTTTCTTGCTGAAATCTGGAACTTAAGCGTCATCGCGTGATCGCCAACAATGTTTATCCCTTCGGAATATTTAACAATGTAGCCATCTTCGAAGTTAACTTCTTTCATTTTGGCATCTTCCTCTGTTTTCTTGATCAGAAGGGTTCCTGTAATAGGTTTGTACTGGTTGTTTACCATCGCCTCGATTATTGAGGTGTCTTCGGTTGATTCGATCTCAATATCGATGGTACCGCCGTAAACTCCGGAAGAAGGTCTTCCTTTAGCATCTACATCGCGGTTTAACGCATAGGCACAGTGAAGCACATCGTACTCCTTGCCCGCAAAATTTAATCTAGCTTTGAAAGCCATAGTTTTAAAATTTAAAGGTTAAAAAATTGGTTATTGTAGCCACTGCTACTGTATTCATTCAACCAAATATCAGGCCAAAACTGGGATATAATGCTCATTAATAAGCGGTAAACAAATGGTAAAAAACAGGAAATTTATGTTTATCGCCTAAAAACGCAGTTATAGATTGTGTTTTTTGTGGAAAAGATGTGGAAAAATCCGAACCTATCTTTAATGTTACAAACACATTATTAATGCAGAGTGTCTCATAAAACTGTAGCGATTATACACAAAGTGTAGCATTTTAGGACAAGCTGGGTACTAAATCATTATGATGGTCTGCGAGGTCGCAGACCATTTTGCCTTTAAATCAACTGTGATCCAAATTTTTCCATCTTGGCCAGCCATTTTTGACTATAATGATTTTCAAGGGAATGCAATTCGCCAATCGTATTGGTGAGTACAGGACTCATTCTGCATTTTTCAAAAACATTTTTTTTGATGGAAAGATAAGTCGTTTTCTTATTTGCTTTCCATTCTTTAAAGGTTGCCTCATCTAAAATAGATACAATTCTTCCTGAACGGCCGCTAAAGTTATTATTTACATTTTGCTGCTGAGCAGTAAAAATCTGATCGGGCATAAATAAGCGATCGAAAAAGCCTTTAATTTTTGCGGGAATATGATCTACGTATACCGGACAAAAAAGCACAACATGATTACTTTGCCTGATCGCCGTTAAGGCTTTCTGCAAATCGGGTTCTAACTCGGCAATCTGTCTGTTATTAAACAGTTTGTTCGAATTAAATATCAGATCGATAATGGCCAACTCCCTTACGGTAGCGCCAACACTTTCTGCACCTTGCTTATAGGCGTTAATCAGGAAATTTGTAGATGCGTTTTTTTCAATATCCCCATTCAGAATAAGTACTTGCTTCATTTTTTTTGATTAATCTGATCAGGCCGATGCATTACAAAATTATAAAGAATTTGTTAAGTGTTATGCATAACCCATAAAAAAACCCAACGCTATGGTTGGGTTTTTATTTTCAGCTATCAAAAACTATTGCTGATTATACTCTGAACTCCATGTGGTACTTTCATCTTCACCTTTATGTCCATCCAGTTTTACCACAAAACTTTTGGCCGGAAAATATGGTGTAATGTGGATATCCAGGTGGATTCTGTCTTTTTGTTGCTCATCTCTTTCGAAACGCATGATCTTAAATCTTTCGATCAAACGGTCAGCACCCTGAATACCATCTAAGAATTTCACAATCTGACCGCGTAAATCCTGTTCTGTTTTAGAAGTCCAGTTTTCGAATGCCCTTCTGTTCAGGAAATCGAATAATACTTTGGTAATGTAATCGAATACACGTACAACCGAATAAGTCTGTAAACCGATGTTATCGCCATTAAATAAGGTTTTGGCAGAAAAAGCCATTACTTTACCATATTCGTTAACCATCGGCACCAAACCTACTCTTTCCAAATGAGAGATTTCACTTTTCTTTAAATCAAATTTTACGCCATCTACTTCATTTATGGCACCATGTTTTTTACCTGCAGTAACCTGCGACATTAAGGTATAGTACATTTTACCTGCAAGTGCAGCTGATCCAGGTACAGTTAAATCATCCTCCTCACCCACTTCTGCAACCTTACCGCGGCCAACAAGCCAGTTACAGGTCATAATAACGTTCGACCTAAAGGCATCAGCTCCCGTAAAGTTAGCTGCTGTAAATAAATCAAGTACATCATCAGGCTGATCAAGATCTGCAAAATCGGTTACCAACATGGCTTTGTTGTTATGCGCAATTTTACCCCATCTTTCTACCACTTTATTAGAGCCCATGTAACCCGGCACCACCATTAACGAATAGTTATTACGAAGATCCAAACGGTCGTAATTCTGTTTTAACTCATCATCTACATAATCTATAAAACGAGGATTATCAAGATCTTTGATCTGATCCATCGATGCATTTAAAAGCACTACGTTTTTAAGTTTGTCAGATTCGGTATTTTTATAGAACAAATGCACAGAACGGTAAGCCTGCTCCAGTTCTCTGGTGCTTTCCAGCGCTGTACCAATATTTTTATTTAAGTTTTCTTCTGCAGCGTTCAGTTTTTCTGTACTTTTTTCAACCATATCAGCCACAGAGGTAGAAGACTCAAGCACATCTATCCAAAGCTGGATTTTCTTTTTCAGTTCTTCGCGCTCTTTCTTCTTTTCATCGCCGGTTAAAAAAATCTGCTTCCGTGCTTTTCTTTCAGGATTTAAATTCTGAAGGCCATCAACTGTCGCTTCTAACAAATCGAAACCACCAACCCTGGCCAGTTTTTCTAAGTTATCCTTAAGTGATGTTTTTTCTATCGTTTTGCTCTCTGCCGGTTTAAAACCTGCTTGGGACGTACTCTCGTCTGCTTTTAATTCTTGAGGATTTGACATGTTTTTTCAGCGTTTAGATTATTTATTCTGCTCCAATTCATCAACAAAGTTCTTTAAAGCGTTGATGAAAGCAGATTTAGTTTCTTCATCATCAAGTGTAGCCTTTAAGGTTTTGTTCGATTTTAATTGTTTGATTACATTAAGCGACATTTCTCTCTCAATATTCACATTGGTGAGGTAGTTACTTTGGTTGATGATGTTTTTCACACCAAAATCTCCCAGATCGTTAAAGTTTATGGTTTCGCCAACAGTTGATCCATCCTGCTTTTCAAAAGCAACCTTTACATTTGGTTTATAATGTTGGAATACATCCTTTACCGTTTTTAATCCTTCAACTTTTTCAGGTTTTATCGGATCGTTATCGGTAAGTTTTTGTACAAAAAGTGTTTTGTTGTGGGCAATTTCTGCGAAAGCTTCTGAGGTGTCAATTTTCCGCTCGTTTCCACCAATTTCATAATTAAACATAGTATGTAGATTTAGGTTTACGATTAATTTGTTTTAATAATATAATAGTTAACGTTTTAACTCAATTTTTGTTCTAATGTAACGACTTCTGGCTGAATAATATCCCATTGGAGTTTATCTTCTTCGGGATGCTTGCTTACTACAATCTTCGATCCTTTTTTCAGCTCGCCCGAAATGATGTATTTGGAAATGGGGCGACGTAAAAGATTCCTGATAACAGCAGATAACTGCCTTGCACCATATTTTGGTGTAAAACCATCTAAAGCGATCATTTTCTTGGCATCATCTGCTATTTCAAATTCGATACCCAATTTGTTCAGCGATTGCACTAAACTGCTCAGCTGAATTTCAAAAATGCGTACCACATTGCTTTCGTTAATCGGTGCAAATGGAACAATTTCAGAAATCCGGGCTAAAAACTCAGGGCGGAAATGTCCGGCCATTACCTCCATCAATTGGTTCGAAGCAGGAATAACACCTTTACCAATCTGTTCGGCAATCCATTCGCTACCAATGTTCGAGGTGAAAAGTATTAAGGAATTGCTAAAATCACCTTCCTTACCCAAGCGGTCGTGCATGTGGCCTTCATCTAAAATCTGCAGAAAGGTGTCGAAAACCGAAGGGTGTGCTTTTTCAATTTCATCAAACAATAGTACAGAGTATGGCTGCTGCCTGATTTTATTTACCAATAAGCCACCTTCTTCATAACCTACATATCCCGGAGGAGCCCCGTAAAGCAGGGCGGCACTATGCTCTTCTTTAAATTCGGACATATCAAACCTGATCATTGCCTTTTCATCGTTAAACAGGAATTCGGCAATTGATTTAGCCAATTCGGTTTTTCCCGTTCCGGTTGGCCCTAATAAAAAGAACGATCCGATGGGCTGTCCTTTTTTATTTAGTCCGCTACGCGATTCTAATATGGCGTCAGAAACAGCTTTTAAAGCCTGGTCCTGTCCTACCACACGCTTTTTAAGGTATTGCTCCATATTGAGCAGTTTTTCTTTTTCACCGGCTTGCAATTTACCCATTGGGATGCCCGTTTTATAGGCCACTATAGAAGCAATATCCTGTTTGGATATACGGTCGCTTTTTTCTGCCGCATATTTTTTTAATTCCTGAAGGCTGCTATTGATATAACCTTGGTATTCATCTGCAGTTTCGAAGGCATCGGTCTGTGTCTCATCAGTTAAACGACCCAATAAAACCGGGCTTAACTTATTCTGAAGTAATGAAAAAAGCCATTTATAATCTGCAAATCGATCAGCTTCTGATTGGTCCACGCTTGCATTCAGCGTTTCCAGCTCTGTTTCCAAACTATCAATTACCTGATCAGAGGTATCATTCATCATTTTCATCGCCGCCATAGTCCTGTCTAACAGATCAAAAGCTGAGTCAGGGAGCCTTCTATCTTTCATGTAACGTTTGGCGAGGCGTACACATTCGCCCAAAGCATCGGGTTCAATGCTTAAAGTATGGTGTTCTTCGTATTTTACAGCCAGTTTCTGCAACATTTTAATGGTGCTCTCTTCATTTGGCTCATTTACCTGAAGCACTTCAAAACGCCTGCTAAAAGCCTGTTCTGGCTCAATAATCTTACGGTATTCATCAATAGTTGTGGCGCCGATTACCGTTATTTCGCCACGGGCGAGTTCTGGTTTCAATAAATTGCCAATGCCAGCACCTAATGGGCCTTTGCTATCTAACAAAGTATGGATTTCATCAATAAAGAGTACTGCTTTTTCAAACTGTTTTATTTCTTTGATGATGTTTTTTAAACGGTCTTCGATTTCTCCTTTGTAAGATGCACCCGCGATTAACGAACCTAAATCCAATTCGAAAAGCTGAACTGGCTTTAAACTTTCAGGAACGTTCTGATTCACAATATCAATAGCAAAGCCATCTACCAAAGCTGTTTTACCCACGCCGGCATCGCCTGTAAGAATTACATTTGGCTTAGTTCTGCGGCAAAGAATTTCCATCATTTGCCTTGTTTCTTTATCTCGGCCAATTATGGGGTCAGTTTTACCATCCCGAACCAGTTGTAAGCGATCTATGCAGTATTTATACAGCGCATTACCTGTACTTTTATTTTCAGCACCAGCGGTTGTTTTATCTGGTGAAACTACCCTCGAAATTTCTTCATCATTTACATAGAGATCCAAAATTTCACGTTCCTTGATCGGAAAAGATTTTAGCTGATCGGGCTGAAAACCGATACCCGGTTTTGCAAGTGCGGTTAGCACACAAACCGGTGTAATTAAATCAAGTCCAAGCTTAATTCGTACATTATCCGATTCTTCGAAAATTACTGCAATTTCTGGCGCACCGTTAACGGTATCGCTAAGACCTGCTGATTTCGGCTGCTCATCAATCCGAACTTCAGCCCACTCGCTAATGTATTCCTCATCCTTCCCAATGGAAGTAATAAATGATCTTAATCCAACATCTTTATGCATTAATCCTTTGAGCAAATGAGCTGCAGAAAACACTTCGTTCCTGTATTCTTTTGCCAGCGACTGTGCAATGTGCAACGCTGTTTTTACCGATTCGCTTAAGTTTGTAACTGCCATAGCCTTTAGTTGGTTGTAGGCAATACTGCCGGGTTAAAATTATCTTCAGTAATGTAATAGTATATTTTGCCGTTTGAAATAAACTGTTGTTCAATCTGCGTAGCTCTTTTAATCTGCTGAACTGACTGGTTTAATAATTTAATGTAAGTTTCAAACTCTTCCAGCGGCATTTTAGAGGTGTTCTTTAAATCACTTACCATGTATTTGGATAAAAACTCATTGTTTAAAGGCAAACCTGTAACCAGCTTAATGTAGTTACTTAAAGTCATGGCCTTGATATCACTGGATGATATTTTCATACCCAAAAACTGTTTAGGCATTCTTACATAGTTTTTAACCAGTTTCCTTCTAAAAGAAGACTGATCGGCCTGAAGGTTTTGCCCCAGCATAATCGAAAATACATCTACAATCTGCTTGTACTCCATATTATTTAATACAATAGCATATTGTAAATTGGAGCGGTTATTTTTTACTACATCAGCAGATAAGTTAGCAGTAGTGTAATATTTAAAAGCATTATGCGGCATGCGGTCTGCTACTTCTGCACCAACAGGTTCTGGCAATAACCCTTCTACCTCAGTAGATAGGTTTTTACGCGATATACCTGTTAAGCGGAAGGCGCTATCCAACGAGCTGATCTGGTTATAGATATCTGAATTGGTTTCTTTTACAAAACGGCGCAGGGCGATCGTCATACTCTGGTTTGAATTTACTGATCCTTTGGTCGGGAAAACCACCCCGCCCTGGATTAAACTGTTTTTAGGATAATCTAAATAATAAGAAATAGAATCCTGTAAACTTGTATTATAAGGCTGAAAACTTTTTAAACCTTCCCCTTTTACCATCGTATTTTTTCTGTATTCTGCAGAACGGATAGCAGACTCCGAAACGAGTTTGCGCGATTGGATAACAAAATCGTTAAACGACTGGTTAAAATCACTATACACCTGTAAAGCTAAAATGCGGGCATCAGCAAGGGCAACCTGTTCGCTCAGCTCATTAATCAGATAATTGTTCGTTCCACCTGAATTTCCGGTACTACCCACCAATATAATTAAGTTGGTTTCGTTCTTTTTCGCTTTAAATAAGTTTATCCCTGCTTTTAACGCGCTAAAAACCGGTTCTTCCGAAATCTCGCCATTACACCTCATGGTATTTTTTGCCTGGTTTGATAAGAAAGTCATCAATTTCCTGTAATCGTCCTGGATCGGGCTAACAAAAATACCCTGCTGTCCACATCCGGTTTCACCACGGTACACTACACCCCCAAAGTTTACTTTGGTTCCTTTACCAAAATCGCCCATAATATTTTCGAAAGAAGCAATAGTATTCGTCATTCCGGAGAAATACTTGGTCATTGGGCTTCCGCCATCCATTACGAACACAACATTTACTTTTGTTTTATTTTTGCGCAGCTTCAGGTAATCCTGATAGGAAAGTGAAGAACCATTAATAGTTAATAGCTTATTGTCTTTTTTGTTGTAAACATCTGCAGCAATACCTACCATGTTACTACCCTCATCATTTGAAACAACAGGCACACTACGCAGGATCAGGTTTTCTCTTGACAATAAGGGATCTATTACGAAAGCTGTTCCTTTATCCATGCCATTTTTAATGGCCAGTGCGGTAGAATCATCCGTATCATAGTCGCCTGGTTTAACGGAGGTGATGTACAAACGATCTCCCCAGCTATGTATAGCCTCGGCAGAAACCCATCCATAGATACTTTTTAAGGCAGTATCTGCAACCAGCTGGTCATCAGAACCGATCAGGTATTTTTTGCCATCTTCCGATTTTTTATAGATGTAGGCAATTTCGTGCAACCTCACCTTGGTGCGTCTGTCTTTAAGTTCAGGTGTGTTGTAAACCAAAATTGAATCGGTAGTATCGAAATAGAATTTCGGCTCGGTTAACGCATTTTTTCCGTTAACTATACCAATGGCCTTTTCAGCGTAACCCGTTTTTTGGTTAGAGAACGCACGTTGCCATAAAAGTAGTTTGGATTTGGCAATCCACCCATAACTGATGGCGCTTTTTTTATCGTTAATTTTTCTTCCCCTGATCATTCCGGCTTTATACTTGATCAGTTTCAGATAGCCATTTTGCTCTTTTGAAACATAAAAAGGTTCCATAAAGCTAATTTTTTTCATGATCAGGCTTCCACCAGGTGCTGTTGTCGTATAATTATCTTCACGATCGGAAAAAACAATCCACGGCAAACTGCTGCTGCGGGTGTTCTCGTTAACATTTATGCTTTCAGCTGGCCTTTCGTATGATTTAGGCATGTATTTTACTTTTTTGCCAAAGGATGCCGGTGATTGTGCATAGGCAAACGATATTCCTAAAAACAGGATGGTTAAGGCATAATATTTTTTCATATTCTTTGTAGATGAGCTTAAAATTAGGTTAAGATGTTAATCTATTTTGTTTTTGCCGGAGCATCAGTAGCTGCTGTTGCTTCAGGCTGGGCCGTTCCTGAGTGTTGTTTAATATTTAATAAACTTGCACAGGTAGAGTTGGGCTTAATGGTCAATTGTGCTTCATCCACCGCTATTTCTCCTCCAAAAGTCAGCCCCATACAGTACGAATAAATATCAGTCTGTTTTTTCTTACCATTCATTTCTACATTTACAGTTACTTTTTCGTTGCTGCACATGTATTTGTTAATGAGATAGTAATAATTTGCATTAAAATCAGCTCCGTTTGCAATGGCTTGCAGGCGTGCTCTGATATCATCAATGGTTTTACGTTCTCCATCGCCAGGAGCAACCAGGTCATCTACGATTTCGGCATTTGGATCAGTAATTAAAATGGTTAAAAAAGCGGGCTTACGGGCTTTATCCGACCGAAGACGAACTACGTATTTCCCTGGTGTGCGGTAGGTGTATAAGGCTGTTTTCCCTTTTACATCCACACGGCCAGTTTCGCCGAAGGACCATTCGAAGTCTTTTCCTTCTCCATCACCCTCAAGCCTGATCTCTTCGTTAACCAAACCAGCGGTAGGGCCACTAATGGTTAACACACTATCTACAGCCACTGTATGAACGGTATCGCGTACAGTAACCGGAAATTCCTGGCGGAGTTCCCCATCAACAGTTAAGCGTACAATGTAGGTGTCGGGTTTGGTGTAATGGTACGAACCTGTTTTTGTTGTGGCCTTTTCGCCATTACCAAATTCCCATAACCATTTCGAGGCCTTTGGGGTATTATCGGTAAAAACTAAATCTTCGTTTAAATAAATTTCATCCTTAAGGATTCTCGCATCAATTGTCCTTTTTTCGAACAATGAACTTTTAAATAAAAAGATCAGACCTGTTAAGAGCAGTACAGCCAGCAGGATGTAGAGAATAACATAGCCTTGCGAATTTGAATTAACTTGCTTGGTGTTTGTGTCAGACATAGGTAGCGTTTTTTTATAGGTTGTTTTGGTATTTTATCTTGCAGATATTGTTTGCTGTAATTGCCGTCTGTTGGTAATGCAATCATCTAACTGCTTTTTATGCAGCTCAATATCTGAAATATTTCTGTTTTGTTCTTGTCTATCGTAAAATAATCTATCGTATAACTGTGCAGTGTGAACAAAGATTTTATAGCGTGAATCTGATGCCTTGCGGTCAAACGCAGCTTTGATTGAACCTAATGAAAGCTGGATATCGTTCTTTAAAAAAACGGCCTGCACATTTGGGTTATAACGTGTGATCTGTTTAAATGTAGTATCAATAGTTGGCATGGTTTCTTTCACCATATTTTCGAATGCTTCGTTCTCGTTAATCTTAACTTCAAGTTCTGTTTTAGAAATTTCGTACTTCGATTTATCGGTATAAAAAATCCCAAAGCTCAAAAGCCCAACAGTGAAAACGAACAACGCTGTAAAAAACAAGAATTGTTCACGTCTTTCTTTTATGCTTATTTTAATCATGATGTTTTAATTACTTGCCTTACCTACCGTTTCTAATTCTTTGTGCTGCAGATTGGTTTGCCTTTTGGCACTCGTTTATACGTTCTTTGTACCGCTGGATATCACTCCTTGATTGGAAAAGCGAATCCTGTAAATCGGCCATTGCACCAACATTATTGTTTAGTTTTCCGTACAGATCGAAACTCGGACTTGGTTCTGTTTTTTTAGAAATTAATTCTTTTATCTTATTATTAGCGCTCTGGATATCACTAAGCAGGATACTTTGCTTGCTCATTTCATTTGCATTATAATCGCGATATTGGGCAAGTTCTTTGAAACGGACCTGAATAAGGTCAAAATTTGTATTGATATCTTTTCTTAGGTAAGATAGTTTATCGCTTTCCTTTACCTTTTTATCAAGCAGAGTATATTCATAGTCTGATGCGGCAAAAAAGAGATAAATACAGAGAATGGAAAAAAGCGTTAGAAATACAAAGTTGATAATGAACCTCGTATAGGAAGTTCTGATTTCGATGGCATTGATGGGTTTCATAGAGCATTAAATAGTTTTTACATAGCATTAGTTATCATATTAATCTGACATCTCTTTCACCTTAAATCACTCAAACTTTTTCAAATTAATATTGTCTATAACAATTTTTAATATTTGTTGTTTGATAATAAAAACGATTTTATTTCTTTTACTTTTAGCAAACTTTAAGCCAAACCCTTTATGTCTGAAAATTTTTACAACAAACCCTTCAGATTTAAGTCTCTTTTCTCAGGTACTGGGCTTCAGCCAACTGACCTTGGAAGATCGATTTCGCACCATATCGAACTGATCATTTTCACACGGTATGGGGAGCACCGGTTTCGCAACGACTTTGGCTGTGAAATATGGGACCTTGATTTCGAATTAATCGTGAGTGAAAGCCTCTGGGAGGAAAAATTCCGCAAATCGTTGCTTAAATCCATTACCGATTATGAGTTCAGGATCTATAATACTTCGGTTGAAGTGCGCATTACGGAAGTAGAAAATGTATATCCTTTGCGTAAGATAACAGAGATCAAAAAAAAGGTTGATATTAGTGTACGGGCACTGATAAAAACGACAGGCGAAAAATATTTTTTCAATACAGCATTATTCCTCAGCCCGCTATCTACCTAATCTAAAACGCCCCAAATATCCTACACATGAAACCAGTTTTTTACTCATCGAAAGATGAAATCCGAAATAGAATTTTAAAAAATGCCGAAGATTTTTGGAATGTTAAAGACAGTAACGACTTCGATCCGCTGGTTAGGCTGATTATTGAAGCCTTAAGCAACGAGCTTTTTAATGTTGCCAATGATGTTAAAAATTTAGAGAACAGGATTTTTGATAAGATCAGCCGCATTTTAGCCCCCGATCATTTAACTTCTTCGTTACCTGCTCATGCCATTATGCATGCCAGACCGATTGAGCAGCAGGATTATCTTTCCCCTTATTCGCAGTTTGCATTTAAGAAAAACATCCCTCAGGAAAACGATAAGGCAAAAAAAACCGATATTTTTTTTAGTCCGCTGCATACCGTAAAAGTAAATAATGCTGCTATAAAATATATTGTTACCGGAAATACCCTGTTTAATGTAGAACAATTGGGTAAACAGCCCATTCACAATACACTTCCCGGTACTTCGGTAGAGAAAAACACGATGTATATCGGTTTTAGTGGAATTAAAGACTGGATGGATTTTAATAAACTGAACTTATTTTTCGACTGGAAAAATTATTCGGTACCTGAAAACACTTATGATCTGCTCTCGCTGGGAAAATGGTTCTACAAAAATAATGAACTCGCGGCCTATACTGAACGTTTTATGGACGAGCCTTTAACGGGTAAGGTACAGGCACCTTTTCATCACAAGCAATTGCTTAATCTGATTAAAGCAGATGTTTTACAGTTTTACAGCAATAGGTTTATTACCCTGGGCGATCTTAACGACTTCAATATCGACGAAAGCGGGGAACTCCCTCCAGCGTTTTCAAACCTGTTCCAGCCAGCGGTTTTAAACCAGATCGACAATTCGGTAAAATGGCTTAAAGTAATTTTTCCGGCAGCGATAAACCAGGAAATGCTGAACGAGCTTCATATTTATATCAACGCGTTCCCGGTAGTTAATAAACGGTTAAGCCAGATTAAACACCGGCTTAAAACAATGAAAAATATTATCCCGATTAAAACGGAATCGCTTGACCAGATGCTCGCGGTAGAAAACCTGAAGGATAATAAAGGGAAAAGTTATAACGAAATTCCATACACCAACGAGAATGAAAAAGGCGATGGTTCTTTCTCGATCAGATACGGAGGAACAGAGCGTTTTGATACCAGGAATGCAAAAGAACTGGTTGATTATCTTTTTGAGCTCTTACGGGATGAAAAAGCAGCTTTTACAGCTTATGGACCTGATTTTTTAAGTACCATCCTTAAAAACCTGGAGCAGAATATTGCCCTGATTGAACAAAAAAGTCGTTCGGCGCTGAAAGATATTAAAGAGTTGCCAAGCTACATTGTATTAAAACCGATTGATGATGCGGACATTTTATTTCTGGATATCTGGGTTACCCAGGCCGAAGAAGCCAACCACATCAATGCGGGTAGCCGTTTAGTGGTATACGATAACAATAGAGTAAATGCTGAAAGTATCTTTTTATTAAGCCAAACAAAAGGCGGCCGGTCACGGTTGAATTCCACCAACCGGGTGCAGGCTTATAAATATGGCTTAACCACTGCCGACCGGATTATTACGAAAGCCGATGTGATCAATTTTTGCCGTTACGAACTGGGCAATAAGTTAAAGGGCATTACGCTTGCCAAAGGTTTGATTATGGACAATAAACCGAATGCGGGTTTTATTAAAACGACCGATATTCTGATCGAGCCTGCAGATCAGCTGAACCTAAGCACACAGGACTGGGAAGAACTGTTGAGTTTGACACTGGCAAAATTAAATTTAAGAAGCACCATGAATATACATTATCGCTTGCTGTTGAAGCCGACGATGTACAAGGTGGTTTAAAGTTTTTGATGTGGGCTATAATCCGCTCTAATACAAAAGTCGTCCTCTCGACCGCAGCAAAGCGAAGTGGAGAGATCTATATATACAGATTTAGCTATGCTGAGCAATTGTGGTTCTTGACTTCATTGCACTCTGCCCGACGGTATTATGAAAATATCGATCGTGTGGAATTGTTTGGTGCCTCGCAAGGGCAACCTTCCTCGGCTTGCCGCAGGCCATTATTAGTTAAAGATATACCGTATAACCCAGGTAAGCACTTTCACCACCCTCACTCAATACTGTTTCCTGATAATCGGGTGCGGTAAGGAGCTCTACATTTACTTCGGCATCAACAGGCATCAAATAACTGATAGCCATATCCAAAATGGCCCTGTTTTTCTGTCCGGGGATAAATTTAATTAGTTCCTGTGGCAAAGTAGGGCCAATATTAATGTTATACGCTTCGTGTTCGGGGGTAAAACTATCGCCTATGATGGTATCAATACCAAGTGCGCTCCCACCCAATTCCATCTGCATGTCTTCAGCAATTTTTACCGGGGTAATATTGGCTGTAGCATCGACAATGGTAAGTGGCAGGTTAAATAATGCGGTTAGCACCTTCGATACAAAATCGATGTCGTTTCGTTTCTGCTGAATCTCAGGCAGCAGGTGCATCCAGATAATACTCTGCTCTTTATTGAGCAGATTAAACTCATCCCAGCCAAATTCAAAAATCTGACTTAAATCGGAATAGGTTGTTTTTTTATCGAGCATATTCTCATATAGCTCGGTCATGATCCTTACATAATTGATCTCGGCATCAAAAGGCGTAAAAAATAACCTGGCCTCTTTTTCTTCCTCCCTCCTGTCTCTGATGTCTTTGACCATCGACTCCTCATCCATGCCCGCACTACCGGTTGGTGGACGGTGAAAAAGCCCCTCAGGCAACATATCATACAAACCTTCACGGTTGGTATTGATACGAATACGTTCGTGCCTTCTTTTTTCAGAATAATAAGTATTGGCATTTTCGATATCTTTCGCAAATGCACGTTTATCAGGCCCCAATGGGATAATTTCGATCCGATCGGCATCAATCACCTTACGTTCTATCAGGTCGGCGGCGTGGGCAACGGCCTTATAATCTGTAAATAGTTCGTTATTAATCAAAGTTTCTTTTTTCATTAAACTTTAAGGCTTCATTTTTGTTATAGGTTAAATTTTAATTATCGAAAAAATAACAATTATAATCAAATACTAAGATACTATATTTGTAGTACATCACATCTATAAAAATTTAATGGACGTTCAATCATTTTTTATCCGCTTTCTCTTATTCCCGCTGATTTTCATGGTATCAACAGCGGTGCTTTCTATCATTAACAAGAAGAACCAGTTTCTCAATAACAAACGACTCATCGTAAGTGTTCTGTTAATTGGCATTATTTTGGCCATCCCGGGTTTTTTAGGCTTTCTAAACTTCAATTTTATGCCCTGGGGTTACATTATCTGCTGTATATTTTACCTTTTAATGGGAACGGTTTTCGTTTACCTGTTAACCAAATACTACCCGAAGGATATGCTGGAGCGTAAAGTTTTTATCTTTTTTGCCACATTAATTTCGACTATTTTATCTGTTTATTTATTCCAACTGGCATTTAACTGGTTAAGTGCGGTAAACTTTGGGTGGTTCGGTGCGGGCAGTATTGCCTGTTTCTTTGTGCCACTTATTTTTTGGTGGGCCTATGTTTCCTTATTGGAGATTCCGTCTGAAATTTACAAAATCTGGAGATACCCTGATACGCCACTGGATATTAACATGGACCATGTAGACTTTAACCGTTTATTGGTATTGGAACTTGAGCTTTATAAAAAAAGCAGTGATCCGGAGCCTTTGAAAGTAAAGGTAAAAGCGGTAGAAAACATGAACTTCGGGATCTGGTTCCACAAGTTTATCGACGATTATAATTTAAAGTTTGCCAAAAGTCCGGTGGAATTCAGGAGCGACGATATGGAAAATTATAAATGGATTTTCTTTATTAAAACTTCCTTCTTTAAACGGAATATCTTTATTGATCCGGATCTGGATATCATTGAAAACGGAATTACCGAAAAAATGACGATTTACGCTAAACGGGTATCTGAAAATATTAACAAACCAAATGAAGTTGGAGAAAGTGCTATCTTTATCTAATCTATAATTAAAAACATCTACCATGATAAAGCCGCTAAAATATAAATCCATTAACTGGATTAATGGCATGAAGCTCTCCAGTGATCATTTTACCTTGAGTGATCTCTACTTGCAGGACTTTGTACGCGATGCCGCCTCTCTACATTTAAACAATAGCAATTACGGTTTTTTACCCCCTTTTGCGGGTTATAAAAGTTCGCATGATATCGAAATTATCGAAAAAGCAACTAACCATATAGAGGTGAGGGTAAGGTATTGTAATGCCATTACACCTGAAGGTTGCCACATTGATATTGTACAATCGGATAATATGGACACGCTGGTACACAACCACTATTTTGGGCAGTCGGAGCCGCGTAACTACGTTATTTTATTGGTAGTGAGTCCGTTTAACCGGGCGCCCGCTGGCACACCAAATCCTGAAGAAAGCCCGATTCGCTACCCTGAACTCACTAAAAGCTATTCCATCGCTGTTTTACCGGAAAGTGAAGTGAGTTCGCAAACAGCAGACAGCTATTTTCTAACAATTGGACAGGTTTATTATGAGAATGGCAGATTATCGATCAACAATAATTATATCCCGCCAAGCTCAACCATAACAAGCCATCCGGCATTAATCAGGTATTATGAGTCATTCAGTGTTTTATTGAATGATTTACAATTGGCTGCATTTAAGATTATTGATAAAACAGCAGGCCGCGATAATATTACTCCTCTTGGTAAGAATATCCGTCTGATTTCTGAAAAGATTGTAGATTATATTGCAGGTTTATTTTACGAATACCGAAACATTGCACACCGCGAATCGCCTGTTGTTTTAGCAGGTTACTTTTCTAGTCTGGCACATATCTTTTTTACAGCTATAAAACTGATAGATCCGCGTGAACGGGAAGAGCTGCTTAAATATTTTTACGAGTGGAAAGATGTAACTCCAGGAAACTTTGAAGAGCTTTTAGCTAAAACCATTGAATTGGTTTACGATCATAAACAGATTAACAACAGCATGGTAATGGCCAACGAATTTATGAATGTGTTGGTAGCCCTCTGGAATAAATTGAGTGGATTAGAATATATCGGGCAGCGCAAGGAAAATATTGTGGTTGCCGAACAGCAGGTTGTACAACAGGTACAAGCCAGAAAAACCTGGACTTTGCTGGATTAAATTATTTCTCGGAGTAAATTTTGTAATTAAGCTGTACCCATAACCCGGGTACAGCTTTTTTAATATAAATTAAAAAGCTATTCACTGACTTATACACTGCTTTGTCCAATCTTCTTCCATGACAACGTTTTTGAATGGCAATCTTGCTTTTCCATTATTTGGCTTTCACATCTGCTTTGCATCAATGACAAGTAATGGCAAGACAAAACAGCCACAGCACTATAAAACAAAGAAGACAATCGAAGTATGAACATTTGTATTACAAATTTGTCGATTATTAGTCATTCATCAGACCTAAATACATTTACTTTGCTTCCCTAACCAATATCATTATATGAAAAAACAAAACTCACTGACAAGTGTAACCAGGAAGGTTACTTTTGTTGTGGCTGCAACCTTGGTGTTTGCAAGCGCTACATGTTTAACAGGCTGTAAAAAAGACGAAAAGATGGCGCCAGTGCCAGTTACTGCTTCTACGAAACCAGGCGCAACGGTAGAAACCTACCAATCGGGTACACATAACGGCTTCTTTTGGTCGCTTTGGAAGAGTGACGGAGCAACCGGCACAGTCAATTATGCTAATGGTGCCGCCGGAAATTACAGCATTAACTGGAACGGGTTTAACGGTAATTTTACCAGCGGGAAAGGTTATTCGGTAGGGTCAACAACCTATAAAATAGGCTATAACCTGAGCACTTATTCAAACTCCGGAGGTGGTACTTTTGGCTGGTACGGATGGAGCAGAAGCCCTTATTATGAGTATTATGTGAATGAAACCTGGGGTTCGGTTTCACCTCATACCGGTACTTTCCTGGGAACATTTAACTCCGATGGTGCTGCTTATAATGTATGGACCCGATGGATGACAGGTAAAAATATCGACGGTGGTGACGGTTTTAGACAGATTTATAGCTCAAGGGTTACAAAAACTTCTACCGGACAAAATCACGTTATTACTTTTGCCAACCACTACAACAAATGGCAAAGTTACGGATATACGCTTGGTCAGTTAAATATTCCTGCAATTATGGTTTCAGAAACATGGGGCTCTAATACGAATGGCAATATCAACTGTACCATTTGGGCACAGTAAACATTTGTTTAAAAGGTCACAACCACATACTGTCCGGCTATTGCCGGCAGTATGTACTGTAAGTAATTCTGATCACTTACCTGGATTAAAAATGCTTTTATTATTTAACAATTAGTTACCATGAGATCCATACTTTATTTCCTTGCTTGTTTCATTTTTATCCTCGCCGCCTGCAATTCGTCAAATCCTAAAAAAATAGATGGAAATAAAAAATCACTGATCGGAAAATGGCATCGGTTTTCCACAGCAAATGGATATAGCGAATTTGATATTGATTCGCAAAATGTAGTTTTCTATAATCAAAAAGTGGGCCGGTTCAAACTTCCTTATAAAATAGAAAATGATTCCTTAAAATACCTTACCAAAGATTATGTTGCCAAGATTACAAACTACGGTGACTCTATTCTTTTGGAAGGAAACGATAGTACTAAAGCCGTTTTGCACAGGTTTAAAGAACCGAATATTCCTTTTAAAACAATTCCTGAACAAACAGATTCTTTATCATTTGCATCATACATCGCAGATTTCGATAAAAGATTAATCAGTGAGTTTGAGAAAGCCGGAATAAAGATTGCTAATGGTGCGGAAAAAGATCAGGGACCGGCATACGAAGAACTGTTGAAAAAAAAATCAGCAAATAGATAATAACATGAATTAAATGCTCCCCTAACTTTGTTTAAAGGGAGCATCTTAATTTTCAGGCGAAGCGCCATTTTCTTATTAGCCAGTAAGCCAGGCCAAGTGCCACTACCAGCCCTCCATTTTCAGCATTGTAGAAAAATTTCCCCAATGGTGTAATTTGCACCACATATTCGCTATTACTGGTATCAAGCAAAAGGGTGTTTCTTGTTGCCCAGCCTTGCTGATTGGTATTTTCCTCGTTATGGCTGGATGATTGAAGTTCTTGGGTATGCAAAGACTTTTTGCTTTTTAAGGCGCCGCATGCCGAAAGTACCATACAACAAGCCATCAATAGGTTTAACTCAGTTTTCATCATCCACTCCTTTCTTATTGGTCCAATCGGCGAAGTATTTGATGGCTTTTATTGACCGCCGTTTCCGGTACCCCCCATCTCCGTCCCTGCTGCCCTCCATATTGGTATTCCCTTCAATGGTAATCAGCCAACCGCCTTCCTGCCGTTCCACAAACCCACAGTGGGCTATACGCTTCAGGTGGCTGAAGTAGATGCCGAATACTACTGCGGGGCGTACCTGTTTGGTGCGTTTATAGAATGGAAATAAGGCCGGGCTGCAAGGTGTACGTGGTGCGGCGTAGCCGGCCTGGCCGAAAACCCAGCTTACAAAAGCCGCACACCAGGGGCTGCCCTGTTCAACACCTGTATAACGCAGGTATGTAGCTACCCGCGGCCCATCGTTGTGTCCGGAAAGTTCGCGCACACCTACTTCGTTTTTTGCAATGCACAACAGCTTTGCCCTATCTGGCATGGCCATGTTCGGCGCCTGGTTTATGTTATAGCGGCCAGGCAGGCTATGCCCGCTAAAAAGAGCAAAGCAAACGATGCCCAAAAAAATCTTAACTGTTGCCATGATGTGAGTTGTTTAAATCGTAAAACCATATCTGTTAAATTAAGCAGGCCAAGGCTGAGCCAAAAGCGGTACAAAAGCCACCAGGAAATTTGCATTAGGGCCACATAACACAACAGGCCAAGCAAAATTAGCTGCCAAATACCTGCATCGAGCAGGGCAGCGGTAGGTTCGAAGGTTCTTAATAAATTAGGGAGGGTAAGCCAGCCTAGAATTAAGATGATGGCCAGCATCAGTTTTTCGAGTAGTTGCCTTTTTGGCGTTAGCGCCGTTAAAGCCAGTTTTAATGTTTTCATATCTTTTCTGTTAAATAGCCCAAACCTGCAACATTGCATGGTTTGGGCGGGTTATGAATTAAACTAAGGAATGGTATAGGTACCCAGGTACTGGCTGTTTGCCACGGCCATGGCATCGCGTTTCACTGCAAAAGCCCACCCATGAAAAACATCACCACTAAAGCCGGCGCCAATTACCGCGGTGTAAGTCATTGCGGCGCGCTGCGCGTCTTCGTACACCAGGTACATGCTTTTGGTAGCGTTAAAAAGCACTACAGTAAGCGAGTCATCGGTAAAAGAATTGTAGCGTTTAAAATGCTCTGCCAGTTCAGTACCAGATCTGCCCCTTGCAGGCTTGCATTAAGGCCATGAAAAACCGAAAGCGAACCTCTGCTAACCACCACCTGCGAAAAATCGATCACAAAATCCGGGTAGCTACCGCTAACCGCCTGGTTTAAGAAGATTTTTACCGCTGCATTGTAGCCTGTAATTTTGTTCAGCTGTTTATCTTTAAAGCCAATGTTTAAAATGTCTTTAATAGGGCTCAGGTAGAGCGCGGCGAGCGCAAATTTAGCACGCTGGGCCAGTTGGGGTTCGGTACTGGGTTTGCTGCTTTTTTTTGGCAAGCCCCTCAGGTAATCGATGCTGCGCCAGTTGCTGCCAATTACACTGCCTACTTTGCCAGAGAATGCGCCATTTGCGCCTTTTGAATAAGTTGCCATAATTTTTGTTTTTTATTGAAAAAATGTTTGTATCAAAGGATTTCTGTTTATACCGGTATGTTTAAATCCATGCTCAAACTTAGCGGCCTGGCAGCGTTATCACCTTATTTTGGACTGAAATGAGCTAAATTGAGCCAATTTGCAGGGATTGTGAGCTAAAATGGGCCGTCACAGCTAGCTCGTGGTGTATAAACCGTGGGAACTTGTGGCAGCCAACTTAAGGGCAGCATAACCATAACGAGTGTAACTGATCGGCCAAAACAGCCCCCGGCTTTACCTTTTAGGTAACCAAAGGGTAAAGCCGGGGTAACCATGGGGTAACCCTGGGGTTAACTTGGTGTACAGAAAGGGTAAACAACTGGTAAAGAAAGGGTAAACAATGTCTTATGCTGTCTTCTTCAGATACGGCCTTTTCGCTGGCTCTCCAGGTAGGCGGCCAGCAGATCCTTCAGGTAAAAACGATCGCCACCCGGTAGTTTTACAGGCTTTAACGTGCCATCTTTTACCTTACGTTTGTACGTGCTTTCGCTAATGTTTAAGTAATCTTTAACCTGCTGGCGGGTGAGTTGCACATCAGGGTCGCCGAAAAGATCGATAAAAGTAAAGGTGAGTTGTTCTTTGTTGAGTACGAGGTAAATATTGTACATTACCTGTACCAGCGCTTCAAGGTTATTCATAAGGCGTAAAATTTAAAACACGAAACCATTTTGCGAAAGGCTGATGAGGCGTTCCTCAACCAGATCCGAAAGAGGTTTCTATTCTGACATTCAAGCAGTTAAACCCATAGCACTGAAGCGGCTCAAATCGGTTAGAAATACGGTTTTTACCTGTAAATTTTAGCGCCAAACAGCACCAAAAGCTGTTTAACAATCCCAATAAAATTCAAGTTAATGGTAGATATGTAAATTCAAATTCATTGGGGCGACAACTTTTCCCAAAGTCATGGGCAGCCCCGGCTAAGGCTACGTTTTGTTAACGTTTCTTTCGGGATTCCATCTACGGTAATATGGGTTTTATGTGCTCACTGAATCGCTTACCTTTTGCTTAATCCGAAAAAATGAATAATTTGGAGTTTTCAGAAAACGAAAAAACCTGTAAACATTTTATTTACAGGTTTTTAGTTAAATATAAACTATTTTCGCGGAATGGACGGGACTCGAACCCGCGACCTCCTGCGTGACAGGCAGGCATTCTAACCAGCTGAACTACCACTCCTTTTGTTCTTCTTTAAAGTTCGAACCTCTTTCCCTTTCGGGACTGCAAATATATACACTATATTCAGTTTATCACTATAGTAACCGACTTTTTAATTAATAAATACGTAACACACTGAGCCTCATTCTACATATTTTAATCAAAATGATTATTTAACAAAAATGATTATATCACTGAGAATATTGCTATCAAGCAGGTCTTAAATAAGCATACTCATCTTTATATTCATTCGGACACATAAGCTCAACAGATTGTCCCCTCTCGTATCCCGAAGATTACTCGTTCAAAAAAACAAAATGGGAAACAAGGACGGTTTGCTGATGAAATTAAACGTTAATCTGCATATTCCTCCAATATACTTAGCGTATATTTTGATAGTTTGTATTTTACGGCTACCAGGCCGAAAAATCTTTTCAAGGTAGTTGCGCTGATCATTTTTTTAGTGCTCTTAGAAATCTCTTCCGACAAAAATCTGCAATCCCAGGAAGTAACAGAACTTAGCCCGGCTTTTAAACAGACGCGGGCTCTTAGTTCTTTTAATGCTTTATCATCCATAATTTACAAGCTTTCCTACCTTGGTGTGCCAGGTAGGAAAGTGTTATTACTAATATTTTAAAATGGTAAATTCTGTTCTTCTATTTTGCTGATGTTCTGCTGTAGAACAGCTCACGCCATTTGAGCAGCGGTTAAGCAAACGTGTTTCGCCATAGCCTTTGGCAGTCATCCTACTTCTCGCGATACCCCGGCTTACCAGGTAATTGACTACAGATCTTGCTCTCCGTTGAGAAAGGTCCAAGTTGTAGATATCTACACCACGACTATCTGTATGAGAAGCAAGTTCAATTTCCAGGGTAGGGTTGTCCCTCATGGTGCGGACCAGTTCATTCAATATTTTTGCCGCATCAGCCCGGATATTGTCCTTGTCAAAGTCGTAATGAATATTCGCAAGTCTCAGTGTTTTACCCTCTTCAAACAACGGCTCTAAGCGCAATTCGGCATATAAAGTATCTGATTTTGTCAGCCCTTTTGTGGTTAACATTGCTGAGTCTGCGTAGAACTTTATTTTGGTTCCAAGCACTTTATAGTCGCTTTCTTTATCAAGCTGAAAGAAGAAGGTACCATCCTGTTCATTGATTTTTTTTGCTACGATACCTGATCCGTCCTTCGACAGGGTAACTGTCACATCAGAAAGGCGTTCCTGAGTTTTCTTGTTAAACGCTACCCCACGTAGCGCGAGAATAATTTTCGGACGGGAATAGTTGAACGTATAGATGTCGTCAGAACCCTGTCCACCTTTACGGTTAGATGCCAGATATCCGGTAATTCCATCGGGGGTTGGCCCGGTGGTAAAGAAAGCAAAGTCATCTGCAGCAGAGTTAACAGGATACCTTAAATTTACTGCTTTCGTCCAGTTGGATTTATTACCCTTGCTGCTGAAAATATCCAGGCCGCCCATTCCGGGCAATCCGTCTGTAGAAAAGTATAGTGTACCAGTTTCACTTACCGAAGGAAACATTTCGTTGCCAGCAGTATTTACCGATGGCCCTACATTAATAGGTTTTCCCCAGGTACCGTCAGACTGCAGGTCGCTATACCAGATATCTGTTCCGCCCAATGTTCCGGGCATATCAGACACAAAATACAGCGTTTTTTCGTCGGAACTCAGACTTGCATGACCCACGGAGTATTCTTTAGGTTTGTTATACGCAAAAGGCTGCACCTGGTAATTCCCCGTCTGCTTATTCTTAGTGTAAATATAAAGTTCGAGGTTACTTGTTTTATATTTTCGTTTGCCAGCTTTACCCACTTCACCCTCGCTGCCCGTGTAAGTGCGGGTAACGTAAAAAACGTTTTGGGACTTGTCCGATACGAGCGGTCCCTGATGAAACGGAGCATCATTAAGGCCTGATTTTATCACCACAGGATTAGTGAGGTTATGCTCCATATCCGACATTGAGGCATAGATTTTAAGAAAGCTATTTCCCGTCCAGCCATAAGTTTTGTTCAATCCTTTGTTTTCCGGCTCTCCGGTAAAATACACAAGTTTTCCCACAGGGTAGGCTGAGAACTCCGAAAGCGGTGTGTTTACCCCCGTTTCATTTCTAATCTGGTAGGAGAGCGGATTTGCCATCCAGGTAATGGCAGAGTCGCAACCTGCAAGTTGCAAGGCCACCTGAGGCGTAAGGCCGATCTTAGTGGCATAGTCAGCAAACACCTTTTTTGCCTCTGCGTATTTAAGATTTGCTTTCAGCATTTCGCCATAATAGAGTAGGTTGATGGCCGAACTTTCAGGCATAGCGATAACGCGCGAGTACCAGGTTTCCGCAGCCTCAAAGTCGTTCATATTGCGGTAACACAGTGCGAGATTTTCAAGGTCTTTAAGTCGCGGATTATCCTTGTCCACCAGTTTTTGGATTAGGGTGGCAGCGTTTGCATAGCTATATTGATTTAAAAGCATCTGAGCCCTTTCACGGACCCCGGGTTGTTCTTGAGCATTTGCCGATCCGAGCAGGATTGAGAGGACAACAACGACTAAACTAAATTTCCTATAATGGTTGTTCATATTAATTTTTGGTTAAAGTGATCTTAATGTGTTCTATTAATTCTACCAGGCCAATAACGAAAGCCGACACGACTAAGATGGATAATAACATCAGCCAGACCACGCCGGCTGTTGCTTTTAGGATGTAACAAAGTATCATATTAAAAAAATCTTGGACTCAGTAAACGAATATCCTTCCGTGGGAAGGTCATACCGAGGGTGATCTCGTGCGTACCGTTTGAGATGCTTCCGAGCCTACTCAGCGCATAATCGTAAGAATAGCCGATGCGAAAACGTTTGTCCACATAAAATTGGGCGATGCCTGAAATTGCGTTCAATTGACTAAGATCCTGTCCATCAGTATATTTTTTCTTCCAGGTTTTTACACCCGTGCGGTATGCCCCACCGAACCATACTTTGCCACCGAAGATGACCATTGCGCCTACATCTAAACTGGTTGGCCCTTTAAAATCCTCTTTAATCATAATACTCGGGCGCAGTTTAGTATCTTCATTCAGATCGACCAACATGCCCGTAATCAAATACATATGACGCTGGCGCCTGATATTTTCATTACTACCATCACTCCAACGGAAGATTGCATTGTCGTAGGATTTAGAAAATAGATCCATTACAGACGCGCCAATATAAAATTTAGGACTCGAGTAGTACACTCCAAACCTGGCATCAGGAATGATATTGCTGATTTTACCAACCGGCAGCGATTGATCACCACCATCTACCGGGTTAAGCATGCTTCCATCTAAGCCATATTGTGTGAGGCCGACACCAACACCAAAACTTAATCTTCTTGTGTCCTCATCATTTAACCGGATTCGGTACGCATAATTGACATAAGCAGAATTTGCCGATTGCGGACCGAGCTTATCAGCCGTAATCTGTAAGCCCAGGCCCATTCTTTTCGTATACGGATCCAGAACCCCATCGATAGAAATCTGCCCGGTCCTCGGAGCACCTTGAATCCCTGTCCATTGGCTTCTGAGGGCCATCTGGGCAAACCATTCCTCCTTATAACCGGCATAAGCAGGGTTTACGCTCAATGAATTGAAAATATATTGTGTAAACTGGATGTTCTGCTGCGCAAGAACCGGAGTAGTTCCACAACATAGCAAAGCTGCTACCAGTATTAATTTATTTATGCCTTTTATCTTCATAGCTTTTTTGATATGGCCGGTTGCCCGGCCTATACTTATTTTTTAATTAAAACCCAACCTTTTTTAATCTGCTTATCGTTGCCGTTTCTCAGCGTGATCATGTAGTAATAGGTGCCTGCGTTTAGGCCCTGACCGTCCCATGTGTTTTTGTAGTTGCTGTTACGGTATACTTCATTACCCCATCTGTTAAAGATTGCTATTTCTACCTGTTGGTAGTTTTCGATACCTACGATTACGAACAGATCATTCTTTCCATCACCATTAGGCGTAAACACATTAGGTATAAAGAAGCCCGTTACATCGATAGTCGCGATAGCCACATTGGTCCAGTTTCCATTCTCGTCTTTTACGCGGTAAGTAAACTGATCTTTCCCGGTGTAGCCGCTATATGGCGTATAGATTACAGTTCCGTCAACATTAACTACCAGTGTTCCATGCGCCGGAGACGAGATAACTTCAACCGTCGATCTGTCGAATGGAGATCCGTCGATCCTGTCGTTGGTAAGTACAGGAATTGATACCGGCTTATTGTATTCCGTTTCTGCATGATCATCAATTGCGATCGGTTTAGAAGGAATCACCGTAATTGTTACCGTTGCAGTGTTAGAAACCTGACCGTTTTCATCGGTGACGGTATATGTAAAAGTATCCGTTCCGGTATATCCGTTATCAGGTGTATAATTTACTGTACCATCTGTATTCACCTTAACCGTACCATGAGCAGGATTGGTAATCACAGTTGTACTTGCAGGCACTAAAGGCTTGCTTCCAGGAAGATCATTAGTTTGAACATTGACGGTTACCGGTTTATTTTGCTGCGTTTTACCAGCGTCATCTTTCGCTACAGGCGGCTTAGCTAAAGGTGTTTCCGTAGCCGTATCATTGTCGGTATCTGTACCCGATGTGTCTTTCACATCGTTGCCTTTAGGATCTTTGGCCGTTGCCACTGCTGTGTTTGTTACCTTTCCGTTATCAATATCTGCAGCTGTAATTTTATAAGTTTCCTTATGAGTTACCGTGGCACCTGGTGCAAGTGCTCCAGGGATCACTTTTGTACCAGCAAAGATCAAAGGATCATTAAGAACAATATTGCTCAATGTTGTGTTTCCTGTATTAGTGATCGTGAAGGTGTATTCGATGTTGTTGTTTAACACGAAAGCACCCTGTACACCAGTTCCCACGTTAGTTACCTTTTTAACAAGTACCAAAGCACCAGTTTGTGGAAGTGGTGTAACCGTGCAATCCGGACAGGCAGGATCAACAGGAGGCGTACCAGGACCTGAAGGGTTACCGCTTTCAGACTGATCGGTAACGTTGTTTCCTTTAGGATCTTTACCCGTTGCTGTTGCAATGTTGTAAACAGCACCTTTATCAATATCCGCTTGTGTTACCGTGTAAGAAGCAGTAAATGTAGTTAAGTCGGCAGCACCAGGAAGTAAAGTTACCGGACCACCGGTTACTGTTACTTTAGGGTCAGTAATAACGATGTCACTTACCGTTACGTTACCAGTATTTTCAACTTTGAAGGTATAGCTGATCTTGTCGCCAAGGTTTACTTTACCGTCACCGTTGGTATCTGCATAAGTTCCGGTTTTAGTTAATTTAATGACCGGGGTTTGTGGAAGTGGAGTAACCGTGCAATCCGGACAGGCAGGATCAACAGGAGGCGTACCAGGACCTGAAGGATTACCACTTTCAGACTGATCGGTAACATTGTTTCCTTTAGGATCTTTACCAGTTGCTGTTGCAATGTTGTACACAGCACCTTTATCAATATCGGCCTGTGTTACAGTATAAGAAGCAGTGAATGTATTTAAGTCGGCAGCACCAGGAAGTAATGTTACCGGTCCGCCAGTTACGGTTACTTTAGGGTCAGTAATAACGATGTCACTCATCGTTACGTTACCAGTATTTTCAACTTTGAAAGTATAGCTGATCTTGTCGCCAAGGTTTACTTTACCGTCGCCATTGGTATCTGCATACGTTCCGGTTTTAGTTAATTTAATAACCGGGCTTTGTGGAAGTGGAGTAACCGTGCAATCCGGACAGGCAGGATCAACAGGAGGCGTACCAGGACCTGAAGGATTACCACTTTCAGATTGATCGGTAACATTGTTTCCTTTAGGATCTTTACCTGTTGCTGTTGCAATGTTGTAAACAGCGCCTTTATCAATATCGGCCTGTGTTACCGTATAAGAAGCAGTGAAGCTTGACAGGTCTGCTGCACCAGGAAGTAAAGTTACCGGGCCACCAGTTACGGTTACTTTAGGGTCAGTAATAACGATGTCACTCACTGTTACGTTTCCAGTGTTTTCAACTTTGAAAGTATAGCTGATCTTGTCGCCAAGGTTTACTTTACCATCGCCATTGGTATCTGCGTAAGTTCCGGTTTTAGTTAATTTAATAACAGGAGTTTGTGGAAGTGGGGTAATCGTACAATCCGGACAGGCAGGATCAACAGGAGGCGTACCAGGACCTGAAGGGTTACCACTTTCAGATTGATCGGTAACATTGTTTCCTTTAGGATCTTTACCCGTTGCTGTTGCAATGTTGTACACAGCACCTTTATCAATATCGGCCTGTGTTACCGTATAAGAAGCAGTGAAGCTTGACAGGTCGGCTGCACCAGGAAGTAAAGTTACCGGGCCACCAGTTACGGTTACTTTAGGGTCAGTAATAACGATGTCACTCACTGTTACGTTTCCAGTGTTTTCAACTTTGAAAGTATAGCTGATCTTGTCGCCAAGGTTTACTTTACCATCGCCATTGGTATCTGCGTAAGTTCCGGTTTTAGTTAATTTAATAACCGGGCTTTGTGGAAGTGGTGTGATTGTACAATCCGGACAGGCAGGATCAACAGGAGGCGTACCAGGACCTGAAGGGTTACCACTTTCAGACTGATCGGTAACGTTGTTGCCTTTAGGATCTTTACCAGTTGCTGTTGCAATGTTGTAAACAGCACCTTTATCAATATCGGCCTGTGTTACCGTATAAGAAGCAGTAAATGTATTTAAGTCTGCTGCGCCAGGAAGTAATGTTACCGGTCCGCCAGTTACGGTTACTTTAGGGTCAGTAATAACGATGTCACTCACCGTTACGTTTCCAGTGTTTTCAACTTTGAAAGTATAGCTGATCTTGTCGCCAAGGTTTACTTTACCATCGCCATTGGTATCTGCGTAAGTTCCGGTTTTAGTTAATTTAATAACCGGGCTTTGTGGAAGTGGTGTGATTGTACAATCCGGACAGGCAGGATCAACAGGAGGCGTACCAGGACCTGAAGGGTTACCACTTTCAGACTGATCGGTAACGTTGTTGCCTTTAGGATCTTTACCAGTTGCTGTTGCAATGTTGTACACAGCACCTTTATCAATATCGGCCTGTGTTACAGTATAAGAAGCAGTGAATGTATTTAAGTCGGCAGCACCAGGAAGTAATGTTACCGGTCCGCCAGTTACGGTTACTTTAGGGTCAGTAATAACGATGTCACTCATCGTTACGTTACCAGTATTTTCAACTTTGAAAGTATAGCTGATCTTGTCGCCAAGGTTTACTTTACCGTCGCCATTGGTATCTGCATACGTTCCGGTTTTAGTTAATTTAATAACCGGGCTTTGTGGAAGTGGAGTAACCGTGCAATCCGGACAGGCAGGATCAACAGGAGGCGTACCAGGACCTGAAGGATTACCACTTTCAGATTGATCGGTAACATTGTTTCCTTTAGGATCTTTACCTGTTGCTGTTGCAATGTTGTAAACAGCGCCTTTATCAATATCGGCCTGTGTTACCGTATAAGAAGCAGTGAAGCTTGACAGGTCTGCTGCACCAGGAAGTAAAGTTACCGGGCCACCAGTTACGGTTACTTTAGGGTCAGTAATAACGATGTCACTCACTGTTACGTTTCCAGTGTTTTCAACTTTGAAAGTATAGCTGATCTTGTCGCCAAGGTTTACTTTACCATCGCCATTGGTATCTGCGTAAGTTCCGGTTTTAGTTAATTTAATAACCGGAGTTTGTGGAAGTGGAGTAACCGTGCAATCCGGACAGGCAGGATCAACAGGAGGTGTACCAGGACCTGAAGGGTTACCACTTTCAGAATGATCGGTAACGTTGTTGCCTTTAGGATCTTTACCCGTTGCTGTTGCAATGTTGTAAACAGCACCTTTATCAATATCCGCTTGTGTTACCGTGTAAGAAGCAGTAAATGTAGTTAAGTCGGCAGCACCAGGAAGTAAAGTTACCGGACCACCGGTTACTGTTACTTTAGGGTCAGTAATAACGATGTCACTTACCGTTACGTTACCAGTATTTTCAACTTTGAAGGTATAGCTGATCTTGTCGCCAAGGTTTACTTTACCGTCACCGTTGGTATCTGCATAAGTTCCGGTTTTAGTTAATTTAATGACCGGGGTTTGTGGAAGTGGAGTAACCGTGCAATCCGGACAGGCAGGATCAACAGGAGGCGTACCAGGACCTGAAGGATTACCACTTTCAGACTGATCGGTAACATTGTTTCCTTTAGGATCTTTACCAGTTGCTGTTGCAATGTTGTACACAGCACCTTTATCAATATCGGCCTGTGTTACAGTATAAGAAGCAGTGAATGTATTTAAGTCGGCAGCACCAGGAAGTAATGTTACCGGTCCGCCAGTTACGGTTACTTTAGGGTCAGTAATAACGATGTCACTCATCGTTACGTTACCAGTATTTTCAACTTTGAAAGTATAGCTGATCTTGTCGCCAAGGTTTACTTTACCGTCGCCATTGGTATCTGCATACGTTCCGGTTTTAGTTAATTTAATAACCGGGCTTTGTGGAAGTGGAGTAACCGTGCAATCCGGACAGGCAGGATCAACAGGAGGCGTACCAGGACCTGAAGGATTACCACTTTCAGATTGATCGGTAACATTGTTTCCTTTAGGATCTTTACCTGTTGCTGTTGCAATGTTGTAAACAGCGCCTTTATCAATATCGGCCTGTGTTACCGTATAAGAAGCAGTGAAGCTTGACAGGTCTGCTGCACCAGGAAGTAAAGTTACCGGGCCACCAGTTACGGTTACTTTAGGGTCAGTAATAACGATGTCACTCACTGTTACGTTTCCAGTGTTTTCAACTTTGAAAGTATAGCTGATCTTGTCGCCAAGGTTTACTTTACCATCGCCATTGGTATCTGCGTAAGTTCCGGTTTTAGTTAATTTAATAACAGGAGTTTGTGGAAGTGGGGTAATCGTACAATCCGGACAGGCAGGATCAACAGGAGGCGTACCAGGACCTGAAGGGTTACCACTTTCAGATTGATCGGTAACATTGTTTCCTTTAGGATCTTTACCCGTTGCTGTTGCAATGTTGTACACAGCACCTTTATCAATATCGGCCTGTGTTACCGTATAAGAAGCAGTGAAGCTTGACAGGTCGGCTGCACCAGGAAGTAAAGTTACCGGGCCACCAGTTACGGTTACTTTAGGGTCAGTAATAACGATGTCACTCACTGTTACGTTTCCAGTGTTTTCAACTTTGAAAGTATAGCTGATCTTGTCGCCAAGGTTTACTTTACCATCGCCATTGGTATCTGCGTAAGTTCCGGTTTTAGTTAATTTAATAACCGGGCTTTGTGGAAGTGGTGTGATTGTACAATCCGGACAGGCAGGATCAACAGGAGGCGTACCAGGACCTGAAGGGTTACCACTTTCAGACTGATCGGTAACGTTGTTGCCTTTAGGATCTTTACCAGTTGCTGTTGCAATGTTGTACACAGCACCTTTATCAATATCGGCCTGTGTTACAGTATAAGAAGCAGTGAATGTATTTAAGTCGGCAGCACCAGGAAGTAATGTTACCGGTCCGCCAGTTACGGTTACTTTAGGGTCAGTAATAACGATGTCACTCATCGTTACGTTACCAGTATTTTCAACTTTGAAAGTATAGCTGATCTTGTCGCCAAGGTTTACTTTACCGTCGCCATTGGTATCTGCATACGTTCCGGTTTTAGTTAATTTAATAACCGGAGTTTGTGGAAGTGGTGTGATTGTGCAATCCGGACAGGCAGGATCAACAGGAGGCGTACCAGGACCTGAAGGGTTACCGCTTTCAGACTGATCGGTAACATTGTTTCCTTTAGGATCTTTACCCGTTGCTGTTGCAATGTTGTAAACAGCACCTTTATCAATATCGGCCTGTGTTACAGTATAAGAAGCAGTAAATGTATTTAAGTCTGCTGCGCCAGGAAGTAAAGTTACCGGTCCACCGGTTACGGTTACTTTAGGGTCAGTAATAACGATATCACTTACCGTTACGTTACCCGTATTTTCAACTTTGAAAGTATAGCTGATCTTGTCGCCAAGGTTTACTTTACCGTCGCCATTGGTATCTGCATACGTTCCGGTTTTAGTTAATTTAATAACCGGAGTTTGTGGAAGTGGTGTAATTGTACAATCCGGACAGGCAGGATCAACAGGAGGCGTACCCGGACCTGAAGGGTTACCACTTTCAGACTGATCGGTAACGTTGTTTCCTTTAGGATCTTTACCCGTTGCTGTTGCAATGTTGTAAACTGCACCTTTATCAATATCGGCCTGTGTTACCGTATAAGAAGCAGTAAATGTAGTTAAGTCTGCTGCACCAGGAAGTAAAGTTACCGGACCACCGGTTACGGTTACTTTGGGGTCAGTAATAACGATATCGCTGACCGTTACGTTACCAGTATTTTCAACTTTGAAAGTATAGCTGATCTTGTCGCCAAGGTTTACTTTACCATCGCCATTGGTATCTGCGTAAGTTCCGGTTTTAGTTAATTTAATAACCGGGGTTTGTGTGATGATCGTTTCAGTAGGCGTATCATTTAAAGCAGTAGATCCCGAAATATCACTTACAGGTGTATTGATTGGATCCTTAGCAGTAACAGTAGCCTGGTTTGTTACCTTACCAGCATCAACATTAGCCTGAGTAACCGTATATGTACCTGAGTAAGTCCATACTTCGCTAACACTAAGCAACTGATCGTTACCAGTATCGCCCGTAGGGCCAGTTAAGGTAACAAAAGGCAGACTTTCAGCTAAAGCGACCGTGTTCAATATTACATCCCCTTCGTTTTTGACTTTAAAGCTGTAATTAATCACATCACCAAGTTTGAAAGTGCCACCAGCACCGCTACCCGTATTCGTTATCGATTTAACTAAAGATATTTTCGGATTGGTACCAATGGTGATCGTTACCGTAATCGGGTCAGAATCTACCAGATCGCCCGTAGTAAGTTTGTAGGTGTATGTATCCGTACCGATATAACCATTTGTTGGCGTATAGGTAATTGTTCCATCACCATTAACCACAACAGAACCGTGCGTTGGATTAGCCACTTTACTAACAGTGGTACCCGATGCACTGACACCATCGTTAGATTTTACAACTGTTGTAACCGGAGTGTTCAATGCAGTTAAACTAGCATCATCAACACCAACCGGTTTAATGCGGACAGTAATTGTACCCTGATTACTTACAACACCTGCATTGTCTTTTACCGTGTATTTAACCGGCGTTGCAATACCGATAAAGGCAGGCTCAGGGTTAAAGGTAACTTGTCCAGTTGCCGGATCAACGGTATAAACACCCTGGTTGGCTACCGTAAGACTGGTACTATAGGTATTTGTTGTTGGGTTAAATAGTAAAACTGTTGTTTTATTGATTGTTGCGTTACCGTTTGGATCCGTATCGTTTGCAAGAACGTCAATAATCAAGTCAGTGTCTATAGTAGTAGATACTCCATCGTTTACAGCAACCGGAACCTGATCAACGGCAAAGTTTACCGCTGTTACATCCATGCTTAAACCAGGTATCACTACTGTAACCCGCATGTCAGGCACACCAGTTTCAAACCCCGTCTGACTGTTGTTAACTCCAAACGCATCACCTACAGCATTCCAGCCAGTGGGTATTGTTGGCGGGATATTAGCTATTGTATTGGTTCCGTTTACCGGCACATTAACAGTAGAAATAGCCACACTATACGTCCCCTTATTCAGGTTGGCAAATTGATAGCTGCCATCAGCGGCAACAGGCGTTTTAGCAATAATTTTATTCGTGTTATCTAATAAGTAAGCGTATAGTGGAGATCCGCCGAGCGTGTTGATTCCTGTTCCGGAGATTTGATTATCACTCAGGCCGTTTCCGTCGTTAATCACATTTCCAGAAATTGACGGACCAATAATATCTTTCAGCTTGTAATCTTCTGTTTCACCATCGGCAGCGAACGACGTACTTCGCTCATCTACCGGCGTAGCAGGATCATCAATTAGAGTACTTGTTGTTATTCTGATCCGTGCATAGAGCGGCCCGGTTTTGATGTCATTAATAAAAGACGCATTAGGATAAGTAAGCGTTACTGTATAATTGGAAGCATTGGCCGGAACAGTAACACTGATCATTTCATTGGGAGAAAAAATACCATCCCCATCAAAGTCGACCCACCCACGTACCACAGCAGGTACGTTTTTAGTATTAGTAACCGGAAATCTAATGACATAATCCCCAGCCTGATTCACCTTAACGTCGGCTAATGCCGAAGCATCAATCGTGTTTTCATCATTATTCTGCGTATTGTTATCTGCATTAGCCAGGGGCCCATGAGCACCCAGACCATCCGCATCTACATTTGGCGAACCGATATACACTGTAGCCTCAGGCGTTAATGGTGTAGTAGGGTAATTAACAGTGGCATAATCGCCGTCACCAGGAAAATAATCGGTGATCAAAAATTTATCAATATAATGGCCAACTTTATCACCATAAGAAATCGGGGCATCCCCAAGATCAAAAGGCAAGACAAAACCGATAGCCATGGCGGTAATACCAGAACCTTTCATCTCTACATCCAGCAGGTTGCTTGCATTGTGGGCAAACATAACTGCCTGGATACCAAAATTGCCTGGCGTAAGGTTAGCAGAAAGTTTAAATTTCTTACCTGCATTAGAGAGCAACATTCTATAGTGGTCATCATTAGCGTTACCATTGGTACGCTTGTTTAGCAGCTGCCAGGCAATAGAAGAAGGCGATGTTCCCTGGATATATTCACCACCAGCATCAATAGATTCAGCATCGCCGATCACCATACCTGGGTAAGTAATATTTGTCCAGACCCCGTTCATCAAGATATCAACTTTTACGTCGATATCGAACTTGATTGTTGCGCCGGTTGTGGTAGCAAGACCCGAATTTACCACACCTCTGGAATTGGGCTTAGTAAGTCCGTTTCCAGAATAGATCAGGTCGAGCCCATCACCGGAATATTGACCAGGCGTATAGGCTACCATATTTCCGCCAGCATTAGTAGTGCGGTTAGAAATGATGGCCGTAATGCGGACTGTTGGGGAGAACATCCAGCGGTACGTACCATTTACCACATTGTTACTGTTAAAAGCAGCTGGCTTTTCAGTCAGGGTAGCATTATCCCAGGTAAGCCAGTATACAGCTTTGGTAAGATCGCCAGCTGTTCCGCCAATGGCATATTGTGCCCTGGCGTTGTTTACGAAAAAAGTTAGAGCAACGAGCAATCCAATTGCGTACCGAAATCGTAAGTTTCGTTTTAAATAAAGTAAAAATTTTTCCATGCGATAAGTTTATCTTTCCCCTTACACATAGGGGAGCGTTAAGTGGGCGCAAAGATGACTTATGCAGGCATTAGTAACGGATCATCCATATGGGCAGGCGTACTTCCCACATGGATGATCTATGTTGATGTGACCTCTTGCAGGTACTCTGAAGGCGTGAGGCCAACTATCAATTTGAAGTTTCTATTAAACGAAATCTTTGAATTAAAGCCACTTGCGAGAGCAAGTTGTTCTATAGTTAGCTTGCTCCCGGATTTATTATCGAGCATATGGCAAGCATATGCTATGCGGTGCTTGTTAACGAAGCTGGTAAAATTGGTCTGCAGCTGCAAATTGAATGTTTGCGTAAGGTGGTGGGCTGGAATTTTAAGTTGGAGTGCAAGATTTTCCAGGGAAAGAGACGGATCAAGGTAAGGTTTTTGCGCATCCATCAGATCATTAAGTCTGGAAGTATATTCCTGCAGCTGGAGATCCGATAATTTCGACTTGGCATATAAAGGGGTTGCGTCTTTATCAAGAGCATCCTCTAAAGGTCGCTCGCCATCAGCGCGGTGAATCTTAAGGAACATATTTTTCAGATAACCGAGAATCAGGACTGTGATAATCAGCATGAACGTATAAATAGTTGTTCGAAACACATAGCTGCTTTGTGCGGCAGTACCATGTTTAGCTATGGAGATGCTTACAGCAATAAAGAACATACTGACAAACAGCATCATAATTCCGCCCACTAATATGATATTACGTTTCCGCTTCATGTGCAGGATTGCATTGCTTCCGTTACTAAAGATGCCCGTAAAGGTGTAGCCTAAAAGAGAGCATACCGAGCACAATGCACTTATTCGCATCACTGGCTTGAAAATATGGGGATCCTTATACCAACCGTAGATTGCCGAATGGATAAAGATAACGAAGAAGATTGCGAATGGGGTTAAATGAATCAATACCCTACCCGTAGAAATCGTCTTTCCTTTCATTGCCCGAAGCGCAAAGTAAAGAAAAGGACCGTAGACAAATATGAAAGGCATCATCCTATCCAACCACCGCTCGTGTATGTAGAAATTCTCCAGATAAAAGACATAAAATGCATGGAAAAACACAAATATGGAAAATGCGTTGATGACTTTTCCAAACAAATCTTTTTTGTTGTATTCAAATCCGATATAGATGTTTATCGCACTAACAGTTCCTGTCAACAATAGCAGGTAGGGAATCAGTGGGAATATTGCCGGTTCATTCATAGGTGCTAAGGGGTACGCTGAGGATCTAAGTAAGTTCGCTGGTATTCTTGTGGTGTTAAATTAGTGATTTGCTTAAAATATTTATTGAAAGACGTTTTTGAGTTGAAACCGCATTCATAAGCTAAAGATTCAATGGTAAGCATGCCGTTGCTGGATTTCATTTGTTCAATAGCATAGCTGATTCTATACTGAGCTACGAACTTATAAAATGTGAGCTTCATGTGCACCGTAAATATTTGAGAGAGCAGGTGTTTTGGGATGTCTAATGTTTTAGAAAGAAGCTCCAATGACAGGTCGGATTTGAGATAAATATTTGTGTTGTCAAAGCAGTCGGTGATCATTTTTCTGTAGCGCTCTGCCATCTCAGTACTCAACTGCGAATTAGCATACATAGGTGTTACGGCGTCTTCCAGCTTCGCTGGAAGCGCTTTTGGCGCATTCGCCAGGTATCGAAAAACCAGGAAACTCATGCTCAATAACAGAAAATAACTAAAGAAACGGTAGTCAATCCGCATGTCAATTTTAAATACGTTCCAGCATAAATACATCAGGATCATTAGTGTGGCAATGATGATATATATGGCAGCGCACATGACCAGCAGGTCGGCAGCAAGTGTATTTTTTGCCGAGTACAGTTTATTGAGTGTCAGGCAGCTGTATGTTATTAGTGATATAGAGATCACCAAATAGGAATTTTGGTAAAGCGCAAATGAGCTACTGGCCCATGTATAATGAAAGATTGTGGTAAACCATACATATGCATAGAGAACCGTGGTAAGCGCCGCCGGTATTAAATGTAAGCCATCTTTACTGGTCGTTCGGGGCCCAGATAGAGATCGTAAAGCAAGATGGAGCAGTGGTCCAAACAACATCCATGCGGGGTTCCATAAACGCTCATTAAACTTTATTTCATTTGTGATCCATTGAAATTTGTAAAAGACAACATAAATTCCAAGGCAAGCTGAGAGCAAAATTAATTTGTTGAAGGTATCGGCTAGCTTTAAAAGCATTTTTTATTAATCATCAAGGATATTCGACTATCAACAAAGTTACCCTTTTCTAAAATATTTTTAGTGATTTCGGTTGTTCAGTTTGTTATTAAGGAAAGGGAGCAAGCGGGATTCTTGGGGGCATTAAACAAAAAAGCCTCAACTTTTGCAAGTTAAGGCTTTTGTTGCGGAATGGACGGGACTCGAACCCGCGACCTCCTGCGTGACAGGCAGGCATTCTAACCAGCTGAACTACCACTCCTTTTGTTCTTCTTTAAAGTTCGAACCTCTTGTCTCTTTCGAGGTTGCAAATATAGAGACTATATTTTAATTCGCAAACTTTTTTTTCAAAAATATTTAACTCCTTAACCTACAGCACCTTCCTGCATCTTCTCTGCATTTTCTGCGAACTGGAGTGCGTCAATAATCTCCTGGATATCCCCATCCATAATACTTGGCAGGTTATACATCGTTAATCCGATACGGTGTTCGGTAACACGTCCTTGTGGATAGTTATAAGTTCTGATCTTAGCCGAACGATCTCCGGTTGACACCATTGTTTTACGTTTAGCAGCAATATCACCATTCTTTTTCTGCAATTCGATATCGTAAAGTTTACTACGCAACATCTCCATCGCAATTACACGGTTACCCAACTGAGAACGTTCTTGTTGACATACCACTACAATACCCGACGGTTTATGTGTTAACTGCACCTTGGTTTCTACCTTATTTACGTTCTGTCCACCGGCACCGCCCGAGCGCGAAGTTTGCAACTCAATATCAGCAGGGTTAATATACAGATCAATTTCTTCTGCTTCCGGTAAAACTGCTACTGAAGCCGCTGAGGTATGCACACGGCCCTGCGTTTCCGTATCTGGCACGCGTTGTACGCGGTGTACACCACTTTCGTACTTTAACTGACCATAAACATCATCGCCATTCACTTTCAGAATTACCTCTTTATAACCGCCCGCTGTACCTTCAGTTACATCAACAGTCTCCACTTTCCAACCCTTAGTTTCGAAATAACGGGTATACATGCGGTATAAATCGCCCGCAAATAAAGCCGCTTCATCGCCACCAGTACCTCCGCGAATCTCAAAAACTGCATTTTTAGCATCTTCAGGGTCTTTAGGAATCAACATCAAGCGGATATTGCTTTCCATTTCTTCCTGCTGTTTTAACAAAAGATCGAGTTCTTCTTTTGCCATTTCGCGCATTTCAGCATCTTTCTCTGTAGCTAAAATTTCTTTGTTGGCATCAATATTACTCATTACATTTTTGTAGATTTTATATTCATCTACAATCTTGCCTAAATCTTTATATTCTTTATTTAAAGCCGCAAAACGTTTCATATCCTGAATGACATCCGGATTGCTCAACGATTCTTCCACATCTTCCCAACGCAGCTTTATAGCTTCTAATTTATCTAACATATTTATTCTTGTTGAAATTTCCTGACGGCGGGTATAGGCCCAAAAATTCAGGAAATGCAAAAATAAGGAAAAAAGCTGAATTAGTTTGTTTAGGATTATAGGTTAATTGGTTAACTTTTTGAACTGGTTAATCGCTTGGACGTAATGCGAGATAAAATAAAACAATATGTTGTCCGTTAGTCAAAAATTCTAAAAAGTTGATTTAAGGTTTTGGAAATGAGCAGTTCCTCTCCTATGGCAGCCGGTAGCCCCGCTATCACTCCAAGTCCTCGCTGCGCTGTGGGCTTTCCGTTTTATCGGGTTTAGGAACACAGGGAGGGTGCAGTTAGGCCCAATGCGACCCTCAATAGTAGCATGAACCTGCGTAACTAAACGGGATTGTAGTGGCAGCTCCCGATTTTCCTTCAAAATCGGGACTATAACGGAAAGCCCGACGAACATTAAGAAAAGTTACATACACTGCTTTCCAAAAAAACAGACTATATAGTTGGAATAATAGTTTTAGGCTGAGAAAAGTGCTATTTAAAGGTTTTGGAAATGGGCAGTTCCTCACTTATGGCGGCCAGTAGCCCCGCTATCACTTCAAGTCCTCGCTGCGCTGTGGGCTTCCCGTTTTATCGGGTTTAGGAACAGAGGGCGGCACAGCTAGGCGATGTGCAACCCAAATAGCTAAACGGCTCAAAAATTAAGCCTCTGGCTTGTAATATTCCAATTTTAAATCAACACCATCAAAAACCCCATAAGAATTATAATTAAGCCATTCGCCAATATTTACATAGCGGCTTCCCTTACCCAAATCAATATCAAGCGGCAGGTGTCTATGTCCGAAAATAAAGTAATCGAAATGCGCTTTCTGCAGATGTTCTTTGGCATAAATGGCCAGCCATTCTTTATCCTCGCCTAAAAAAACTTCTTTTTCGGTTTGTGCAGCCCTACTGCCCTGGCTCCATCCATTTGCAATGCCGATGCCCAGGTTTGGATGCAAACGGGCAAACAACCATTGACAAAGTTTGCTTCTAAAAATTTTCCTTAAGAATTTATATTTGTTGTCTCCAGGCCCTAAACCGTCGCCATGGTGTAGATAAAATTTCTTACCTCCTCTTTCGATGATCAATTCATCACTTACAATTTCCATCCCGATTTCCTGAATGAAATAATCGCGCACCCACATATCATGGTTGCCTTTAAAAAAATAGATTTTTATCCCGGCATCAGCCATAGTTGCCAATTTACCCTGCAGGCGAATAAAGCCTTTAGGAATTACTTTCGAATACTCGAACCAGAAGTCGAAAATATCGCCCATCAAAAACAATTCGCCACAATTTGGTTCTATAAAATCTAACCAACTTACAATGCGCGCTTCACGGACACGGCTTTCGGCATAATTGGGCGTACCTAAATGAAAATCGGAAGCGAAATAAATATTTTTTGCCATGGATTTTTCAAAGGTAAGGCAAAAAGCTTAAAAAGACTAAAGAGGGGAAGACCACACAAAGACTAAAGCTTAAAGGCCAAAGAATAAAATAATGAGCCAAACTCAGTGTAAATCTGTGTTTCCGTGGCAAAAAACTTAATGCCCTTAATTTCTCAATGGTAAAAACCCTAAGGTAAAGGCTGAAAAACCAGTACAAAGACTAAAACTTAAAATATCTTAATCTGTGCAATCAACCCGAAGGTAAAAAAGCTGAAAGACTAAGGCGAAAGAATAAAATAACGAGCTAAACTCCGTGTAAATCTGTGTTTCCGTGGCAAAAAACTTAATACCCTTAATTTCTCAATGGTAAAAACCCGAAGGTAAAGGCTGAAAAACCAGTATAAAGACTAAAATTTAAAATACCTTAATCAGTGTAATCAAGCCGAAGGTAAAAACATATATTAGTAAATAAATCTGTTTCACTATGAAAAAACAAATTCTATTAAGCTTACTTGCACTAAGTCTGCTTGCATGTAACCAAGGCAAAAAACCTGCAGAAAAAATAACATTAATGAAATACCCTGAAACAAAGAAAGATAGCACAAAAGATAATTATTTCGGCACCACTATTGCCGACCCTTACAGATGGCTGGAGAATGATACCTCTATAGAGACAAAAGCCTGGGTTATAGCCGAAAATAAGGTTACCCAAAACTATCTCGAGCAAATCCCCTATCGTGCGGACATTAAAAAACGCTTAACTGAAATCTGGAACTACCCGAAAGAATCAGCTCCATTTAAGGTTGGCGAATATTATTTTTTCACAAAAAATGATGGCCTTCAAAACCAAAGTATCTGGTTTATTAAAAAAGGATTAGATGGCAAAGAAGAAGTTTTTCTTGATCCAAATACACTCACAAAAGATGGAACAGCAGCCGTTTCGCTTTTGGGCTTCTCTCACGATAAAAAATACCTGGCCTATTCGGTTGCGCAAGCTGGATCAGACTGGAGCAATATTTACATAATAGAAATAGCCAGCAAAACCAAATTAGCCGATGAGCTAAAATGGACAAAATTTTCTGGCGCAGCCTGGAAAGGCGATGGTTTTTACTACAGTAAATTTGACGAACCTGCTAAAGGAACCGATCTTTCTGCAGCCAATAAATACCAAAAAGTGTATTTCCATAAATTGGGCGATCAGCAACAAAATGATCAGTTAATTTTTGAAGATAAAACCAATCCAAATCTATATTTCGGAGCCAATGTTACCGAAGATGAACGTTTTCTGGTGGTTTATGCCAGTGCCGGCACTTCAGGCAATGCACTATATTACCAGGACTTAAAAGCACCCGGAAGCAAAATTGCCCTACTGGTTAAGGGCTTCGAAAACAACCACAGTGTTGTTGATAATATTGGTGATAAACTACTGGTAAACACCGACCTTGGTGCGGAGAACAAACAAGTGGTTTTGGTTGATCCTAAAAATTCAGATCCTAAAAACTGGCAGAAGATTATTCCTGAATCGAAATTGGCTTTAGAAGGTATTGGAACTGGCGGAGGATTTCTTTGGGCTTCTTACTTAAAAGATGCAAGCACCAATATTATTCAGTTTGATTTAACAGGAAAGAAAATTGGCGAAGTAAAACTACCAGCAATTGGAACTGTTGGAGGCTTTGGAGGCTACAAAGAAGATAAAGAATTTTTTTACACCTTTTCCAATTTCACCATTCCCGGCACCATCTACCGTTACGATGTGGGCAAAGCTGAATCGATTTTATATAAAAAGTCAGAATTAAAGTTCAATACAGACGATTTTGAAACCAAACAAGTATTTTATCCATCAAAGGATGGCACTAAAGTACCCATGTTCATTGTACACAAAAAAGGCATCAAACTGGATGGCAATAACCCGGTTTATCTTTATGCATACGGCGGTTTCCAGATTAGTTTAACGCCGGGGTTCAGCCTGTCAAGGATGTTATTTTTAGAGCGTGGTGGCATTTACGTTCAACCGAGTTTACGGGGCGGGAGCGAATATGGCGAAGCCTGGCACAAAGGCGGCATGTTAGCAAAAAAACAAAACGTTTTCGACGATTTTATTGCCGCAGCTGAATACCTGGTTAAGGAAAAATATACCAACCCATCTAAAATTGCCATTTCGGGCGGCTCAAACGGCGGTTTACTAGTTGGAGCTTGTATGACTCAACGACCTGATCTTTTCAAGGTAGCTTTACCAGCCGTTGGCGTGCTCGACATGTTGCGCTACCATAAGTTCACTGTAGGCTGGGGCTGGGCTGTTGAATACGGAACCAGCGATAAAAAAGAGGATTTTGATTACCTGATTAAATATTCACCGCTCCATAACATAAAAAGCGGGGTGAATTATCCGGCCACATTAATTACCACAGCGGATCACGATGACAGGGTGGTACCGGCACATTCATTTAAATTTGCGGCAACCTTACAGGATAAATACAAAGGTGAAAACCCGGTTTTAATCCGAATAGAAACTAAAGCGGGTCATGGAGCAGGCAAGCCGACAACGAAAATGATTGAAGAGGCGGCTGATGTATGGAGCTTTGTATTCCAGAATTTAGGAATGAGTTGGTAGCGTATTTTTTGTCATTCTGAACTCCATAGAATGTCGTCATCTCGACTGGAGCATAGCGAAATGGAGAGGTCTATCCAGACAGATTTCTCGACTGCGTTGCACTCCGCTCGAAATGACGATATCTTGTATTACTCATCACGGAAAATTATGCTTCTAATATGTCATTATTATATTTTCCCCACTAAACCCATAGACCAATTATAATTTGCTTTAAACCACTAAAAACCTTTAACTTTTGTTTTCAATTAGCTCAAAGCATATAAAATACTGAATATAATAGGATTGCAAAATTATCTAGAATATTTCTAAATAGCAGAATTGATAAGACTTTATTTTGTAACTTTGCGTCAAATTTTTCTTTAATGATCACTACTGATATAGCCGTAATAGGCGCTGGTCCGGTTGGTTTATTTGCCATTTTTGAAGCCGGTTTATTAAAAATGCGTTGTCATTTAATTGATTACCTTCCTCAGGTTGGTGGTCAGCTGTCTGAAATTTACCCTAAAAAACCGATATACGATATCCCTGGTTATCCTTCTGTGTTGGCTCAGGAACTTATCGATAATTTAATGGAACAGGCGAAACCTTTCCATCCAACCTTTACTTTAGGCGAGCGTATTGAAGGTTTAGAAAAGAGAGGCGAAGCAGACTTCGTTTTAACAACCAACATGGGTACCGTTATCGAAGCTAAAGTTGTGGTAATTGCCGGTGGTTTAGGTTGCTTTGAGCCACGTAAACCAGCTGTAGAAAATTTAGAGAACTTTGAGAACGGTAAAGGTGTAAACTATATGATCCTTGACCCGGAGAAGTACCGCGACCAGAAAATGGTAATTGCCGGTGGTGGCGACTCTGCATTAGACTGGACCATTTATTTGGCAGAAGTTTGTTCTGAATTAACTTTAGTGCACAGAAGCGAAAGTTTCCGTGGTGCTCCAGATTCGGTTGCTAAAGTAATGGCTTTAGCAGAAAGCGGAAAAATCAATTTAATTTTAAACAGCAATCTGCAAGCAGTACAAGGAACTGATAAGTTAGAGCAAGTTGAAATTGTGCAGAACCGTACCATGGAAAAAACAGTGGTAGAGGCTGATCATTTAATTCCTTTGTTTGGTTTGAGTCCTAAATTAGGCCCGATTGAAGACTGGAATTTAAATATTAACAAAAGTGCAATTGAGGTTAACGTTGATGATTATTCGACAAACATTCCTGGAATTTACGCTATTGGCGATATCAACACTTACACCAATAAACTAAAATTGATTCTTTGTGGTTTCCACGAGGCTGCATTAATGAGCCACAGCGCTTATTCTTACATGAACCCAGGTGTGAAATATACCATGAAATATACAACCGTAAACGGAGTTTCAGAATTTTAAGCTTTCTACTATATTTGTGAATCAATATAAGTAAGCTGAAAAATGGAAAACAATATTAATATATACATGCAAGAGCCGGATGGCTCGGTTACTGAACACGTTGCACCAACTGACATGGGTTTAAGCCTGATGGAGTTTTTAAAGGCATCAGAGTACGATATTTTAGCAACATGCGGTGGAATGGCACTATGTGCTACCTGCTGTGTTGATGTATTGGAAGGCGAAGAAAAACTTAACGAAATGACAGACGATGAGTATGCCATGTTAGATACTCTGCCTGACCTGTTACCAAACTCACGTTTAGCCTGCCAATTGCAGTTAAACAACAATATGGACGGATTAAAAGTGAAATTACACGGTGTAAGCTAAGACTGTAAAACATATTAAAACAAACAAGGCGATACGTAAAGTGTCGCCTTGTTTGTTTAGATCTTTTCGTTAGTCGGGATTTGCAATCTCGACTTTGAGTCTCTCAGCCGGATTAAAAATCCAAAGTTCTAAAGACGGGATTACAAATCCTGCATAACGGAGTATTTTCCTGTTACAGACCTCGCAGGTTTTTAAAACCTGCGAGGTCTAAATGGTAACTTATTGAATAGTTACTTTCTGCTTATCAACATTCCAGCCATACACTTCTACAGCTAAATTACTTTGTTTACCAGTATATTCTACCGTTACCGTTTTACTTTCTCCTGGTAAAATACTAATGTAGTTATCATCATAAAAAGCAGGTAATACGCGTTCACCAGTATTGCCATTTATTAAAGCAACACGGTTAAAAAACGCGACGGGATTTCCAGCTGCGTTACTTAAGGTTACGGCCACTTTTCCGTTTTTCTGATCAACAGCTGCAACTTTTAATTGCGTCTTTTTGATGTTTTTCAGGCCCGAATATTCGCCGTCTTTTCCGGCAAGCCAATAAAGGTTTTCACTTAAAATATTTTGCTTCTGATCTAAAATCCTTAACGAAATAAAAACACCTTCCTTTTTATCCAGCTTGGTTAAAAACTCGTTCATAGGAAAAAGTCTTCTAACTGAAGATGGACCAACCGAGTTGAAGGCCTGAGAGTAGAAATAATCTTTGCCATCCATATCGTAAGCTTTAGCCTGTACCATCAGGTTGTTTTTAGTGGTAAATCCGTTGTTTACAATAGTAACCATACTATCCAAAGGATTCATCATCACGTGCAGCGGCTCACTTCCTTTCCTTAAACCATATAAACAGGCGTTAGGATCAAGATAATAATCGTACATCTGTCCGCGCATGGCTGTCCAGGGGTTTTGAGTTTTCCAGATGATGGAACCCGTGTACCAATCCCACATTTTGTTCGAAAAACCTTCCATTAATGCCCTATACTGGTCGTAATTGGCTAGTTGAGCTTTCATTGCAAAATCTTCCGCACTTTTTGGTTTGCCATAAGGATTCAGGTATTGCTCGTAAGAAATGTATTTATGGTAATCCCATACCGAATCGGGCTTGGCTTTGTACTGTGGTGCAACCAGGTTTTCTTTCGGAATAAAACGGAGTAGTGAAGCGTAATCGCCGACTCCTACCGATCCAACTTCCGAATTGTAAGGAAAAGTCTTTGTACCCCAAAAAGTTTTAATATCCTGTATCCCGTACGGACCATCACCATTACCACCGATTGAATTGAAAGACATTTCGTCGCTGTTAGAAAAATCGAAAAGTTTTCTCGTACCATCCAAACGTGGTAGGATGTCATTTTTTAGGGGTTCCAAAATATCTTCGGGTGGGGTAATTTCGTTCCCTCCGCACCAAAAAGCAAGTGAAGCATGGTTTCTGATCATTTTGATCTGATCTTCTATAGCGGTTAAAGTGAGGTTATGGTCATCAGGATAATTTCTGCGTGTCCATTGGTCTTCCTTTTTCATCGGGTCTACCCAACGGCCATTACAATCGCCACTAAACCAGAAATCCTGAAAAACCAGCAAACCATATTTATCGCAGGCATTGTAAAATTCAGGCCTTTCCAAAATTGCTCCACCCCAGATCCTGATGAGATTGAGGTTCATGTCTTTATGGTAACGTATTTCTGCATCGTAACGGGCGTCGCTAAAACGCAGCATGGCATCAGAAATGATCCAGTTACCTCCTTTAATAAAAATCTTTTGTCCGTTTACAAAAGCGCCCATACTTTTAGTATGCTCGTTCCAGATGTTATCAATCTGACGCACTCCAACTTTAAGCTGCTCCTGATCTAATACCTGGTTGGCCGCTACAAATTCGATTTTTACATCATATAGGTTTTGTGCTCCATATCCGCTTGGCCACCACAATTTAGGGTTTTCGAGCTGTAAATCAGGAAGTTTAACGGTGGTGGTTTTATTGGCTGCAATGGTAGCAGATTGTTTGATCAACTTTCCGGCAATCTGATATTGCAAAGTACCCGAAACCGCCTGGCCTGTTGGGTTTTCTACTTCAACTGAAACTTTAACGGTTGCCGGATTTTGTTTCCCTTCGGGTAAACGTTTGCCCGGAACCAAAGTAATTACCTGCGGGTTCTGGATATTGATGCTTTTTGTTTTCTCAATGGTCACTTTATCCCAAATACCTGTGTTACGGTCGCGCGTAGGCTGTATCCAGTCCCAACCGGCAGTATATTGAGTAGTTAAACCTTTAGCAATTGTTCCATCGCCACCCTGACCTCCATTAGGATTACCTGGAAAATCTGGCGGATAAACAATTACAGCCAATCTGTTTTTTCCATTAGTAGATAACAGTTTGGTGATGTTATACTGTGCCCTAAGGTGCATACCCACCTGGGTTTTCGGATTAACTTTTTTCCCGTTTAAATAAATTTCGGCTTTATAATTTATTCCCCTAAACTGTAGCCAAACCTGTTCGTTACCTGTAGCACGTTCTTCAAAATCTTTTACAAACCAATAGGTGTAATAATCATTACCAGTTTTATATACATCAGGAATCTTTTCGTTATTCATCCCATAAAATGGATCGGGAACTTTTTTATTGTTCAGCAAGGTGGTTAAAACCGTTCCAGGAATTGTTGCGGGCATCCAGCTATTAAGCGAAAAACCAGGTTTAGAAATTTCTGAACCATTAGCAGCTTGCACATCTTTGATATTTGTACAAACCCAGCCCGAGTTTAGCTCGTATCGCTGCTGTGCATTTACAATGAAGGCTGAACAGCACAAAAGAAGTAGAAATATTTTCTTCATTTATTTAAGATATTTTAGTTGATACTTATTTATGGTTAATTTTTAATGAGGATGTATTATAAATATTAACTGTCATCCTGAGCCTGTCGAAGGACCTTCCAAAAAGCCTTACAGGGCGTTTCGACATGCTCAACGTGACAATTCCAGATAACCAGACTTAGAATATGACCTCACTCTTTATCTGGAATTATTTTCCGGATATCGGCCTGTCTTCAGGTTTTACGCCCCAGGTTGCCGATGGTGTATTGCCCATATAAATCTCCATCTTTCCACCAGCAACAATAGCTTTATGAAGAATATACGATTTACTGTAGGGCTTCCCATTCAGTACAATTTTCTGAATGTATTTGTTCTCTGCGCTATTACCTATAACCTTTATATTGAATTTCTTATTCCCAGGCAACGAAATAACCGCATCATTAACCAAAGGTGTTCCGAAAACATAAGCTCCGTTTGCCGGATTTACCGGATAGAAACCCATTGCCGTAAAAATATACCACGCGCTCATTTGCCCCACATCTTCATTGCCGCACAAACCATCAGGCTTAGCGGAATAAAAATCTTTGTCGATTTTACGGATCAGATCGGCTGTTTTCCATGGCCGACCTGCATAAGTATATAAATAAGTGATGTGGTGGTTAGGCTCATTTCCCTGTGCATAATTACCAATCAATCCACTAATATCCGGCGAACCATTGGTTCCCAAATCTAAAGGTAAGGTAAATAGCGAATCAAGTTTATTGGTAAAGGCTTTATCCCCTCCAAAAAGATTGATCAACCCTTCTACATCTTGTGGCACCAACCAGGTATATTGCCAGGCATTGCCTTCTACATAGTCATCTTCACGGTGTTTGGATGAAAAAGGATTGAAAGGGCTTCTCCAGTTTCCGTTGGCTAGTTTACCCCGCATAAACTGAACACTTGGATCGAAATATAAACTGTACAGTTTCGATCTTTTACTAAAATAAATGTAATCTGCAGTTTTGTTCAATGCCTTAGCCATTTGTGCAATACAATAGTCGTCAATAGCATATTCTAAAGCCTTACCTACTGATTCGTTTATTTTATCGGCTGGAATGTGTTTAAGCTTCTGAATATATTCTATGCCATCTGTCTTTTGCATTGCCGATTGTTTTATCGCTTCGTAGGCCAGGTTTACATCAAAGCCCCGGTATCCTTTTAAATAGGCATCAACAATAACCGGCACCGCATGGTAACCTACCATGGTGTTGGTTTCGCTTCCCATTAAATGCCAAACAGGAAGTTTTCCCTGCTGTTTATAGATGGCCAACATCGTATTTACCACATCGTTTACTTTATCCTGGTGAAGGATAGTGAAAAGCGGATTTGCTGCACGATAGGTATCCCAAAGGGAAAAAGTTGTTAAATTATTAAAAGCGGCTTTTTTGTATACCTTTTTATCTGTACCGAGATAATCTTTATTTACATCATTAAATAAAGATGGTGCAATCATAGTATGGTATAATGCCGTGTAAAATACCTTTTTAGTAGTGTTAGATGCTTCTATTTTAACTTTAGAAAGTTCTTTTCCCCATTTTGCATCGGCACTTTTAACGGTTGAAGCAAAATCCCAGCCTGGCAATTCTGTTTTCAGGTTTAAAATGGCATTTTCGATACTTACAGGAGATAAAGCAACTTTAATCTGAAGTTTATCATTATTAACGGCATTAAAACTAACTGCTGCCTTAAGTTTTTTACCAGATAACGTTTTACCGCTTTTAACCACTGTGCTATCGTAAAGCGCAAGACTTTTAATCGGTTGCGAAAGTTTGATTACAAAATACAAACGTTGATCGTCGGCCCAGCCCTTCGAATTACGATGACCTACCAGGGTTGTAGCATCTAACTGCTTAAACGAAGCAGATACAGGTGCATCCCAACCAATGCCTTCAATTAAATCGATAATAATATGGGGATTTTCAGCACCTTTTTTAAAAGTATATTTGTGAAAACCTACTCGTTCGGTTGCAGTTAATTCTGCTTTAATTTGGTATTTATCAAGCAATACACTGTAATAACCAGCTTTAGCCACTTCATTTTGATGAGAAAATTTGGAGAGATAACCTTGCTGATCATCGGCTGTTTTGCCCTTTTCTAAAAGCAGTTTACCTGTGGCAGGCATAATCGAAATATCACCTAAATCGCCAATACCCGTTCCGCTTAAATGCGTATGCGCGAAACCAGTAATGGTATTACTGCTATAATTGTAGCCACTGCACCAATCCCAGCCTTCAAAAATATTATTCGGCCCAAGTTGTACTGCACCAAACGGAACATTGGCACCAACGAAAACGTGCCCGTGTTTTGCCGATCCAATTATTGGGTCAACATATTGGGTTAATTTTGTTTTTTGTTGTGCAAAGATACTATTGGTAAAGAGAGAGGCTGTTAGAAGTAGAATAGACGAGGTTTTCCTGAACTGCATGTGTATTTATAATTTCCTACGATAGATTTAAAAATCTAAAAGTAAAACGTTTTACGTTTATTTTCTCATAAAGGTGAAAGAATTATATAAAATTCCGTCATCTCGACTGAAGCGCAGTGGAATGGAGAGATCTATACTAGTTAGATTTAGCTTCGCTGAGCCTTCGGGTTCTCGACTGCGTTGCAATCGCTCGAAATGACGATCACACAAGCAAACGTCCTCTTACCCAATCTCCAAAGCGATTACCTGATCGGGTTCCGCATTATTTAAGGTTGTGGTAATGCTTAATTTTGATTTTTTAAAGGTATAGTTTACGGGGCTTTTATCTTTTAGCAAATAGGCTTTTTTGATTTTCTTTACCGGAACGTTCTCTAAATCAAGCGTTTTCGTTTTTCCATCAACCAGGTGGATATAAACTTTGTTGTCGCTTTGCGTAATACTTCCCCAGGCCTGTGGTTTAATAAATCCTGCTTTAGTTCCGTAAATGCTTTCTCCATAAATTTTAAGCCAGTCGCCTAAGCCGGCTAAACGATCTTGAAACTCCGGCTGAATTTTACCACTCGGCATCGGACCAATGTTCAGTAAAAGATTGGAACCCAAACTTGCTGCTTTAACCAACATATGAACCAGTTCTTTATTTGATTTGTAATAGGTATCGCTCAAATTATATCCCCACGAATTTGAAATGGTTTCGCAGGTCTCAAGCGGTAATTTATCTGATGCCTTTTGAAAACTTAGACCTGATTTATTCTCTCCGGGAAGATCGCGTTCGAACATCTGGAAATCTTCGCCTGCAAAGGGTGTTAAGTGGTGGTTATTCCCAATCATACATTGTGGCTGAAGTTTGTGAATTAAGCCATAAATTTCATTGTATTTCCAATCAATTCGTGATGTTCTGTCTTTTGATCCTTCTGGTTCGGTTTGATCCCAATGCCCATCAAACCAGATTCCGCCAATTTCACCATAATTGGTCAACAACTCGGTTAACTGGTTTTTCATAAACTGCAAATAACTTGCATAATCGCCTTTGCCGGTCCTGCCTGAGTTCTGCCCTGTCCGTCCGGTCTCATGCGGATAATCTTCCCTGCGCCAATCTAAAAGTGAATAATACAGGTATAGTTTTATGCCTTGCTTATGGCACTCATCGGCCATCATTTTTACGATATCTTTTTTATAGGGCGTATTCATGATGTTGAAATCAGAATATTTAGTATCCCACATACTAAAGCCATCATGATGTCTGGTGATCAGTGTAATATACTTCATTCCGGCATTCTTCGCCATGCTCACCCATTGTTCTGCATTAAACTCAACCGGGTTAAAAAAATCTTTAAGGTTGGTGTAATTGTGAACAGTCAACTTTCGTTCGTTCATTACCCACTCACCACTTCCTGGTATGCTAAAAGGCCCCCAGTGGATAAATAAGCCAAACCGGGCATCGTTAAACCATACTCTTTGTTTTAAGTTAGAGGCCGCAGGTGTATAATCTTGTGCTTTTAACTGTAATGCGATTAATAGTACAAGGCATATTAGGGTTAATTTTTTCATCAGGAAAGCAGTATAGGTAGTTTAGGTTTAGTCTATTGATGCGGTGGCTTTGGTTGGTTTTCCAATTACCTTGTAATTTCCGTCTCCTTTTAAAATGGCCAGAATCTGCGATTGGTTGGTAAAAAGGTTTTTAGCGGCAGCCAATTCTTTATCGTATTGAAAACTCTGCTCAATTCTTCCTTTTTCGTAAAAATAACGGCTCACAATCTGTGTTTCTAAAACTCTTTTAATTTCTGCTTTATGACTAACCAGATCCGTTTTTTTAGAAGAGGTGAGTTTATATTTTAGGTTCTCCAGATCCGTTTTTACTTCTGCGGATTTGTTTTCCTTTTCGGCTTCAACACGTAAATCGGAAAGCAATCTTTCGGTACGGCTTTGGTAAGCCAAATCCTTATCGGCAAGGCTGCCAGAAAATGCAGCATAATCTGCATCAGATAACTGGAAAGTTTTGGCTGAAGTTAAATTTGGCTTTTCTTTCCTGTATTGATTTGCATAGTTAAAGAAAAGGTTTTTATTAAGCATTGAAATGGTAATTGGGCTTAATTTGGCTGCATCAACCACAATATCGGGATAAACACCATTACCGCTGTACACATTTCTTCCTGCTTTGGTCTGGTACATGACCATGGTAGAATCGGCAAAACGTTCGGCAATACCATCCGCATTTTTATGTGCATAATCTAATTTTTGAATACACCTGCCTGATGGCGTATAATACTTTGCAACAGTTACTTTAACCAGGCTGTTATAAGGCAGATTGAAAGTTTGCTGAACCAAACCCTTACCATAACTACGCTGCCCGATTACAATGGCACGATCTAAATCCTGCAGCGAACCAGCAACAATTTCTGAGGCTGAAGCCGAATTTCCATTTACAAGCACCACCAACGGAACCGATGTAGAAACTGGCGCTAAAAGTGTTTTATAGGCAATGGTTTTCTCTATATTTTTGCCTTTTTGGGTAACAATAAGCTGATCCTTATTTACAAAGAGGTTCACAATTTTCACCGCTTCCTGCAAAATACCTCCACCGTTGTTTCTCAAATCTAAAACTACACCTTTTGGATTTTCTTTTTGAATGGCCAGCAGGGCATCTTTAACTTCCTGACCAGAATTTTCCAGGAATTTATCAAGTTTAATATACCCTATTCCGTCGCCAAGCATTCCAGAATAAGAAACGTTAGGCTGTTTTATTTCATCACGGACAAGTTTTTTAGTAATTTCTTTTCCATCTCTAACCACCAACAAATCAACCGGTGTTCCTTTAGGGCCACGCAACAGCTGACTAATTTCCTGGCGGTCTTTGCCCTTTACCGCAATTCCGTTGATACTTACCACCTGATCTCCTGCCTTAATCTCACTTTTATTTGCCGGGTAACCTTCACTCACGTCGTTAATAAACAGTTTTCCATCGATAAAAACAGTGCTGGCACCAATACCTCCGTACTGCGTGCTTACATATTTTAGTTTGTAATCTTCAATTTCCGATTCGGGAACATATTCAGTATACGGATCCAAACTATCTAACATGGCATCAATGCCTGTTTTCATCAACTGAGGGGCATTGGTATCATCTACATAGTTGATATTGATTTCTTTATAGAGTGAGGCAAAAATATCCAGGTTTTTAGAAACCAGAAATAAATCTTCTTTAAATGAAAAAGATAAAGCAGCCAGCCCGAAACCTGCTGCTAAAAGACCATATTTTAGTTTCTTCATTCTCCTGTTTATTTTAATTCCAATAGTGCAGAACAATAGATTATTACCTGTTTGAAAGATTATTTAGTAATTCTGTACAAACGTAAATGTACAAAAAGCAATAAATATTAAAAACAGCTTATTTGGACCAAGCGTAAATTAAGCGTTACGCTAAAAAGGAAGCAGAAATTGGCCTTTTAAGAGAGAAACTAAAGTCTGTTGCCTTTGGTATCGGCAAGTGCTTTCTGAATTGTAAATTCGATATAGGTACGGTCGCGTTTCACCAAACGCATTAAATCTTCAATCAATTGATCTTCTTTGCCAGGAGTAAATTCTAAAGGCTCATTCGCCAGATCGCGGTATTTCCTTAAAAACTTAGTTTTTACTTTAAATGCAGTTTCAGAAGTCAGTTGAAAATTAGCCATGGCATATTTTATTTGATGCAAAAGTAAAAAATATTTGTTCAGGTTAATACTTTTTATGTGATGTGACAAAAAAAGTAGACATTCGCGGATTCTTTTTGCACGATAATTGTGTTAAAACTGCGTTATAAAACTCAGCCGGGTATTAAAGCCCATAAGATGTAAATTTTAAAATTGAAACCAGAACCTGCAAAAACACCATAAAAATGGCATTTGCAGCGATTTATGGAATCACTGAACTTAAAAAAAGCAAATTAAACAACATGAAAAAGATTATCTTCTCCATTGTTTTCCTAACCCTGGGTTGGGCAACATCACAGGCACAAACCTTTAATCTAGGTGTAAAAGCCGGCGTTAACTTAGCTAAAATTAATGCAGATTTTGCAAGTGAAGAAAACCGTTTAGGTTATCAGATCGGTGCATGGGCACGTATTGGCGGTGCAAGTTTTTATGTGCAGCCAGAGGCTTACATTGGCAGCAAAGGCAACAAATTCATCAGTATTCAGCAAAACAACGGTAATGAAGTAGCTGCTGAAGGAAAAGTAAAATTTACCACTTTAGATGTTCCTGTGTTGTTGGGAACAAAATTTGGCGCTAAAAATTTAAACTTCCGTGTAATGGCCGGCCCGGTAATTTCATTTATCCTGGATGAAAATTCGTCATTTAGCTCAGCCTATCAGCAAGCAACAGATTTCGACAATTACAAAAACCAGGCATTGGGTTTACAGGCCGGTGCCGGTGTAGATGTAGGTAATATTTCAGTTGATTTACGTTATGAAGCTGGTTTATCAAACATCAGTAGAAGTGAAAAATATAGCCAGAAACCTAATTTATTTCAATTGAGTTTAGGATTTAAGATTTTGTAAACAGCAAAAAAATGCTGTAATGCAAATTTAAAGACATAAAAAAAGCCATCAATAGATGGCTTTTTTTATAAAATTTCTCCTAATAAAAAGTAGTGTAAAATGTAACCGCGAGCGGATAAGTAGTACTGCCCGCCACCCCTCGTATATAAATGGTATACGCCCTGCCTTTGGTGAGTGTAAATGTTGAACCTGATGCAATTAGCGGAGTACCTGTTCCTGCAATGTTAACAAATAGTTTTGGAGCAGGTGCTGTACCAGGACCTAAGTTTGGTATTTCTGTCCATGTGGTAGCTGTTCCATAAGCAACATTCGAAATTATCCTGGTTCCTGCAACGGCATCTTTAACCAAATCCAGATTGGGGCTGCCATTATACAGGTTAACCATGCGTACAAAGATTTTAGACGTATCTAGTGTAGGCCTGCTATCTTCAACCATTAAAGATGATGGAATTTTTTTACTTGTTGCTGTGTATTGACCTGTTGTATAAATGGTATAATACTTTCCTGCCTCCGGTGTGATCGTTGTATTAAAAACCTCCAAATTGGGATCAGGAACAACTGTTGGGATAATTTTAGCAGTTAAATTGTGTGAGCCAGGACTTGTAACGGCATAACCTAGATCAGGAAACAGGCCATTATATGCATAACCTGCATTTTCTACACCTAAACTGGATAGTGATGACGAAAACTTAGTACCATCCATATAGAAAGTAAGCGCAGGACTACCTGGTGTAAGGTTCAGAATTTTTAGGTATGAATATTTGGGATCTGCCGGACTTATTTTTTCGTAAGCTGTATTTTCTACAAGATCGCCTTTTTTACAAGCGGAGAATAATCCAATACTAACCGCAATAAAATATAATATCTTTTTCATTTTTCTTTTTAATAATGGTGAAATTACGGTTGAGAGAACCACATTTTATAGGTGTGATAATCGTTTTTGTCAGCTCCTATTTTCTTCAGCGCTTCAACATTCCATAAGTACTCAGAGTTGTAGCGTGGACGATACCGTTGCGCTGGTTTGCCTCCGTTATCGGTAAAGAAACTGGCCGGAAACCTATACACGTTTAAGTAAGGATTATTCCCTGCAGCATCCCCAACATTATAATTATATTTTCTTAAATCGCACCATGTTTCTACAAATCCGTAGCCATACAGCGCTAAGTATTTCTGTAACATAATATCTTTTAAAGTTAAGGCTGCCGCCGTTTGCTTAACGGAAGTACTGGCCAAATAAGCTGCTTTTTCTGCAGGGGTTATGGCTGTTCCCAAAGCGCTTACAAAATCAATACTAGAGCTTATGCCATTTAGATAAGCGGTATAAGCTAAACCCAAATCGCCCTTTCTAAATGCAGCTTCTGCCTTAATAAATTGCATTTCGCTATACGTCATGATCGGAAAACCAGCATTATCTTTAAATAAATATTTTCCTTGATTTGGCCCAGGGTTAGCGCCTCCAACTACTCCCCAAACGTTTGGAATCTGGTTTTTATTTACTGCAGTTCCGCCATCTAAAGTAAATGGTGCCGTACCTCTGAAAATAAGATCTGGTGATGCTGTTAACATGTTATTGCGACGGGGATCGATAATCAGAGGCGTGTTGGCAACGGCAAAAGTAGTACCATCAAGCAAGGCAACCATTATTGCAGTTTGACGATAAGCACCCATATTTGCTCTTAACGGCCCAAAGAAATTACCATTTGCAGCTGTAGTTCCGGTATTGGGAACAATAAAATTATCCGCATTACCGGCTAAAGATTTATCAACATATTCGATCACTTTTGCCGGATCATAAATTGCTTTGTTAACCAGATTATTTGCATTTCTGGCTAAAATACCATAGTTAAACTTTATCCATTTGGCATTGTCACCAGCATAAATCAAATCAGCAGGCCCAAACTTAACTACTGTACCTGCACCATCTGTTCTGGTAAAATTGGATATTGATTGATTCGCCAGCCTTACTACTTCGGCATAAACCTCTGGTTGCGTATCGTAATCATACACGTATCGATTAACATCAAAGGCTTGTTTTAAAATAATATCGCCGTGGTAATCGGTTGTAGTTTGCCAACTCCAGGCTTTCAAGGCCTGAGCCATTCCTACATAATTCCATTCCTGTTTTGCTTCAGAATCTTCAACAATCAAGTTCAAGTTTGCACCTAAACCAAAATAATTGGTTCTCCATATCTCGCCCATGGCATCGCTACCAGAAATCCAGCCGTGTTGCTCACCCACATTCACAGCTCCTCCAAAATATTGGATAAGTCCACCTAAATATCTCGAATCGAACTGAACACCCCGCTCCATCTGAGCGAACAACGGCGGCGTTAATGTTTTGCTCGAAACTTCTTGCGGGGTAGCCGGATCTGTATTTACATCCAGATACTTTTTACACCCTGAAGTAGTTATTATTGAAGCAAAAACTGATAATAATAAATATATCTTTTTCATCTCTTTAATCTTTAAAAACCAATTTTTACACCTAAATTATAACCCCTTGGTAAGCCTACAGAACCAAAATCAATACCTGTTCCTCCTAAACCACCAGATGCAGCACTTAATCCGTTAACCGATGGATCTACACCTTTGTAATTGGTAATCAACAGCAAATCAGTACCGGTTGCAAAAACACTGGCGCTTTTAATTACCCTGCTTTTTTCGAAAATGGTTTTTGGCAGGTTATAACTTAAAGTAATATCCTTTAGCCTGATCCAATTGATATCTTTTTCTAAGAAATCGGCTGTATTGTAGAGTGTTGAATAATACGTAGTTGTGATATATGGAATAACCACAACATTGTTCTTGGTTGGGTTAGCCGAATTCTCAAGTCCATCGCGCATTACACCTGCTATAATACGGGGCACTTCACGATCGGTACTTAATTTAGATAGACCTCTGGCATATAAATATAATTCTGTCGCATTATAAATATCTCCACCCTTACGCAGATCAAGCAAAAAAGAAAGATTAAAGTTTTTATAGGTAAAGCTGTTGGATAACCCAATCATAATATCTGGCGCACGGTCGCCCATTTGAGTAAAATTAGCATCCTTAATCGGCATTCCGCTTGCCGGATTGATTAGAAGCTGGCCGTCTTTATTCCTTAAGTAATCTATACCAGCAAAAGCAGATATTGATGTACCAACGGCATATTGTGCCCTAACGTTATCAAAAAGCCAACTGTCCGACACATAAAACACATCCTGATTTGCAGGTAATGATAATATTTTACCTCTTGATCTTGATGCATTAGCCGAAATATCCCAGCTAAAGTTCTGCGTTTTAACCGGAGTACCTTTTATTAAAAGCTCAAATCCATGAACCCTTATTTTTCCGCTGTTAATGTACTGTAACACTGCTCCTGATGCATAACTTAAACGGGGTGCGGTAATTTGTTTATCAGAAAGGTTATGATAATAAGAGAAATCGAACGATAATCTGTTATTAAAGAAACCCAGTTCCATACCAATTTCTTTAGCGGTTGTAAATTCTGCCTCAAGATTTGGATTGCCCATATTTACATCTAATGCATACCCCCCGCCAGTTGTTTGTTGAGCAATAAGTTTGTTATCAGTAACATATGCTACCCTGGCATCTTTACCTGATTGCCCCCATGAACCTCTTAATTTACCATAAGATAACCATCCTAAATCTTTTACTGCCTGCAAATTAGAAAACACAAAACTTAATGATGTTGCAGGATAAAAGAATGTATTATTTTTTTGTGGTAAGGTTGATGATAAATCCTGACGACCTGACAAGGTTAGGTACAGATAATTATCATATCCTAGCTCGGCATTAGCAAAGAAACCAACTTTACGTTTTAGCTCATTTGTATAAGCAACCCTTTGCGTAGTGGGATCGATGTTATTCATGCTAAAAAAATTTGGTTGATAAAAACGCGTACCAAACTGGGCGTTAACCTGGTAAGAATCGTCTTTGATCTCTGTACCCACTCTAATTACAGGTTTAAACTTTCCAAAATCTTTTTTTGCGGTGGCTACAAAGTTGGCTGTAACCAATCTTTCATTTGCATTGTAGGTATTTAAGCCTCCACCAGCATTGGTGGTTTGAGCTTTATTGGCCTCATACGATTGAACATCATAGGCAGATAATCCGGTTTGAGAAAAAATATCTGCCCCGGCAGTTCCCTGCATACTTAACCAATTAGTTGGCGTATAGGTAAAACCGATATTGCCTAACACACGGTTCATTTTATCGTAGTTTGGATTTCTTTCTACTCCCCAGTAAGGATTATCCAGTTCGCCACTCAAGCTTCCCGTAATGGTTCTTCTTTCGCCAAGTGGTGTTAAATAATTCCGCATATCATCTGTTAATGGCCACGATAATGCACTTAACATTGGGCTACTTACTCCTTTATAGGTTTTATCTGTCCTGGATGAGATCAGGTTTAGTGAAGCATTCATGCTAATTTTATCACTAATTTTAGAAGTCGCGTTTATTTTACCGTTAATTGTATTGTACGCTGTACCCGGAATAATCCCTTTTTGATCAGTATAACTTACTGTTGTTCTGACCGAAAGTTTTTCACTTCCGCCTTCAATGGTTGCGTTATGTTTTTGTGTAAACCCTGTTTTGTAAAAATTGCCAATGTTATCGTAGATTGTTTTATTTGCCGGATACTTTGCACCAAAGAAAGTACGGGTTCTTTGTTCCTCATCGAAAACCCCTCCTGCGCCACCACCATAAGTGGTTTGCACTTCAGGATAACGGTAAGTATTTTCTAAACGAAAAGAATTGCTGTACGATACACGTGCGGTACCTGCTTTTGCTCTTTTTGTGGTGATTACCACAGCACCCGATGCTCCATCAGTTCCATATAAAGCTGAAGCTTCAGGCCCTTTCAAAATGGTTAGTGATTCTATTTCTTCCGGATTAATATCCATGGCTCTATTACCGTAGTCGTTCTGACGGTTAAAGGTTCCCTGGCCTACTAAATTATACTCACTGAAAGTACGGTTAGAAATAGGCAGTCCATCTACCACAAAAAGTGGCTGGTTATCACCATCAAGAGAGATACCTCCACGTATGATCATTGTTGCAGATGCGCCAGGGGTACCCATTGTAGGGGTAATTGTGGCTCCGGCAACCCTTCCCTGCAAGGCATTTAAAAAGTTGTCCCGCTGTGTATCAGCAATATCTGCCCCTTTTAATGTTTGTGCAGAATAGCCTAAAGCATCTTTTGATCTTTTGATACCAAAAGCTGTAACCACTACCTCGTTCAGGTTACCAGCATCAGGCGAAAGATTAACATTAATAGAAGAGTTTGAACCAACTGATCTTTCGAAAGTTTTATAACCAATGTAAGAAAAGGTAAGCACGTCTGTTTTTAATGCCTTAATAGAGTAGTTTCCATCAGCATTAGTTTGTGCAACTGTAGTGCTTCCCTTTACTCTAATGGAAACACCGGGTATAGGTCCATCAGTTGATGTAACCTTACCGGTAATGGTTATTTGTTGTGCAATGGCATGAGCCAGCAACAAAAACATACCAATAAAAATTAGTAGTAGTTTTTTTTTCATAAACTGCCTGTTTAGTTAAGGATAAGATTGTTAGTTGTTGTTAGTTAATATTAAAACACGCACAATAACGCATTTTATACTAATATCACAATTGTTTTAGAATAAAAAACTATTTAGCAAGGAGTAACAAAAATTTTATCGCAATAACACGCACAAACACGCAATATTAAAAATCTAAAAATCTTTTATACATTCGCTTAAAACCAAACACCTACTTATGCTGAAAAAAGAACGCCACGACTTCATTATGCGCCAGATCAATTTACATAACCGCGTATTAACTTCTGATCTGGTTCAATTGCTTAATGTTTCGGAAGATACCATTAGACGGGACCTACAGGAACTTGTTGATGAAAACCTGCTTTACAAGGTTCATGGAGGCGCTTTATCTAAATCGTACCACAGTTCTTTTGATGACAGTACGGTTTATGCACGTGATAGTAAAATTGCCATCGGCAAAAAAGCCGTTCAGCTGATAAAGGATGGTATGGTAGTGTTAACAGGTGGCGGAACCACAATTTTAGAGTTTGTAAAGCTGCTTCCACAGGGTTTATCTGCAACTTTTTTCACTATTAGCCCGCTGGTTGCCGTAGAATTGGCCAAATACAATAATATCGAAGTGATTTTGATTGGTGGTTTGTTTTCTAAAAATTCGCAGGTTACTTATGGTGGACAAGTAATTACACAACTATCGGAAATAAAGGCCGATTTATGCCTGATGGGAACGAGTGCCATCCATCCGGACGAAGGCCTAACAGATACTTACTGGGAAATTAACCAACTTAAAAAGGCCATGCTGGCCTGTGCAAAAAAAACAGCCGTGCTTTGCATCTCCGAGAAATTGGATATTGCTTTAAGATTGAGAGTTTGCCCGATAGAAAGTATTAGTTACTTGATAACAGAGTTAGATTTAGATCATGAATCGCTTTCGCGTTATGTAGAAAAGCAATTGAATATTTTATAAAACGAGTCCCGACGAAAATCGGGACTCGTTTTGCTAAAAAGTTGGATCAGCAGGGGTATTCGTATTATTATCTCTTTCCTGGAAAGGATAAGGAAAGAAATTCCGTTTACGATCGGCTAAAGGCTGATTGAACCTTCGCACATCCTCTATCTTCAATCCTGAAGCATACAGTTCGATCGAACGGTGTTTGTAAATAAGATCAAGCAACTGCTGCTGTGTATAAGGGCCAACTAGTGGCGGCAATGCTGCGGTTACCCCAAAAAGATCTGAAGTTTTGGTTACTACCTTGTTCAATTCAATTAATGAATTGGTTAGGTCTGGCTGTCTCGCCAGTGCTTCAGCCTTTATTAAAATCATCTCTCCTGGTAAGTATATCGGAAAAGGGCTTGCTGTTGCTGCTGCAAAACCATTCATACGTAAGGTTGGGGTTGCCCCTGCCATTACCGTATAAAAAGCTATCCTTTTATCTGCAGCATCCGGAGTGTTCGCACCGGTAAGTCCTAAATTTGCGTTTAATGGCTGAAATACATTATTTGAAGAAATGATGCTAAATAGAATATTCGGTGAGGTAGCATCAAACTTGAAAAATGATGCCTTAGTTAAATCAACAGCATTTGCTTCTGTTAATGCCAGTGGATAATTCCCTGAAAACAGTGCATATCTGGCTTTGAGTGCATGTATTGTATTTATAATATTCACATCAGAAGGAATATTACCTAAAAAGCTGGCAGAAATTGAATTTGCAGCAATAACAGTTAAAGCATTATCCAAAACAGCAATTGCTTTTGTAAAACCAGCAGAACGGGTAATAAAAGGTATGTTTTTTCCTGTTCCATCTGGAATTTTTTCCCAGTATTGGGCCATATTTCCAATTGCCAGGGCCTTGAATATGCTGGAATAGGCAATTAATCCCGCTGCATAACCTTTGTCACCCAAATTACCGGCATTAGCAATCACTAAATCTGCATCGTAAATAATCTTGTTAGCGCTTGTCCAAAGATTAAATAAAATTGTATTTGTCCCATCAACGGTACTACCACCGGTGCTTAACTGTAACTCAGGAATATTCCCTGAATTGAGTAACCGCAGCTCGTTGGTTACAAAACCATTTGCTGCCACAGAGTTGAACATAACACCTGTACGGGTTAAAGTATAAACCCGCTGTAAACCTATTGCCACTGCAGTTAACCCTTGCTGGGTGCCCAAAGCCACATCTGTTTTAGCTCTGGATGGATCCTGATATTCTTTCGTACATGAGGAAAAGCACAATGTTAACGAAAGGACTAAACAGGTTATATTTGCCGGAATATTATTTCTTAAAATTTTCATAAACTTTCCTTTAACGATTATAATTTAACTTGTAAACCCAAACTAAAAGTCCTTGGAATCGGCACCGAACCAAAATCTATATTTCTCAGTATCGTTGATTGGCCGCCAGAATTTAACTCAGGATCGTAACCCTTATAGTTGTCCCAGGAGATAAGGTTTCTACCGCTTACCGTTACAGTAAGGTCTCTTAGGAATTTTAGCTTGCCTATATTATAACTCAGCGAAATCTCTCGCAGCTTAACAAAAGATCCATCATCAATCCTCCACTCCTCAATGGCATAAACTCCGGCAACATATCCCCTGGGCAACTGGCCAAGTTGCTCTTGTTCGGCTACTTTACCATTTCCAACACCCTGGCGAGTTCTCCAATCGGCATTCCAAACGTCGCCGCCCTGTACCGCATCAAACTGTACATGAAGATTCAATTTTTTATAGGTAAAGTCGTTTACAAATGACATGTTATAATCAGGGTTTGGATTACCGATTACTTTACGAAGCGTTGTTCCGGTAGGCAAACCATTTGCATCGCGTTGTGGAGTAAACGTAGTGGCAGAATTTTGAATTCCCTTTTCTATCTGAGGAATTCCTGCTGCATTTGTTAACAGACTTCCATCCGGATTACGCGCAAAAAAGGTTCCATAGAACACACCAATGGCTTCACCATTTATAATTGCAACAGGAGCACCTGGATTTGTACTAAACAACCTTAAACCACCTACATCAAGTGCTGTATTTCTATTCCTATTGAAAACAACTGAAGTGTTCCATTTAAAATCTTTGCCTTCAACCGGAGTTCCATTCAACACAAGCTCAATCCCTTTGTTCCTTAGCGAGCCTATGTTATCTAATAAGCTGGAAAATCCTGTTGACGGCGCCTGCACACTGGCAATCAGTAAATCGCTTACTTTTTTATTGTACCAGTTAAATTGTAAACCTAATCTGTTTTTGAAGAAAGATAAATCTGTTCCCAGTTCCAATTCGCGCTGGCGTTCTGGTTTAACGTTTTCGTTAGCTAAAGTCGCACTCGAAAACAACGATGCTCTACCCAAAAACGATTGTGTAGAATAGGCATTGATCCTATCATATGCGCCAATACCGGTCAGGTTACCCGATTCTCCATAAGCCGCTCTTATTTTAAATGTATCCCACCAATCAGAAACGCCAAAGCTTTTCCAATAATCGGCAGAAGAAAGCACATAACTTAAGCTTCCTTTCAAGTATTCCTGTGTGCGGTTATCAGCCCCGAAAACTGAAGATTGATCAACCCTTAAGGCACCCGTAACAAATAAATGATCTTTATATTTAAAATTCTGCTGGATATATCCTCCACTTACAGACAACTCTGTTCTTCCATCTACACTTGGAAGCTGTGTTGCAGCAGCATTTACCGTTTCTATTAATGGGGCCAAACCTCTGCCATTTACCAACTGATATTTCGTTTTTTCGTATTGAAACGAATAACCAACCTGAGTGGTTGACGAAATCAACTCTGATAATTTAGCCTGATAAGTTGCATTAAACTCATTGTTAAACTGAAAAGCATTGTTTGTTGCTGCACTTGCGTAGCCATTTAATGTACCATCTAAAGCCGCACCACCACCATAAAAATCCGGATTTACGTTATATGCAAATGGTGGAATGTAGGTTGACCCACTCTGACCAGAATTATCAACACCTAAAGTAAAATCTAAGGTTAAATTTTTTACAGGGTACAATTTCAAATTGGCATTGGCAATAATGCGATTGGTTTCCTGACGCTGTTTTATGTCTTCTATTACCGACACAGGATTTACCCTGCCACGTTCTCCAACAGCCATTAAATTACCATTAGCATCTCTGGCAAAAATATCATGAATGTTCCCGATAATGGTAACAGAATTCATTGGTGAAAAAAACGAATTCCCATCTGGCTTTTCATTGGCCGAACTGCGGATATAATTTAAGCCGGCACTCAATTTTGCCCATTCAGTGATTTTCTGATCGATGTTTGCCCTGAAATTATAGCGTGTAAAATCGGTATTTTTAATAATCCCCTGATTACTGAAATAAGCTGCTGAAGTATAGTATTTTGTATTTTCATTACCACCGGAAACAGAAATCGTATTATCTGTACCCGTAGCAGACTGAAAGATGTAATCCTGATAATTATAACGTGTTACAGGGATTTTTTGGGTCTGCAGAAACGGAGGATCACCAACAGTCTGGATTACGTCTTGTGTAGGAAAGTTCGTAGGCGTACCAAACCTTACCGGAGATTCGTTCACCTCAACCTGTTTACGCAAATGACTCAATGTTAAACTAGTGCTGAAATTAACCTGAGCAGCACCACTTACACCTTTTTTGGTAAAGATCTGAATTACTCCCGAATTTGCCCTAGAGCCATAAATGGCTGCAGCTGCAGCTCCGTTTAACACTTCAATACGCTCAATATCTGCCGGATTAATATCAACCATCCTATTCTGCCCAATGCTTCCAACAAAGTTTCCGCCATCATAATTGGCTGAGGTATTGGTAACCCTCGTAGTTGAATTGTTCACGATTACACCATCGATAATGTAAAGTGGCTCTGATGATGAATTTACGGAGCTAATACCTCTTAAACGAACAGATAAGCCCCCTGCAGGATCACCAGAGTTCTGGCTGATTTGAGCACCAGCCGTTTTTCCCTGTAAAGATGAGAGCACATTTCCACTCGGCGCTTTGTTCAGATCATCACCTTTAACGGTACTTACATAACTTCCCAGCTCTTTTCTGGTTGTTCCCTGAGATGTTCCAGTTACAATTACTTCATCCAAACCAACAGCATCAGCACTTATGGAAGTACTTAGTTGAACCTGATCGCCTGACGCAAGATCGATCGACTGCGCTTTACTCTTGTAACCTACGTAAGAAAACTGAATCTGATATTTGCCAGGGGCTAAATCTACGGCAAACGTATAAGCCCCATTAGAATTGGTACTTGTTGCTAAACTTGTATTAAGGATTTTAACTACAACGCCTGGAATAGGCTCGTTATTTGAGGCATCAGTCACTTTCCCGCTAATGGTATAACGTTTATTTTGTGCCTGCGCCTTTTCCGTAAACAGAAGCAGCAGAAATGGGATCAACAAGATTAAGAAGAATCCTGGCGACCATTTTAGGTAACTTTTTTCCATAAAATTTGGTTTTGTTAGAAGATTAGTGTTAAAACAAATTTAACAAAATACCATATAAACCAACTTTTTAACCTGTACAAACTTATCTACAAAATTGCGACTACTTAAGCAGGCAAACTGATTTTACCCATGCAAACAGAAGGCACACCTTGCCGGTTACCAAAATTAATCGGCTCTCCACAGAGCGTTTCGTTAGCTAAAACAGCAAATAAAACAGCCTCCTTTGCATCTGGATTAATATTTAAATCTTCAGTGCTTAGGAATTTGCAAAAAGGCAGCCTGGTTTGAAGAAGCTGAACAAGCAGCGGATTGTGCATGCCACCACCACTCATAAATACCCGCACCCGGGCATGCGCTCCAAAACAACGTTTTATCGCATTGGCAATGGTTTCTGCTGAAAAATGGCACAAGGTTGTCATTACATCTTCTTTAACCAGATTTATTGTTGAAGACTGTTCTTGTGCCTTTAGTAAATATTCCAGGTTAAATAATTCGGGCCCGGTGGTTTTAGGAAAATCCAATTCAAAAAAACTACAATTCAACAATGCAGATAATAGTTCTGGATTAACTTTACCAGCCAAAGCAATACTGGCATTTTTATCATAAAACTGATTAAAATATTTTTGCATATATTGATCCATCAGCGTATTTCCGGGACCAACATCTGTCGAAAAAATTTCGCTGGCATCGGTACTCCCAGGCAAATAAGTGAAGTTTGCTATACCACCAATATTCAACATCACCCGATCTTCACCAGCCTTAGAAAACATTAAATAATCTCCGTATACAGCCAGAGGAGCCCCCTCACCCCCCGCAACTAAATGTTTCTGCCTAAAATCGGAAAGGGTAATAATTCCGGTTTTAATGGCAATATGGTCGCCATCACCAATCTGTAATGTGCCATTAGGATAATCGGCCAGTTTGTGCAAAGATTTTGGTGCATGAAAAATGGTTTGTCCATGACTGGCGATAAAGTCGATATCCTCGTTTTTATATTCCCATTCTTTTAAAACTTCATTGATTAATTGAGCATGAACATTTGCAATGTGCGCATTCATCAGGCAAACCGATTGTAAATCGACCTCTTTTTTAGAAAATATAGCCTTTATTTTTGCCCTGAAATCATCAGTATAATCGCCGGTTTTAAATTTTAAAACACGGATATCAGTTTCAGCACCGCTTCCCTTTACCAAACAGAGGGCAATATCCAATCCATCCATTGAAGTCCCACTCATCAATCCGATAATTAAACGTTCTGACTTGCCTGCTTTTGAGTATAACTTTTGGATCTGCTTGTTCATATTAATTTTTATCTTAAAAGATCAAACGTTTGTCTGCCCCTTTAATTGAATTTTATGTAAATACTTGCAATAAATGTAAATAACCTTTGTTAGAAATTGGGCATAACTCTCTATATTTACTGCTCCGTACATTAAAATCCATATAAAAAAAATGGCTAGATTAAATCTACTGGAGGAGACACGTTTCGAGAAATTACTTGTAAGCGTGTTCGAAAATCCAAAAATTGCTTCAATTAATGTAGCACATCGCATTGCCGAGCTCATTAAATCAAAACAAGCAAGCAACACACCTGCAGTACTGGGCTTAGCAACAGGTGTTACCCCAATTGCAGTTTATGCCGAACTGGTTAGACTGCACAAAGAAGAGGGCTTAAGTTTTAAAAACGTAATTACTTTTAACCTGGATGAATACTATCCAATGGCGCCAACTGCAGCGCAGAGTTATGTAACGTTTATGAACGAAAACCTCTTCAATCATATCGACATCGACAAAAAAAATGTTCACATCCCTGATGGTACGCTTGCACTGGAAGATATTCCTGCTTTCTGTCTGGAATACGAAAAGAAAATCGGCGATCTTGGCGGTCTTGACATCCAGATTTTAGGAATTGGCCGTACAGGTCACATCGGATTTAACGAGCCGGGTTCTGCGCCAAATTCTGGCACACGTTTAGTCACCTTAGATGATTTAACACGCCGTGATGCTGCACGCGATTTTGGTGGAAAAACCTTTGTACCAACAAAAGCCATTACCATGGGTATTGGTACAATTTTCAAAGCAAGAGAAATTATATTAATGGCCTGGAGCCGTAAAAAAGCTTCAATCATCAAAAAAGCCGTTGAAGGCGAAATTTCAGGTGAGGTTCCGGCAACATACCTTCAACTTTCTGAACATGTAGAGTTTATCCTCGATGCGCCTGCAGCTTCAGAATTAACCCGTTTTGATACGCCATGGCTGGTTAAAGACTGCGTTTGGACTGATGCATTGATCCGCAAGGCAGTGATCTGGCTGGCCAACACATTAAAAAAACCGATCTTAAAGTTAACGGAAGACGATTACAATAATAACGGTATGGCGCAACTGGCTACTGAAAAAGGACCAGTTTATAACATCAACATCCATATCTTTAATAAATTACAACACACCATAACTGGCTGGCCGGGTGGTAAACCCAATGCTGACGATTCTCAGCGTCCGGAAAGAGCCGAACCAGCTAAGAAAAGCGTGATTATTTTTTCTCCTCACCCGGATGATGATGTGATCTCGATGGGCGGTACTTTTCTACGTCTGGTTGATCAGGGGCACGATGTACATGTAGCTTACCAAACTTCGGGTAATACGGCAGTATGGGATGATGACGCACTTCGTTTTGTGGAGTTTAATGTGGATTTCACAGAGAAAATGGGCATGGACAATACGCACTTAAAGGAACTTTATCACAAGATGCGGGCCTTTATTGAGCAGAAAAAACCAAATCAGATTGATACTCCCGAGATCCAAACGGTTAAAGGACTCATTAGAAAAGGCGAAGCTATTGCCGGTGCAAGATATTGCGGTTTAGAAGATGACCATATTCATTTCCAGGCGCTTCCTTTCTATGAAAGCGGAAAAGTTCAGAAAAATCCGGTAACTGATACCGATATTGAACTTACAATAGCCTTATTGCAACAAGTTAAACCTCAACAGGTGTATGCTGCCGGCGATTTTGAAGACCCTCATGGAACGCACATTGTTTGTTTCAAAATTATTTTAGCAGCATTAAACCGATTACGTAAAACTGAAGCCTGGGCGCAAAATTGCTGGTTATGGATGTACCGTGGCGCATGGCATGAATTTGAAACTTATGAAATCGAAATGGCGGTTCCAATTTCTCCACAAGAGCTTGAACGCAAGAAATATGCGATTTTCAAACACCAGAGTCAGAAAGACAGGGCAGTTTTCCCTGGTGATGACTCAAGAGAGTTCTGGCAACGGGCAGAGGATCGTAACCGTGAAACGGCAAAGGCTTATGACGAACTCGGACTTGCAGAATACGAAGCTATGGAAGCTTTTGTTCGCTGGAAATTTGAAGACTAGTTTAAAATAACACCAATCCTGCTTTGTTCGCTCAAAGCAGGATTTTTTTTACCCAACCTGCGAAGTCTCAAAGGGCAAGAGCGCAGAAAGACTTCGTAGGTTTAATGAAAAACTTACGAAACTACTCTACCACACTATCTTAGATAAACTGCGTAAGTATTACTCGCTTTGTTTTATTCTAATTTTTTTATATATTCAATCCAATTAGTCTTCCCTAATTAATTATTCAATCAATTAGAATATGAAAATAGAGGAAGGCGGCTGTTACCACATTTACAACAGGGGAAACAATAAGGGTAAAATCTTTTTTGAAAAAGGAAATTACGTTTTCTTTTTAAAGCAATTTAAAAATTATGTCTTACCCTCGGTTGATGTATTTGCTTATTGTTTAATGCCAAACCATTTTCACTTTTTTATCAGGATAAATGATGGGGTGAATTATGAAAAGGGAATTAAAAACATGCTTATTTCTTATACTAAGGCAATAAACCAAAGCTATAACAGGGTTGGAAGTTTATGGCAAGGACGGTATAAATCGAAAAAAGTTGATTCTGAAGCTTATTATACCCGGATCATTATTTACATACACCAAAACCCATTAGCTTCAGGATTGGTAAAAAAAATGGAAGATTACAATTATTCTTCTTTCAGTTCATATTTATCAGACGATCTAAGTTCAATCTGTAAATCCGAAGTTTTAGAATGGTTTGGTGGCTTTGCAGGCTTTATAACTGATCATAAGTTTAAATGAGTTTCGCGTTGGCCCAAATTCCGAAGTCTTAATGGGCCGAGCGCAGAAAGACTTCGGAAGTTTTTCCAGACATTCCATAGACTTACGAAGTTAGCCTTTCACGGCTGTCCACCTAAACTTCGCAAGTAATTTCTCATTGTAATTACCAAAATATCTTTTTTTGGAAAGCAGTGTCTGCAGTTCTTCGGTCACTATAGTCCTGCCCTTTGCTTAATCCCGATAAAAAACGATAAAACAAATTAATCTTAAATCGGGATAACGCTGCCGGTCAGGTTTATTGAACATAAGTCTTTGCCGTTATGATCCCGACTTTTTTCAGTGAAACAGTCTGACCTAATCAAACTTCTCCGTGTTTCCGAGCCTCCGTGGCAAAAAATAAATATTTATCCAGCTGTCATGCTGAGCGCAGCGAAGCATCTATTCAACACAGGGGCTCTAACTACATAAAACACACCTAACAAAAGATCCTTCACTTCGTTCAGGATGACAGATCTGATCCCGCCAAGTCTTATTTATTTCTCATTCTAAAAACAATACTCTAAATTAGTTTGCTGAACCCAAATAAGCGAATCATGACCGAACCTAAACAACGATTGCTATCGCTGGATTTTTTTAGAGGATTAACCGTCGCCGCGATGATCTTAGTGAATAATCCGGGCAGTTGGGGCCATATTTATGCGCCTTTAGAGCATGCAGAATGGAACGGATGTACGCCTACTGATTTGATTTTCCCATTCTTTTTATGGATTGTTGGCGTTTCTATTGCCTTTGCCATGAGCAGTAGCAAAGCAGATCCATCTACACATCAAAAAACAATGATTAAAGCCATTAAACGTGGTATTATACTTTATTTACTTGGTTTTTTCCTCGCTATCTTCGGAAAGATTATCAGTGCAATTATGGATAACAGATCCATCTGGGAGGCCTTTCAAACCGTTAGATTGTTGGGCGTTTTGCAAAGGATAGGCATTGTTTTCATCATTAGCAGCATCATTTTTATTAAGGTTTCCAACAAAACCATATTTAAAACATTAATTGTAATACTGGCCGTTTACTGGGCACTAATGACCTTTATACCAGTTCCTGGAGTTGGGTACCCTAACCTGGAAAAAGAAACCAACTTAGCAGCCTGGATAGATCGCGGAATTTTAACAGAGGCACATACCTGGGCTTCATCAAAAACCTGGGACCCGGAGGGAATTTTAAGCACGTTACCAGCGATAGGGACCTGTTTATTTGGTATTCTCGTTGGGGTTTGGATGCGCAGAAAAGATGTAGACAATCCAACTAAAGTGGCCTGGTTATTTACCACGGGGATTGCGGCAGTTGTTTTAGGTTTACTTTGGGACCTGCAGTTCCCGATTAACAAAGCGTTATGGACAAGCTCTTATGTGTTATATGCCGGTGGCCTGGCTTCCATCGGGTTGGCACTCTGTTACTGGATCATTGATGTACAGGGCTACAAAAAATTTACCACTCCCTTTGTTGTGTATGGTGTGAATGCCATTACCGTTTTCTTTCTGGCTGGATTAATGCCAAGAGTATTAAACCTGATCCAGATTACCGATGCAGATGGTACTGAAACAGGATTATTGGTTCGGTTCTACGAAACCTGTTATACGCCATTTTTTAGCCCAATAAATGCTTCTTTGGTTTGGGCTATAACCTATGTATTGGGTTTTTATGTATTATTATATTTTATGTACAAAAAAAACATTATTATTAAGGTTTAGTAAAAAAATGCTATAATTGATTATCCCTCTCTTTAATTGAAAAAGAAAACTACCATATATGATATCGCCAAGGCGCTCAATATTACAGTATCAACTGTTTCCAGGGCGCTTAGTGGCTTTCCGGCAATAAGTGATACCACCAGAAAGGCTGTTGTTGAAATGGCTAAAAAATTAAACTATAGCCCAAATAAACTCGCATCAGCACTAAAATCCGGTAAAACCCATATCATTGGTGTAATTGTGCCAAGCGTACAGGCGCATTTCTTTGCATCTATTATCCATTGCATAGAGGATGGCCTGAAAGACAGCGGCTACCGCGTAATTATCTATCAATCTAATGAATCTGTTGAGAATGAAATTAATGGCGTAAGAACATTATTAGAAGCACAAGTAGATGGCATTATGGCTTCAATGTCTTTAGAAACGGAAGACATTTCGCACTTTGGTGAAATTATTAAGCAGAATAAGCCCCTTATATTATTTGACCGTGTAAATATAGATTTAAAAGTTCCGACCATCACACTTGACGATTTTAAGGCAGGCTATATTGCTACAAAACACTTAATCGATCAGGGTTATCAAAAAATTGCATTTATAACCACTGTTCACCAGATTAAAATATTTAACGATCGGCTGGAAGGCTACAAAGCAGCCTTATCAGACCATAACCTTCCGCTAATAGAAGACCATATTATTTTTGGTGGTTTATCCATCAAAGACGGGCGATTTGGTGCAGGTAAATTAATGCGCAGCCGCAATAAACCCGATGCTATTATTGCTGGTGATGATTTTACGGCGCTGGGGGTAATTAAAAAATTAAAAGAGATCGACGAAACACCACCTCAGGTGGGTGTAATTGGTTTTGCCAATGAAGCATTTTCCGCATACATCACCCCTAACCTATCAACAATTGACCAGCATGCCTCGCAAATGGGCCAGGAGTGTGCTAAAATGTTTCTGAAAATGATAAACCAGGAGAACCCATATACCAATATGGAGCATATTGTGCTTGATCCTGGTGTTGTAGAAAGAGAATCGACCAACAAGAAGATTTAAACATATTATTCCTTTGCTAAAGGAATTTCAACGCCAACAGGTCCGCTGGGCTCACTTTCATTTTTTAATCGATCTAATGCCGTTACGAGATAGCTGTACCGTTTTCCACTTTCTACACTGGTATCAATGAATGAAAGATAATCTTCAAAGCTTATTTTAACAATGTTTTTAGGGTCAAGTATCGAAATTTTCTCTCCTTCATTAAATCGGTAAATTACAAATCCCGAAGCCGTTTCCCCATCTTTAGCCTTTAACGGAAGCTGCCATTTTAAATGCACACCATCTTTTAGTGCATCAGCTGTTAATGCCTGAGGCTCGTTTGGCGGCACCTCATCCAGCCACGGCATTTGCGGTGGCAGAGCAGGGTATTTATAAAGATCATTCTTTAGCGAATCGCCAACTGCCTTTGCAACCGTACTTAATGATTTAGAACTAAAAAATACACTCCCCTGAATTCGGTTATTATCTCTCAGGTACCTGATCTGTCTGGGTATTTCGCTCAGGTTTTTCCAGGCGGCTTCAGCCCGCGAATTTACCAGGTAAGCACCCTGCCCAATGTAAACATGCCTGCCAAAGTTATTATTGCTCCACCAATCAACTAAAACCCCATAAGGTGCAACTCTTCTGGTAAACGTAAAATAAATTTGAGGATTAATGTAATCTACCCAGCCTTCTCTAACCCATTTACGGCTATCGGCAAAAAGCTCGGCGTAATTAGATAAACCACTGGTAGCAGAACCTTCGGGATCTTCGTATTTATTTTTCCAGATCCCAAACGGGCTGACCCCAAATTTCACCCATTTTTTATAATGGTGAATACTATCATCCAGTTGTTTAATCAACATATCGACGTTATTACGCCTCCAATCTTTTATATCGGAAAAATTATTAGGGTATTTGTAAAAAGTATTACTATCATTAATCGTTTGCCCCTCTAATTTATAGGGGTAAAAATAATCATCGAAGTGAATACCATCAACATCATAACCCTTTACCACGTCTAAAATTACCTGAACAATATATTCCCTCACATCCGGAATACCCGGATCAAACTGCTTTTTACCCCCATAGGTAAAAAACCAATCGGGATGTTTACGATAAGCATGATTTTCGCTTAACACAGTCGAGCTACTCATACTGGCTCGATAAGGGTTAAACCAAGCATGGAGTTCCATTCCCCTGAAGTGGGCTTCTTTAATGGCAAAAGCCAAAGGATCATAACCAGGAGCTGGCGCCAAACCCTGTTTCCCCATCAACCATTGGCTCCAGGGTTCTCTGGATTTTGCATAAAATGCATCGGCTGCGGGCCTAACCTGCAAAATAATGGCATTCATCCCCTGGCTTTTATGTCTTTCTAAAATACCGATCAGTTCCTGCTTTTGCTGATCAACACTTAAACCCGGCCTCGATGGCCAGTCAATATTGGTTACAGTTGCCACCCAAACACCTCTAAACTCCCTTTTTGGTGCAATTTTTGCTAAAGGTTGTGCATTTAATATATAAGGTAGTACAGTTAAGGATAAAAGTGCGTATAGGAAGTTTTTAAGCATTATTTGTGTCTTATTTTTTATTCAGGTTGTGTGTTTGTGTAAATTTGAATACAAATGAACATTAGCAATTAAACGATTTTTTTTAAAAACTCTTATAAGTTTATTAAAAATTTTAATTTGCGCCCTGCTAAAATTAATTGTGTACCCCATTTACCTATGGAGAGCAAAAGTATATTAATTTACAGAAGATACAGCGTTATTAAATGGAACCACAAAAGATTAATAAGGGTGATAGAAACAAAATTTACTTCCTGGTCATCGTTATTGCTGCTTTAATAGGCACAAATGCTTACTTGTTTTTTAAAGATCGAAAGCAAAGTGAAAAATTTGTTACCGTTAGTGCAGAGAAAGATAAACTAAGGCTTGAGGTAGAAAAGATTGAGGTTGAGTTGGATAAGGTTAATGCATTGAACCTTGATTTAAATGATAAGCTTGTTGAGGAACAGAAGCTTGCCCGGGTAAAAATTGAAGAACTTAAAGTGGCTTTAGCAAAAAACCAGATCACCCAAGCCGAAATTGACAAGGCAAATGCACAAATTAATGAGCTGAAAACATTTGTAAAGAACTACAATGATCAGATTATTCAGTTACAGAAAGACAATATTTTTCTAAAAAACAGTCGCGATAGCTTACAGAATACGCTGAGAAACATCAGCAACAGGGCATCTAACTTAGAGAACGAAAACTCGAATTTAAATGCGAAAGTTAAAACTGCCGCAGCATTAAAGCTACAATCGGCCGAAATTATTGCTTTCAGAACAAAATCAAGCGGCAAAAAAGTCGAAGTGAGCAAATCGTCTACAGCTGAGAAATTAAGCGTGCGCTTTAACGTTGTGCCGAATCATTTAGCAGAAAAAGGACATCATAACATTTACCTTCGGGTATTTGATCCGGCAGGGAATCTGCTTGCAGATGAGGGAAACCATTTTGAGGCTGACGGGCAGGATATGCAATTTAGCCATTCTATTTTTATCGACTACAATAACGATGACAGCACCTATGTTATCGACTGGGCAAACCCAAAGCCATTTATAAAGGGCATATATACCGTAATTTTATATGCTGATGGCAATACCATGGGGAAGGCCCAAGTGGAGCTGAGATAATTCACCATCTTTACCAATCTACCTTTTTTAATTTATGCTAACGGAAAGTTCAAATAGAACGTTGTTCCCAGGCCGCTTATAGAAGTAAACTTAACTGAACCGCCGGCATTTTCTACGGCCTGTTTTACAAATGCCAGGCCTAAACCTGTACCTGATGTTTTGGTAGTGAAGTTAGGTACAAATATTTTATCATGCAGAGCTGGTGGTATACCTTTTCCATTATCCTTTATTTCTATATATGCATTTTTCGCATCTACATATACAACAATGGTAATGCAGCATAAGGTTTCTTCATCTATAGCTTCTATCGCGTTTTTAAGCAGGTTATTAAACGTCCTCAACAACTGATCGTGATCAGCCATGATTTCGATATCTTTGTCGCTTTTGTTGAGCACATCAATAGTAACGTTTTCGGTGCTTTTAAATACCTCTCTTGCCTGCTCAATAATTGGAAGTAAAGAAAGCCGCTCCAGCTTGGTATCAGGCATTTTTGCAAAATTAGAAAATTCAGATGCGATTTTCGAAAGACTATCAATCTGTTCTATAAATGATTTACTAAACTTATTAAATTTAAGTTCGAAGTTTGGATCCTTCTCCTTCCACGACTTCTCTAACAATTGAACACCTAATTTTAAAGGCGTTAGTGGATTCTTGATTTCGTGAGCAACTTGTTTCGCCATTTCGCGCCAGGCACTCTCTCTTTCCGATCGGGCCAGCTTGATTGCACTATCTTCTAAGGCCGAAATCATATGGTTATATTCCTTAATTAAAGAGCCGATCTCATCATGCCTGCGCCATACAATAGGCTCATTCTTTTGCCCTATTTTAGTTTTACTGATACTTTCCTGAATAAAGGTTAAGGGATTGGTAATCTGATTAGCCAGAAATACAGCCAATACACCAATAGCCACAAATACCAACGCGTAGAGATTAATCAGGTTACTTACAAAAAGCGCAAGTTTATCACTATACTCCTCTTCGTTAGAATAGTTCGGCAAACCAATATAAGCGATTGTTTTGTTCTGCGCATTCCTGATGGGGGCATATGCAGCAGCATAAATTAAATTCCCAATATTCTCTTTAGGATTAATATATTCTGACCGATGTAAACCACTTAAAGAAAAGAAGGCTTTCGGTCCCATTTTTTTACCGATAATTTTATAATTATAGAGCTTGGGATAGGTCGTCATGATCAGGCTGCCACTCAGATCATATAAATTTAAATCGGCATTATTGATATCGGCAAAATTGTTAAAATCTGCTGCAGCATTCTCATCGTTTTCAATAATGCCACTACTAAAAACCTGCTTTTCGAAATTCTGCTGAACCTTCCTTATTTTATCCTTTAATATCGCATCTTGCTGCCCACGATACTCATTGTTCATATAGTAGTAAGTTCCCCAACCCACAATAACCAGCGTTGCCACTACAGCCAATACAATAGATACCTGGATTCTGGTTTTATACAAAATCTTGTTGGCATTGATCATTAAAGATCTGTTGATACTGAACCAGCCTACCTTATCATCATCAAGGTTTTTAATTAACCATATTAACCCATAAAGTAACAAGGAGAAGATAATAAATATCAGAAAGAAAAACGACAGCGCGGCCAAACGTTCTACATAATCCACCTTCTCTTTACTAATCACAACCATCTTGCTATCAGTAGGTTTGTAAATTAAATGGCTGTAATGAAGCTCATCATCATTACTGATTATAAAATCGTCCTTTTTGCCTTTAAACGCGCTTCCATCTAAAGGATATGTATAATTTCCAGACTGATTAAGCAATTTATTATTGCTATATAAGGCGATGGAATAACCTTTAAAATCTTCGTCTTTAATGAATTTTTGATCTCCCAGGAGATCGGGCAGCCGATTATTATAATTATATGGCTTCGACCGTAGTTCGATAACAATTGTACCCAATAAACTGCCACTGTTTACAACCGAAATGATCCCAAAGTAATCCTGATAACCAAAAGTATTGTTTACCTGATAAAAAAAGTTAGATCCATCTATTTTAACAGAGCCAGCTTCTACCAGGTTTTTATACTTATTAATGGGTGGCGTATCAGAATTTTCCATTGCAGCTCCCGTTTTATCGTATGGATAAATCTGATAATCGTATCGGTTTAAATAGCCATCCAAATAATCCTTAATATGATTTTTGAGCACCGCATAACCACCCTTCCGGTTTTGACTAAAATAGCTTGTTAGAAAAGTATCTTTAACAATTTCATCACCTAAAGTACCTAAAGCAACAATTGCATTCGGATCTTCTGACGATTGCACTTTTCTGGCCAAAGGCTCGCGCAAACTTCTTTCTTTAATATCTTTATACTTGGTGTACTTAATAGAAGTGTTAAAAGCCAGACAGAAAAATACAATGGCAAACATGCCGATTGAAAAGTTCTTCTCTTTTAAATAAACTGCCCGTGCTACTATAAATAACACTAGCGCAAAAACGATAAAAAAGGCATTAAAATCTACCAATAACTTGTAAATAAAAACGCCGGCAAAGCCGATGAGGAAAATAATAACCCGCTCTTTATTGCTCACATTTAATTGACTGCTTATCGTTGCCGAGACAGCTGTTATGAGGTAAATCTGAAACCAGGCTAAACATAAAATTACAATCCCTACCCAGCTGGTCCCGCTAAGCTTAAGGATATTAATGATATCGAAATTAATTTTTGAGTTAAAAATCAATCCGAAGAAAATATCATCGGTATCCCAAACAATCCGGCCTATAAACACCATTAATCCGGCCTGAATAACAATTCCAATTATTTTACTACGCTTAATCCATTCCGGAAATTTATATTGTTCCTTATGGTTATACATAAACAAGAGTAACCAGGTGAGTGCGATGACGTTCAACAGGAAATCGCCTAAAGAAGGCATCAGGAAATTATCTGCATATATTCTTGGATCAAACAGATCTAAGTTAAACCTGTGATTAAACCAACCGTAATATAAATCTGTTAACCTAAAGGCTAAGAAGAAAAACAACAGTAAAAAAGTACCCCAGGCAATATGTCCACGCCTGGCAATAAACGAACTTAAAGAGTTAAAAAACATGCAGATGCATAACATACCTGCAATAAACAGCCATAATTGCGTACCAGAATAATGGGTTTCTGCATATCCTGGCTTTACTTTTAGCCCGAATAAAAATTTATTTTCGAGGTTTTTTATTACATAAACATCCTTGTCTGTAAAAGAGGCAAATGTTAGTATTTTTGTTTTGGATAAAACAGGATCAATATTATTCTTAAAATACTTTGTTTCTTTAAACGGATATTGAGATTGAATAGTGATTAGGAAAATAAGGCTGAAATTTCCCTGGGTACTTTTAATCACCTCGTACCAGCCATTATAAAAAAACAGTACTGAACTGCCTTCTTTTATGGTAGTTGGATCTATTTCAGAAACCTTATAACTACTCCAAAACTTAAGCTGATTATTTTGAAAGGTTAATAGATTTATTCCATTATTCTCGCGAAAAGATGTAATAAAATCAATTGCATTTTTAGGATTCAGATGAAATTGTTTGGCTTTGGCAACTTCCTGCTTATTGGCCAAAAATGTTTGTACAGCTTTCTCTTTGATTAAAATCTTCTGTTGAATTTCTTCTGCATCGTGTTCTAACAGCTCACCCCTGGTGGTAAACCTGCTTAGCGAAATAGAAGTTACCATGAGGCAACAGCCCAAAACAAGCAATAGAAATCTTATTTTTACACCAAAGCTCATTTTCATCTACGGATAAAGATATTAAATATTGATAAAAAACAACGCCATAAACAGTTAAGTTTATGGCGCTAATATTCTATTTGAATAAATTAAGCTATTACAGCACTACTTGTCTGTACTTCGCGGCTTACTTTCTTAACCAATCCCTGTAATACATTCCCAGGGCCAACCTCTACAAATTCAGTTGCGCCATCTGCAAGCATGTTACCTACTGTCTGTGTCCAACGCACAGCACCGGTTAATTGTTTAATTAAATTAACTTTTATTTCAGCTGGATCTGTATAGGGCTTAGCATCAACATTTTGATAAACAGGGCAGATTGGTGATGCAATATTAGTGGCTTCAATAGCCGCTTGTAATTCGATTTTTGCCGGCTCCATTAAAGGAGAGTGAAAAGCACCTCCTACGTTTAATTTTAACGCTCTTTTTGCTCCGGCTTCAGTTAATTTGGCACAAGCAAGATCAATACCTTCTATGCTGCCCGAAATTACCAATTGCCCGGGGCAGTTGTAATTTGCAGGGACCACTACAGCATCAATTTCGGCACAGATTTTTTCAACCACATCATCAGCTAAACCTAAAATAGCTGCCATGGTTGATGGTTGTGCCTCACATGCTTTTTGCATGGCATTTGCCCGGGCAATAACCAGTTTTAATCCATCTTCAAAGCTTAATGCATCTGCAACCACTAAAGCAGAAAATTCGCCTAAAGAGTGACCGGCAACCATATCTGGTTTAAAATCATCGCCTAACACCTTGGCTAATATCACCGAATGCAAAAAAATCGCTGGCTGGGTTACATTGGTCTGCTTAAGCTCTTCATCTGTTCCGCTAAACATAATATCGCTAATGCGGAAACCGATAATTTCATTGGCTTGTTCAAATAATACTGCGGCTTTGGGATTTTCGTAAAGATCTTTACCCATACCTACAAACTGTGCTCCCTGTCCGGGAAAAATATATGCTTTCATACCCCTTAATCCCCTAAAGGGGAAATTAAATATTTTTTAAATGTTATCGTTAAATCCACACCCCCTTAAGGGGGCAGGGGGCTAATCTAAACTCGCTGTAATCAACCTCAAAAACTCAGACCTTGTTTTATCGTTACTTAAAAAAGTTCCTGTAAAGGCAGATGTTGTAGTTACCGAGTTTTGCTTTTGTACGCCACGCATAGACATACATAAGTGCCTGCACTCAATCACCACTGCAACGCCCATGGGGCTAAGGGTATTTTGAATACAATCTCTAATCTCGTTCGTTAAACGTTCCTGTACCTGTAAACGACGTGCAAAAGCATCAACTACACGAGGAATTTTACTTAAACCCACAATGTGTCCGTTAGGAATATAAGCAATATGTGCTTTCCCGAAGAACGGCAACATGTGGTGTTCGCACATCGAATACACTTCAATATCTTTAACCACCACCATTTGACTGTAATCCTCTTCGAACATGGCTGATCTTAGGATTTCATCGGGTTTTAAATCGTAGCCATGTGTTAAATATTGCAATGCTTTAGCCACACGTTCAGGCGTTTTTAATAAACCTTCGCGCTCAGGGTTTTCTCCTAGCTGACTAAGAATATCTTTATAATGTGTAGCTACAGCTTCAATTTTATCTTCATTGTAACGGTCTATTTTTACATAACCGTCTTTTGATTCGCCTTTTAATACGTCTTTATTGCTCATTAATTTAGGTTTTTAACCAAAGTACTCAACAAAATTATTTTCGGTTTCGTAGATTTTTACGCAATGTAAAACCGCGCCGCTCTCTGCAATAGGAGCCCAAAGTTGTTTCCAGATTTCAATGGCCAGATTTTCGGTCGAAGCCAGTTTACCTTTCATAAAATCTACATCAAGATTTAAATTTTTATGATCAACTTTATCTACCACATAATCGTTCATTACGTCTTTCAGCCATTTCAAATCAACCAGAAAACCTGTTTCCGGATTCACTTCGCCTTTAACGGTAACATATAACCAATAGTTATGGCCATGCCAGTTTGGGTTGGCACATTTACCATAAACTTCATTATTTTTATCATCATCCCAATCGGTACGGGCCAATTTGTGCGCCGCATTAAATGATGCTTTTCTCGTTATGTAAATCATTACTATAAAATAAAATGCAAATATACGGATAAAATGGATGATGGAAGAGGGATAATGGACGATGTAAATATACTCCCCTTCCATATCAGCTTGTGTCTTTCTTTCCTTTGATTACACGGATCTCCCTTTCCATCATCCATATTCCATCCCACGTCTTACATTCCTCCTATTTCCTTAACTTTACTTTATGAAAACTTTAATTGTTGCTGCTACTAAAGCCGAACTTACCTTCTTTTACCAGCATTTTAATTTACCGGACGGAGATTTTGTGGAAAGTAAAAATTTCGATTTGCTGATTACCGGAGTTGGGATGGTAGCAACAGCCTTTGCCCTGGGTAAACATCTTTCATCAAAATATAGCCTTTTGGTAAATTTCGGCATTGCCGGAAGCTTCGACCGGAATATCGCTTTAGGTACAGTATTAAATATTACTGAAGATACTTTTGCCGAACTGGGTGCCGAAAATGGAGATGAATTTTTAACCATAAGTGATTTAGGTTTTGGGGAGAACCATTATTCCCCGAAGACACAAAAAAGCCTTAACCTGCCTATAGCAAAAGGCATAACTGTGAACTGTGTAACGGGAAGCGAAAAAAGCATCAAAAATTTAATCAAGAGGTTAAATCCAACGACTGAAAGTATGGAAGGTGCGGCTGTTTTTTATGCCGGTAAACAGTTAAATATAGATTGTTTACAGATTAGAAGTATATCGAATTATGTAGAACCGAGAAATAAAGACAATTGGAAAATTGGTTTGGCCATTAAAAACTTAAACGATTGGGCCATTGCTTTTGTTGGAGAAATGAACTGATTATGACTGATTAGTTTACAACAGTACTTAATTTTGATTTATGAACCTGACACAATTAAAATAATTATTTTAATTGTCAAAGGCTCCATCTAACAACTGAAAACAAAAAAATAAATAGATGAAACTTACACTTGGATTTTCTCCCTGCCCTAACGATACCTTTATTTTCGATGCGCTTATTCACCATAAAATTGATACGGAAGGGTTAGAATTTGAGGTTTCTTACGATGATGTAGAAACCTTAAACCAAAAGGCACTCAGGGGCGAATTAGACATTACTAAACTAAGTTTTCATGCATTTGCCTACGTAGCCAACCAATACGCTTTATTGGATGCAGGCAGTGCCCTCGGATTTGGTGTAGGCCCGCTATTGATCAGTAAGAAGCATTTTAATGGCGAAAACGACACTGAACTCCAAATACCAGATTCCAAACTGAGGGTTGGAATACCAGGAAAGTATACTACTGCGAATTTTTTGTTGGGAATTGCTTATCCCCATTTACAAAACAAACAGGAACTTGTTTTTTCGGAAATTGAATCGGCTTTGCTTAATGAGCAAATTGATTTAGGACTGATTATCCACGAAAACAGGTTTACCTATCAGGATAAGGGATTAAATAAAATTGTTGATTTAGGCGATTATTGGGAAAAACTAACGGGGTGTGCCATTCCATTAGGCGGAATCGTAATTAACCGTAATTTAGACCATGATCTGCAGTTAAAAGTAAACCGTTTAGTTCGCCAGTCGGTAGAGTTTGCCTTTGCACATCCACAATCGGGGATTGATTTTATCCGCCAGCATGCCCAGGCGATGGAAGAAAGCGTGATGTACAAACACATCGAATTATATGTGAATAAATACAGTATAAACCTTGGCGAAGAAGGCCGAAAAGCAGTTGATACCTTATTTAAACTGGCGCAGGAACGTGGAATCATTCCTGCTATTCAGGAGAATTTGTATATTTAATTCGTCCCGTCATCTCGACCGCAGTGGAGAGATCTAATTTTTTCATGAAAGCCCCTGAAACAAGTTCAGGGTGACGACGCGGTGAAAAGGTCCATCTAAATAGATTTCTCGACTGCGTTGCTCTTCGCTCGAAATGACGATAGTGTGGAACATTTCAACGTTACAACATCCAACATTTAAACACCGTGCTAACTCACCAGCAACTTATAACCTTTTCCGTGTACGTTAATAATTTCTACTGTCGGATCGGCCTTAAGGTACTTGCGCAACTTACTTAAAAACACATCCATACTTCTCCCATTAAAGTAATTATCATCATGCCAGATACTTAACAATGCTTCTTCACGGGTTAAAACGGTATTCTTTTTCAAACACAATAAACGCAACAGCTCAGCTTCTTTGGTAGAGAGTTTTTGCTGATGATCACTATCGGTAATAATCTGGGTAGTATAATCGAAATGATATTGACCGATAGAAAACTGTGTTTCGGCGGTCTCATCGCTGTTATCTGTTTTATTGGCTACACGTTTAAACATCGCATTAATACGCAGTAAAAGCTCTTCTATACGGAAAGGTTTAGTGATGTAATCATCACCACCTAAATCATAGGCCGCAGATTTATCTTCCAGCATGGTTTTAGCCGTTGCAAAAATAATGGGCACTTGTGTATTTACCTTCCTGATTTCTTTACCCAAGGTAAAACCATCTTTTTTGGGCATCATCACATCTAAAATACATAAATCGAAGTTTTGCTTATTAAATGTTCTCAATCCATCCTCACCATCGGTGCATAATACTACATCAAACTTGCCTTTTAACTGCAAATAGTCTTGTAACAATAAACCTAAATTGGGGTCGTCTTCTACCAGAAGTATTTTTTTCATTTTCTTGTTTTTATTCAATAGTAGCATTCGCCACATTGGGAGTTTGATTGTGAATATGCATAACGGTTTAATTGATGCTGTAGATTAAATTAATTACGCCACAATACAAACCATAACCCGTTCAATTTTAATATATCAATAAAGCAGGCTTTTATAAAGGTAAAGATATTTCGAACGTTGTTCCTTTATCTTTTTCGCTACTTACCTTCACCGTTCCATTTAGTTTTTTAATAATATCCTGAACATAATTTAAACCCAGACCAAAACCTTTAACATCATGTAGATTACCTGTTGGCACCCTATAAAACTGATCGAAAATCCTTTTAGACTGCTCTTTGGTCATACCTATTCCTTTATCTGCTATTTCGATAATTAAATTCTTGCCGGCATTGCGGGTCCTAATGGTAATTTCCGGCGTATCACTACTATATTTATTCGCATTATCAATTAGGTTATAAATTACATTGGATAGATGCAGCTCATCGCCATATATAACGGCATTTTCTGCATCGGTATGCACATTAATAATGGCATTCCTTTTCTGCAGCTGCAATTCCATGCTATCCAACACAATCACAATTAAATCGTTCACATCTACGTCGGTGTTCTCCATTTTAAGCTCACCCTTTTCTAAGCGGGCAATACTTAAAACACGTTCGATGTGACTTCCCAGGCGAACATTTTCATCATAAATAATCCCCGCCAAACGTTTTAACCGGGCTTTATCTTCTGTCACCTCCGGATCTTTTAAAGCTTCACTGGCAATCATAATAGTAGCCACAGGCGTTTTAAACTCGTGCGTCATATTATTGATGAAATCTGTTTTCATTTCCGACAGTTTTTTCTGCTTTAAAATAGCATAAAGCGTATAAGAGAAGATAAAAACAAGCACCAGCAACAGGCTAATTGATGAGGCTAGTGTAACACTTAGATTAGCTATAATAGCCGAATTTTTATTCGGGAAACTAACGTAGAGCATTCCGGGATCGCGAAAAATATCGTTGCCAAACAAAGGTGTTTTATAGGTGTTTTCGGGTAAAAACTCTCCTTTAACGTTAGAAGCCGCCATAAAAATGGTCGAATCTTTTCTGGCTAACGAAACCCGGTAAGAAGGCACTAATGAAATATTATTGGCAAGGAGCTCTTGCTTTAATAAACGGTCTAAAGAGCTAAAATTAATGCGTTTATAAATTGGCACATTTGTTTCCTGCAGTTCTTTAGACACATCCTCAACCATGCTTAACCTTGTATACGAAAAAGTATCTTTGCCCAGCGCTGCTATTTTTAGTTCTAAATGCTTTTTAGCAATCTCATCTTCCCGTTTAAACTTTTTCTGTAAGTCGCTTGGTATTTTCGGAACATTGGCAAAACCCGGGCTACCATCCCTCGGATCGAAAACCAGGTACCTTAACGTATCGGGCAAACTTTGTAAACTTTTAAACTCGAATGCTTTTGGCGGCGTAGAAAAAGGCTTGGTACGCATGCTGTAACCTTTAATAATCAGACTTTTCATGTCCACGAAAGCATCCATCTGCAGGTCGAGCTTATCGCCGTTTTTCGAGGTTAAAGAACTGTATTCTTTTTCTGAAATTACATCAGGTGCACGGTAAGCGTTACGTATAATACTATCTTGCTGGTTAAGGTAATTTTCGATCTGATTTTCGCGCTCAACCTGGCGAAGCTCAGCCTCCTGTACATATTGCTGTCTTAAATCTTTAATATCAAGCACACGCTGCCTCGAATCCTGGAGCTGTTTCAGCTTGTTTTCTGCATCTTTGCGGTTGAGGTGATCGGCAACATTTCTACGTTGTATTTTATTAACTACCGAAGTTAGCGTTTGATTTACCTGCTCGTCAAAAAGCTGGGATTTTAGTTTATACGATTCCCGGATGTAATACAATTGCATTACAAAAACGCCCAGTAGCGCTACCGTCATTAAAACCGTAATTAACCAAAAACTTCTTTTCTTCATGAACTGGATTGGTTTTTAAACTAAAAAAACCCGGGCATAATCTTCTTAAATCTAAATAGATATCAAAAATACTGAATAGCTAAGCCAAGTGTTTGTTTTTAACATATTTTAACAGCGCGAAGCATTGGGAGACTTCCGAAGTTTGGTGGTTGCCTTAGACTTCCGAAGTTTACCCGGCCTGAGCCACACCAAACTTCGGAAGTCTGGCATGGGCAAAAAAAATGCCGAGGCTAGGCCTCGGCATGGTTCAAAATTGTTTGCTTAAAAAAGACTCTTTATTTAGAAAGGCAAATCATCATCTTCACCTGGCGCATTGCTTACATCAACCGGAGCTGCATAAGCTGGCGTAGCTGCCGGAGCACCTGCTGCAACTGCATTGATACGCCAAATAACCAAACTGTTAAAATATGATGTTTTACCCGCTTTATCTGTCCAGGGGCGACCACGTAAATTAAAGAAAACCTCAACCTCATCTCCTGCCTTAAATGTATCTAATAATGCAGTTTTATCTTGTAAAGCCTCAAAACGAATATATTCTGGGTATGTTGGATTTTCTGCGTATTCTACTATTAAATCACGTTTTTTAAACGTTTCACTTACTTGTTGTGTGGCACCTACTTCGTGTACTTTTCCTTTAATTTCCATAACTAATACTACTTAATGTACTATAAACATCAAATCTCTATAATTTTATTGATAACTTCGCATATATTATGATGCAAGTTTTCCACAATAAAAGCAAGGTAATTATTACCTGCAACAAGCGCCTTTCGCCTTATTTACAAGAAGAAGTTACAGCTTTAGGTTATACCATCGAGCGGTCTTTTGCTACGGGTGTTGAGCTCAACATCACCCTTACAGAGTGTATTAAGCTAAATTTAAACTTACGCTGCGCCAGTCAGATTCTATATGCTATAAAAAGTTTCAAAGCCATTACACCAGATGATTTATATAAAGAAATTGCAGCAATTGAGTGGGAAGAACTGATTGATTTTTCGGGTTACTTCTCCGTAACCTCAAATGTTGATAACCCAAATATTACTACGCCGCTTTTTGCAAACTTAAAAGTAAAGGATGCCATTGTAGACCGTATGAAAGAGAAAAAAGGCATCCGCCCTAACTCCGGATCGGACGCAAACAAAGCAGTAGTGCATTTATACTGGAAAGATGCCGATGCGGATGTTTTTATGGATACTTCTGGCGAAACGCTGGCCAAACACGGTTACCGGAAAATTCCAGGAAAGGCACCTATGTTAGAGGCCTTGGCAGCTGGGGTTATTTTAGCAACCAACTGGGATAAAAAATCGCCATTTATTAATCCTATGTGCGGCTCAGGAACATTAGCTATTGAAGCAGCCCTTATTGCCACCAACCGTGCCCCGGGATTATATCGCATGAATTATGGTTTTATGCATATATTAGGTTATAACGAAGAAGATTTTTTCGCTGAGCGCAGAATTTTAAAAGACCAGGTAATTAAAAATATTGATCTTAAAATTATAGCTTCCGATTTGTCGGAAGATGCGGTTGAAGTAACCCGTAGAAATGCTAAAACCGCAGGTGTTGATACTTTAATTGAATTTGAAGTTTGCGATTTTGAATTAACACCCGTTCCTGAAGACGGCAAAGGTGTTGTTGTTTTCAACCCTGAATATGGCGAACGCTTAGGTGTACACAGCAAGCTGGAATTGACGTATAAACGCATGGGCGATTTTATGAAAACGAAATGTAAAGGTTATTCGGGATATATTTTCACCGGAAATCCTGACCTTGCAAAGAAAATTGGATTAAAAGCTGCTAAAAAAGTAGAATTTTATAATGGTAAACTAGACTGTCGTTTACTAGAGTATGAATTATATGATGGCTCTCGCCGGACGCCACTAATTGAGGCCTAGTCTTTTTGATTGAAAATTAATATATTACACTCTCTTACGTACCATAACGTAAAAATTTTGAAAAAATATGGAATTTGATGACATGGATCATATGCCCGAATGGGAGCATTTTAGCCGATTTGGCCGGGATGATGAAGATGAAGAAAACCTATCAAGTGTTGATGCCGAAAAGGTTAGGCTGAAAGTAACCAGGGCTAAAAGTCTTTATAACCAGGCAAGAGCCGTGTACAAATATGCCGCCCTGTTCTGCGAAACACTGGAGGGAGAGATGGCCGAAATGACAGCCAACTTAATTATGCAGAATGCACTGATGCTTTGCCCTAAAATTGTTGGAGCAGAGGGTGCAGATATGTATATTTTGAGAATGGAAAATGCTTCTATTATCCGAACCAACTGTCGTGAATTAGAAACCCAGGTAAGAGCGGCAGATATGTTCGAAATCTGCACTCCGGAATATAAAGACATTGTTTTAGACGAAATTGAAAAATTTCGTCTACTCTTTATCGAATGGGTTAAACATTTCGAAAAAGATGAGTTTGAAGATGACTGGGGGTTATATTAACCTTTGCAGTTAATTTCTTACCCCAATCTTTTCTCTGGCAATTTTGTCCGTAACTAACACATATCTTTAAATATCCCGCATCGCTCCCATTCCCTTTCATCTCTCTAAAAAAATCACTTTAACAACCTTCCGATCAACAAAAACAAAACGCCTAAACATTTTATGCCGTTTTTTGTTATCATATTTAGTTGTCTTTCCCGGTTCGTATAATTCTTAATAGTGCTAAAAATTTACATTTTTAAAATCTATAGGAATAAAAGTTTCGTACGTAATAAAAAACATTAAAAATTTATCCCTTTTATGGAAAATGTATTGGCTTTAAAGACAAAAAATGTTGCCGGGAATATCAGAAAAATTAGAGAATACAGAGACTATACTCAGGATTATCTCGCGGCGAAATTAAAAATTTCTCAAAATGCATACAGCAAGATTGAGTTGGGCTATAGTAAACTTACTATCGACCGTTTATTTCAAATCGCAGCAATTTTAGAAGTTGAAGTCTCTCATTTATTGACCCTCAACCACAATGATTTAATTAAAATTATTGCTGATGACGAACGCAGAACAACGGCCGTGGGTTAATTCCCGGTCGTTGTTGATATCATTTCTTTTACCCTGCAAATAATTCCAATACCTTTGGGATAAATTTAGAACTATGCAGGCTACCATCCAAAAAACCATCGATTTTGTTCAGAAAACACTTGCCAATGCCGAAGCAGGGCATGATTGGTTCCATATCGAACGTGTTTTTAAAACGGCTCAAACCATTAATCAACAAGAAAATGGTGATGAACTCGTGGTAGCCTTTGCCGCATTGCTACACGATATTGCTGATCCTAAATTCAATAACGGTGATGAAGAACTGGGACCAAACATGGCTGCTTCATTTTTAGCATCAATTGCTGTTGAAACTGAGGTTATTGCGCATGTTAAGTTAATTATACAGAACATGTCGTTCAAAAATAGTTTTGATGGTTCAGGTTTTACTTCAAAAGAAATGCAAATTGTACAGGATGCGGATCGTTTAGATGCTATTGGAGCTATTGGAATTGCCAGGGCATTTACCTATGGAGGATTCAAAAACAGGGTGCTTTATGATCCGGCTATTTTACCGGAAGTGCACCTTAACAAAGAAAGTTATAAAAATACAACTGCCCCTACGATTAATCATTTTTACGAAAAACTACTCCTGTTGAAAGACATGATGAATACAGAAGCTGGAAAAACAATAGCAATAGAAAGGCACAATTTTATGCTGCTCTACCTGGAACATTTTTATAAAGAATGGGAAGGCAAATAACTCACAGCAAGACTATTTAAAACCCAGATCTTTGTAGCTGGCGGAAAAGGCATAACTTTTAAAAAAAAATCTTTTTTAAACCACTGGACGAAATTAATCTTTGGCATCAGCCCTTGCTGGACAGAAAGTTGATTATTTGAACAGTTTAATACGATTATTCCAAAATCGAATAGATTAAACAAATCAATTTGCTAATATTTTTAGTTATTAAACTATCTTTGTTAGCAAACACTACCCTATGTCTGATCGCATTCGTGAAAAATTAAATATTCTTGCTGACGCCGCTAAATACGATGTTTCTTGTTCATCAAGTGGCGGCACGAGAAAGAATGATACAAAAGGGCTTGGCAATAGTCATACCTCTGGCATTTGCCATACCTATACAGAAGATGGCAGATGCGTTTCTTTACTAAAGATCCTGCTAACCAATCATTGTATTTACGATTGTTTGTTCTGTGTTTCACGGAAAAGTAATGATATAAAACGTGCAGCCTTTACAGTAGATGAAGTGGTAGAACTCACCATGAATTTTTATCGACGGAACTATATCGAGGGATTGTTTTTAAGTTCAGGGATTTTTAAAAATGCCGATTTTACCATGGAACGTTTACTCCTGGTGGTAAAAAAATTGCGTTTGGAACAAAATTACAATGGTTATATCCATTTAAAAACTATTCCGGGAGCCAGCGATGAATTAATAAAAGAAGCTGGCTTGTATGCCGACCGAATGAGTATCAATTTAGAGATGCCTACCGAGGCCGGATTAAAGCTTTTGGCGCCAGAGAAAAACCATGCAGATGTAATTAAACCACTTGGGTTTGTACAGCAACAGATTACGCAGTTTACCGCAGATAAAAAACTGATTAAACATGTACCCAAATTTGTACCGGCAGGCCAAAGTACCCAAATGGTAATTGGTGCTACACCCGAAAGCGATAAGGATATTATGTACACGGCCAATGCTTTTTATAAAAACTTTGCACTAAAGAGGGTGTATTATTCGGGCTATGTACCCATTAGTAACGATAGCCGTATGCCGGTTTTAGGCACACAGCCACCGCTGTTAAGGGAAAACCGCTTGTACCAAACCGACTGGCTGATGCGGTTTTATGGCTTTAAAGTACAGGAAATTTTAAACGACGCCAATCCAAACCTTGATATTGATATTGATCCAAAGTTAAGCTGGGCGATTAGAAATATGCAACATTTCCCTGTCGATATTAATACAGCTGATTATAAAATGATTCTCCGGATACCGGGAATTGGCGTAATGTCGGCCAAAAAAATTGTGCAGGCCAGAAAATTCGGAAAACTCAGGATTGATCAGTTAAAGAAAATCGGGGTGGCTTATAACCGGGCCAAACATTTTATTGTTTGCCTGGACAGTCCCTATCAACTTAAAGATTATCAGGGGACTCAGATTAAAGCTTTTATTTTGGCCGAAAGCCAAAGCAAATATTTAAAAACAGATAGCAACCAGATACTTTTGTTTTAAAAGCACTGTCGTTTAAGGAGACGCGTCATTCCCAACTTGATTGGGAATCTTGAAGCTATTGCATTAAGATTCCCGCCTGCGCGGGAATGAAGACCAATATAAAAACCTGTCAATATAATATATTATGACCTACATTTTCGATGGTTCACTTCCAGGGCTTCTAACTGCCGCTTTTGAATGGTTTGAGCGCAAGCCTGGCAAAGTGATGCTCAAATCAACCGAAATGTTTCAGCCGGAAGCTTTTGCAGAAAGTTTTACCATTATTACTGATGCAGAAAAAGCAGACCGGGTTTGGGCAGGATTGGAAAAGAAACTGAGAAAGGATTGGCTCCGTAAATTTTATTGCAGTTATTTATCAGAAATCCCTGAAGCTTACAATCACCTTTTTCAGTTTGCCTTATATATTTTTCAAAATCAGTTAGGCGCCGAAAATAATTATGGCAACGAACATGTAATTGCCTTAGCTAAATATGCCAAAAGTGTAGAGCGGGAAAAACACAGGATGGAGGCATTTATCCGCTTTCAAAAAACGGGCGATGGAATATTTTATGCCAGTATCGATCCTGATTTTAATGTTTTACCTTTAATATCCAATCATTTTAAAAACCGGTATGCCGATCAGCAATGGGTAATTTATGATTTAAAACGGAAGTATGGCCTACACTATAATTTAACCACTGTTGAAGAAATCACAATTAGTTTTACCAACGGTATAAATAAACAAAACCCGCCATCAATTTTAATGGATGAAGGCGAAGCTTTATATGCAACGCTTTGGAAAGACTATTTTAAAAGTGCAAATATTGTAGCCCGCAAAAACACCAAATTGCATGTGCAGCATGTACCCAAAAGGTATTGGAAATACTTGACAGAAAAAGCACCGGTTTAGCGAACAAGAGTTGACAACTTTAATAGCATACCAGGCTAGTAAGTTGTCCACTCTGAATATACATAAGTTTGCTAAAAAAAACGAAAACTTACTGCCATGCTGACACCCGCATTCTCCATTAGTGTGAAAAGATTGACAGTTTGGTGAAAATTTGTCCCTCCAAACCACTTGGCATAAAAAGTGTTAAATGTATGCATAGTTAAAAAACTTAAAATCAAAATAAAAAATAATAGAAGTTATGGCGTTAAACCTTAAACCAATTGCTGGCAGTTCGAACAGAGTAATCGTTGAACCGGCTGCGGCAGAAGAAAAAACTGCATCAGGTTTGTATATCCCTGATACTGCAAAAGAAAAACCATCTAAAGGAACTGTAGTATCTGTTTCTGAAGAAGATTCTGAAGGTAAAAAAGCGAGTGTAAAAGTTGGCGATGTTGTAATTTATGGTAAATACGGCGGTACTGAGTTCCCTTACGAAGGTAAAGATTACCTGATTATGCGCGAAACTGATATTTACGCTGTTGTTGGGTAATAATTTAGGATTGAATGACTGAATTTATAATGAGAGAATTCAGCATTAAATCAACAAATAAAATAATAATGTTAGAATGAAAAGAATATAAATTCAATCATTCTCTCATACAATCATTCAAAATTTAAAAAATAATGTCAAAACAAGTAAAATATAACGTAGAAGCACGCGACGCCCTGAAAAGAGGTGTTGATATTCTTGCAAATGCAGTAAAAGTAACATTAGGCCCAAAAGGCCGTAACGTAATTATCGATAAAAAATTCGGTTCACCAGCAATCACTAAAGATGGTGTTACAGTAGCGAAAGAAATCGAATTGAAAGATGCTGTTGAGAACATGGGTGCTCAAATGGTTAAAGAAGTAGCTTCAAAAACAGCTGATATTGCTGGTGATGGTACAACTACGGCTACTGTATTGGCTCAGGCAATTATCACTACAGGTATTAAAAACGTTGCTGCAGGTGCAAACCCAATGGATTTAAAACGTGGTATTGATAAAGCTGTTGCTGCTGTTGTAGAAAACTTAAAAGCACAATCGCAAACTGTAGGTGAAGACAACAATAAAATCAAACAAGTTGCGTCTATCTCTGCTAACAACGATGAAGTAATCGGCGCGTTAATTGCTGAGGCAATGAGCAAAGTTGGTAAAGATGGTGTAATTACTGTTGAAGAAGCAAAAGGTACTGAAACTGAAGTTAAAACAGTAGAAGGTATGCAATTTGACAGAGGTTACTTATCTCCATATTTTGTGACTAACGCAGATAAAATGGAAGCTGAATTAGAAAATCCTTACATTTTAATCTACGACAAAAAAATCAGCAACATGAAAGAATTGTTGCCTGTTTTAGAAAAAACTGTTCAAACTGGTAAACCATTAGTCATCATTGCTGAAGATTTAGATGGCGAAGCTTTAGCTACTTTAGTAGTTAATAAAATCCGTGGTTCATTGAAGGTTGTAGCTGTTAAAGCTCCAGGTTTTGGTGACAGAAGAAAAGCGATGTTAGAAGACATCGCGATCTTAACCGGCGGTATTGTAGTATCAGAAGAAAGAGGTTATAAATTAGAAAATGCTGATTTAACTTACTTAGGTTCTGCTGAGAAAGTTGTTGTTGATAAAGACAATACAACTGTAATCAATGGTGCTGGTAACTCAGAAGATATTAAATCTCGTGTTAGCCAGATTAAATCTCAGATCGAAACGACTACATCTGATTACGACAAAGAAAAATTACAAGAGCGTTTGGCTAAATTGGCTGGTGGTGTTGCAGTTCTTTATGTAGGTGCAGCTAGTGAAGTTGAAATGAAAGAGAAAAAAGACCGTGTTGATGATGCTTTACATGCAACCCGTGCGGCTGTAGAAGAAGGTATTGTTGCTGGTGGTGGTGTTGCTTTTATCCGTGCTGTTGAAGCTTTAGCAAACTTAAAAGGTGCTAATGAAGATGAAAACACTGGTATCCAGATCATCCGTCGCGCTATTGAAGAGCCACTACGTCAAATTTGCGAAAACGCAGGTATTGAAGGTTCTATCGTAGTTCAAAAAGTTAAAGAAGGTACAGCCGATTTCGGTTATAATGCACGTACTGATGTTTACGAAAACTTAATTGGAGCAGGTGTTATTGACCCAACTAAAGTAAGCCGTGTAGCCTTAGAAAACGCAGCATCTATTGCAGCGATGTTATTAACTACAGAAGTTGTTTTAGCAGACGAACCTGAAGAAGGTGGTTCTCCAATGCCTCCAATGGGCGGCGGCGGTATGGGTGGTATGATGTAATATCCACTTGTAACGAAACGATTTCGTGTAAAAAACCTCAAGGTATAATGCCTTGAGGTTTTTTTTATGCTGTAGCAGAAAGAAGCCCCACCAACACTATAAAATGCTTTAGTTTATGGGTTACGAGAAAAATTTTCCAAATAGTTCAAATGGTGGTAGGGCAAATGGCCTGAGATGTTATGATTTTTATTAATTTGCCAGTGATAATTAAAGGCAATGAACGAAATTATAGACCAAAACCATTTCATTACCCAAAGTGAAATCAATAAATTTTTATTGGCCACCCTACTTTGCGGCATAATCGGAGCTGAGCGGGAATACAGAAGTAAATCTGCCGGACTAAAAACCATGATGATGATTGGTTTGGGTGCTACCTTATTTACTATCCTCTCCGTCAATATCGCGCCAAACAGTCAAGACCGTATTGCCTCGAATATTGTTACCGGCATTGGTTTTTTAGGCGCTGGAGTAATTTTCAAAGAAGAAAACCGCGTTAAAGGACTTACCACAGCCTGTATTATCTGGATAGTTGCCGCAATTGGAATGGCTGTTGGATCAGGTTATTACGAGCAGGCCATTGGTGTTACCATTGTGGTTATGCTGGCTTTGATTATCTTCCCATTTTTAGAAGAAATTGGCGACCGTCGTTTCACCAAGCGGATCTATCGCATCGTTAAAAAACAACATACGCATGGCGATTTAGAAAGTTACGAAGAAGTTTTCAGGGAAAGTAAGTTGAAGCCGCAACGTGGCAAGCATCAGTTGGTAAACAACATCATTACAGGAAACTGGACAGCTACCGGCACACCACAAAACCACCAGAAATTTGTAGAGCGCATGCTAAAAGACAAAGAGATTATAGAGTTTGATTTTTAAATTTACGGTTTGATGCGATCCGTTATTTCTCTCATCGAAATTGCTTTGTCATTGGGAATTTTAGTTATCCTCAGCCATTTAAAAAACAGTTCGTAACCCCAACCCGTGATCGATTTTTTATTTAAAGCGATAGCACTGTAGAGTTTTGGCAAACTGTAATAATCAAATGAACCACTTCCTATTTGCGAACATGCCTTTAAGTAACTGAGTAAGGTTTTATGGGCATTATCGTTAAATCCCTTCTCCAACTCATCGGAATATTTTTCAGCATTCTTAAAATCTTCCTTAACAATCATCAGTTCCAGTAAACTTAGCTGCAGCATTTCTGCTGCCTGTTTATTTTTTTTTGCATAACTGATCTGATCTTCATATTTCTTTATCCCTTTTTCAAACGCATCATCTGCAGCGGCATTATTACCAATAGTTCTGTACAAAAGCCCCACGTCGCCCCAGCTATCACTAAAATTTTGGGCCAGGGTTTCATAATCTTTAATGGCGCTAACCGTATCTTTTAATTTTAGGTAACTCTTGGCACGGAATTCAAAATCAGGAATAACGAAGTTCATAATCCTTACTCCTCCTGCAGTATCACGTTGTATCGCTTTGGTTAAATAGATTATTGCCTTTTCATACTCACCTATCTCGTAAGACGCTTCACCTAAATTATTCATGAATATTTTAGATAGGGTTAGGTTTTCATTGATTTTCATCGCCTTATTTGCGAGATCAACTGATCTGTTAAATTCCTTTCGATAATAATGATTATTACTTTTATTCACTAGTGCCAGCACCACTGAGTCTGTTTTGGGCAGATCATTTTCATTTATAACCCCCAAATCAATAAACCAAAGTTGTTTTTCGTATTTACTATCAACATATTGATTCAGGTTTACAGGTTGTGTTTTAAGTCTGTTCCTGTTCAAATTAATTTTATAGAGATATGGTGCCGATTTTATATTTTCAGGCACTATCGAAATCTTATTTCCACCTAGATTTAAATCACTGGCAAAAAAATTATTCCAGCCGGCTACTGGCAACTCTTGTATTCCACAATTTTCGAGTTCAACGATATAGGCTTTAGATGGAGAAGAAAATAATCCCTCAAATACTTGTACTGAATTGATGCCTGTATTATTGCTTAAAAAGATTTTTTTAAGGTTTCCCCATTTACTGAGGTTAAGGGGGAAGTTTTTCAAGTGGTTCACAGAGATTGTACGTTTTGGATTTGGATCTTCTTTCCGGTAAATCCCTCTCACAGAGCTTTTTTTCCTCGCCTCATCTATTGTAGAGGTATAAAGGTAAACTTCTTCCAGAGCCGAAAGATCTTCCATTTCATGGGGAAGTGAATCCAGATCGTTGAAACTTAAATCCAGTTTTTTTAAGGCGTTTAGTTTACCGATACTTTCAGGCAGGGTTTTAATGTTATTTGAGCCTAGCAGCAGCACATTCAATTGTGCTAAATTGCCTATTGTAGATGGCAGCATGCAAATTTGGTTATAACCAAAATTTAACACCTTTAACGATTTTAGAGAAATCAGCCCCTCTGGAAAATCACTGATCAGATTATCGTTTAAATTAATGCTTTCAAGCTTCGTTAAGCTACTAATCGTACGGGGAATTGATTGAAGATTGCAATATTGAGCTTCTAAAACAGTAAGATTTTTTAAACTACCTATTGTCGCTGGTAATTGTACCAAAGGATTGGCATTAAGCCATAAATGTTGCAAAGCCGTACAATCTCCAATTTTGGAGTTAAGCAGTTTTAATTTGTTACTGCTTAAATCTAAAAATCTTAATTTTTTTAACCGTCCTAACTCATCAGGTATTCCAGAAAAATTATTGTAATTCAGGCACAGGCTATCTAAGTTGCTGAGTTTTCCAATAGTAATGGGTATAGTACTCATTTTCGTTGAAATGGATAGTAATTTAAGCTTGCTCAGATCGCCGATTTCATCCGGCATTTCAATTGCCTCGTTGCTATAAATCTTAAATACTTCAAGATTTTTAAATTTTGAAATGCTGGCTGGCATTTTATCAAATTTCGCACCCCTTATCTCCAGGGTTTTTAAATTTTTACTGGCAGATATCGCCTGAAAAAAACTATTCGCATCGGTTAAATCCGCTGAAAAAATCTGAACATGTTCGAGTTTGCTATTTTTTAGACCCGTTGAAATATTATAATTTACCACAGGATAACCAAGGACTAAAAAATTTAAATTTTTAAGTTTTGATAGTATACCAAATCCTTGATTGTAATTTAAACTATCAAAAACAAGCTTTAATGACCGAAGGTTATCCAACCGAGAAAACCACTGGGGCAGCTCTTTTATTGATGAGCTGAGCTGTAAAGTTTCGAGTTTTTTGATCTGAAGGAGTTCAACAGGTATTGTTTTAAGATTTGAATATTCAAAAATAAGTCTTTTTAAATTGTCCAGCTTACGTAAAGTATTGAGTGCTGCAGGCAAGTCGAAATTTACCTTTCCATAAAATTTTACCGCTTCAATCTGCTTATTTGTCGAAATTGCTTCTGGTAGTACCATCTGCTCAACTGAATTCTCTCTCCAAAAAAAAGGCCCGTTAAACTGAACGGCTTTAAGGTTAATAAATTCTTTGAGTGTATTTACCAGCTGGTTAAGCTCGTCCTGATTCTTAAATTCAAGCTCCAGGTATACAATAGAAGGAAGTTTTTTGCGGTATTTTTCAAGTTTGCTGATCTCTTTTACCGATAATTTTAATCCATTTACAGGTTCTATCAAGTTATCATACTGAAGACGGTCTACAGCTGAAGCATATATTTTATCAGGGTCAGAAGGAAAATTTGAAAATGGACTTTGTGCCCTTGATAAATAAGCAAAAAATAAAATAAAGATAACTGTGCAAAAACACTTCATGAGGCTGTTTAACTTTAGAATGGCGTAAATATAATATTATCGATTTATTTAGGGCATTGCAAAAAGAAACATCCATTGTATTTGCAAAACACCATTTTTAGAGCATTCGGATTAGATTTTCTAAGGTAAAGCATTTTCATCTCCACCCAAAATTAATTTATCCAAAATCATAAAACAATCATAGCTTTGTGTAACTATATTCATAATGATCAAGGAACAAATTTCAGTTTTCGATATTTTTAAAATAGGTATTGGCCCATCCAGCTCACATACTTTAGGGCCATGGCGGGCTGCGCAACAATTTACAGCTTCACTCGCCCTAAACAATTTAATTGATGATGTTGAGGGTATCAAAATACTGCTTTATGGTTCGCTTGCTAAAACAGGTAAAGGCCACGGAACGGATGTTGCTATTTTACTCGGCTTAACAGGAGCTGATCCGGTAACTTTTGATGTTGATGCGGTTACCCCTACTTTCGAAAGCATTCAAAGAGATAAGAAATTAAATCTCGCTGGTCATTTAATTCTTGATTTCGATTACGATAACGATCTCCTTTTTCTTTTTGCCGAAAGTTTACCTTTTCACCCAAATGCGGTTACTTTCCAGGCATTTTTAAAGGATGGTAAAGCTTTTTCTGAGACCTATTACTCCATTGGGGGTGGTTTTGTAATCAAAGAAGGCGAAGACAATAGCAAAAAGGCCCAGGTAGACCTACCCTTTCCAGTAGAAAAAGCAAAAGAACTATTACACTGGTGCCTGTCAACAGGTTTAAAAGTGAGCGAAATTGTAATGGAAAACGAATTGGCCTGGCGCACTGAAGCAGAGACAAAAAAAGGCATTTTACAACATTTCGCCGTAATGCGCGATTGTATTTACCGTGGTTGTCATACTACAGGCTTTTTACCAGGTGGTTTAAATGTAGCACGACGGGCATTTCCACTAAATAAGCGGTTAATTGGAAAAAGTGAATATTCAGATTATAATAGCTGGGTAGAAGCCATTAGAAAAGGTGGAAACGGTTTTAATTATATTTTAGATTGGGTAAGCTGTTTTGCCTTAGCCGTTAATGAAGAAAATGCATCTTTTGGTCGTGTGGTAACCGCCCCTACCAACGGTGCTGCTGGGGTAATTCCAGCGGTATTGCAATATTTTATTACCTTTTGCGACGGCTATAACGAAGAAAAAATCATCCAGTTTATTGCCTGTGCTTCAGAAATAGGCAGTATTTTCAAAAAAGGAGCAACTATATCAGCCGCTATGGGTGGTTGTCAGGCCGAAATTGGCGTTTCCTCAGCCATGGCTGCCGCAGCGCTAACGGAGTGTTTAGGCGGCTCGCAAAGACAGGTTTTAATGGCCGCAGAAATTGCCATGGAACATCACCTGGGTTTAACCTGCGATCCGATTGGCGGCTTGGTACAGATTCCTTGTATCGAAAGAAATACCATGGGTGCCATTAAGGCCATTACAGCTAGTCAGCTGGCGCTACAAAGCAATCCTGATAAGGCAAAAGTAAGTTTAGATGCTGTAGTAAATACGATGTGGGAAACTGCCCTCGATATGAATGCCAAATATAAAGAAACATCTGATGGAGGATTGGCAACAAATATTCCGATCAGTTTGCCAGAGTGTTAATTCAACATTGTTGCAATAAAATGACTGATGTTATCGTTTTATTACAAACTTTCCGTTGACAAATCAACAAGTATTTTTACATTCGCTGACTTTATTAATTATTCATAAAAAATGATCAACTACACAAAAATCAGTGTGATTGGTTTGGCTTTGTCGTTATCTATATCAGCGACTTATGCGCAAGACAATCTCGTTAATTCTTTAAAAAACAACCAAAGCGAAAACAGTACTGCTTCTTTTAAATTTACAGAAGTAATTAACCTGTCCAATACCCCAGTTCAGAATCAAGGATCTTCAGGCACTTGCTGGAGCTACTCAACCAACTCATTTTTAGAATCAGAAATGATTAAAGCTGGTAAACAGCCAGTAACCTTGTCTCAGCTTTTTTCGGCCCGCAATGCCTATGTAGAAAAAGGTAAAAATTATGTGCGTATGCATGGTGCGGTTTCATTAGGCGATGGTGGCGCTTTACACGATGTAATCAACATGTACAGAAAATATGGTGCAGTTCCTCAGGAAGTATATACCGGATTAAATTACGGCACTAAAATCAATAAAACCGCAGAGCTTGGCGATATCGAAAAAGGTGTTTTAGAAGCTGTTGTAAAAAATGCAAATGGCGAGTTAACCCCAAACTGGGTAAAAGCTTATACAGGTGTAATTGATGCTTATTTAGGTGCTGTACCTGAAAACTTTACCTACAATGGCAAAAAATACACGCCAAAAACTTTCGCTCAGGAAGTGGTAGGTTTAAATGCCGATAACTATGTAGAACTTTCATCGTTCAACGATCATCCTTTTTACAGCAAGTTTACTTTATTAGTGCCTGATAACTGGTCTTTCAATCAGGTTTACAATGTTAAGGTAAACGAGTTAACCGACATTATTGATAACGCTTTAAAAGGTGGTTATACTGTTGCATGGGCTACAGATGTAAGTGAAAAAAACTTCAGCTGGAAAAACGGTGTGGCTTTTGTTCCGCAAATACCTTTCGCTGACATGACCGTGAAACAGAAAGCAGAAATGTTTAACGGCCCGCAGCCAGAGATGGAAATTACGCAGGAGAACCGTCAGCTTGCTTTCGATAACTATCAAACCACTGATGATCATGGTATGCACATTGTTGGCCTAGCCAAAGATCAGACAGGTAAAGAATATTACATCGTTAAAAACTCCTGGGGAGCAAGTAACGATTATAAAGGATACTTATACGTAACTAAAAACTATGTAAAATATAAAACAACAGCAATTTTATTAAATAAAGCAGGTATTCCATCTGCAATTGCTAAGAAATTAGCTTTGTAATTCAATCAAAATCATTTAAGGAGCCGCAGAAGAAATTTTGCGGCTTTTTTTGTTAACCACAGAGTTCACTGAGTTTTACACAGAGAAAACACAAAGAGGCGAGCAGAAAGCGTTTGGTGAGCAAGGCAAATTACACTAGAGCCTTCGTCTCTCTGTAGCGCAGCGGAATGGAGAGATCTATAAGTGAAAATGCTTTGTGCTAATCTATGTTTCCGTGGAAAATCTTAGACTCCGCTACCATTGACGTTATTTTATAAATTAATATTAATCAGTATTTTAACTATTTTGCATTTCCATCCAGCTAGGCCATAGCACGGTATCCCCGTTCTACTTAAATCCGGCTTAACAAATTTTTCGGGCTGCACTGCCTAAGCCAAACTACTAGCTTTGAAAGAAAAATTTTCAGCCGGCAGTTTTTGTTTCTTTTTGATGCCAAAAAGAAAGAGCCCTTCGGCGGCGGTGAGCCGAGGCAAGACTGCGCCGTAGGACAAGAGAAAACAATTCTACGTCACTTATATTGATTTTTATACAATAAATTATTCCTCAGACTGACAAACATGATAATCTGTGCGCTCTGTGTTTTTCTCTATGGCCTCTGTGATAAAAAACCGGAATAATTTAAACCACCCCTGAATAAGTCAACACCAACCACCATAAACCTGTAGTGATAAACGATAGCAATATCCCGATCCCCACCACCAGATTAGAAAGCTTAGGGTTAAGGTTATACTGATCGGCTACTACGCCAGCGGTCAGCAGCGTTGGCATAGCCATTTCGAAAATGGTTATTTTGGCAATTATTCCATGCATACCTAAACCGAGTGCAATAATTAACACTACCAAAGGCGCTAAAATCAGTTTATACAATAAAGCAAAGCTGATGTGTTGCAACTCGCTAAACCAACCGCCAAATTTTAGTTGTAAACCTATCGAAAACAATGCCAGTGGACCAACCGCTCCCGCTAGTTTATCGAACAATGGATCTAACGAAGAAACATCAATAAAACGTGGCAGGGTTAGTGCCAGCACACAACCAATAAGCGGCGGAAAGGTCAGTACCTTTTTCAGCACTACTTTCGGGTTTAACTTTTGATGCTGAGAAGAGCGGATAGCTACAATTACACCAATGGTAGATAAAAGCATGAAGGTTACCTGATCGCAGATAATGGCTATAGCCAATTCCTTTTCGCTGAAATAAGCCACAATTAAAGGGAAACCAACAAACGAAGTATTGCTTAAAGAACTGGTGAGTTTTAAGCCGCCGGAAGTGGCCTTATTCATATTCCGGATACGGCTATAAAGGGTAATAAATAACCAACCCAAAAGCCAGACACCAATTGGTGCCAGTGCAGGAAACAATAGATCCTTAGTCCAGGTAATATGTGGCAGATATTTAAAAGAAACAGCGGGTAGCGCTATGTAGATTATCCAGGCATTAATGCCTTTGTGGGCATCTTTAGGCAACGATTTACTTTTTCTGAAAAGAATCCCCGCCAAAATACATAAACCTATAAGAATGAAGTTTGCCATTGCTTAGCGCGAAGATAGTTTATAAACAAAAAACGCCAATAAGAATACTTATGGCGTTTTAAATAATTTATACCGAAGGTTTTGGTTTTTTCTTTTTGTTCCAAACCTTTTTCTTGCCCTTATTCTGAGGTCTCTTTTCGTCCACATGTGTAATTTCCATTGCAGCTATGCTTTCTGGCAATGGCATACGGGGAACTTCCTTCTCGATTAATTTTTCAATGTTATCAAATTTTCGCTTATCTCTTCCGTTAACCAAGGTAATGGCCGTTCCTTTGGTTGCAGCTCTTGCTGTACGGCCAATTCTGTGCACATAATCGGCCGGGTCGCCAGGAACATCATAATTGATGACCAGGTCGATTCCCTCTACGTCGATTCCGCGGGATAATACATCTGTTCCGATTAAAATCGGTAATCTACGGTTTTTGAAAGCCAGTAAAATATCTTCACGTTCTTTTTGTCCCAAGTCGGAGTGAAAAGCTTCGGCTTTAATGCCCAATCCCTTAAAAGTTTTGTATAAGGCTTTTACTTTTTCCTTTGTTGAAACGAAAATAATACTGCTCTTGTATTGTCCGCTTTTAAAAATATCGGTTAATAAGGCCTGTTTCTGCTGGTCGTGAATGTTATAAGCTCGCTGATCGATTCCCTCAGCAGGTTTAGCAATTGAAATGGTAATCTGCTTTGGTTCGTGCAAGATCTTACCCGCCATGGTTCTTATTTTCGGTGCCATCGTAGCCGAGAACAAAAGCGTTTGCCTTTTCTTTGGCAGATAGCTGATAATGCGAACAATGTCGTCGTAAAAGCCCATATCCAACATTCTATCTGCTTCATCCAAAATTAAATGCTGCAAATGCTCCAGTTTTAACACACCTGAAGATAAATGTGCCATTAATCTGCCTGGAGTGGCAATAATAATATCCACGCCATCGCGCATAGAACGTTTTTGCTGCTCATAAGCAATGCCATCTCCTCCACCGTAAACGGCTAAAGAACTGATATTGGTAAAATAAGCCAGGGCTTCTACCTGTAAATCGATCTGTTGTGCAAGCTCGCGTGTTGGTGCCAGGATTAAAGTATTATTATGTCTGTCAGCAGCTTTGCTAATTTTATCCATTACGGGTAAAAGGTAGCTGGCCGTTTTTCCTGTACCGGTTTGAGCGCAGGCAATCAGATCATGATTATCTAAAATTACCGGGATGGCTTGTTCTTGTATTGGAGTAGCGCTTTTATACCCCATAGCCATTAAGCCTTCGTATAAATCGGGGTTAAAATTAAAGTCGTTAAAATTCAATCTATTGTGTTTATGTCTTTTAGCAAAAGTACCTTAAAATACCGCTAATAGCAAACCCGATTTCAATATCCGTTTGCTTAGTAATTTAAAAGGCATTATTAAAGAAACTCTTCCTGTTTATCATAAAACAAAATAGCCCCAATTGCTTTAAAACAATCAGGGCTTGGAAATTATAATAGACGAAACTTAGTCTACCAGAATATCTTTTTCTGGTGTATTCGTTTCAGGGTTTTTAGGTAGTGTAACCTTCAAAATTCCATCAGCATAACTGGCTGAAATATTTTCTACTAAGACCTTTCCGTTTAAACCAAAAGCTCTTTCGAAAGTGCCATTGCTATATTCTCTACGGCTATACTTTTTGGCCGAATCAGCTTCTTCTTTAGGTTGATAGGAAATGGTTAATACATCATCTTTGGTAACCACCTTTAAATTCTCTTTAACCAAAGCAGGCGCAAAAAGCTCAATAATAAAGCTGGTTTCTGTTTCTTCAATGTTAGCTGGTACTTTTCTAAAGCCCTCGTTAAACATGCTGTGTTTATGGTGACCGAAAGGACCACCAAAGTGTCTTCCAAATCTTCCCTCTCCTGCGCCGAAGCGACTATGCATCTTGCCCGAATGGCATCTATGTTCTTTATACATTTTTTTTAATTTTAATTGTTATTATTCTGTTTATTTATCGGCCTGGGCCAATATTAATGATGAAGCACTTGCTCCGTTTTAGGGATACCCAACAGCTGTGTAATGATATTTGCATAGGGATAGGATGGCGACAAAACGGCGTAATCAAATTTTAAACCCCTTATCTGAACCAAAATGTCGTCGATAAATTTCATTGGCTCAAGCAGTGCGCTGATTAATCCTGATTTAGGTTTCTCTTCTTCATCAACAACCTTTTGGCCTTGAAAAACATTCAGCTCCTGACTGTAGGCTTTAAAGTCAGCACCAATTTGTTCTATAGGGGCTTTAAATTCATCTGAGCTAAAGAAAGTAACTTTCTCACCCCGGGCAATCAGTTCGTTGGCCATACCTAAAATCGGACTAACATCGGCCTGAGATGGATCGCTTAAAAAAAGTACCTGTGACATAATGTTATCTTTTTACCTGGTTTATACTGTCGGCAGAGCTAATCATGGTATCATCCATTTTTCTGTTGTGGTGACTGTAACTATGGTTTCTATAATGTTCTTGCTGGCAATCGTCATGATAATACCTGTTTTTAAAATCTAACCGATCGCGGTATCCATGCTGAATGGCCAGTGCATTTAAACTGTAAAAAGTTCCTGAAGCAACAGCCAATGCTAATAATATTCTAAATGCTCTCATGGGGGTTAATAATTTACGTTAATGCTGTTCACTGTTCCATTGCCTTGTACGGTTGGCCTGTACCATTGGTTATCGATCGGCACAATTGGGTTGTAATGGTTTTCGAAACCGTTAAAGCGGCTATGAAAATAATGGCGGCGCCTACCGATAAAGATCCTGAACATTAAACCGATCAGCATGATGCCCAATATAAATTTGAACACAAATGGTATGAAGAAAGCGACTGCACCAATTACAATCCCGAATCCTATGGTTTTTAATATTTTTTTCATTTTTTATAATTTTAAAGCACTGTAATCAATTCACCTTAAATAAGTTGAACTAGCAATACTGTTGTTTTTTGTTATTTATATAGGAAGACGGAGCAAGATTATTTTTACTTTAAAATATTTTGATTTTTTTATTTACTAAAGAATTTTGTCATCCTGAACGCAGTGAAGGATCTTTTTAATGGATTAAACTGTTGCCAGTGAGAGACCAACTGATAGAATCTACAAGTACTCGTTGATCTCTCCAATGGTCATCCTGAGGAGTAATTATTTAATAAAATCAATATAAAAGACAGATCTTTTGGCAAATGGCAGGCTGCGTGAGATAGTCATTCCCAACTAGATTGGAACCATGGAGTGCTCATGAATGCCTCTGAATAAAAGGAAAATTGATGAATAATAGTAATGCAAGTGCTTTAAGATTCCCGCCTGCGCGGGAATGACGGCCGTGCTAATGAATTCTGTCAATGGTAGCGGAGTCAAAGAATCTTTTAGTAGAGAATCCTTTCGATTGGTGAGCCACCAGCTGATAGAATAAGTAGAAAAGTCGTTATTAGAAAATCGATCGTCATTTCGACTGAAGCGCAGCGAAATGGAGAAATCTGTCTTGATAGATCTCTCCACTCCGCGTTGCTGCGGTCGAGATGACGATTTGCGGAGAGGCTTTCAAGATGTTCAGAATAACGCAAAAATAGATAACAAAAAAGCTCCGAATTAATCGAGGCTTCCAAACTATTCCTTATTGCGGTAGTGACCCCATCCGCCACATCTCCGCTTGTATTCTTCCTTAAATTTTACACGCTCCTCTTCGTTCATCGAATCCCATTTGGCACGCATTCCCCTGGCGCGCTCACGGAAACCATTATGTCCTCCATGACCACCTTTATTAAAGTTCCCAAAAAGTAACCTGCACAGTACAAGTAAACCGAGAGCCTGCCAATAATTAAGTTTGCCTGCATGTGCCACCTCAGGTAAAATCCAATTCCATAAAAACATAACCACATAACCCAATACCGCTGCAATAAGCACCGCTACGGGCAAAAAGAAAATAAATTTCTTGCGACGATTAAAATTTCTATTCATCATGTCTGCAAATTTAATAGTTAATAAATTCCTGATATAAATTTTGTAAACGGTTACGCAGGTGTTTTACCGCATAACCCTTTCTTGATATTAATGTTTTGATATTCTCTCCGCTTTCATCGGCCAGCTCCTGAAAAGTACGTTCCTCCAATTCGTTTTGAACAAACACGTAACGCTGATTCTCCGGCAGCTCTTCCAAGGCTAAAAACAGTTGATCCCAGAACAGTTTCTTTAAACTTTCCTCTTCAGGCGAATAAGCCTCGGCAAGTAAAATTTCTTTAAAATTGATTTCGCCGTCTTCACCCTCGAAAGTGAAATCTTCTAGTGATTCTTCTTTTTGTTTACGGTACTTATCGGTGATTTTATTTCTTGCCACACGGTATAGCCAGCCACTAATCTGCTCAATGGCACCAGCCTCGGGTTGGTTGCTGAGTTGAAACCAAACATCCTGTAAAATATCTTCCGCATCCTCATCCGTATTCACCCTTCCACGGATGAAACTGAATAAGCGTTTACCATAATTGGCAACCGTAGAAATGATATTTTGAGACTCGTTTGTTGGCACTAAATTTTGCTTAATAACCCAGTAAACGGATGAAACCCAATATTACTTTAAATTTTCTTAATTTTTTTCAGAAAATGGATTTTTATAAGCCAAAAGAACCTGATTTTAAGCGTCTTATATCGATTATTCTTTAAGTAATCCTTCGTATAGTTTTAGATAAGTTGGTGCAGCAATGCCAAATTTTTCGGCCTCCCGCACAATATAGCCTGTTAACGACTCAACCTCTGTTAGCGGTTTCTGATTGAGATAATCGCGGTGCATGGATGAGGTAACCTCGTAGGGCATCGATTTCATCGTATTTAATGTCTTGCCCGAAATGTCATCACTAATTGTTACGCCTTTAGCAAGGGCAAGGCTTTTTACTTCTTCAATTAATTTCAGAACAGTTTCAAGATTTTCTTCCAGTACCTTGCCGATAGTGCTATCGAAATAAGATGTAGAGGTAGCCGTAGGAGAAATAAATATAAATTTTTCCCAGATGGCTGTAGAAATTTTATCCGAAACCGCTACATCAATTCCTGCATCAAACATTAAATTTTTCAGGTGTAAAACCTCACCGTTAAGTGGTCCATCCACACCAAAAGATAGCTTTTGAATGTTGCCTGAATTTTCGATGATACCAGGCGATTTAATTTTGGAAACAATAAATGCACATCCTTTTAAAACCTTTGCTTGGGGCAATATTTCTAAAATTTCATCGCTTGCGCTAACACCGTTTAAAAGCGGCAATAATATCGTGTTATGGCCAATTAAAGGTTTTAGCTGTCCGATGGTTTGTTTTAAATCGTAGCTTTTAGTGCAAATGATAATATAATCGGCCACGCCAATTTTACTATAATCATCGGTAGCCAAATGTGGCTTAGTTATAAAACTTTCGTTTCCGTTTATTACAGTTAATCCCTTGTTTTGAATCTCATTTAAATGTTCGCCACGGGCAACAAAAACAACTTCTACATCATTTCCGTTGGCGTATCTCTTAGACACTAAGCCTCCGAAATACCCACCTACACCACCAATTCCGACAATAACAATTCTTGTTTTATTTAGCATTTTAACCTAAATATGATAAACAGATTATTTCAATGCACCCGTTGGATTATTTCCCTTATCCACTACTGTTTTAATATTCCCTTCTAAATCAGAAACATATATTTTGCTTTCGGTAAATGGTTTTTCAGCTCCGCTATAAAAAATCCGGTCATCAGCGGTAAGAAAAACATAAGGAACATTCATACCTTTAGGTGAAATCCGCTGGACTTTTTTACTGGCCAGATCTAAAATATAAACGGCTTCACTTGGTCCCGTTAATCCATCTAAACTATCGGTATTTCCTGCATTAAAAACCAGTTTCATCCCGTCTTTTGTATAAAAGAAACGGTTGCTACTTGCAATGGAAAAGTCTTTCCCAATCAAGTCGGTTATCAATTTAGTATCGATTAAATTCCCCTTGAGGTCAAAGGTGTAGAGCCTGGTAAGATCATGTCCGATGATTTCCTTTTCATTTTTCCAGGTTGGCGCATAAACATTTATTTTAGATGCGCTATCAAGCATCACATAACCAGAATTATCGGTTTTAATTACACCTATTTTCCATAGGTTTTTGCTGTTGAAAATATTGAAGGCAACCGCACGTCCATCAGGCGACCACATGGCCTGATAATAATTCTTGCTGTTTACCTGCAATTTACCCTGGCTCTTGTTTTCCATATCGGCAACCCAGATGGAACGGTTTCCGGCAGAATCGCTAAGCGTGTATGCAAGTTTATTTCCGTCAGGAGAAATAGCCGGATCGGTAGCACCACCAAACGAAATCTGTTTCATGGTATCGATACTTGTGGCCACAATTTTATCTCCATCCTGATAGGCTAGCGCGAAATTTTTACTGCTTAAAGAAACCGTATCTAAAACGGCTTTAGCATTTTCTTCTTCAGATTTATTGTTGCTGCAGGAAGTAATTAATGCAACGCACGGAATTAAAACAGAAATTAATGTGGTGCTGATTTTCGACATGTACAATTTTACAAATAGTTTTTTGTCTATTATTCAGGGATACCCTGGAGAAGCTATATTTTACTTAATACAAACTTTATGTTAGTCGATTTGCCGTGGTTCGCCTCTTCACGAGCAACAATCAATACCTACAGTTAATCTAATTTCGGTCTGTGAGACACAGACCGAGGCAATCAAATTAAACTTCCGCCATGGTTCGTGTCCTCACGAAACACAATTAAGATTAAATCTTTTCTTTATCCGCGTAACCAAATACTTTTTGCAACAGGTTGTACTTCTTGAGCTTAAGTTTCTCTTAATTTTGAGTTCTGTTGCCATGGTTCATATCTCCACGAATCACACCATATTTAAATCTTTTTCCTATCCGCGTAACCAAATACTTTTTGCAATAAGGTAGTGCTTCTTGCGCTTAAATTGCCCCTGATTTTAAGCTCTTCCTTCGCAACTTCAACAAATAAACCATCTATTGCTTTTTGCGTAACATATTCGGTTAAGTTGGTGTTTACGGGCCTTACCAAAGGCAAGCGGTTGTATTGTGTAGTTAAATCGCTGTAATACCTGGTAGCATTTACTTTATTCAGGCTTGTGGTTACAATCGGACTGAATTTCTGAATCAGCTGTGCAGTGGTGACCCTTTTAAAATATTCAGTAGCTGCGTCTTTATTTCCCAAAAGAATATTGGTGGCATCGGTTAATGTCATTTGTTTAATGGCCGATATAAAAATAGGCTTCGCTTCGGTAGCAGCGTCTTCGGCAGCACGGTTTAAGCTCACAATTACATTATCGCAAAGTTTGTTCAAACCGATGCTACGTAAAGTTTTCTCAACCTTTTGTGCTTCGGGAGGCATCAAAATTTTAACGGCCAGGTTGCCTAAAAAGCCATCTTTAACCGAAAGCCTGTCTGCACCGGCAGAAACACCGATTTGTAGCGCCTCCTTAATCCCTTGTCCTATTTCGAAAGTAGACGGCGTTCCGGTGGCAGCTGTCGTAGTACCCGGCTTTTGGGTTACTTTTTTAAATATATCACTCAATTTAATCTGCGCGCTAACATTTAGGCTTGCAAATACTAACATGGTTATTGATATCGATAAAATATTGATCCTTTTCATTTTGTGTGTTTAATCATGCTTAGCAAAACAACTGCCATAAATTCTACTCAAAGATAAACCTTTGCGTATGGCAACAATATTTAAACTGCTTAAAAGATAGCCTGCAACGTAAAATATTTAGGACCATCTCTTCCTAAAAAATTAGTTTATGTCTCATCACTCAGAAATATTTTTTATACTTGAAAGATAATTCGAAATAGCTACCATATTTTTTGAGGTTTATAAAAAACACAGCTGGAAATACCCAGCAAGAAGACGCCAAACTGATTGCCGAGTATAAAAATACGGGCGATTTAGACGCGTTGGGTTCGCTTTACAATAAATATATGCATTTGGTGTTTGGGGTTTGCTTAAACTACTTCAAAGATGAAGAACTAAGCAAGGATGCCGTAATGCAGATTTTCGAAGAACTGGTAACAAAGCTGAAAATACACGAGGTACAAAACTTCAAAAGCTGGCTTCATGTTTTAACGCGGAACCATTGCTTAATGGCATTGCGAAAATCGGCGAAGCAAAATAATATCTCCATAGACGATACTTTTGTGGAAAATAGCGAGTTTGTGCATCTGGATATAGACAACACAAAAGAAACGCAGCTTACCATTATGGAAAAGTGTATGGAAACTTTGCCCGAAGAACAGCGAAAAAGCGTAGATTTATTTTATTTACAAGAAAAATGTTATAAAGAAGTGGCCGACATTACTGGCTACGACATGCTTAAAGTTAAGAGTTACATCCAAAATGGTAAGCGGAATTTAAAGATTTGTATAGAGAAAAACAGTAGTGAATAACGATTGGTTAGATATTGATGTATTGGAAGATTACCTTGATGGTAAGCTTGATGCTAAGGCTATGCATTTTGTAGAAAGACAGGCTTTGGAGGACCCTTTCGTTGCCGAAGCATTAGAAGGCCTAAAACAATCGCCCAAACGCAAACAAACGCTTTCTATTTTACAAAAACAGCTGTACGATCGCATATCAGAAAAGCCTGTAAAGCGCAAACTGTGGGGCATTACCACCCAAAGGCTAAGTATTGCGGCAACCGCAACTGTGGCTTTTATTGTAGTAAGCATTTTATTTTTTATGCGCGAAACCAACCGCAGGAATGCAGAACTTGCTGCTCATAAAAAAGAAGGTGTGTTGGTTCAGTTAGATAGTTCAGCGAGTGTTGCTTCGATCCAACCTAAAGCCAAAGAAGATACCGTTACTCAAAATACTACAAAGGCAACTTTGATTGATAAAGCAATTGCAGACGCAAAAACAGGTGATTTGGCAAAAAACACTAAAAAAAATCCTGTTGCAATACAGGCAGAACAACAAGTTGATGAAGTAAAAGTTGCAAAAATTGCAACCGATAATAGTCGTGCTAAAGCGATGAGTCGTGTAGGCTTTGACAATTATAAACCAAATCCGGTTACGTTAAGTGAGACTGTGGTGGCAGCAGAACCGGCAATCGGCTCGAATAAAATTGCCTTTAGTGGCAACGTGGTAGACCAAAGTAATGGTCAACCTGTTCAGGGAGCAGTTGTAAAGTTAGCTGGCTCTAAAAATGTAACGGCAACCGATTCCAAAGGCTATTTCTATTTGCCTGCTGATAGCAATGCAAAAGATAAAGACTTATTGATTAATGCTATCGGTTTTAAAGAATTGCCCGTAGCTGGTTTGCAAGACCCTAATGCGATTAAAAATGCATTGAGTGGCAATAAATCATTAAATGAAATTGCTTTAATTACCGGTTCAAACGGACATAAAAAAGAAAATATTGCTGCCCCTAAAATTACGCTGCGTGCAGAACAAAACCTGGATGGAAAATCTGCCGGTGATATTACAAAGCCTGTTCCGGTTTCCACCATTAACTACAGCCAATACTTGGAGAAAAATAATAAGCTTTATAATCCTAAAGGCCCCGAGCAATTTGTAATTTTAAGCTTTAAAGTTAAACGCAACGGACGGCCAGCCAACATCGCTGTTATAAAATCACTGAACAAAAAAGCCGATTCGGAAGCGAAGCGGTTGATTCAGGAAGGTCCGGACTGGGTGTTACCTAAAAACGGAACTGATTTAGTCGAAATCAGCGTTAAATTTTAACTCCATTTATCAACCACCGAGTACACAAAGAAAAGACACAGAGGTCACGGAGATCGGTGTAAATTACAGTTAAAACCCCTTAGTGTACTTTGTGTAAAATTCAATGGCCTCTGCCGCAACAAAGCACAACTCATGTACAGAACTTCATATTCTTCAGCAGGCAATCAAGATGAAATTCTTGAGTTTATGCAACAAAATAATTTTATCACATTAATCGGCTTTGATGGCGAATATCCGGTTGTTACACAGGTACCGGTTCAAACCGTAATCCATAACGATTCGATAAAACTTATCGGCCACATCATGACCAAAACCGATCATTATAGGGCATTTGAGCAAAATCCGAGCGTGATGGCTGTTTTTACCGGTGCTCATGCTTATATCAGCGCATCAGTTTATGAAAAACCTGCTTCAGTTTCTACCTGGAATTATAAAACGGTTCAGGCCAAAGGCTCTATCAGACTCATGGATTCTGAAGAAACTTATCAGGTCGTAAAAGAACTAACAAATCAGTATGAAAATCCTGAAACAAGTCCTGCCGCATTTAATAAAATGGATGAAGCATATATTCAGAAGCATTTAAAGGCAATTACAGGATTCGAAGTTTTGGTGAAGCACATCGACCATGTTTTTAAAATGAGCCAAAACCACTCAACAAAAAATCAGGAAAGTATTATAGCAAATCTGGAGAAAAGTGAAGATCCTGTTGCAAAAGAAGTAGCGAAGGAAATGAAGAAGAATTTGTAAAATATCACCTGTTTTTTACCACAGTGAGCGCAGAGAAAATGCACAGAGGACACAGAGAGAATGATTAAATACTTGTCAGTCTTAGCGTAGTTTTGAACAACCACATACAGGGGTAGAGTTGGAATCTAAATTCAGATATATGGTGTGTGCATTCTATGGCTTTATTAACAGCGAAGCGCGTAATTCTACTGTCATCCTGAACGCAGTGAAGAATCTTTTAATGAGTAAAGTGCAGTTAAAGATCCTTCGTTTCACTCAGGATGACATTCACAAAGTAAAGCCGTCATTTCGACTGCCGTGGAGAACCCGAAGGCTCTGCGAAGCAAAATCTTTTAAATTTAACTCAACAACCTCCATTCCGGTCAATACGACCTTCTCTGTTTACTCTGTGCAAACTCAATGCCCTCTGTGGTAAAAACAAAACATCGCTTTGCGAAAACTTCGCGTTCTTTGCGGTAAAAAACACCAAACAAAAAAGACCAAAGCTAATGCCTTGGTCTTCTGAGTATATTAAAAATTCTGTTTTTATTTTAAGTAATAAATTACGGCATAAATAATGGCTGCTAATGTAGCCGAAACCGGAATGGTTAAAATCCATGCCCAGATTAAGTTGATGGTTACCCCCCAACGTACTGCAGAAACGCTTTTCACTACACCCACACCCACAATTGAACCCGTAATGGTGTGTGTAGTAGAAACCGGGATACCGAAATGTTCTGTGATACCTAATGTAATCGCACCTGCACCTTCAGCAGCAACGCCCTCAAGTGCGGTAACTTTAGTAATTTTTGAGCCCATTGTTTTCACAATTTTCCAGCCACCACTCATGGTACCTAAAGAGATTGCTGAATAACAGCAGATGGGTACCCAAGCAGGCATAGATTCAAAATTTGGAATTACTTTCGATGCAATTAATGCCGTTGCAATGATACCCATTACCTTTTGAGCATCATTACCTCCATGGAAGAAACTTAATGCAGCAGAAGATAACAATTGTAGGCGTTTAAACCATTTCTCAGCAGTTGATGGCTTAGCATAACGACAGATATTAATAATGATCAGTGTTAATACAACTGATATCACCATACCGATTATTGGGGCCAAAACAATGAAAGAAACGATTTTTATTACATAACCCATATTTACGGCGTCAAGCGGACTAGCTCCTGTAAGTAAAGCATGTGTCATACCTGCACCAGCAAAACCGCCAATTAAAGTGTGCGATGAACTTGATGGAATACCATACCACCAGGTTAAAAGGTTCCAGATAATTGCAGCAATTAAACCTGCAAGGATAACTTCTAAAGTGATATAATTTTCGATTACCGTTTTAGCAACGGTATTGGCCACTTTGTGGTCGGTAAAATAAAAGTAAGCAGCGAAATTGAATAACGCAGCCCATAAAACCGCCTGAAAAGGCGTAAGAACTTTTGTAGAAACAACTGTTGCAATCGAGTTAGCGGCATCGTGAAAGCCGTTAATGTAATCGAAAGCAATAGCCAGAATTACAACAACAACCAATAAGGTAGTTACCATGTTTGTTTTTTATTAAGCGTTTTTAACCAAGATAGTTTCAAGCACATTCGCCACATCCTCACACTTATCTGTCGCTTTTTCTATCGTTTGTAAAACCTCTTTTTGTTTAATTAATTCAATCGCATTGGTTTCATATTCGAACAAACGCGCAACCGCTAATGTAAATACATAATCAGCCTGGTTTTCGCCGCTGTTGATACGGATACAAGCATCAGCAATTACACGGATGTTTTTGAAACTGCGTAATTCTTTAATTGCTTTATCGATATCGGTACACATTTCTACCAAAAGCTCAGCAATTTTAACAATTGGCTCGTTAATGGTGTTCATGTTGTACATCTGCATACGGTTTGCAGTACCATAAATATAATCGGCAACATCATCAACGGCGGTTGCCAATTGGTGAATATCTTCTCTATCAAATGGAGTGATAAAGTTCCTGCTCAACTCAAGAAAAATTGAATGGGTAATATCATCACCAACGTGCTCTAAGCGCTCAATTTCCTTAAAAATTGTTTTTCTGCTTTCAGCATCAGCCGTGCTAACCATTTCTAAAAGGGTTTCAGCAATTTTTAATGCGTTGCTACCTGCTTGTTCGAAAAGTGGGTGAAACTTTTTGTCTTGAGGTGTAAAGAACTTAAAAATATTGTTCATGTTAATTTTTAATATGTTGCAAAGCTACAAGCCCAATGTTAAGTTAATGTTAATTTCTTAATTATATTAACTAATTATTACCTTATTTAGTCAGGCATGCGTTATTTATACACTTTCATACAGCTGAAAATGAAATAAATAGATTTTTTGGGGAAGCTGCGTGAAACAAATTCTTCAGTTACGCTTGCCCCCGTTAAATGCTTTATCCCGATGAAACTGTGCGAAATAGCATGCACACCATAAAATAGTTAAGATAACCGTTTAAATCAGGATATTTGCTAATATCGGGTTTAGCAACAATGATAAATTGCTTTTCGAAACGAAATCCGATACCATATTTCCGTGCGTTCAGTGTTTCCGTGGCAAAAATTGAAGAATGGTTATCAAGGCACTAAAGCTACCCACCTTTTTGCAAGGTAAAAGCGAAAGTTGTTCCAATGCCTGGCGTGCTACGAACCGAAATGGTTTGTTGGTGTGCCTCTAAAATATGTTTTACAATGGCCAAACCCAAACCCGTGCCGCCTACTTCTCTCGCACGGTGGGTATCAATGCGGTAAAAACGTTCAAATAAGCGTGACAAGTGCTTTTCTTCAATCCCAATACCGTTATCGGTAACTTCTATCAAAACCTGGTCGTGCAGTTCAAAAATCTTAATGGCCGTTTCCCCGCCATCAATGCCGTATTTAATGCTATTTACCATTAAGTTAATTAAAACCTGCCTCATCTTTTCTCGATCGGCAGAAACTAAGGTAATTGCAGTGTACTTATCTTTAAAAAAGAGTTTAATGTTTTTTGCTTTAGCGCGGTCTTCAAGATTTTCCATTACCTCTTTTGCCAATTGTACAAAATCGAATTTTTGGTAGTTAATTGGCGACTCTCCGGTCTCTAACTTTGAAATAACGTCTAAATCATTAATTAAATAACTTAATCGCTCAACATTATTTTCTGCTTTTTTTAGAAATAAAACGGCTTGATCAGGATCATCTACCAGGCAATCCTGTAAGGTTTCGATATAACCCTGGATAGCAAAAAGCGGGGTTTTAAATTCATGCGAAACATTTGAAAGAAACTCTCTTCTAAACTGTTCTTGTTTTTTTAACAGATCTATTTCTTTTTTCTTAGCACCGGCCCATTCTTTTACTTCTTGCTCTACATCATTAATCGGATCTGAACTCACATACTCGCCAAGTGCATCTTTTAAATCTTTACCTAATTTTAGGTTATGGATGAGCTTGTAGATGAGTTTAATTTTGGTGTAGATATACTTCTCCAGCAAATAATAAAAAACCAAAAAACTGCATAAAAACGACACGCCAAAAGAAATAGCCATATAATACAGGCTATGCTGAAAATAAAAATTAACCATCCCGATGGAAAGACCAACGGCGAGAGCAGTAAATAGAACCAGCACACTTAATTTCATGCTGCAATTTAAAGCTTTTTATGTTAAATGTGTGTTAAGAGATAAAGGGGATTGATTCATTTTTTACGCAATGTTAAAAACAAAACAGGTTGTACCATAAGTTTTGATTCCATTTGAACTTGTCACGCTGATCTCAGCCTGTACTGAGCTTTGCGAAGTATCGAAACGCTTTGCAAGGCATCTAAACAGGTCCTTCGAAAGGCTACCATTGACAGACTCCAATAGAATGGTCGTCATTGCGAGGCACGAAGCAATCTTAAAGCACACGCTGTTAGCGATCGTTGTAAGATTGCTTCGTCGGCTGAAAAAGCCTTCTCGCAATGACGATTCCTCGCCGGAACATAGCAATAGAACCCTCTGTCACTCATATTGATTTTAAACAATTAATTAACCCTCAGGATGACAATTCTATATTTATGATACAGCATCGTTAAAAAACAAAAAAGCTTTCCCTTTTGAGGAAAGCTTTCTAAATAACGGGTAAGTATTACTTATTTCTTTGTAGAATCTGTTTTAGCCGGAGTTGAAGCTGCAGGTTTAGTGCTGTTTAAATTTCCGCCAAGTGGAGATGGTGATGGCGTTTTATCTAAACGCTCCTGAATAGCTGAGTTTCCAACGGCAGCACTACCGCCACTGGTTTTAGCAATTGTAGTAACGGCAAGGGTTAATACCACTATTAGCGTTAATAATACCCAAGATCCTTTTTCTAAAACATCGCCGGTACGTTGTACACCAAACATGTTACTGCCGCCACCGCCTGTAGCTAAACCTCCACCTTTAGGATTTTGTATTAAAACAAATAAGCCTAAAGCTACACACGCAATAATTAATAAAATGATTAAAAAGGTTACCATGGTAATATTATATTTTAAAATTTCTTTTCTATAGATTGGATAAGGTCGGCAAAGTAACGGCTTTTTTCCGGATATTTCAAACTTAATTTTTTATAAGTATCTATGGCTTTGTGATAAAGCATTTGCTCGATATAAATTTTAGCTAAAGTCTCCGAAACAAGGTCGTAATTGTCTTCTGCGCTTTTCTTTGCCTTATTTTCATTGTCTATCTGTTCTGGCTTAGGCGGCTTGATGGTTGGATCTTCTTTTAAGAATTTCTCAATGATTTCGGCGCCCTTTGCATCTTTAATTTCGGCAGAAGGATATTCTGCTAAATGATCGGCTACCTCGAAAGGCGTTTGGATGTGAAAGATATGCTCCACATACTGCTGTTGAAACTCAGCTCTTTCCTGCAGTTGGTTATTTTGTGGCTGTGGTTTTACATTACCTGCATGAGGATGAGCATAAGGCTGAAAAATCTGCTCGTGCTCTTTACGGGTTTTAGCCAACCACCATAAAAATGTGTATGGAAGCTTATCGTCGTTATATTGTGAAACAAAATTTCTTTCAGGCTCGTCTGGAACAACAGTTTCAATTTCTGGTGCGGTTGTAACCACATCGGTACTTAACTTTTGTTCAAAAGCGAAGAAATCGGTAGCAGCTACACTTTCAATAAAAGAATCATCATCTGCAGGCAAGTCCATTAAATGGCTATCAATACCTGGCAGGCGGCTTGGTGTTTCTATGCTTATATCCTGATTGGTAGATGAGGGGATTTCATCTGTGGATTCACCTGTTTCTTCAAAAACTTCCGGCTCGTCATGCGTATGCTCTGTAACGACTACATTGATTTCAGATTCCTCTTCTTGCTGGTCCTCATGGACTGAAACCATATTTAGTACATGGAACAAAACATGCCCCTGACCATATAATGCAGCTTTTGGAATAAATGAAGCATTAGCTTTGGCCAAAAGTAAATGGATGGGCTGTGAATATGGAAATTGCTGAACCATTTCCTGCAACATGGATGCATGCTCTGGCCTAACCTTTCCAGGTTGCGCGAGTAAATCTGCCAGTAGCTTTTTGTTATCCATTATCAAGGTTTGCCGCTAAGTTAAAAAAATGTAGACGGGTTTTGAAAATTTTGTCTTTTAGAATCCTCCTTTATTTACCATTGCGCAAATGCACGGTTAAAAATATCTTCGGATAATTGTTTGTTAATGTTTTCGATAGCTCCAGGCAATAAGGTTTGAATTGGTGCTCCATTGATCGGAAAATCGAAAAATTTGGTAAAGCTTTCTTCAAAACTTTCTTTTTCGTGTTCTTTTATATTGTTCTTATACTTTACCGAAACGGTTATGGTTAATCTGTTTGCTCCAGAGGTTGGCGTAGCACTATTTTGAAGTGCAACCGGTTTAATATCGTAACCTGTTATTCGCCCTTCGAATGAAGCATCGCCCTCACCTGTAGGAGAAATAATCAATTTGGTTTGGTTACGGATCCGGCTTTTTAACGATTCTGTAATCTGGTTACTCAATGTTGGCACCACTAACGGTGCATTATTTTCAAATACCCGAACCACCACCGTTTTTAATCCTGTTGTTGATGCTCCACTAAATTTATAAGAGCATGCGCTAAAAACGGAGGCAAGCAGGATTAGGGTAAATATTCTAATTTTCATCATTATCGAAAATGTTATCTATGTTTTGGAAAATGTGCTTCTGCAGGAGATATTGAAATAAGCAATTTTAAAATTACAGGTTCAATTCTTTAATCTTCCTGTACAAAGTACGTTCTGAAATACCCAGCTCCTGAGCAGCAAACTTACGTTTACCCTTGTGTTTTTTCAATGCTTTTTTAATCAGGTCTGATTCTTTATCCACTAACGACAAAGATTCTTCTACTTCTTCTGCCTCGTGCGCAAAATAATCAGCATTGTTATTGTTGTTGTTATTATTATTGCCTGGTGTAGGCTGCTGAATGGTAAAGGCATGCTCCTGGCCTGACGGCAATTCTACATCGCGGTACAGCTGATTGATATATTGTGGGTTGTCAGCCAAAACAGTCGCAGTATTTCCACCATGCTGAATAATTTCGGCAACGAGTTTTTTAAGCTCAACCATATCCTTTTTCATATCAAAAAGCACCTTGTACAAAATATCTCTTTCTGTAAAATCTTCTTTGGACTGAGCGTTAATCGCCATTGGCAAATTACTTCCAGCTTCGTTCGGGATATAGTTTAAAATGGCCTGCCCGGTTACATTCCGGTCTTTTTCCAATACACAGATTTGCTCGGCAATATTTTTTAACTGGCGAACATTACCTGGCCAGCTATAATTGGTTAAAATCTGAACGGCATCTGGTTCGAGATGTAATGCCGGACTACGGTACTTATCACTAAAATCGGCAGCGAATTTTCTGAATAATAAATAAATATCTTCTTTACGCTCTTGCAAAGCCGGTATGCGCAATGGAACAGTATTTAACCTGTAATATAAATCTTCGCGAAATTTTCCGTTCTTAACGCGGTTATATACATCAACGTTAGTGGCCGCAATAATACGGACATCTGTTTTCTGTACTTTAGACGAACCCACGCGCAAATATTCGCCACTTTCTAAAATACGCAATAAACGGGCCTGTGTACCTAAAGGCAATTCAGCAACCTCGTCTAAAAAGATGGTACCACCATTCGCCACCTCAAAATATCCTTTACGGGCTTCGTGCGCACCGGTAAATGATCCTTTTTCGTGACCAAAAAGCTCAGAATCTATCGTTCCTTCAGGAATGGCACCACAGTTTACCGCAATAAAAGCACCGTGCTTACGGGCACTCATTTGATGGATAATCTGTGAGAATACCTCTTTACCACTCCCACTTTCGCCCGTTATTAATACCGACATATCGGTTGGTGCTACCTGGCTTGCAATATCTATGGCCCGGTTAAGTAGAGGCGAATTGCCAATAATACCGAAGCGTTGTTTAATATTTTGTGTATCCATTCTTTAGATTTGAGTATAGAGCTTTGAGATATGAGACCTTACGTCCCCTTACCTTCTACCCTCCACCTTTTTTAAACTATTTTACCAATTAACGTAGCAGATGTACATTTCTCGATATACACATTTGCATACTGACCTGGTTTAACGCCATCAATTGCAGGGAAAATCGCCATTGCTCCGCTATCTCCTCTTCCGCAATAATCGAGATCAGATTTCTTAGAAGTGCCTTCAATCAAAACCCGAACAGTTTTACCCACCCATTCTTGCAAACGCATTAACGAATGTGCCTGTTGTTTGGCCAAAATCTCAGCCAAACGGCGTTTTTTCACTTCCTCAGGAATATCATCTTCCAATTTACGGGCGGCTAAAGTTCCTGGTCTTTCAGAATAAGTGAAGTTATAGGCAAAATCATATTGCACATAATCCATCATGCTCAGGGTTTCCTCGTGTTCCTCTTCAGTTTCTGTACAGAAACCTGCGATGATATCGGTAGAAATTGCACAACCCGGAATAATGTTGCGGATGGCGTCAATACGATTGATATACCATTCGCGGGTATAAGTCCTGTTCATTAACTCCAATATGCGGGTATTACCTGATTGGACAGGCAAGTGGATATAATTACAGATGTTATCGTATTTAGCAATGGTATGCAAAACTTCGTCGGTAATATCTTTTGGATGTGAAGTAGAGAAACGCACCCTTAAATCCGGACTAACCAATGCTGTTTGCTCCAAAAGCTGCGCAAAATTTACAGTTTCTGTTCCATCTTCTGATGTCCAGGTGTACGAATCTACGTTTTGGCCCAAAAGTGTAACCTCCCGGTAACCAGCTTCAAATAAGCCCCTCGCTTCTTCTATAATAGAATGGGCATCGCGGCTTCGTTCGCGGCCGCGGGTAAAAGGAACCACACAGAAAGAGCACATGTTATTACAACCACGGGTAATGGAAATGAAAGCGGTTATACCGTTGCTGTTTAAACGAACCGGACTAATATCAGCATAGGTTTCCTCGCGGGATAATAAAACATTAACTGCTTTATGCCCGCTTTCTACCTGCTCAATTAAGTTAGGCAGATCGCGATAAGCATCAGGGCCAACTACTACATCAACCAAACGTTCTTCTTCCAAAAATTTAGATTTTAAACGTTCTGCCATGCAGCCCAAAACCCCAACAATTAATTTCGGGTTGCGGCGTTTTTCGACACCAAACTGCGATAGTCGGTTTCTAACCCTCGTTTCTGCGTTTTCGCGGATCGAACAGGTATTAATGAAGATTACATCGGCCTGATGATAATCCCCTGTCGTTTCAAATCCAGTTTCTGATAAAATAGAGGCAACAATTTCACTATCAGCAAAATTCATCGCACAACCGTAACTTTCGATATATAATTTACGGGCATCGGCTTTAATCGGGGTGTCTAAAATTAAAGCTTCACCTTGCCTTGCTTCATCGTGCGTCTTATCCTGTACTTGTAAATCAATCATTATTTAAAAAATATTGGGGATTGCAAAAATACATAAATATAATTAAAAGTGACAAATTGACATAGCTTGTTTAAATGTTTACAGTATGATTATGATAAAACAGTTAGCAGGCCCGATTAATCTACATTTTTACATACTGAATAAAGTTTTGGAAATGTAAGGTTTTGTGCTTGTGGAAGACTGCAGCCCCGCTATCCCTACTGCCGATAGAAAAAATCGTCATTCATACTATCGGGTTTAGATTACAGTTGTTCTTGCTACTATGAGCGGTTTTCCATGCCACCGTCCTAACCAATTTAGCCCTTGGCGAAGCGGTACCCTGCAGGCCAAGAGGTACGACGGCCGAAGCGTACAAGCGTAGCAAAGGACCAAACGATGTTTTTTTTTTGCACAGTCTTTGCGCTCCTAAAACCACTTTTACAGAAAACAAAGTGTATTAGTGCAATAGGATAAAAGTTTTTTGGAAATGTAAAGTTCTGTGCCTTTGGATGACTGCAGCCCCGCCCCCGCTTCTGCCCCAATTGAAAAAATTGAGGCATCCCGCTAAGGTTGGGTTTAGATTACAGCTGTTCTAGCCACTATGAGGGGTTTCCGTGCCTCCGCTTTAACCAATTTAGCCCTTGGCGAAGCGGCACCCAATGTCATCAAGTTAAGGCCTCGGCTTAGGTTGGCATAATTTAACCACAGATAAAAAGGATGCACACAGATAAAAAATCCGTGTTTATCTGTGTACATCTGTGGTTAAAAACCTTAAATTGATAATATTGATCGGTACGCTGCAAGTTCGGAGTACGACGGCCGAAACGTACAAGCGCAGCAAAGGAACAAACGATGTTACTTAGCCTGCCCTTGCGCTCCCAAAAAATAACTTTATCAATAAAGCATCCACCAGTATCTCCTCTTTGGTCTTTCTGCTTTAGTCTTTTGCCTTGCCCCTAAAAAACCTTTCGCTCTTCTATATGTTACGTATTGATAAGCCATAATAGATGACAGCTCAACATAAAAATAAAATTTGGATCTGGATAGGAAGCATATTCGGCATATTGGTTTTAATTGTTGCATTTGGTGCTATGTTTTTAAGCGCCAGATGGAAGCCGATATTGACCGAAAAAATTAAGGCGGGTGTTTACAATGGCTCTCATCATTTATATAGAATCGATTTTAAAAGCATTAACTTAAATGTAATTACAGGCAGCTTAGCCTTGCGCGACGTTGTTTTAACACCTGATACTGCTGTTTTTGATAGCTTAAAGAAAAAACAATTGGCTCCCGCCCATACTTTCGAACTTAAATTAAAGAAACTGCAGATTAGCCGTGTAGGTATATTAACGGCCTACTTTAAAAAGCGGGTAGATGTAAATGAAATTCTTTTACAAAAGCCATCTATCAACATGATTTTTAACAAAGTAACCAGGAAACCCGATAGCATAAAAGATGAGAAATCGCTTTACGAACAGATTTCGAAAAACTTTAAATCCGTACATGTTAAAAGCATTAGAATTGTAGATGCAGATTTCGATTACATTAACAAAACTGCAACAAAAAAAACCAAGAACTCAATCAAACACTTAGATATTAACATTAATGATTTCTTATTGGATTCGCTTTCAGGCAGTGATACCACGAGGTTTTACTATACAAAAGATGCATCATTTCAGATTGCAGGTTATAAATCGGTAACGAAAGATAAAATGTACTCCATGAAAGTGGATACCATTAAAGGTTCTACTGCATCAAAAAAAATAGCAGTTAGCGGATTTAAACTTACGCCATTATATGATGAACTTACTTTTGCAAGAAAATACAAGATCCAGAAAGACCGGTACAATTTAAGCTTTGATAAAATAGAATTTAATGGCGTGGATTTTATTGGTTTAAATACCGACGAGAAACTACATGCAAAATCGTTGAAGATTGGTCCGGCAAATGTAGAAGTATTTATGAGCCGCGAATCGCCACCGCCGCCGGGTTTTGATAAAGGCCAAAACTATCCCCATATGGCATTGAAAAGGTTGAACATGCCCATCCTGATTGATACGGTAAAAATAAGAAACGTTAATGTTAAATATGCTGAGTTCAACCCGGCAAGTAAAAAAACCGGATCAGTTGATTTTAAAGCATTAACAGGAAACATTTTAAATGTAACCAATGATAGCTTACAATTAAGCAAAAAAAACCATGCCCTGGCAGATTTAAACACACTTTTAATGGGCACCGGAAAGATGAATGTAAAAATCGATTTCAACTTAACCGATAAAAATGGCGCTTTTACCTACAGCGGGCATTTGGGCAAATTTGATATGAAAAACCTAAATCCATTGTCTAAAGCATTGGGTCTGGTTGAAATAGAAAGCGGCAACATACAACAGGTTGATTTTAAGGCGAACGGAAATTTAAGGTCTGCAACGGGATCGATGAGTATGTTGTACACCAATTTAAAGGTGAAATTACTATCGGATAATATTGATGGGGAAGGAACAAAGAAAAAAGATTTCTTGTCTTTTTTGGCTAACACCATTTTAGTTAAAGATGAAAATCCACAAAAAGGCGAAGCACCAAGAACAGCCAGCATGACGAATACCAGAATTAATTCGGCTTCCTTTTTTAACCTGATGTGGAAAACAGTTTTCGTGGGGATAAAAGATATTGTAGGGGTTGGCGTGGTACCCGAAAAAAATCCGGTAAAACAGCAAAAAGTGATTGCAAAAAAAATAAGGGAACAAAAACGGGCAGATAGAAAGGCAGCACGAAAAGCGAGGAGAGAAAAAAACTAACCTACATTTTTCAAATATATGTTTATAACCGTATATTGCTAATAAAACCACAGCCTTTCATTTTTTAATGCCTGATACCAGAAGATACCGTTATAAAGTTTTTAAATGGATTGCGTGTACACTGATCGGTGTTTTTATCGTACTTGCAGGTATAGCCTGGTTGTTAAATGTGAAGTCGCGCCCCATTTTAACCGATAGGATCAAAACACTGCTCTATAAATCAACCGACAGCTTATATACCATTAGTTTTACCAATGTTTCTACCAATGTTTTTACGGGAAATGCCACCTTACAGAACGTAAAAATAACACCTGATACCAATCGGTTTAAGCAGCTCATTGCCTTAAAAAGAGCGCCAAACAATTTATATACTGTTTCTTTAAAAAAACTGGTGGTGAAGCGCTTCCACCCGTTAACCTTATACCGCGAAAAAAAACTGCAGGTAGAGGAAATCATATTTGATAAACCTGAGGTAACCATGGTGAATCAGCAATTTGCTTTTAATGAAGGACGTGCACCCAGGCCGATTAAATCACCTTACGAGATCATCTCCAAAAACCTGAAAGAGTTTAGCATTAAAACCATCCGTTTTAAAGATGTAAGCTTTAAGTATGTGAATAAAAATGTACCCAATTCGGTACCTTTCGCTATTGATGACCTAAACATTACGCTAACCGATTTGCTGGTTGATTCTACCTCTGCTGATGATCCGAGCCGGTTTTACCTATTAAAAGATATCGTAATCAACCTGAATAACTATGTGTACCGCACGCCTGATAAAATGTACGACATTAAGCTTGATCAGCTTGATTTCAGGGCTACTACAGGTAGGCTAAAGATTAATAGCTTTGCGCTGGTTCCATTATATGATGAAATGAAATTCGGCAAGGTTGCAGGTTATGCCAGAGAACGTTTTGATATTGGCATGCGCGACATTATGCTCAATGGTATCGACTTACCGCTTTACATCAGCAAACAGGAGCTGTGGGCAAAAGAAATGGCCATTGCTAACGGTTTTATATCTGTTTTTAACCAGAATGGGCTCCCGGGTAAACCACAGGAGAATAAGATCGGTAAATTTCCCCATCAGCTTTTGCAGCTTGTTCGTGCGCCTATTCTAATCCAGAAAATCCAGCTGAAGGATGTAAACGTTAACTATTCGGTTTTTAACAGTGAAAGCAATCAAAGAGGGCGGATCAGTTTTGAAAACACCTCGGGTATTATAAAAAACGCCACCAACCTTGATAATATTAAGGCCATAAACCCGATAATGGAAGTTAACTTAAATACTTATTTATTTGGCCAGGGAAAACTTGATGTGAACTTTATGTTTAATCTTACTGCTAAAGATGGTGCATTTTCTTACCATGGAGTTTTACAAAATTTTAATGCGCGAATTTTAAATCAGATTACCAAACCACTTGGCCTGGTACGCATTAACCGGGGGAATGTAGATAAATTGAAGTTCAATTTTAAAGCAAACGATTCAGGCACAAAAGGAAAGGTAGCATTCTCTTACTATGACCTTTCTGTTGCATTGATGAAAAATGATCCCGAAAAAGATCACCTGGTTACCCGCGGTTTTCTTTCTTTCTTAGCCAATGCTTTAATCATTAAATCGGAGAACCCCGGTGCAGATGGCAAGCTGGTACCTGTAACCGTAAATTACAGCAGGCCTTCAAATTCCTCTTTTTTCAACATGATCTGGAAGAGCCTTTTTACAGGCATAAAATATAGCATCGGTATTACGGAAGAAAAGCAGAATGAAGTACGTGAGCATATTGCAAAGTTTAAGGCTATGCGGGCCAATCATTTACAACGAAAACAGAAGCGTTTAGAACGCCGGATAAAGCGCGAAAGAGAACAAAATGAAAAGCGGTAACATATTGTAACCTTTTCTTATCTTTATTCTCTAAACATTAAACTAAAATTTATGATTATTGCCCTCATTATTCTCGGATTTATATTTCTTATCGGGATTTTCTTTTACAACTCGCTTATTGGGAAGAAAAATCAGGTAACAAATGCCTTCTCGGCCATTGATGTAATGCTTAAAAAACGGTTCGACCTTATTCCAAACCTTGTTGAAGTGGTTAAACAGTATACCACTTACGAGCAGGGAACCTTAACCAAAATAGTTGAACTGAGGTCAAAAGCAGGTTTACCGAATATCAGCAATGCAGAAAAAGCAGATTTAGATGCACAATTGAGCAGCAATGTGAGGGGTTTAATGGTCAACATTGAAAATTACCCTGATTTAAAAGCCAATACCAATTTTATTAACCTGCAAACCACCTGGACGGAAAGCGAGGAACAGATTGCCGCTGCCAGAAGAACCTATAATGCTTCGGTAACGGATTACAACAATTCGATTATGATGTTTCCAGGCAGTTTATTTGCAGGGATGCTGAACTTTCAGCCAATAGCCGTTTTAGAAACCGCAGCAGAAGAACGTAAAAACATCAGCGCAAAAGAACTTTTCAATAACTAATGTCGTTCGATATTGCAAATAATGTAGCCTTACAGCAAGTTTTGGCTACAATGGAGGTAGAACGCAAAAGGATTGCCGGTACCCAAACCAAAGGCTATATTTTTATTGTTACTGGTATTGTGCTTGGCATTTTGGGCTTTGTTTTGGGTTTTCCTATTCCTGCTGTAATTGCTGGCCTGATACCTATCATTTATGGTAGTGTTTTGTTTTTCAAAATCAACGATTCTCTAACAGCTTACCAAAATGCCTATAAAACCAATGTAATTGGTGCTGCCCTTAAATTTTTAGACGAAAGTTTATCGATTAATCCCTACCAGGGAATTGAAGCTTCGGAGTTTATGTACACACAGCTGTTTAGCAATGAGCCTGATCGTTACAAAACAGAAGATTTAGTAATGGGATGTGCTGATAAAACCCGGTTTTACTTCGCTGAAGTACATGCTGAATATAAAACAGTAACCCAAACAAAAGACGGAACCCGAACAGAGTGGCACGACATTTTTAGAGGGATCCTCTTTGCGGCCGATTTTAATAAGAAATTTAATGGTGTAACCATCGTCAGGACAAAAGACTTCGGAGCAGCTTTTGGTGCATGGTTTTCAAAAAACCTGTTTTCTTTTGGCCACAATGACGTTATTCAACTGGAGAATGTAGAATTTGATAAGACCTTTGTAACTTATGGTTCAGACCAGGTCGAATCCAGGTATATCCTTACACCCGCCATGATGGAACGGATATTAAACCTCAATCATCAAAGCAAGTATAATATCAGTTTATCCTTTATCGAATCGAGGATGTATATCGCTTTCCCCTTGAACCGGAATTACTTTGAGGCACCGGTTTTTAAATCTTTACTAGATCCCGAAACTGTAAATCAGGATATTTCTACCATAAAGTTTATGTATGATATTGTTAAGGAGCTGGATCTGAATACGAGGATTTGGGGTAAGGAATAATAGATAGGGTATTCCCAAGAATTAAAAAAAAGTCGTCATCTAGACTGGAACGCAGTGAAATGGAGAGATCTGACACGATAGATTTCTCGACTTCGTTGCACTCCGCTCGAAATGACGACAATTCGAGTGGAGCTTTATATTGGAAGTTTAGCAAGGCCAGGGCCCAGACTTACGAAGTTTCCCCGGCACATGGGCCTCTTGAAACTTCGTAAGTCTTCGTTGCTAGCTCAAATGTTTTTTTACAATTTCTTCTAACGCAGCAATATCAAATGGTTTCGACAGGTAACTATCTGCGCCGGCTTCATCGGCTAATGAAGATATATCATTATTGGCCGAAAAATAAATTACCGGTATATGCTTTAAATCAGGATGGCTTTTTAAAGCTCTGGTTGCCTGTATTCCTCCCAGATCGGGTAACCAATTATCCATAAAAATTAAATCAGGCATATATGCTGCAACCTGTTCTTCTATATTATTGGCATTTTCAGATGTCTTTATCTCATACCCGGCATCTTCCAAAATAAATGTACAGAGATCAAGGATATCCCTATTATCATCAAAAACAAATATTTTTTTTGTAACTATCATATTAACCTCCGAAAAAGCAATTAATCATTTAATTTATTTATATAATCAGCCATATCGTGGCTATCCAATATTACATGCGGCTTAACATTAATAACCGCCTGTTGTGGCATATACGGCATTATGGCCGAATTTGGATTCTGTATAACTACGCTACCACCATAATTGTTTACACTTTTTAACCCCTCTACCCCATCAGCATTAGATCCTGAAAGTAAAATACAGACTAGTTTTTCTTTAAAAACCTCAGCTGCTGATTGAAAGGTAACGTCAATTGATGGTCGGGAATAGTTTATTTTTTCAGAGTAATCTAAAGAAATACTTCGGTCTTCCTCTATCAGCATATGGTAGTCTGCAGGTGCTATAAAAACTTTGCCCGGTATTAAAAATTCCTTCTCCTCTGCCTCACCAACGGCCAATGTTGTCCGCGATTTTAATAAATCGGTTAACAGAGATTCGTTACTTGCCTTACGGTGAACCACTAATATAATAGGAAAACGAATATCGTTGCGTAAGGCCGGAAAAATTTCGAGCAAAACATCTAAACTACCGGCCGAACCGCCAATAATTAATGCACTGCAAGTGGTAGAACCTATAGTTTCCGCCATATTTTCTCCATTTTAACCCTTTTGTATTCTTTGGCTTTCGGCCAAAACTCCAAACTTTCTTTGCTGCCCAGAGCAAGATAACCCAATTTTTCTATACTACCATCAAATAGGTTAAATACTTTATGTTGCAATTCTTTATCGAAATAAATTAAAACGTTTCTACATAAAATTAACTGAAACTCATTAAAAGAATGATCAGAAGCCAGGTTATGGGTAGAAAAGATCATCTTCCGATTTAAACTTTCATCAAATTTAGCCAAAGAGTAGTTCGCGGTATAATAAGTAGAAAAATCTTTTAAGCCTCCTGATTGCAAATAGTTTTCGGAATACTGCTTTAAATATGTTAATGGAAACATGCCTTTTTTTGCTTTTTCTAAAACCGATGGATTAATATCAGTAGCATAAATAAGTGATTTATGAAGCAAATTAAGTTCTTTTAAAACAATGGCAAGCGAATAAGCTTCTTCTCCGGTAGAGCAGCCAGCCACCCAAATCCGGATAAAAGGATAGGTGCCGAGTACCGGAAGTACATCATTCCGTAAAGACTTATAAAAGGAAGGATCGCGGAACATTTCGGTAACATTAACCGTAATTTCCTCTAAAAAACGCTTGAAGTATTGCTTATCTGTTTTAACCGTATAACGAAATTCGGCGAAACTCACAAAATTATCCATTCCATAAAGGCGTATAATCCTTCTTTTTATCGATGCATGGGAGTATTCCAGAAAATCATAACCGTGATTTTCTAAAACATCATTCAATAGGATTTCTACCTGCTCATTATCTATCGCGTCACTGATCACCGGCTATTTAGTAAAATTTTCTATTTGCATTAGTAACTCGTCAACATTTATTGGTTTTGAAACATAGCCCGAAGCACCTGCGTTTAAGCAACGCTCCTTATCGCCTACCATGGCCTGGGCGGTTACGGCTAAGACAGGGATATTCTGCATTTTAGCCGATTTCTTCATTACAGCAATAGCCTGATAACCATCCATATCCGGCATCATCATATCCATTAAAACAATTGAAACATTATCATGCTTTTCTAAAATGGAAAAGCCATCTTTGGCACTTATAGCAGATAAACAATCAAAACCTTTGGCCTTTAAAACAGCTTTTAAAGCAAAAATGTTTCGGTTATCATCATCAATTATGAGAATTAATTTTTGAGGCATAAAAATAAAATGGGTTATGATGTATGATGATTTTCGTATAACCAAACTCTTAATAACGAGATCAGCTGATCCATATCTACTGGTTTGCTGATGTAATCGGATGCACCTGCAGCAATACATTTTTCACGATCACCCATCATCGCTTTTGCGGTAACAGCTAAAATTGGCAGGTTGCGGTATTTGATATCCTGTCTGATGGCTGTTGTAGTTTCATAGCCATCTAGTTCCGGCATCATCATATCCATTAAAACAACATCAATTTCGGGATTTTCATTTAATAGTTTCAGGGCTTCCTTACCATCTATGGCGGCCACTACTTTCATCTGGTGCTGCTCTAACATTTTGGTTAAGGAGAAGATATTGCGCACATCATCATCCGCTACCAGAACCGTTTTTCCAACCAATACATCCTGTAGTTCGGAAAACTTTTTAGGTGTTTTGTTTTTCTCCTTGCTTTTTTCTTCTACCAGGTGCAGGAACAGGCCTGCTTCATCCAGAATACGTTGATAAGAATGTGCCGTTTTTACCACAATCGAATCAGCATATTGTTTAATCCGGTTTTCTTCTCCTTTTGAAAGGTTTTTGCCAGTAAAAATAATGATTGGTAAGTTCTCTAAACCAGGTGTTTTCTTAACTACGTCAAGTGTTTCGTAAGCATGCTTATCCGGAATGCCCATATCTAAAATCACACAGTTAACCTCTGGCTTATGCAAGGCAGAAACACCTTCGTTTACCTGGTTGACAATTTCCGTCTGGATATTAAAATTGCTTAGAAAATAACTTAACGCCTTGGCATGCTGTTCATTTTCTTCTACAATAAGTACTTTTTTCGGATGACGGCTTAAGGCATGCTCCAATTTTGAGAATATCTCTTGCATGTGCTCAAAGGCAAAAGGTTTATTAATAAAATCTACCGCGCCTTTTAACAAGCTTTCTTTCTTAACCTGCAAAGAAGACATAATGTGTACCGGAATTGGGCGTGTTGAAGGATCCGATTTTAGCTCTTCCATTACCTGCCAGCCATCTTTAACAGGGAGTTGGATATCCAGTAAAATAGCAAGCGGCTTAAAAGTCTTCGCCATTTCAATCCCTACATCACCGCGAACAGCAACCAAACCTTTATAGTTTCTTTTGCGTGTAAAATCTAGAAGTGTCTTAGCAAAAGGCGTATCGTCTTCAACAATAAGAATTACCTTATCGTCAGGTTGAATGTTATCGCGATCGTCCTCAATTTCTTGCGGAATATTGTTAACCGTTAAATGGCTAACTTTTTTTACCGGAGCCTCTAAGGCCATTACCGGTTTATCTTCTTGGGGTACTACACCTTCAAAACCTTTATTTTTATCAATGGGTAGGGTAAGTGTAAAAATACTTCCTTTCCCCTCCGCGCTTTTTAAATCAATATATCCGCCTAACAGTTTAGCCAGCTCTCTGCTAATGGAAAGCCCCAGACCTGTGCCACCAAACTTGCGGCGCGTAGAGCCGTCGGCCTGTTGAAAGGCTTCGAATACCATGCCTTGCTTTTCGGGCGCAATACCTACACCTGTATCGGTAACTTTAAATACCAGCGCACCTAATTTTTCATTTGTATTGATATTCAGGGTTACCGTACCTACTGTAGTAAATTTAATGGCATTTGAGAGCAAGTTTTTAATAATCTGCTCCAGGCGCATTTTATCAGTATGAAAAAACTCAGGAACTTCTGCCGATTTTTCGATCACAAAGTTCAGGTTCTTATCTTTAGCTAAAGGGTTAAATAGCGAACGCATGCCGGAAATGATTTCGTCAACCTGAATATTTGTCCGGTCGAGTTCCATTTTACCTGCCTCAATTTTAGAAAGATCCAGAATTTCGTCTATTAAACTTAAAAGGCCCTGACCTGAGCTTTGAATAACTTCTGCGTATTCCTGATGCTCAGGATCCATAGCCTCATTTTCGGCCATTAATCTTGATAATAACAAGATTGAGTTGAGTGGTGTTCTTAACTCGTGCGACATATTGGCCAAAAACTCTGATTTGTACCTTGTACTCAACTCCAGTGCTTCTGCCTTTTGTTGAATTTCTATATTGCGCTCTTCTATCAGTTCGTTCTTTTCTTCCAGTAAGCTGCTTCTTTCTTCCAGCTCCTGGTTACTTTGCAACAGTTCTTCTTGCTGTACACGTAATTCTTCTTCACTGGCCTGAAGTTTCTGTGCCTGTGCTTCGAGTTCTGCATTTAAACCTTCCAGCTCATTATGCTGAACCTGCAGTTCTTCTGATTGCGCCTGTGTTTCTTCCAACAATTGCTGCAGCTTTAGCCTGTTCTGTGCGCCTAACAATGCGGTACCCACATCAGATAAAACCAGGTTTAAAAAGTGCAATTGCAGATCGCTGTATTTACCAATTGTACCTAATTCTAAACCACCTATTGAAATTTCATTTCTAATAATTGGGAGCACAATTACCTGTGCTGGTTTAATATTTCCAGTGGCATGCGTAATGGTTAAATCGTTCTGCGGAACATCGTCCAACAATATTGGCTTACCTGATTTAACCGCCTGGCCAATTAAGCCCTGGCCAAGTTCTAAACTTTGGGTTAGATTTTGTTTCTTTAAAGCATATTGCCCCTTTAAATGCAGGTATCCATCATCTTTAAATAAATAAATGGCCCCTACCTGGCTTTTGGTATAATTAGCCAAAAATTCGATAATATCTTCTGCCAGATGAAAAACGTCTTTTTCGCCAACCATTTTCACGTTTAGGTTAGCAACGCCTGTTTGCAGCCATTCATTCTCTTCTAAAGTATCGAAAGATTTTTTCAATGAATATGACATGGTATTCAGCGACTCAGAAAGTTCGCCAATATCATCCTGGGTTTGGCTATCGAGTTTTACACCATAATTACCATTAGAAATTTGATAGGCAATTTCCTTAATGGCAGCAATACGTTTCTCCATCTCGTATTTTTTATCTTCAATTTCCTGCTGAAGTTTAACACGTTCATCAAAATCAATTGATACTCTCCGATAAAAAAACAAGGTGATAAGAATAGCAAGGAGCGCTGCAATTAAAATCAGAATCGGGGTATAAGAGGTAAGTTTATTTAATTCGTTGGTTCTTTCTTCCAGAAGCCTTTTCTCTTCAGTTACTATTTTACTTACAACAGCCCTGGCCTCATCCATATAAACCTTGCCCTGAAATAAAACAGTCGGATCAATAGCACCGCCCAAAGTTTTAATCTCTATGGTGGATTTAATGATATCCAATCTTTTAAAAAGAATATTTTTAAGTGTTGCTATATTTTTTTGCTGAATGCTATTATCTTTTGTATCAAGTTCAACTTTCTTTAGTATCAAAGCAGCCGAATCGCTGGCACCATAATACGGGGTTAAAAATGTTTTATTCCCGGTTAATAAAAAACCCCGCTGACCTGTCTCGGCATCTTTTAAATAGGATATAATATTCTCAGCATTTAAAATAACCTCGTCGCTATGTTTAACCAGGTCGGTGCTTTTAATAAGGTTGCCGATACTTACATAAGAGGCCAGCGAACTGATAAATAGAATAATTAGCGATAAGCCAAGGCCTAAACGTAAATTACTTTTAAGAGTTGTTTTCATTATATGGATTAAGGATAATTAAATTTGATTTTTAAGGACTTCTTCTTCTGTAGTAGGGATAATAAAATAAAATTCAGAACCTTCATCCGGCACACTGTTTACACCGATTGTGCCTCCATGACGGTTAATGATTTCTGAACAGATATACAAACCAATCCCCAGTCCGTTAAAGCGGTTACTGTTATCTTCTACCCGATAAAATTTATCGAAAATTTTATGCTGCTGTTCTTTTGAAATGCCTATTCCAAAATCTTTTACAGCCACATAAAGTTTTTCATCTTTAATGTGTGTGATTACATTAACCTGATTGGTACCCGGGGCATATTTAATGGCATTGGTAATAAAATTGATGACCACCTGCTCCAGGCGCATTTCATCACCAAATATCATTTCGTCTGTTTTGCCCAGTTTACTGATCTTAAAATCGGGATTAGATTGCTGCAACATTTCTATCGCATTATTTACCATGTTATCAGCACAAAAGCTTTTCATGTTAAACTTCATTTTTCCACTTTCAATTTTTGAGATATCGAGCAGATCGGCAATTAATTCGTTTAGTTTTTCGAGTTGGATACTCGCCTTTTCGAGATGATTCTGCGCCATGGTTTTATCATCCCTGTTAATACTACGCTGCAACAACTGGATATAGCCCTTTACACTTGTTAAGGGCGTTTTAAGTTCATGGCTGGCTATGCTGATAAATTCGTCTTTTTTATGTTCGGCCTGTTTCCTGAATTCAATTTCTTCGAGCAGTTTTTCCTGTACCTCGTTAAGCTTTCTATTCTGCTCGTAAATGCGATAAAACGTTTTTATTTTAAGGAGCAGCACATTAATATCAACTGGTTTGGTGATGTAATCCAATCCACCGCTCAGGTATCCTTTTGTAATAAATTTTAACTCTGTATTTACTGCAGAAAGAAATATAATGGCGGTATCTTTTGCCTTGCTAAAACCAGAAATGGCTTCAGCTACCTCAAAGCCGTCCATATCTGGCATTTGCACATCAAGAATAATCAGGACGTAATTATTTTTTAATACTTTTTTCAGGGCTTCTTCGCCAGATGATGCGGTATCAACCTCAAAATTGTGTGCCTGGAGTACTTTCTGTAACGAGATCAGGTTTTCAGGCCTGTCATCAACTATAAGGATCATCTTTATTAAAACAAATAAGAAGCCGGGATAATTAGTTTGGTTTTGAGATAAAAACCTCATTAACTGTAAACAAACAGTTCGCTTTTAAAAAAGTTTTGATTTTTTTATAAATTACTTGAATTAAAAGTATCTCCCTGTTTAATATCTCCTGTTTCAAAGCCTTTTTTAAACCAATACATCCGCTGCGCAGAGGTACCATGGGTAAAAGAATCGGGTTTAACTTCGCCTGTTACCTGTTTTTGCAATTTATCATCGCCTATGGCATTGGCAGCCGTTAGCGCTTCTTCTATGTCGCCTTCATCCAATTTAAAATCTTTAAGGTTCTGGGCATTGTGTGCCCAAAGTCCCGCAAAAAAATCGGCTTGTAGTTCTAATTTTACCGATAAACGATTGTATTCTTTTTCGCTAACCTGGCCACGTGCCTGGTCTAACTTTTCCGAAATTCCCAATAAATTTTGAACGTGGTGGCCAACTTCATGTGCAATTACGTAGGCCTGGGCAAAATCTCCGGCAGCACCGAAACGGTTTTTTAATTCATCATAAAATGATAAATCGATGTATACTTTATGGTCGCCAGGACAATAAAAAGGACCAACCGAAGATTGCGCATAACCACAGTTGGTTTGTACACCATCTCTAAACAACACTAATTTAGGATTTTCATAAGTTTGATTCATTTTTTGAAATTCCTGCTCCCACACTTCTCTGGTAGATTGCAGAACGTTGGATACAAAGCGACCTTCAGCATCTTCTGGAACGCCAGTTTTTGCTTCGGTTTGCTGCCCGGTACCTTCCCCAGGCAATTGACCAACTAATCCTGTCAAATCTTTTCCGAAGATAAGCCCCAATACCACTACAATGATACCGATACCGCCACCCAGGATCGTTTTGCCGCCACCGCCAGACCGCCTGTCTTCTACATCTTCACTTCCTTTACCAAACCATTGCATAATTTAATTTTTTAATTTAATGATTAACCTTAATTATGGGATAATTGTTATGCTAAAGTATAAATTATTTTTATTGATTTTTTCTTTTGCGCTTTGACAAAAAAAGAAGCCAAGTTTAAAACCTGACTTCTTGTATAATCTCCTTTATTCCTGAAGGATAAACTAGCTATTAAAAACAGCTATTGCTTTTGCTATTCTTGCTTTAGTTTCTTCTGCGCCTAACAATAAGGCTATATCGAATACCCCTGGTCCAAATTTACCACCCACCAGCATAATGCGGAAAGGCAACATCAATTCGCCCGGTTTAAACCCTTTTTCTTCGGCCAGGGCTTTAAAAGCTGTTTCGGTTGTAGATGCATCAGTTAATGTTAAGCTATCGGCGAAACTGTTAAAGAAATCAGCTTTGTCGGCTGTCCATTTTGGTTTTACCGAATTCACATCATATTCTGCCGGTGAAGTAAAGAAATAACTACTCTGCGCCACAAAATCTGGCAATAAAGTACAGCGGTCTTTAATTAGATCGATAACCGTATTTAGAAAAGTATCATCGTTAACTTCAATACCTGCTTTTTCGAGCTCAGTTTTAACGCCCGGTGCTAAACGTTCGGCGCGCTCCGCTTTGATCCACTCATGGTTATACCATTTGGCTTTTTCGAAATCGAATTTTGCGCCTGCTTTACTAATTCTTTCTATCGAGAATTTTTCTTCCAGCTCTTTTAAAGAAAATAGCTCCTGGTCGGTACCATCATTCCAGCCTAAAAGTGCCAGCATATTAATAAAAGCTTCGGGCATGAAACCCATTTCTTTAAATCCCTTGGTTATATCGCCTGTTTTAGGGTCGGTCCAGTTCATGGCATAAACCGGGAAACCTAAACGGTCGCCATCGCGTTTGCTTAATTTTCCATGTCCATCTGGCTTTAAAATTAAAGGCAAGTGTGCCCATGCAGGCATATCCGTTTCCCAGCCTAAATATTTCCAAAGTAAAATATGCACAGGTGCCGAAGGCAACCATTCTTCTCCTCTAAAAGCATGACTAATTTCCATCGCCTTATCATCAACTACAACAGCTAAATGGTAGGTTGGCATTCCGTCGGCTTTTAACAATACCTTATCGTCAACTAATGAGGTTTCGAAACTTACGTCACCACGGATTAAATCATTAAAATGTACAATTTCATCGGCTGGCACCTTAATACGGATCACGTGTGGTGTTTTGGCCGCTAATAACTCTTCAACCTCATTAATGGTAAGGGTTAAAGAATTGCGCATCTGCATACGCGTGGCCTGCCCATATTGGAAATTAGGAATTTCTTTACGTTTGGCATCTAAATCTTCAGGGGTATCGAAAGCATAATAAGCGTAACCATCGCTAATTAACTGTTCGGCAAATTTGCGGTAGCTGGGTTTGCGTTCGCTTTGACGGTACGGGCCATATGCGCCTGGGCGTGCAGGACTTTCATCTGGCGTAATGCCGCACCAATCTAAACAGTTCACAATATATTGTTCTGCGCCTTCTACAAAGCGATTTTGATCGGTATCTTCTACACGAAGTACAAAAGTTCCATTATTTTTTTTGGCAAACAAATAATTGAACAATGCAGTGCGCACACCGCCTAAATGCAAACCTCCGGTTGGGCTTGGGGCAAATCTTACTCTAACTTTTTTATCCATGGTTGAATTGTTGAGCGGTTGGCGTGAGGCGTAAAGCGCATAAAACGCCTATCCCCATACGCAAAGCGCAAGACGCTACAAAGATATATTTTTCATCCATTTTATAGCGTTTTCATCTGTGATGAAGCTACCATGCATTCAAAATGATTGTTACACGGTTGTGAAAAAGCATAATGGTTTTATGATTTTTCCGTTTTGTTATTGTAATTTGGCTAGCTAAAGCATGAATCCTTATCAAAAGAAACGCCGTTGGAAGTTTTTCCTTCTCATTTTTGCCATCTTAATTGGCATTGCATCAGTATTTTACACCGATTCTTTTGTAAAAAAAATGGAACGCGAAGAGGCAGACCAGTTTCACCTTTGGGTGCGGATTCAGGAACGGGCCATGTTTCTTTATGACAATGATGATTACCGTGATGTGGTGGAAACTGTAAGAAAAAACACCAAAACCCCTGTAATCATGATCGATTCTGCCGGAATGATTACTTCTTTTTTTGGCTTAGACAGTACTAAAACCAATTACCCTGTTGCAGATACTAAACTCACTTACGATAGTTTATATTTTGTAAGGCAGTTGAGGCAGATGAAAGCCCAGCATCCACCTGACGAAATGAATATTTTTGGCAGAAAATTTAAGGCATACTATCGCGACTCTTTCATTTTAACGCAGTTGAGGTATTTCCCCTACATTCAAATGGGGGTTATCTTCCTTTTCCTTTTAACCGCTTATGCGGCATTCAGTTCTGCACGGAAAGATGAACAAGATCATGTTTGGGTAGGTTTAGCCAAAGAAACGGCACACCAATTGGGTACACCGATATCATCGCTCATGGCCTGGACAGAACTGATGAAATCTAAATTTGATGCAGAAGATGATCCCCTGATTGCCGAAATGGAGAATGACATTAAACGATTGGAAATTATTACCGACCGTTTCTCGAAAATCGGTTCAAAACCTATACTTGAAGACCATACGGTTTACATTGTAGTGAGCGATTTTATCCGTTATTTTAAAGTGCGCACTTCAGACAAGGTTAAATTCAGCATCACCGGAGATGAACAGGTAAGGGCAATGTTAAACGTCCCATTGTTTGATTGGGTGATTGAAAATCTTTTAAAGAATGCGGCAAATGCCATTGAAAATGAAGGCTCTATTTCCATCAATATCATAGAAAATTTAGCCAAAGAGCAGGTTTTTATTGATGTGAGCGATACCGGGAAGGGTATTCCAAGATCTAAATTCGATGCGGTTTTTCAACCTGGCTATACCACACGTAAACGCGGCTGGGGTTTAGGTTTATCGCTCACCAAACGTATTGTAGAAAATTACCACAGCGGAGAAATTTTTGTAAAAGACTCCGAACTGGGCAAAGGCACAACTTTTAGAATAATATTAAAAAGCAGTTTAAGATATGAACCGACCACAGCCTAACGAATATCCTACCTGGGGAGAAACCTATATCAGCAAAGTTGATGGAGATATTTTCGAAATTTTAAATGAACAGGTTCAAAGTCTTCCGGCATTGTTCAGGGCGAACGCCGATAAAGCTGATTATGCCTATGCAGAAGGCAAATGGACACTAAAAGAAATGTTAGGCCATATTATTGATGCTGAACGTGTTTTTGCTTACCGGATTACCTGTTTTGCCCGAAAAGAACAGCAGCCCTTACCGGGTTTCGAGGAAGATGACTATGTACTGAATGCCTGCTTTGCCGAACGCGATCTGGAAGACCTGATTGAAGAGTTTGCTTCATTACGAAAAGCCAATTTATACCTTTTTAAATCTTTAAACGACGACGAATTAAACAGAAAGGGAGTTGCTTCAGGCAGAGAAATTAATGTAAAATCTATTTTGTTTATTGCGGGTGGCCATATTATCCATCATGTTTCTATTTTAAAAGAACGTTACCATGTGGTTTAAAAACTTTACCGTTGATGAGTTGAATAATCGTCCTAAAAATCATTTGGGTGCGTTACTCGATATCCGTTTTACCGAAATTGGCGAAGATTTTCTTATTGGCACCATGCCTGTTGATGAACGTACACACCAGCCTGCAGGCATATTACATGGAGGCGCTTCGGTAGTTTTGGCCGAAACTCTGGGCAGCATTGCTTCTTATATGTGCATAAACCCTGAGAAATATGTTGCTGTTGGTTTGGAAGTAAACGCTAACCATTTACGGCCTGTAAAAAGCGGTTTGGTAAAAGGAATCTGTAAACCTTTACATATTGGGGCTAAAACTCAGGTTTGGGAAATTAAGATCTATGACGAACGCGGAAAGATGAACTGCATTAGCCGCTTAACGGTTGCGATTATTAATAAGCCGCTGTAATCTGCAGTCAGATGGTAACATCTGACAACACAAGAATCAAGAGAAGTCAAGTTTAATAGCGTTGTTACTATTAAACTTGACTTCTCTGCTGATTAAACCTTGTTATTGTCAAGCCATTTCTTTTCTACCACATAAGAAACAATCAGACCGAGTCCACCGAAAATTCCGATGCAACCAAAGTAAATAGCTACAGCCTGTCCTTCTTCACTATGGGTCATGTCGCTGCCAAACACCCCTCTAACTGTGAAGAGTGCAACTAATAAGCCAAGTCCTAAGCCAACCAACAATAAACCGAACTTTAAGCTTAAAAACGGTTTTGGCGTTGCCTTATGCACACCCGGATCGATCCCCCTTTCGATCATTGCCATTTTCTCTTTATTTGATAAATAACGAATTCCGAATACCATTGCGAATGCGCCTAAAAAAAGTGAGATTGGGACTAATATTTGAGCTTGCATAATTATAATTTTTAATTTGTAAATATTCTATTGTTTAATTGAACCGTGTTCTGTGTATTATGACTACATACTTTTTAATCAGGTTACACCCTTGCTGAAAAAAAATCGATAGCTTTATAAAACATTCAAAATTTCCTTGTACAGTCAGTTAAAAAATATAGACATCTTTAAGCCACTCACTAACGAAGCTTTAGAAAGGTTAGCTGCTGTTTCCAGGCAGGTAAAACATCCTAAAGGAACGATTTTAATCCATGCAGATAAAACCGAGCCTTATTTTTATATCCTCGAAAGTGGCATTGCCAGAGCTTATTCCGATGGTGAGAACCAGCAGATAACCTTTTGGTTTGGACAAAGTGGTACTGTTCTTTTTTCTTTTAACAGCTATATTAATAATGGTCCGGGGTATGAGAACATTGAACTGTTGGAGCACTGCAGTTTAATCCAAATCAAGCTAACTGATCTTTTTTTGCTTTACAACCAACATTTAGAAATTGCCAATTGGGGCAGAAAAATTGCAGAACAGGAGTTAATTGCAACTGAAAGAAGATTAATCGAAAGGGCTTTTAAAGGCGCAACAGAACGTTATCAGGATTTTGTAGATCAATCTCCCGAACTAATTAAAAGAGTAGCTTTAAAACACATTGCCTCTTACCTGGGTGTAACACAGGTTACCCTAAGCAGAATAAGAGCCGCTCATAAATAAAATGACTTTTTAACATTTGTAAAATGTTGCCCGATAAATGTGCCTTAAATTTGCATAAACACATTTATCATGAACTGGATTATCTTAATTATTGCCGGCCTTTTTGAGGTTGGATTTACCACATGCCTTAAATTATCGAACAATTTTTCGAATATAAAATGGAGTGCAGCATTTTTTCTCTGCATTACCTTAAGCTTTTTATTGTTAAACAAAGCCACTCAAACTTTACCCATGGGAACCGCATATGCCGTTTGGACGGGCATTGGTGCCGTAGGAACGGTAATTATTGGGATTTTTTACTTCAATGAACCAGCAACCTTTTGGCGGATCTTTTTTATCTGTACCCTGATCGGTTCTATTGCCGGCTTAAAATTTTTCGCTTCACATTAGTGGATAACTTGCGAAGTTTATAAGGCCAAGAGCACAAGCAAAACTTCGCAAGTTTCGCCGGGGCCTAGCGCAATGCACATGTCATTAAGTTAAGGTTTAACCACAAATGCACACAGATAAACACGGATTTTTATATCTGCGTGCATCCTTTTTATCTGTGGTTAAATTATTTTCTCCTGTGCCAATGGCTTAATAATGACATTGGGGCAACGCTTCATCCGGTGCTAGTTGGCAAAAACAGCATTTCATTTTTTGGCTTTGCAAGTGCACACACTATGTTTAAACCTGATTGCGGCGAAATCCTTTTTGTTGTCACCCTGAGCGTAGTCGAAGGGGAACAAAAAGATTAAGCCAAAAGCAGGACTACCCGCCTCCATGAAAAACTGCCCTTTCCTTTTCAAAATACAAGAAAAATCAAATTTAAACACTCATTTCTTCCCAAACTCATAATAAATTGATGTTTCACGTGTAACCTGTTTATCTTTAATGTAGTCTTACAGCTAAAGATGGAGCAAAAACCTACAGATTTAGAGCTGATCCAAAAAGTACTGAACGGCGAAACCGATCAGTACGCTTTGTTGGTGAAACGCCATCAGCGATTTGTATTTACACTTGCTTTAAGATTTTCCAAAAACAGGGAAGACGCCGAAGAAATTGCCCAGGATTGCTTTGTAAAGGCATATAAAGCATTAGGCACCTTTAAACAAACGGCTAAATTTAGCACCTGGCTGTACACCATTACCTATACTACGGCCATGACTTTTTTAAGAAAAAACCGTTTAGACACCACATCAATACATGATGAAGGTACCGTATTACAGCTCGAAAACCAGACTTCCAGCTTTAACGCTAATGGATATGAGCGACAGGATAGCCATGCTTTTTTGAATAAGGCCATTGCCCAGCTTTTACCAGATGATGCAGTTATTATTACGCTTTTTTATAAAGGCGAACAGAGTTTAGAAGAAATTGGCGCAGCATTGCACATGGAACCCAACACGATAAAAGTAAAGTTGCACAGGGCCAGGCAAAGACTTAAAGAAAAATTACAATATTTGTTAAAAGATGAAGTAAAGGAGTTACTATGAATACAATAGAACAACAGCTTTGGGATTATATAGATGGAAATTTAGATGAATCCTCGAAAAAAGCCATCGAAGAAAAAATTGCATTAAATGCTGAGGTTAAATCGCAGTATGAGGATCTGCTAAAACTTAATTTAGTATTTGACGGGCTGGACCTTGATGAACCCTCTATGTCTTTTACCCGAAACGTAATGGAAAGCGTTGCCATGGTTCCTGCACCGGTGGCCATGAAAACCAAGGTGGATAAAAAGATTATTTACGGTATTAGCGGCTTTTTCGTGATCTCTCTGCTAGCCTTATTGGGTTATGTATTTTATAACGTTAGCCTCGAATTGCCCAAATTTGATTTGAAGGTGAATCTAGACTTCAACTTAGAGAAATACATTACACCTGCGGCTATTTATACTTTCCTTTTTGCAGACCTGGTAATTGGATTAATTTTTCTCGATCAGTTTTTAAGGAAGAAAATTGCTCAGAAGTAAGATAGCCTAAACAGCTCACGCAGATCAAAATGATTTACGCAGATTTATATTCATCTGCGCCTTTAGCGAAATCTGCGGGAACTCAGCAAGATAAATTTTAACCCAGAGTTTTTAAAATCTCCAATCCCTTTGGCCACTCACCAAAGCCCGCGGCGGCATTAATATGTCCGACATTACCGATATTAATAAACTCACTTCCCCAATTTTCAGCAAAAAGCTCAGCTCTTTCTAACGTTACCCATTCATCATCAGTACTGGCTACAACAATGGTTTTAAAGTAGATCTTATCCAAAGGTACACGATCAAAACCAGGCGTATCAAAATTGTACTTTGGTGCTTCTATATCACTTGGCGCAACCAATAAGGCACCTTTAATTTTCTTTTGGTAAGCTTTTGCCCAATTGGCAATGGCTGTACAGCCTAAACTATGACCGATTAAAACCACATCATCCAAATTATATCCGGCGAGTGCCGATTCTATGTTTTCAATCCAATCCTGATTTGCTGGTGTATCCCATTCCTTTTGGTTAATGCGGATAAAATTATCTCCTGATTTTTCGAAGTAAGTTTGCCAATGGTCCGGGCCAGAATTGCCTAAACCAGGAATGATGAAGTAATAAGTCATGATCTGAGGTAAAAAAATTAAAATAAAAAAGGCCGCCATCACAAGAAAGCAGCCTTCTCTGTAAATATGATAAATAAATTAAATTACTTTCACATTAACGGCGTTTAAGCCTTTTTTACCGTTAGCAACTTCGTACTGTACTTTGTCGTTTTCACGGATTTCGTCGATAAGACCTGTTGAATGAACAAAAATTTCGCTATCTCCATTTGCAGGTACGATAAAGCCAAAACCTTTAGTTACATTGAAGAATTTTACTGTGCCTTCTTGCATTGTATTAAATATTAAAATTAAGTATGCAAGGTAAGTTTTAATTTTTAAAATCAAAATAAATTTTAACATTTTTTTAACGTTAAAATTTTGTAAATAGCAGATTACTAAGGCTTTTTAATTGCCTTCCCAATTATTGTTAAAGTAATTTCACTATTATGCGGAATCCCGAGTGTTGTTCCCGGAGCCACATCAAAGAGGTTTCTAACATAAATATCAGCTATTCCCTGGGCCACCTTTTTTTTTGCTTCAGCATTCTCAGGAAGCACGTTGTAAACCGTTTTTACATGGATCCCACCTTGAAAATCTACAACCGCAGCAACCTGGTAAGCGAAATCTTTATAAGCCCTGTCTATCCGGATAATATACTGCGGAAACATATAATCATAAGCCTCGGTTCTGTTATTCGTCCGGTCTACCGTACTGATTTTTTCGACCCTTACAATTTTGCTTTTAGGAATAAATTGAACCGGGTTTGTAGCGGCAAAAGCACTATCACTATTGGCGTTAACCTGAGCAGATCGTTTCTCTATAAAAGCAGTATCGGCCTTGGTTGGTTTTTGCAGATCGGCAGCCTTGGCCTTCAAATTATTTTTAATATAATCCTGTGCATAAAAAGTCATATTTACATCCGAACGGACATCTGAAGCGATTACTTTTCCATCAACCTGGATCCTTTGAAAAACCAAACTATCTTTACTGATGTGTTTTACCTTAAAAAATTCGGCTGCGAAGTTATATACATTGCCATGATCGTACTGCAGGTAAAAATTCTGCATCCTATGTTTCTGCGGGCTCCAGGCCGACATGGTGTCTTCTTTAACTACCTGGATTATCCATGATGGCTTTTGCATAAAACCCTCCTTATTAAAAGAATATCCATCCTTAAACCGGCGTTTTACTTCAACATAACGGATGCCTTTAACAGGTTCAAAAGTAAAATCCCGAAGTGTTGGATCGCTGGTTTTAGTACCCATTTTACAGGCACTGAGCATGAGCACAAAAAAGGAAAAATATATTGTATTTTTAATCATTTTAACAAAATATTGGGCTAAAATAAGTTTTTTTAATCAGAGCTAAACATGCTTGTTACAGATGGGGTCTACCTTCTGGTTTGTTTTTTCACCAGGATTACATTAGCAACTTTACGCTGCCCTCCATGGTCCCATTTTTTATTATCTGTCGGATAATTGACTACACCATCATCGGGCATTCCATTTACCCACAAAGTGGTAGAGCCGCCGCCATCGAAATTTATAGCAGAAGTACATCCCAACCAGCGCATTAATCTGGTCAGTTCGAACAAACTCATGCCTGCTGACTTTTCGTTTCTACCATCAACGGTCAATAAAATTACCCTTCCATTCGGTTTTATACCCAGGCAGGTACGGGGATGGCGTAAGCGGTTAAAACCAGCGGTATCTAAAGTTTCATCAACATGGTTTAAAGTTAATAACGGGCCGTTTAGTAAAACATTTTTTTCACTCAGCTTCGTTTCCCAATCAGCTGATCCATCCCATTTTTTGATTGAAATTTTTCCATTTTCAATCACAACCGCTGCTTCCTGATGCCTGGCCCTATTTCCGTTTTTATCCAGGCGATTGGTATTAATGGTTTTTTCATTAACGCGAACAAAATCTACCGAGCCTCCATTTTTTACATCGAAAAAATTGCCGTTTACCGCAGCAATAGCCGTATCTCTTAAACCAAAATTACTGGTAGTGATGAGTTCCTTTTCTTCTGCACAAATGGCAAATAAAGCCTTACATCCGGTGTTTTTTATTTCTAAAAACGAAATATTTTCGTTAGCAGCGAAAAGGTTTTTCTGATCAAAATGATGTCTGAATAAAATTACCTGTTTGGCAATCTTGTTTCTCTGCCATTTAGCTTTTACAAGGGTAATAGAGTCGGCATTTTGGCCAAAGGCTGAGAAACAGGAGGTAAATAATGCAAGTGCACAGAAGAGTTTTTTAAGCATAACCTTATTTTGGTATAAAATTAAAAAACTGTTATGTGGTTTAAGTTAAAGCATCAAGAATTATACAATATTTTAAACCTCGCAGGTTTTAAAAACCTGCGAGGTTTGGTTGAAAAAAAAGCGGAACGATCAATTTAATGATCTGCTCCGCTTCTTTGAATTTTGCATTAGAGAATGATTGAATGGGTGAGTTGCTATTCAATCATTCTCTAATTACATCCTCCACTAATTATTTCTTCGGATCTAAAATATCTTTAATTCTGATATTTAAATCTTCGTAGTGCGCTTTTGTAATGGCATCGCCTGCTGCTGCCCTGGCTTTTGTAGTAGCCAATAAGGTTTTTAGCTCTGCTCTAACCAGCGGTCTGATATCTGATAAACCTACATTGATTGGCGTTAAACCGTAACTCGCAGCATAATCTACCGGAAAACCAACAGGAAGATCCGAATCTTTGGTCATTAAATCCTGCAAACGGTCTACATATGCACGTTGTAAATTACGTTTAAAAGCATCTGCTCTTCCAGCAACAAAAACCGACGATCTTAAATCAGTAAATAACTCAGGCAAGGTATATGCTTTTGCGGCGCCGTTTTTAGTTTCATTATCTAACAAACGAGCGATACGGGATGCTGATAGCAGGTTACCCAAAGTATTCGTTTGAACACCTTTAATCCGGTTTAAAAGCACTCCATTATCGAATTTACTTAATTGATCGTTGCTGATTAACCAAAGTGGGGTAGTAAATAATTGTTGTTTGAAAAAAGCAACAGCTTCTTTTTGTTTTGTTTTTGGCAAGTAAGCATAAACTGGTCCTTTTTGATCGTAGGTTTTAAAATTTTCGCTTAAGCCACCAACATTTGTTGCCACATGCCCCATATAGCGGTTAAACTGGCCAACAATTTCAGTATAAATTTCTTTCAAATCGCTGTAATCTTTTCCTTTTTGATAGGTCCATTTTTCTACGTTCGGAAGAATACGTTTTAAATTCGCAATACCATAAGCACTCGCTTTCATCGCATTGTCGCCCAAATCTTCGCTCTGCAAACGAGGATCTAATGAAGTTCCCTGACGGCCATAGAAATACAAAGGATTACCTGCATTTTTTAAGGTCCACTGATCTAAAATTTCTTTTTCCTGTTCTGCAGTTTTATTTCCGGGAATCCAGGAATATCCCCATTTCACTACCCATTTATCGTATTCTCCAATTTGAGGATGAAGTTTGGTTACGCCATCGCCAGGTTGAGCAATGTAATTAAAACGCGCATAATCCATAATTGATGGTGCGGTGCCATGTTTATCTGTAAACGTTTTTGAACGTAACGAATCAACCGGGTAAGCGTAGCTTGAGCCAAAGTTATGTGGCAAACCTAAAGTATGGCCAATTTCGTGCGAAGAAACAAAACGGATCAATTCGCCCATCTGTGCATCGGTAAATTGCGCTTTACGTACTTCAGGATTAATAGCTGCTGTTTGTACAAAGTACCAGTTACGCAATAGGTTCATTACATTATGGTACCAACCAATATGCGTTTCTAAAATCTGACCGGTACGAGGATCGCTAATGTGCGGGCCGTAAGCATTTGCAATATCTGAAGCAAAATAACGAACTACAGAATATCTGGAGTCTTCTACGCTAAACTGAGGATCTTGTTGCGGTGTTGGTGCTTCTTTACCCATTATCGCATTTTTAAAACCAGCGGCTTCGAATGCTACCTGCCAATCGTTAATCCCCTGGATCAAAAACGGCACCCATTTTTTTGGTGTTGCAGGGTCAATATAAATTACAATAGGTTTTACCGGTTCTACCAGTTCACCACGTTTATAAGCGTTTGTATCTTTCGGAACCAGATTCCAGCGATGAATATAGGCGGTGCGCTCTGCCCTTTGTGCGTTGCTTCCATAATCAATTTGAGATTGACCAAAAAAACCAACTCTGCTATCCATTATCCTGGCTTTTACAGGGATTTTAGGCAATAACAACATCGATGTATTAAACTCGAAAGTAACAGCTCCATTACTATTATCTGTTGGAGATTCTACTGCACGGTATGTTTTAGCTGTTTTTACTTCGATGTTGATCGGAAAGGTTTTTACTGTATCAATATAAGAACGTGACGCATCGTATATCGTAACTTTATAAGCTTTACGGATCTGATCTGTAGCGCCAATTGCCATTACATCACCATTATAAAAATCGGTAACATCAATTACAACGCCAGACGTATCTTTATTATACGCTTTAATTTCAAAGCTGGCTAAAATCTGTGCAAGATTAGAGTTTTGAACCGATTCGTACATATCGCTGTTCGGATCGGCCTTAGTTGAATAACTTGGTACGCGGATGTAAACTTGTTTTCCCCTGCGCTCCCATTTCCATACTTGCTCGTTCAATTCTTCACCACCATATTGCTGGTTGCCCACTTTTACGTCGGCTGGCGCTTTTGCCAAACGGGTAACTACAAGCATTTCACGATTGATCATCGAGTCTGGTATCTCAAAATACCATTTATCGTCTACTTTATGTGTTTTAAATAAGCCATTAGTTGTCGTGGCTTTTGCAGTAATTACTTCAGAAAATGGTTTGATTCCTTCTTTTTTGGGGGCTGCTGCCGGGGCTGCGGCTGGAGTTGTTGGAGTGGCTCCTTTAGTTGTTTTAGATTTTTTCTGGGCATATACCGAACCTGATCCGGCTACACCAAGTGCTACGATACCTGCGAGGGCAAGTACCTTAAAATTTTTCTTCATGTGTTATAAAGTTAGTTTGCTTGGCAATAAGAGGTTAAAGTTAAAGTGTTGTTACACGGCAGAACATTTGTAACTGGAAAATTACGCTTATCAGATCCTCTTTTCGAGGCGCACCACTTTAAAATAGACTTGATTATCCCTGAAAATTTCGAAAATTATATTTCTGTCTGCTTTCGATTTAAACATTTCGGTAAGATCGTTCAAAGAATAAGCATCAATGTTTTTAAAGTTTATCGCAATAATTTCATCATCGGTACACAAACCTGCTTTTTCTGCCGGGCTGTTTTCGTCTATTTCTCCAATCAGAACTCTTTTATATTCTTTCTGATCAAGATAAAGCACCATGCCCACCATATCGTGTTCGAACGGAATTTTACTTAACCCATTGGGCTTAACATAAATAAAGCCACCCTGATAGTTAAACTGAATATTAAATCTCCGAAGTAAATCGGCACCTAAATTCCCATTCCGTTTGGATAAATCAATCTTATTTGCAATGCTCTTAAAATCAGGAAACCCGGCAACAACATCTTTAAAAACATAGCCGCCAATATTAAATTTACCCACACGACCAACATATCCCTTAATCTGGCCGCTAAGGCTCATGCCTAAATTAGCTTTAATTTTTTTGTCTGGTAGCGGGAATTCAGTTCCATTTAACATTTCGAGCGACAGAGCGTGGCTGGCCCCAGTATCCATTAAAAACCTGGCTTCAACAGTTTTGTTACCTGGAGCATCAATGGCAGCTAAAATATACGGCTTCTGGTTCTCTATTTCAATAGGTATTTTTTTACCACGGTATTTAACCTTAGCATCGTGATCGTAAATAATGAGCCTATTTTCACTATACCTGATATCAACAATAAAGCTGTTAAAAAAACTGAAACCCAACAATCCGTAAATTTTCAGCCCTAAATGTCCCGACAGGTTAAAAAGATCTTCTTTTAAAATCGCTGCTGGGATATACTTAATGCTTGTACTCCCTACTTTTACATCAAGGCTTTGAGATACATAGGCCTCAACGGTTTCAATACCCAGGCCAGAAACTTTAATTTTACGGAGACCACTAAAATTTAAAGAATCGAGAATAGATGGGTCTGTAATAATCATGGGGCCAACTCCGGTATCAAGAACAAAATCATATGGACCTTTTCCATTTACAAATACCGGAATAACCATTAGGTTTTTGATACACTTAAAAGAAATAGATTGCTTTTGCCGGTTTCTTTTAAAAATAAATTCCTGTCCCGAAACTGATAACACGAAAAATACCAGGCCCAGGCAAATGCTTAGTTTACGTAAACAAATTATTACACCGGGACTATATTTGGTTAACATTAAACTAAATTTAATAAATTAGTTGATAATTATGCCCCTTAAATTTAGCACATGTTCCCCTTAAAAAATCATAATTTTATTTTTCTTGCGTTTGTTCTATCTATTTGTCTGTTAACAGGTTGTTCAACCAATAAGATCATTTCGAAAAAAGTAGCTAAAGAATTCAAAAACTCGCAGGTAATTAAGCAGTACCAGGTTGGTTTTGCACTCTACAACCCTAACGATAAAAAAATGCTTTTTGAGAAAGATGCAGATAAATATTTTACACCGGCCTCTAACACGAAATTGTACACCTTTTTTGCCAGTTTAAAAATGTTGCCTGATTTAATGCCGGCATTAAAATATATCGAACGGAATGATTCATTGATTTTTTGGGGAACAGGTGATCCTTCATTTCTACAGTTTGCCGTGAAAGATAAATCCGCTTATAATTTCCTGCTTGCCTCTAATAAAAAGCTATTTTTTGCTCCAGGACGCTATGCGGGCAATTTCTTTGGCGAAGGCTGGGCCTGGGACGATTACGACTATTATTATCAGCCAGAAATTACCGAAATGCCGATTATGGATAACATGGTAACCTCTACTTACGCGGGGCCGAATAAAATCAACATCGAACCCAAAGTTTTTGCACCATGCTTTAAAGTCGATTCGACAAAAACCAAAGGCAATTTTCAGGTAACACGTGATTTTTTAACCAATAGCTTCCATTATCCTGCCGTTGCTGTGAAACCTAGCTATAACCAGCAAAACCCATATAAAACCAGTGCACAGGTTACCGTTGAAGTATTATCTGATACCCTACACAAGCCTGTTGGCCTAATTGATCTTAAAATCCCTTCAGATGCCAAAACTTTGCAGGGTGCAAAACGCGATTCGGTTTTAAAACACATGATGCTGCCCAGCGATAATTTTATAGCAGAACATTTATTATTGGTTTGCTCCAATCAAATTGGCGATAAATTGAGCACAACGAAAGCTATTGATTACATTACGAAAAACTACCTTTCCTTTTTACCCGACAAAGTAAAGTGGGCTGATGGATCTGGTTTGTCCCGTCAGAATTTATTTACGCCGCGCGATAATGTTTACCTTCTTGATTCCATTTACAGGCTGGTAAACAATCCTGAAAAGCTTTTTAACATGTTACCTGCAGGAGGAAAAAGTGGTACTTTAAAGAACGCTTACCCTAAAACCGACAAACCTTTTGTCTTCGCAAAAACAGGTTCGCTCGGAGGGGTTCACAATCAAAGCGGATATGTAATTACCAAAAAGGGTAAAACCTATATCTATTCCTTTATGAACAATAATTTTGCAAAACCAACCGCAGAAGTACGTGCCGAGATGGTAAGGATAGTAACCTACATACATGAAAATTTTTAATGCCAAATTTTAAATCGATAAATCAGCCTTTTTCAAATACGATCAATATTGATGGAAATTCTTACCTGTATTTTAGCGGAACGGCCTATCTGGGTATTCCCAAAAATCAGGATTTTATCAATTTACATCTGGAAGGGATAAAAAAATTTGGCTTAAACAACGGCACCAGCCGTACCAACAATATTCAACTGGGTATTTATGATGAAGCAGAAAAAGTAGCCGCCGAGCGGTATGGAGCAGAAGCTGCGCTCATTACTTCAAGCGGATATTTAGCCGCTCAGCTTACCATTAAAGGTTTATCTGCATTAGGTAAAGTAATTTATGCCCCGGCCACGCATCCTGCGCTTTGGTTAACCGATCAGTCTGCCAATCAGCAAACATTTAATGATTGGAAGAAGGAAACAATAAACCTCATCAATACATCCGGAGAAAAAACATGGGTGCTGATCAGCAACTCCATGAACAATCTTTTTCCTGAAATTTATGATTTTAACTTTTTAACCGAAATACAGCCAGAAAAAAAGATTATCTTAATTGTTGATGATTCGCATGGTATAGGGATAAACAATTATGGAATGGGTGCATTTATCAATCTCCCGGTTGAAGCTAATATCGAACGGGTTGTTGTGGCCTCAATGGCAAAAGCATTAGGGGTTGATGCTGGATTGGTTCTGGGCTCAAATGCCGTTATCGCCAAACTAAAAAACAGCAATATTTTTGTTGGGGCATCCCCTCCATCTGCAGCCAGTCTTTTTGCCTTTATCCATGCCGAAAAAATATACCACGATGCACGGGCAAGATTACAGGAAAATATAAAGTTAATCATTGCCAATTTAAATGAAACATGGACGTTTGAACCAGCCTTTCCAGCATTCTTAGCACAAGATGCTACCCTGGTAAACCGCTTGTTAAAGGAAAATATCCTGATTTCATCCTTTCCTTATCCAAAACCCGAATCCGAACCGATAAATCGAATTGTTTTGAGCAGTTGGCATGAAAAAGAAGATCTTGATCACTTAATAAGGGCCTTAAATTTTTAACCTTTCCTTATCCAATTAATTTTTGAATATTTATGACATGAAAAAACTGCTTGTATTCCTGTCGTTAAGCCTACTCTTTATCAATGCGATTTCAGCGCAAACCACCACCGTTTGGATTGTCAGACATGCTGAGAAGGATAAATCAAACCCACAGGATACCGATCCTAGCTTATCGGATGAAGGAAAAATCCGTGTTGCAGATTTAGCAAAGTATTTAAAAAAGGTAAAATTTGATGTCGCCTTCGCCACTCCGACTAAAAGAACACATCAAACCTTAGATTCATTGGTGATCCCAAAAGTGATTAATTATAAAGACATTAAATCGCTTGTGGATAGCATTAAAACCAATTATGTGGGTAAAACGGTGATGGTTGCAGCTCATTCCAATACCGTACTCGAAATTATTGAAGCCCTTGGTGGCAAAAGGCCAAAAGAAGAATTAACCGATGATGATTATGATTACATTTTCGAATTATCGGTAAAAGAAGATAAAGCAAGGGTTAAAATGGACCAATACGGTAGACCACACCATTTGTAGTTAAGTGATGTCTGGTGTTACCACTTGACGCGATCGGATCGAAATGACAAAAGTATGCTATACGCTATCAGTCTAGTGACCATTAAGGAGTTAAGAAAATTAAGGTTATTCCTATTAAAGCTTCGGTTCGCTCATTTCCGGCCCGCAATGACGAATTACGCCAGACTATACTCCTAACCTAATGAACCAATGACAATTGAACTAATGAACTACAATTTCTCGAAAGGAATATCCATTAAATCATAATTTCTCCACCCCGAGAAATCATAATGCCACCATTCGTTTTCCAACACATTCATCTGGTATTTTGCCATAATAGCAATCAGGAAATCGCGGTTTTTCCTGGCCTCAGGAGATACATTTTCATATTTTGCCGCAGCCGCAGCTGAAAAACTATCATAGGGTGTTGGCATCACCAATTCTTTTCCTGTTTTCAGATTAATCAGCGTTAAATCTACCGCACAACCCCTATTGTGCTTAGATCCTTTTGCCGGATTGGCCACAAAATTCTTATCGCTTGCTTTTTTATAAAACTCAACAGTAATGGCATAAGGACGGTAGCCATCAAATATTTTTAACCCGTAACCTTTTTTATTTAATTCCTTTTGGATCTTTTTTAACGATTCTACCACTGGTTTTCGGGCAAAAGCCCTCGCCTGTTTATACATTACCTGCTGCATAAAATTGTTTCGGGTCGCGTAGCGGATATCCAGCTTAATCGTTGGAATGGCTTTTTTGATTTCAACCAGTTCATTACTCGGATTCGATTTTACAGAAGCCAGGTATTGGTTATAAGAACTTACTACAACCAGCTTTTTTATTGCAATGGGTTTATTTTGGGCATTTACAGCAACCGAAAGAAAAAAGACTAGAGCTAGCAGATTGAATTTTATCATAATAGTATCTTAGTGTAGAAATCAAGTATCAATCGTTCCCATTATCCCCTCTTACATCTCCCATTTTACATCTTTTTTATTGATTCGAAACCACCAACAATTCAAGATCCTTAAATGGCAGATTAAACATATCGGCCAGATCTTTATTGGTGCAATTACCTTGATAAATATAAAGTGCTTCACGAATACCCGGTTTATTCCAAACCATATTCACTAAACCTCCAAATTCACCGATATCTAATAAAATGGGTGCAAAAATATTCGTCAAAGCGTAAGATGCTGTTCTTGGTACACGCGAGGCAATATTTGGCACGCAATAGTGGATAACATCGTATTTTCTGAATACCGGATTGGTATGGTTGGTCACTTCAGAAGTTTCAAAACAGCCACCCTGATCAATACTGATGTCAATTACCACAGAGTGTGGTTTCATGCGGGCAACGGTTTCTTCCATCACTACGCAAGGGCTTCGCCCGTGGGTAGCCCTTATGGCACCTATCACTACATCGCAGGTTATAATCGCTTTATTTAAAACAATAGGTTGCATGACAGAGGTAAACACCCTACTACCCAAATTATTCTGCAAGCGGCGTAAGCGATAAATAGAACTATCAAAAACTTTTACTTCAGCCCCTAATGCCAAAGCTGTTCTGGCTGCATATTCCCCAACCGTTCCGGCACCCAAAATAACAATTTCTGTTGGTGGCACTCCAGTAAAACCGCCGAGCATCAAACCTTTTCCACCTGTTACATTGCTTAAATATTCTGCAGCAATTAAAATAGAGGTCGAGCCTACTATTTCGCTCATGGCACGTACCACACTGAGGATATTACCTTCGTCGCGGAGATTCTCAAAACATAAAGCATTAATTTTTTTATGCATCAATGCTTTCAGATAATCCTGCTTTAGCGTTCCGGTTTGTAAAGATGAAATAAGCGTTTGCCCCTTATGCATCATTTCAATCTCTTCCAGCATGGGAGGCGCAATTTTCACCAGGATATCAGCATCAAAAACTTCCTTTTTGTTATAGGCAATTTTAGCACCCTGCTCAGCATATTCGGTATCAGAAAAATTAGCGGCAATACCTGCACCACTTTCTAAAACAACCCGATGTCCGTTATTCACCAATAAAGCAACAGATAAAGGGGTTAATGCAATTCTATTTTCCTGGAAAGAAATTTCCTTTGGTATTCCTATGTACAGACTGTTTTTTTTATTTCTGGTTTCTAACTTTGCTTCTTGCGTTTGTAGTAAACCCTGACGAGCTATATCGGCCATTCCTTCGCGTAATCCTGTAGCCATGTTGAATTAAAATTATGATAGTTTTAGGTTGTTCAAGATAAGGAAAATCTGTTAATTTATTGATAACTAATTGTTATCCCTTCGAAAACCTGAACAATCTGCGGTTTTCATCCAGCACCTTAATCTCCACTTTTATAAGTTTTTCGGGTAATAATTCTTCCACTCTTTCCGGCCATTCTATTAAACAAACGCCACCTCCATAAAAATATTCTTCATAACCCAAATCGTATGCTTCGCGGATATCTTTTATACGGTAAAAATCGAAATGAAAAACAGGACCATTCGGACTTTCATATTCATTTACAATAGAATAGGTTGGACTCGAAACTACATCGGCTATCCCTAAATGTTTACAGAAATTTTTAATAAAAGTGGTTTTCCCTGCGCCCATATCGCCTTCAAAAATGAAGACTTTCTCATTGCCCGCAAAATCTGAAAGCTGTTGTGCTACTACAGGTAAATCGGCTAAACTATTTACTTCGATATCCATTTTAAAAAATAAAGGCAAAAGTAATACATAATTGCATTGCTTTTGCCTGATTATTTGCGATTTGTCAGTCTGAGCCTGTCGAAGACCCTACCATCGCGACAGATCCTGAAACAAGTTCAGGAGGACGATCCTATTGAAAATGAACGGTCTCATGTCTCAAATCTAATATCTCAAATCCTTAAACTACCTCGGCGAATAAGTCACTACCGGAATAATCATTTCCTCTAACGAGATCCCGCCGTGCTGGAAGGTTTCGTTGTAATAGTTCACAAACTGGTTGTAATTGTTCGGGTAAACGAAATAACTATCTTCTCTTGCAAAAATATAACTGCTGCTGATGTTGATTTTTGGCAATAAAGCATCGTGAGGGTTTTTAATCAAAAACACTTCTTTTGCATTAAAATTAAGGTTTCTTCCCTGCTTGTAACGTAAATTGGTATTTGTACTCCTATCGCCAATTACTTTAACAGGTTTTTTAACACGGATGGTTCCATGGTCGGTGGTAATGATCACTTTTACCTTCTTCTGAGAGATTTTTTTCAATAAATCCCAAAGTGGAGAATGCTCAAACCAGGATAAAGTTAACGAACGGTAAGCCGCATCATCATTAGCCAATTCACGAATCATCTGCATATCGGTACGCGCATGACTTAACATATCAACAAAGTTGAATACAATGGCATTAAAATCATTCTGCAACAGGTTATTGGTCTGCTCAACCAAATCCTTTCCCTGCTCAAAAGTTAAGATCTTATTATAACTGAACTTACAGTCTTTTCTTAAGTTGCGTTTAATATTGTCAGCCAGGAAAGCCTCTTCGTGCATATTTTTTCCTCCCTCATCATCATCGTTCTGCCAAAGCTGAGGAAAACGTTTCTCCATATCTAAAGGCATCATACCCGAAAAAATAGCATTACGGGCATATTGTGTCGCCGTTGGCAAAATACTCGTGTACATATCCTCCTCATCAATCCTGAAATATTCAGAAATTAACGGATTAATGATTTTCCATTGATCATAACGTAAATTATCAATCAGGATAAAAAATACCGGCGTATTATCGTTAATATGCGGAAAGGCTTTTTTCTTTAATAACTCATTCGAAAGCAAAGGAGCCTTGTCTTTGTTCTTAATCCAATCCAGGTAATTTTCTTCAATAAATTTTGTAAACTGTGTATTGGCCTCCTGCTTTTGCATGGTTAAAATTTCATGCATCTGCGGATCGTCCAGTTTTTCCAATTCGAGCTCCCAAAAAACGATCTTTTTGTAAACGTCAATCCACTCTTCATAATTAAGCCTGTCGCCCAAAGTCATTCCTAAACGGCGGAAATCCTGTTGATAGGCCATAGAGGTTTTTTCACTTACCAGACGTTTATTATCAATCAACTTTTTAATGGTTAGCAAAACCTGCTTAGGGTTCACAGGTTTGATCAAATAATCATCAATTTTGCTCCCTATCGCATCTTCCATCAGGTTTTCTTCTTCACTTTTGGTAATCAGCACAACCGGAACATCTGGGTTAAGGTTTTTAATGGCCGACAAAGTTTCGATACCACTCATTCCCGGCATATTCTCATCAAGAAAAACCAGGTCGAAGTGAGCTTTCCCAAATGCTTCCAAAGCGTCGTTTCCATTGGTAAATGTGGTTACGTGGTAACCTTTATCATTTAATAATAATATATGAGGTTTTAACAGGTCGATTTCATCATCGGCCCATAATATTTTAGTTTCTTGCATGTTTTTGTAAAAATAGATCAGTAATGCCGTTTAATTCCGGCAGGTAATTTAAACTACAAATAAAAATAGCAATTTTTGTACCGTATCTATCTATTTAACTATTTTTAACGATTGAACAAGAAGAAAATAATAAATGATCCGGTTTACGGATTCATCAGTATCCCATCCGAATTGGTTTACGATGTGATCTCACATCCCTATTTCCAGCGTTTGCGCTACATTAAACAGTTGGGGATGACGCACTTGGTATATCCGGGAGCTTTACATACTCGTTTTCACCATGCTTTGGGTGCCATGCATTTAATGAGTTTGGCCATCAATCTGTTAAAAAGTAAAGGACATACCATAACCGATGGCGAAGAAGAAGCCGCCATTTTGGCCATCTTATTACACGATATCGGACATGGCCCTTTTTCACATGCACTAGAGCATTCTTTGGTTACCGGAATCAGGCACGAAGATATCTCCGCAAAACTGATGCATGATCTGAATACACATTTCGATGGACGTTTAACCCATGCCATTGAGATTTTTAACGGCACCTACCCTAAAAAATTTCTTCATCAATTGATTTCTGGTCAGTTAGATCTCGATAGAATGGATTATTTAAACCGCGACAGCTTTTTTACAGGCGTAAGTGAAGGCGTAATCAGTTTCGATCGGATTATTAAAATGTTTAATGTTTACGATGATGACCTGGTGATTGAAGAGAAAGGCATTTATTCCATTGAGAAATTTTTAATTGCCCGCAGGCTGATGTATTGGCAGGTTTATCTGCACAAAACAGTAATATCAGGCGAGATGATTTTGGTGAAATTATTAGAACGTGCAAAAGAATTATCCGCAGCTGGCGAAAACTTATTTGCTTCACCATCCTTAAATTATTTTCTAAAAAACGATATCAACGAGGCTAATTTCTTTGCGCAGCACGAAAATCTCGAACATTTTACGAACCTTGATGATCAGGATATTTATGCCGCCGTTAAGGTTTGGACCAAACATGATGATAAAATTTTGTCTACATTATGTAAAATGCTCACTTCCAGAAATCTTTATAAAGTGGAAATGGGCAACGAAATGGCAAATAGCGACCGTGTAAACTTTTTGCAGGATGCTGCGGTCAGTTTATTAGAAATTAAGCCAGAAGAAGCCCGGTATTTTGTTTTTACCGATTCTATTCAAAACCGGGCATATAATGCAGGGGTCGGAAATATTAAGATTTTGATGAAAAATAACGATATTGTAGATATTGCAAAGGCCTCTGATTTGTCTAATCTGGAGTCACTGCAAAAAACTGTAGAAAAATATATCCTCTGTTATCCCAGAGGGATTTAAGGTTATTTAACAAAATATTTAACTTTTAGTGCCGTTTTAAGTCTTATTATTGCGTAAAATATACACCCTTTAACCCGAGCAGGTTTTTTTGTTCATATCAATTTAACATATACCTTTGTACGATGCAATTTACTGCCACGCAGATAAGTCAGTTTCTAAACGGTTCCATTGATGGTAACCCTGATGTAGCCGTTACCGAACTTTCAAAAATAGAAGATGGGAAAGAAGGCTCTTTGTCTTTTCTTTCTAACCCTAAGTACGAAAACTTTTTATATTCTACTCAGGCGTCAGTTGTTATCGTATCAAAAGACTTTGCTCCTACTCAGCCTTATACCAGCACCTTAATAAGGGTTGAAAATCCTTATAGTGCTTTTACGATTTTACTGGACAAATATAACGAGGCGGTAAACGCACAGGTTGCACAATCTGGAATTGATAAACTGGCATATGTACACCCATCAGCAAAAATTGGCAAAAATGTATTTATAGATGCTTTTGCTTATGTAGCTGAAAACGTTGAAATTGCAGATGGCTGTAAAATAAATGCACAAACTTTTATTGGCGCTAATTCTAAAATCGGCAATAACAGCACTTTTTTTCCCGGTGTAAAAATTTATCACAATTCAATAATTGGTGCCAGGGTTATTATTCATGCCAATACTGTTATTGGAAGCGATGGTTTTGGCTTCGCCCCACAAAAGGACGGCACTTACAATAAAATCCCTCAGATTGGAAACGTCATAATTGAAGATGATGTAGAAATCGGCGCAAATACTACTGTAGATCGTGCAACAATGGGATCAACAATTGTAAAGAAAGGTGCAAAAATCGACAACCTGATCCAGATTGCCCATAACGTTGAAATTGGCGAGAATACTGTTTTAGCCGCGCAATCGGGCATATCAGGCAGTACAAAAATAGGTCCAAACAGTGTAGTCGGTGGGCAGGTTGGTATAGCCGGTCACTTAACCTTAGCAAAGGGAACACAGATTGGTGCTCAGGCCGGTATAAATTTTAATATCACAGAAGAAAATAAACAATGGCACGGTAGTCCGGCGCAACCCTTACGCAACTGGATGCGTGCCTCGGTAATTTTCAAACATCTTCCGGATGTAGAAAAAAGAATAAACGCGCTCGAAGAGGAATTGAAAAGGCTTACAGCTGAACTGGAAAAGAATACAATACACAATGAACGTTAGACAAAAAACGATTAAGCAAGAAATATCAGCATCTGGTGTAGGTTTACACACAGGAGCTAATGTGACTTTAACATTTTGCCCGGCCCCCGAAAATCATGGCTTTAAATTTCAGCGTATTGATTTAGATGGCCACCCGATTATCGAAGCAGATGCAGATAACGTTACCGATACTTCACGCGGAACAACGCTTACCCAAAACGGCGCCAGCGTAAGCACCGTAGAACATGTAATGGCCTCTTTGGTAGGGATGGACCTTGATAACGTACTCATTAAATTAGACGGGCCGGAAACCCCGATTATGGATGGTAGTTCGATCCAGTTTGTTGATTTATTGGAAGAAGTAGGTACAGTTGAGCAAAATGCAGATCGCGAGTATTTTACCATTCCACATAACATTACCTATACCGAAGAAGATAGAAAAGTAGAAATTGTGGCCATGCCGTTAGACGATTACCGTTTTACGTGTATGATTGATTACAACTCTCCTGTTTTGGGCAGCCAGCACGCCGGCATTAATACCATTGCTGAGTTTAAGAAAGAAATTGCTTCTTGCCGTACTTTCTGCTTCTTACACGAATTAGAATATCAGCTATCGCATAATTTAATTAAAGGTGGCGATTTAAATAACGCCATTGTAATTGTAGATAAAGAGGTTACCAAAGACGAATTGAGCCATTTGGCTAAATTATTTAACCGTAAAGATATTGATGTTGCCCCGCAAGGGATTTTGAACAACATGGAATTGCGTTACCAGAATGAGCCTGCCCGTCATAAGTTGTTAGATATGATCGGCGATTTAGCTTTGGTGGGGATGCATTTAAAAGGCCACATTATGGCGGCCCGCCCAGGCCACGCAGCAAACGTTGCCTTTGCAAAAAAGATTAAAGCAGCCATTAAAAAAGAGAAAAACAAAAAAGTACAAAAGGTATACGACCCAAGTGCAAAACCATTATATGACGTTGTTCAGATTATGGATATTTTGCCACACCGTCAGCCATTTTTATTTGTAGACAAAATATTAGAGCTTTCGAAAAATCACGTGGTAGGCGTTAAAAACGTAACCATGAACGAAGAGTTTTTTAAAGGTCACTTTCCCGGTGCACCGGTTTTTCCGGGGGTAATCCAGATTGAGGCTATGGCTCAGGTTGGTGGTATTTTAGTGTTAAGCACCGTTCCGGATCCTAGAAATTATTTAACCTATTTCTTAAAAATAGATAACGTACGTTTTAGAGCCCAGGTTCTCCCTGGCGATACAATTGTTTTCCGTTGCGATTTACTTGAACCCATCAGAAGGGGCATTGCCCAGATGAAAGGAGTAGGTATGGTTGGCGAAAAAATCGTTGTCGAAGCCGAAATGATGGCTCAAATTTCAAAAATTAAACAAGCAGAACCCGCCCAATAATGATACAACCCCTAGCATATATACATCCTCAGGCAAAAATTGCCGAAAACGTGGTAATAGAACCTTTTGTAGTCATACATAAAGACGTTGTAATTGGAGAGGGAACCTGGATCGGATCGAACGTTACCATTATGGATGGCGCACGTATCGGTAAAAATTGCCGCATATTCCCTGGTGCTGTTATTTCTGGCGAACCACAGGATTTAAAATTTGCAGGAGAAATTACTACTGCAGAAATTGGCGATAATACCACCATCCGTGAGTGCGTGACCATTAACCGTGGCACTAAAGACAAATGGAAAACCACCATAGGCAGTAATTGTCTGATTCAGGCTTATTCGCATATCGCGCACGATTGCGAGGTGGGTAATAACTGTATTTTCTCCAACAGCACCACATTGGCTGGTCACATTACTATTGGAAACAATGTAGTTTTGGCAGGCTTGGTTGCTATACACCAATTCGTTAAAGTTGGTTCTTACGCCTTTGTAACTGGTGGTTCATTGGTACGTAAAGATGTTCCGCCTTATGTTAAAGCGGCTCGCGAGCCACTTTCTTATGCGGGTATTAACTCTGTGGGTTTGCGTAGAAGAGGTTTTACCAACGAACAGATTGATGAGATTCAGGAAATTTACCGTGTACTTTTTGTAAAGCACAATAACGTAACGAAAGCTTTAGACATGATCGAAGCCGAATTTAAACCAACGGAAATCCGTGATGAAATTGTAGATTTTATCCGCAATTCTAACCGTGGGGTAATGAAGGGTTTTGGCATGGGAAGCTAAGCCTAAAGCAGAGAGACCAAAGCTAAAAGCTAAAATTTTGATTTTCAATGAATGATTTAACGCTAATCAGAACAGATTCAGACCATACCGATTTTAGACAATTGGTTGTTTTGCTGGATCAGAATTTAGCTGTTAGAGATGGCGACGATCATACTTTTTATGCGCAGTTTAACAAAGTTGATGCCATTAAAGAAGTGATTGTTGCCTACCAAAATGATGTACCCGTTGGTTGTGGTGCCATAAAACCTTTCTCGGCAACCGAAGCAGAAGTAAAGAGGATGTTTGTGCATCCCGACTACCGAAATAAAGGCATAGCCGCTAAAATTTTAACCGCATTGGAAAACTGGGCAGCCGAAATAGGTTTTTCTGCCACAGTGCTCGAAACAGGCAAAAAACAACCCGAAGCCATCGCACTTTATCAAAAAGTAGGATATCATATTATCCCTAACTATGGCCAGTACATTGGCGTTGATAACAGCGTTTGTATGACTAAACCACTTAGCGCTAAACCCTAAACGCCCTACTGCAAATGAATATTACATTACAAAATGTTGGCAGAAGGTTTAATAAAGAGTGGATTTTCAGGAATTTAAGCACTGAATTTTCTTCTGGTAATAGTTATGCCATATTAGGCCCTAATGGCTCTGGCAAATCAACATTATTAAGTGTGCTCACGGGTAGCTTATCCCCTTCTGAGGGCGAAATCTCATTTTCAGACACAAAAGAGATCCCTGTAGAGAATATTTACAAGTACATCAGTTTGGCAGCACCATATCTCGAACTGGTTGAAACTTTTACCCTAAAAGAGATCATTGATTTTCATTTCAAGTTTAAAAATTTTGCTGCCGGAGTTGATGCCAAAAATCTGATCGGCATATTAGGTTTGGAAAAGGCGGCAAACAAAGAAATTAAATATTTCTCATCAGGCATGAAGCAAAGAACCAAACTAGCTTTGGCATGTTGTGCGGATACACCTATTTTATTTTTAGACGAGCCAACGAGCAATTTAGATGTTCAGGGTATAAGTTGGTACCGCGAACTGATCGAAAATTTTGGAAAAGAGCGACTTACTATAATTGGTTCAAATCAAATACAAGAATACGAATTCTGCTCTGTACAACTACAAATATCAGACTATAAGTAGGTTAACACCCAAAAAAGCCTTTTCTTAAACGTATGTTTTGTCATACATTTGTACTAAAAATAATTTTTTCAAAAAATATTTTGTAATTGATAAATTGTTCTTACCTTTGCACCACCAAAAAGAGAAACAATTATTTAATTTATCTCTCCAAGGAAACGTTCATATTTTTCCGCATTGCGGAATCAAAAATATAGCCCTTAAAAGGCAAAGAGTTTTTCATAGTTTAGTTTGAGGTTTAGGTTGATTATGCCTTTGGAGTGGTTCCCAAAGGCATTTCTTTTATGCGGAGTTTTTTTATCGTTTCCGCGGCAATTATTTTATGCACAAGCCTCTCATTTCTAAACCCGATTGCACGAAAATACTTTTTGGTGCAGACACTTTAATAAATTTACACATACGATTACAAAAAGATTGAAGAAAAAGCGGGACTGTCCTATCCGATTAATGCTGGTTTCGCTTTTCAAATCACCATTCCTTTTTTTAACTTTGGTATTCAAAACAATTGACAAAACAATATTTCATTATAAATGGCAAAAGCATCAGAAGTAAAAAGCGGAAATGTGCTTCGTTTTAACGGAGAGTTGGTAAGTGTAGAAGAGTATATCCACCGTACTCCAGGGAATTTAAGGGCTTTTTATCAGGCCCGTATGCGCAATGTAAAAACCGGCAAAATTGTAGAATACCGTTTCCGGACAGATGAAGAGGTGACCATTTGCCGTGTGGAGACCAACGATTATCAATACCTGTATGAAGATGGCGATTACCTGGTAGTAATGGACAACAACACTTACGAGCAGTACAATATCCCAAAACTTCTTTTTGGCAGTTCGATAAAATTTTTAAAAGAAGGGATGAATGTAACCATTGCTTTTGAAAGCGATGAACCGATTGTTGCCCAGCTTCCTAATAGTGTAGAGCTAGAAATCACCTACTCTGAACCCGCTGTAAAAGGCGATACCTCAACCAGCGCGCAAAAATATGCCACTGTAGAAACTGGTGCTGAAATTAGGGTCCCTTTGTTTATTAATCAAGGAGATAAGGTGAAGATTGATACCAAAACAGGTGAATATATGGAGCGGGTAAAATAGCATAACAAAAGGTTTAAATTTTCTTAAACCCTAAGCCTTCTGCCTTAAACCTTTATAGGTTTTTATCAAAATAATTTTACCTTTGCCGTCACGAAAAACTAAAATACAAAACCCAATTTGGGATAACACAATATGGCAAAAGCATCAGAAATTAAAACAGGCAACATCCTTCGTATAAACAACGAACTGGTTACTGTTGACGAATGGAATCACCGTACACCAGGAAAAGGTGGCGCATTTTATACCGGTAAATTCCGTAACATTAAATCGGGCAGAATTGTCGAGGCACGTATGAATACCGACGAGGCTGTAGAAATCTGTCGCGTAGAAACCAGTGATTACCAATATTTATACGAAGAAGGTGATTATTTGGTAGTAATGGATAACAACAGCTACGAACAGTTTAATGTTGAGAAAGCTTTATTTGGTTCTGCTATTAAATTCTTAAAAGAAGGCATGAACATCATCGTTTCAATGGAAAGCGAAGAAGCAATTATGGCCCAGTTGCCAAACTTTGCAGAATTCGAAATTACTTATTCGGAGCCTGCTGTTAAAGGTGATACTTCTACAAATGCACTAAAAGCAGCAACATTAGAAAACGGTGTTGAAGTTAAAGTACCAATGTTTGTAAACCAAGGTGATAAAATTAAAATTGATACCCGTACCGGCGAATATGTTGAGCGTGTAAAATAATTTTAAATTCATATTCAAAAGCCTCTGAATTTTTATTTTTCAGAGGCTTTTTTGTTCCTCAAAACCTGTGAGGCTTAAACCCATAATGCTAAATAAACCGCATCTCTTAGATGTACTAAGGTGACCTAGGTGGTCATCTTTTTTTGAAAAAGCAGGGTTCATGTGGTTGGGTTACAACAGTCCCGCTCCGTTTGTAGTGCCGGCGTGAAGCCAGCAGCTACCACTGCAATTGGGTTTATTTAACCAAAGCCTTTAGGTCTTAGGTCACAAAACCTCGCGGATTTTCGAAACCTAAGAGGTTTGAAAAATATTATATTTGTTTTATGTTTAAAGCCGAAACCAGAAAACAAGCGTTAAAAGACAGGTTACTGCTAACCGACCCAAAGCATCAGGCGTTAAACGAATCGCTTTTAAAACAGTTTAAAACACTCGATTTTAGCCAAACTAAAACCCTGCACATCTTTTTATCCACTACAGAAAAAAAAGAGCCGGATACTTTTTTATTGATCGAATGGCTGAACAAAACCCATCCTGAAATTAAAATCATTGTGCCTAAGGCCAATTTTGAAACAGCACTGATGACCCACCACGAATACCTGGGCGAAAAAGACCTGAAAAAAAACCTTTACAACATTTTGGAGCCACAAAAAGCGAATCCGCACGAAGGAGAAATCGATATGGTCATTATTCCACTGTTAGCCTTTGATAAACAAGGTTACCGTGTTGGTTATGGCAAAGGTTTTTATGATCGCTTTCTCCAGGATATAAATGCTCAGAAAATAGGTTTATCTTTGCAACCTGCAATTGAGAAAATCGATGATGTAAATGAACACGACATCAAATTAGATTTTTGCATCACACCAACAGAAATTATAAAATTTTAAGCTTACCGGCATGCCACAGGAAATCGTTATCAAAACCGAAAAACAGTACGAAGACAACATGATTGCGGTATTCGAATTACAAGAAAAAGAAGAATTAACCGCTGAAGACCTGAAACAGATTGAATTGATGTTAAAGGCTGGTGAGAAATACGAAGCGGAGCATTTGTAAAGGGCCTACTCTCAAATCGTCACCCTGAATTTATTTCAGGGTCTATTTATAAGGCATTTACCGCAAGAAAGATCCTGAAACAAGTTCAGGATGACGACTCGCGCAAAATACTCCGTGTTTTTTCGTATCAGGTGCCTAAACCTAAGAGATATGTGCTTTCACAAAATCACTCACTAAATAAGCGATTAACTTAGATGTGAGCTTACTCACCCTCCCATCAAGCATACGCGTAGCGCCTTCGCATATATGCAGGTAAGAAAATTTCTTAGCATGGGTTAAAATCAGTTTTCGAATATCGTTAACGGCAAATCCAGAGGGTGTTTCAGCACTCGAAAGCACATTCTGGATACAATCTAAGTCAATTTCTAAACCCGTGGCAGGTCCTAATTCATCAAAAAAACCATTGACATCGGCACCCATTAAAATATCATCAAAAAATATAGCTTTTAATTTTGGATTGTTATCAATCTGGCTTAAAATAGTTTCATTGTTATAATTCTGATGCAAGCCATACATAAAATAATTATTCAGGTAATTTTCTTTCAAAGCGTAAGAAAATCCATTTCCACTGTGTCTGCCTTCTAACTCCCTTAAATCGGCATGCGCATCTACATTTAATACGTCAATTGGGCCCCTAAAGGCTAAAGAAGTTCCTTTAATCATGCCATAAGCGTTGTTATGACCACCACCAATTACAATAGGGATTTTGCCTGCAGCTACAATTTTTTCGATGACCGGATAAACCAGTTCATCGATTTCAGCTACTTTATTTCTTAAAGCTTCAATAGAAGAATCTTCTGGTTCAGTAATTTCAAAATGTCCCAAAACCAAAATTTCTTCACCAATTAAAAAGCGGTTACTCTGGACATTCAAAAAAGCTGTTAAACTTGCGCGCCATGCCGATGCTGCTCCCGCAATACCTGCATTAGCCCTTACCCCTATATCTTCAGGGATTCCTAGCAATACAAATTTTGAATTGTTCGCTTCTAACCCTTCTATAGAGATTGCTTCATGTTGATAGGTATTAACCCTTTCGCCAAGCTTGGTTTCCCCATCACGATGGATAATCAAATGCTCAATGTCGCTTTGCGAATATATTTTAAGGTTATCCATGATAAATCTCACCGTTTAAAATCACCGTATCAACCTGGCTTTCACCAAAACTGTACGGCAAATAGGCTATTGAGGGCATTGGTTTTGTGATAAATAAATTTGCTTTTTTTCCAATGGCAATGCTTCCATAACTTTCGCTGATCTCCATTGCTGCCGCACCGTTTAGAGTAGCTGCATTGATGGCCTGTTCCGGAAACATTTTCATTTTAATACAGCCCAGCGACACCACAAAATTCATATTTCCTGAAGGTGTTGATCCCGGATTGTAATCGGTAGCCAAAGCAATAGGCAAATCGGCTTTAATAAAGCTTTTAGCATCTGCAAATGGAATACCTAAGTAAAACGAACAAGAAGGTAGTAATGTTACAACGGTATCGGCATTTCTTAACGTTTCGATGGTTTCCTCGTTACTTTCTTCCAAATGATCGACTGAAATTGCATTATTGTTAACCGCCACCTCAATAGCGCCCGAAACAGAAAGCTGATTGGCATGTATTTTAGGTTTTAAACCATATTTTGCTCCTGCTTTAAGTATCTGATCGGTTTCTTCTACAGAGAAAAAACCTTTTTCGCAGAAAACATCAATATAGTCGGCCAGGTTTTCTTCTGCTATACGAGGTAACATTTCATTAATAATCAAGTTGATATAACCTTGATGATCATTTTTAAATTCAGCCGGAAAGGCATGTGCAGCCAGAAAAGTTGCCTTGATAGGGGTTGGAAACTGATCTTTTAACCTGCGGATTACCCTAAGCATTTTGATTTCACTTTCAGTGGTTAAGCCATAACCGCTTTTTATCTCAACCGCACCTGTTCCTTGTAGAATCATCTGTTTTAACCTAATCGCAGCACTTTCAAACAATTCGTCTTCTGTTGCTTTTTGAAGCTTATTGGCCGAATTTAAAATCCCACCACCTGCCGCCGCAATTTCTTCATAACTTTTGCCCTGTATTTTCATGGCAAACTCTTCTTCCCGTGAGGCCGCAAAAACAATATGGGTATGGCTGTCGCACCAGGATGGGAAAATGTATCTGCCTTCGGCGCTGTGAGATGGAAGATGTGCAATGGAAGATGGAAAACTATCCATTTTTCCAAAATCTTTGATCAGGCCATCTTCTATCAAAAGCCAGGCATTTTCGAGAACAGGTAAATAATCAAGCTCGCTGCCACGAAGCACTAATTTATTTTTAGGGTGAATACCTGTAAGGCCTTTTATATTGGTGATTAGCATTTTGTTCGTTTATTGAGTAAAAGTATCGGGTAATAAATATCCGGATCTGATTTTGTAAACCCTGATCCATTTTACATCTTACATTATTCCATTTCCAATAGAACCGGACAATGATCAGAATGTATGGCGTCGGGTAAAATCCTTACATTTTTCAAACGGTTTTCCATTGGTCTTGTTGCCAGGTGGTAATCGATACGCCAGCCCAGGTTCTTCCCTCGTGATCCGGCACGGTAACTCCACCAGGTGTAATGATGCGGGTCTTTATTGAAATGACGAAAAGTATCGATGAAGCCGTTATCCAAAAATAATTGCATCCATTCTCTTTCCTCTGGCAAAAATCCTGAAGAATTGGCATTCGATTTTGGATTATGGATGTCAATAGCGGTGTGGCAGATGTTATAATCGCCACTTACTATCAAATTTGGGATCGCTTTACGCAAGTCTCCGATGTACCCGTCAAAAAACCGCATAAATTCGTACTTTTTCACCTGCCTTTCATCGCCGCTAGATCCGGATGGCATATATAAGCTCATTAAGGAGAAATCATCAAAATCAGCTCTTAAAATCCGTCCTTCTTTGTCGATCCATTCTTCACCGCAGCCAAATTCCACATGTTTAGGTTTAATTTTAGATAAAATGGCTACACCGCTATATCCTTTTTTCTCTGCCGGGAACCAATAATGGTGATAGCCCAGCTGCTCAATCAGTCCAATAATTTCAGGGATTTGCGAAGGCAGCGCCTTTACTTCCTGCAAACAGACCATATCAGCGTTTGTAGCTTGTAACCAGCCAAAAAAGTTTTTGGTACTTGCTGCCCTAATTCCGTTTACGTTATAGGAAATAATTTTCATCAGTTAAATTCAGTTTTCAATGGTGATGAAGCAATCATGATTTTTTATCACTGAGTGATAGTAAATCATGATAGTTTCATTCAGTAAATTTCAATTGTTGTGGGCGGTAAATTTAGAAATTAATTGAATAAATGCTTAGTAATTAAGATTTGCTTTCATTAAATTTGTTTATGAGCATCGAGGAGTTAAAAATAGAGATTGCAAAAAAAGTGTTCGAAACGGATGATGAAAATCTTTTATCAGAGTTGGACATGCTTTTAAACTACAATGAAAAGGTTGTGCTGGAAGAATTACCAAAGCACGTTCAAGAGGGAATTAAAAGAGGGCTACAACAAGCTAAAGAGGGCAAGCTAATTCCGTATGATGAAGTTAAAAGAAGACTTTCTGAAAAATGGCATTAACCGTTTCTTTTTCAGAAGAAGCATACGAAACACTGCTGGGAATTGGGATTTTCATTGAAGAAACCTGGGGATATTACCACGCTGAAAAATTTATCCAAACCGTTTATAAAAAAATTGATTTAATTGCCATCTTGCCCTTTATCTATGAGCCTATTGCACTAAATAGCCAGGTAAGAAAAGGCGTAATTTCTAAATATACTTCTTTCTACTATCACATTAACCAAGAAGAAATAAGAATTTTATTCTTTTTTGACAACAGACAAGACCCCTTGATTACATAACCATCTTATCTTCAGGGGATCTGCAATAGTTGTTTCTCCATTTTTTTTGCAGCTCTTCTTTTTAAAATGGTAACTTCCATTTTAACATCCTGTTTTGGGCGGTTGTTTTTATCGGTTTCAAGAGCGGCAATTTTATCTACCATATCCAAACCAACCACAATTTCGCCATAAACAGTATAATTGCGGTCTAAATGCGGGGTGCCTCCTATTGTTTTATAAACCTCACGCTGCCATTCAGGAATTTTAAATTTTAACCGTTTCTCTTCTATACTGTTTAACTGCTGATCAGTAAAAACCTTGCCCTGAACCAGGTAAAACTGACTACCACTTGATGCTTTGGCCGGATTAACATCATCACCTTCCCTGGCAGCAGCCAGAACGCCTTTTTTGTGAAACAAGCTATCATTAAATTCAGCTGGGATGGTGTACTTCGGCCCTCCTTCCCCCAATAAAGAATCAGGTTTGGCATTTTTAGAATCCGGATCACCACCCTGGATCATAAAATCTTTAATCACCCGGTGAAATAAAACACCGTTGTAGTAGCCTTTTTTTACCAATTTTAAAAAATTATCACGGTGTAAAGGCGTTTGGTTATATAGCTTAATAATGCATTCTCCAAATTCTGTTCTAATGCGGACATATTGATTTTTAGGCTTCGCAGCAAAGGCAGTAATGACTGAAAAAGCGCAAAGGAATAATAATATTTTCTTCATTTAACTAGTGTTTGAGGCTAAATTAAGCTAAAAAATGAAATTCAGTAAAGAAATCGCAGCTTTATTCGATAATTTTTGCTTTACCTTTGTATCAATGAAGTTAAAACAAAAAATAGCACTTTCTTTGGCTGTATTCTATGCAGTTAGTGTTATGGGTTTGGCTTTAAGCCTCCATTTCTGTGGTGGCAAACTGGAAAACGTTAAACTTTTTAGCAATGAGGCTTCGTGCAAATTCTGCAAGGATATTCCTGCTGAGAAGAAAGATGACGGTTGTTGCAAAAACACCCAGGTAACAGTTAAGGTAAAAGATAGTCATCATACAGAGGCCGAGTTACAAATGCCTAAACTGTTTTCTATTCAGCTTTTCCTCCATCCTCCGGTTTTAGCATTTCTGAGCAGCATCAGTCCGAAGTTTTTTAGTAAAATTTCGAACAAAGCACCGCCATTATCCTCGCGGATTGCTTTGCATATTTTCAATTGCATTTTTAGGAATTAGGATTTTTCTACTTTTCCGTCATCCTGAACTTGTTTCAGGATCTGTTTTGCTATAAGACCCTGAAAGGAATCCAGGGAGACGACAGTTTAAAAATTATTCTAATTCTAAAAAATCATGAAATCAATAAAAATATTCAGCATCATTATGCTATTTTTCGCCGTTAATGTTTCGGCACAACAAATATCTACAGCCGATTTACAGGTAACTGGTTTAACCTGTTCTATGTGCTCAAATGCAACACAAAAATCTTTAGAAACCCTCGGTTTTATCAGTAGCGTTAAACCTGATTTAAATAAAAATATATTCGTTTTAACTTTTAAAAAAGACGCCAATGTTAATCTTGATCTGGTCCGCAAAAAAGTTCAGGATGCAGGTTTTTCAGTAGGCGGCTTAACGGCTAACTTCAATTTTAATGATGTTAAGGTAGACGATAAAGGTCAGGCTGTTGTTAACGGCAATGTGTACCGTTTTGTAAATGTAAAAGGTAAAACGCTTAGTGGTACCGTTAAGGCCAGCGTAGTGGATAAAGATTTTATTTCGGGCTCAGCATTTAAAAAACAGGCCGCAACTGCTAATTCTGATGCTTATGCAAGCGGAACCGGTGTTGTAAATGGTAAAAAAACCCGTATTTACCATTTAATTCTTTCTTAAGATGAGGCGGATATTCGTATTGGCGCTGATGATGATCGGCGTTTACACCAGTGTTTCGGCACAAGAACTATATGTATTTACAGAGCCAGCAAGTAATATGCCTACCAAATCAATCGGTGTAAGGATTACTAATGAGGGCATGTTCAATTATCCGGGTTACGTAAGCCGGACGATCCCGGAGGTAATGATCGGTTTCAACAAAAATCTGATGATGCATGCACAGGCTTTTCTCTCGGACATGGATGGAAAATACCGTTTAGAAGGAGGAAGTTTATACGCCAAGTACCGGTTTTTATCCTTGGATGAGGCACATAGCCATTTCAGGGCATCTGCTTTTGGAAGGGTAAGCACCAGCAGGCGCCCAACATACACAAGAGACATTAATCTTGAGGGTGACAATAGTGGCGTACAAGGTGGATTGATCTTCACACAGCTGCTGCACAAACTGGCATTATCATCAACCTTGGGTTATGCACATGCTTTTGAAAACAGCAACAGTCAGATTGCAGGAATGCCGCAGCCAAAGAACATGTTATCTTACAGTTTATCGTCGGGTTATTTGGTTTTACCAGTAGTTTATAAGGATTACAAACAGCCCAATTTTAATGTATATTTAGAATTGCTGGGTAAAACCGATCCGGGCAACGGCCAGTCTTATTTAGATATCGCTCCTGCTGTACAAATGATTTTGAACAGCACAACCCGCATCGATTTTGGCTACCGCTTTCAGGCAGCCGGAAATATGGATAACCGATACACCAAAAACATGTACCTGCTTCGGGCAGAATTTAACTTCTTTAACGTTTTAAAATAAAAAAATAACGAAGCGATCATGGTTTTCATATTAAACTGAACATGAAACCATGATCGCCTCATCAGCATTAGAAACACTATAAAAAGATGAAAAAAATATTAGGATTAGTTGCCATCATGACGATCGCAACAACAGCTTTTACTTATGCACAAAGTAAAACAGATGTAGCCTTAAATCAGGTATTAACGGCATATTACGATGTAAAAAATGCATTAGCAACCGATAAAAAAGACTTAGCCATTGAAAAAGTGAAAGTTTTATCGGCAAAGGTAAATGCCGTTAATCATAAAGATTTACCAGCCGATCAACATAAAATATTTATGGAACAAGCGGCCATTATTAAAAATAAAGCCGCGCTACTTGCAGGTTCAAACGACATCAAAACACAGAGAAAAGCTTTTGAAGGGATTTCTTACGCAATGATCAAAACGTTGAAAGGCCTGAAATTTAACAGTCAAACCGTTTATATTCAATACTGCCCAATGGCGAAGGCGAGCTGGTTAAATGAAAAAGAAAACATCGAAAATCCATATTATGGAAGCATGATGTTTGATTGTGGCGACGTTTCTGAAACCATAAAATCGAACTAATGAACCTGCATATCAAAAATATGGTATGCAACCGTTGCAAAATGGTGGTTAAGGCCGAGCTGGAAAAGCTTGGCTTTAAACCGCTATTGGTTGAGCTTGGCGAAGTTACCCTTGCCGAAAATATTACAGCAGAGGATAAAATCAAAATTGCGGAGCAACTGACCCATTTTGACTTCGAACTCTTGGAGGATAAAAAAAACCAAGTTGCAGAACAGATTAAAACAGCCATTATTAACCTGGTACATTATACCAAAGAATCGTTAAAGATCAATCTTTCTGCCTACCTCAGCGAGCAGTTAAATCAGGAATACACGAGCTTAAGCAGCATTTTTTCTGAGATCGAAAACCAGACGATTGAGAAATATTTTATTGCTCAAAAAATAGAAAAAGCAAAAGAAATGCTCACTTATGGCGAACTTACCCTGAGTGAAATTGCCTACCAACTAAATTACAGCAGTGTAGCTCACCTATCGGCACAATTCAAAAAAGTAACCGAAATTACGCCTTCAGTTTATAAATCAGCATCAAAAGATAGCAGGAAAACGCTGGATAAGGTCTGAGCATGTAAAATGGAAGAGGTAAGATGGAGGATGGTTGATGGCCTATCGTCTATGGACCATGAACCAAAAAACCATTAACCAATTAACCTCTCTAAACAATTTCTTATCATACGTCAAGACTGATCGGCTGATAATCAGCTATTTTTGCACCTAAATAAAATCACTAAATATGAAAAAATTATTCTTATTTCTGATCGCTACCTCAATTAGTGTGGCATCATTTGCACAAACCAGCTGGAAGATAGATCCAATGCACTCATTTGTAAACTTTTCGGTTAAACACATGGGCATTTCTTTTGTTGATGGTTCATTCAAAAAATTCGATGGAACGGTTTCTGCATCTAAACCAGATTTAACTGATGCTAAAATCGCCTTTACCGTTGATGTAAACAGCATTACTACAGGTGTTGAAATGAGAGATGGTCACTTAAAAACAGATGATTTCTTTAATGCCGAGAAATTTCCAACGATGAAATTCGAAAGCATTTCTTTCAAAAAATTAAGTGGAAACAACTATGAGTTAAGTGGTAAATTAACCATCCGCGATGTAACTAAAGATGTAAAATTTGCGGTTGTTTATGGTGGTACAGCTAAAGATCAACAAGGCAATACTAAAGCAGGTTTCGGCGCTACTACAACCATTAACCGTTTAGATTATAATATCAAATATGATCCAACTGGTGCAGGTGTTGCAAAAGATGTTGCGATCAAATTAAATCTGGAATTTGTTCAGGGAAAATAAAACATTGGATTGTCATTCCGGGCTTGTCCCGGAATCTTTCATTTAAATAGATCCTGAAACAAGTTCAGGATGACGATTACCTAAATAAAAATGCCATGTCTGCGCTATCCCAATTCAGAAATTTTACTCAACGCTTGCCTCAAACGGATTTAATGCCAACGCTTTTTATTGGCCATGGCTCTCCTATGAACGGGATTGAAAATAATGAGTTTAGTGAGAGTTGGGTAGATTTGGCCAAACATATCCCTGTTCCAAAAGCAGTTTTGGTGGTATCGGCACATTGGTACACCCACGGTACTTTTGTAACTGCAATGGATTTCCCAAGTACCATCCACGATTTTGGTGGTTTCCCTCAGGCACTTTTCGATGTTCAATATCCTGCTCCTGGCGATCCGAAACTTGCTGCAGAAATCCCTGGTCTAATACACTCAACTCCTGTTGGTTTAGACCACGATTGGGGCCTGGATCATGGCACCTGGACAGTAGTAAGGCACATGTATCCAAATGCAGATATTCCTGTTTTGCAATTAAGTATCGATTATACCAAATCGCCTGAACAACATTATGAAATAGCCAAAGAAATTTATGCACTCCGCAAAAAAGGGGTATTGGTTATCGGCAGCGGCAATATGGTGCATAATCTACGCATGTTAAGCTGGGAAATGATTAATGGCGGCGGTTATGATTGGGCGATTGAAATGAATGATAAATTCAAAAATTTAATTGCCAATGGCGACCATAAACCCTTAATCAACTATCGCAACTTAGGTACCGATGCGATGTTGGCCATACCTACGCCAGAGCATTATTTACCCCTCATTTATACGCTTGGAATGAAAAACGATAAGGAAGAGGTTTCGTTTTTTAATGATAAAGCAGTTGGCGGTTCGTTAACCATGACTTCAGTTCTGGTGGGGTAATAACTGTCATGCTGAGGCACGAAGCATCTTTAAACGATGAAAACTTCCTTTCTATAGCAAAAGATTCTTCACTGTGTTCAGAATGACAACTACCTAAAATTCTATAAAACTTTATGATTATTCTGTAACGCTTATTGCTTCCCGAAGCGGTAAATTTGTATAAAGAATTCTATCATGACACATACCTATCAACTCACAGGCATGACCTGCAGCGGTTGCGAAAATAAAGTTAAAAGTAACCTGCTTACATTACCAGATGTAACCTCGGTTGAGGTTTCTAAAGATGCCAATACTGCTACCATTAGCATGGATAAACATATCGGTTTAGATGCCTTACAACAAGCTTTGGGCGGTAATGACAGCAAATATCAGATTTCTGCCACGCAGCACAATGAAACGCTTGAAGAAACAAAATCCTGGACCGAAACCTATAAACCCATTCTCTTGATCTTTGGGTATGTAACCGCAATATCGTTAGTGGTTTCGTGGCAGGCCAATGCCATCAATTATATGGTGTTTATGCGCATTTTTATGGCAGGTTTCTTCCTTACCTTTTCTTTCTTTAAAATGCTCAACTTAAAAGCATTTGCCGAAAGTTACGCCATGTACGATATCGTGGCTAAAAAATTCAGCGCCTGGGGTTATATCTATGCCTTTATCGAATTGGGCTTAGGCTTATCATTTGCATTAAACCTATCTCCTCTTATTGTGAATTGGGTCACCCTGATCGTAATGATCATCAGTATTTTTGGAGTTTTAGAAAGCGTTCTAAACAAAAAGAAAATTCAATGCGCTTGCTTAGGCGCGGTGTTTAACCTACCCATGAGTACGGTAACCATTGTTGAAGATGCGATTATGATTGCCATGAGCGCAGCCATGTTGATTTTGATGTAGTTAAATTTTAGTCAAAAGCTCATCAGAGGGAAGTTTTATAAACCCCAAATTCTTTATAGGTGCTTGCTTTCAAAATAATTAAGAAGTTCTAGTTTTTCATCAAAATCATTTGATAATTCAACTTTTCCTACAATATCATTTAATTTCGATGACGGAATAGGCTTTTCTTCAGACGCAATACTATCTACGCATTTTGTGCTTTCCTGATTCGAGTTTATAGTAAATATTTTGTTGGTATTCATAATTATTATTAAGCAGAATTTGAGGATATTTCAACGATTTTTTTTGGTCATGTATGACACCATCGTCATGCTGAATTTATTTCAGCATCTTTCTTGCTATGAAGACCCTGAAATAAATTCAGGGTGACGACAACTAAGATAAAATATATGCATTTACGGGTAAAATTAGAGATCTCAGTTATTGCCGCTTATATCTAAATTCCGATTTTCGGCTTTTCCCATTAAGCTCGCCTTCAATCCAGGCGAGCATTTCACTTTTCCCCTGGTTTTGGTATACTATTCTTTGTGGAAAATCGTGTGCCGCATTTTCGAAAATATAGATCTGATCTTTTGTGGAGATAAGCTTAAAACAGACTTCCTCTCCTTCATTCTGATTAGCAACCGTTGAACAATAGAAAACATTTTTTCCTATTTTTCTGATCTGTAAGGTTTCGGTAAGAACGCTATCTCCTTTTGCATTAACGCGATAACTCTTTCCTTTCAGTATTTTATCGGCACCCTGGCTCCATTGTTCCACAATTTTACCTTTGGGTGTCTGCATTTCCCATGAGCCTAATACAAAAGAAAAGGTTTTTGATGGATCTTTTTGCGCTTTAACATTGCTATAAAAACCAACTAGGAATAAAATCAAGGAGTATAAATAGATTCTTTTCATTTTGTTATGGTGTTGGTAATGTGTGCCAGGTGGTGTTTTCCGTGCCAGGCATACATGCCCAGCATATTGGCCAAAGTGAGCTCTTTATTTTGGGCCGGATGAATGTATTTTCTTTGGTAATCTTCTATTTTCAATGTTTTTAAAAAAGCAACCCAACGTTGATGTAAACCTGTTAACAGCTCAATCGATAATTTGATCTCAGCATTTTTTGCTTCTTCAGTTTCTGCCCAGCGTTCCTCATAATATGGTCTGATTACAGGAATATCCTCAGTAATCGCCTGCTTAAAACGGATATAGGCGTTGATATGACTATCCGGAACATGATGAACAACCTGCCGCAATGTCCAACCTTCGGGACGATAGGTTTGGTTCAGCTCTTCATTGGTTAAATTTTCTGTAGCTTTTTTTATTTGGCCTGGCAATGCCTCTATTTCAGAAATCCAGGTGTCAATCTGTTTTTGATCAAAAATATCAGGCATAGCAAATTGACCGATTGGGTATTTAAGCTGTTCTAAATCCATGGAGCCAAAATAAGGAGAATTATCGAGTTTTTAACCGCAAAGATCACAGAGAGGAAGGCACAAAGTACGCGAGGCTGGGACCATATTTAAAATAAAATCTGCGTCCATCTCCCTAGATCTGCGGGATATAAAATCTACATCAGTTTTTTCAACCATTTCAATAAGCCCATTTTTGGTGCATAAGGAGGATAAATCATGTTGGTTAAACCCAATTTTGATTGAAAAACAACCGCCCTTTCGTGTGAAAAGGTTTTAAAGCCAAAAATACCATGACAGTTTCCCATCCCACTGCTGTTAACTCCACCGAAAGGCAAATTCGGATTACTGATGTGAACCAGTACATCGTTTACACAGGTTCCGCCAGCGCTAGTTTCGGCAATGATTTTATGCTGATGTTGTTTGTTTTCTGAAAAGATGTAAAGTGCCAAAGGCTTGTTTTTGCTATTCACTAAATCAATAGCTTCCTCCAGGTTTTTAAAGGTGATTACAGGTAAAACCGGGCCGAATATTTCCTCCTGCATGATGGCACTGTTTTCTTTTACAGACGTTAAAAGCGTTGGCATTAGGGTTAAATTTTGTTCGTCTGCTTCGCCACCAAACGTTAATACCGCTCCATCTGCAATTGCATCTTCCTTTAATTTATCAATACGTTTAAATTGCTTATCATTAATGATTTTAGCGTAATCGTTTTTATTGATTTCAACGCCTTCAAAAAATAATTTCTGAACCGCAGCCTTGTAATATTCTACAAAATCATTTAACCGGTTTTCTTCAATTAGCACATAATCCGGTGCGATACAGGTTTGTCCGGCATTAACCAATTTGCCCCAGGCGATTTTTTCAGCAGCCTTTTTAATATCACAGGTTCCATCTACAATAGCCGGCGATTTTCCTCCAAGTTCCAAAGTAACCGAGGTGAGATTTTTAGCGGCAGCTTCCATTACCACTTTGCCAATTTCGGTGCTTCCAGTAAAAAAGATATGGTCAAACGGGAGTTTTAGCAGTTCGCTAGAAACATTGGCATCTCCTTCAAAACAGGCAATTTCCTTAGGTTCAAAAGTGGCTGCAATTAATTTACTGATCACGGCGGCTGTTGCTTCGCTTAATTCGGACGGTTTAAGGATCACACAATTTCCTGCTGCTATTGCCGAAACCAAAGGACTCATCATCAATTGTAATGGGTAATTCCATGGGGCAATAATCAAACAAACACCTTTGGGTTCATAATAAATTTTATTACTCGCAAAAAAATTACTCATGGTTCTGCCTGCCGATTTGGGTCTCATCCACCCTTTCAACTTTTTGATGCCAAAATCGATTTCGGCATAGGTAAAATATAGTTCAGTTACAGCACTTTCAAAACGGTTTTTACGCAGATCCTTTTCCAAAGCGACAAATATTTCTTCTTCGGCTTTTTCCAAAGCCTGTTTAAGTAATTTTAGCTTCCCGATACGGGTTTTAAAATCTGTTTTGCGTAGATCGAATTTATATTTTTGCTGTAAATCGAAAACCGCCTTTATTTGTTCTTCCATAATTATCTGCTTTTACACTAATCGATTTCCCTTAAAATACAAGTTAAATTTAGTTAAAATGCAGCCTTTTCATTAAAAATTCATTCATTTAAAGCATATTGCAGCAAATTTTAATAATAAAAGATGAAAAGATTGTTTTTTGTTTTCGCATTCATAATTCCACTGGTTATCCATGCCCAAACCATAAAAACAGATGTACTGGTTATCGGCAATGGCGATGCTGCTTATGCCGCATCTTTTCAGTCTTTTAAATCTGGAGTAAAAACCATCCAGCTTACCCAAAAAGAACCGTTGGAATTAAATAAAATTGCTGAAACTAAAAGGCCCCTAGTGCCTTTTTACCAAAGTTTTTTAAAGAGGGAAACTGAAAATGCGAAAAGCTTGGAAAGCCCAAAATCTAAACCGGATAAAAAAAACCGGACGAAAGTAATTGTGGTAGATAGCACGTTACTTTTAAACGTCATCAACAATACTCCTTACACAGAAATTAAACGTTCTGGCAGTGGTTGGGAAGTAAATCTCACAAAAGATAAAAGCATTAAAGCCAAAATTCTTGTGCTGGCAGATAGCCCTGAAAAGTTGCTTGCAGCACTAAAACTCTCCGCTTTAAATCCTGCGTCTTCAAGTCCGTTAAACTATAACGAAAATGCTTACCGGACAACGGTATCCGGGATTTCTTCAGGAGCCAGCTTTTTATCCCTCTACAGCCTATTGATCCCAGATCAGGAAAATTTACTTTATATCTCTAAAGATCAATTTGAAATTGGACAAGCAGCCGGGGCAACCGCAGCTTATGCCGCATTTTTCGACACCAAAATCAGTTTGTCAAATTTAAAAAGAATCCAGGGAGAATTATTGGCCTATAAGCACGCGTTAATGCCCTTTGAAGATGTAAAAATGACGGATTCCAACTGGTTAGCCATTCAAAAAGTAGGTATTACAGGGATTATTAAAGCAGAAATCACAAAGGGAAAAGCTTATTTTGCACCTGAAAAAGAAGTTACTTATCAAGAGATAAAAGAACCGATCAAAGAATATTATTATAAAGCACAGATCTGGTTCGACGATCATAAGAATATTCCCCTTAATCTGGAAAATACGATTTCTATGGTTTGTTATGTAGGCAATAAATCAATTGATGCTACAAAAGCCGAACTACAGAAAAAATGGAACAAAAATTATAGGTTCAGCTCCAAATATGATCTTAAAAAAGTGCTTAGCAGACGCGAATTTTCGGTCATCATTAACGAATACTTAAAACCTTTCGATGATGTGAATGTAGATAAAACCGGAAGGGTAATCCGCTAATTTTTGCCACAGATTTGCACACATAAACATAATTGCAAAAAATTATCTGTGTTCATCCTTTTTATCTGTGGTTAATTCATTAGGCAGAGGTTGTAACATTTCCATTTCCTTTTAAAATTAGGTAGCGCTTTGCCTAAATTGCATCCAAACCTAAAATTCATGAAGAAATATTTACTTTTCCTTTTGCTTTGCACAGGCGAATATGCTTTTGCGCAACAATTGGCCCCTTTAACTGTCGAAAAAATAATGCGCGATCCAAAATGGATGGGTATTTCGCCAACTAATTTCCGCTGGACAGCAGATAGCAAAACCCTATATTTTAACTGGAACCCTGAAAATAAAGCCAAAGAAGAATTATTCAAAGTTTCGGCAGCTTCTACAAAACCTGTTAAAGCAGTTGAAAAGGAAGATGAAAAACTATTGAGTTTAAATTACACCTACAATGCCGATCGCTCCCTTGGTTTAGTTGAAAAAAGCGGTGATATTTATTTACAGAACTTCAAAACCAATAAGGAAACGCGCTTAACCAGCACACAGGAACGGGAAAGCAGTCCGATTTTTTTAACCAATGGAAACGTTGTTTACCAATTGGGCGATAATCTTTTCGTGGTTGATTTAAAATCAGCAGAAACCAAACAGCTTACCAATTTTGTTAAAGGTAAAAAAGCCGGAAGAGCAGATAGTAAACCCGCTACCGAACAGGATAAATGGTTAAAAGTACAACAGGCCGAACTCTTCGATATTATTAAAAAACGAAATGCTGAAGCAAAAAACGGTTCACGCAGTGGAAGAGGCCGCTTTGGGAGTACCGCTGCAGATACAAAACCTTTAAAAGAACTATATACTGAAGACAAGTTCTTAAACGGCGTAATCATTAGCCCGGATGGACATTTTATTACTTATAAATTAACTACACCAGCACAGAACAACCATAATACCATTGTTCCGAATTATATTACTTCATCAGGTTATACCGAAGATATTCCGGGTAGAACAAAAGTTGGCGAAAATGAAAATATCTCGCTGGGTTTCATTTATGATACGCAACGGGATACAGTTTACGCGATCCAGACCTCGACCATTACGGGCATAAAAGACCTCCCTGATTATCTGAAAGATTATCCAAAGGAACTGGATACCTTAAAAAAGAAAAATGCCGACCGCCCTGTAAGTTTTTTTGGTCCGTTTTGGAATGATAATGGAAGTTCTGCAATTGTTGTGGCTACTTCTACCGATAATAAAGACCGCTGGACCCTAAAGCTAGATGCCTTAACAGGAAAATTTTCTTTAGTCGACCGCCAGCGCGACGAAGCATGGATTGGTGGCCCGGGCATTAGTGGTTTTTACCAGGGCAGCACAGGCTGGATCGATAATAACCGCTTTTATTATCAAAGCGAGGCGACAGGATATTCCCACCTTTATGTAGTTAATGTAGCTACAGGTGATAAAAAACAGCTTACTGCCGGTAAATGGGAAGTACAATCGGTACAGTTATCAAAAGATAGAAATACTTTTTATATCAAAGCGAATAAAGAACACCCAGGCATTACCAATTTCTTTAAAATCGGTATAAATGGCGGTGAATTTGTTCAAATTACCACCATGAAAGGCTTAAATGAGATTACCCTTTCCCCTGATGAGAAATACCTTGCCATTAATTATTCTTACATGGATAAACCCGGAGAACTATATCTCCAGCCAAATAAGGTGGGAGCTAAAGCCGTAAAAATTACGCAATCTACTTCTGCCGAATTTAATTCTTACAAATGGCGTCAACCCGATATGGTTACTTTTAAAAACCGTTACGGTGCGGATGTTTATGCAAGGGTTTACAAATCAGACAATCCACACCCTAACCACCCCGCCATAGTTTTTGTACATGGTGCAGGATATTTACAAAACGTACACTTTGGATGGAGCACCTACTTTCGCGAGTTTATGTTTAACAATTTACTAGCCGACAATGGTTATACCGTAATCGATATCGATTATACCGGAAGTTCTGGTTATGGCCGCGATCACCGTACCGGCATTTACCGCCACATGGGCGGAAAAGATTTAACCGACCAGGCCGATGGGGTTAAATTTTTGGTAGAGAAATATGGTGTTAATCCGCAGCACGTTGGTTTATACGGCGGCTCTTATGGTGGTTTTATCACGCTGATGGCCATGTTCAACGAATCGGATGTTTTTGCAAGTGGTGCTGCCTTGCGTTCCGTTACCGATTGGGCACACTATAACCATGGCTATACCTCAAATATTTTAAACGAGCCTTATAACGATCCGATTGCCTATAAAAGAAGTTCGCCGATTTATTTCGCCGATAAATTAAAGGGCAATCTTTTAATGGCACATGGCATGGTGGATGTAAATGTTCATTTTCAGGATATTGTGCGCATTACGCAGCGTTTTATAGAGCTGGGCAAAAACAATTGGGAACTTGCGGTTTACCCGGTAGAAGACCATGGTTTTATTGAGCCAAGCAGCTGGACAGATGAGTATAAAAGGATATTTAAGCTGTATGAGAATACGTTGAAGAAGTAACCTTCCATTTCGAGCGAAGAGAAGCGTAGCCGAGAACCACGAAGTGCTCAGCGAAGCTAAATCTATCAAGATGGATCTCTCCATTTCGCTACGCTTCAGTCGAGATGACGGCCATTATGTATAAATTCCTCAAAGATGCTTCCCGCCTCAGCATGACAGCAAAGAACCAAAATAGAACTCCGCTATATTTCTTATAAAGAATATAGTTTTCATCTATATCATTATCAATAAATACAATTAACAATTAGTGAAACGGGGTTGATTGACACCTGTTTTAGCCTTACCTTTGCAGTATAAAATTAAAGACAAAAATTATGGCAATAGTAGGTAAAAAATTCCCAAGTGTTAGTATTGATGCAATGTCAGACATGGGTGATGACTTGAAAATCAATGTATTTGAAGAAGCTGTAAACAAAAATAGTAAGGTGTTATTATTCTGGTATCCAAAAGATTTCACTTTTGTTTGCCCTACAGAATTACACGCTTTCCAAGCTGCTTTACCTGAATTTGAAAAAAGAAATACAATTGTTATCGGTGCATCTTGCGATACCAATGAAGTTCACTTCGCCTGGTTAAATACGCCAAAAGATAATGGTGGTATTGAAGGTGTTACTTATCCAATTTTAGCAGATACACACAGACAATTATCAGGTATCTTAGATATTTTAGATCAGGAAGTTAACTACGATGAAGAAGGAAACGAATCTTTCTCAGGCTCTAACGTAACTTTCAGAGCTACTTATTTAATCGACGAAACTGGTAAAGTTTTCCACGAAAGTGTTAACGATATGCCACTAGGTAGAAACGTTAAAGAATATTTACGTTTAATTGATGCCTACGCTCACGTGCAGAAACATGGTGAAGTTTGTCCTGCAAACTGGGAAGAAGGAAAAGAAGCAATGAATGCAAACAGAACTGGCGTAGCTGAATATTTAGCCGCTAACTAATAAAACGAAACGTTATGTTTTTAGAATTAACAGAAGATAATCTTCAACAATATTTAGCAGATAACTCAAAGGTGATGGTTCAGTATGCTGCATCGTGGTGCGGAAACTGCAGAATTATGAAACCTAAGTTTAAAAAACTGGCTTCAGAAAATGAAGATGTAGCTTTCTTAATTGTTGATGCAGAAAAACTTCCAAACTCACGCAAATTTGCGAACGTTGATAATTTACCAACTTTTGCAGCTTTTGAAGGCGGTAGCTTGGTAGATCAGGTGCAGACCAACAAAGCAGAAGGTTTAATTGAACTATTTAACAAGATAAAGTAATGAAGATTCCGGTTATAAGACAGTTATTTCAAAACACCACTCCGGCACAACTGGAGACCACTTTGGAGGTTTTAGAAGCTTTCTGCGAGTTTAGAGGCGTTAGTGAGCACGAAGTTGATGTTGCAGGCGAAATGATTACCAATATCTGTGGTGCGCTTGAAGTACACCAGATGGTAAGTGAAGGTGCTGCTGAAAAGGATGCATTAAACGCTTTCGGCCAAAAAGTGATGGGTTCGATTGATCGATAATCGTCTTAAAGCTTAATCTGGCTTTTCGAAATATAAATCCCTTGTAGATGAAAATCTGCAAGGGATTTTTGTTTTTAAATAGGCTTGTCATTCTGAACGCGGTGAAGAATCCCCAGCCGAAGCGCTACAGGATCAACGCTAAGCAATTAATTTCAGTGCAAAAGATTCTTCACTGCGTTCAGAATGACAGCAGGCAATAAAAAAGGTATTTTTAAACCTCGCAGGTTTTTGAAACCTGCGAGGTTTGTACATCATTAAGCCAAATTCCTGCCGGCATTTACAATACCAAAAACAGTTCTAACGGCAAGCTTTTCTAAAGCATGCTGGTCTTTTTCGTTCTGATCGTGCTGCAATTTTTCTAAAGCAAAATGCTGGATCAATACCAATGGTAAAATGATTTTCTCACGCGTGGCGATCGATTTTTTATCTACAGGATAATTAGCCATTAAAGTCGGTTGTCCTGAGAGTTTTAAGAGCATTTCCTTAGTTAGTTTAAACTCATCATGTAATTGAGTCCAAAAAGTACCAAACTCTTTGTCGTTTGCTAAATGGGCCGTAATTACAAAGTCTGATTTGCTCATGCTCATCATACAGTTATCTACAATGGTTTTCAGGTAATCAGAATCCTCATAAACCTTAAGCACTTTACCCCAATTACCAGCCTTTTCCTGAGTTCTCAATGCCGTTCCCATCCCATAGAAACCTGGAACGTTTTGTTTCAGCATACTCCAGGCCGTTACAAAACTAATGGCTCTTAAATCTTCGAGCTTCATTTCGCCGCCGCCGTTTCTTTTTACCGGGCGACTGCTAATATTAGCCTGAGATAACAGTTTTAAAGGAGACAGTTTCTCTAAATAACTCACAAATAATGGGTGCTCACGCAAATCCACAAAAGCTTTATAACTTTCTTCCGCCATTTCATCAAGCAGGGCTTTATTTTCAGGATCTAAAAGAATGTTGTGTTTTTCTTTCAGTCCGGAGGTTAATCCTGCATTGATCAATTGTTCTATATTAAATTCAGCACTTTCTACCGAACCGTATTGCGAACTGATGGTTTGACCCTGAACGGTTAACTGCATGTTTTTGTTGGCAATTTCTTTACCCATTGAGGCATAAAAACGGTGTGTTTTACCTCCACCACGTGCAGGAGGTCCGCCACGGCCATCGAAAAATGCCAATTGAATATTGTGTTTAGCAGAAATGGCCGACAATGAAGTCTTTCCGTTAAAAATAGACCAGTTGGCCATTAAATAACCGCCATCTTTGGTACTGTCAGAATAACCCAGCATAATATCCTGTTTATTGCCACGGCTCGCTAAATGCGCTTTATAAAAAGGATTGCTATACAAAGTGTCCATAATAGCAGCAGCGCCCTTCAAATCGTTAACGGTTTCAAAAAGCGGCACAAAATCAATCGTTAATGATTCTTTGCTCCAACCGTTCCAAAGGAAAAGTTCGATCAACTGTAAAATATCACTGGCCTGCTGGCAATTGCTGATAATAAAACGGTGACAGGCTTTTTCGCCATTGCGTTTTTGAATTCCCTTTATTTCTTTAATTACCTCAATGGTATCCTCAATTAAAGCATCAGGCTCGCTTGCATAAACAACGGTTGCTTCTTTAAAAGAAATCAGGTTTAGTTTTTCGGCTTCTGATAACTTATCATAATCAGCAGGATATAATGAAGAAATCGGTTTATTTTCACGGCAGTAAGCATGTACGCTTCTCAGTACTCGGCTATCCTGACGGATATCCAACGAAGCAAAATAGTTTCCGTATAGATCTATCTTACGAATCAGGTCGTTAACCAGGTCAACAAATAAACCTTCATGTTCCGCCAATAAGGTTTCTTTAATTTTATTCAGGTTATCCTTTAATTCATCTGAAATATCATGCAGTTCGCAGGTTTGATCAAAAGCATTTTGATAAAGCACATCATGCAGTTTTGCAATATTTTCTTCAACCCCTCTAAAAGTAATGCGGCGTTTAATTACCCTGAAATCACGGTAGTAACAGCGGAAAAGGATCTGTCGCAACATTTTAGAAACGGCTAAAGTGGTATCGGCATGGATATTCGGATTTCCATCCCTATCACCTCCCGGCCAGAAACCGAGTTCTAAAATTTTCTTGGTTTCGAGGTTGTATTCATCCAGATTCTGATCTATTTCTTCCTGAATATTTGCCGCAGCAAAATAAAAAGTATTTTCGAGGAACCAGGCCAGGTTTAGGGCTTCATCAACAGGTGTTGGCGATTTTTTATTAAAAAACGGCGTTTTACCCAACTGTTGTAAAAGCGAGTTCATAGCGGTGATGTTGTTATCCCTAATGGCCTTGGTTAAATCAGTAATGATGGCCAAAACGCTGCCGGGATAAAACTGGGTAGGGTGTGCCGTTAAAACCAAACGGAGCGAAAGCTCATCTATCAGTTTTTCAATTTTGGCCAGTGCAGGTTTATTATCGGCATTCTTTTTTAAAATAAAGGCCAATGTACTCTGCTCATCGGTAGTATTTAACTTGGTAAAAGAAGCATCTTCAACAGCATCAAAAAGCACAACCTGACGCTCTATATACTGGATAAACCGGAAAAGAAGGTCAACAATATCTTTACGCTCGGTATAACTGGTGTACTTGGCAAAAAATTCTTCGATAATCTGTGCAGGTTTTTCTCCGTTCGCAATTCCTTCTTCACAACTTTTAAAGAAAAGGGGAAGCAGTGTTCCGGTATCCTTAATTTTGTAAAAAGGCAAGGTGAGAAATAAACTGTTAAACAGTTCGAATTTTGAGATTACCTCATTGTTAAAAATAGATTCACGTTGCGTTGTTAAACGAAGTTTGGGCATAGCTTAGGCAATATTTTTGTATAGCGTAATACTACAAAAAATGCATAAGGTAATAAAATTCTATTGCTTACAATTTGGAAAATTGTAGAATAAATTTTAATTTTAAAATCTTATTTGGCCACGATGTGGTTAAGTAAGAACATTTGCAATGTTTAAGGGCATTGCATTGATTGTTAATTTTTTGGGTTAAAACAGCCGATGTAATAAAACACACCGGCTGTTTTTATTTTTTGCCATTACTTACGGCATTTCTTTGCAAATTTTAATGCGCATCCGTAACAATGTTTGCATTTTTCTTAAATTTCTGAAGATATAATAAAGGTATAGAGAATAACATAATCAATCCGGCTACCCAATAAGCATCGTTATAAGTAAGCAGCATGGTTTGTTTAATTACCGAACCTTCAATTGCTTTCATCGCCATCAATTTCGCATCAATAAATGATGATCCTTTGGCCATAAAACCGCTTGTTAATGCATTTAACTTCTGGATAAATGCGGGATTATATTCATTAACGTTGGCAAGTAAACTACTCCTATGGAAACCTGAACGGATGTGGATTAATGTAGTTAATGCTGCGATACCAAACGAACCGCCTAGTTGTCGGCTCATGTTATTCAAACCGGACCCCTGACCAATCTCTGCCCCCGACAAATCCTGCATGGCTAAAGTTGTTAGTGGCACAAACAATAAAGCCATACCGAAACCTCTAATCACCAATGGCCAGAAAAAATCTCCTGTTCCGGAAGCCAATGTAGAATTACTTAACATCCAACAGAAAACGAAAAATAAAAACATGCCTCCTGTAGCCATAAATTGTGCAGGTACACCCTTTTTGAGCATAATACCAATGAAAGGCATCATGGCAATAGTACAAATACCACCTGCAATAAACAGCTTACCTGTTTGTAAAGGAGTAAAGCCTAAAAGGTTTTGCGCAAATACAGGAAATACGAATACCGAGCCATATAATCCAAACCCTAAAATGAAGGAGGTAAACATACCGATAGAAAAGCTCCGTTTCTTCATAATCCTTAGGTTTACGATCGGGTATTCGGTAGCGGTTTCTCTCCAGATAAATAAAAGCAAACCAAAAACAGATACAACAGCTAAAGCCGTAATATAAGGTGTGGAGAACCAATCTTCGCTCTCTCCTTTTTCAAGTACCGTTTGCAAGCTACCAACTGCAATTGCCAATAATGCGATTCCCCACCAATCAACAGGCTTACCTTTTCCATCTTTTGGTGTCTCTCGAATAAAAGTATAGGTACAATAGGCGGCGAGGATTCCGACGGGAATATTTACGTAGAAAATCCAGGGCCAATCAGCAATCTCTAAAATATAACCACCAATGGTTGGACCTACGGTTGGACCAACAACGGCACCTAAACCAAACAATGCGGTAGCAATACCCACATCCTCACGCGGCCAGGTTTCGATCAAAATAGCTTGTGCTGTTGAAATTAACCCTCCACCTGCTACTCCCTGCAAAATCCTGAATAAAATAAGTTCATTTAAAGATGTTGCGTTTCCACATAAAAAGGAAACAAGAGTAAAAACAATAATGGAGGTTAAGAAATAATTTTTACGTCCGAAACGACTCCCCAACCAGCCCGACATGGGCAGGACGATTACGTTCGCAACGGCATATCCAGTAGATAACCAGGCGATATCTTCAAGAGTAGCGCCCAGGTTTCCCTGTATCTGTGGAATTGCAACGTTTACGATCGTTGTATCAATCAACTCCAACAAAGAAGCTGTGATTACCGTAAACGTAATAATCCACTTTTTTAAACCTACTTCGGCCATTTTAATATTATTTAGTAGATACTGAAGCTTTAACGCTCATTCCAGGGCGTAACTTAGCTTGCATTTCTTTTGATGGATGGATTTTGATTTTTACCGGAACACGTTGCACAACCTTAACGAAGTTACCAGTAGCATTATCAGGAGGCAATAAAGATCCTTTTGCACCGGTAATAGGTGAAAAGTTATATACTTCGCCTTCAATTTTTTGATCAGGATAAGCATCCACTTCGATCTCTACTTTAGAACCTTCTTTGATTTTCTCCAGTTGGGTTTCTTTAAAGTTAGCCGTTACATAAATACTTCCGTCGTTAACAATAGAGAATAAAGACTGACCTGCCTGAACCAATTGTCCTTTTTGAACATTCTTTTTAGAAACAATACCTGTTGCTGGTGCCTTAATATCAGTATATGATAATTGAAGTTTAGCAAAATCGATATCACTCTGACGCTGGCTGATTACATTGCTGCTTACAGCCAATTGTGATTGTGTAGTACCAACCTGTTTAACTGCAGCATTGTATTGATCCACTGCTGCCTGGTAAGCTGCCTGCGCAGATTCTTTTGAAGCTTTAGCCTGATCGAAAGCTTGTTGGGTAATCGATCCGTCTTTTACAAGGTTTGCATAACGTTCGTAATCCTTATTGGCCAGGTTTAATTTAACCCTTGCCGCAGCTACGTTCGCTTTTGCAGTACTGGTATTTGCCTGAGTTGCAATAATTTGCGATTGCGCCACTCCTACACCTGCACTCGCCCCTTTTTGGCCAGATTGTGCCTGCTCTAATTTCACTTTGTAATCGCTATCGTCAAGTTTCACTAAAACCTGTCCTTCAGTTACGTGTGTATTTTCTTCAAAATTAATATCCTTTACATAACCACCAACACGCGCAACAACAGGACTGATATCACCATCAATCTGAGCATCATCCGTATCTACGTGTTTGCTATAATAATTCCATTCCGTAATCCCGAAGATTACACCTATTACTAGTAAAACACCTAAAATGATGGGTACTACTATATTCTTTTTTTTCTTTTCAGTTGTCATTGCTGTATTTATTGCGTTATTTTTCCTGTTGATTTTAATAAGGTATAGTAAGCCAAACCTGCATCTGCCTTAGCTATCTCTAAGTTTATTTTTGCCTGATATAATAAGGTTTCAGCATCAATGCGGTCGGTAACCGAGGCCACATTGTTTTTATATTTCGATGCCAATAGTTTATCGTTTTCGGTAGCCTGTGCAATTGACGTTTCCAAAACCTGGATTTTGTTCATGGCCACCTGGTAATTTTGAAAGTTTTTGTTGATGTCGGTTTTTACCTGATCAGATAAAATATCCTTCTGAATATTAATTTCGCTTTGTTCAATTTTTGCCTGGCTTACTTTGTTTTTATTGGTCCAAAGGTTTCCGAAATTCCAGGAAACCGTTGCCCCTAAAGTAATAGGCATTAAATATTGGTTTGCCGGCGGAATAAAGTTACCGCTTGGGTTAATGTAGTAAAGGTTTGCGCCAACTCCAACGGTAGGTAAAGTATTTGCCTTAATGGTTTTGATGTTAAAATCGGCCACTTTGTTTTGAATATCAAGTTGTTTTAATTCCTGACGGTTAGCGAAAGCCTGACCGATGTATTCATTTAACGAACCCGGTGTTTTTAAGCCTAAGGTTGGGTCAACAATTTTAACTTCGGTATCTTCTGGTAAACCTAAAAGAATATCTAAGTTATAGTTGATTACTTTGCGGTTGCTCTCGATGTCCATTTGGGTTAGCGTCACGTTTGCCTGTTGCAATTGAAAACGCAGTACATCGTTTTTGGTTACAATGCCCTGTTCGAAGAAACGTTGTGCCTGTTTAATCTGAGCAGCGATCGATTCTAAATTCTGATCAACCACTTTTCTACTCTGTAAAACCTTATATAAAGAATAGTAGGTATTGATAACTGCGTAAGTGATCTCTTCCTTACTCTTATCGGCATCCAAACGTGCAACCTCTGCCAATAATTTGGTCGATTCTTTTGCATATTTCAATTTACCACCCCCGTAAACGAGTTCCTGTACTGCAGCAGTTCCGACAAAAGCATCGGCTCTTTTAGGCAGGCGAAGAGAAGATTCGCTACCTGGTAAAGTAAAAGTAGTGGTAGGGATTTCAGCGTGGTTGTATATAAAACTTGCATTTCCGGTTGGTAAAGCATTGTCTTTAACGACCTCCAACTTTGCAACAGCCTGATCAATTTTGTTCTGAGAAAGTTTTAAGTTTTTACTATTGGCTATGCCAAGTTCTATTGCCTGGTTAATATTTAATTCCTTGCTGCTCTGTGCAAACAACGCTGCCGGAATTAATGATGCCACAAGCATTAATCTAATCGATTTGGGTATCATCTTTTTGTTGTTAAATAAACTGTTGTTAGATCTTTTAAGTGGGCAACCGCCCTGTCTTTAATAATTTTTTTGTCTTTCGGGTTGTTCAGGTCGAAGTTTGAACATGACATTACCTTATGGGGGGAAATAACAATATTGGTTATAGTGCCCATAATGGTAGCGATTACCATCCGTACATCTACCTTGTTAAAGCTGCCATCTTCAATCCCATCTGTGATAATCCGATCGATAATCTGCATGTTGTGGCTCATGGCATCTTTAATCTTATCGTACATTTCTGGCCTTTGGGTTAAAGACAATTCTCTGTGCATCATTTTATGAAATGCGGTATTATTCAATATCCTATTTACATAGCCCTCTATAACCCTGTGCAATTTTTCTAATGCCGAAATCTTATCTTCATTGATGATTTTTAACTGAGAAGTAAAACCAGCAATACGCTCGTTCATAATCTCCACAAAAACCCCTTCTTTAGAACCGAAATAATAATTTATCATCGCCATGTTCGCTCCAGATTCCTTAGCAATCTGGCGGGTTGAAGTACCTTCGTACCCCGTCTCGCAAAACAGCTTTTCAGCTGCCTCAAGAATGGCCTGTCTTTTATCTACTTTTTCTGTTTTCATTTCTTTTTAACGGCACAAAATTAATCAAACGATTGATTAACTTCCAAATGTTTACCTACTTCTTTTACATTCTCTTGATAAAACCTCAATTTTTAAATAAAATAATCACCCTGGGCAACGAAATAAGCTCTTCTACTAGATGTGATATTCGTAACTCTGGCAGGCTGCACGAGATCCTCATTCCCAACTCGATTCGGAGTATAATGCAAGTGCTTTAAGATTCCCGCCTGCGCCTATCCTGTGGACATATCTTTTTTTAATATTTTTAGGCGTTTCGCTAACCAACTTTAATAAAGCACGGATTTTAACCAAGGACGCTGTCAATCCCAAGAGCCGGAGAAATCAAAAAAACAGGTGCACAACAGTAAAAATGGCATTAACAAACCTGAAACGCAGTGGTTTTGTGTTCATAGCCGATGATTTAATTTTTTAAAAAAATATTGAACACAAAACGAAGTGTCGCTGTTTTTTTGATGCGCGTGGGATTGCGAAAAAGGCTCATTGCTGGATTGACAAAGCGCTTTCGGCACTTTGGCGCTCCAAAGTACCATGCCCCGCGGCATAGAGCGATAGACGAATGTTATAATTAATTGTGTCCACATAATATGCCTGCGTGGGAATAACGATCCTGCTAATGGATTCTGTAAATGATAGCCTGCGAAGGACCTTTTTAGATCACTTGCAAGGCATTTCGACAGGCTCAACATGACAATTCGAAGCGAATTACAATTTATGATAAGCCTCGACGATCGCGGCAGTTTCAAGGATTTAAAATTTAGTCTGTGTGAATAAATATAATCGAACTGAGGTTCGTAGGGTTATATACTAGAGCAAGGTTTTCCAATTTTTCATTGTCGAACTCAGACTACATTAAACCCGACAAAGTATCGAATTGTCATAGCTGAATTATGGCTGGCCTTAAAAATAGGCCTAAGATGCAATTCTGTAGATATGATATAACCTTATTCAATGATTGAACATACCTTAAAATAAATCCTATAGTTATCGGATTTGGGTGAGAGCAGCCAGAAGCGAGATATTGATTACAGATGGGCTGGAATTGACAATTAATTATAATTTAGACATAATGACAAATTTAAAATAAATACTAACTTTGCCTCCAAATAACAGAAAACATGAGTGTACAAGAGAACAGCAGCAATAATTTCAACTGGTTATATTATGCTTTAGGTTTATTCTTCGGAGTTCTAACTGGAGCAATCATTACGCAAAACTATATTTTCGCTTTATTGGGTGGTGTTTTAGGTTTGTTAACAGCAGGCTTATTTTTAAACGCTATTGTAAAAGGAAGAAAATACTAGTTTTTAGCCCTTTTATACAATTAGATCCTTACAAGGATTTAAAATTAATTCCATAGTAAATGAGATCGTTATGACTTTACGCATAACCGTAAATCATGAATGCTCATAGCCATTGAAAACAAAAACCTAAAAATGAAAAATATCTTCATTGTTGTTTTCGCTCTTTTTTGTTTTAGCGCCAGGGCCCAACAAGCCTCTCCCGCTGAAGTAAAATTTCCTGCTGCAGACCCAAGTCCTGCAGACATTGTTTATTTTCCGCTTAATGTCCCAAAGGCAAAAGCCGGAGATCCAACAAAACCGATTATAAAGATTGTTTACTCGCGCCCACAAAAGAAAGGACGTGATATTTTTGGTGTTTTAGAACAATATGGTAATGTTTGGCGTTTTGGTGCGAACGAAAGTACAGAAGTTCGTTTCCTCAAAAAAGTAAGCATTGGCGGCAAGAAAATTAAAGCAGGTACCTATAGCCTATTCGCTATTCCTAACAAAGATACCTGGACTATTATTGTAAATAGTGAAACCGATAAATGGGGTGCTTTTACCTACAATCAAGCTAAAGATATTGTTCGTGTAAATGTTCCGGTAAAAACCCTGACTAAACCGATCGAATATTTCTCGTTAACCTTTATTGAGGTTAATGGAGGTGCTCATCTCGTTATTGGCTGGGACAGAACGCAGGTAGAACTGCCGATTAATTTTTAAGTTAAAAAGAAATAAAAATATAAGTCCCGGTTGTTGCCGGGACTTTTTTGTTTGAATCGTTTTTTATCTCTATAATCAATTAGTTATCGTTTAAGGAGGTAATTATTAAGATTATAGCTTCCTGATATATCGACGGTTTACTCTGCATACCATACAAATAAACATAGTTTCTTTCAAAAGCCATCCCCTTTTTAAGCTATTGTGTGGACACATCTAAATTAACTAGTATTTGTTTTAGCACATATTCCTTGGCGATCGTCATGCTGATCCGATAGCTATCGAATTTATTTCAGCATCTTTCCTGCAAATAACAAACTTTGAACTTAAAAACTATAGTTTGGAGACAAATGTTGATTTTTTTTCCGCTCTATGCCGCGGAGGCATGGTACTTTGGAGCGCCAAAGCGCTCTGTCAATCCAGCAATGGGCCTTTTACACAATCCTTTACACATCAAAAAAACAGTGGCACTTCGTTTAATCAGTTGTTGTCTGTGTTTTCTTTAGTCTGATTGAGCCCTTCGGGGTTTGTGTTCAATACTTCTTTAAAACTTAAATTAGCGTTTATGAACACAAAACCACTGCGTTTTAGGTTTGGCAATGCTATTTGTTCTATTCTGTACCTGTTTTTTTGATTTCTCCGGCCCTTGGGATTGACGGGCGTTCTTCGGTTAAACAGTGTGTTATTAGAGGAAGCTAGCAAAATGCCTAAAAAATTAAACGCAAAAAGATATGTACAAACGATAGCTTTTGGGATTTTTATAATGCATTGCCCATGTACGGGTCGGTTTTTGTAATTTCTCCAGTTTCTATTTTACCAGCATAACGGTGCTTAAATGTGACATTACCAGGCTGCACAATGCTGAAATCGTACCAATTGGCGTTTTTAGCCAGATTAAACGAGATCTTTGTACTTGATTTAGCCTTGATGGTTACTGTTTTACTTCCCGATTTGTATTTATTATCTACAATTTGAAGTGTTATCAAGCCGGTGCCTTTATTCTCAATAGCAAAAACCAGGTTACCTGTAAGTTTTTTGCTTACCGAACCACCTTGCTCTGGGTATGTTTTCACTAAAATGGAAGGATTCTTTTTACTGCCTGCGAAACTTCTGTAAAAACCATTTGGACCACTTACTGTAAGATCATAAATTTCACTATCAAAATCGTTCAGGTTGATGCGATCTTGCAATACATCGCCTGCTTTTACAGCATATGCCCATGTCTTGCCTACAACACCATCAAATTTAGCAATGGTATTCATGTTGAAAGGTGCACCAACAGTCTCTATTTCGCTTCCAAACAAGGTTTTTACCGATTGAAAAGTAAGTGCGATCTCATTATTAATCAAATTTGCATCAACTGTTAAATGATAAGGCAAGGCGCATGCGTGCTTCGTTCCATTCTCCTGCTTTGGAGCATGATTAGATGTTTCAGCAGAAAAGGCTTCAAATTTATTTATTTTTTCAATTTCGATTTTATTGAGTGCGGTAGGGCCTACCTGGGCAGGTTTATTTTTAGCATTCCCGATATTGGTTACCACAACATCACGCTTTAGTGGTTCAGGAGATTTGATCTCTTCTCCATGATACGGCCTAAATACTGAGGTTAAATCGCCACAGACATTCCTTCTCCAATCACTGATATTATTACTTTTAATGGTTTTTCCTGTTTTTTTAGCCAGCCATTTTTCCATAAACATTAATGATGAGGTATGATCGAAAACCTGCGAGTTGACGAAACCGCCTTTGCTCCATGGTGAGGCAATGACCAAGGGTACACGGTAACCCAAACCAATCGGACTCCCCTTTTTAGGCTCGAAATCTGTTGCATAATTAATTCCTGCAGATACCTTCCCACTGTTTGGATCATCAGGATTTGGAGCTACAAAAGGTGGCTGGTGATCAAAATAACCATCATTTTCATCATAGGTTAAAACAAAAATTGTTTTTTTCCAAACCTCAGGGTTTTTAGTTAAAATATCCAAAGCCTCACTTACATACCATGTTCCATACAAAGGCGAACTGGTATGATCAGAAAAACGTTGAGGTGCAACTAACCATGAAACCGTTGGTAACTTTCCACCATCCACGTCCTTTCTAAACTGGTGAAAAATATCTCCTTTCGGAACATTTATAGTTTCTGATTGGCCTTGATCGTTTTTAAACGTGAACGGTTCAAGTTCTAAGTAATCGTTTTGAGAAATATTGGTGGTAAAAGCTTTATCGATCAGATTTTTTTCCTTTTGAGATAATTTATCATATTTCTCCTGAACTTCTTTAGCAGATAATGCCGGTTTAACGGTATTATCGCCATTTTTTCTGAAATAAGCTGATAATTTCACGTTGTGCCTGCTGATGTATTCAACAGGATTATCGCCGTAATTTCCCAACCAATCGTCTATTTCTCCTTCCGGAAGTTTGGAAGTCCAAAGCTCGTTTTGGTAAATGCGCCAGTCAATACCATTATCTTCTAATGTTTCCTGAAAAGTTGGCCAGTCTACAAATACATTATTTTGTGATTCAGCCTGATCATTATTAACTACCGCAATCTGATTTGCACTTTTTTCTCCACGAACTGTCCCCGTAAAAAAGAATAGTCTATTTGGTGTGGTTCCGGTTAACGATGAGCAAAAATGCTGGTCACAGATCGTAAAGGCATCGGCCATGGCATAATAAAAAGGAATATCATTCCGGTCATAGTAAGCCAGCGTCATTGGGCTTTTAACAGGCAACCATTTATCGTAACGCCCGCCGTTGCGAGCTGCTACCTGGTCGTTCCATGAGTGAGGCAAACCGCCCTGCCAGGTAATTTTTGTTTTGTTAATGTCGACATGAAAGGGTGCATAAGTATAGCCCTGTCCGTCTTTTTGCAGCCAAACTTTGTTCCCATCGGGTTGGATATGCGCGTGTGGGTCATTAAATCCACGTACACCTTTCATTTTACCAAACATGTGATCAAAGGACCTGTTTTCCTGCATCAGAAAAACAATGTGCTCCGCATCGTAAAATGTACTGCCAGGTTCTGGATTAATGGCCATAGCCTTTAGTACCGAACCGGGCAAGGTATTGGCCATGCCGGTGGCTCCTGCAAATAAGGCCGCTTTTTTTAGAAATTCTCTACGTGAGTCCATAAATTACACAAAAATATAGCTTAGTATTTTCAGTTGACAATTAATTTATAGCGCTAATTAATCTGGAGTTCTGGTAGTTAATTATAACTATCGAACTAACAAACCATTACTTCTGAAACACCCTCACATAATCAACCTTCATTGTTGCCGGGAAAACAGCATCATCTATTCCTTCTTTTCCGCCCCAGCCACCACCAACAGCTACATTTAAGATTAAGTGGAAGTTTTGATCGAACGGCCAGTCGCCAGATCCTTTTTTGGTATTGTTAAAAGTGAAGTATTTTTGATCATCAACAAAGAAATCGATCCGATCTGCAAACCATTCCATAGCATAAACATGGTACTCGGTATAAGGATTATTAATTTTTAAAGCCTTGCCAAGCTGAGTTTTAATTACGTGGTTAAATTTTCCGGTGTGCACCGTTCCATGAACAGTGTCCGGATCATAACCTACATGTTCCATGATATCAATTTCGCCATTTTTTGGCCAGCTTCCATATTTCGAATCGGTTGGTAAAGCCCATATTGCAGGCCACAAACCCCTGCCTTTAGGCAATATGGCACGAACTTCTACCCTTCCGTATTTAAAATCAAATTTATTTTTAGTTACTAATCTGGCTGAAGTATAATGATTACTTTCTTTTTCTGCTTTTACGGCAGTAATATTCAAACTGCCTTTTTTTACAATTGCATTCGTGCTATCGGCATCAGTATAATATTGAAGCTCGTTATTGCCCCAACCCTTTCCACCTACATCGTAACTCCAGTTTTTTGCCAAAGGTAACCCTGCATCGTCAAATTCATCTGCCCATTTTAGCTTCCATCCCTCTGCAACAGGTGTTTTTTTTATTTGTTCAAAAAGCAGTTCAGGTTCGTTAGTGGTAATATAATCAACTTTGTGTGCTAAAAGCCACTGCATCTCGGGTACTGCATTTACCGTCCAGGCGTTTACGGTTAAACCCAGTTTTTGTGCATTTTCGATCCAGTTGTCCTTTTGGTAAATGCTATAATGATAATCAACACCTGTTAACTTATCGGCTTTCATCTGCTCAGCACTGATTTCTCCCCTCAAATAAGCCACTTTTGCTTTTGGTAATAATGCTAAAACGCGCTTGCAGTAATCGTAATCAAAACTGATGTATTCAACCCAATCGGTAACTTTTAACTTCTGCACCATTTCTACGGATTTATTGGTGACATCGATACCTCTCTCTTTACTGATAAGCGATGGTTTGATCTCTAAGATTAGTTTTGTGCTTTTCTGCTTTTTGCCTTCAAGCAAATAAGCTTCAAGCGTTGGGATTTTCTCGCCATTACTCATGGTTTTGGTCAATAGTTCATTATAACTAACTTTTTCAATCGTTAAACCCTGAAATTCCGGATCGTGGTTAATGACCAAAACACCGTCCGCCGTCATCCATACATCGAATTCTGAGCCATAACAACCCAGTTTTACGGCTTCGTTTAAAGAAGCGATGGAATTTTGAGGAAAATTATTTTTCTTCCAGGCACCGCGGTGTGCAATCACCTGGTTTTTATTCCAGTTAAATTTTTGAGCAAAAGAAGCAGTAAAAATGAACAACATCAGTGCAGAAATAAGTACTCGTTTCATGTTTTGGTATGATTATACAAAAGATCAAAAGTAGATTTTTATCAGAACACTAGTTTAAAATCAATGTAACCTTTGTATTAATAAAAACAAGATAAAGATTTTTAAATTAATGTTGTGTTCAATATTAAGACAATAGGGACTATGAGTAGAAATATTCACCATAGGACGTATATAATTATAATTAAAGACAGATTTTATCCTTTTTTATCTCACAAACAAGAAAGCGATTTGTTTTTTAGAGCGCAGGGATTGAGCTGCTATTAAAGTATGTTCCCGTTCTTCGCTATATCCCTGCGCTGCGCTTCGGGGATGCCGCTGCGCCCGGGGCTAAAAACATAGTATCTGCAAGGAAGCCAAATACCTTCACTAACCGACACCACGATGCAACCTGATTTTCAAAAAAAATAAAAAACTTGCATTTAAGAAAAGGGGCCAGTATAACAATAATTCAAGGCCTGACATTTTATCATCGCTTCTAAGATGATTAAATGCCTTTCAAAACGGCAAACTATCGCCTTAATGATAAACTATTTGAAATAAACACGTTACCTAAATATACTTTCCTTTCAATTGACTGGAACAATTTTTACATTTACGGTGACATGGTGAGCAACAACTACAGCGATTTATTACGGAAGATAGATGAGTTTATCCGCAAATTTTATTTAAATAAGATTTTGCGTGGCAGTATTTATGCCGCTGCCATACTTTTAGGGCTGTACCTCGTTGTTTTTTTAAGCCTTTATTACCTCAACCCAACAGCTGCATTTAAAACCTTTGTATTCTTTGCTTATTTACTGATTAGTGTATTGTTAATTGGTTTTTTAATCATTAAACCTTTGCTTGCCATGTTAAAGCTAGGCAAGCATCTCACTTTTGACGAAGCATCGGTTATCATCGGAAATCACTTTTCCGATATTAAGGATAAATTACTCAATACCCTGCAACTTCATCATTTATCTGAAAAACATCCGGAAAACAATCACCTCATCATTGCCAGTATAGATCAAAAGATACTTGAACTTAAACCTGTTCCATTTTATACAGCGGTTAGCATCAACGATAACAGGAAATATTTAAAGTATCTTTTTGTTCCCCTTTCGATCACTTTACTCATCGCCATTATTGCCCCAGCTATTTTACGGGAAGGCACAAACAGTTTTTTTAAATACGACGAATACATTGCACCAAAAGCGCCATTCAGCTTTTCAATTTTAAATAAAAGCTTAACAGTTACCCAAGGTGATGATTTAACCCTGAACTTAAAGCTAACCGGCGATGAACTTCCTGCCGAAATTTATGTAGAAGACGGAAAAAACACTTATAAACTGGAAAAGGAGAACATTAGTAAGTTTAATTATAGTATTAAAAATATTCAGAACGATAAAAAACTTGTTTTTAAAGGTGGAGGATTTAGTTCTGCCCTATTTACAATTACAGTTAAACCCCGCCCGGAATTGCTTAATGCAACAGCTATTTTAAATTATCCTGCTTACCTGGACAAAAAACAAGAATCGATAGCAAATGCTGGCGATATGCTCCTCCCCGAAGGCACAAAAGTTACCTGGAATTTTAAAACTGATCAGAGTAATTCGCTTTTATTTATTTTAAATGGCACTGAGAATCTACTCAAAGTTGAAGATAATGCTTCTTCCTTCCATACCACCATCAGGAACAATTCGAAATACAGCATTACCCCTAAAAATGAATATGTTACATTAAGAGATTCCCTATCACATCAGATTACCGTAATTAAAGATCAATCTCCAGGCATTTCTGTAATGGAAAAACCCGATTCAGTAAGCAATAAGGCCTTATATTTCAGTGGACAAGTGACTGATGATTATGGTTTTAGCCGTTTAACATTTAAATACAACATTAAAGAAAATAACCGGATTGTAAGCACAGTTACCAAAAATATTGCGATTAAAAGCAATGCGACAGAAAATACTTTCTTCTATTTCTGGGATTTAAAAACTGCCACCGCCAAACCCGGCCAGGAGATTGAGTATTACTTTGAAGTAGCCGATAATGATGGCGTAAATGGTGCAAAGGTTACCCGGTCAGAAATTAAAACCTTTAAACAGCCTACAAAAAAAGAAACTGCAGAACAGGTAAACGCCAGCAACCAGGCCCTAAAAAAGAAAGTACAGTCAGCCATACGTTTGGCCAATACCATCGAAAAAGAGAGTAAAAAAGTAGCTGAAAGCCTGATTGATAAAAAACAGATCTCTTTCGAAGATAAAAAGCAGATTGAGGCCCTTTTGGATAAACAAAAACAACTTGATCAAGCGGTTAAAGAAATTAAAGAACAGAACGACAAAAACATTCAGCAGCAGGAAGACCAAAAACAAACAGAAGAACTTTTAGAAAAACAAAAACAGATCAAAGATCTCTTTGATAATGTACTGGATGAAAAAACCAAAGAACTTTTGCAAAAGCTGCAGAACCTGATGAATGAGAAAAATAAAGACCAAACACAGCAGGAGCTCTCTAAAATGCAATTGGACAACAAAACCCTCAAAAATGAACTCGACAGGATTTTAGAACTTTATAAACAGTTAGAATTTGAACAAAATCTTCAAACGGATATCGATCGGCTAAATGAATTGGCCAAAGAACAAAAAGAGCTTGCAGAACAAACAAAAGGTAAAAAACAGGACAATGAATCGTTAAAGCAAAAACAGGATGCACTTAACAAGGAAATGAAAGATCTGAAAGATGATCTGAAAAAGCTGCAAGAAAAAAATCAGTCGCTTGAAAGGCCCAATCCTTTCGAAAATCCTGAAAAAGATGTGCAGGATATACAAAAAGAACAGCAGGATAGTAAAGATGCTTTAGATAAAAAGGATTCAAAAAACGCTAGCCAGAAACAGCAAAAAGCTGGTGAGCAGATGGAAAAACTATCTAAAAAAATGAGTGATATGCAGCAGCAGGGTGAAGAAATGGAAAATAACCTGAATGCTAAAGAGTTACGACGTCTATTGGAAAACTTATTAACCACCTCTTTTGATCAGGAAAAAGTAATGCTTGCTTTAAAAAAAATGACTGCGTCCGATCCATCTTATACCATCAACGTTCAGAAACAGCGCAGCATTAAAGACAACCTTAAAACTATCGCTGATAGCTTATACAGACTAAGTAAACGTGTTCCTCAAATAGAATCGACAGTTAACGAGGAGATGAACAAGATTAACTTCAACCTGGATAAAAGTTTGGAAAATTTGGGTGATAGAAGAACATCTGAGGCCAATCGTTTCCAGCAATTTACCATGACTTCTATCAATAATTTAACTTTGATGTTGAGCGAAGCATTAAGTCAACTGCAAAATATGCAGAAGAACGGTAAAGGCGGCAGCGGAAAGAAACAAAAACAAGGAATGAAGCAGCTCTCTCAAATGCAGGAACAACTGAATAAGAGCATGCAAAAAGCCAGGGAACAGATGCAAAAACAAGGGGGCAATCAAGGTACAGTTGGTAAGGGACAAATGAGCCAGGAGTTTGGTAAAATGGCGCAGCAACAGCAGATGATCCGCCAGGCACTCGAAAAGATCAACCGTGAAGAGAACAAAGATGGCACAGGTAAAATGGGCAACCTAAACGAAGCCATTAAAGAAATGAAACAGACTGAAAGCGATCTGGTTAACAAACGTTTGCAGCAAGAAACCTTAAACAGGCAAAAAGAATTATTAACCAAATTACTAGAAGCAGAAAAAGCTGAACGTGATCAGGAAGAAGATTCAAAAAGAGAAAGTAAAGCCGCTAAGGAGTTCCCTCCATCCTATCAAAAAATGGTCGATCAGTTTAAAAAACAACAACAAAATGGTAATGATGTGCTACAGAAACTACCTCCTAGTTTAAATTACTACTATAAAAACAAGATCGCTGAATATTTGAAATCGTTGAATATCGTGCGTTAATATGATGCGAGAAGTCGTCATTGCGAGGCACGAAGCAATCTTACAACGATCGCGAATAGCCTGTGCATTAAGATTGCTTCGTACCTCGCAATGACGGACCTTTATTAGTAACGAATGCTGTGTGGTTGAGATAACGACAACTATTTCTTAAATTTGCAGCAATAAACCAAAAAACAATGCCTGCAATATCATTTTTTACAGAATCAGTTAGCTATAATCTTCCTCAGAAATTGAAGGTAAAGAAGTGGATTAAAGCTACAATTGAAAAAGAAGGCTTTAAATTGCAGGAACTAAATTTCATCTTTTGTAGCGATGAGTATCTTTTAGGTATTAACCAACAATATTTAAACCACGATACTTACACTGATATCATTACTTTTGATAATTCAGAAGAAGAAAAACAGATTGTAAGCGATATTTTCATCAGCATTGAGCGCGTTAAAGAAAATGCCAAAACCTTCAAAACAATAGAATTTGATGAGGTTTGCCGCATTATGATCCATGGTACCCTGCATTTACTAGGTTACAAAGACAAAGGAAAAGCCGCTAAAATCCTGATGACCGAGAAAGAAGATGAATATTTAAGCTATAGAGCAGAAGTTGGCCTAATCTAAGTTTTCTTTAACTACACATTTATTCTTTTCAGGTGATCTACTAGCCTTTATATTTCGCATGGCAGAAACCAACTGACCACAGCAAATGACTCCCTTATATTTAACTTCCATTGATGTAAAACATTGCTTGCATTTTTTAATGCATAAATCTCGGAGTTTAAACGGGCTTTGTTCGGATGACATTGTCATAACTCCGTCTTAAGTCCGAACTAAGTCCGAACTAAACCCGTCTTAACTATTAATTTCTCGATAAGTTTTTGCCAGTTCTTTCGATCAGATTCGCAGTATACATTTTAACAGGTAATTTTAAATCTATTGTTATCAATTTGTTGGTACGCCTTCTGGCCCTTAGTCCCGTTCGTCTAACAGTTAAGGGCGTTCGTCGACAATTAGTCTGTACTGGTATAATACACCTGGATTCATGCAACATTTTCTGTCAACCGCAGTCTTATATTCAAAAAACAACAATTACATGCTGGGGTGTATATCCTGGACATTTCAAGATAAAGTTTAGTTTTAGTTAATGATTGAGACAGCGGCGGAGCGATTCCAGCCGCTGTTTTCTTTTATTGAAACTATTCACTAATACCAATAAATTACTGAATAGACAAACTAATGCATCAATATTCTGCCATTTTTAACTGGTATTAGCAGTCCTTTAAATTTAGAATATGCCGTTGCAACTAATTTATCCTTACCTTTGCACTAATTTTCCTTTATAAATCCGAAATACAAAAAAATTGAGCACACTAATTGCGGCAGAAGGCTTAGGGCATGGTTATCATGACGAATGGCTATTTAAAAATTTAACCTTAGGAATTAACTCTGGTCAGCGCGTGGCGTTGGTTGGAATTAATGGTGCGGGCAAGAGTACACTTTTGAAATTGCTGGCAGAAAGGTTCCCTCCACTCGAAGGTAAAATTGTAAAAAATAAGGCTGTTAAAATTGGTTTTCTCGATCAGGAACCACAGTTTACTGAAGGCTTCTCAATCAGCGACCATATATTTTCTTTAGAGAATAAACAGCAACAGTTGATTAAGGAATATGAAGAATTAATCGAAAACCCTAACCCAGACGAAAAAACGCTTAACCGTTTATACGAAGAGTTAAGTGAACATAATGCCTGGGAGTATGAGCACGAGATTAAAACCATTTTAAACAGAATGGGCATTACTCATCTTCAACAAAAAATATCTACCCTATCTGGTGGACAAAAGAAACGTTTAGCTCTGGCTAAACTTTTAATTGAAGATCCGGAAATTTTGGTGCTTGATGAGCCAACCAACCATCTGGATATTGATACCATTGAATGGCTGGAGAAATTATTAACTACTGGACAAAAAACTATTTTACTTGTTACGCACGACAGGTACTTTTTGGATAATGTTTGTAATACCATTGTTGAGTTAGATAGAGGTAAGATTTATAACTATAATGGAAATTACGCTTACTTCTTAGAAAAGAAAAGCGAAAGAGAAGCATTAGACGCAACAGTTTTACATAAGAACCAACAGCTATTAAAGAAAGAATTGGAATGGATGAGACGCATGCCACAGGCACGTGGAACCAAATCTAACGCCAGAATCAATGCTTTTTATGATTTAGAGGAAAAATCAAAGAAAAAGTCTGATAATCAGAGTATTAACCTCCAAATGAAGATGTCTCGTCAAGGCGGGAAAATTATTGAGGTAGATCACATTAAAAAAGCATTTGATGGCCGCCCGATCATTAACGATTTTAGTTATACCTTTAAAAAAGGAGATAGAATTGGCTTAGCAGGAAAAAATGGTACTGGTAAATCTACTTTGCTAAATATCATTACGAGTCAATTAAAGCCAGATGCTGGTAAAGTTGATACCGGAGACACTACTGTTTTTGGTTATTACAAACAAGGAGGTTTAACTTTCGATCCAAAGGAAAGGGTAATTGATATTGTAAAATCTGATGCTGAATATATTAAGATGGCTGACGGTTCTGTGATTACAGCCTCTGCCTTATTAACGTTATTTCTCTTCCCGCCGAAGAAACAACATGGCATGGTTGAGAAATTAAGTGGTGGCGAAAAGAAACGTTTGAACCTGATGAAGGTACTCATGCAAAATCCAAATTTTTTAATTTTGGATGAGCCAACCAACGATCTTGACATTGACACACTAAACGTTCTTGAAGAATTCTTAGAAAACTTTCCAGGCATATTAATGCTGGTTTCACACGATAGATACCTGCTGGATAAAATGAGTGATCAACTCTTTATCATGGAGGGCGAAGGCGTAGTTAAAATTTATAATGGCAATTATTCTGAATACCGTTTAAGTTTAGAGCAACCAAAAACTAAATTAGAAACCAAGAAAACCCCTGCCCCTGTTGTAGAACAAGCACCTATTAAAACAGTAAAAAAATTAAGTTTCAAGGAGCAAAAAGAATTAGAAGATAGCGAAAAAGGGATTGCGGAAACAGAGAAAAAAATAGCATTACTTAACGAAAGTTTGGTCAAAATCGATGCGACCGACTACGTAAAAATTCAAGAAATCTCCAGTGAAATTGAGACGCTTCAAAGTAAACTTGATGAGTACACCATGCGTTGGCTAGAACTTTCAGAATAATGATAAAGCAATTCAAACTTAATATACACGTTATGTTTCACGTGGAACGTTAAAAAAATTGTAAGTTTATTTGAATATTAAATATAGACTGGTAGGGTCTTTGACTAGGCTCGAACTAACAATGATTATAAAAATTAAAGTAAAGAAGTCTATACACTATGCTGAACTTATTTCGGCATCTCATGAAAAATTAAAACCAATTGTTCCACGTGGAACAATTAAAGAAATATAAATAAAAATGTTTGCAAAATACGATTTGATTGTTGTTGGTGCTGGTCACGCAGGCTGTGAAGCTGCTGCTGCTGCTGCCAATTTAGGATCATCTGTTTTATTAATTACAATGAACATGGGCACCATTGCGCAAATGAGTTGTAACCCTGCTATGGGTGGTGTGGCTAAAGGACAGATTGTTCGTGAGGTGGATGCAATGGGTGGTTACTCAGGTATCATCTCTGATAAATCGACCATTCAATTTAGAATGCTCAACAAATCTAAGGGTCCTGCGATGTGGAGTCCCAGAGCACAAATTGATAGAATGCGCTTTGCGGAAGAATGGCGTTTGGCATTGGAGCGAACACCTAATCTTGATATATGGCAAGATAGTGTTGTTGGTTTATTGGTAAAAGAAAATACGGTATACGGCGTTAAGACTTCTCTAGGTATCGAGATAGAAAGTAAAGCAGTAGTACTTACCAATGGAACCTTTTTAAACGGTGTAATGCATATCGGAGAAAAGAAATTTGGAGGAGGTAGAACAGCTGAAAGAGCATCAACCGGTATTACTGAACAACTGGTAGAATTAGGCATGGAAGCAGGCAGAATGAAAACTGGTACTCCCCCACGCGTAGATGGAAGAAGTTTGGATTACACCAAAATGGAAGAACAATGGGGTGATGAAAATCCAGGTAAATTTTCCTACACAGATACCGAAGTTTCAACCGATCAACGTTGCTGCTGGATCACTTATACCAATGGAGATGTTCATGAAACTTTAAAAGAAGGTTTCGAAAAATCGCCAATGTTTACCGGAAGAATTAAAGGTTTAGGTCCGAGATATTGTCCATCTATTGAAGATAAAATTAATCGTTTTGCTGAGCGTGACAGACATCAGATTTTCGTTGAACCTGAAGGATGGAATACCTGTGAAATTTATGTAAATGGATTTTCAACATCACTTCCGGAAGATGTACAATTTAAAGCACTAAGATTAATACCAGGTTTTGAGCGGGCAAAAATGTTCAGACCCGGTTATGCCATTGAATACGATTTCTTCCCACCTACCCAATTGTCTTTAACATTAGAAACAAAATTGATCAACAATTTATTTTTAGCCGGACAAATAAATGGAACTACCGGTTATGAAGAGGCGGCTTGCCAGGGTTTCATGGCTGGTATAAATGCACATCAAAAAATCACTGATAAACATGAACTGATCATGAAAAGATCTGACAGTTATATCGGTGTTTTAATTGATGACCTGGTAACGAAAGGAACAGAAGAACCTTATCGCATGTTTACCTCAAGAGCAGAACACCGGTTATTATTGAGACAAGATAATGCTGATATCCGCCTGTCTCCTATCGGACATGAACTGGGTTTAATTTCTGACGAGCGTTTAGAAAAGGTAAATGAGAAAATTGCAAATGCTGATGCTTTGGTGAAGTTCACCAAAAACCAGGGTATAGAAATGAGCGATGCCAATCCAATGCTTGAAAGTTTAGGGTCAAGTGTTTTAAATCAAAATGTTAAAATACACAGCTTGGTTGGTAGACCTCATGTTGGTTTGCCTGATCTAATTAAGGTAAGCAAAGCGCTTGCAGAAGCGACAAAAGATTTAGACAATGAGACCATTGAACAAGCAGAAATCAAAATTAAGTATGAAAGCTATTTTGAAAAGGAAAATGAAATTGTAGCGAAGATGCTGAAGATGGAAGATAAAGAAATTAAACCAGATTTCGACTACAATAAAATTGTTTCCATTTCAAAAGAGGCCAGAGAAAAATTATTTAAGATCAAACCACGTACTTTAGGTCAGGCTTCACGAATTTCCGGCGTTTCACCTTCAGATATATCAGTTTTAATGGTTTATATCAATAAGTAACTGATAATCAGATATTTAAATAATTATAAATCAGACTTAAAATAAAGCGATATAAGCTTAAAAAAATATTTTTTAATGTTACGGTTCCAAAAAGTATAAAAATTCGTCAGAACGTTTAAGATATGTCAAATTTAAAAGCTCACTATTTTAACCTTAAAAATTTAGCGGTTGTGTTAACATCGCTCCTATTTTTTGGTTGTGCAAGTATCCAAACACCACAAGGTGGGCCAAAAGATACAAAGCCACCAAAAGTTTTAAGCATGACTCCAAAAAATCAAACGAGGAATTTTAATGCTAAAAAAATTGTGATCGAGTTTGATGAATATTTTAATATCAAAGATGAGTTTAAAGAATTTTCGATTTCTCCTGATCAGGAAAAACTTCCGGTTTTAAAGAAGCGTCAAAAAAGATTAGAAATTGCACTTCAGGACTCTTTGGAAAAAAATACAACCTATACTTTAAACTTTGGAAAATCGATAGCCGATGTCAACGAAGGAAATGTTGTTAAAAATCTATCTTACGTTTTTTCAACCGGTCCAGAAATCGATTCTTTATCCATCAGTGGTAAAGTAATCAATTCGCTAACTGATGAACCAGAGAAAGAAGCAACTGTATTTATTCTTCCTTTAGAAAGAGATACTATTTTTGGAAAGAGACGTCCATCAATATATACAACTACCGATAGCGCTGGAACCTATAAATTAAACAACTTAAGAAAAGGTACCTATAAAGTTTATGCCATTAAAGAAAGCAATGGTGGTGGTGATAAAATATACCAGCAGATTTCGGATGAAGTTGGATTTATAAAAGAGCCGGTTGTAATTGACAAAAACATTGAGAACATAGATCTGCAGATCTTTAAAGAATTGGCTCCAGAATTCCGTGTATTAGACCGGAAACTAAATAATGACGGTAGCATATCGATTATATTTAATCAGCAGCTTAAAAGCCCTAAAATTACGGTTACCGATCCTCCAGCGGTTGACGTAGGTAAATATGTCCACTTTACTAAAAATAATGATACGACAAAAATATGGTTAAAAGACATGAGTTTTGATTCAGTAAAGATTGCTATTCAGGATCAAAGCAAGGTTTTGCAGACCTTAAACTTTACCAGGGGAAAAAAAGATACTTATACACGCGATGTAACCATAGCAGATAACCTGTCCGGAGGTAAATTAAATCCGTTTCAGCAATTAACGCTGATTTTTCCATTTCCCATGACAGCTGCTGATCCATCCAAAATCACCCTTTTAGAGGATTCTGTAAAAAGAACCAATTTCGAATTGGTAAAAGACAGTGTAGATCAACAAAAATACTACTTAAGATACCCCTGGAAAAATAAAAGAGCTTACGATCTAAAAATAGGCGCAGGTGCTTTTACGGCTATATTTAATGCAAAAAATAAAGATGTAACCAAACGTTTTTCACTCGAAAACCAGGACGCCTACACTACCCTGGTATTAAATGTAACTGTTCCGGATACGTCGAAAAGCTATGTAATTCAATTTCTTAATGAAAAAAAAGATATTATAAAATCTTTTCCGGTCAGTAAAAATACTAAAGTTACTTTTTCTAAATATCCTGCAGGTAAGTATATGCTCAGGGTAATTTACGATGACAATAAAAACGGAATCTGGGATACAGGAAGTGTTAAAGGCGGTTACCAACCCGAAAAAGTCTGGTACTTAAAAGCATTAATGGATTTAAAACCCAATTGGGAACGGGAAGATCCTTTGGTGATACCTGCACCTCCAACTAAGTAAAAAAATAGTCATCTCGACTGGAACGGAGAGATCTATTCCGAGACAGATTTCTCCATTCCGTTTCACTTCAGTCGAAATGACGGAAGCTATTCGGTAAACCAACCCGAATACATAACATAGTTATCAGGAAGTTTATTCAACAAAGCCCTTTGCTCATCAGTAATGGGCTTTATTTTTTTTGCAGGTGTACCAGCATACAAATAGCCTGTTTCGCAGATGGTATTTTCCAGTACTACAGATCCAGCAGCAATAATACAATACTCTTCTATCACCGCATGATCCATTACTATAGCGCCCATGCCGATCAACACATTATCCTGAACAGTACAACCATGTACGATTGCATTATGACCTACAGACACCCTATTACCGATATGTGTAGACGCTTTTAAGTAGGTCGCATGGATTACTGCACCATCTTGTATATTAGATTCATTTCCGATAGTAATTGCATTTACATCACCTCTAATCACAGCATTAAACCATACTGAACATTTATAACCTATTATTACATCACCAACTATGGTAGCATTCTCTGCAATGAAATTGTCTTTTCCAATTTCAGGATATTTATCTTTTACGGGTAGTATTAAAGGCATAATATTATAATGTAAGATGGTTGATGGAAAATGGAAAATGGACGACATGTTAAAGTCCCCTGAGGGGATTTAGGGGGTACCTAAAAAACAGTATCTACTAATTCCTTTGCATGTTCCGGATAATCGGTAGTATAATGTAATCCCCTACTCTCTTTTCTTTGCATAGCAGATTTGATCACCAGATAAGCCGTTTGAATTACATTTCTTAATTCGCAAAGTTTAACCGAAACCTTATTCTTTTTATAAAATTCTTCTGTTTCCTGGTAAATTAAAAACAAACGGCGATGTGCCCTTTCTAAACGAAAATCAGAACGTACAATACCTACATAATCGCCCATAACTTTTTGCAGTTCCCTGAGGTTATGTGTTACCAATACGTCTTCATTACTTTGTGTAACCCCTTGAGAATCCCATTCAGGAATGTGATCCGGAATAATATTATTTTTAAAGTTCTCAATAGCATCCTGGTAAATGCGGTGTGCAAAAACTGTTGCTTCTAATAAAGAATTGGAAGCCAAACGGTTAGCACCATGCAAACCAGTTGAAGAACACTCTCCACAGGCATATAAATTTTTAATTGAAGAGCGACCATATTCATCAACCAGGATACCACCACACATATAATGAGATGCAGGAGTAACCGGTATATAATCTTTTGTCATATCAATCCCTATAGATAAACATTTAGCATATATATTAGGGAAGTGTTTCAAAATATCTTCCTTCTTACGCATCGTAATATCCAGATAAACAAAATCATCACCTGATTTCTTCATTTCATTGTCTACCGCACGTGCAACAATATCGCGTGGTGCTAAAGATTTACGTTCATCATATTCATGCATAAATTCTTCACCATTCTTACGTCTTAAAACGCCACCAAAACCCCTAACAGCTTCTGATATTAGGAACGATGGATACTCTCCAGGATGATACAAAGCAGTTGGATGGAACTGAATAAACTCCATATTCCTCACTTTTCCTTTCGCCCGGTAAACCATTGCCATACCATCTCCTGTTGCAATAACCGGATTTGTTGTGGCCGAATACACATGTCCGGCACCACCCGAAGCCATTACAGTCACATTTGCCACAATCTTTTCCACATCGTTAAGCTCTGTGTTAAAGGCATATATGCCATAACAGTTAATATCTTCGGTACGTTTATCCACAAACTCACCCAGGTGATGTTGTGTTATCAACTCCAGCGCAAAGTAATGTGTTAATATCTCTATGTTGTTATTCTCATGTATTTCACTTAGCAATACCCGCTCAATCTCATATCCGGTGATATCTTTATAGTGCAAAACGCGATGTTCTGAGTGACCACCTTCTTTAGCTAAATCGTAAAAACCAGCGTTGTCCTTATCGAAATTTATACCATAGTCAATGATCTCCTGAATACGCTGAGGCCCCTCTTTTACAACGATTTCCACAATTTTTTCATCGCATAATCCGTCACCCGCTATCAGTGTATCTTCTATATGTTTTTCAAAAGAATCACCTTTATCCACCACAACTGCAACGCCCCCCTGAGCGTATTTTGTATTCGATTCGTCTTCATTCGACTTCGTAACAATTAAAACCTTACCGAACTTTGCAGCTTTAAGTGCAAAACTCAAACCCGCTATACCTGAACCGATTACCAGAAAATCTACTTTTCTCATTAATAAAAACATTTACTTTATCCACGATGTTAACAACTAGTTAATAAATGTTAACTCTATGTCTAAATTATCCTAACAAATAAATTTGAATGTTTAAAGCTACTCTAAAAACACAATTTGCCACAATCTTTTGCGCAATTTTTAAGCAGCTTTATACAAGTAATTAACTTTTTACCCACTTATAAACAATTAACATTCCAGTATTGATAAAAATTGAACCAATTTTCGATAACCCTGGAAATCAAACTTATGATATTATAAAAATGTAATCTAAATGTTAGTAAACGATTAACAACTTATATAAAAGAAAGAATTTTATCAACTTGCCAACATTACTAACACACTAATAAACAAACAAGATTTATTTATTTAAAATAACTTATTAATTATTGAGACGTGGAAAGCTTTATCTTTGGCCAACGTCAAAATTCAAAAAAGGAAAATTTTAAAATGAACATAGATGTCTTAGAAGAAATCAACAAAAAAGGTTTCGCAGAAGAAGAAATTGATCCTACACTTGATCTTTTTGCAGAGATTGAGAAATTAAAAAAGGAAAAGAATGCCATCATCCTAGCACATTATTACCAAGAACCTGACATACAGGATATTGCGGATTATATTGGCGATAGTTTAGGCTTATCTCAGGAGGCTGCAAAAACAGATGCAGATGTAATTGTTTTTGCAGGTGTCCATTTTATGGCCGAAACGGCGAAGATTTTATCGCCTAATAAAACGGTTTTATTACCTGATGTAAAGGCAGGTTGCTCATTAGCAGATAGTTGTCCGCCGCATTTATTTAGAAAGTTTAAGGAAAAATATCCGGATCACCTGGTCATCACCTATGTAAACTGCACTGCCGAATTAAAAGCTTTAAGTGATATTGTTTGTACAAGTACCAACGCGGTGCAGATTGTAGAGAGTTTACCGAAAGATCAAAAAATCATTTTTGGCCCAGATCGTAACTTAGGTGCTTACGTTGCGAAAAAAACAGGTAGGGATTTGGTATTATGGAACGGTGCCTGCATGGTACATGAAATTTTTTCGCAGGAGAAAATTACGAAACTAAAAGAACGTCACCCGAATGCGAAATTTATTGCGCATCCGGAATGTGAAGAAGTAGTTTTAAAAATGGCAGATTATATCGGTTCAACAACTGGACTTTTAAAATATACGATTACCAATCCTGCTACTGAATTTATTGTAGCTACTGAAAGTGGAATTATCCACCAGATGGAAAAAGCGAATCCGACAAAAACTTTTATACCGGCGCCGCCGAATAACAGCTGTGCCTGTAACGATTGCCCGTATATGAAAAGAAATACTTTAGAAAAACTATATTTATGTATTAAAAATGGTTTGCCAGAAGTAACTGTACCTGAGCATATTATTGAGCTTGCCCGTAAACCGATTCAAAGGATGCTGGATATTTCGGCTGAATTGGGGTTGTAAGCCTGACTTCCGAAGTTTCCCAGAGTCTGCAGGCTTGCAAAACTTCGGAAGTCTAATTTTGTATTTATGGAAAAAAACAACATCCTTAAAAATTACTCAGGCTTATTATGGCTTTTGGCAGGTATTACTGTTGGAAGTATAGTAGGTTTAATTTTTGGGAAAAGCGTTGAAAGTATAAAGCCATTAGGAGATATATTTTTGAACCTGTTGTTTACTGCTGTTATTCCGTTAGTGTTTTTTGCGGTTTCATCAGCCATTGCAAATATAGACCGGACTAAAAAACTGGGGAGATTATTAACTGTAATGGTTTTGGTTTTCCTCGCAACGGTATTGATTTCTGCAGTGTTAACATTGGCAGCCACGTGGATTTTTCCAATCCATCAACAATTGGGAAATGCAACAATACCGACAGAACCTGAAAAAATTCAATCATTTGGCGAACAAATGACGCAACTTTTAACCGTAGGTGAATTTTTCGAGATCGGAAGTAGAAAAAATATGCTGGCACTAATTATTTTTTCAGTTTTGGTGGGATTTTCTACTTTATACGCGGATAAGGAAGGTGAAGGCTTTAAAAAATTCCTTGTTTCAGGTAATGAAGTGATGAAAAAACTCATCATTTTAATCATGAAACTTGGGCCGATAGGTTTAGGTGCCTATTTTGCTTATCAGGTTGGTGTATTCGGTCCACAGCTTTTTGGAACCTATGCAAAAGCTTTAGGTTTGTATTATGGTGTTGGGGCATTTTATTTTATTGTTTTTTTCACTTTATACGCTTTCGTTGCAGGTGGATTTAAAGCCATAAAAGTATTTTGGAAAAATAATATTGTACCTTCTTTAACTTCTATAGGTACCTGTAGTAGTATTGCCACTATTCCGGCTAATTTAGAAGGGACAACAAAAATGGGAGTGCCTGCTTACATTACCAATGTGACGATTCCTTTGGGATCAACTTTGCATAAAGATGGGTCGAGCATTAGTTCCATTATAAAAATTGCGGTGGTTTTTGCCATTTTTGGTAAAGATTTGGTTCATGTAGACACCGTTATTTTAGCCTTAGGTATCACGGTTTTGGTGAGTATAGTAGAGGGTGGAATACCCAATGGTGGCTATATTGGGGAGTTATTAATGATTTCTGCCTACCAATTGCCACCGGAAGCTTTGCCACCAGCTATGATTATAGGAACTTTGGTTGATCCGATGGCTACATTGTTGAATGCGACCGGCGATAATGTTGCAGCGATGTTAATTGCCAGGTTTACGGAAGGTAAAAATTGGATGGAAAATAAGGATTTGTCATCCTGACGCAGGAAGGATCTGCTAGCTATGAAATACCAGCTTGTGCAGTTAAAGATTCTTCGCTAATGCTCAGAATGACAATTGATTTTAAAAAATAAAAATATGGGGCTTCGCCTCTAACTATTGCATATGTTTGAAAATAAAGAGCGTACAGATATTAATGAATTAGGAGAATTTGGGTTAATTAAACACCTGACCACTAATTTCAAAATTAAAAACGATTATTCGGTAAAAGGTGTGGGCGATGATGCAGCCGTTTTGGATGCAAAAGGAAAACAGACCTTGATTTCGACCGATTTATTGTTGGAGGGAATTCACTTCGATTTGGCTTATGTGCCCTTAATGCACTTGGGATATAAAGCAGTGCAGGTAAACTTGAGTGATATTTATGCGATGAATGGAAAAGCCAGTCAGATTACGGTTTCGCTGGGTTTATCAAGTAAATTTCCACTTGAAGCTGTAGAAGAAATTTATAAGGGCATTGAGCTGGCCTGCAATAAATATAACATTGATTTAATCGGTGGCGATACTTCCTCAAGTAAACAAGGTTTGGTTATCAGTATTACCAGTATTGGTTATGCTGATGCAGATAAAGTAGTGTACAGAAATGGCGCTCAGGAACATGATTTATTGTGTGTTTCGGGTGATTTGGGTGGTGCTTATTTAGGGCTGCAAATTTTAGAAAGAGAGAAATTAATTTACCTGGAAAACCCACAGATCCAACCAGATTTAGAAGGTAAAGATTATATCATCGAAAGACAATTGAAACCAGAAGCAAGGATGGATATTGTTGCACTTTTAGATGAAATGAATATTAAACCAACATCAATGATTGATGTTTCTGATGGCTTGGCTTCTGAAATACTGCACCTGGCAGAACAATCAGATAAAGGAATCACTATTTATGAAGAGAAAATTCCTTTAGATCCAATGACTTATGAAACTGCCCGCGAGTTAGGTTTAGATCCAACGGTTTGTGCTTTAAGTGGTGGCGAAGATTATGAGTTGTTGTTTACTATCAGTCAGGAGGATTATAAAAAGCTGAAACATGATGTAGATATCACCGTGATTGGACATGTTACTGATAAAAATTCTGGCTGCAAAATGGTTTCTAAATCAGAAAAAGTACATGAGCTGAAGGCTCAGGGCTGGAATGCTTTTAATAAATAGACTTTAGTTAAAAACGACATGTCGTCATCTCGACTGTAGCGTAGCGAAATGGAGAGATCTGCTGATATAGATTTAGCTTCGCTGAGCCTTCGGGTTCTCGACTCGTTGCAATCGCTCGAAATGACGACATTGTTGTTATAAAACCTTTTTTTGTATAATTTACAGAAATCTGGCGGCTTTGCCTTATAATTATGAAAATTATAAATCTTGCGTTTCGTTAATATCTAAATATTTGGTATCAATCTGTTTAGTAGCTTTCGCACCCAATTTCTTAATCTTTTCAGAAGTATTGGTTAGATTACCTGCACCGATTGATAATTTGTTAATGGCTTTATCATAAGCATCCTGTCCGTTTTTGATGTATTTGCCAATGTTTTCCATGTCGGCCACAAAACCCACAAATTTATCGTACATGCTGCCACTCAAACGGGCAATTTCCATTACGTTGCGGTTTTGGCGTTCCTGTTTCCACATACTGGCAATAGTACGTAAGGTAGCCAACAAAGTAGATGGGCTAACAATTACTACCCTTCTGTCCCATGCAAAGTTGAAAAGTTCTGCATCTTTTTGAACCGCAATACTGAAAGAAGATTCGATTGGAACAAACAATAAAACAAAATCCGGAGAATTGATTTTATATAAATCCTGATAGTTTTTAGCAGATAGTTCCTGGATGTGGTTCTTAATGGAGGCCAGGTGCTGTTTTACATAGCCTTCACGCTCTTCATCAGTATCTGCTGATACAGAACGCTCATAAGCGACCAAACTTACCTTAGCGTCAACAACAAGGTGTTTGTCATCCGGGAGGTCGATTACCACATCGGGCTGGTACCGGCTACCTTCGGCAGAGATATGAGAAGCCTGGATGCGGTATTCCTGATCGCGCACTAAACCAGAGCGCTCCAGCACCTTTTCCAGAATGATCTCGCCCCAGTTTCCCTGTTTTTTACTATCGCCTTTTAAAGCTTTGGTTAAATTATTGGCATCTTCCTGGATGAGTTTGCTTTGAATCTGCAGTTCAGAAATGACACCTTTCAAAATATTCCTTTCGTCAGATTCGGCTTTGTAAACCTTTTCTACCTTATCTTCAAAAGCTTTGATATTTTCTTTCAAAGGATTGAGGATAATATCCAGGTTGGTGCGGTTTTGTTCAATAAATTTGGTAGATTTTTCTTCCAGAATTTTATTGGCAATCAATTCAAAATCTTTATTCAGCTTTTGTTGCGATTGCTCATAACTTAATTTTTGTTCCGCCAATTTTTCTTTTTCGGCCAGGTAGAATGATCTGGTACTTTCGAGCTCACGGTTGGCGTCGGCAAGCCGATCGCGTTCAGCCTGTAATTCATCAATTAAGCGTTGTTGTTCTTCTTTTAGCAAGGCAGTAATGTGATCTTTTTCGGTAGATAAATTAGAAACACGTTCATCGGCTTTGGCTAAACTGATTTTTAAGACTTCATTTTCGCTTTTCATCCGCTCAAAATCTTCTACCGATACAACAGATAGTGCAGCCTGGGGTTTCTTTAGCAACAAAATGACAAGAACAATTAAAATGACAATTAGTAAAGCAATGCCGACAATCTCCATAATGATAAAAATTTTAGTAAAAATGGAGATTTAAAATAGATATACCAAAAAAAATTAGTCAAATTGAAACATAAAAAACCGTAAAATTTTTCTATAATTGGGCATTAGCATTTTATAAATGAACGCATTAACAGTCCTTATTTCCTGCCCCGATCAAGTTGGTTTGGTTACCAATATTACCCGTGTGCTGGCTGCACATCAATTGAATATTATCGCCATGCGCGAGTTTGTTGATGAAGCCAATAAAGCATTTTTTACAAGGATTGCCTGTACCGGAGATTTAGAAGATGCGGAAAAATTAAAGGAAAAACTTTTAGAAAATCTTCCCAATGCTGCTGAGGTAAATTTAATTACCAAACAGGAGAAACAGATTGTTGTTTTAGTAACAAAGGAGTACCACTGTTTGGCAGAAATACTGATTAAAAACCAGTTTAAAACTTTAGGTGCTAATGTTCAATGTGTCATTGGTAATTACGAAAGCCTGAGAGATTTTACCGAAAAACTAGGCATTCCTTATTTTTTCGTGGATCATAATAATAAGGATAAAAGTGAATTCGAGGCTGAAGTAAAAACTATTATCAATCGATTTGAGATAGATTATTTGGTGTTAGCTAAATTTATGCGGATTCTTTCAGTTGATTTTGTAAAAGACTATGCAGGTAAAATCATCAATATTCATCATTCTTTTTTACCTGCTTTTATTGGTGCCAATCCTTATCGACAGGCTTTTGAGCGTGGGGTAAAAATTATCGGGGCTACTGCACATTTTGTTACCAATAATTTGGATGAAGGTCCGATTATTACACAACATACCAATCACATCGACCATAATTTTGGGGTAAAAGAAATGATTCGTGCTGGTAAAGAGATAGAGAAAAAAGTATTATTAGAAGCATTGGAACTTATTTTTGAAGACCGTGTTTTTGTAAGCGGTAATAAAACGGTGGTGTTTAAATGATGTAAAATGTAAGATGGATGATGGAATTGATGTCACTCCTTTGCCACTGTTTGTCATCCTGAATGCAATGAAGGATCTTTAAAGAAAGCCAAACTCTATGTTCTCTGTGCTTTTTCTCCGTGTTCTCTGTGGTAAAAAACAACTATAATTTATTCAACAATAAATTCGCTACATCTTCTCCTGTTTGAGCGCCAATAGCAACGCCCATTCCGTTACACCTCGTGGCACAAAAGATATTCAGCTTAATCTCTTCTATAAATGGTTCAAGAGTTTTTCCAAAAGCCATGATGCCGCTCCAGCGATAATCTATTTCGAAAGCGGTTTTCGGTAAGATTACGTCTTTTAGTAAATTTTCCAACGCCAGTTGTACGGGTTCGGTTTGTCCGAATGTAGTGGTTTCTTCTGCTTTAAAATCAATGTTGCGGCCGCCACCCAATAAAATTCTGTTATTTATATTTCTGAAGTAGTAATAACCTTTATTGTAATGGAAAGTACCTGCTATCTTTAAATCTTTAATGGGTTTGGTAATTAAAACCTGTCCACGGCCTGGAGTAATATCGGCACTAGGTAATAACTCTTTAATAAATGCATTGGTGGTTAATATTAATCTCTTGCAAAAAAAGGTTGCGTTTTTGGTTATTAAATGAGAGCCATCTGTTTCCTGAATCAAACGATCTACCTTGCAACTATTAAAAATACAGATTCCGAGTTGTTGTGCATATTGGATTAAAGCAAACATCATTTTACCACTGTCAATCTGTGCCTCATATCGGTTTTCGATCAAAGTTTCAATTGATTCGAAACCAAAAGCTTTTATTTTATTATTGCTAATGCTAAAAGCATTGGCTCCAATAATGTCGTTAATAAGATAGTTATAATGTTCAATTTTGGATACACATGTGTCGGCCAAAAAATGATGTTCCTGTTTAAATAATTCGTATCCGCCTAAACATTGGTAATCAATGGTTTTATCGCCCAATAAGTTACGCAGTTTGAGCAGACCTTTCCACCTTCTTTCTATCAGTGAGGCAAGCTGTTCCTGTCCGCAGGTTTCTTCTTGCACTATGAGTTCAGAAATACTGCCAAAGCAGGCGAAACCCGCATTTTTTGTACTTGCACCAGCTGGCAAAAGGCCCCGTTCCAGTATCATAATTTTTAAGGATGGTGCTGATTTTTTAAGGTGAATGGCAGCATTTAAACCCACAATTCCGCTACCGATAATAATGACATCATAATTTAAAAAGGATTCTTTTTCCCAGTATGAAAGATCAAATAACATAATATAAATGTACTGTTTTTTAACATTCAAATAATATGGGAACGCTTTTTGATATATGCCAAACGAAAAACATACATAAGAAAATGGGAGTTTATTTAATATTAATCATCCCGGTATTATTGCTGAGCATGTTTGTACAATGGCGGTTTAGAAACAAGTTTTCCAAGTATGCCGAGATGCAATTAAGCTCTGGTTTATCGGGCAAGGAGGTAGCGGAAAGAATGCTACATGATAATGGGATATATGACGTGAAAGTGATGAGTACCGAAGGGCAATTAACAGATCATTACAATCCATCAGATAAAACCGTTAATTTAAGTACAGATGTATATTATAGCCGAAGCGTAGCAGCAGCGGCGGTGGCGGCTCACGAATGTGGACATGCAGTGCAACAGGCTAAATCCTATAACTGGTTACAGTTAAGAAGCAGCATGGTGCCGGTAGTAAGCATATCATCTAATCTTTTACAATGGGTATTATTAATTGGAGTATTGTTAATAGGTTTTACCGGAAACCCAATTGTTTTGGCCATTGGTGTAGTAGGTTTAGCATTGGTAACCATATTTAGTATCATTACCTTGCCAGTCGAATTTGATGCCAGTAACCGTGCATTGGCCTGGCTAAAAAACAATAATGGTGTAATGCAAACACAGGAAGAAAATGCACAAGCTAAAGATGCACTTTGGTGGGCAGCTATGACGTATGTGGTAGCAGCGGTTGGCGCACTTGCAAATTTATTATATTACGCATCAATGCTTTTTGGAAGAAGCAGGGATTAAGGAATATCCAATTATGAAAATACAATGCGGCTGGGATAATGATCCTGGCCGTTTTTGGTTTGAAGGTATTTTAATAAAGTTTTTTTGGAAAGCACTTTCGGTGGGAATAGGAATGCTTCGGTCCCGCTCTCGCTTCTGACTGTAGAAAATATCGGCATCCCGCTTCGATCGGGTTTAGGTGGCACGGTAAGTTGTAAATTTGGGGTTGCAGGGTGCAGAAAAAGGATTTGTACTAAATGCTGAAACTGCCTTTCTATGATATAAATCCTGTTTTTTGGAAAGCAGGTTTTGTGGTAATAGGAGTGCTTCGGTCCCGCTCCCACTTTTGCCGATAGAAAAATATCGGCATCCCGCTTCGATCGGGTTTAAGTGGCACGGTAAGTTGTAAATTTGGGGTTGCAGGGTTCAAGAAGAAGGATTTATCTGAAATGCTGAAATTGCCTTTCTATGATATAAATCCTGTTTTTTGGAAAGCAGGTTTTGTGGTAATAGGAGTGCTTCGGTCCCGCTCCCGCTTCTGCCGATAGAAAAATATCGGCATCTCGCTTCGATCGGGTTTAAGTGGCACGGTAGGTTGTAAATTTAGGGTTGCAGGGTTCAAGAATAACAGTTTACACGCCATGCTGTTAAACCTTTGATATTGGCAGAAACATTGCAATTTAAACCTGATTGAAATGGAAAGCCCTTAAGCGAGGAACGAGTGCGGACTTGAAATGGAAAGCAGGACTAACATTAAAATGAAATGCTGAAATTGCTTTTCTAAAAAATGAATGTTGGTTTCGCCCTTCGACTACGCTCAGGGTGACAAAAATAAAGAAAAAAATTAATTTAATTTATAAGGGGCTACCAATTGAAATTCGGGAATATCGACATCGAATTCTGAGCCGTCGATATCGCGTTTCATCAAATATCTACCTTTCATGCTACCCATGTCAGTTTTTAGGTTACAACCTGAAACGTACACATGCGTTTCGCCAGGTTGAATAATAGGCTGCAAACCGACAACACCCTCACCTTCTACTTCCCTGCGGCTGGAGTTCGAATCGAAAATTAACCATTGGCGGCGCATTAACTGCACAGCATAATCAGAAAGGTTGGAAATTTCTACACGATAAGCGAACATAAAATGCTCGTTGGCCGGATTTGAATATTCTGGCTGGTAAACTGTTTCAACTGAAACTTTAACCCCGTCTGTAATAGCTGTAACCATGATGATAACGAATGTAAGAAAAAACCTTTCAAAAATCAAGCCAGTACTTTAGTGGCGTCGTAGTCGGCAAATTTCTCTGCCACTTCTTCTAAAATGCTGTAAATGTTGTTAATATCGGGCTCTGCCACCAAACGCATACGGTAAGGTTTAAAATCTGGCAGACCTTTAAAATAGTTTGCGTAATGGCGGCGCATTTCGAAAATCCCTGTTTTAGGACCTTTCCATTCCAGCGATTTATCCAAATGGGTACGACAAACGTCAATCCTTTCTTCAATAGTTGGTCCGGCAAGGTGTTCGCCGGTTTTGAAGAAGTGTTTTACCTCGCGGAAAATCCAGGGGTAACCAATGGCCGCACGACCGATCATAATGCCATCTACCTCATATTCCATACGCCAGTTGGCTGCTTTTTCAGGACTATCTACATCACCATTGCCAAAAATTGGAATTTTGATGCGTGGATTGCGTTTAATTTCGCGTATAAGTGCCCAATCTGCCTCGCCTTTATATAATTGAGCCCTTGTTCGGCCATGGATGGTAAGCGCCTGGATACCCACATCCTGTAGTCGCTCGGCAACCTCATAAACATTTTTGGTATTGTCGTCCCAGCCTAAGCGGGTTTTCACGGTAACAGGCAAATGCGAAGCTTTAACTACTGCATCAGTCATTTTTACCATTTTATCAATATCTTGCAATAAGCTGGAGCCAGCACCTTTGCAAACCACATTTTTTACCGGACAGCCATAATTAATATCCACAAGATCCGGACCTGCGGCAGAAGCAATTTCTGAGGCTTCGCGCATGTGATCGATATCTCCACCAAAAATCTGGATGCCGATCGGTCTTTCGTATTCGAAAATGTCAAGTTTTTGTCTGCTTTTTGCCGCGTCGCGAATTAAGCCTTCCGAAGAAATAAACTCGGTATACATCATGTCAGCCCCGTTTTTTTTGCATACGTAACGGAAGGGTGGATCGCTTACATCCTCCATTGGAGCGAGCAATAAGGGGAACTCACCTAAATCTATATTTCCTATCTTAACAGACATTTTCTATCTTCAACAATTAATAAAACACACAAAGGTACAAATAATGAATTTTGTAACACCCATCCGCAAAGGCAGCCACCCACTTTTACAGATATTTTTACTTTGCGTTTACTGGGCCGCTGGTGCGGTAATATGCACATTATTAGGTTTTATAGCCGTTGCAATTGTTTATGGCACCTCCATATTTAACGAATTTGGGATGATATTGAGTGGTGATCCTAAGTATATAACGGCCTTAAAAATAATCCAGATTTTTAGTTCGATCGGGATGTTTATATTACCTCCTATTGTTTTAGCTTATACAGAAGGACAAAAACCAAATACTTTTTATGGGTTTAATAAGCCATCTTTTATTCCCTTGATATTGGTTTTAGCGATCATGATTTTTAGTATGCCCTTTATGGAATGGGTAGCTGTACTTAATCAAAAAATGGTGCTTCCAGAGTTTTTAAAGGGGGTAGAAAACTGGATGAAGATGAAGGAACAGGAAGCTATGAAAATGACCATTCAACTCATTACGGTGAGGAGCAATTGGGATTTTGTGGTTAACCTGATTATGATAGCGGTATTGCCTGCTATTGGCGAAGAGCTCTTTTTCAGGGCAGGGCTACAGGGTTCGTTGCAAAAAATGATGGGCAATCATCACGTCGCCATTTGGAGTACGGCCATTATCTTTAGTGCAATCCATCTCCAGTTTTATGGATTTTTGCCACGCATGTTACTGGGTGCTGGCTTTGGTTATCTGTATTATTATAGCGGAAGCATCTGGTATGCCATGGTGGCGCATTTTTTAAACAATGCTTATGCGGTTTGTGCTGCTTTTTATATGCAAAAACATCACATGCCACTCGATAAAGCTGATGAACCGATTGGTTTTCCGTGGTATGGCTATTTAATTAGTGCAATAATTACCATAGCTTTGTTTAAATTTTTTAAAGATAACGCAACACGTGAGCGAAAATTGGGTTAAAGTATATACCACCAGCGATGCCTTTGGGGCAGAGGTATTAAAACAGGGACTAACAGAGGCTGGCATCCCGGCAGTAACAATAAATAAACAGCTCTCGGCTTATAATATTGGCGAAATAAATGTTTTGGTGAATAAGGTAGATTTCGATAAAGCCATAGAATACATCGTTCAAAACGAAATTGAATAACAGGCTAAACATCATCCATTTTACATCTCCCATTTTACATTTTTAACATGAAAACCAGGGCAATAACCGCTTTCTTTTTTACCATCGTAATGCTTGGCTCTATCTTTTTGGGGAGTTATACGTTTACAGTCTTTTACCTCATTCTAAGTGTTTTATCCTTGTTCGAGTTTTATAAGCTGATTAAAAATTCAGGTATCAGGCCACATCGGAATATTGGTCTGGCAGCAGGATCTTTAATCTTTTTAATGGCTGCAGGCTTACATTACTTAGCATATGATGTTAAATACCTGTTGCTTTGCATCCCGCTCATTTTCTCCGTTTTTATTACTGAGCTGTACAAGAAAAACAAAATTCCATTCGCCAATATCTCTTACACTTTTGTTGGTTTTGTTTATGTAACCATTCCTTTCTGTTTTTTCCACGCCCTGGGCTTTTTAAAAAACTGGAATGAATATAACTTTCATTTACCACTCGCATTTTTATTGATGCTTTGGGCAAATGATACAGGTGCTTATCTGTTTGGTGTAAAATACGGTAAACGTAAATTGTTCGAACGTCATTCGCCAAAGAAAAGTTGGGAAGGATTTTTTGGGGGTATGTTCACTAGTGTTTTGGTTGGTTTTGGTTTATCTTTTCTCTTTACTGAAAGCCCGGCTTGGGTTTGGGCTGGTATGGCTGTATTAATTGCAAGTTTTGGTACACTGGGCGATTTGGTAGAATCGATGCTTAAACGCAGTTTGGATACAAAAGATAGTGGTGGATTGTTACCTGGGCATGGCGGCTTATTAGATCGTTTTGATGGATTGTTATTGGCTGCTCCGGTAGTTTACGCCTACTTGTATCTGATTTTGTATTAAAGGTTTATTTATCGTCCTCGTTTGTAACGAGGATGAATGAGATTCACATTTGTAATGTAGTTTTGTTATTAGCGATACTATCGCTATTCTCGCTAATCCTCGTTATAAACGAGGACTATAATGTGTTTCTTATGCTGTAGCCGTTACAATATAATATTCCCTCTCTATCTTTTCGTCGGTCTTACTTTGCACCCGCTCTAATTTTTTAGCAGTATCTTTAATTGTAAAACCAGCTTCTTCTAATAATTGCATTACTTTTTCTATTCCATATAGCGTAAACCCATAGGAAGTAAAAGGAAGATTTTGCATAAAGGTTTTATCGGCAAAACATAAGGCAAAAATGCCATTTGGTTTTAAAGTGCGCTTAATTTCGTTAAGGTATTTGATTGGATTGCTCCAGAAATAGAGGGTATTTACGGTAAAAATTTTATCGAACTGATTATTTTTAAAAGGTAGCGTAGCTCCATCCGTTAGTTCAAAACGGACAGTACCTTTATCAATAAGATCGTGATTGATTTCTTTTGCTTCAGCAATCATCGTTTCTGAAATATCGGCTCCGTAATATTTTAGATTTTCTGCTTTTGATAATAATTGAGCGATATGGCCACCATTCCCATGACCGATTTCTAAAACAGTTTCATTGCTTTTAAGATCTAATGCCTCAATTGCAGAAGTGGTCATGCCGACATTACTGGTATGCATCATCTCTCCTGTTTTAATGCCATGTTCACCTTCAGGACAGCTTAATTGTTTCGCAATATTCTTTAACTCTTCTTCCGTATGTTGATGCTCCATAATCAAATTTAGAGATTTAAATCTGATGATTTCTATCCACTTTATAGAAGATTTATAATATTACTTGATTACCTGTACTGGCTTTTTGTTTTCATCGATGGCCACAAAAGTAAAATCGCCATGAACGGCCAGTTCCCTTCCTTCGGCATACATCTGTTCGATATAAATCTCTACATTAACTTTTAAACTGGTGTTACCCACATGGCTTACCTTACCAATAAGCTCTATGATGGTGCCTGCAGGAATCGGTTTTTTAAAATCAATCCTGTCGCTACTTACGGTAACCATAATCTGCCGGCTAAAGCGGGTTGCGGTGACAAAAGCAACTTCGTCCATTAAATGCATCGCTGTTCCTCCGAAAAGTGTATCGTAATGGTTGGTTGTATTTGGGAAAACGGCTTTAAAAATACTGGTTTTTGAATTTTCTATTCTTTCTTCTAATGTCATGGGGTAAATATATGATGAGTAAAAAGCTTTGACAACTTTCGTAGTTATTTTAAGTAGAAAGTTGCCAAAGTAAAAGAATTAATTCGCCTGAAGATCTGCTGATAACACTTTTTCAGTTTTACGCATCTCTTTTGCAGCTTCAACCATTTCGATCAATGCTTTTTTGGTTTCGTCCCATCCGCGGGTTTTTAAGCCACAATCAGGGTTTACCCAAAGTTGCTCCTGGGGAATAACAGCCTTTGCTTTTTTGAGCAATTGAACCATTTCTTCCCTCTTCGGAACCCTTGGAGAGTGAATATCGTATACACCCGGACCAATTTCGTTTGGATATTTAAAATCAGCAAAAGCATCCAATAACTCCATTTGCGAACGCGAGGTTTCGATCGTGATCACATCGGCATCCATATCGGCAATATTCTGGATGATATCGTTAAACTCAGAATAACACATATGTGTGTGAATTTGCGTATCGTCTTTCACTCCACTCGCCGAAATTTTAAAGGCTTTAACCGCCCAGTTGAGGTAAGTTTGCCAATCAGCTTTGCGCAATGGTAAACCTTCTCTAATGGCTGGCTCATCAATTTGAATGATTTTAATGCCTGTATTTTCCAGGTCACAAACCTCATCACGGATAGCCAGGGCAATCTGTGTACAGGTTTCTGATCGTGGTTGATCATTTCGAACAAATGACCATTGTAAAATCGTTACCGGACCAGTCAACATCCCTTTCATGTATTTTGAGGTAAGTGACTGTGCATAGGCGGTCCATTTTACCGTCATCGGTTTCGGACGCGAAACATCACCAAAAATGATCGGGGGTTTTACACAGCGTGAGCCATAACTTTGTACCCAGCCATTTTTAGAGAAAGCGAAACCATCCAGTTGCTCACCGAAGTATTCAACCATATCGTTACGCTCAAATTCACCATGAACCAAAACATCCAGATCGATTTCTTCCTGCCAGGTTACGGCTTTTGCTGTTTCTTTTGCGATGAGATCATCATACTCTTCAGTGGTAAAAGTTCCGTTTTTAAGCTTTGCTCTCCAGCTTCTTACCTCTGCCGTTTGCGGAAAAGATCCGATGGTTGTAGTGGCATAAATAGGCAAATTAAGCTCCTGTTGTTTTATTTTTCTAGTCGAAAATGGACTTAAACGTTTCGAATCTTGCTCTTTTAAGGCCAAAACACGCGCTTTTACTTCCGGATTGTGGATGATTTTAGAAACTTTACGATTAGCGATCGCTTTTTTGTTTTCCTCAAGTTTTTGCAGGGTAGATGCAGGGCTTTCGTTGGTGATCAGTTTTTTTAAGGTAGCTACTTCTGCAATTTTTTGTTTCGCATAAGCCAGCCACTGTTTAATTTCTGCCGAGAGGTTTTGTTCATTGGTTTCATTGTCCAGATCAACAGGTGAGTGAATTAATGAGCAGGATGGTGCTATCCACACTTTATCCAATCCTTTTTTTTCTACCACCTGATTAATTATGGATACAGATTTTTCGAAATCACTTTTCCAGATGTTCCTTCCGTCTACTAAACCTAGTGAAAGGATCGTGTCGTCTTTTAACGAGGCTAAGACATCTGTCAATTGATCTTCTGCTCGTACCAGATCGACATGTAAAACATTTACCGGTAATGAAGAGGTTAGTGCTAAATTATTGCCTAAGCCCTCAAAATAAGTAGCCAAAACAATTTTTAACCTAGGAAAAGCTTTTCTGATCTCTTTATAAGCATATTCATAAGCTTTCTTGTCTTTTTCGGTGAGGTCTAAAGTCAAAAACGGCTCATCAAACTGAACATATTCTATATCCAAAGCATCTAAACGGGATAAAATCTCGATATAAACCGGAAGGAGATTTTTGATCAGGTCTATTTTTTCAAAGCCAGTTTCTTTTTCTTTTCCCAGTAAAAGGTAAGAAACCGGACCGATTAGAACAGGTTTGGTGGTAATACCCAATTGTTTTGCCTCGTAAAACTCATCGATAATTTTAGTTGAGAAAAGTTTAAAAGGCTGGTCTTTGTAAAACTCGGGCACAATGTAATGGTAGTTGGTATCAAACCATTTGGTCATTTCCATTGCTACCACATCCAATCCCTCTTTCTGATAGCCTCTTGCCATAGCAAAATAGAGATCAAGTTCAGAATTTCCTTTTTTCAGGATCACTTCGTTGTACCTTTTCGGTATTGCCCCAAAGGTTAATGAATGATCAAGAACATGATCATAAAAAGAAAAGTCGTTCGATGGAATGATATCAATTCCAGCTTCTTTTTGAAGTTTCCAATTTTCGTGGCGAATGTTTTTTCCCACCTGAAGTACATTTTTGTACCCAGTTTTATCTGCCCAGTAATTTTCGCAGATTTTCTTTAATTCCCTTTGGCTACCTATTCGCGGATAGCCCAGATTTTGCGTTAGCATCTCTTTTAAAGATTAAGTAAATAAATCGTTTAAAAGCTCAAATCAGTATTTTATACTTTTCTGTTAAAATAAAAAAGGAAAGGTTACAGCACAGCCTGCCGACTCATCAGCAAAAAGCTTAAAGCAAGCATATAAAATTTTAATTTTATTGTGTACAATCAGACCTGACCAATTACTTTATAACGCGAAAGCACCGTCAATTCAATATAGGCAGGTCTCCTGACTTATTCCCGATCTTATCGCCTTCCCATCCCGGTAAAACGGAACAGTGGCATGAATGATAAGACCGTTGTCTTTTTGCTAAAGACAGAATTTACAGTTGCGCGACAGCTCGTGATTTGCACACGATTCCCTATTAATCCCGGTTGTAATTCCGGGAACCTGTATCGGTTGATGAAAAATAAAGTTAAGAACTTACATCAAGGCAAATGTATGGATTAGGATTTAAAACTTGTAACAAATTTACAGCAAGCCCTTTTTGGAGCTTATTCTCTGTTATATTTGATTACCTGACTTAAACTCTTATTATGATGAAAACCTGCTATAAAGGGCTTTGCATTGCTTTTTTAATGGTAAATAGCTGTGTGGTACTGGCCCAGGAAGTGCCCACTCCAAAATCGCATTTTGGTTTTGATATCGGCGAGGATTATCAACTGGCCAATTACACCCAAACAGAAGCCTACTTTAAAAAGCTTGCAACAGCTTCTAACCGTATTAAACTAGTTGATATTGGGAAAACCGAAGAAGGCAGAAGTCAGTATATGCTGATTGTTTCTTCACCTGAAAACCTGAAGAAATTAGATCGTTATAAAGAAATTTCACAACAACTGGCCCATGCCGAAATTACGCCTGAGCAGGCCAAAGTATTGGCACAGGAAGGTAAAGCAGTAGTATGGATAGATGGAGGCCTGCATGCAAATGAAGTGGTTGGCACCCATCAGCTGATCCAAACGGTATACGAATTTGCCTCCAGAAAAGACCCTGAAACTTTGCGTATTTTGGATAATGTAATCATTTTGTTTACTCATGCAAACCCTGATGGTCAGGAGCTGGTAAGCAATTGGTACATGAGGGATAAAGATCCGAAGAAAAGAACAACTTCCGGACTTCCTGTTTTGTACGAAAAATATGCGGGACATGATAACAACCGTGATTTCTTTATGTTAAACCTTAAAGAAACACAAAATATCGGTCGTCAGCTTTTTGTAGAATGGATCCCACAGATTATGTATAACCACCATCAGGCTGGTCCGGCAGGAACCGTTGTTGCAGGCCCACCCTATCGTGATCCGTTTAATTATGTTTTCGATCCAACACTATTAACCAGTTTAGATGCTGTCGGTGCGGCCATGCACAACCGCATGAATGTAGAAAACAAGCCTGGTTATACCCAGCGGGGAGGATCGGTTTATTCTACCTGGTACAATGGCGGTTTAAGAACCACAACCTATTTTCATAACATGATCGGGCTCCTGACCGAAATTATCGGGAACCCTACCCCTTCTGAAATCCCGTTGGTTCCTTCGAGATTACTGCCGAACGGCGATTCGCCAAACCCGATTACCCCAAGGAAATGGTATTTTAAAAACTCTATCGACTATTCGGTATCGCTAAACTATGCTGTTTTAAATTATGCACAACGTTATCGCGACGAATTGTTGTATAACATTTACCAGATGGGCAAAAATTCGATCGAAAGAGGTAAAAAGGATACCTGGTCTTTCTCTCCGAAGAGAATTGAAGCCATTAACAACGCTGCAAAAGTCGAAAAAGGTGTCCCGATTACCGGTGGAGATGCTGATTTTAGCCCAAGGCGACAGATGAGCATGAAAGCTTTTGATACGGTGATGAAAGCACCGGCAAACAGAGATCCGCGCGGATACATTTTAAGTGCCGATCAGCCCGATTTTAACTCTGCCATTAAGTTTTTGAATGCATTGATCAGAACGGGAATTGTGGTGCAAAAAGCAAAGGCTTCATTTACCGTTGCGGGGAAAAATTACCCTGCAGGAAGTTATGTGGTAAAAACCGATCAGGCTTTCCGTCCGCACGTTTTGGATATGTTTGAACCGCAAGATCACCCAAATGATTTCAAATACGAAGGCGGTGCACCAATTCCTCCTTATGATGCCGCCGGATGGACTTTGGCATATCTGATGGATGTGAAGTTCGACCGTATTCTTGACGATTTTTCAGGACCGTTTGAAAAAAATCCTTATGGGGAACTCTTAAAGCCAGAGCATAAACTACCAAATGGATCAGGTTATGTCTTAAGTGCAGCACAAAATGATTCTTATACCGCAGTTAATGATCTATTGAAAAACAAAGTTGAGGTTTACCGCTCTACTGAAAATGGAGACTTTTATGTTTCATCAGTAGGAAAATCGGTGTTGGAAAAAGCAAACATTATGCTAAAAGTCGCCGCTGCCCCAAAGGATAAAATTAAAATCTTTGCCAAAAGAATTGCCCTTTGGGATACTTATGGTGGTTCTATGGCTTCGGGTTGGGTGCGGTTTTTAATGGAACAGTACCATTATAATGCTACGGTAATCTATCCGCAGGACATTGATGCGGGAAATTTAAAATCTAAATACGATGTAATCATTTTTGTGGGCGGTGCAATTCCATCGGTTCAGGGCGGAGGATTTGGAAACAGATCTTTTGGTCCAAAGGCGGAAGAAATCCCTCAGGAATTTAGAAACCGTTTAGGCAAGATCAGCACTGATAAATCAATCCATGAGTTAAAGAAATTTTTAGAAGCGGGCGGCAATATTGTAACCATTGGCAGCAGTACTAACCTGGCTTATCACTTAAATTTACCTGTTCGTAATGCAATGGTCGAAATTGTAAATGGAGAGGAAAAACGATTACCTGCTGAAAAATACTATGTTCCTGGAAGTGTTTTAAATGTTGGTGTAGATACTTCTTTGCCTACCAATTGGGGCATGGAAAAGGAAGCCGATATCTATTTTGATAATAGTCCGGTTTTTAAACTCACTGGCGACGCCATTGCTTCTGGTAAGATTAAACCTTTAATGTGGTTCAAAAACGCCACACCGCTGCGCAGCGGCTGGGCATGGGGGCAGGCTTACCTGCAAGACGGGGTAACGGCTTTTGAAGCAAAAGTTGGGAAAGGTAAATTGATTGCCTTCGGACCCGAAATTACATTTAGAGCACAAACGCACGGTACTTTTAAGTTAATATTTAACCAGTTGTATAAATAGTTATAATTGAGTTTGCCATGTTGAGCTTCCTGATCGGTCGTCATTCCCGCGCAGGCGGGAATCGTAATGCACCTGCAAACCTACCAAGGCATTAAGATTCCCAATCAAGTTGGGAATGACGGTTCGTCGTAGCAGATCAATTATTAAGATTTTCTTGTCAATGTATATGAATTTTGTACAATAAATTGTCTCTCAGAATGACATTCTATGATTAATATAGAAGCCACTATCCTAAATGATAGTAGCTTTTTACTTTGGCCTTACTATAGCCAATTATAATCACCTTAATTTTGTGCTATGAAAGTAGAAATCTGGTCGGATGTAATGTGTCCGTTTTGCTATATCGGGAAAAGACATTTTGAACAGGCGATAGAAAAATTGCCCTTCAAAAATGAAATTGAAATAGATTGGAAGAGTTTTCAGCTCAATCCGGAGTATCACAATACCAATAATGAAACGGTATACGATTACCTTTCGAGAAGTAAAGGAATGCCGGCTGAGCAAGCCAAACAAATGACTAAGCAGGTTGTTGATATGGCTGCAAATGCAGGCTTAAGCATCGATTTTGATAACAATATTCCAGCAAATACCTTTAACGCACATCGTTTGATCCACCTGGCAGCCAAACATAGTCTACAAGATTTAGCGGAAGAAAAACTGTTTGAAGCACATTTTGTAAACAGTAAAAATATTGGCGAAACCGATGTTTTAGTTGATCTTGCTGAAGAAATTGGGTTAAATCGCGCTGAAGCAGAAGAGGTTTTAAAAGGAGATCAATTTAGCGAAGCTGTTCGTTATGATATTTATGAAAGCCAGAATTTAGGTATTAGAGGGGTTCCTTATTTTGTAATGGACCGCAAATATGGCGTTTCAGGTGCTCAACCTGTTCAGGCTTTTACCGATGCGCTTACCCAGAGTTTTACAGAATGGAAAGAAACTCAACCTAAAACCACACTTACCTCATTAAATAAAAATGATGATGCGGTTTGTGATGAAAATGGTTGTGAGATATAGATTTGTTTCCCGCAGATTACGCTGATCGACGCAGATTTTTTTCTGCTAAAATCATTTTGATCTGCGGAGAATTTACCTTCCTCGTCATGCTGAATTTATTTCAGCATCTATTAAATGGTTATGCGGTTAGATCCTGAAACTAGTTCAGGATGAAGATTGTAACAGGTCTTTTGAATACACTCATAGTGACAGATTCTAGAGAACGGTCGTCTTTCCCGCGCAGGCGGGAATCTTAATGCAACCCTACTAAGGCATTACGATTCCCAATCAAGTTAGGAATGACGATTCATCTATACTATCATTCTAACTACCGATTTTGATTCTTCAATGGCGTTAACAGGTATTCTAAGCCATTCACCCGTATTTCAAACATCGTAGCCATTAAGTCGCCCAATTTACCTTTCGGGAAGCCCTTATCCTTATACCAAAGCAAATAACTTTCAGGGATATTGCAGATCAGGTAACCTTTATATTTTCCATAAGGCATTTGCATTTTCACTAAATCGAGCAATAAGGTTGGGTCTAACATTTTTATTTTAAGGTAGTGCTGATAATTTGAAAAACATTAATTCAGTCAGTTCATTGACCGAATTAACGTTAATTGAGTCAGTCCGTTGACTGAATTAATGTTTTTAGTCGATAAGTTCCAACGTTTCGATTGCTTCCTCAACGGTTTTTACATTATCAAAAGCAATCCTTAGCGTATTTTTTACTTCTTTTAAATTACACATCCGTGGATGGTTTTGTGCAAAAGTTAAAATCCTGGTAAAGGTATTCGAATCGAAATAAGCCGATTGTTTATCGCTTAGGAAATATCCCCGCAAACTATTTTTCTTGAAACTGATTTTCTCGAAGCCCAATTTCTTGCCCAGCCACTGCAAACGCACCACACTCAACATGGTTTTTACTTGTGGTGGAACTGGTCCGAAACGATCTGCCAGATGTTTTTCAAAAATGGCAAGTTCAGCTTCATTATCGAGTTTAGAAAGTTCTGTATATAAATTGTAACGCTCGGTAATATTGGTAATGTAGGCATCCGGAATATATAATTCCAGATCAGTATCTACCTGCGTAAAGCCCACAAACGGACGGGCAGGTTCATTTTCGAACAATCCCTTAAATTCAGCCTCCTTTAGTTCTTGTATGGCTTCGTCCAAGATCTTGTGGTACATTTCAAAACCGATTTCGGCAATGAAACCACTTTGCTCTGCACCCAATAGGTTTCCACTACCGCGGATGTCTAAATCGCGCATGGCTACATTAAAGCCACTGCCAAGATCAGAAAACTCTTCGATTGCGCTTAAACGCTTACGCGCTTCGGAGGTTAAAGTAGATAATGGTGGTGAGAGTAAATAGCAGAAAGCTTTTTTATTGCTCCGGCCTACTCTACCACGCATCTGGTGCAAATCGCTCAAACCAAACATGTGTGCATGGTTGATAATGATGGTATTGGCGTTCGGAATATCTAAACCAGCTTCGATAATGGTAGTGGCCACTAAAACATCTTTTTCGCCATTAATAAAATCGAGCATCACATCTTCCAGTTGGTCACCATCTAACTGTCCGTGCGCAATACCAATTCTTGCCTTTGGAACCAATTTCTGAATTAATCCACCCAATTGCATCAGGTCGTTAACCCGGTTATGGATAAAAAATACCTGTCCGCCACGGTCTAATTCGAACTGAACGGCTTCCTGGATCAATTTATCATTAAAAACATGCAATTCGGTACTTACCGGTTGGCGGTTTGGTGGTGGTGTGCTGATGATCGATAAATCCCTTGCCCCCATTAAAGAAAAATGCAAGGTTCTCGGAATTGGAGTCGCCGTAAGGGTTAAAGTATCAACATTTACCCTAACAGCTTTTAACCTTTCTTTTGCGGTAACGCCAAACTTCTGCTCTTCATCAATAATCATGATGCCGAGATCTTTAAATTTTACATCTTTGCTCAGCAAACGGTGTGTACCGATCAAAATATCAACTTTACCTGCAGCAGCTTCGGCTAAGGTATCTTTGATCTGTTTACTGGTTTTAAAACGGTTAATGTAATCAACTGTAACCGGGAAATCTTTTAAACGGGAAGAGAACGTTTTGAAATGCTGTAGGGCCAAAATGGTTGTAGGAACCAGGATCGCTGCCTGTTTGCCTTCTGCTACTGCTTTAAATGCGGCGCGTACGGCAATCTCGGTTTTTCCGAAGCCCACATCACCGCAAACCAAACGGTCCATTGGATGTGGCGATTCCATATCCTTTTTCACATCCTGCGTCGCTTTTAACTGATCAGGGGTGTCCTCGTAAATAAAAGATGCTTCCAGTTCCGTTTGTAAATAGCTATCTGGCGAAAATGCCGTTCCGGCCTGGGTTTTGCGCAAAGCATAAAGCTTGATCAGGTCCCGGGCGATATCTTTAACTTTTTTTTTAGTTGTTTTTTTTAGCTTGTCCCAGGCATCTGTACCCAGCTTATTCATTTTAGGTACACCGCTTTCCTTGCCGCTGTATTTGGCAATGCGGTTTAGGGAGTTAATGTTTACATAAAGCAGGTCGTTATCTGCATAAATTAAACGGATCATCTCCTGAGTTTTGCCATTTACCTCAACCTTTTCAAGTCCGGCATATTTGCCGATGCCATGATCGATGTGGGTAACGTAATCACCAGATTTCAGTTCCCTTAAATCTTTTAAGGTAATGGCCTGACTTTTCTGATAACCTTTTTTAAGCTTGTATTTATAGTAACGATCAAAGATCTGGTGATCTGTGTAAAATGCGGTCTGGATCTGCGGATCTACAAAACCCTCGCGCAACATGCTATTGATCGGCGTAAACTTGGCTGTTTTGTCAATATCCTCTAAAATGGCATATAAACGCTCAATCTGTTTTGGCGAATCGGTAAAAATAAAATTGATAATTCCTGCCTTTTCATTCTCCTTTAGGTTATGGATCAGCAGATTGAAATCTTTATTGAATGATGGCTGTGGTTTGGTTTCAAATTCAAAGCGGTTATCAGTTTTATAAAAAAACTGTTTGCCAAATTCTACCAAGGGGAAATCCTGAAGGTGATCGCCCAATAATTTCTCGTCGCTAAAAGCAAATTTTGGATCAATCCAATCCGGGTTTTTATTCTTATCATCAAGCGAAAGTGCTTTCCAAAGTTCAACCGCTTTTTTATATCCCGCTTTAACAATATCGAGGGTAAACTCGACATCCTTAAACCAAAGCTGGGTGTCCTGATCAATATAATCAAGAATGCTGATGTTGCTTTCCGTTAAAAACTTTGCCTGAACGTTGGGCACAATGGTAAGCGACTTAACATCGGCAACCGAAAGCTGACTTTCAATTTCAAAACTTCTGATACTTTCTACCTCATCGCCGAAAAATTCAATACGGTAAGGCAAATCAGAAGAGAAAGAAAATATATCTACAATACCCCCACGGATGGAAAATTGCCCCGGTTCGTAAACAAAATCCCTGCGGTCGAAATCGTAATCAATTAAAAACTCGTTGATAAAATCAATGCCTAACTTTGCACCTAAACTAATTTCTAATGTGTTTTTTTCTAAAGCAGAGCGGTCGATCACCTTTTCGGCAATGGCTTCCGGATAAGACACGACAATTTTTCCGTATTCAGAATCGTGGTTCAGTTCGTTCAACACCTCTGCACGGGCCAATACATTTGCTGTATCTACCTGCGTAAAATCGAAAGATTTGCGGTACGAAGAAGGAAAAAGTAAAACCTGTTTATCCAGCACACTTTCCAGGTCGGATTGAAAATAAGCCGCCTCTTCCCTATCCGGTAAAACGAACAGGATAGGTTTGTGTAACAGGAAATAAGAAGAAAGTGCAACAATAGCATCGGCCGAACCCACCAATCCCTTTAATTGTATCTTTGGGTTTTTGGTCGCATTCAACGCTTTGGTAAATTGAGTTACCCTATCGTCGGTTTTGTATCTGTTTATTAAATCGCGAATGTTCAAGGCACAAAAATAAGCTTATCTTTTAATATTAACCCGCAATTTGCGTAAAGGTTTTTTTAACTATTTTTGGCAGGGTTGCGATGTGAAAATTAAATCGGGATGAGAAATAAGTTCTTGTTGTTAGATTGCATTTCTAGTTTGGTCGAAATATATCCTCCATTCGTCGATTAAGGGCAAATTGATGTAACAAAGGTAGAGTTACAACCTCTAAATTATATAAAAAGTGAAACAATGAAACCATCATGATTTCGAATAACACTAAAAATAAATCATGATAGCTTCAGACCATTGAAAATAAATGATAACTGATGAAATACGTTAAGAGCTTTCCACTAGAACTTTTTTTCTGGGTAGCGGCTTTAGTATTACTGGCAACAGCGAATAGCCACGAGCATCATTTTACACTTTGTCCTTTAGCTAATTTAGGCTTTAAGGATTGGTGTCCGGGATGTGGTATAGGCAGGTCAATCAGTCATATTTTACATGGCGAATTTACCGAAAGCTTTTCCGAACACTGGTTTGGGTTTCCGGCACTTTTAACAATAGTTTATAGAATTTACACCTTGATAAAAAATAAAAATAAATTTAAAATTTCAACCACAAATACATAGAAACCATGGATATATTTCAATCACCTCTAATGTCGTTACCAGGTATAACACCAGAGGAATACTCATATTTACAACAAGCAACAACCGGTTTAACTGAAGAGCAGTTGCGTAATTTTCTGATGGTTTACAGCAGCAAAAGAAAAAATCCATCTGATATGCTGATTTTCTGCTTAATCGGGCTATTTGCTGTTCCAGGCTTGCAAAGGTTTATCATCGGACAGATCGGAATGGGTATTTTGTACCTTTTAACTGCAGGTTTGTGCTTCATCGGATCAATTATTGACGTAGTAAACCACAAAACACTAGCTTTTGAACACAACCAGAAAATGGTTTTTGAAAGCTTGCAGATGGTGAGAATGGGTGGTGGATTTCAACAGGCAGGAAAATTTTAGTAGAATTAAATCTTAATACTTTAAATCCGTATCTAAATGAATTGGATGCGGATTTTTTCTGTTAAATGAACTGTCATGCTGAGGTACGAAGCATCTGCTGCCGATGAAAAAGATGCTTCGTACCTCAGCATGACAGAAAAAGAAAACAATGAAATTTCTATATTTATCAAATGAAATTAGCTGAAATTACCAATTATTTAGAAAGCATTGCACCGCTTAATTATCAGGAAGATTACGATAACTCCGGTTTAATTGTGGGCGATCCTAATATGGAAATCCGTGCTGCTCTGGTGGCTTTAGATTGCGTGGAGAAAATTGTAGACGAAGCCATTTCTACAGGCTGTAACCTCATCATTACCCATCATCCGATTGTTTTTAAAGGACTAAAAAAGCTAAACGGCAAAAACTACGTGGAACGTGTAGTGCTGAAAGCCATAAAAAACAATATTGCACTTTATGCCATTCATACCAATTTAGACAGCATCCATACCGGCGTAAATGCGAGGATCTGTGAACGTTTGGGTTTAACAGGCACGAAGGTACTTTCGCCAAAAACCGGACTGTTAAAAAAACTGGTTACTTATTGTCCACAGGCACAGGCTGAACAACTGCGGTCTGCATTGTTTTATGCAGGGGCGGGAAACATTGGCAATTATAGCGAATGCAGTTTCAATGCCGATGGTTTTGGCACCTTTAAAGGTAACGAAGATTCAGACCCTTTTGTGGGTGAAAAAGGTATCCGGCACCGGGAAAATGAAGTAAGGATCGAAATGGTATACCCTACACAGGCCGAGCGCAAAATTTTGCTTGCTTTGTTCGAAAACCATCCTTACGAAGAGGTAGCTTACGATATTTATAAACTCGAAAACAAACACCAGCTGGTTGGTTCGGGCATGGTGGGTTGGTTGGAATACGACATGGATGCATACGATTTTTTACACCTGGTAAAAGACAGGATGCAGGCTAAAGTGGTTAGGCATACTGATGTAATTGGCAAAAGGATTAAAAAAGTGGCAGTTTGTGGAGGTTCAGGAAGCTTTCTGTTAAAAGAAGCCATTGCTGCCGGTGCGGATGCTTTTATTACCGCAGATTTTAAATATCACGAGTTTTTCGATGCAGAGGAAAAATTGATCATTGCGGACATCGGACACTTTGAAACTGAACAATTTACCTCAAATTTATTGCTTGAAATTATTCAGAAAAAATTTACTAACTTTGCAATCCGTTTAACGGAGCAAAATACAAACCCCATAAATTACTTGTTTTAATGGAACAAACCGTAGAACAAAAGCTAAAGGCTTTATACGAATTACAAAATATCCACACAAAAATTGATAAGATCCGCCAGGTACGTGGTGAATTACCAATGGAAGTTGCCGATCTTGAGGATGACGTTTTAGGATTAGAAACTAGAATTGCAAAAATCAAAGGTGAACTTGATGATCTTGAAGATTCGATCGTAACCCGTAAAAATACAATTAAAGATGCGCAAGGTGCCATCAAAAGATACGATACTCAATTAAAAGAAGTTAAAAACAACCGTGAATACGATGCTTTAACTAAGGAAATTGAGATTCAAGGTTTAGATATTCAGGTTTCTGAAAAGAAAATTAAAGAACACGGTTTCGAAATCACTTCTAAAACTGAAATCTACGAAGCAGCTAAAGCAGAGTTAGATGGCAGAAAGAAAGATTTAGAAGTTAAAAAAGGCGAATTGGATGTAATTACTGCAGAAACTGAAAAAGAAGAGCAGGATCTACAAAAGAAAGCTGATAAAGCTGAGCCTCAAATCGAAGAGCGTTTATTGGTTGCCTACAAACGTTTACGCAAAAATGCGGTAAATGGTTTAGCGGTAGTAACTATCGATCGCGATTCTTGCTCAGGTTGTTTCAACCAGATTCCACCTCAACGTCAGTTAGATATCCGTCAACGTAAAAAAATTATCGTTTGTGAACACTGCGGTCGTATTTTGGTTGATGAGGCTTTAACCCACGAAGTAGCCGAAGGTTAATCCGTAAAGAAAAAATAATTAAACGTCCCGATCTAATCGGGACGTTTTTTGTTTAGGTCTGTTTTTTTGCTCACACAAAACAAGAATAACTTTTTAGCGTTTAATGTAGATATTTGTTAACATGTGAAGCTGTTGCGGCAGCACAGAACCAATCCGAAATAGAATCCCTGATGAATAAAAGCTTCCTTTTTTTTATAACCTCTGCCCTGCTCCTCTCTCCTTTATTTTCACTTGCAAACTTCGATTTTAACAACAATTGTCTAAACGCTTACAAGAGCATTTTCGAATTGAAACTCGGTAACGCAAGAGCATATATTTCAACCGAAAAGAAACAGCACCCCAATAATTCTATTATTCCTCTTTTAGAAAATTATGTAGATTATTTTACGGTTTTAACTTCAGAGAGCAAAGCTGATTTTGATCGCTTAAAAGGCAATAAATCTACCCGTTTGGATCAAATAAGTGATGATGATAAAAGTTCGCCTTATTACCTGTATGCCCAGGCGGAGATCAATTTGCAATGGGCGCTCATCCGTGGGCGCTTTGGAGAGTATTTTAACGCAGCTATGGAGGTTAAAAAAGCAAACAGTCTTTTGCAGGAGAACAATAAGAAGTTTCCGAATTTTCACTTAAACTTAAAAGGCTTGGGATTGATTAATGCTGTATTGGGCAATCTTCCGGACGGTGCTTTAAAAACGGCGCTTTCAACCTTTGGCATTAAAGGAAATCTGCAGAGTGGGTTAAATATGTTCGAAAAACTAGCTGATAACTTACCAAAATCATCGTACGAGCCTTTTTATGAAGAAGTGGTGTTTTATTATGCCTATGTATTAACTGATGTGGCACATAGCCCGCAGGCCTATGCAAAAACAATGAAATATACCGTAAGGATTGCCGATACCAGTTTATTAAAAAGTTATTTGCAGAGTTATGTATGCATTAAAAACGGGCATAGCGAAGAAGCCATTGCTATTTTAGCGAAGCGGCCTGAAGGAGGAGTTTATCAGCCTTTTCCCTATTTAGATTATCTGGAGGGCATTGCGCACCTGAACAAACTTGATCTTAATTCGGGGGCTTATTTTAACCGCTTTTTGCAGACAACCAAGGGTGTTAACTTTGTGAAGGATGCTTACCTCCATTTGGGCTGGATCTCTCTTCTAAAGGGAGATAAAGCAGCTTATACGGCATTTGCAGCCAAAGCAATTAAAAATGGTTATACCTATATGGAAAAAGACAAACAGGCAAAAGCCGAAGCGACTTCAGGTACGCCAACAGTTGACCTGTTAAAAGCCCGATTATTGTTTGATGGTGGCTATTTAAGCAAGGCCCTACAGATTCTTGATGATAAGAAGGTAACGGATTACACCAACGATAAAGACAAAACAGAACTGAATTACCGTTTAGGTAGAATTTATGATGATTTAGGGAAAGACGATCAGGCATTAACAGCTTACCAGGAAACAATTAACGAAGGAAAAAACCTGAAGTATTATTTTGCTGCAAATGCTGCGGTGCAAATGGGTAAGGTTTATGAAAGAAGGAAAAATATTGCGAAAGCAAAAGAGGCTTTCAATACTGCCATTGCCATGAAAAATCATGAGTTTGAAAGCAGTATTGAAAGCCAGGCTAGGGCCGGTTTAAAACGGCTGGCAAATTAGAACCGTTGAATAAAAGCATTAATATGCATCCCTGCTCCTACTGAAGCGAAAACAGCTACATCACCAGGTTTAACTTTATAGCCTTTAACTTCACCTTTTAAAACGAGATCCAATAAGGTTGGTACAGTTGCAACCGAGCTGTTCCCCAACCAAGAAATCGTCATTGGAACCAGGTTTTCTGGCACGGTATCTTTACCATATAACTTAAACAAACGTTTCATAATGGCAGTATCCATTTTGCCGTTAGCCTGATGAACAAATACGATATTTACATCTTCAACGCTTAATCCTGCTTTATCAATGGCCTTTTTAATTACCTGAGGTACCTGAACAACTGCAAATTCGTACAGCTTACGCCCATTCATTTTTAAGTAGAGGTTTCCATTGGTTTCATCAGGATGAGCGCTCTTGCCCATAGTTAATAAATTGCCATAATTTACCGCATGCGTTTCTGTTTTATGTGCCAGTATTCCTCTTTTTTCTTCTGATTCTTCTGCTTCGAAGATTACGGCGCCTGCACCATCTGAAAAGATCATGCTATCACGGTCATGTGGATCGATAATACGGCTTAAGGTTTCCGCACCAATAACCATAACACGTTTTGCATCTCCGCTTTTAATATAGTAATCTGCCTGTATTGCACCTTGTACCCATCCAGGGCAACCAAAAATGATGTCGTAGGCAACGCAGTCTGGATTTTCAATGCCCAGTTGTTGCTTTACCTTTGAAGCTAAAGAAGGTAAAATGTCAATGCGGTTACTACCCAAAGGGATATCACCAAAATTATGACAGAATATAATATAGTCTAAAGTTTCTTTATCAATACCTGCATTTTCAATGGCTTTTTCTGCAGCTTTTGCACCAATGTGATTGCTTAACTGCTCGGGGCAGGCGTAGCGTCTTTCTACGATCTCTGTAATCTCAGAGAATTTATCAATGATCTCTGAATTCTCCTTCTCTAATAGATTTCCATTCTCAAAAAATGTTGAGTTTAAGAATTCATTACCGGAAATAATATTTTGTGGAATATAACTCCCAGTACCGGTAATTACCGTATTTATTGCTTTGCTCATAATTATAATACCGCATACCAAAACGGTATGTAGTATAAAAATATCAATTATATTCGATATTCGAAAATAAATTTAATTTTAGCGCAGCTTATTTTCAAGGGCAAACTTTAATAATCCTGCTTTTCCCGTCACGTTTAGCTTTTGTGCCATATTTTTACGGTGGGTATCAACGGTGTTTAAAGCTATAAATAATTTTTGGGCAATTTGCTGTGAAGAATAGTCTTCGCTGATCAATTTAAGGATTTCCATTTCTCTCGCTGTTAGGTTGTGGCTTTTTTGAAAATGATCTCCATCGTTAAATACAGATGGCTGGACATCAGATTTTATTTTCTGGAAATATTTTTCGCCGCGCTGCAAATCTGATATAATTCTAAACAATGTTTCTGCATCGGTATCTTTTTGAACGAAAGCTTTCACCCCTATACTTTCTAATTTTGCTGCTAATTTAACCGTATAGTACATTGATAATACCATAATTTTTACTGAAGGGAATAATTGTCTCACTTTTTCGGCGGCAATTTCTCCATCTAAAACAGGCATATTTAGATCCAGGATTAAAATATCCGGTATTTGGTGGTTTAAAAGGTGCAGGATTTCCTTTCCGTTTGATGCCATGCCGATTATCTTAAAGTCAGGTTGTTCAGAAAGGATGGCCGATAATCCTTCGGCAAATAGTTTATGATCATCTGCAATCATTAATGTGGTCGGTTTTTGTTCAATTTTGTCCATTATTTCAGCGGGATATCAATAACGATTGTGGTTCCATTTTGATTACTGTCTACCTGAATTTTCCCGTTCAAATAGCTTACCCTCGAGCGTATATTCTGCATACCTAATCCCTTTTTATCCTCTTCCTGACTAAAACCAATACCGTTGTCTTCAGCCATGATATTGATCCTTTCATCAAAAGATAAAACCTGAATGGTCGCTTTTGTTGCCAAAGAGTGCCTGTTGATATTATTTACGAGTTCGTTAACCATACGGTAGATGGTAATTTCCATGCTGCTTTCGATGGGGTGTTCTACTTGGTAAACAAATTCGAAAGCAATTTTACCCGAGTGATTTAAGGTGATGAAGTTTTCTTTCAGGGTTTCAATTAAACCCAGTTGCTCAAAGTTTTTAGGCATTAAATTGTGCGAAATTTCCCTTAAGTCGGCACATGCCTTTTCAATCATGCTAATGGTTTGGTCGTAAAATATGCGGTCATTTTCTGTAAGTTTTAAAACTTTGTGCTGAAAAGCGGTGATATTTAGTTTTATAATGGAAAGTGTGCCGCCAAGGTCATCATGAAGATCGCGGGCCAAACGTGTCCGTTCATCTTCCTGTGCGTTAAAAATGCCATCGGCCAGGTCTACCTGGTGTTTGCTTTTTTCTTCGAGCAGGATTTCTTTTTCCTTCTTTAAAAAGTTATAGCGTTGTGTTAGTGCAAAAGAAAGGAAAATAATTTCTGCTGTTAAACCTACCACTAAACCATTTGGCTTTAATAAATTAAAGTTGGTGAGTCCTAACGTGTTAAAAACATAATTAAAAACCCCAAATAACAACATCACGGTTGCAATAAAATAATACCAGCCCAACTTGTAGCCTGATCTTATTCTTTCTACCACACAAATAATAATAATGATTACCGTAAGGAGCGCAAGAAAATTGTTGATGTAAAAAACCGTTTTTTCTAAAATAATGAATGATTTGAAGAGCATAAAAACCGGAATGATCGACATGGCCCAGCAGAATCTTTTGTAATAGTTTGTAAAGCGGTATAACTTACTGTTTGAGTGATTTTGATTTACAAATAGTTGCATCACCTGGATTAACAGTCCACAGCTCAGTGAGGCCATAATTAATCGCATGTAATCCTGGAGACCAGGTAAGTTTGGGTAAAACCATTGAAAGGCCAGGCCCTCTTCTTCCAGGATAAAAATCAGGGTGCAAAAAATGTAAATGGCATAATATAAGTGGATATTATCTCTAACCGAGGCAAACAACAATAGGTTAAAAATCACTGCAAAAACAAAAATGCCTGTGTAAAACCCAAACAAGGTGTGCTGTGGAATTTCTGCCTGAATTATATCAACATCGCGTCCAATAGACATCGGCATATACATATTCTGTCCGCGTTTATCTGCCCACAAATAAAAAGTGGCTTTTTCATGAGGCAAAAGAATCATTGGATAAATGAAGCTTCTGTTGCGATAAGGACGTTGTTTAAAAGGGAAATGATCGCCGGTTAAACCTAGCGGATAAATCTTTCCCTGCTCATTTACTTTAAACAGCTGGAGTTGGTTAATGCTTGAGCTCTGCTCCTTAAACATGAGGTGCACAGATTGATTTAAGGTGTTTTCGATATCAAAAGTAACCCAGTAATAAGATTGGGTATAACCTTTACTAAAAACTTTTCCTGATGTTAATGGGGTGAGTTTACCGGCCTGCTTATATTTTATAACAGAATCGATGTTCAGGTTTAAATTTTTGTCCTCAAAGAAATACCCATGCTTGCTAATATTGAATTTTTTGGCCGTATCGATAAAAATTGGATTGCCCTGCTGTGCAAAGCATACCCGGAGTGGATTTAGGAAAAATAGAAATAAGAAGAAAACTTTATTCATTGATGAGAGAATTAGCAAACGCAATCAATATTTTATAAATATAATATATAAAACAGATACTAAATATACCGAGTAAAGGGTATATAAATCGTTTGGTTGATCGGGTATTTTTACAATAAATTAAACGAACTTAAAATGAAAAATTTCCTGACGACTATTTTGGTGCTGTTTGTGGTACAGATGGTCAATGCGCAATCGCATGTTCCGAAAAGTGAATATAACAGATATAACTGTAGGTTCGCACCCAAGGGCTCGAACAATTCAGAAGGGAAAAATATGTGCCCGGCCTGTGCAAAAGAAGATGAGGATGCTAGAAAAAAGAAGATAGCAGATGATAAAGCAGCCTATGAAGCAGGCAAAATTAGAAATGCAAAGCTTAAGGCTGAAAGGGAGGCAGACTTTAAAAAGAAACTGGCCGAGACTGCAGAAAAAAATAAAATGACCGAAGTACGCGTAACGATGGGAAAAGTGCCTGTAACAGCAAGCAAAAAGGCTGAAGTGCCCGTAAAAAAAGTACCATCTAAACCCACAAAAGATATATTGTTTTTTGCCGACTACCCAGGATCAATGTCGATGAGTGGTAAAAGTTTAAACTATTTTTTGAACGAAAATGGCGATACGGTTTTAAAAAGCAAGGATTATGACAGCACTTTCGCTGCTTTTGGAGACAATAAAAATAATTTCCCTAAGAATATAGGAATCGTGATTTTGAATGAAGAAAACACCTTAACCAATGGTAAAACGAGAAAGGTTGCAGATATAGTTGACCTGAAGGGAAAACGGCTTTTTAATGATAAGAGCATCAGTACCATCTTTCATCTAATGAACGATTATTTTGTGATTGGCAGAAGCAAAGATTTTGGAGAGGATTCTAGCTGGGGCTATAATTACAGGCGAATTCAGGAAGTAGATATTTACAATGTAAAAACGAAAAAAACCATCACTTTGGATAAAGACCGCTCCAGAGTAGAACTTTATTTAACATTTGATCATCATAAACTGGAAGATGAAGGGCTAAAACCGGTGTTATCAAGAAGATATTCTAACTATGATGAAGACATATACTGCATAAATGCTGCAGGTGAGTTGGTTGTGAAAAGGTTTCAGGGTAGATAATAACCATTACCGTATGATCATAAATTAGAAGAAATGAAATATAAAGTATTAATATTCCTTAGTTTTATTTTGCTGTTTTTAGATGTAAAAGCACAAAACTGTCATCCTGATTCATCTAAGAGGATACGTATTATGGATACCAATATTCCTAACGAATATACGTGTTATATGGAAATGACAAGGGGCTGGCATAAATATTACGGTTCTGGTGCCCTGATTCATCCAAGGGTAATTATTACGGCAGGGCATAACTTAGCCTATTTCCCTTTTGTAAAAAGAATTCCGTTTTTTCTTTTTAGGGGAACGAGAAAGGTTGATCTGTATTTTGGCTCGATAGATTCGGCACATTACACCACAAGTGCCTCATTAAAGCTTAAAAAAGGTAAAAACAAGTTTTTTAAGAGCGGCTACTGGATAAACTCAAAAACTAACAGGGATTTTTCGATCATCATACTGCCCGATTCCTCTATTTATAAAAAAGTTGGTGGGCATTATAAATTCGTTTCTGTTAAGCCAGATGAATTACAAGGAAGCGAATTGCATATAACAGGATCTCCCGGCGATCAAGACCTATTTGAAATGTGGACAGAGGGTACGAAAAATTTTTCGGTGGTGGATGCTTCTTTAAATTATGATTTATATACGGTGGTGAGAAATAGCGGTTCTCCGATCTGGATAAAAGATAATAATAATTTACCTCAATTGGTCGGGGTACATTCAAGGGGTTTTGATCATTGTAATGGATCAGTTCTCATTAATGCCGAAACCTATAAACAGGTGGTCGAATGGTGTAAAAAATCAGGAATAAATTTGGAAAAATAATCCAGAAATTTGGCTCATATTGCTACTTTACTGATTTGATGATCTCCAGTTGTATTAAAATAGCTGTTAACTAAAATCGTCAATCAAAAATACAAAAAGCTCTTTAGGCCCATGTGCACCTAAAACCAATGTTTTTTCGATATCGGCAGTTCTGCTAGGGCCTGTAATATTGCTGATCATTGATGGGATCTGATTGCCATACTTATTTCTTAACAATTGAAAACCATCTTTAAGATCCAGAACCAGTTGGCTTGTCTTTGCAATTACAATGTGGTGGTGAGGGAAAATGCTCAACCTCCTGCCGGCAGCACCGCTATTGCTAACCATTACACTTCCGTTACGGGCAACCAATGCTTCGCAAAGGGTAATGCCTACCTCTGCCTGCTCAAAATCCTTATCAGTTTGATAAAACGGGAATTCGTATTTGCTTAAAAACTGCTGTAATTCTGGTTCCCAGCAATATATTTTACGCCATTTAAACTTATCGGCCAGCTGCAACATGTTTTCAAAAAAATCAATCCCATCTTCACAAAAGATAAAATTACCCGAAATGGCAGTTAGCTGTTCGGCAAATAATATCTCCAGCTCATCTGTATTTTTTTTATACAATGCACTTTCTTCTAAATTAGGATATGGGTTTTCGCGCTTCTCTAATAGTGCTTTCCTTATCTTTTTTAGTATTTGTTCTTTCGCTGTCGTATTATCCTTCATATAAAAAAAAGCTACCCTAATGATTAAACCAGGGTAGCAAATGTAATAATAGAAATTATTTATTTAAGCCTCAACAGGGGTAATATGTCCCGGTGTTCCGCTTTCGCCTTGACTTTCGAATAAACGTTTTCCGAAAATCACTTCTAAATCATCTTTAAATAAAACTTCTTTTTCAATCAGAATATCGGCTAATTGAATCAGTTTATCTTTATTTTCTTCTAGTAAAGAAATTGCTCTTTGGTATTGGCCTTCAATTAATGCCGAAATCTCTTTGTCGATCGTTAAAGCAGTATCTTCTGAATATGGTTTAGAGAAATTATACTCGTTCTGACCAGATGAATCATAATAAGTAATGTTTCCTAATTTTTCGTTCAAGCCATAAATGGTAACCATTGCCCTGGCCTGTTTATTTACTTTTTCTAAATCGCTCAAGGCACCTGTAGAAATGGTATCGAACATTACTTTTTCAGCTGCCCTACCGCCCATTGTTGCACACATTTCATCAAGCATTTGGTGAGGACGTACAATTAAGCGCTCTTCTGGTAAATACCAGGCAGCACCTAAGCTCTGTCCGCGTGGCACAATCGTAACCTTAACTAAAGGTGCCGCATGTTCTAACAACCAGCTTACAGTGGCGTGACCAGCCTCGTGAATCGCAATAGCGCGTTTTTCGGCAGGTGTGATGATTTTGTTTTTTTTCTCTAAACCACCTACAATTCTATCTACAGCATCTAAGAAATCTTGCTTATCTACTGCCGATTTATTTTTACGGGCGGCAATTAATGCGGCTTCGTTACAAACATTTGCAATATCTGCGCCTGAGAATCCTGGCGTTTGTTTAGCTAAAAATTCGGTATCAAGCTCTTCTGATTTTTTAAGCGGGGTGATGTGTACCTCAAAAATTTGTTTACGCTCGATAACATCCGGTAAATCAACATAAATCTGTCTGTCAAATCTACCCGCTCTTAATAATGCTTTATCTAAAACATCAGCACGGTTTGTAGCGGCTAAGATAATAACATGTGTATTGGTGCCAAAGCCATCCATTTCAACCAAAAGCTGGTTTAATGTATTTTCGCGTTCGTCATTTCCTCCCATTACACCATTTTTACCACGGGCACGGCCAATAGCATCAATTTCATCAATAAAGATGATACACGGAGATTTATCTTTTGCTTGCTTAAACAAGTCGCGAACACGAGATGCGCCAACCCCAACAAACATCTCTACAAAATCAGATCCTGACAGAGAGAAGAACGGAACCTGTGCTTCACCTGCAACCGCTTTTGCCAATAAGGTTTTACCAGTACCAGGCGAACCTACCAATAAAGCACCTTTTGGGATTTTTCCACCCAGATCAGTATATTTCTTAGGATTTTTAAGGAAATCTACAATTTCCATTACCTCTGTTTTGGCTTCTTCTAAACCTGCAACATCGTTAAAAGTAATATTTACCTGACTTTCTTTGTCAAATAAAGTAGCTTTTGATTTTCCAATACTGAAAATCTGACCGCCACCGCCAGCACCGCCACCCATTCTGCGCATCATAAAAATCCAGAAACCGATTAAAAGCAATACAGGTAAAATGATGCTTAAAAACCAGCTTGCCAACGGGTTGCTGCGGCTGGTTTTCTCTGCAAGAACTCTTGGTTGGTTGGCAGGAAGATCCTTTTGAGAATCGGCAAGTTGTTTATCCAGCCCATCCATCGTTCCGGCATTGAAAAATACAACAGGACTAGCGGCATTATTTACACTAAATGTGCTAGTGCTTTTATATGCATTGTATATTGGTTTTTTTAAGCTATCTTTTTTGATGTAAACCTCTACACGGACCAAATCGTCGGATTTATAAGCAACAACTTTCTGTACGTCACCTTTAAGTAACATCTGTTGTTCAAACTTTTGGTAGGTTACTTCTTTACCGCCGTCTGTAGTAAATAAAAACTGTGCTGCAATAATGGCTATGATAATGGCCGCATACACCCAGAAAATATTAAATTTTGATCCTTTTTGTGGCTTTTTAGGGATGTTTGGTATTTTTCTTCCCTGTTTTTCGTTGGTGTTTTGATTATCGTTCATTTGTCTTTGTCAAAATGGTTCTATTAGGTTATGCGCTTTGATAATTTGTGCTTTCTGCATCCCCCCAAAGTTCTTCTATGCCATAAAAGTGGCGCTTTTCTGTTTTAAAAATGTGCACAACCACATCGAAATAATCAAGAATAATCCAATCTGCTGATTCGAAACCTTCTTTATGCCTCGGATCGGCCTGAGTGGCTTTATATATTTCTTTTTCTACACTATCGGCAATAGCTTTTACCTGAGTACCAGAGTTGGCACTCGCTATAATGAAGTAATCAGCCACTGAAGTATGAATATTTCTAAGATCTAACCGCACTATATCTTCTCCTTTTTTTTCCTGGATGCCGTGAACGGCTAACTCTGAAAGGTATGTAGAAAGGGCTACTATTTTCTTTTTTACCATTAAAATGCTTTAATTTTGGAATTACAATATTATAAATTCAACACTTGCAAAATAACACTTTTTCGACACTATTTGTTGGTCAAAATTTAATCAAATTAAAAGAAGTTGATTCTACTAATAACTTTTTAAAAAACTTGGTGTCAAAATCCGAGCCATTAGCCGAAGGTACTGTAATTATGGCAGACAATCAGTTTGCCGGAAGAGGGCAGCAGGAAAGCATTTGGCAAACCCAGGCAGGTAAAAATATTAGTACAAGTATTTATTTAAAGCCTTCTTTTTTGCCGCTAGATAAGCAGTTTTATTTAAATATTGCCGTTAGTTTGGCTGTTAGTGATGCATTAGCTTGTTTTGTGCCGGAGGGGATCAAGGTAAAATGGCCGAATGATATGTATTACCATAATAAGAAATTAGGAGGGATATTAATCGAAAATACACTGACAGGCAATTCTTTTAAATCATCAGTAATTGGCATTGGCTTAAATGTAAATCAATCACAATTTTCTGAAAGCATTAGTGAGCGTGCCACTTCAGTCATTCAAATTTTACAAAGAGATGTGCCTTTAATGGATATTATGGAGAAAATATTCATTTTTATGGAAAAATACTACTTAATTTTGAGGGCAGGGAAATACAGTATTTTACAAAATGATTACCTTGCGAGGCTGTATAACTATCAGGTTTCTGCGTTATATAAATATAACGGCGAGGTTTTTGAAGGAATCATTAAAGGAGTTGAAGACAACGGCAGACTAAACGTTGATACTGAAAAAGGTTTAAAAGTTTTTAACTTTAAAGAAATTGAATTTACACACACAAAATAAACACAAATGAAAAAAATCACCCTGGTGCTTTCGATGGTACTTTTTACTGTTGCTGGCGCATTCGCTCAAATTGAAAAACCGGTAACATGGGCTTACTCCGCAAAGAAAGTAAGTAAAACTGAGGCTATAATTTATTTAAAAGCGACAATTGATGACAGATGGCACATTTATTCTCAGAATGTGAAAGACGGAGGCCCGGTAAAAACCACGTTTACTTTTACTCCCTCTAAAGACTTCAGTCTTGTAGGTAAAACAATTGAGCCTAAAGCTATTGTTAAATATGAAAGCACTTTTAAAATGAATGTAAGTTATTTTGAAAAGTCAGTAATTTTTCAACAAAAAATTAAGCTAAACAAGGCAGCTACAGTAGTTAAAGGTGTAGTAGAGTTTATGGTTTGTAACGATAAACAATGTCTTCCACCAGAAGAAGTTGAGTTTAGTATTCCGGTTAAATAGTTGAAATCAAAATATTTGCAAACAGTCCCGAATTTTCGGGACTGTTTCTTTTTAAAGTAAAATCTACGAAGTGTTGTGGTTTAAAAAAAATCGTTTCTAAAATTATTCTTAATTTCACGGATTCAAAACACACACACAAAACACACAAATGAAAAAGGTTTTATTATTGTTGTTAATGGCTACAATGTTTATTGCATTGCCAGCTATTAAGAGTTACGCCCTTGTAACACAAGATACCACAGCAACTGCTCCTCCTGATGATATTGTTTTTACCGAAGTAGGTTCGGCACAGGATAGTGCTGCCAATAAGCAGGTAAAAACGGAAAAAGATACCCTTAAAAAGGATACGGTTAAAAAAGTAGAGAAAGCTGCGGTAGCTGGCAAAGATGCGCCAAAACAATCGCTTTGGGTAACCTTTGGTTTAGGTCTTTTGGCCGGTATTGCAGCTTTTTTTCTTCCATGTATTTTTCCGATGGTTCCGCTTACTGTTGGTTTCTTTACCAAAAGAGCCGAAAGCAGGGCAAAAGGAATCAGGAGTGCTATTATTTATGGTTTATCGATCATTGTAATTTACGTGGGCTTAGGCGTAATTATTACCTTGATCTGGGGCGCCAGTGCATTAAATGAGATCTCGACCGATGGATTTTTTAATATTTTCATCTTCCTTATCCTGATTGTTTTTGGTGTATCGTTTCTAGGCGCTTTTGAAATTACGCTACCTAGTTCGTTTGTAAATAAACTGGATGCAAAATCGGATGCGAAAGGTTTAAGCGGAATCTTTTTTATGGCAGCAACCCTGGCTGTTGTTTCCTTTTCTTGTACAGGCCCTTTAATTGGAACCTCATTGGTTGCCATTAATACCGATCTGTTAACACCTGTTATCGTCATGTTCGGCTTTTCGTTATCATTGGCGTTAATTTTTACCATGTTTGCTATTTTCCCAAGTTTAATGACGGGGCTACCAAAATCAGGTGGTTGGTTAAACTCAATCAAAGTTTTTCTTGGGTTCTTAGAATTGGGTTTATCATTAAAATTTCTTTCAACAGCCGATCTGGCCTATCACTGGGGAATATTGGACCGTGAGATATTCCTGGCCATCTGGATTGTACTTGCCTTAATTTTGGGCGTTTATTTATTAGGAAAAATTAAGTTTTCTCATGATAGCGACCTCCCTTATGTTTCAGTGCCAAGATTATTTATTGCAACAGCAACTTTTGTATTTGCCATTTATCTCATTCCGGGCTTATGGGGAGCACCTCTAAAAGCAGTGAGTGCATTGGTGCCGCCTTTATCCACTCAGGATTTTGTAATCGGACAAGATGGTGGCGGTGGCTCAAGCCCAACAGTTACACATGCTAAACGGAAATATTCAGAATTCCTGCACATTCCGCATAATATCGACGGGTTCTTCGATTACCAGGAAGCCCTTGCTTATGCTAAAGAGGTAAAAAAACCATTGTTTTTAGATTTCACCGGACATGGATGTGTAAATTGCAGAGAAATGGAAGCCAGGGTTTGGTCTGACCCAAGAGTGCTTAAAAAATTGAAAGAAGATTATATTGTGGTATCGCTTTATACAGATGATAAAACCAGTTTACCTGAAGCGGAACAATTTGACTCTAAAATTTTGGGCACAAAAGTGAATACCGTTGGTAAAAAATTCAAACATTTGCAGGCTGAAAGATTTAATACCATTTCGCAACCATATTATGTACTTTTGGGTACTGATGAAAAAGAATTAGTTTCGCCTCCTATTGGAGTAGAATTTGATATAGACAAATATTTGCAATATCTGGATAATGGATTATCAGAATTTGCTAAGAAACAAACAAATGAATAAGATTAAGAATATTGGCGTTTTAACCTCTGGCGGAGATTCGCCAGGCATGAACGCCGCAATTAGAGCCGTAGTTAGGGGCTCTATTTATTATGATATTGAAGTAACCGGATTTATCCGTGGATACGAAGGGCTGATCAACAATGATTTTATCCCTATGGACCGCAAATCTGTAGCAAATATTATCCAGCGCGGAGGAACCATTTTAAAAACTGCACGTAGTGAAGCTTTTAGAACCGTTGAGGGCAGAAAAAAAGCTTATGAAAACCTGAAAGCTAAAGGTATTGATGCTTTAGTGGTAATTGGTGGTGACGGAACATTTACGGGTGCCAATATTTTTTCTAAAGAGTTCGATTTCCCGATTGTAGGTTTACCTGGAACAATTGATAACGATTTGGCAGGTACCGATTTTACCATCGGTTATGATTCTGCCATCAATACTGTTATTGATGCGGTAGACAGGATCAGGGATACGGCTGAATCGCACGATAGATTATTCATCGTGGAAGTAATGGGCCGCGACTCCGGATTAATTGCTTTAAGAAGTGGAATTGGTGTAGGCGCAGAAGCGATTATGATCCCTGAAGCCAATATGAATGCAGATGATATATTACATAAATTAGAGCATAGCCGTAAAGATAAAGCATCGAAAATTATTATTGTTGCAGAAGGAGATGATACAGGCGGTGCATTTAAAGTTGGCGAAATTTTGCAGGAAAAATACCCACACTACGATACAAAGGTTTCGGTTTTGGGCCATATTCAGCGTGGAGGTAAACCAACATGTATGGACCGTGTATTGGCAAGCCGTTTAGGTGTTGCTGCTGTAGAGGGTTTAATTAATGGCGAAAGCGGTGTAATGGCCGGCCAGGTAAACCGCGAAATTATTTTTACCCCCTTCGATCATGCCATTAAACATATTAATGCCGAAAAAGTGAGTGCCAAATGGCTTAAACTCATTGATATACTTTCGTTTTAACGGAAACAGGATATAAAAAAGAAAAGTCTTTCCCGCACCGGAAAGACTTTCTTGTTTTTGCTTAGTTTTCGCAATAAGCAATTTCTTAATCTGCTAAAATAACAGCAGTACCATTGGCACTCACCATGAGCATGCTCCCTCCGCTACCTACAGTTTCATAATCTAAATCAACACCAACAATAGCATTTGCACCCAAAGCGGCTGCGTATTGCTGCATTTCGTTAACGGCGGTATCTTTACCCTCTCTTAAAACGCGCTCGTAAGAACTCGATCTACCCCCTACTATATCTGTTATGCCAGCAAATAAATCTTTAAAAATATTTGCGCCAATAATGGTTTCTCCGGTAACAAGACCAATATATTTTACAATTTTTCTGCCCTCAACTGTAGGCGTTGTAGTTACTAACATCGTTTCAGTTTTATTATTAGAACAAATTTTTTAAAAAATGTTACAATTTTCAAAAGCTTTTTTTACGTATTTCTGTAAGGTTTTGTCTCCTAAATATAAGGGCGCTAAGTGTTTTCTAAAAAATAAATTTATGAAATCTTTGCTGCTTTTGCATCACTATTAAAAATCAATGCTATGAGCACATCTAGAACTTTACTCCTTCTTCCCTTATTATTTGTTGCTTTTTTTGCTAAGGCGCAAATGCCAGTGTTAAAGGTACAACAGACCGAAACGGCAGAACAGAAAGAAGCCGTTAAACTTAAAAAACTGAATATCGATGTACAGATAACGGGGAATATTGCCACAACGGTGATGACAATGACCTTTCATAATAGTAGTAACCGCATTTTAGAAGGCGAACTTACTTTCCCAATGCCAGAGGGAATAAGCATTAGCCGTTATGCTTTAGATATCAACGGGAAAATGCGTGAGGCCGTACCGGTAGAAAAATCCAAAGCAACCGAAGTTTTCGAAAGCATTGAACGCAGACGGGTCGATCCGGGGTTGCTGGAGAAAGTTGAAGGGAATAACTTCCGTACCAGGATTTATCCTTTGCCCGCTAATGGCAGCAGGACCATTATTGTAGGTTACGAAGAAGAATTAAGTTTTAATAACGCCAATGTTTTAAGGTATCACCTTCCCTTAGATTATAATCAGGCCATTGAAAATTTCAGCTTAAAAACCACGGTTTTTGAAAGTATAATTAAACCCGAACTGGGCGAACAGCCCGATGGTAGCTTTGATTTAAAAGCCAATGGAAATACTTACGTTGGCGAAATTAATAAAACCAATTACCAGCCCAAAAACGACCTCACCATTAACCTGCCAAAGCGAAATAACCTGCCTGAGGTACAAATGCAAAAAGCATCATCAGGTTATTATTTTTTAGTGAATGTTTTTCCTAAAATTGAAAGCCGGGAGCGCCATTGGGCCAACCATATTGGCCTGCTCTGGGATGTATCGTTAAGTGGTCTTCAACGCAATACCGATAAAGAAATGGAATTGCTTGATTTAATCATCAGGCAAAAACAAAACTTAACTATCCAATTGGGCCTGGTAAACAACGGTTTTAAAAACGCCGGTACTTTTGCTATCACTAACGGCAATTGGTCAGCATTAAAAGATAAACTGAAAAATCTGGTTTATGATGGCGGCACAAATTTCAGCGCAATAAATGCAAAGGCCATCCAGGCAGACGAATATCTTTTATTTACAGATGGCTTATCTACCTTCGGAAGCAATAGTATTGCTTTAAATAAGCCTGTTCATTGTATTAATACGGCGCTAAAAGCAGATTACAGCACTTTAAAATATATCACCTTAAAAACTGGCGGCCAATTTGTAAACCTCAATTCCATAACCGTTAACGATGCTTTTAAACAGTTAAATCAACAAAACCTTCAGTTTATAGGGATCAAAAATGGAAACAGCATCCGGCAGACTTATCCTTCAATGAAAGTAAATGTAAACGGACATTTCTCTTTAGCTGGTATTATGAATGAATTTAATACTGAATTTACGTTGCAGTTTGGTTTTGGAAATACTGTTGTTTCAGAACAAGTGATTCGCTTAAATGCTACTGAGCATACTTTGAGCAGTATTGATGTAAGCCGCGTTTGGGCGCAGAAGAAAATTGCTGAAATGGATATCCAGTACGAAGAAAATAAAGATGATATCAGCGTTTTAAGTAAACAGTTTGGTATTGTTACCCGCAATACCAGCCTCATCGTGCTGGAAAATCTTGATGATTACCTGCGTTATGATATTGTGCCTCCTATTGAACTTCAACAGGCCTATAATGCGGTTTTGAAGCAACGCAGAACGGCTATTTTGGAACGTAAGCAAGATTTGATCGATGCTGCGGTAGCCATGACCAAAGAACTGAAAACCTGGTGGAATACCGACTTCTACTATAAAGAACCAGGAAAGAAGAAAGAGAGATACCCTGACCCTGGGCAGAGAGATGTAAATGGAATTCCGACAGCTGATATCGTAATGAGCGAACCAGTTGGTGACGCGCCAAGGCGAGAAGTTGCGAAAGCAGCTGAAATGGTAGTTCCACCTACGCCACAAGCGGTAACGCCTGCTCCAGCTACTGGAGCTGCCAGAAGAGATAATAAAGAAACGAATCAATTAAATGAAGTGGTGGTTGTAGGCTATGCCGCTCAGCAAAAAGCTGCTGTAACGGGATCGGTCACGACCATTAGAAGCAATGCTTCAAGCGCTCTTCAGGGTAGGGTTGCGGGTGTTCAGATAGCAAGAGTAGATGCCATGAAAATGCCGCCTGCACCACAACAGCAACCCGCCATCATTATCCCTGAATTTAAAAGTGATAAAGATTATATGAAGAACCTGGTCGGTAAACCAGATAGTGCTTATCAGGCTTATTTAAAAATGCGCTCAAAATACATTTCAACACCGATGTTTTATTTTGATGTGGCCAATTGGTTTTACCAGCAGAAAGACAGTGTAAGGGCCTTAACCATTTTAAGCAATATTGCCGATTTAGATTTGGAGAATGCCGATCTATATAAAACCCTGGCCTATAAATTAAAGCAGACCGGAAATTACAAAGATGAACTTTTTATTACCCAAAAAGTCTTGCAATGGCGCCCTATGGATGCACAGAGTTATAGGGATTATGCGCTGGCGCTGGCCGATAACGGGCAATATCAACCAGCATTAGATAATTTATATAAGGTACTTACCCAAAGTTATAATGCCCAGATTGCCGATAGAGATCAGGGCATCGAAGAAATCATCATTTCGGAGATGAATAACCTCCTGGCAAAACATGGCAATAAACTCAGTACAAAAGAAATTGACAAACGGTTGATCCAATCTTTACCTGTAGATGTGCGTGTGGTGCTCAACTGGAATAAAAATGATACAGATATCGACCTGTGGTTAACTGATCCAACGGGAGAAAAAGGGTATTATGGTAATTCAAAAACAAAAATAGGTGGCAGGATTAGTAACGATTTTACTTCAGGTTATGGCCCGGAGCAGTTTATGATTAAAAAAGCGATAAAAGGAAAATATAAAATTGAGGTTAACTATTATGGCGATAACCAGATTAATATTAGCGGTCCAACAACAGTTAACGCTGAGATTTATACCCGATATGCTACTGGTAAACAGCAAAGAAAAGTAATTGTATTGCCGCTCGCAGCTGAGAGTAGCGGAGGAAACCTGGTAGGTGAATTTAATTTTTAGGATTATATTGATTAATTGCATTCATGGGCGTCGACTTAAGTCGACGCCCATGAATGCAATTAATATTATAGCAACAAACCGGCAACCTCTTCCCAGTTGTTTACACGCTCGTATTCAGTTACAAGCAAATTGTGGGGCGAAGAAAATAATAAAGGTCGACCGTTAAAATTTACAAAGTTTTTAATACGGTCATCAATGATGATGTCGACATTCACAATTTTATTTCCGCAGAACATAATGTGCTGCCAATCAACGAAAGGAAAATGTTCGGCCATCCAATCGTATTTGTCGATCAATGAGTTTCGGAACTCCATTGCTGCGGAAACAATGTACACATCATATTTTTCCTGTAAGGCTTTAATTACCCTTTGGCTATCTGCAATAACTTCAAGGTCGCGAAAAAAGCCAGGTTCATTGATATATTCGAACCATTTTTGGTTAACATCCTGTGGAACATGGTGGAAAATTTCGTTTCCTGCATCGATCTTTAAGTCAAGCGGAACATTAAAATCCCGGTTATATAATTTAATAAATTTTCCAACGGCGTCGGCAATCACCTCGTCCATATCAATCGCAATTCTTTCCATTCTGTACCTGCAAATATTTTGGCGCAAATATCCTGAAAACAAAGAAATTAAACTATGTTTTTAATTTACAGTATTTTAGTTATCTTTGCAGCCCCGCAGCATGAAGCTCCGGGAACTATGTTGAATACATAAATACAAAAGAAAATGGCAACTAAAATCAGATTGCAAAGATTCGGTAAAAAAGGAAAACCTTTTTTCCACGTTGTGGTAGCAGATTCTCGCTCTCCACGTGATGGTAAATTTATTGAGCGTTTAGGTTCTTATAACCCAAATACCAATCCTGCTACCATCGAAATTAACTTCGAAAAAACTTTAGCTTGGGTTAACAGTGGTGCACAACCAACTGATACTGCTCGTGCTATCCTTTCTTACAAAGGTGTTTTGTACAAAAAACACTTAGAAGGTGGTGTTAAAAAAGGAGCTTTAACTCAAGAACAGGCAGATGAAAAATTTGCAGCTTGGTTAGATGCTAAAGCAGGTAAAATTTCTGGTAAAACAGAAGGTTTAGCTACTTCTAAAGCAGATGCGCGTAAAGCAGCATTAGCAGCAGAAGCTAAGAAAAAAGAAGATAAAGCAGCAGTTATCGCAGCTAAAAATGCACCAGTTGCAGAAGAGGTTGTTGAAGAAGAAGCTCCAGCTGTTGAGGCTGAAGCAACTGAAGAAGCTCCTGCAGCAGAAGCTACTAAAGAAGAAGGAGCAGAATAATTTTAATTATTTTGTCTCATAAAATAGCGTTCCGGATATTCGGAACGCTATTTTTATTTAAAAGATATTATTTACAGTTCGTCATGCTGAATTTATTTCAGCATCTTTCTTGTCATAGATCCTGAAATAAATTCAGGATGACGTGACTTTTTAAGGCACATTTAGTCGCTATGAAACACGAAGAAGCATTTTATATAGGTTACGTTACTAAAACGAGGGGTTTAAAGGGAGAAGTTCAGGTATTTTTCGAATTAGATGAATACGAACAACTCGAATTTGATGTGGTATTTGCTGATATGAATGGTAAGCTTGTCCCATATTTTGTGGCTTCTGCAAAACTACAGGCCAATAAAACCGGGTATTTTAATTTTGATGATGCTGATCATATCGATAAAGTGCAGCCGCTACTAAAAAAGAAACTGTACCTGCCCCTGTCGCAAATGCCAGAACGTGAAGAAGGAGAATTTTTCTATACCGACTTTAAAGGTTATTTAGCAATAGATGAAACTTTGGGTGAACTAGGTGAGATTTTGGAAGTAAACGAATACCCACAACAATTCGTGGCTACAGTGATGTATAAAGAAACCGAAATCCTGTTCCCGCTAAATGAAGATTTTATTGTAGAATACGATGAGGATGAAAAAACACTAACCCTTGATTTACCCGAAGGTTTGCTCGATATTTATCTGGAAAACTAAAAGATTAAAAAAATATTTTCTGTTTTTTTGCTGCTCCTCAGTCTGTTTGTAAAATAGAACAATCTTTTAGTAAAATTGATTAAAATATTTAATTCTGGTTTTTAGGTAGGCCATAAATGCTATATAATCAGGTAATTATGTTTCGTTTACCGCCTTGGCCTTAAAATTATCCACGTTTTTGAAAAGAGCGTAGAAGAAATATTTGAGCCATAAGAAGGTGATTAACAGGATATGTTTTTTGGAGAAAAATTATTAATTTAGATTTCATTCTAATCAAATTAACATGCTCAAAAGAACATTAAAAATCGCCATGGTTTTTCTCGCCGTGCTTACAATCATTTCTTGTAAAACTGTACAACAGGCAAATTTGAAAGAAATTAAGCCCTTTGTTGGTATCTGGAACGATACCAGTAATCCGGGGTGTAAAATCGTTTTTAAAGCGGATGGAAGTTTTTACAATCTCGCCAAGGAAGGTGGTGTGCAGATCGTCACACATAGCGGCACATTTAAAATTTTATCCGGCAACATGTATGTGCTAAATATTGCTGATGCAAGGCCCGATGCTACTTACGATCTTAAAGGCAGGCAATATGCAAACTATTATACCTTAGGCAATGACCAAAAAACAATGAAAGTAAGCGGTGTTGTTGACGGACGGAACGGTAGGAAGCCGTTACAGTGGGCGAGCAATCTGGTAAAGGTTAATACGCTGGATTAATATTTACAGCAATGAGTTGCGATAAGAGTCAAAATTGAACTAAGCGTAGCAAAATTCGACCTCGGGCTAAAGACTTCAGGTTAAAGACTTACCTTTGCGTTATGCGTTTCGATATTATAACAGTTCTGCCCGCTTTATTAGAAAGCCCGTTTGCCCATTCTATTTTGCAACGTGCACAAAAAAAAGGCATTGCCGAAATAGTGGTACATAACCTGCGGGATTACGCCACCAATAAACAAAAAAGTGTAGATGATTACCAATATGGCGGAGGAAGCGGCATGGTGATGAGTATCGAACCCTTTGCGGCCTGTATCGAAAAACTTCAGGCTGAGCGCGAATACGATGAAATTATTTTCATGAGCCCCGACGGCGTTACTTTAAACCAAAGCACGGCCAACGAACTTTCTATTAAAAAGAACATCATTATTTTATGTGGCCATTACAAAGGCATAGATCAGCGTATACGCGATATCTTTGTAACGAGGGAGGTTTCTGTGGGTGATTATGTTTTGAGTGGTGGTGAGCTTCCTGCTGCGATTGTGGTAGATGCTGTGGTGCGTTTAATCCCCGGTGTTTTAAATGATGAGACCTCTGCCCTATCTGATAGTTTTCAGGGAGAATTGCTTGATGCACCAGTTTATACGCGGCCGGCAGATTGGCGCGGATATAAAGTGCCGGATGTTTTATTAAGTGGCCACGAGGCAAAAGTGAATGAGTGGAGACACGAACAGGCCTTAGAACGGACTAAAACGCGCCGCCCTGACCTTTTGGAATAGAAGCATTTAACACAATCGAATGTGGAATTCATAAAGAATGTGGAAAAAATTAAATTAGGTTTTTTTTTATCAAAAATAATCCCTAATATTGCAATCCGATTTTCACGGGATGAAATATCGATTTAATAGCTTAAAATCATGGATTTAGTAAAATTTGTTGAAGAGCAGGCCATCGCGAAAAAAGATTTTCCTGCGTTCAAGTCTGGCGATACAGTGAGCGTACACTATAAAATTCGCGAAGGTAATAAGGAACGTATCCAAATTTACCAAGGTGTTGTGATACAACGTAACAGTGCTGGTGCTAACGAAACTTTCACAGTTCGTAAAATGAGCAACAGTATTGGGGTTGAGCGTATTTTCCCTATCAACTCTCCAAACATTGAGAAGGTAGAAGTAAATAGCTATGGTAAAGTTCGTAGAGCGAAATTGTTCTATTTACGTGCTTTAACTGGTAAAGCCGCTCGTATCAAATCTTTGAGAAAATAATATTCTTTATTATAAGATATAGCCTTCACGATTCATTTCGTGGAGGTTTTTTTGTTTATACCTTTGTTAAATGTTAGACTCTGCTTTTTTCGACCAGGTTTTTTGGGGCAATACTGTAAAAGCCTATTTTCTTTTAGGTGGCATTCTTTTTTTAGGCCTAATATTCAAAAGGATTGTATCAAAACTTTTAAGTAAACTGCTGTTTAGGCTCTTTAAAAATTTCTCTAGTCAATCTCATGACGAAGCATTTGTTGGGCTTTTACTTAAGCCGATAGAGGTTTTTATTCTTTTAACTACACTTTATCTTTCCATTAACCAGTTAAAACACCCGTTAGAGGTAGCTGTATTCCATTATAGTAAATTAATCGGTAAGGTTAAAGAGTTAATTCCGGTAACCATTGGCGATTGTATCGACCGGATATTTTTGTTTGGGATCATCCTATCTGTTTTTTGGATTATCTTAAGAATAATCGACTTCATTAGTCACGTTTGGTTATATAAAGCATCGCTTACTGAAAATAAGGCCGACGATCAACTGGTACCCTTTTTAAAAGAGCTGTTGAAAACGGTAGTGATCTTTATTGGTTTTTTTACCCTGCTGGGTTTTGTTTTCGAGGTTAATGTATTGACGCTGATTACCGGATTGGGTATTGGTGGTATTGCTATTGCATTGGCGGCTAAAGAGAGCTTAGAGAACTTAATAGGTTCGTTCACCATCTTTTTAGATAAACCTTTTACCGTTGGCGACCTGGTGAAGGTTGACGGTGTGGAAGGCACTGTAGAAAAGGTCGGTTTCAGAAGTACAAGGATCAGAACTTCCGAAAAAACCATGGCTACCCTACCCAATAGGGGCATGATCGATGGGGTTTTAGAAAACCTTTCATTGAGAAATTCACGTAAAGTATCATTTGTGATCGGACTTACATACGAAACCAGTTCCGATTCGTTAAGAAAAATTATCACCGAAATTGAAAGTTACATCAATAATCATGAGGGCACCAGCGATGATGGAAATGCCTCCTTTAAAAGCTTTGGTGATTCGGGTTTAAATGTTGAGGTCAACTATTTTGTAACGGTACTTAATTATACCGAATTCCTTAAAATCAGACAGGAAATCAACCTGGAGATTATGGATATCGTGATCCGTAATAAATCTGATTTTGCTTACCCAACACAGCGTTTAATTAGCGATAGGCCGATTGGCAATGCCACAGAAAAAGAAGTAGGTAATGATGCTACGGATTAGTTCTGATCCCGTGGTTTGTGTCTCCACAAACTACTGCGTAAATTAAAGAAAATTGCTATATAGAAGATGTAATGGATAAGGGAAAAAAGTTGCTTTTTTTGGAAAGCAGAACCTGTAGGAATGATTAAAGTTTGTTCCTGCTATCCACTACAAGTCCTCTCCCGATGAAAAATCGGGATCCGGGCTTTCCGTTGCTATCAGGTTTAGGTGGATTCTTCAGTGTTTCAAAATACTTTCAGGTTCCGTGGTCTGCGCACTCAAATAACACTACGCTAGTCCAAGGTAGTAAAAACAAAAAGCCGGTTTAGCATTAACTAAACCGGCTTTTTTATAAAATATTATATCCTTAGCTTAAAGTTGCCAATGTAGTGATTCCGCCTTTTACCACCTGGTTAAGTTCTACATTAACTTTGGTGCCTACCGGAAGAAAAACATCTACCCTCGATCCGAATTTGATAAAACCGAACTGTTCAGTTTGTATCACCTGATCGCCTTCTTTTACATACCATACAATCCTGCGGGCCAAAGCACCTGCAATTTGACGGAACAATACAGGTGTACCGTTTTTATGCTCGACAACAGTGGTTGTACGTTCATTTTCGGTCGATGATTTTGGATTCCACGCTGCAAGATATTTTCCCGGGTGATATTTGAAGAATTTTACCACTCCTGAAATTGGATTACGGTTAATGTGAACGTTTACTGGCGACATAAAAATCGAAACCTGTAAACGTTTATCTTTAAAATATTCTCCTTCTTCAGTTTCTTCAATTACCACTACTTTACCATCTGCAGGGCAAATAACAAGGTTATCGCCTGAAGAAAAGCTGCGGCTCGGATTGCGGAAAAACTGCAATACAATAATGAATAATGCAGCTGAAAAAATATAAATGAACCAACGCAACCAGGTAATGTCGTGATATTTATAATCAACAATAGCGTTGATAACGAAAATAAACAGTATGCTTAAGGCAATGGTAGTGTAACCTTCTTTATGTATGGTCATTGTGTTAAAAATTATTGGGCAAAGGTGCGAAAAATAAATTAATCCAATTTAAAAATTATGCGCCCGTTGCTCTGTAAATATCAGTCAGGTTTCTGCCAAGACCATTATAGTCTAGTCCATAGCCCACCACAAATTCGTTAGGTATTTCAAAACCAACATATTCAAGTGCTTTAATTTCATGTTTTAAAGCACTTGGTTTAAGTAAAAGAGACGCAACTTTAACTGAAGCCGGATTTTTTTCTTTTATCGTTTTTAAAATATGCGTTAAGGTTAAGCCTGTATCAACAATGTCTTCTACAATAACAATATCTCTGCCTTCGATGTTATCCGGCAATCCGATCAGTTCTTTTACATTCCCCGAACTTGCTGTTCCTTCGTAAGAAGCTACACGCATAAAAGCAACTTCGCAAGGTACATTAATCTCTTTGATCAAATCAGCCATAAATAGGAAGCTGCCATTTAGTACACCGATAAATAACGGACATTTATTTTCGTAGTCCACATTCATCTGGATACCCAGTAAACGGATCCTTTTGTTTAGGGTATCATTTTCTAAAAATATCTCGAACTCCTTATCCTCTACTTTTATTTTGTGCATGCCGCTATGGGATGGTTAATTGTATAAATTGGTTAAATGTTAATTGTTTTATAGTTTGGCTGAACTGTAAACTGCCAATCGCCAACTGTAAACTGGTTACTGCTGGGCCTTTTCCAATTCTTTTTGTCTTCTTCGTTCTTCCCTTCGCTCCTGCCTCAATTGCTTTTTGGTTTTGGTGGTATCGGCAGGTGTGGGGGTCTGTTTATTTGTCGTAGTGTCTTTTTTAGCTCCACTACCAAAAAGGCGTTCGAAGAAACCTTTATTTTTATCGTGTATAATTACAACTGGTAGTCCATCTCCATCATCGTCAAATGCAGAGGTATCAACCACGGCAGTGTCAGGTGCTAAGTAACGACGGAGTCCTTCTCTCAGGCGAACATTATAAAAGCCATAACCTGAGGTGTCGCCAGGTGTTAAGCCTTTTCTAGCCATAATATTACCCATAAACCTGAAATAGTTGAACATATAGGGTTTCAGACTACCATCAGCCATAAATTTATACATCGACGCTTTAGGTTTAGGTACAATACTGGCCAGGAACAGTCCATCGCCAATAGTTAAATCCGCAGGTTGTTTTCCAAAATAGTATCGTGATGCTTCCCCTATCCCATAAATATTCTTTCCCAACTCCATGATGTTGAAGTATACCTCCAGCATCCGCTGTTTGCTAATCAGGTGGTTATGTTCAATAAGCCAAACAATCAAAATCTCCTCGGCTTTACGGGCCAAAGTTTTCTGACGGCTTAAATATACATTCTTAACCAGTTGCATGCTGATGGTACTACCACCACGCTTAAATTTCTTTTCTTTAAAATTTACGGCGATTGATTTGCGAATCGATTCTTCAACAAAACCATTGTGCGTAAAAAATGAAGGATCTTCCGCAGTTAAAACGGCATTGATAAAATTCTTTGAAATGGCTGATAATGGTGTGAAATTAGGGTTGGATGGTCCAATGGTAATATCACGCATCGGTTTGCCATATTCGTAAGGTGTATATACAAAAGTATTGTTGATTTTTTGCAGGTTGGTTTTTCCCCACTGAACAATTTTAAAATTAACCGGTGTTAGTGTAGAATTGAAACGCACACTATCAGGTATTTTGGTGTCCAGGTAAAAGTTAAGGTTATATTTAACTTTGCCTTGCACTTTAAGTCCCTCGAGCGATTCGAACAAGCCTTGTGGAAATGCATCTAAAATCCCTTGCGCATCCTGCTCTTCAGCATTTAGCTTTAGCTCATATATTTTATTCTTTCCTAAAGTATATTTAACAAAAGGATGGATCTGGGCATTTTTCAAATAAGCTGTTGAGGTACTGTCCAAAGCAATGTAATTAGGTCCAACTAAAATATCAGCATCTAGTTTTGCGCTTTGGATAATAATATCGTTTGAAGCAATGCGGTGTTGGTTAATCAACATGTTTTTAACTGACCACGAGCCAGATATCTTATAATCATCGCCACTGTATTTGGCATTTTTTAATTCGGTTTGCAAGGTATCGAAGCTCAACTTGGCATGTAGTTTACTATTTAGGTAGGGCAATTCCAACTTTTTTCCATCAGCATACGCTATAAAGTTTAACTTTTTACTTCCCGGATTAACATAACCATTAATATGCCAGGTAGATTCGTTGTTGTTCACTTCAATGGTCGATTTTAAATCGCCGCCATCTATCGTTGCAGTGGTTGCAAAACTTAACCTGGCCGTATCGTGATCGTTTAACCTAAAAACCATGTTTTTTACATCCATATCGTCAGGGATTTTATATAAAACCTGATTTAAAATGTTGCTGGCTATTTCTGATAAATTTGCTTTCCGGTTGGTTTGAGTGCTGTCTTTTTTCTTACGTTTTAAGATGAAATCGATATTTGTAGTCGAATCTTTAAGTACCACATTAACAAAACCATCTTTCAGTTTTACTTCCGAAAGTTTTACGTTACCGAATATTAATGGAAAAAGTTTAACACTAACACTCAACTCATTAATGTTCGAAAGGGTGTCACGTTCTTTAGGAACAACAGTAATATTAGTCATTTTAACCGTGCTGAGCCCGGTGAAACCTGCTGATCCGATTTTGACGTCCAGGTCATAATCTTTATTGGCCTTGGCAACTGCTTTAGCCACCATTTTTTTAAGAAGCGCTTCCCTTTTGCTATAGGCTACCGCCCCCAGAGCAATACAAACAACTAAAAAAACACCTAAAACCCAGGCTCCGATTTTTAAATATTTTTTGGGGATCTTAATTTTTGGTATTTGCATATAGTCGTTAAAATGGTTAATTGCTTAAACGTAACAATTAAATGTTTATTTCGTGTTAAAATTACAGTTAAAAAGCCTAAATAAAAGTATTTGTGGCTATGTTTTGTTAATTTTGAATTTAAATTAATACCATGCAGATTAGCCCGCAACAAGTTTTAGATGCGCTTAAAAATGTTGAAGATCCCGATCTTAAAAAAGATCTGGTTACTTTAAACATGATTAAAGATTTACAGATTACAGATAACCTGGTCAATTTTACCTTGGAGCTTACTACACCGGCATGTCCGATGAAGGAGATGCTGAAAAATGCCTGTACAAATGCCATCAAACATTTTGTATCGCCGACGGCAGAGGTGGTAATCAATGTAACTTCAAGGGTTACTCAACCCAGCAATTCATCATCGTTAGATAACATCAAAAACATTATTTTGGTTTCATCTGGAAAAGGGGGAGTTGGTAAATCTACTGTTGCGAGCAATCTGGCTGTTGTATTGGCTAAAGATGGTGCCAAAGTTGGCCTTATCGATGCCGATATTTATGGTCCATCGGTACCAACGATGTTCGATCTGGTTGATGCCAAGCCAGGTGCAGAAGAAACCGCTGATGGTAAAACTAAAATTTTACCAATTGAAAAATACGGGATCAAGTTATTGTCTTTAGGTTTTTTTGCTGATCCCGGACAACCAGTGCCGTGGCGTGGACCAATGGCATCTAATGCAGTAAAACAATTGTTTAACGATACCAACTGGGGGGAACTGGATTATCTGATCGTTGATCTTCCTCCAGGAACAGGCGATATCCATATCACCATTACGCAAAGTTTCCCAATTTCAGGAGCAGTTGTGGTTACTACGCCGCAACAAGTTGCACTGGCTGATACACACAAAGGTTTGGCGATGTTCAGAATGCCTGGAATTAATATCCCGATTTTAGGTGTTATAGAAAACATGTCGTATTTTACTCCTGCAGAATTACCCGACAATAAATATTACATTTTCGGAAAAGGTGGTGGAACGGAGCTTGCAGCACGGTTTAATGTACCGTTTTTAGGAGAAATCCCAATTATTCAAAGCATTTCGGAGGCCGGAGATCAAGGGAAACCAGTGGCATTAAATCAAAACCCGTTATTGGATGTTGTATTTGGCGATATTGCAAGTAAGATTGCACAACAGATCTCCATCAACAATGCGCAAATGGTGAATTGCTAAAAAATTACTATTTTTATAAATTAAAATATATATAATGAATTTAACAGAACAAGTAGAACAGGCATTAGAAACTATCAGACCTTATTTAAAGGCTGACGGAGGTGATGTTTCTGTTGAAGAAATTACATCTGAAGGAACAGTAAAGCTTAAGCTTTTGGGCAACTGCGGTTCATGCCCGATGAGTTTCATGACTATGAAATCTGGAATCGAACAAGCGATTATGAAAGCTGTTCCGCAGATTACGTCGGTAGTTGCCGTTAACATGGCAGAGCAAGATTAAGCTTTAACACTATTTAACAAGGAAGTTTTATTAATAAAATTACTTTTGTCTTAATGAGATATTGTATTGTCCTGATTTGCTTAATTTTTTCTGTAACCGCTTTTGCGCAACAAAATCCGGAACAGGATAAACTCATCCAATTTTCAGGAATTATTACCGATATCGACAGTTCAAATGTGATACCTTATGTTACCATCACCAATCTTTCTGCCAAGAGTAAAAGGGTTGGTGCCGATTACAGAGGGTATTTTACCTTTATTGTTAATCCTGGCGATACGATTTTGTTTACAGCTATTGGTTACAAGAAGTTTTCTACGGTGATTCCTGAAAGTACACCAGATAGCAAGTACACGATTATGGTTAAATTGAAAGCTAATGTGATCGATTTACCTTCAGTGCGTGTTTTCCCATGGGCTACAACAGAAGAATTTACCCGTGAGTTTTTATCGATGAAACTGGCGGATGATGATATGGCCATTGCCAAAAAGAACCTTTCACGTTCGTCAATCGATGGCTTGATCCAAACGCTACCGCGCGATGGACAGGAAATCGGCAGTCAGAATTACCGCTATAATTTTGACAGGATGATCAATAAAAACATGGTTCAAACCAATCCACTACTTAATCCTTTCGCCTGGGGCAAGCTGATGCAGCAGATTTTTGATGGCGATAAGAGTAGGACGAATTAGTTTCATCGTGCCGTCATCTCGATCCTATAGCTATCGGATGAAGCGAAGCGAAATGGAGAGATCTATCGAGATAGATTTCTCGACTACGTTGCACTCCGCTCGAAATGACGACCGCGGTAATAACAGAAATAAAAAAGGGAAAACGTTTCCATTTTCCCTCTTACATCTTCCATTTTAAGCCTATCTTTTTTTGCTCTTATTCGGAAACTTCATTTTGTAATCTGTTTTGATATTTCCTTTCGAAATCGCATCCAGTTTACTTTTAAGCATGGTTTTACGCAATACACTTACTTTGTCTGTAAAGAGTTTACCTTCAATATGGTCGTATTCGTGCTGGATTACACGTGCAGGCATTCCATCAACATCATCAGTATGCTCTATCCAGTTTTCGTCGAAATAGGTGATCTTGATATTTGGCTTGCGCATAATGTTTTCGCGGATATCAGGAATGCTTAAACAACCTTCGTTAAAACTCCAGGCTTCGCCAGTTTCTTCTAAAATTCTGGCATTGATAAATACTTTTTTATAGCCTGGATTACCGTCTTCATCTTCTCCGGTATCTACAATAAACAAACGGATCGGTAAACCAATCTGAGGTGCAGCAAGACCCACCCCATTGGCGTAATACATGGTGTCGAACATATCGCTGATTAATTGTTTTAATTCCGGATAATCTTTATCGATATCGGTACCCACCTTTTTTAAAACCGGATCGCCGTAAGCTACTATTGGTAATTTCATTGTATAGTATTTTATGTTGTCCGTCATTGCGAGGCACGAAGCAATCTTAAAGCGCTGGGTGAACTAGCGATTGTTGTAGGATTGCTTCGTGCCTCGCAATGACGAAAAAAGTCAAGCAATGCAAATCGCATTTTTTTACAAAAATAACAATTATTCCTCTATTGGGCAGAAAGTAAAGATATTCAGTTGCTCAATATTTAAAATCTCATCCGTAACTTCTGCCATTTGGCTGGTTGTAACTGCATTTATTTTCTCAAAAACAGTTTCCAGAGAATCGATCTTGTTGTGATCGATCAGGCTTTTGGCCATTGAAATGATTAAACCAATCCTGTTTTCTTCTCCCAAAGCAATCTGTCCGATAAATTTATTCTTGGCTTTTTGTAACTGCAATTCATTTAGAGGATGTTCTCTCAGCTTTTTGATCTCCTTAAAGATTAAAGAGAGCGCTTTGACTTGTTTTTCTTTATCTGTTCCGAAATAAATGGAAAAAATACCAGTATCACTCAAGGGCGAAAAATTGGATTCGATGGTATAAGCAATCCCGTATTTCTCCCTGATCTGCAGGTTTAAAACAGAGCTCATTCCATTACCACCAAAGTAATTGTTAAGCAGCATTAAAGGAACTTTTTGCGACTGATAGGTAGAATAGGCCTGTGTACCTAAAATACAATGCGCCTGCATAATTGGTTTGTAAATGGTAGTATTGCTCTGTGGAAGTATGCCTGGTTTAATTCTTTTTTTAACCGGATTATTCTCTTCAGCATCAGCAAAATACTTGTTTCCTTTATTTACAACGCTGTTTAAAGTATAATTTCCTAAAACAGCCACCACAATTTCGTTGGTGCGGTAATTGGCTTTTCTGAACTTGATGACATCCTCACGGGTAAAGTTTTGAACAGATTCTGATGTACCCAAAATATTGTTTCCCAATGCATGCCCGGCGAAAAGCATATCTTCGAAATCATCATTAATAGCTTCTTCGGGCTGATCTAAATAAGATGAAATTTCGTCCAGAATTACACTTTTTTCTTTATCCATTTCTTCTTCAGGAAAAGTAGAATGGAAGATAATGTCGTTAAAGAGATCTAAAGTTCTATCTAAATAAGGATTTAAAAAAGAAGCATGTACGCAGGTATATTCTTTTGTGGTATAGGCATTTAAGTCTGCCCCAACGCTCTCCAGCCGGTTTAAAATCTGGTTGGTGCTTCGTTTTTCGGTACGCTTAAAGATCAGGTGCTCAATAAAATGTGCTAAACCTGCTTTCCCTTCAGGCTCGTCCCGCGATCCTGTATTAACGATAATGCATGCGTGGGATATGGCAGAGGCCGCAGGCACATGCAATATGCGTATGCCATTTGGCAAAGTGTGAACATTGTATTCCATTAAGGGGCAAAGATAAGGCTAATTGCTTACAAAGACTCGGTATCCGGGTATTGCAATTGTAAGGCGGAAATCAATTTATCTTTAGTTGGTCTTTTTAGGACTAGAAAAGCAAAATTAGCGAGACCAAAAATTAAAAAGAAAGCGTTCTGCGTGATAAAAAAGCCTACGATATTAAAAAGTGCCCCACCTTCTAAAAGTGCTGCGCTGATGATAAATGCACTTTGGTACATGTTGATCTTAGTATCGGCAGTAGCAGATTTATCAATTTTAGAAATTAGATTTCTGTAGAAGAAAATGCTTCCCGATATGGTAATCAGCCCCATAATCGGAAAAATCGGGTTAAAGGGCGCTGTAGTTTGCGGATTCGCATCAAAAAACATGATTTCGCGGTTAAGGAAAATGGTTACCAACGCGAAAAGTAAAACGCCTGAGCATAGTGCGAGGTGGATGATTTGGAGTGTTTTTAGTTTGGTGTTCATTGTGGATTTTAATTAAAAGGATGTTCGTCATTCCCGCGCAGGCGGGAATCTTAAAGCGGGTTGCATTAAGATTCCCAATCAAGTTGGGAATGACGAACCTGGTAAAAAATTATTTAGTTATTCCCTCCAGCGAGAATAAAAACGCCCAGCGTAAGGAGACATCTTTTAAATAATCAAAACGGCCAGAGGCACCGCCATGACCAAATTCCATGTTGGTTTTAAGCAATAGCACATTTTTGTCAGTTTTTGTGGCCCTTAATTTAGCTACCCATTTTGCCGGTTCGAAATACTGTACTTGGCTATCGTGTAAGCCTGTCGTAACCAACATATTTGGGTAAGCTTTTTTCTCAATATTTTCATATGGAGAATAACTTTTCATATAATCGTAAGCCGCTTTTTGTTTCGGATTGCCCCACTCATCAAATTCGTTTGTGGTAAGTGGAATGCTTTCATCCAGCATAGTATTAATTACATCCACAAAAGGAACATCAGCAATAAGACCGTTCCATAAATCGGGTGCCATGTTGGCTACGGCTCCCATTAATAAACCACCCGCACTGCCACCATGGGCATATAAATGGCCTTTTGAGGTATATTTCTGATCAATTAAATATTCTCCTGCAGCAATAAAATCGGTGAAGGTGTTTTTCTTTTTCATCAGTTTTCCATCTTCGTACCATTGACGGCCCATTTCCTGTCCACCACGGATATTGGCGATGGCAAATACAAAGCCTCTATTCAACAAACTCAAACGTGGCGAAGAGAAATAAACATCCGAATTTGAGCCATAAGAACCATAACCATAAAGTAACAGAGGTGATTTTCCATTCTTTTCGAAGCCCTTTTTATAAACCAGGGCAATTGGCACTTTAGTGCCATCTTTCGCCGTTGCAAAAACACGCTCAGTAACATAATCTTTCGGATTATAGCCGCCCAGAACTTCCTGTTGTTTCATTAGTTTCTGGTCTTTTTTTATCAGATCGTAATCGTAAGTAGAGTTTGGAGTAGTTAATGAGGTATAAGCATAACGTAAGGTTGTGCTGTTGTATTCGGGATTTGAGCCTACGCCAGCATCATAAACTGGTTCATCAAATTTGATATAATAATCGCTTTTGTCTTTTTTAAGTACACGCAACTCCGTTAATCCGTTTTTACGCTCAGATAAAACAGTGAAATCTTTAAATTCTTCAACGCTTTCCAATAAAACATCTGCACGGTGCGGAACCACCTCTTTCCAGTTTTCTTTTTCAGTTTTATCCAGCGGACATTCCATTAAACGGAAATTCTTGGCGTTCCAGTTGGTTAAGATCAAAAATTTGCCATCAACGGGCATTACATCATACAATACATCTTTTGATCGGGCTGCAAAAACTTTAAAAGGACTTTCCGGATGGTCGGCATCTACTATTTTATATTCCGAAGTAAGCGTTCCCTGTGAAGCGATAAAAATATACTTTCCGTTTTTCGATTTGCCTACACCGATATAGTTGGTGTTATCTTTCTCATCGTAAACTACCGCATCTGTTTTGGCATCTGAACCTAGTACATGTTTTTTAATTTTTTCACTAAGTAACGTAACAGGATTTTTTGATGTGTAAAAGAACGTTTTATTATCATTAGCCCAAGCCACCCCACCTTCTGTATTGGTAATGGCATCTTTTAACATTTCGCCAGTCTCTAAATTTTTTATGTTAATGGTGTACTGACGGCGCGAAACCTGATCAACACCAAAAGCTAAAAGTTTATTATCGGGACTAACACTAAATCCGGTGGCGCTGTAATAGGAATGGCCTTTTGCCAGTTGATCTACATCCAGCAGGATTTCTTCAGCTGCAGATAAACTTCCTTTTTTACGGCAGTATTTAAAATATTGCTGTCCATCCTCTGTGCGTGAGTAATAGTAGTAGCCATTTCTAAAAACCGGAACCGATTCGTCTTTTTCTTTGATCCGACCTTTCATTTCCTTAAATAAATCTGCCTGAAATTGATCGGTACTCTTCATCATGGTATCCAGATAAGCATTTTCGGCTTTTAAATAATCTACCACATTCGTACTGTCTGGTCCTTTTTTAAAGTAATCGATCATCCAATAATAATTATCTACTACGGTATCGCCGTGTATAACTCTTTGGTGCGGAATAATTTCCGCTATGGGTGCCTTTGCATCAGGCCACGTTATTGCTTTCATTTCTTTCTTTTGAGGGTGATTACAAGCCGTAATTGCGCTAAGCAATATAAGACCAGGTAAGATACATTTCATAGCGGGTTGATTTCGGTTCAATTGCAATTTAATAATTTAGTTCAATAGTTCATTAGCCATTGGTTGATTAGTGGCGTGATGGTTAATTGTAAAAGAGATTGTTTAATCGTTGAATGGTTAGATTGTTACCTTCAAATTGTTTTAGAGTATTAATTGTTTAACTGTTGTAGGCAACTAACACTTCTGACCTCTGTCCTCAGACTTCGGACTTAAAACAGTTAATCGACTCCAAACGCTCAACCCCAAACTCATTTCCATTTTCGCAAAAATCCATCAAGCCTATAGATAATCATCCGAATTAGAAAAATTGATGTTAAATTGCCACATCCAAACGGTTTAAATCATAATGAAATTAGGGTATAAAAAGATAGTTGTTAAAGTTGGTTCGAATGTAATTACGCAGGCGAATGGTTTGCCGGATGAGGCAAGGATCAAACACCTTGTAAATCAACTGGCAGATATTAAAACGCAGGGTATTGAAGTAATTTTGGTTTCTTCAGGTGCGGTGGCATCGGGCAGAAGTTTGATCAAAGTATCCGAAAAACAGGATGCCGTAACGACCCGACAACTATTGGCGGCCATTGGTCAGGTTAAACTGATCAACACCTACTCCAATTTCTTTGCAGCACATGCTATACAATGCGCGCAGGTTTTGGTTACCAAAGAAGATTTCCGCGACCGTGCACATTATTTAAACATGAAAAACTGTTTGCAGATCTTGCTTCAGAACGAGGTAATTCCTGTTGTGAACGAAAACGATGTGGTTTCGGTTACTGAGCTGATGTTTACCGATAACGATGAACTGGCAGGGTTAATTGCTTCGATGTTAAATGCCGATGCCCTGATTATTCTGTCGAATGTAAACGGCATCTACAACGGCGATCCGAAAATTGAAAGATCGGCTGTTATTGAGGAAATTAATGGTTCGGTTGCTAACCTGGCATCCTTTATACAAACGGGCAAATCGCAGTTTGGCCGTGGTGGAATGATTACCAAATCGACCATGGCGCAAAAAGTTGCTAAATTGGGTATAACGGTTCATATTGCCAATGGAATGAAAGATGATGTGCTGACTTCTCTATTAAACAATCAACTGGTGCATACGCGCTTTGTTCCCGAGAAAAGCAAATCGGGCAAGAAAAAATGGATTGCCCATTCCGAAACAGCAGCAACCGGTGTGGTAAAGCTAAACGATGGTGCCAAAACGGTATTAACTTCCGGTAAAGCCACCAGTTTATTACCCGTAGGAATTATCGAAATCCAAACAGACTTTTTAAAAGGTGATATTATTAAAATTATCGACGAAAAAAATAACCTGATTGGATTGGGAATAGCAGAATATGGTTCTGATAAAGCCAGAGAACGCATCGGACAGAAAAAGCAAAAAGCGCTTGTACATTACGATTATTTTTACTCAGCTATTTAAAGGTTTAACCACAGAGCACACAGAGAAAAAATCACAGAGTGGCACAGAGTTAAGCAAATTCTCTCTTTTCCTCGGTGTGAAACTCGGTAACCTCTGTGGTAGAAAAAGAAAAAAATGGATTACAAACAATATTTCGAAAAAGCAAAACTGGCTGGTCGCACTTTGATTAGCTTTGGTAAAGAAAAAACAAATGCAGTTCTAACAGATCTGGCTGAGGCTTTAGTGACCAATACAGCAGAAATCCTTACTGAAAACACAAAGGATTTAGCCAAAATGACCATCGAAGACCCCAAATACGACAGGCTAAAGTTGAGCGCCGCACGCATTGCAGATATTGCTAATGATCTTAAAAATGTTGCAGGCTTAAACAGCCCCCTAGGTAAAATTCTTTCAGATAAAACGCTGGAAAATCAGCTACATATCCAAAAGGTTAGTGTGCCTTTGGGTGTTGTAGGTGTAATTTACGAAGCACGGCCTAATGTTACTGCCGATGTGTTTTCGCTTTGTTTTAAGGCCGGGAATGTTGCCGTGTTAAAAGGTGGCAGCGACGCTGAATTTTCTAACCTGGCGATTGCAAAAGTGATACATCAGGTATTGGATAATCATAAAATCAATCGGGATGTTTTAACCTTATTACCTGCAGAGAGAACTGCAACCGAAGCTTTATTAAATGCCCAGGGTTTTGTAGATGTATTGATCCCAAGGGGAAGTCAATCGTTGATTAATTACGTCCGCGAAAACAGTAAAATCCCAGTTATCGAAACCGGTGCGGGCATTGTACATACTTATTTTGATGAATCTGGCAACTTAGATAAAGGTAAAGCAATTATTTTCAATGCGAAAACCAGGAGGGTAAGTGTATGTAATTCTTTAGATTGTGTGTTAATTAACGAAAATAGACTGAATGATCTGCCTGCACTTTTATCCCCTCTTGCAGATGGAAATGTAGAATTATACGCTGATGAGAAAAGTTATGCAATATTAAAATCTTCTTATCCTGCTCACTTACTAAATCAAGCCACACCAGAACATTTTGGAACGGAATTTTTATCATTAAAGCTGGCTGTTAAAGTTGTAGCGAATTTAGCAGAAGCATTGAACCATATTGCCGATTATAGCTCGAAACATAGTGAAGCCATTATTTCTGAAGATGCTACCAATATCGCCCAATTTTTAAATGAAGTAGATGCCGCTGCTGTATATGCCAATGCCTCTACAGGTTTTACCGATGGCGCTCAATTTGGTCTCGGTGCCGAAATTGGTATCAGCACGCAAAAACTTCATGCCCGTGGACCAATGGGTTTGGAAGAATTAACCAGTTATAAATGGGTGGTACGGGGTGATGGGCAAGTGAGGGGGTAATATTATTGTCATTCTGAGCGCAGCGAAGAATCTTTTTTGGGTTGATAGTTTATGGCCATGGTTTTTTAGCCACAATGGCCATCAACTATGAGCCAAAGGGCCATGGGCTATCAATCTAATGACCAACTGAACTAAAGTTCAAAAACCTCTCCCCTTTCAGGTACTTCTACATTAAAACCATCTTCTTGCAATGCCAGTGATAAACTTTGCAGGCTTTTATCTTCTCCGTGCACCAGGAAAACTTTTTTAGGCTGACCGGTTTGTTTAATTGTTTTCACTAAATCGTTATGGTCGCCGTGGCCGCTTAACAGATCGGTTTGGCGGATGGTGGCGTAAACCATCATTTCCCGGTCTTTAATGCGCACAATAGGTGCTCCGCTTAATAACTTATACCCAAGCGTTCCTTTTGCGCAGTAACCAATAAAAAGGATGGTACAATAATAGTTCTGAATGTTATAATACAGGTGATCCTGAATCCTTCCACCTTCTAACATGCCGGCAGATGAAATAATAATGCAGGGATCGAAATAATTAGAAACATCTTTACTTTCTTTCATGGTTTGAACGTAAGCCAGGTGCTCAAATTCAAACTCATCACCCATGGTCTGGTAAAAATCTTTTGCTTCCTGATTCACCAGGTTATGGTGTTTGCGGTAAACCTCCGTGGCTTGAATCGCCATTGGGCTGTCTACAAAGATTTGAACAGGTGGCAATAATTTTTTGGTGAATATCTGGTTTAAGGCAAATACCAGCGATTGGGTCCGGCCAATACTAAATGCCGGAATAATCAATCGTCCAGGACTTTTGATACAGGCTTCTGTAATTTCCTGAACTAATCTTTCTTCCAGTGTTTGGTCTTTGGTGTGCACCCTGCCGCCATAAGTGGCTTCACTTATAAGATAGTCAACCTCTGGCAGCGGCTCAGGATTAACCAATACTGGGTAGTTCTCTCTGCCGATATCGCCGGTAAAGGCTATTTTTTTATCTATACCGTGATCATTTATAGTTAAAATAGCTGCGGCGGCACCCAGCAAATGGCCAACAGGAACAAAGGTTAAGCTAATATCCCCATTAATCTTAAATGGTTTATTGAAAGCAATGGTTACGAAACGATCAATGGTATCCATTACGTGTTTGTGCAGGTACAACGGTTTGGGTCCGCTGAAATTACCACGTTTAGTTCTGGGTTTACGACCTGCCTTTCTTAAGAAAAGTTCAACGGAATCGAATAATAATATCGAAGTAAGATCGGCTGTGGGCGGCGTACAAAGTACCTGACCATCAAAACCCAATCGAACCAATGTAGGCAGATTACCAGAGTGATCAATATGTGCATGAGTTAAAATTACCAGGTTTATACTTGCCGGATCGAAGGGGAATTGTTGGTTTTCTTCCTGGTAGGTTTCCTTCTCGTAATCTAATCCACAATCTATCAGTATTTTATAATGCCCAATTTCGAGCAGGTGCATACTTCCTGTTACTTGTTGTGCTGCGCCCCAAAACGTTAACTTCATCTTCTTATCTATCGCGTAAAATCTTTAGCCGTAAAGTAGTATAAATGATGGGATTTTTAAACAATCATGCGTAATATTTTAATTATTATTAGTCTTGTTGTCTAAATTTTAACACCATTAATATTCCACTTTTTGCTTCCTCAGAAAAACCTTCTAAATCGGATTCTGTGATTGTTTTGTCTAAAAGCATAGCGATGACGGTATCAAAAAGCCATGAATTTCTAAGCCCGTCGTATCTTCTGGCGATGTGTTTGTCGAAATCTGTTACAGCAGTAAAAATTTTATAATAATCGGCTTTATTATCTTCAGGTTGTTGAGTTTTCCATTGGTCTAAAATTTCAGAAAAGGCCTGCATTTCTTTTTTTAATTCCCGTTGTAAAGCTACCTCGAATAATTTTCGGGCAACTTTATTATCTGCTTTTGAAAAATCCATAATGTAAATTTATGCCATAAAGATAAGAATGTCATTATATGTAACTGGCTTAACCCAAAGAAAAGATTTTTATCTTTGTAAGAAAATATCAGTTATGCAAGAACCTTTCGACATCGAAATCGGCCCAGTTAATTATTCAGTTTTTCCGGAAGGAAATGATTCATATACCATTTTTAAAGATGGAAGAGAATACATTCAGATTCAAAAAGACACTTCATCCATCTGGTTGAAAATGGATTATAAAACAGAACTTCCCATTTTTGAAGAAGATGAAGAGGTGAATGCAATTGGCCAGGCGATTGAAAAATACGTACCTGAAGAAGATGATGAAGAAGAACTATAATAAGCAATCCTCAACAAGGTTTGGCTATACCAGTCCGTGTTGAGGATTTAAATTTAGGCAAGAAGCTTTAATAATTCTTCTGCAACTTTTTCTGATGAGGCAGGATTTTGTCCGGTAATCAATAAGCCATCAACTACAGCATAGGGATTCCAATCAGCTATCTTGCTGTAATGTCCACCATTTTTTATTAACATATCCTCTACCAAGAAAGGCACTACGTTTGTTAATTGTACAGCTTCTTCTTCGGTATTGGTAAAGCCGGTTACATTTTTTCCGTTCACCAGGTATTCACCATTTATCTTTACATCCTTAAGCACTCCCGGAGCATGACATACAAAAGCAACAGGCTTGTTGGCGGTATAGAATTCGGTAATGAGCTGTTGTGAAGTTGCGCTTTCTGCTAAATCCCAAAGTGGTCCGTGGCCACCAGGATAGAAAACTGCATCATAATCATCCATTTTTATATCATCCAATGAGATGGTATTTTTTAATTTGGCCAAAAGAGCAGTGTCTTTATCCATTCTTTTCGTCGTTTCGGTTTGAAAAGAAGGATCTTCACTTTTAGGGTCAATTGGTGGCTGACCACCTTTTGGTGAGGCCAATACAATATCAATACCTTTGTCTGCTAAGGCATAATATGGCGCTGCCAATTCTTCTGACCAAAAACCTGTTTTTAAACCTGTATTTCCTAATTCGTCGTGGCTTGTAAGCACGAATAAAACTTTCTTATTCATATTTTTTATGCTAAGTGTACCACAAAATTAGTGCTGTTGATTAAGGCAGCAAAGGACTTCAATCACAAATTTAATGTGAGCAGAATCACACTTTTGCGGAAAGCCTGCTTAAGGTTTCTCTGGAAATACCCAGGTATGCTGCGATTATTGTTTTTGAAACCCGTTGCATCAATTGCGGATACTGTTGAGCGAGTTGTTCAAAACGCTCTTTCGGGCTTGTGGTTAAAAGTGATAAAATCCTTTGCTGTAAAGCTACATAGCCCAAACTGTTTTTTATCCTGAAAAAATGCTCCATTTTATGGCTTTCGCGGCAAAGCTGATCTAAATTATCTTTGGTGATGGAGAGTAGTTCGGAGTTTTCTAAGCAGCTGATGTTAGTAATCGATTTAACGTGACCATAAAAAGCCCTGAAATCGGAAAGCCACCAGTTTTCCATCGCAAACTGGATGATATACTCTTTACCATTGGCATCTGTAAATGTGGCCTTTAATAAACCTTTAACTACAAAATAAATGTGATTGACAAATTCGTCTTCCTGGATCAGGTACTGGTGTTTTTTAAGCGTTTTAGGTTTGAAATGTGCTGTTATATGTTCAAACTCCTGATCGGTGAGGGAAACGATTTCTTCGAGGTGTGTTTTTAATTCAAAACTCATGCTATAAATTTAACTAAATAAGCATGAAATTTATTTTTTGATGGAATGATTAAGACGAAAAAAAAGCCCGATTAATAAAAAATCGGGCCTTGTGTCTTTAAATGGTTTACCTCGTGCAATTTGCTGTCCAAGTTTGCCCATCTTTCGAAACCAACATTTTAAGGTTACTGGCATCAATACTAATACCGGTTAAACCCGATCCAATACTTACATAACTGTTGTCTCCTGTTTTTTCAAACTTTACACCTGTAATGTCAGGGATGCCGTTACCAAAGTAAAAATTATAAGTTTCGCCAACTTTGCTTACGGTTACTTTACCATCGCTACTGTTAGTTGTAGTCTCTCCACTACGATAGGAAACGGTTCCTTTGTAAGTACCCACGAAGAAATCCCGATCTGCAGGATCAGTATCTTTTTTACATGATACCATAACGGTTAATGCTATTAAAAGCATACTGAAAATTTGAACTGTCTTTTTCATCTCTTTCACTTTTTTTAATTTTAAATAGGTCATAAATGTAACAGCGTTATGACAACGACTGTGCCAAAGCATTTCGACCATTGGCCAAATAAGGCTTTAAAATATATTATATTGAAATTATTTTTCAATATAAAGTGTTGTTATACAGTGCTTTGATTAATTTTAAAAAAGAAAGAAAATGAAAATATTTTAAACGTTGGTCTGGGAGTTACATTAAAATTTTAACATGGTAAAACTGTTCAGTTTAAAAGAACCTGTTCAATTTCGCTATTAATAAAACCTAACATTTCAACCTAAGGTACTTTATGTTATTCCTTGGTATAGTTTGATGGACCATTAATATTAACTTTTTCGCCTAAAAAATGAGGTTGTCTACCAATCATCAAGTCGATTGTTGATTTTACAATAGCAAAGTACTCTCTAAAGGAAGCGTATTTGAAACCCTGATATGTTCCCTCGTCAGCAGCAAAACCGTAAGACTTAATACCCAGTTTATTGCCAATATTGATACACCTGTTTAGGTGATATTTTTGCGATACCAGGATCGCGGTATCGATATTGAAAATAAATTTTGACCTGTACAGCGTAGAGTAGCTATCAAAACCAGCGTAATCAAGGTAAATTTTATTGGTATCAACACCATTTTCATAGCAGTAAAGTTTCATTACTGTTAATTCGTCGTGCGCATCACTCCCATTGTCTCCTGACAACAGAATTTTATCAATTTTATGGTTTTTATAAAGTTTTATGCCAGCATCAAGCCTGTCTTTTAAATACTTACTGGGTTTATTGTTGTTTATTCCTGCTCCAAAAATAATACCCACTTTAGTTTTTGGTACATCTTGCTCATTCGAATAAATGGCCGGATTAGTCTGGTGTTTTACAAACAAGTTTATAATCAATACTATAAGGACACCCAAAATAAAAGTATAGAAGAGCAGTTTAATGATTTTTTTGATTTTCATTGTTTATCTATTTGATCTGTGGTTTTGGGCTATTGTTTTTTTAAGACTTCGGCAATCTTTTTATCCAGATCTAAATCGTCGGTATCATCGAAAGGTTTGCCAATTTTATATGGTATGTGCTTTTTATTAAGTCTATGCAACTGATAATAATTAGTGCCTGTTAAACCATAACTCACAATTACTTTGTATTTTTTGTTGTAGCTAGGGTTAACGATATTGTCGAAATTTTTGACCTTGGTTAAGGTATGGTTTTTGGAATTAACAAGGTAAAGATTGTAAAATGAATTTCCTCCCCTTCCACCTGTATCTTCGAAAATTAACAGATCTTTTATCCCGTCGTTATTATAGTCTTCGTAAGTGATATTATCAGTGATGTGGCGCATTTCTATGTTTTCTTTCCAAAAGATTTTATCGGTTTTTACGCCTCTTTTACCAAAATAGATATTGGCATGGCATAATTCTGCCGAAGGTTCTTTTTCAGTAATTAAATGCTGTATAGCGAGTACATAGTCTTTATTTTTAAAAGGATAAATGTATTGCCAAGTTCCTTTTGCGGTTGGTTGATTGAATACTTTTTGGGCAAACGAATGACTGGAAAGAAATATAAAGCATAGAATAAATATCCTGTTCATGTTTGGCATCTTGTAATAGATTGATGTTAAATTTCTGAAAGTTTTTCGGCAAGTTCTTCCGTCATTTCATCAAGTGTAAAAAATCTGCCCCAATTAAACTTTTTCCATACCGTTTTCGGTTTGTTGGTTTTGTCGCTAAACATATTGCCGCCAGAGGTTTCACTTTTTTTTCGTGTAGAGAAATTAAGGCTGGTAGTGCTTTCTTCTCCCGAAGATCGGCTATAGTTCCCCGTTTGAAAGCCTATTAGTTCCATTTTTTGATTTTGGAACCTGAATGTATAATCGACATTACTCACCCCGTAAGAACCGCAGCTTAACCAATATTGATAACTTAAAATCAGTACTCCGTTTTTTATGCTGACGGCACCGGTTTCTTGTAAAGGATCGGCGAGACAAGTGTTCTCTACGTCATTTTCAGTTGGGATAAAATTGGTGTTTTGAGCCAGTAAGCTGTAATTTCCGGATGTTTTTATCAGTACCAAAAGCATACGGGGATTCACATTCAGTGTGTCACGGCCCATACCGTCATTTTTGATGAGATTTTTTGGATTGGTATTCTGAATAATGATCGCTTCATCAGATAAATGATCTTTATTTAAATCGCCTTTGGCCCGATAAATTACTTTCCATCCTTTTGGAACAAAGGCATTTGCATTAGGGCCTGTTTTTGGGATTTGAGGATGATCTACCTGTGCATATAGCTGAATAGAAATCAGCGAAAAGAGGATGAATAAACTATTTTTCATGGTCGATTTATTTATAATCAATAATAGAAATATTTGTTGTTGGCCGGAAATTTTATTTTAACATCATTTTTTGAAGAACAGGCGCTTTACCCCGCCCAGCCATCCCTATCCAAACTTCTGTAATTAATCGATTCTGCTAAGTGTTCCATTTCTACGTTTTCACTTCCATCTAAATCGGCTATGGTCCGTGCAACTTTCAAAATCCGGTCGTAGGCACGGGCCGAAAGACCTAATTTTTCCATGGCTGATTTCAGGAGACTGTTTCCTTCATCACTGATCTGGCATACTTTGCGAACCATTTTCGGACTCATTTGGGCATTGCAATGCAGGTCTTCTCTATCTGCAAAACGTAGATCCTGAATTTCCCGTGCTTTAATTACACGTTGCCTGATAAAGTTGCTTCTTTCTGTTTCTGCAGTGGAGGCTAATTCTGTAAAGTTAACGGGTGTTACTTCTACATGAAGATCTATCCGGTCTAAAAGCGGTCCGGATATTTTACTCAGGTATTTTTGCACCACACCAGGTGCACAAACGCAATCTTTCTCGGGGTGATTGTAAAAACCACATGGGCAAGGGTTCATTGAGGCCACCAACATAAAGCTGGCTGGATATTCTACCGAAAACCTTGCCCTTGCAATAGCTACTTTACGGTCTTCTAAAGGTTGGCGCATTACCTCCAAAACAGTTCGTTTAAATTCAGGTAGTTCATCTAAAAATAAAACACCGTTATGTGCCAGTGATATTTCTCCGGGTTGTGGATTGATTCCGCCGCCTACCAGGGCTACATCGCTAATGGTATGGTGTGGTGAGCGGTACGGACGGCTTGTCATTAGTGCATCGCTTGCAGAGAGTTTTCCGGCAACAGAATGGATTTTCGTAGTTTCTAAAGCTTCGTTTAAATTTAATGGGGGCAATATCGTGGGCAGGCGCTTGGCCAGCATGGTTTTGCCTGCACCTGGTGGACCAATTAAAATAACATTATGACCACCTGCAGCGGCAATTTCCAAGGCTCTTTTAATATTTTCCTGTCCTTTAACGTCTGCAAAATCGTGTTCATAATTATTGATGTTTTTTAAGAATTCTTCTTTGGTATTCACTTTAACTTGTTCCAGCGCTTCGCTTTTATTAAAGAAAGCAATTACCTGGGCCAGGTTTTCTACGCCATAAGCCACTAAATCGTTTACAATGGCTGCTTCACGAACGTTTTGTTTCGGTAAGATGAATCCTTGAAAACCTTCCTGTTGGGCTTGTATGGCAATTGGCAAAGCTCCTTTTATGGGCTGTATGCTTCCATCTAAAGAAAGTTCGCCCATAATAAAATAATCTTCTAATTCGTCGGCTGGGATTTGGCCTGAAGCCGCTAAAATGCCGATGGCAATTGGCAGATCGTATGAGGAGCCTTCTTTTTTCATGTCGGCAGGTGCCAGGTTTACCACTATTTTCTGTTTAGGCATGCGAAAACCTGAAACATTAATGGCGCTGGCCACCCTTTGCAAACTTTCTTTTACCGCATTATCGGGCAGGCCCACCATATAGTATTTGGTGCCCGCGCTAATATTCACTTCGATTGTTATGGTTAGTGCATTTACGCCATAAACAGCACTCCCGTATGTTTTTACAAGCATTTAATTTTAATTAAATAAATTCGGATGTAAATTATTCGGGATGAATATTAATGACTAATATAAGAATATGATTAATAATTTATACTTTAAATCAATATTAAAAATGTTGAAGGTATTATTATCTATAATTTTTCTGATGTTAAGTCAACATCTTTATTCTCAAGGCAGGGATGGGAATATTACTATAAATCTGAAAAAAAGCGAAGAAAATCGCGTTTATTATTCGGACGAGGTAGGTGTAAAAGCTCACTTCCCGAATGGAGAAGGTGAATGGGGAAAATATCTTTTAAGTAATTCAAGATATCCTAAAATGCCTAAAAAGAATAAAGCCATTGGAAGAATTTTTTTATCATTTGTAATTGAAAAGGATGGAAAGATAACTGATGCGGTAATAACACGCGGGTTAAATATTAAGTGTGATGAAGAGGCATTGAGGTTATTGAGGTCATCTGGAAACTGGATTGCTGCAACCCTAAAATCAAAAAATGTCCGCTCAAAAGGGAATATCAGCATCGCTTTTGGATTGAATTAGCTTCATTAAACTACCATTGTTAAATAAACCTGATTGGACGAATGCCGATTCCTTCTATCGGCAGCAGGGAAAGCAGGGCTGCCCCCCTATGGAAAGCTGAACACTCATTTCCAAAACCTATAAAACAAAAAATCCTGACCATTACTGATCAGGATTTATATTTTCACGAAGAATAAGACCTTACGCCCTAAACCCTAAACCTTTTAACCTATCTGCCAAATGGCATTTTAGGCATACCTTTCATCATTGCCGCTGCGGCTGCCGGGTTAGAAAACTGCTTCATCATTTTACGCATATCTTCAAACTGTTTAATGAGCTTGGTTACTTCTTCTACCTTACTTCCTGAACCTTTTGCAATACGTAAACGGCGACTTTGCTGAATGCTATCCGGGTTTTCTTTCTCAAATGGTGTCATCGAATTGATGATGGCTTCGATTGATTTAAAAGCATCATCCTGGATATCTACATTCTTCATCATTTTACCCACACCTGGTATCATGCCCATCAGATCTTTCATGTTACCCATTTTCTTGATCTGCTGAATCTGGTTGTAGAAATCGTTGAAATCAAATTTATTCTTACGGATTTTCTTCTGCAGTTCTGCTGCTTCTTTCTCATCGAACTGCATTTGTGCACGTTCAACAAGCGAAACCACATCACCCATACCCAAAATACGCGATGCCATACGATCTGGATAGAAAACATCCAGTGCTTCCATTTTCTCGCCGGTACCAATAAATTTAATCGGCTTGTTTACTACCGATTTAATGGAAAGGGCCGCACCACCACGGGTATCGCCATCCAGTTTGGTTAAAACAACACCTGTAAAATCTAAACGGTCATTAAATACTTTGGCTGTATTCACCGCATCCTGACCAGTCATTGAATCCACAACAAATAAAATCTCGTGCGGTTGCGTTTTAGCTTTAACTTCAGATATTTCGTTCATTAAAGATTCGTCGATCGCTAAACGACCTGCGGTATCGATAATGATTACGTTATTTCCATTTTGTTTACCGTGTGCAATACCTTCTAAAGCGATGCCAACAGGATCGTTTGATGCGCGGTTTGCGTAAACGGATACACCAACAGAGGTTCCTAAAACCTCCAATTGATCTACAGCCGCCGGACGGTACATATCGCCTGCTACCAATAAAGGTTTTTTGCCCTTGCCTTTTAAGTGCAGGGCCAGTTTACCTGCAAAAGTAGTTTTACCCGCACCGTTTAAACCTGCAATTAAGATAATGGTAGGGTTTGCTTTAGTATCTAACTCTGTAACTTCGCCACCCATTAAGGCTGCAAGTTCATCGTTCATTATTTTGGTAAGCAGTTGGCCCGGAGAAACGGCAGTAAGTACGTTTTGCCCCAAAGCTTTTTGCCTCACATCATCAGTAAATGTTTTTGCTGTTTTATAGTTAACATCGGCATCTAATAATGCTTTGCGGATTTCTTTCATGGTTTCTGCCACGTTGATTTCCGTAATACTGCCTTGTCCTTTTAATACTTTAAACGCTCTGTCTAGCTTGTCCTGTAAATTATCAAACATCTTTTTTTAAGCTAAAAGCTTTGTGCCAAAGGGCAAAAAGCTACTTGTTTTTAATAAAAGGCAAATGTATCAAATTTTGCTTGTAAATCGCTGCACCTCAAAGTCAAAAATCTTTTTTTGAAAATGAGCAGTTTGGTTTTCATAGGTACTGTACTCCCGCCATTCACTTCAATCTTTTTGTGCCTCAGTAAGACCGCTAAGTTTGCTATCGTGTGGACACATCTTTTTTAAGTTTAGTTTAGGCGTTTTGCTAACTAACTTTAATAAAGCACTAATTTTAACCAAGGACGCTGTCAATCCCAAGAGCCGTAGAAATCAAAAAAACAGGTGCACAACAGTAAAAATGGCAGTAACAAACCTGAAACGCAGTGGTTTTGTGTTCATCACCGAGGATTTAATTTTACAAAATATTGAACACAAAACTAAGTGTCGCTGTTTTTTTGATGCGTGTAAGACTGTGCAAAAGGCTCATTGCTGGATTGACGAAGCGTTTTGGGTACTTTGGCGCTCCAAAGTACCATGCCCTGCGGCATAGAGCGATAGAAGAATATTTTACTCAATTGTGTCGATACGATAAGGTATAGAACGGAAAAAACAACATTTATCTCCAAACTAAAGTCTTTAAGCTATAAAAGCTCGTTATTTAGCAGAAAAGATGCTGAAATAAATTCAGCATGACGATCGACCTAGACAACGGCGCTAAATATGAATTAGCTGAGATGTGTCCACACGATAGCTAAGTTTGGGAGCGGTGCAACAAAAAGTATTTCCGTTTCTGTCGGGTTTAAGCACAATGGTTTCCTGCCAGGAGGAAAGGAAATACGGGCAAAAATATTGTGCTGAATAACAATAAAGTTTAAATCGTTGAATGACTTAAATTTTATGTTTTTTTCATTTGGTGCAACATTCTGGTTAAGACATAGTCTTATATCTAACTAACCTAAACAAATGAAACGCTGTATCCTCCTTTTTTTTATATTTATTTGTGCTTTTTCTCAGGCTCAGGATATTTCGAAACAGCGCCAGTTGGAAGCGAAAAGAACGCTGCAAAGCCCTAAAATAGATGGTATTCTAGATGACGAATGTTGGAACAATGTTCCCATTGCTACTGATTTTATTCAGATCAGGCCAAATCCGGGAAAGATAGAAACCCATGACCGACGTACCGAAATGAAGGTGCTTTACGATGATGTTGCCATTTATGTCTATGCGCGGATGTACGATCATCCTGACAGCGTTTCGCACGAACTTGTTTCGAGGGATAATATTGGTAATGCCGATTTCATTTCAATAATTCTTGATCCTTTTTATGATAAAATGAACGGAAACGGGTTTTTCGTAACCGCTGCCGGTGTGCAGTTTGACGCTAAATACTCACAGGTGGGCGATGAAGACGCCAACTGGAATGCAGTATGGGAAAGTGCTGTTAAATTGGATGATAAAGGCTGGACCTGTGAAATGAAAATTCCCTATTCAGCCCTTCGCTTTTCCAGTAAGGATATTCAGCACTGGGGATTGAATTTTAGCCGGAGGATACAGCGGAGCAATACGCAAACTTTTTGGAATTTCGTCGATCCGAAAGTAAATGGCTTTATTAACCAGGAAGGCCTTTGGACCGGGATAAAAGATATTAAACCGCCATTAAGGTTATCTTTTTCGCCTTATATTTCGGCCTATGTAAACCATTATCCGGTTAATTTGCCGGGGGTAAAAAACACCACCTCGCGGTTTAATGGCGGGATGGATGTAAAATACGGGATCAACAACAGTTTTACCCTCGATATGACGCTGGTGCCCGATTTCGGTCAGGTGCAATCTGATAACCGGATACTGAACCTTACCCCTTTTGAAGTAAAATTTAACGAAAACCGCCAGTTTTTTACTGAAGGGACAGAACTTTTTAACAAGGGGGATCTTTTTTATTCGAAACGGATTGGTTCTATTCCGTCCTATTACGATTATAGTGGCGTAGGCAGCGATAAAATTGTGAAGGATCAGAAAGAAGCCAAGGTGCTCAACGCTACAAAAATATCTGGAAGGACGGCGAAAGGCCTGGGTATCGGGATTTTTAATGCGATAACCAATAGTATGGAAACCGAAGTGGAAGATGCTCAGGGGAACGTGCGTATGGTGGAAACCCAACCGCTTACCAATTACAATATTCTGGTTTTCGATCAGTCGTTAAAAAACAACAGCTCGGCGACATTTATTAATACCAACGTTTTAAGGCAGGGTTCGGCTTACGATGCCAATGTAACTGCTTTACTGTTTAACCTGAACAATAAAGGCAATAAGTATTTTGTTAACGGTGCGGCTAAGATGAGCTATTTAAAGGGTAACGAAACCAGTACCGGATATAGTTACGGGCTTAAGTTTGGTAAACAGAGTGGTAATTTTACCTGGAGTTATTCTCAGCAATACGCCGACGATAAATTCGATCCGTCTGATTTAGGCTTTTTTACCAACAACAATTTTTTAGATCAGGTGGCGGATTTCCATTATAATGTTTATAAACCAGGCAGTTGGTACAATCAGTTATTAAGCTACTTTAATGTTTTATACTCGAGGAGGGCTACACCTGGCAGCTTCCAAACTTTTTCTGTAGAAGGCGGACCTTATGTTCAATTCAAAAATCTTTGGTCGGCAGAAGTAAACGGGATCTATACCGCTGCAAAAAACGATTTCTACGAATCGAGAAACGGGCAGGTATATAAGGCCCCTGAAAGCTATAGTTTCGTGTTATATGTTAATCCCAATCGTGCAAAAGCTTATAACTTCGGTGGAAATTTCCGTTACAGAGAACAGGAACTTTTTAAGGGTAAAGAATATAACTTTTACTTTTTCCAAAACCTACGGATAAATGATAAAATTGCTTTTGGTTTAGATCTTAATTTTAACCCGAATTATAATTATGTAAACTGGGTAACGGCACAGGGTGATCAAGCTATTTTCTCCAAATACGACCGCAGAACGGTAGAAAACTCTTTCGATGCCAAATATACTTTTACCAATTTAATGGGATTTACGGTGGTGTTGAGACATTATTGGAGCGACAGAAGGAATAAACAATATTTCCTGCTTAAACCTGATGGCAATTTAACCGATTATACCGGAGCGCCGCTAAATGGATTGGATAGAAATTACAATGTATTTAACATTGACTTAATTTACACCTGGCAGTTTGCGCCAGGCAGCACTTTGTCTGTTTCCTATAAAGATGCTGCAGAAACTAACGACACTTATTATACACAGCGTTATAATAAAAACCTGAGTGGAATTTTGAATGCGCCGCAAAATAACAGCCTTTCGGTTAAGGTTTTGTATTATGTAGATTATCTGGACTTTAAGAAAAAAAGGAAAAAGGTTTAGAAGGGTTTTGATCTGGACATTTCTAGCTTAGGTCTAAACCCAAGCAAGGAAATAAAAATATGCGCTGAGACTAAGGACTAACGACTATGGACTTTTGACTAGCCTAACGCGCTTTCCCCGGGCTTATGCCAAATTTCTTGCTAAAGGCATTACTAAAATGCTGTACTGAAGAATAACCCAGTTCATCAGAAATGCTTTTGATGTCCTTGCTGCTATCTGCCAATAGTTCTTTGGCCTTCAGGAGTTTATAATCACTCAAATAGCCAAAAACAGTGTTTTTAAAGACTTCTTTAAAGCCATGTTTTAGCTTAAATTCATTTATGCCTGCGGTTTTGGCCAGTTCGATTAAAGATGGCGGATGATTTGCATTGGCCAGCAGGTATTCCCTGGCATAATAGATCCTTTCTTTATCATAAGCAGATTTGAGGGCCGGTCTTTCGGTCTTTTTAGCCGCTTCTTCAAAAGCCTGGGCCTGTAGTGCCAGCAGTTCCAAACATTTAGATTGAAGAAACAATAATTTTAATCCACCTGTAAAGTTGCAGTTCATAATATCATTAATGCAGCTATGCATGGCCAGGGTAATGGGCAGGTTTTCTGACGAAATTTCTACCGAACGGCTGTTCATGATGTTTTCCGCAAAATTCTTTAACAGGATGCTGCTTTCGCAGGTTAAATCAATAAAACGTGCTCTTTCGAAATTTACTTCAAAAAATTTATGTTGCCCACCTCTATCAAACTCTGCCATCCCGTCAAAATCTGGACTATAGATAATGTTATGCTGGTTTGCTTTAATACCCAGGCGTTTATTGGTGAGGTAATTTTCCATAATGGCCCCTCCGGTGAGCGCAAAGTGGAGCTCTACCACATCAGGTTCATCAAAAGCTTTAATGCGCAGGCGGCTCTGTTTCACCACCATATCGCCGTAAACAATATAAATGCCCGAAAAAGCAATTTGTACGATCTCTGCATCGCCAAAAGGGAAACTGTATTTATCCCGCCTTTCGGTTACCAGTGGCTGATTAAATTCTGTATTGTCGAATTTGCTACCAACAGTATAGTATTTATCATCACTATCGTAAATGTTTAGGGCCATAAAATCCTTTTGATATAAACTTTAATCCTTTTGGTATAAAAAGATCCGTTTGTTAGACGACTACTTTTGTTCAAAGTTACTTAATAAAAGAATACGATGCCTAAATTACCTTCATGGCTGGCCAACACAATGGAAAAAGTGATCAGCAATAAAATATATCAAGTAGAAGTTGCAGAAACCAAAATGTTATGCAGCAACTTAAAGTGCGTTACCTTTAAAGGCGATTTTTTCGACGCTAAATTTATTCCGGGAATGGAGGTATTGTTTCGGGTTAACGCCAACGAGTACAGACATTATACATTATCAGGCTTTGACGAAGCACACGAAACCTGTGAAGTGATTTTTTACCTGAACAGGCAAGGCCCCGGTCATCATCTGGCCGTAAATATCCAAAAAGGGGATCGTTTAAAACTGATTGTAGACCGCGCAAAGGTAAAATACAATGAAGCATCCAATCAGCATTTCTTTTTTGGTGATGAAACCAGCCTTGGTTTGTACGAATCGTTAGGTAAAAAGGTAATTGATGAAGATGTAGAATATTTTGGGGTATTGGAACTTCAGGAAGAAAACCTGCATTCGGTTAAACAACTTAAACTGTTAATTGATACCGTACCCTCTGACCTGACCGCCCCTGCTAAAAATGCCATCAATTGGATGGACAATATGCATCCGCTATGTTGGGAAATGTGGCAAAATGCTACGTTTTATTTAACAGGCAGAGCGAAATCGGTACAACAGTTTAAACGTTACCTAAAACAAAGGGGCGTAAGCTTTAGACAGATTATTACCATGCCTTATTGGGAAATGGGTAGGGTTGGTGGGTAGGCTTACCTCGGGAAGGTAAACCCAAAACCAAGGGCCAGCGTTTGGTTGGCCTGTATTTTATTCGTGCCTGTATCCTTATCGAACAGGAGTACGCCAGTTAAACTTGTGTTCATAAAACGATTGATTTTTGCCGTTAATGCAACATCTAACCGGTGATCAATATTGCTCATCTTAAAATCCTGATAAGGAATGAACATTTGATAACGTGCCTTAAGATTTGTATTGGTAAATATATCCTTATCAAATGCACTTACAATCTGAAAAGCCAGCTCATTACGTACTTTTTTGCCATACGGTACCCCAAAAGCACTGTTTTTTGATGGATCGGTAGGATCAACCGGTTTAGGAAAAAGCTTTTCGTCCAGTACAAAAGTTTGGCGTGCAGTACCGGTACCTATACGGGTAGAAAAATAGGTAACAGGTTTGTACTCGAAACCGATAGACTCTGTCAAATAACCCGGACCCATAAATTTTGAAATCAGTGTGGCGGTTTCCTGGCCGTTTACCACACTGTAAGAATAACCGTTATCGAATTGGGATTCAAAACTTAAGGATCCGAAGAAGAACCAGCTTTTTGATAATTGAAAAGAGGCTTTATTGTCCCAAAAAATCCGGTCGTTGGTTTTCTTTTGCAGCTGATCTTTGTTTTTTATTTTACCATATTGCAAAACAAGCTCGCTAACATAGCTATAACTGTTTTTGTTGTATTCTGCTTTCCAGTTAACCAAACCGCCAACAGCTACAGAGTTGGTACCCCCGCCCTTCCAGTTATTGCTAAACTGTGCCTGGTTAACGTTAATGCCGATACTGGTTTTGGTTTTCCAGTAATTGATTTTTGCATTAACAACCAGAGGTTTGATTTTTACCGGCTCAAAGTTTAACGGGCCTTGTCTGCTTGGCAGTGGACTGCGTTTCAACTTAATGTTCATGTCTTTGGTATTGATGGGAATGGTATCAATTTCCTGTGCATGTAATTGGGTAGAGCAGAAACTTAGAATCAGGATGATGGCAGCTAAACAGTTCTTCATTATTACAAAGAAAAAGAAAAAATTTAGAGATAAAAAGCATTTAACAAAATGATTGCCAGATCGGCAATTCAATTTGGACAGAAAAGCGCCCTGTTATATTAATCTGATCCAGCCATACCAATTGCCATTTTTCAAGTAATTAAAGTCGGTTTCATGATCATAAGCTTCCTTTTCAAAAATAATGTTCCTATACGCCATATCGTGGTTTTGGTACTTAAACAGGTTGATCAGGTAATTAAAAAGATACAGCAGATAAAAAGGTAAAATAAGCAGTTCAATCTGCTGGCGCAAATGGATTTTTTCGTGGTTAATCATCTCCGGATCGTTTTTAAGCTTTGCCGATTTTAGCAGGATAAATGGAAAAATGGCCATACCGGCTGCCGGAAGTTTTTTAACGATCAGGATGGGCGCTTTCACAGCTTATCGATTGTTATTTTAGGCAATGCTGGCAATTGTAGCGCCCTGGGATTTAACCTGTAGCTTTTATAGGCATTTCTGATAAAAAGATTAAAGGAATAATCTGTTGCATCTAAAACAAATTGATAGGTAGGTCTATATTGCTGCATAAAATCTATCAGTTCAGCATCCTTTATACCTAATACCTGACTAACCAGACTTGCGCTGAAACGATAATCGATCAGGTCTTCACGATAATCTTTTTCCAGGATTTTTTGAAGGTGACGGGCATTTCTTCCTTGTTTGCTTAACAGGTTGTAAATGGCATCTATGCCTAAACCAACTCCACCGTTACCTAAATTCAATAAATCTTTACTACTTCCCTTCATGGTTTGGTAGCGGTATTCCTGAACATTTTTTTCGTATTGCTGCTGTGGACTTAATCTTTTTTGTTGAATTACTACATCACGAAGTCTGATGCCTAACGATCTGAGTTGAAAGTATGCAGCCGTCTGTCCTTTAAAAACAATAGTATCTACTCCATAGCCTGATAAAGCTGCAACTAAAGTATCACCAGGTAAAGCAAAAGTGCTAAACTCGCCTTTAGTATTGTTGTATAAACCATCACCCGTACGGATGTTATAGATATAAACCTTAGCCAAACGCTGCTTGGTTTCTTTATCAATAACTATTCCCTGCACGGGTTTATTCTGTGCATGAAGCCACGTAGAGAAGCCGAAAACAAGTATAAAGGGAATAAAGAATTTCATTAAGCTACAAAACTACAAATATCTGGCAGGCTATGTTTGTACTTAACATTATTTAACCTTAAGTGTTTGGCCCAGCTTAATGGCGTCGGTACTCATTTCGTTTAGCATTTTTAACTGATCGACCGTTAAATTAAAACGTTTTGCTATGTTGTACAGCGTATCTCCTTTAACAACGGTATAAGTGCCATCGGCAATAATCGGTTTGGCGCCTGCGGGTGGCGTTTCTACTGGCGCAAACTTGGCCTTCTCTTGAGGAATATTTTGATTGATTTCTGAAAAGACACGATCTTCCCGGGCGATCTTCTGCTTTTCGCTTTCTGATTGATCATACTGGTAAAGCTGGTATTTTTCGATGGTGTTAATTAACAGATCAGGATATTTAGGATTGGTTGCATATCCCGCTGTTTTTAATCCCTGCGCCCAGCTTTTGTAATCGTTTTTATCTAGCTGAAAAAGAAAACTGTAACGCTTGCGCTTTAAAAAATCAGAATGATCCCTGAAAGATTCGCGGGCATCTTTATACACCCTAAAACAGTCGTTTTTCTGGTCATCATCGCGGAAATAGTTTTTTCCCTTCCAATCTGATGTGCATTTAATACCAAAGTGATTGTTCGCATACTTAGCCAGATCGCTATTTCCACTGCCGGATTCTAAAATTCCCTGCGCCAAAGTAATACTTGCAGGGATACCGTTTGCATTCATTTCTTCTACCGCTACACCTTTAAACTCATCAATATAACTTAGCGTATTATAGCTTTTGTACGAATTGTTATTGGCTTTGTTGGCTGCTTTTTCGATCTGTTTGTTGTTTTTGGAAAATTTCCGCGTACCGCAAGAACTAAAAAGAATAAGGATTGACAAGATTAAAAGGTAATGATGGTATGAACGCATATGGGGTTAATTTTTAATCGGTTAACTGGTTAATTGTGAACTGTAATTAGACTTAGGACTCATGACTACGGACTTAAGACTAAAACTTAATCTTCTGTCCTGGTTTTAAGTTTGCCTTTTTAATACCGTTTTTCTGCATGAGTGACTTAACAGTTGTGCCTTTCTTTTTTGCTATGATACTTAAGTTATCGCCAGATTTCACAGTATAAGTTTTTGCTGTCCTTCTGCTTCTGGTGTGGCGGCGTACAGGAGTAGCATAAACAGGTTCTTCGTATCCTTCTGGCCGCTCGTCATATCGATAGAGTTCGTATTTTTTAATTAAGCCAATCACCTGGCTGGCCCAGCTTCTGCTACTGGCGTAACCACAGCGACGGATGCCATAAGCCCAACCTTTATAATCGTACTGATCGTATTTTGCAAAAAGATTGTTAAAAGGCTCACGGGTTTCCATAATTTCTACAAAATGGCTGTAAGATTCATCCGCGTTTAAATAATCCCGGTACGATGAGCGAATTTCTGCATTGTTGTTAGGCCCTTTTACACCAAAATGGTTATTGAGGTGCTGCGCAATTTTACTGTTTCCGGCTGCCGATTCATGTATGGCAACGGCTAAAATAACGCTGGCCGGAATTTTATGATCATGCATCAAACCCTGTGCATATTCTACGTGATCCGCGATATATTCTTCTGTGTCTTGCGCTTTTGCAATAATCCCCGTTAAAAGGAACAGACAAAAAGTAAAGATTTTCTTCATTTCTTTTTTGGTTAATAGACCATGGTTTAATGGTTGATAGGCTTGGCTTAGAAGCCGTGAGCCATTAACTATATGCCATCATCATTTCTTCCTAATCACAAACAAACCATCCCGAACAGGTAAGATCAGTTTCTCAACCCGTTCATCTGCAGCTATTTTATCATTAAAACTAGTAATATTTCTGGTGTCTTTATCCTGTTTCTCCTGCAGTACTTTTCCACTCCACAACACGTTATCAACAATGATAATTCCGCCCGGGCGAACGCGATCAAAAATGAGATCGTAATAGCTGCCGTTGTTTTTCTTATCAGCATCGATAAAAACAATGTCGAAAACTTCATCTAAACTTGCTATTGTAGTGGTAGCGTCGCCAAGGATGTAGTTAATCTGGTCGTTATATGCTGATTTGGCGAAGTTTCGGCGAACCATATCTTCCAGTTCTTCATTAATATCCAGGGTATACAACAGGCCATCTTTTGTTAATCCTTCAGCAAGGCACAAGGTGGCATAACCGGTAAAAGTGCCGATTTCTAAAATCCTTTTAGGGGAAATCATTTTGCTCAGCATGCTCAACACCCTACCCTGGTAATGGCCAGAGAGCATCCGTGGCATTAAAACTTTAAGATTGGTTTCGCGATCTATCTGTTGTAGCAATTCGCTTTCAGGCTCGCAATAGGCAATTAGTAAATCCTGTAAATCGTCGTTTATTAGGCTCATTTGTTGGTTATAAACGGTTACTTTCCATAAAATATTGTAAAATGATGGTTGCAGCAATGGTATCAACCCTGTCTTTATCCCTTCTGTCCATTTTTTTTAAGCCGCTTTGCATAATGGCCTGGTGGGCCAATTTAGAGGTAAAACGCTCATCAACCCAATGCCTGGGGATATCGGGGAATGATTTTTTCAACAGCGTAGCAAAGCCCTTTACATGTTGTGCAGAATCGGATGGAGAACCATCCATTTGTTTCGGATCGCCAAGTACAAATGCCTCAACCTGCTCGTTAAGCATATATTTTTTAACATATTCGATCACATCTTTAGGGTGCACTGTATCCAGACCTGTTGCAATAATCTGCAAAGGATCGGTTACCGCAATGCCGATGCGTTTTGTTCCATAATCAAATGCGAGGATCCTTGCCATAAGTTAAGCGTTGGGTGTTTGGCGCAAAGCGTTTACCACCGTTAAAAAAATAAAAGCCAAAGGTAAGGTTTTTGAAATTATAGGTAACCACAGATAAAAAGGATGGACACAGATATAAAAATCCGTGTTTATCTGTGTCCATCTGTGGTTAAAAACCTGAACTAAATGACATTGCGCTGCCGCTCCCATCAGGTTTAGTTGATGCAGACTGGTGCGGTTTGTGTAAAGTTGCAGGGTGTGCTATTTGATGTTCCCAAAGAATTACTGATTTAGTTAATAAACCTGATAGAGCGTAAAGCCCACAGCGTAGCGAGGACTTGAAGCGATAGCAGGACTTTCGGAACCGAAACGCACAGGACCTTGCTTTTCAAAATAATGTGAGCACATCAATTAACGGAAAAAATCTATTTAAATGATTCCGGCAATCTAATTCCTAAGGTTTCCCGAACATCAAAAAGTGTGTTTCAAAAGTAAGAACGTGATGACGAATGTGTGAATCTCATATCTATTTCTTATTTTGCACCAAATGCAGTTTAAAGAAATCATCGGACAGGAAAGAGTGAAGCAACAACTAGTGCAAACGGTTAAGGAAAACCGCATTAGCCATGCGCAACTGTTTTTGTCGCCTGCTGGTTCTGGGGCTTTACCCCTGGCTATTGCCTATGCACAATATATCAATTGCCTTAATAAAGGCGAAAATGATAGCTGTGGCGAATGTTCGAGTTGTAGAAAATACGAACGCCTCATTCACCCCGATCTGCATTTCTCCTATCCGTTTTTTGCTTCTGCCAGTGTAAAAACTGCTGTAGATGTGTTGGAAGAATGGCGGGGCATGTTAATGCATGATCCTTATTTTGATATGGATATCTGGCGCTCTAAACTCGATGCAGCCAATAAACAGGCAAATATTAACATCGCCGAATGCCACGATATTATTAAAAAACTAAGTTATAAAGCCTTTGAGGCAGAGACTAAAGTTTTAATCATGTGGTTGCCCGAATATTTGGATAAAGCTGGAAATGCCTTATTGAAATTGATTGAAGAACCGCCTGCAAATACCTTATTTATTTTAATCGCCCAAAGTCAGGATCAGATTTTAACCACCATTTTATCCAGGACTCAAATTGTGAAAATTCCGAAGCTTTCATCAGAAGAGGTAACCGGATATTTATTGAATGCAAGTGGATTAACTGAACATCAGGCTATTGATTATTCCTTTTTGGCGGATGGAAATTTAATTGAAGCAAAAGCCCTTGCGGCAGATACGCAAAGCGACAGTTCTGGTACGTTTACGGCCTGGTTAAGAATGGGATTTGGCAATAAAGTGCCCGATTTGATCGACTTTACCGACGAGGCAGCGAAGTGGGGAAGAGAAAACCAGAAGAATTTTTTAAAATATGGCGTAAATTATTTACGCGAATGCTGTTTAATTTTAAGTGGGGCTGAAGAATTGGTGAAATTACCCCCACTGACCTTTGAAACCGCAAAAAAACTCAGTACACACGTGCTTACCTTACCTATGGCAGAAGCCATAATTGGCGAACTGGAAAAGGCACATTACCACATTGAAAGAAACGCAAACCCGAAAATTCTGTTTTTAGATGTATCTTTACAATTGGTAAAAATTATCAAGTTTAAAACGCTCCCTGCGGGGACTCAATATATATACAATTAATATGGGATGTGGAAGTTGTTCAACAGGTGGTGGTTGCACCCCTAATGGATGCAAAAGTAATGGCTCATGTGGCACCGGTGGTTGCCAAACAATGGAAGTTCACGATTGGCTGTCTAATTTGGATATGCCTTCTAATTATAAACCTTTTCAGGTTACCGAAATCAAATTTAAAGGCTCACGTAAAGAGTTTTTCCTCAATAACGATAACATTTATCTGGAAATTGGAGAACTTGTTGCTGTTGAAGGGCCAACAGGTGGTTTTGATGTGGGGCACGTTTCGCTTACGGGCGAACTGGTAAGGATCCAGATGAAACGACGTAAAACGGCACTTGATCAGGTAACCAAAAAAATCTACCGTAAAGCTACTGAAGCTGATGTAGAGAAATGGAACGCCGCCAAAGGGATGGAATGGGAAACCATGCACAAAGCCCGTAAACTGGCATTGGATCTCCGTTTGCAGATGAAAATCAGTGATGTAGATTATCAGGCCGATAAAACCAAAGCCACTTTTTTTTATACAGCTGATGGACGTGTGGATTTTCGCGAACTGATTAAAAAAATGGCGGAGAGTTTCCGTATCCGGATTGAAATGCGCCAGATCGGGATGCGCCAGGAAGCTGGCCGTTTAGGCGGAATTGGCTCTTGCGGTCGCGAATTATGCTGCTCTACCTGGTTAACCAATTTCAAAACCGTATCTACAGCTGCGGCTCGATATCAAAATTTATCATTAAATACTTTAAAGCTTGCGGGGCAGTGCGGTAAATTAAAATGCTGCTTAAACTATGAGCTGGATACCTATCTGGATGCTTTAAAAGATATTCCCGATAGAATTGAAAACCTGGATACTGAAGCGGGTTATGCCCGTCATCAGAAAACAGATATTTTCAAAAAAATTATGTGGTTTAGTTACCAGGGCGATGAAAACTGGATTCCGGTTAAAGCTGCCCGGGTAAAAGAGATCATGGCGATGAACAAGGCGGGTAAAAAAGCACCTAACTTAAAAGAAGAAGCCGTTCAGATTGCCGCGCCAGTTGTGGTAGAAAAATCTTTCGATTATGAAAACGTAGTTGGTCAGGATAGTTTAACCCGCTTAGATGAGCGTTCTCGTGGTAAAAATAACCAGAGTAAGAACAACAACCAGAAAAATAACCGCAACAATAACCAAAATAGAAGAGAAAGAGTACCTGCTGGTGATAAGAATGTTGCGCCTATTAAGCAACAGCAACCCCAGCAAGGCGGCCAGAAGAACCAACAAAGCGGGAAACCACAGCCTAACGGGCAGAAACCACAGCAACAGGCAGTACCAAAACCACAGCATGTTAATGGGCCAAAACCTCAAAATAATAAACCAAAACCACAGCAACCACAAGCGCAAAAGCCTTTAGTGAAAGCTGAAGGAAATGTAGCTGCAGAGGGTGTTAAGCCAGAACAGAGCAAAAATAAGAATAGAAATAACCGTAGGAAAAATAATAACCGCCGAAACAACAATAATGGCTCAGAAAATAAACCTGCTGCTGAATAAAAAGCTGATAATTTCGATTGGCTTTTTATTAATGGTTACCCTATTTGTGGGCTGTATGGCCAGCGTAATCGACAGCAATGTTGAGATTGCCGATCGCCGATGGACTTACCGCAACCATATTTCGACGACATTTGAAATAAAAGACAATACCAAAGCCTATAATATTTACTTCAAGCTTAGGCATACCGCAGATTATAAATACGCCAATATATTTATTCTGGTCCATTTTAAAGACGGTAAAAAGGTAATAACCAGGCGTTACCAGTATAAACTCGCTAAAAATGATGGCGAATGGCTGGGTAGCGGCTCTGGAAATGTATTCAGTTATACCTTACCCATGCTTACCAACTATCATTTTCCAGGAAATGGTAAGTTTGAAATCGAAATTGAGCAGAATATGCGCGATAATCCACTTTTAGAGGTAAGTGATGTTGGTGTTTTAGTTGATATGGTTCAATAATACCAGGCTTACCTCATTATCTTTTTAAATTTATTTTAGAATTTAGGATTGTTTGTTAAAACGGGTATTTTTCAGAATTTTATTTTGAAATTATTTGCTATTGCATAAAAATTTGTAATTAAATTGTTATTATTGTTTATAACCTATGAACTATGATAAAAATATTACTCAAAAACATCCTGCCCCTTCTTCTTTTTTTAATTTCTACACAACTATTTGCCCAAGGTTTAAAGGGTAAGGTTACGGATTCTGCAGGATTAGCTATTCCAGGCGCTACTGTTCAGGTAGTTGGTTCAAAAATTGGAACATCTTCTGATGGAAACGGGCTATATGCCTTAAAATTTCCTTCTGCCGGAGCTTATAAAGTCAGGATTTCTTTTACTGGTTATCAAACTTCTGAAGTAGCTGTTCAAATCGACAACACTGTTAAAACGATGGATTTTGCGCTGCAGGATACAAAAGAATTATTAAGTGATGTAGTTGTGGTGGGATCGAGATCGACGCCGAGAACGAACATTGAAAGCGTGGTTCCGGTTGATCTGATTTCTACAAAAGACGTTAAAGTATTTGCGCAGACCGATTTAACACAGATTTTGAATTTTGTGGCACCATCTTTTAGCTCTAACCGGCAAACCGTTTCTGATGGTACCGATCACATCGATCCGGCATCTTTACGTGGTTTAGGGCCAGATCAGGTTTTGGTGCTGGTAAACGGAAAACGTAGGCATACCACAGCCCTTGTAAACATTAATGGTACTTTCGGCCGTGGTTCTGTTGGAACTGATTTAAACTCCATTCCTGTTTCGGCGATTGAACGCATTGAGGTGCTGCGCGACGGTGCTGCGGCACAGTATGGTTCGGATGCGATTGCGGGGGTAATCAACATTGTTTTAAAAAAGGTAACACCATATAGTTTCTCTACCTCTTTTGGTCAGTCTTCTTCAAATGCCCTTGGTCGCGATTTTAGCGATGGCAGAACTTTTCAGGTTGATTTTAGCAAAGGCTGGGCATTTAAGAATGATAAAGGTTTCATCAATTTTGCGGCCCAATATCTTCAGCGTGGATATACCAACCGTGGTGGTTTAGATACCCGTCCTTTATTGTATTCTGCAAGTCCAACGAAAGGTTCTACAGAAACAGAAGCCGCTTTTCAGGCCCGTTTTGCCAGTTTAAAAGCCGCCGATGACGCCAGGGCTGCTGCAAATGGTTTAGATAGAAACAATATGCGTGTGGGTAATTCCGACTCCAAAAATGGTGGTGGATTTTTAAATGGTCAGTTCAATTTTGGGAAAACTACCCAATTGTATTATGCTGCAGGTTTTACGCATAAAACAGGAAGTGCAGCGGGTTTTTACCGATTGCCAACGCAAACTACCCAAATAGATTTGTCGATCTACCCTAATGGATTTTTACCATTTATCGATACCAAAATCAATGATTATTCTTTTTCTGCTGGTTTAAGAGGTAAATTGGGTACATGGGATTATGACCTTAGCAATACCAGCGGCGAAAATACAATCGCGTTTAATATTAACAATACGGTTAATGCTTCCCTGCCCACAGGAACAAGTCCTACTTCATTTTATGCTGGCGAGTTGCTATTCAGACAGAACACCAGTAACCTCGATTTAAACAAAAAACATACTTTTGACGGTGGATTTTTAACTTCATTAAATACAGCTTTTGGTGGAGAATTTAGGATAGATAACTACCAGATCAAAGAAGGCGAGCTTTTATCTTATTCAAATGGCGGAAGATTGATCGGAACGTCGCCTACTGCGTCAGGTGCGCAGGTATTTCCGGGTTTTAAACCCAGTAATGCATTGGATAAATCGAGGCACAACGTTGGTGCTTATGCCGATTTTGAAGCTGAATTTGGAACGAGGGTAACTTTAGGTGCTGCGGGCCGTTACGAAAATTACAGTGATTTCGGTTCTAACTTCTCCTATAAATTTACGGGTAAGGTTAAGCTTTTTGGTGATGTTTCCATCCGTGGAGCTTATTCCACTGGATTTAGGGCACCATCTTTACACCAACAATATTTTAATAATGAAAGCACGCAATTTGTAGGTACCAATGCCACACAGGTTTTAACCGTAAATAATGCAAATCCTATTGTTGCCCAGTTTGGTGTTGGTGCATTAAAACCTGAAATTTCTAAATCGGGAAGTTTAGGTTTGGCAGGCAAAATCGCCAAAACCTTTACTTTTACCATCGATGCTTATAACATTGATATCAGCGACCGGATTGTTTTCTCCAGTCAATATGCCCGCGAACGTTCTGCTGGTGTTTTAGTGCCAACCGGTGTAGTGAACCAGATTTTAAATACGGTAGACCCAGCGGCACAGATTAACAGTGTACAATTTTTTACCAATGCCATTACCACAAATACCGCAGGGATCGATGTGGTGTTAACCAACAGGTTCAATTTGGGTGCAAAAAGCAGCTTAATCTTAAGTGTTGCCGGAAATGTAAATAAAACCGTGGTAAGAAGCATTCAGGGATCCGATAAAATTGAAAGTGACCCAACCTTGAAAGCGAAATTATTCGATCGTTTGGAACGCTCCCGTTTCGAAAGTTCGGTGCCTAAAAACAAATTAAATATTACCGCAACCTATAATGTAAGTAAATTATCATTCGTGGCAAGAACAGTCCGTTTTGGAGAAGTTACGTATTTAAACGCCATCGATCCAAATATTCCTGCCAATGGTTTGCCAACTCAGTTGGATCAAACTTTTGCCCCTAAATGGGTAACTGATTTCTCTGTAAGTTATGCTGCAAGCAAAACATGGTCGGTAACCGTAGGGGCAAATAATATTTTTGATGTTTATCCCGATAAATTATACATCGATCCAAGGAATAATGAAAATAACCTTAGCGGTGTTTCTACCAGCAATTATTCAGGTGGATTAGACAATACTTCAAATGGCAGGTTCTTGTATCCAAGGGCTGTTAGTCAGTTTGGTTTTAGTGGCCGCTATGTATATGGTAAAATTGCCTGTACGTTTTAAGGGAATGTCATCAATTTCAGTATTTAACCACAGATGCGCACAGATAAACACAGATTTTATCTGTGTGCATCCTTTTTATCTGTGGTCAATTAAGGTTGCGCTGTATAAAGTTGACGTATTTGGTCTAAGAAATTTAATTAACTATAAATATTGCAACAAACTTTCCAGTTTCATTCCCCGTGAGCCTTTTAGCAATACCAAATGATCTTCAACCGGATTTTCCTGCAAGTAAGTGGCTGCCTCGTCCGGAGTTTCGAAAAACACACCTTTAATTGCATCTTTAAAGGCATAAAAATCTTTTCCGATAAAAATTAACTGGTTTAAGCCACTTTCTGCAGCCTGTTTCGCAATGAGTTCATGCTGACCAGCAGATTCTGGTCCTAATTCGAACATATCACCCAAAATAGCTGTTTTTTTATCGGCCGATAACAGGGCGATATTTTTTAGTGCCGCAGTCATGCTGCTTGGATTGGCGTTGTAAAAATCGCAGATGACTGTATTTTTTTCAGTTTTGGTGAGTTGCGAACGATTGTTTTTTGGTTGATAGTTCGATAAACCGGTATTGATTTCTTCAGGACTCATGTCAAAAAAGTCTCCTATACAGATGGCAGCAAGGATATTTTCAAAATTATAACTACCTGTTAAATTGGTTTTTACTGATGATGAAACCTCATGATTGGTCCAGTCTACTTCAATAAAAGGATCGCTGCTTTTTAATGTACCTCTAATAGTATTGCCGTTTTCTGTTCCGTAATAAATCAGTTTGTTTAATCCTGCAGCAGTGCTCATTTCAAGTAAGTGCGGATTGTCTCTATTGATAAAAGTGTATCCTTGAGTTTCTTTTAAATAGGTATAAAGCTCAGCCTTACCCTTTTTTACACCCTCAAACCCACCAAATCCATCTAAATGTGCCATGCCTACATTGGTAATAATTCCATGGGTAGGCTGTGCTATGGTACAAAGCAGTTCTATTTCCTTTTGGTGGTTTGCACCCATTTCAATTACCGCAACCTGAACATCATCGGTAATGGATAAGATAGATAATGGAACACCAATATGATTGTTTAGGTTGCCAAAGGTTGCAAAGGTTTTGTATCGTTCGGCTAAAACAGCATTTACCAGTTCTTTGCTCGTGGTTTTTCCATTGCTACCAGTTAAACCAATTACCGGGATATTTAATTGTTTGCGGTGATGGCGCGCCAGATCCTGCAAAGTGCTTAATACATCTTCAACCAATAAGCATTGGCTGTTCATTGCATACTTTTCTTCATCTACAACTGCATAAGCTGCTCCCTTTTCAATAGCCTGAGAAGCAAATTCATTGGCATTAAAAAGATCTCCTTTTAAGGCAAAAAAGATACAACCGGGTGTAATGTTTCTTGTATCAGTAGAAATAACAGGGTTTTCTTGATAGTAATCGTATAATCTTTCAGTTGTAATCATGCCTATGGTAAAAAATATGATGTAAAATTAAGCTTTCGCATTAACAAAAAACAAAATTAGTACATTAGGTAAAATTATTACCTATGAAAAGACTCTTAACGTTCTGTCTGATCTCCCTGAGTTCCATTTTTTTTGTACATGCCCAGCTAAAATCTCCTGACGATTTTTTAGGTTACCCCCTAGGCTCGCACTTTACCCCACACCATAAAGTGGCCGATTATTTTAGGCAAACCGCTGCGGCTTCTGCTAAAAACATGAAGCTGATAGAATATGGTAAAACCAATGAGGGCCGGCCATTAATGGTGGCAGTTATCTCTTCGTCAGAAAACATAACGAAACTGGAACAGATCAGGAGCAACAATTTAATTCTGGCAACCGGCATCAATAATAGTGTTGATCTGACAAGTCAGCCTGCTATACTTTGGTTAAGTTATAATGTGCACGGTAATGAGGCAAACTCTACTGAAACTGCTATGAAGATGCTTTATACCTTGGTTTCGGGTAATAATAAACCTGCCGTTGATTGGTTAAAAAATACGGTTGTAGTAATTGATCCTTGTTTAAACCCAGATGGAAGAGACCGTTATGTGAATTATTTTAATAGTGTGGTCGGTAAAACACCCAATTCTGACCCATTATCAAGAGAGCACATCGAGCCATGGCCAGGCGGCAGACCAAACCATTATTATTTCGATTTAAACCGCGACTGGGCCTGGCAAACACAAATTGAGAGCCAGCAAAGGTTGGCTTTGTATAACCAATGGATGCCACAGGTACATGTTGATTTTCATGAACAGGGTTATAATGAGCCTTACTATTTTGCGCCGGCAGCAGAGCCTGTTCACCATGACATTACACCGTGGCAAAAAAGTTTCCAGGTAGTTGTTGGTAAAAACAATGCCAAATACTTTGATGCCGAAGGCTGGCAATATTTCACTAAAGAGCGTTTCGATCTGCTTTACCCTTCTTATGGCGATACTTATCCTTTGTATAATGGATCAATAGGTATGACCTATGAGCAAGGAGGGATCAGAGCCGGATTATCAGTGGTAACCAACGATGGTGATACGTTAACCTTAAAAGATCGCATCGCACACCACTTTACAACAGGAATGTCGACCCTTGAAGTAACTTCTTTAAACCATAGTAAATTATTAGAGGAGTATAAAAAGTATTTCCAGCAGGAATTAGCCAGTAGTCCGGGTGTTTATAAAAGTTATATTATAAAAGCGACTAATTTATCACGCTTAAAAAAACTGGCTGAACTGTTAACCAAAAATAAAATCGAATTTGCCTTTGGTGGTGATAAAGGCGGAAGAGGTTATGATTACGATACCCAAAAGGAAGAAAGTTTTACCATTGCCCGCAATGATTTAATTGTTAACATTCAGCAACCAAGAGCAGTTTTGGCTAACGTTTTATTAGAGCCACAAACCTTTGTAACCGATTCTAATACTTATGATATTACGGCCTGGGCCCTCCCCTATGTGTACGGATTAAAGGGTTATGCCAGTAAAGAAAGTATTAAAGGGAAATATTCAGCAATTGAAGAGCCCAAAATAATCAATAATGAGCTTGACAAACCTCTGGCCTGGTTGTTTAGTTGGGGAACAAGCGAAGATGTTCAGGTTTTAACAGCGCTGCAAAAGGAAAGTATAAAAGTGAGGCAGGCTGATCAGCCATTTGCTGTAAATGGAAAAGACTATCCTGCAGGAACCCTGATTGTGTTGAGGGCTGAAAACGAAAGACTGATAAAAGGGATGAAAGATAAGGTTGCGTCTATCTCCAAAACTTTGAACATGCCAATACAGGCTGTTAGCAGTGGTTTTGTAGAAAAAGGAAAAGATTTTGGCTCTAATGTTTACCCTTTGTTAAAACAGCCTAAAATTGCAATTGTTTCTGGTATGGAGGTTTCTTCACTCGCTTTTGGTGAAGCCTGGTTTTTTCTTGAACACGATTTAAACCTTTCTCCAATTATTATTAATGCTAAGGAGCTGAATAACCTGGATATTAATAAGGTAAACACCTTGATTTTGCCTGATGGAAGTTACAGTCCTTTTATAGGTGAGGGTTTAACCGCATGGTTAAATAAGGGAGGAAGGTTGATTTTGATGGAAGATGCCATCGAAAGTGTATTCGAGAAAAAAGGTTTTGATATTAAAAAGAAGGAGGCTGTTGTAAAAAAGGATGAAAAGCCAGAAGCAAACAAACTTCTTTTTAAGAACAAAGACAAGGATGATTTTGAAACTACTATTCCTGGTGCAATTTATAAGATCAATCTTGATGCAAGTCACCCGTTTTCTTATGGTCTGGGTAAAACCTATTATAGCTTAAAAACAGACCGTAAGATCTACGAGCCTTTTGTTAAAGGTTGGAATGTGGGGTTAATTAACGAAAAAAGCTTAATGGCCGGTGTAGTAGGTAAAAAAGCAAGGGAAGAGCTTAAAACCGGTCTTTTAATCGGGGTACAAGATTTCGGACGTGGACAGGTAGTTTATTTGGCTAATGATCCTCTTTTCAGGAATTTTTGGGAAGGCGGTAAGACACTTTTTGGAAATGTCCTATTTTGTAGTTATTAGTGTGTGCAACATATCGCCTGTTTAAATTTTTTTAACAAATATAAATGGTCTTTGCTGTCACACTGAGGGGTAATTTATTTTATAAAAATCAATATAAATGGACAGGAGAATTTTTAACGAACTGTAAACTGTGAGGAATCTTCATTGCGAGTAACCATCAGGTCTGTGGCCTGAAAAAAATAGGAATGATGTCCTATATTCGCTTTTTAACGTATTAGGTTTAAGATTTTGCATCCTGCAAAACTCATTGAGCTAAGATGTCTAAGGTGGTCGTAAAAATTAAAGACTACGCAGTTTAATTAACCACCTTAGGCACCTAAGAACATCTAATTCATTAAATAATCCTTTAGGCTTTCACACCATATAAGAACATGTAAGCTTATATGGTCCTTAAATGTCTTATATGGTCAAAAAAATAACACTAAATATCAATTGTTTACATAAACGTCATTATAAGAAGGCTTTTTTCAGTCGACGAAGCAATCTTACAACGATCGCTAATAGCGTGTGCATTAAGATTGCTTGGTTCCTCGAAATGATGATTTTCTATTGGAATCTGTCAATGGTAGCGTAGTCAATTGCTTTATTAATGTGTTGAAATGGTCTTCGACTATGCTCAGACTGACATACGAAATAAATTTATTTAATTTCAAATAGGCTGTTAGTGATGTCCTTTTAGTCAGGTTAAGAGCAATCCTATAAAGGATAGAAAGTTTTCTGTAGTAGTTCTGGCCCGTTTCCTGTTTATATTTTGCTGTAAATCAGTGTTAAGCAGTCAATTCGGTGAGTTTTTAATTCTCGGACGGGAACGAACCGCACCAGCTATCCTGTTGACATCGGCACTCATGGTGAAAATATCACGCCGTTTTTCTTTTTGTTCGGTTTGTGAAGCTTTGAGGTAGCGGATACTTTCCGCGCAGGCAATGGCTTTTAAACCTGATTACCATTCCTGTTTTGACTCCCCATAGGGTTCTATTTCTTTCCAATCCACAACTGCAAATAATGTAGTGAAAATAATATCTTCTTAAAGATGCTCTTTAGTTCGGTCTATCCCGAAGTCGGTTAGTGACGAAAAATAATCAATTGGAATTTCCATTGCTTTTTACCAAAGTAGAGCGGATTTAACTTTACATGGATATTTTTTAATTATTAGCATGTTTTAGATTTCTTTACTTGTTTTTTATAGTGTTATTGTGTTTCGTGTTTTTTTAAAGATAAATTTGGAATTTTCATATCTATTTGGTTGTTTTTTATGATGTATTGGTGTTTTTTGAATGTTTTTTATTGTGTTTTAGTATTTTTTATATAAAAATGCGTTCATTTTTCAATTATTTATGTGTAATAAATACTATTTATGTTATTATTATTGCTTTTTGAGTAAAATTATAGTGTATTATTGGTTTGTATGATGGGTATTTGGTGTTTTTTAGTGATTTTTTGTTAAAATTTGTTAAAAAAAGTTTTTTAACTCAATCTTAACGCTTAGATTAGTCGAATCAATAACTAAACTATTTCTTAACTATGAAAAAACTTTTACCGAGTTTGTTCATCTGTATGTTTTTTGCACTAGCGGCAATGGCACAGGATCGAACTATCACCGGAACAGTTACGTCTTCAGAAGACAAACTGCCAATCCCTGGAGTAAGTGTAAAAATTCAGGGAGCCACAGGGGGCACCTCAACCAGCGCTGACGGAAAGTTCTCCATTAAAGCCTCACCAGACGCTAAAATTATTGTATTTTCCTCAATCGGGTTTGCAACTCAATCCAAACCGATTGGAAGTTCAAATGTAATCAATGCTGTCTTATCTTCAGATGCTAAGGCTTTGGATGAAGTTGTAGTAACTGCTTTGGGCCAGGTTAGGAAGAAAAATACCTTGTCTTATGCAGCGCAGCAGGTAAAAGGCGAAGAACTTACACAAACACGCTCGTCAAATGCAGCATCCGCGCTATCAGGTAAAGTATCTGGTTTGCAGATTATTCAAGGCAATGCAATTGGTGGATCAACCAATGTCGTAATCAGAGGGAGTAAGTCTTTAACAGGGAATAATCAGGCGTTATTTGTCGTTGACGGTGTTCCGGTCGACAATTCAAACAATAATTCTACTAACCAGAGAACAGGAAGAGGTGGTTACGATTATGGAAATGCGGCAGCGGATATCAATCCTGACGATATTGAATCGGTTAACGTGCTTAAGGGAGCTGCAGCGAGTGCGCTTTATGGCTCCAGGGGAGCGAATGGTGTAATTATGATCACTACAAAAAGCAGGAAGAGCAAAGGTATGGGGATAACGATTAATAGTGGTTTAACCGTCGGAACAATTGACAAATCAACTTTTCCGGAGTATCAAACTGAATATGGTGCCGGGTATTCAAGCGGATATGAAAGTGGAGATGGTTTCTTATTGATTGATGTTCAGGGTAATGGTGTTAAGGAAAGGGTTGTTCCTACTTCTGAAGATGCATCTTACGGTGCCAAATTTGATCCAAACCTACTTGTGTATCAATGGGATTCCTTTGATCCGTATTCTCCTAATTATAAGAAAAAAACGCCATGGGTTGCTGCCGCAAATAATCCATCAACATTTTATGAGACAGCAATTTCTAATAACAATAATATAATATTTGATGGTGCATCCGATAAGGGGACAATCAAGCTGGGCTATACCAGAAGTGATGACCGTGGAACGTTACCCAATAGTAAAATCATTAAAAATATATTGAATTTTGGCTCAACATACCAAATTACCGATCGGTTAACCGCATCGGCACTTGCGAATTATTCAAAAATTGAGGGTTTGGGTCGATATGGCTCAGGGTATAGTGGGTTAAATGTGAACCAAAATTTTAGACAATGGTATCAAACCAATGTTGATATGATGGCTCAAAAGGATGCTTACTTTAGAAATAAGCAAAATGTTTCATGGAATTGGGCTGACCCTTCTACCCCTGCAGGCCTGGTACCTAAATATACTGATAATTATTATTGGACAAGGTATCAGAATTATGAAAATGATACAAGGAGTAGGATTTTTGGGAATGCGTCTTTAAATTATAAGGCTACTGATTGGCTAAATGTTCTCGGACGTGTTTCTTTAGATGCTTACAATGAATTTCAGGAAGAAAGGGTTGCTGTAGGAAGTCAGGGAGCAGCTTCTTATGCCCGTACGGACAGGTCGTTTAACGAAACAAATTTTGACCTTATCGCAAACTTTGATAAAAATGTAACGAAAGACCTTAATTTGAAAGCATTGCTTGGAGGTAATATCAGAAAGAGTTTATTAAACAGCGTTTTTTCAACCACAAATGGGGGATTGATTGTGCCAGGGCTTTATAGTATTTCTAATTCGGTTGGTGCCGTAGCGGCCCCTATAGAAAACTATCAGCCTAAGGAAGTTGACGGATTTTTTGGCGGAGCTACCCTGACATATAATGAATCTTTAACATTGGAAGGTACTTTTAGAAGAGATAAATCTTCTACACTTCCAGAAGGTGGAAATGCATATAATTATTATTCGGTTGCCGGCAGCTGGTTGTTCTCTCAGCAGCTAAAGGGTAAAGTTGACTGGATATCATCCGGAAAACTACGTGTTAACTATGCTACAGTTGGAAACGATGCGCCTTGGGGAAGTACCAAAAATGTTTATACTTCTCAAAATCTATTTGGATCAAGCATTTTATTTGCATATCCTTTTACTACAAATAATCCTTCATTGAAACCTGAAAAGACAGAAAGCAGTGAGATTGGTTTAGATATGGCGTTTTTGGATAACCGTATTGGTTTTGATGCTTCATATTACCTAACAAAAACAAAAAATCAAATTATACCGGTTGCGGTTTCTGCTGCAACAGGATTTACCAATACCTTTGTTAATGCCGGCGTGATAAGAAATAATGGTGTCGAGGTTTCATTGTATGGTTCACCAATTAAAACACAAGATTTTTCCTGGAATATTAACATCAATTGGACAAAAAACAACAGTAAGGTTTTGGAATTGTATAATGATAGTAAAAATTTGCAGTTAGCTAGTTTTCAGGCTGGTATAAGTGTTAATGCTACTTTAGGTCAGCCATATGGAACCATTCAGGGTAAAGATTATGTTTATAATGCAAATGGGCAAAAAGTTATTGGCGCAGATGGATATTATAAAATAACATCAAGTACAACGAATGTTATCGGCAATATTAACCCAAAATGGATTGGCGGTATTTATAATAGCTTTAAATATAAAAATGTATCCTTAGGATTCTTAATCGACATCCGTTCTGGGGGTAATGTTTGGTCATTAGACCAGTTTTATGCTACCTATACTGGTATTTTACCAAATACCGTTGGTTTAAACGATCTGGGTAATCCGGTAAGAAATCCGGTAACCAGTGGTGGAAACAGCGGAGGCGTTATTTTAGATGGTGTAACAGAAAACGGTCAGGTTAATACTAAACGCGTTGTGATAGATGCCAATTCTCCTACCCTTCCGCAATCTGCATTTTCATACGATGCCAGTTATGTAAAATTAAGAGAAGCGACATTAACGTACTCTTTTCCGAAAGCCATGATTTCAAAATGGGGACCTGTTAAAGGGATTGATCTTTCTGTTTTTGGAAGAAATTTGTGGATTATCCATAAAAATCTCCCTTATTCTGATCCGGAAGAGAATTTGTCTTCTGGAAATGCGCAAGGGATACAAAGTGGCGCATATCCAACAACCAGGACAATAGGGATTAATGCAAAGCTATCATTCTAATTAAATCAACAATAAAATGAAAAAATCAATCATATTTTTTGCAATGCTTGTTTCTTTTACAGCTTGTAAAAAGAATATTACATCACTTAATATTGATACCAAAAGGCCATCGGAGGTTCCTGCTGCGACTTTGTTTTCATTCGCAACCAAATCTTACAGCGATGTTGTTACGAGTGCCAGTGTTAACAACAATGTTTTCAGATTCACTACAAGTCAATGGGCAATGGTAACGTATCAGGATGAAGCCCAGTACGACTTCGGTACCAGAAATATTCCTCAGGCATGGTGGACTACGATGTATAGAGAAGTGCTCCAAAATCTAACTCAATCGTCAACCATTATAAAGGCTAATGTTACGTTAAACGCGGGTATAAAATCGAATCAACTGGCAATTATTGATATTATGCAAGTGCTGGCCTTTAGTACTCTGGTTAATACTTTTGGCAACGTGCCTTATAGCCAGTCGATAGATCAACAAAATCTTTTTCCGAAATATGATGATGCGAAGACGATTTCGTTAGATCTATTAAAAAGATTAAATACCGACATAGCCCAGCTCAATACGGCTAGTGCAGGATTTTCTGCAAGTGAGGACCTTATTTTTCAAGGGGATATTTCAAAATGGATAAAATTTGGTAACTCTTTGCGGATGCAACAAGCTTTAATTTTAGCAGATGCAGACAATACAATTGCCAAAACGGCTGTAGAAGCATCAGATGCAGGTGCAATTTCTGCCGATGTAGATAATGCAGCTTTTAAATATCTGGCAGGTGCACCAAACCAAAACCCACTTTATGTTGATATTGTTACGGGTGGGCGTGGTGATTATGTGGCCGCAAAAGACTTGGTAGACAAATTATTAGCGCTGGCAGACCCTCGTTTACCACAATATTTTGGCACCAATGCAAACGGTGCTTATGTTGGTGGTATAGTTGGGCAGGTGAATACGATATCTGCTGTTTCTAAACCAGGGCCTAAAGTTTATGCTCCTGATGCGCAAACCTTGCTGATGGATTATGTAGAAACTGAATTTAATAGAGCAGAAGCTGCTGAAAGAGGATATGCTGTTAGCGGTAATGCACAAACACATTACAATAATGCGATTACGGCATCAATTTTATATTGGGGAGGTACCGCTACAGACGCATCCACTTATCTGGCAAATCCACTGGTTTCCTATACAACGGCATCTGGTACCTGGAGAGAAAAAATAGGTGTCCAAAAATGGATCGCGCTTTATAACAGGCCTTTTAATTGCTGGACAGAGTTAAGAAGATTGGATTTTCCAAAAATTACTGCACCAGTAGGAGCTAAATCTGGTTTTCCTAACAGATTAAGCTATCCAAGCAATGAACAGCAATTAAATGGCAGTAATTACAGTCAGGCCTCCGGTGCAATTGGAGGAGATGTTGTAACCACAAAATTGTTTTGGGATAAGTTTTAGAAAGGGAATGATGTTTTGACGTCAGAAATGTACTTTTAAGAGGTTTTGTTATATCACACCTGTTTTAGAAGTGCTATCCATAATTTTATTTATAAGATGCTAGAGGGCTGTCCGATCATTTCGGACAGCCCTTTTATTATTAGGGGATCTGACGTGAAAAATTTCTTGCATCCGATTACGGTTTTCGACTAATATTTTATTGGCGTCTCACCCCTTGTACCTGATTTTATACTTGTGATGGGAAAAACCTTATTTGTGGGCTAATTTTTGGCGGGTATTAACGGCAAAGCTTAAAAACAGGTGGTAGTTACTAATTTTTTAGTTAAAATGTTTGATTAGCAAAAAAGTTACGATTATGAAACAGGCCTTGAGGGGCATTTAGGAAGCTGCAAGTTAAAAAAGGTTAAAATAAATTTGCTTCAAGAATTAACTAACTCTAATTTAGTGCTTTATTTTACACAATAACTAACCTATTTACTATGAAAAAACTTCTACAGAGTTTGTTCATTGTCCTGTTTTTCGCGATGAGCGCAATGGCACAGGATCGAACAATCACAGGAACAGTTACGTCTTCAGAAGACAAGCTACCAATTCCTGGAGTAAGCGTAAAAATTCAGGGGACCGCTGGTGGTACCTCTACTGATGCGAATGGAAAATTCTCCATCAAAGTTTCATCAAATGCCAAAACAATTGAGTTCTCTTCAATTGGATTTGCAACTCAAACCCGCCCAATCGGAAGCTTGAGTGTGATTAATGCCGTTCTAGCTACTGATTCTAAAGCCTTAGGTGAGGTTGTGGTAACAGCGTTAGGCGTTAATAAGGCTACAAAAACCTTAGGGTATTCTCAAAGCACTTTTAAATCTGCCGAGGTTAATGCTTCTGCACCAGCAAGTTTATTTGGTGGTTTGCAGGGTAAGGTTGCAGGGGTAAACATATCTAATACTTCTGGTGCTCCCGGAGGATCAACCAAAGTTATTTTAAGGGGTTATTCTTCAATAACTGGTAGTAACCAACCCTTGTATGTTGTGGATGGTGTGCCTTTAGATAACTCAACAGCAGGTTCCAGTGACAATTATGACTTCGGTAACAATGCAAACGACATTGATCCGAACAACATCGAAAGCATCAGTATTTTAAAGGGTTCTGCAGCAACAGCATTATATGGTTCCCGCGGATCGAATGGTGTTTTAATTGTAACCACCAAAAAAGGAGCTGCTGGTAAATTGAAAGTAGACCTTTCTACCTCAACCACCTTAACCAATGTTGCTTCTATTTATAAGCCACAAGATCAGTTTGGGCAAGGCTGGGATGGTACTTATATTCCTTCTGAAAACGGAAACTGGGGGCCAAAATATGACGGACAGTTAAGGACCTGGGGTGCTGTAGTGGATAACTCTCAGTTATTAAAACCTTACTCTTTCATTAAAAACAATGTGAGAGATGCATTAACTACAGGTATCGAGTTAAATAACAATATTGCCTTAAGCGGAGGAAATGAGAACAGTACGGCTTATTTTTCTTATGGTAATATTTATAGCGATGGTTATCTTCCATCAGACAACGATTCTTACAAAAGAAATAACTTTACCTTAAAGGGATCAACCAAGTACGGAAATTTCACTGCTGATGCCTCTTTAAACTATGTTGGTAAAACCACTAAATTTATCAATCAAGGTGGTGGTGATTCAGGTATCGGATCTTCATTTTATGAAGAAATACTACAGATCCCTGGAGATATTCCGATTAAAGACCTTCGGGATTATAAAAACAAATTTTTTAATGTAGATAATTATTTTACTCCATATGCAGAAAATCCTTATTATGCCCTTTATGAAAATGGAAGTAGGTATAAGAGTGATCGTGTATACGGTAACATTAATTTAAATTACAAAGCAACAGATTGGTTAAGCTTTCAATTCCAGCAAGGTGCTGATGTTGATAATGCCATTAGCAAAATCTGGCACAATAAAAATGCACCAAGCCCAGGTAGCTATAATGATGGTGGTAACATCGAGGGGTCTTCTAGAGCAGCCGATGCCGGTGATGTAATCGAAGGATCTGTGAAAACTTTTGAGTACGATACAAAATTAAATGCCCTTTTTAATAAGGAATTAAATAGTCATTTCGATTTAGATGGTTTAATTGGGGTGAACTATAATGATCGTGGTTCAAGAATATTAAATACGCGTATTGAAAATTTAGCGATACCGGGTTTTTATCAGATCAACAACTCTGCAAATAAACCAACATCAACCAATGCAGAATCTCACCGCCGTTTATTTGGTGCCTATGCCTCTGCAACTTTAGGTTACAACAAATATTTGTATTTAACCCTAACAGGAAGAAACGACTGGTCGTCAACACTTCCTCAGAACAATAACAATTACTTCTACCCTGCTACCAGTTTGGCTTTCATTGCTTCTCAGGCCATCGATTTAACTAAAACACCAATCAGCTTTTTAAAATTAAGAGCGAGTTATGGTGAAACAGGTAGTGATACCGATCCTTACCGTGTATTTAATACCGCTACCAGAACGGCATCTCCATTGGGTTTTGGAACCTTGACATTTCCAATGTTCGGTGTTGCGGGTTATTCGATTTCTAACCAGTTAAATAGCAATAACTTTAAACCTGAGCGCGTGCAAGAGGTTGAGTTAGGTGCAGAAATCAGGTTCTTAAAAGACCGTATTGGTATTGACGCAACTTATTACAACAAATTAAGAAAAGATCAGATTATCCCATTGCCTATTGATCCGGCAACAGGTTATTCTTCTTACATCGTCAACTTTGGTTCTGTACGTAACAAGGGTATAGAGCTGGCCGTAAATATCAAGCCGATTAAAACAACCGATATCGACTGGACTTTAAATTACACCTTCACAAAAGAAAAAAGTAAAGTAACCGAATTGCCTGCCGGATTGGATAAGGTAGTATTAAATTCAGCTTACGATGCGCAATTTGTAGCGCGCGTTGGTCAACCACTTGGTGTAATTGAAGCACCCTCACGTACTTATAGCCCAAGCGGACAGGTAATTGTGGATAAAAATGGCTATCCTGTATATTCTTCTGAAAATGTAAGTTTTGGTACTACACTTCCTGATTTCGTAATGGGATTAAATAATCAGTTCCGTTATAAAGACTTTTCACTTTCATTTACCTTAGATTGGCATAAAGGTGGTGTGTTCTATTCTGGAACGGCCGATTTATTGAACTTCGTAGGTGCTGATGCAAAAACAACTTATAACGACCGCCGTCCTTTTATTGTTCCTAATTCGGTTCAAAAATTAGCAGATGGTACATTTGTAGAAAATACAGCTCAAATAACAGAAGCCAATACAGATGATTTTTACTACACCACATCAAACAAGGCTGATGCTTATGCTAACCGTATTTTAGACAGATCTTTCTTAAAATTAAGAGAAGCTACTTTAAGTTATAACCTGCCTAAATCTATCGTAGGTAAAGTGGGTGCACAAAGAGCAAGTGTATCCGTTTTTGGAAGGAATTTAATCACCTGGCTGGCTAAAACAAACAAGACCATCGATCCGGAGGTTTCTAACTTTGGAAATGATTTAGGAAGTGAATTTGGTGAGTTTAGAACTGCTCCTCCCGTTAGGTTCTTTGGCGCATCGTTAAAAGTTTCATTTTAATCTATCTCGTAATGAAAAATAATCATATAAAATATAAAACGCTGATGTTATCAGCAGTGGTGTTTCTTGCTTTTGGATGTAAGAAAACACTTGATATTAACGTAAGTCCAAACAACCCCTTAATTGAAACCACTACCCCTGAAGTATTATTTCCTTCGGCAGTGGCTTCTACAGCAGGACGTGTTGGTGGCGAACTCACCATTCTGGGCGGCATATGGTCGCAGTATTACACACAGGCAAATGCGTCAAACCAGTACAAAACCATTGACGCTTATGCGCTAACCCGTAACGACTTGAATGGCAGTTATAATGAACTGTTTTCTGGGGCTTTGGCCGATTATCAATTGGCTATAAATTTAGCTGTAGCCAAAAGTGATTGGCGTTATAATTTAATGGCGACGGTAATGAAAGCTTATACCTATCAGGTATTGGTAGATTTATACGATAAAGTTCCTTATACCGAAGCGCTAAAAGGCCTTGATAACCTGCAGCCAAAATTCGACGATGGTTATACCGTTTATGTAGGCTTACTTGCCGAAATAAATGCAGCCCTGGCCAAAGATTATTTAAGTGTTCCATTAAACAGCGACCAGCAAAAAACAGATTTTCTTTTTGGTGGTGATATGGATCTCTGGACTAAATTTGCAAACACCCTAAAGTTAAAAATGTATTTAAGGATGGTTAATGCAAAACCTGCAGAAGCACAAGCCGGCATTACGAAACTATATACCGATGGTGCAAACTTTTTAACTACCGGCGCTGGCATTGCTACGTTTGAGGGTACGCCTGATAACAGTAATCCTTTTTATGAATACAATGTTCGCCGTTTAAATACCACTACCAATTTAAGGGCAAGTAAAACCTTTACCAGCTGGTTGGTGGAAAACAATGATCCAAGGGTTAATTATTATTTTGGAACCGCTAACCCGGTGCCGATGAATCAAGGTGATTATACTGCTACCGCAGTTGAACAGCCTACTTATGCAGGCGCAACCGTTTTTGCACAAACAGCTAAAGATCCGGTTTGGTTTATTTCTGCTGCAGAATCTTACTGGATGCAGGCTGAGGCGTTGGAGCGTTATTTTGGAGGAGCAGGTGCTGAGGCGATGTATCAGAATGGTGTTAGAGCAGCTTTTGCCCAGGTTGGATTAGGAGATGAAATTCCTTCTGATTACTTGAAATACCCAACAAGTGCCACCTTTGAGGAAAAGCTAAAGCAAATTATTGTTCAGAAATGGGCCTCTTTTGCGGGTTCACATAGCCTGGAGGCATTTTTTGAGCAACAACGTACCGGATACCCTAAAAAAAGTGCTGTGTATTCAACTGACCTCGACAACTATGTTCCTGGCGAATGGGTATTTTCAAAAAATGGCGTTACTGCTGGCTTGTTGCCTAAACGTTTGGTATTTCCGGCATCATCAAGAGATAGAAACAGCAACACGCCTGCAGAGGTGCCAATTACAACTAAAGTTTGGTGGGGTAAATAGTGTTTATAATTGATAAAGAGATGAAAAGATATTTAATAATAATCATATTGGGGGTTATAAGCATGACTTATAGCTCTTGCAAAAAAGAGTCCTTTGATTACCCGGAAGGTTATGTAGGTATTTCTAAAATAACGGTGTTCCCAATCATTACCATGAAAGGTGATAAATATGTAGCAGTAGCAAAAGGAGCAACCTATACTGATGCCGGTGCAACAGCTGCGGCAGGTACAAGCAACATCGAAGTGAAAGTTACAGGATTACCAAATACGGCTACGGCTGGTGTATATTTAATTACCTATTCGGCTACAAATGCCGATGGTTTTTCAGCCACAACAACCAGGTCGGTAGTGGTTTATGATACCAAAGCCGATGCTTTAGCTAACGATTTTTCAGGAGATTATTTAAGAGCTGCTACAGGAACCATTACCAAATGGACCAAATTAGCACCTGGCGCTTATCTGGTGAATAATCCAGGCGGTGCTGCAACGGGTACATCTGTTAATGTAATTGCAATAAACCCTACAGGCAGCTTAATCGATATTCCACAACAAAATACAGATAGCGGTCCCTGGGGATCAAATACAGAGAGTAAAAATTTAGTTTCTGGTAATTATTCCTGGGCAGTAGAGAATCCAGGTTACGGTACGGCAGTTAGAACCTTTGTTAAACAATAATTATAAAACGATGAAAAAATATTTTTATATACTAACCCTTTTTGTACTAAGCATATCTGCTTGTAAAAAAGACGAGCCTGTTGGCGGCACAGCAGTACAAGATCTGTCTGGTGAGTGGTGGGTACAGATTGACGGTGAAGGTGATTATTATGGCGTATCTACCTACAATACCGCTGATAATTCATCAAGCGTAATGTGGTTAAATCTGACTAATTTAAAGGGAGATGCTGATAATACCGTTTTTGGTAAGGTAAATGTAAACTTGGATAGCAAAACATTTAGCGGACAAAATATTGCTAATGCAGGCACATATCCTGGAGGCTTAACATTTACGGTAACTAATGGAAAAATAACACCTAATGGCGCTGTTGGCCCATCATCTAAAGCACAAACTGATGCGATATCATTGGATGTTGTTTTTTCAGATGATGAAACCCCTGGTACGGTTTATCACCTTAAAGGTTACCACCGCACTAAATTTGTTGGCGACGATCATTAACCCAATGTTGGGGCGTCAAAATTTTTAGGAGACGTAAAGTCCTTTAAAGATAGTACAAAAAGGAGCATAAGACTACGGTTTTATGCTCCTTTTTTATTATTTGAAGGTGCCAGAAACTTTTAAGTTGTTTCATCAAAAACTCCATTTATCCGATTTTTTCTCTAGACCTGCTTCATTAACTTATGAACCTCAGTTTAATTATTAATACTCCTTTAAAAGTATACTACATACATTTTCGTTCATAGCGTCACCCTGATCCGATAGCTATCGGATTTATTTTAGGGCCCATTTAGCAGGGAAGATGCTGACCATGGACTAGCTGCAGGACAACTTAAAATACTATTCTACTTGTAAAATAAATTAAGCATGGCGATCGCGCTAGTTTCATTGGCTTAAAATTGGTTATTATAAATAAATATTAATCGAATTGAGGTAATTAGGAAATCGGACTGTACCGTTTTGAAATGGTGCCTTAGTTCAGGTACTACAACAACCATGCTTCTATTAAGCTAATAAAAGATTTTATAGCTTATGAACAATGTAAATATGGCCATACAATGCAAGATCCGGCAATTTAAACCACAATGATTTTGGCACGGTTTTTTTAAATCTAAATAATGCTGTTGCAGCCAGTTAACGTCAATTTCTGCTCATTTAGGGATAAAATATGATTATAATAACCAACAGTCTCGCGCATTCTGTAGAAAATTTCCCCAATCCGCCTTTTTAATCAGACATTATTATTGTCAAAATAAAGTCATTATGTAGTAAATTTGTTAAATTTTGTTAAATTATTACTCAGCTCTATTATATTAGCGGTTTAAATAAATAATCATTAACTAACCTATTTCAAATTATGAAAAAACTTCTACAAAGTTTGTTCATACTTATGTTCATTGCTATTACAGCAATGGCACAAGAAAGAACAATCACTGGTACAGTTACATCAAAGGACGATGGATTACCAATTCCTGGTGTAAGTGTTACGATTACTGGAGCTAAAAGCGGAACACAGACTTCTGCTGATGGTAAATTCAGTCTTAATGTACCATCGGGTACTTCAAGTTTAAAATTTTCGTTCTTGGGTTTTCAAACTCAAACTGTTGCCATTCCAGCTAGTGGCATTTTACGAGTTTCTTTAGCTTCTGATCAACAACAACTTGGTGAAGTTGTAATTACTGGTGCATTAGGAATTCAAAGACAGAAAAAAGAACTTGGATATGCCGCTACCTCTGTTAACAATGAAACAATAACTGCTGGAAATGCAGTAAACGTTGCAAATGGTTTACAGGGAAAGGTTTCTGGTTTAAATATTACTACAACCAACAGTGGTGTATTTGAAAACGTTAAAATAAACTTACGTGGTATCCGTTCACTAACTGGTAACAATAACCCATTATTGTTGTTAGATGGAGTTCAATCTGATATCAATTACCTTTCTTCATTGAACCCAAATGATATCGAAGATGTAACTGTTTTAAAAGGTTCTGCTGGTGCAGCTGTTTATGGATCTGATGCAAGAAATGGAGTAATCATTGTAACTACTAAAAAAGGTACGAAAGATGGAAAGCCTGTTGTAACAGTTAGTAATTCAACTCAATTTCAATCAATAAGCTTTTTTCCTAAATTTCAAGAAAAATTTGGTTTAGGTGGTGGTGGTAACAACGCTGTTGGTGGCCAGTACACTCCTATCGAAAACTGGTCATGGGGTCCTGCTTATGATGGTTCAACAATTGATATCGGTCCAGATTTAACTGGAGTTGTAGATCCTCGTTTTGGTCCTTTAACTACTCAAACAGAAACATATAGCAATAAAGACTCAAGAAAGGATTTCTTTAACACTGGTTCTGTTATACAGAACGATGTTTCTTATGGAGATAAAAACTTCTTCTTAAGCTTACAGGATGCAAATATTAAAGGTATTGTTCCGGATGATAAAAATCGTAGAACAGGTATCCGTTTAAATGCATCAAGAGAATATGGTAGGTTAAAAGTTGCTTTGAACACGAATTATATTCAACAAAACTATAATCTGTTTGATTCAGAAGGTATGGCTGATTTTAACTCTTCTCAAAATGTGGGATTAAATCAGGGTTTAATGAACTTATTGTTCAATACTGCCGGATACATCGATTTACAGAAATACAAGGATTTTGAAAACAATCCTTATGCTTCATATAATTACTATTATACTGATTATGGCTTAAACCCATATTTTGCAATTGATAATTTTAGAAAAACAGGAAGAAGAGCAGATTTTCTTGCTAATTTAAACTTAGAATTTAAAGTTGCTGATTGGATGTCGTTAAACTATAGAGCCGGTTTAACCTCTCAATCAACTGATGAGCGCAGGATTTCTAAAGGCGAAACGCCTAATTCTTTTGGTACAGCCACTAGAGGTTTCAATCCTATCGCTTCTAACCTGGAAGAACGTTCTTTCAGATCTCAGAGATTATCATCTGAATTGTTTGCGAACTTTAACAAACAGATTAGCGATGATTTTAAAATTACAGGTGTTTTAGGTACTTACCTTCGTGGTGATAATGGCCGTGATACCCGTGTTGGAGCTGTATCTTTAGTTGTACCTGATTTAAATAATATTTCTCAGCGTACGGGTAATTTAACTGGCTCTTCTCCTTTCAGACAAACCAGGTTATTTGCTTTATATGGTAGTGCTGCATTAAGCTATAAAGGATGGGCAAACGTAGAGGTTACTGGACGTAACGAAAAAACATCAGTTTTAAGTGACGACAATAGTTCATACTTCTACCCAGGAGTAAGTGCATCATTCGTATTAACAGATGCAATTGAAGCATTAAAAAACAGCAATATTCTTTCATATCTGAAACTAAGGGGTGGCTGGAATAAAACAGCGAATGCTGATATAACTGCTTATTCTTTAGCTGCAACTTTCTCGCAAGATGGTGGTTTCCCTTATGGTACTGTACCAGGTTATGCAGCTGATAATACTGTTTACGATCCACTTTTAAAACCAGAATTTATTCAAAACACTGAGGTGGGTATCGAGGCAGGTTTTTTAAAGAACAGAATTAATATTGAGGCAACTTATTTCCGTCAGAATATGACTGATCAGATTGTTCCGATCAACTTATCTTCTGCAACTGGTTATACTACAGCAAACGTAAATGCAGCGTCATTTATTAATAAAGGTTTCGAATTAGATTTAGGATTAACACCTTTGGTAAATTTAGGTGAGGTTCGTATTAACTTCAAAGCAAATGCAACCTATAACACCAGTGACGTTACTCAAATCTATCCTGGATTGGACCAAATTTCAATTGGAGGATATACCTATGCAGGTAACTATGCAATTAAAGGTTATCCGGCTTTCGTAATCAGAGCTACAGATTACGTTAGAGATTCAGAAGGAAGAGTAATCGTGAATTCACTTACAGGTGCCCCTACTGCTGACCCAAATACAAAAATTTATGGTAATACACTTCCTAAATGGATTGTTGGTTTAAATCCATCTATCCGTTGGAAAGGTCTAAATATCTCTGCGTTGTTCGAATACAAAGGCGGTTATATGAACTACAATGATATTGGTAATGCAATGTCTTGGACTGGTGTATCGGCACTGTCTGGAATTAATAACCGCGAAAGATTTATTTTCCCTAATTCTTCTGTGTTAGTTAACGGACAATATGTATCCAATACGAATGTAACCCTTAATAACCCAGAAACATTTTTTACTGGTGTTGCCAGAAGTGTTGCTACCAATTACATTACTAGTGCTGCTTCATGGAGATTCCGTGAGTTATCAGTAGGATATGATATCCCGGTATCTATTTTTGGTAGTCAAAAGGTTATTAAAGCACTAAACGTTGCATTAACCGGAAGAAATTTAGCATTATGGTTACCTAAATCAAATCAGTACACAGATCCTGATTTTACATTTAGCCCTGCTGCTGCAAATTTTGGAAATGGCAGTACAACTGGTGTTACTTCAGGTAATCAAGCAGGTATAAGTAATTCGTCAATCAATCCTCCAACCAGAACTATTGGTGGAAACATTACGATTACATTTTAATAACAATATTAAATAGGACAGAAATGAAAAAAATTATATATCCATTTTTTGCAGCGGTGTTGTTATTTACTGCAAGTTGTAAAAAAGAGTTTTTCGATATTAATGAGAATCCAAATTCTCCAACTGAACAATCGATTACTCCTAAGGTACTTTTACCAAGGGCACTACATAACGTAGGTGTAAGGGTGGGTACTACTTTTGATTATGCAGCCTTTTGGATGAGCTATTGGGGTCACTCAGGTTCGTATGGCCAATCAATTGAAATTGAATCTTATGCTATTACGACTGCTTTCCAGAGCACACAGTGGACAGGTTGGTATGATATTCTTAATGATATCAATACAATGGAGAAGAAAGCTAAGCAAGGTGGAGAACCTTTTTACGAAGGGGCTGCTAAAACTTTAAAAGCAATTGGTTATATGTACCTTGTTGATCAATATAATAATGTTCCATATTCTAAAGCTTTTGATTTTGTAGGAAATATTACTCCTGCTTATGATAAAGGTGAAGATATTTATGCTGATTTATTTGTTCAGTTAGATGCTGCAGGAAAACTTTTTGTACAAGCAGAAACTAATGGTATTGATGCATCAACTAAATCTGCTGATGTGATGTACGGTGGTAATACCGAATCTTGGAGAAGATTGGTAAACACTATGCGCTTAAAGCTATTAATTCACGAGTCGCAAGTAGTAACAGCTGCAACCCGTAATACAGTAGTTGGGCAGATCACTGCGGATGGTGCCGGTTATATTAATCAAGGATCGCAAGCAGCTCTTGTTAACCCTGGTTATGCAGTAGTAGATAAGCAACAAAATCCATTCTGGAATACGTATAAAATAACAGCATTAGGTGTTACAGATCAGTACAACAGAGCAAATAATTATGTTCTGAATAAGTTTACCTCTACAAATGATATCCGTTATCAATATGTTTTCAGTCCTGCTGTTACTCCATTAAATGGAAATACATATAAAGGAGTTAACTTTGGAGAAGTAGTTCCAAATAACGATCCTTATAAACAGCAAAATCAGTCAGATGTTGCTGGTCCTGGTTTGGCAAAACTTGCTACACAGTCGCAGCCGGTTTTTACAGCTATTGAAAGCTTATTCTTACAAGCTGAAGCTGCAGAAAGAGGATGGATTTCAGGAAGTGCACAAACTTTATATGAAAATGCTGTTAAAGAATCATTTGCATATTTAGGTGTTGGTGCAGGTACTGGTCAAGCTTACTTAACCGCTGGGGCAGCTAATCCCTCTATTGGTTATGCTGCCGCAACAAATAAAATTCAATTAATTGTTGAGCAGAAATATTTAGGGTTAATTGGTTTAGCAAATTTTGAAAGCTATGTTGATTATAGAAGATTAGGTTTCCCTAATGTTCCATTATCATTAAATCCAAATAGACTTACCAATGTTATTCCTCTTAGATTGGCATATCCACAAACTGAGTATAACTATAACGCTGCAAATGTTGCTGCTCAGGGAACAATAAATCCACAAACTTCAGCAATTTTTTGGGATAAATAATTTAACTACTTAAGGAAATTGAAATGAAAAGATTTATAAAATTATTATTATTTGCGGGTGTTACCATGAGCTTAAGCTCGTGTCTTAAAGACAAAGGTTACGAAAGTAATTTATATGGAATTAACGACTCGCTGGAAGACAACAAGGTTGTGAATATTCCAACAACAGGTACTACATTTACTGTGGCCGGAACATACCCATTGGCGGTTACTCCAGCTACTACTCCTGCAACATTTTTGCCAGCTACTACTCCGGTAACAATTACTATTCCTGTACATCTTTCTGCGAAAGATCCAGCATCAGAGGAGTTAAATGTTACATTAGCCGGAGATGCAACTGATGCAAAAATTACGGCATACAATGCAACAATAACGTCTAATCCAAAGTTTATCAGGCTTCCAGCTGATAAATACACATTATCCAATGCTGGTGTGGCAAAAATTGCAGCGGGCGGGAGAGATGCATCTGTTACTTTAACATTTGTACCTGCTACATTAACATCAGGTGTTCGTTATGCATTACCTGTTGTAATATCTTCAGTAGATAAATCAGGTTATATTATTAGTGGAAATCAAGGATATCGTATGTTCTTGATCACGATAAGATAATCTTGTTTTCATACAGAGAATTAAAATTCTTATAAAAAACGGCCGTTTGTAATTATACAAACGGCCGTTTCTTTTTGTAGTACTATTTGCAATTAGGGATAAAAAATAGCATTATAAAGCATTAAAGTGATCAAATAAAATTGCTAGATCACCATCCTTTTTTATGTTTAATTTATTGCTGGATATATAATTATCTACTTCAATTTTATCTTTTGATAAAATTGAATATATGGCGCTTTTCTCTCTCTTAATTTTCTCTAATTTTCCTGCTTTTTCAATAAAATAGGTGTCTACAGGTCTCATTTTTTTTACGGAATAAAGCATTCCTGCCTCCCTCTCTTCTACCCTTTTCATTTGTACTCTTTTTAATAAAGTTATTTTTCCTTCTGAAAGAATTTCGTAAAAAGTTTTCTCGTTTCCGCCATCAATTGATGGATACCCAGATTTAAATTTTTTACTTGTTCCCCCATTCTCTGGAGATGAAATAGTAAATTCTTTTACTCCTAATTTAAACAACTGTGGTAGGCCACTATCTGATTTAAATATCAAACGGTCGTTGCTTAAATCATACATTAAGTTGATTCCTTTGTATAAGCTATCATTAGCCAATTTTACTGATCCCCTATTCCACGTTTCGTATAAATATGAAATATCATTATTTCCTTTAGTTGTGTTTCCAGAATAATTTACGTCATTATTTGCCAATTGTAGATTTACACCTAATTGTGCGTGACTTGCTAAATAAAGTAATATAAAAGCTGATGATAGTACGACTGTTTTTTGAAAGAGATTTTTCATGTTAAAATGATTATTTCTATAAATTTACAATTAATCATATCCATTTGCTATTAAAATACGAGTCAAAATTTTATAAAAAAAAGAAATTTTCTCTTTATGTATTCCACGTAGTTTATATCTAATTCCTTAAAAGCCTGTTTAAAAATGGCTGAATAAAAGTGAGTATTTGTTGAGAAGTGAATAAAAGGAGATCGCTGGTTGGATAAATTAATTGAAATGGGCACTTGATAAATACTAAGCCTATTTCAAAAAATAAATATTAATTGTGAGTAACTACAAAAGCAATTAGAATGAAAATTTATCCAACCAATTTAAGCGAAAGCCATTGGTGATTTATAAAAAAGACCTTACAATTTACGGATCGTAAACAAACATGATTTACGTTCTATTTGGAATGCGATTCAATACCTAGTTAAAACAGGATGCCTGTGACGAATGCTTCCTGTAAACTTTGCCAAATGGCAGGTGGTTTATTATTATTACAAGAAATTGTCAGATTTAGAAGAATTTGACTAGTTGTTAGCTATGTTGAGGGAACATATCAGGATAAAGAAAAGACAAAATCCCCAAGAAAGTTTGAGAATATTAGACAGTCAAAGTGTCCAATGTGGAAACAACCGCGCCTTGAATAGTTACGATGGCAAGAAAGTAAAAAGGATTTAAGCGGCATGTTATTGTGGATAAAAACGGTTTTTTGGTTGCTGTAATGATAACTTGTAGCCCATGTTCACGATAGCAAAGTCATAATGTTGCTAATGCGGATACTGAAAGATATGCTGCAGTACCAGGTTATTATTGCTGAGGAGGGTATCGGGGAGAGATTGCCGAAAAGGTAGAGAAAATGTTCGGTTAAAGAATTCAGGTTGTTATGAGAACTGATGAGAAGACCACCGAATTTAAACCTGTCAATAAAAGATGGGTAATTGAAAGAACATATGCCTGGTCTGACAATGATAGAAAACTTTGCAGAAACTATGGACTCCTGATGGAATCATCTGAAAATGTGGTTAAACTATCAGCCATAAATTATTATTGAACCAAATTTAAACAGGCTCTTAATGTCATTTTAATCTATTTGTATCATTTCTGTTCAAATTGATTGTTCTTTTTTCGCTATTTATAGATAGTTTTCTGGTTTTTTGGCGGTTTTTGTTAGTGATTTGGCTCTTTCTCGTAGTATAACTCTTTTTAGGTGTGAATAAAATCAAGAAAAAAATTATTTTGGCAAATTTGAATCACAAAATACTAAATCCTATATTGTAATATTATTAACTAAACTAAACTTTTTTTATGAAAAAACTTCTACAAAGTTTGTTCATATTGCTGTTTATTGCCACCTCAGCAATAGCGCAAGATCGAACAATCACTGGAACAGTTACGGGTAAGGAAGACGGAATGCCGCTTCCTGGTGTAAGTGTTAAAATTAAAGGCGCTTCTGGCGGAACTACAACCGGAGCCGATGGTAAATACACCTTGCGTGTAACTTCAAGGGCATCGGTTTTAGAATTCTCTTATATTGGTTATGTTACTCAATCAAAATCAATTGGTGGAGGATCAACACTTAATATCGCTTTAGAGAGCGATTCGAAAACCTTAACGGACGTTGTGGTTACTGGTTATGGCGTTACCAAAAAGAAAGATTTCACTGGATCTGCATCTAGTGTTAAGGGTGAAGATTTGAAAGATAAGCCTGTACAAAGTTTTGTGCAGGGCTTAACAGGCCAGGCTGCCGGTGTTAGCATTATTCAGCCAAATGGTTTGTTAAACAATCCTCCTGTTATTCGTGTAAGGGGTGTGAGTTCGATTTCACTTAGCTCGTTTCCATTGGTAGTGGTTGATGGGATTCCTTTTCCAACTACTGATGCTTCGGCAAACTCTGCAACCAATAACCCGCTTGGTGATATTAACCCTGCCGATATTGAAACCATCGATATCTTGAAAGATGCGGCATCAACCGCACTTTATGGCTCAAGGGCTGCAGCCGGCGTTTTGGTAATTACAACCAAAAGAGGTAAAACAGGTGATGCTAAAATTACATATGATGGATGGTATGGGATTAACAATGCTGTGCGTTTGCCGGAACTTTTAAATGCTCAGCAATACATCGATAGTAAAAATACTGCAATTGCAAATGCCTTGGTTTTAAATCCAAATGCAGTACCTGCATCGCAGCGTGATGCAAATAACAAGAGTTTCTTTCCAAGTTATAATGCAGACGGTTCCATTGTCGATACCAAATGGTATGATGAGGTTTACAGAACAGCTCAATCTCAAAATCATAACGTAACTCTAAGTGGTGGTACCGCAAGAACAACTTATTATTTATCAGGTGGAATTTCGGATCAGGATGGTTTCCTTAAAAACAATACTTTTAAGAGATATTCTGCCCGTATAAATGCAACGCATAAAGCTACAGACTGGTTAAGTTTAAGCATGAATGTAAATTATAATAACAGTATCAATCGTGCACCTAATAGCGGATCAGCGCCAGGAGCGGCATTTAACTCATCAGGATTGGGCCGTATTGCAATTGCAATTGCGCCTAATGTTCCTGTTTACAATGCTGATGGTAGTTATAATATTTCAGCGAATAACGTAGGTAACGCAGCAAACTTAATTACCAGTACATGGGCACACCCAACGGTATTAGTTGATAAGGATTTAAATAGCTCAGAAAACAACAGGTTTTTAACTAACCTTGGTGCCGATTTCAAGATTATCGACGGATTAAATTTTAGGTCTAATTTCTCTTGGGAAAGAGCCAATACAGAAAACCTTCAATTCTGGAACCCACTTCAAGGTGATGGATACTCTTTTAATGGCTACGCTTATAACAATACGGCGAGAAGAAATAACTGGAACTGGATTAATACATTACAATATGTAAAAACATTTAACGGTGTACATAATTTAAGCTTAACAGTTGGCAATGATGTACAGAATACAAGAACGGTAAACTGGGGCGCCATCCGTCAGGGATTAGGTGATCCAACTTTTTTCAACCAGTTTCAGGGAACTTTCACCACAAATGTACCAGGAGGTAATAGCATTAATGAAATTGCATTTCAGGCTTATTTAGCCAGTGCCAGTTATAACTATAAGGGTAAATATTACTTAAGTGCTAACTTTAGAAGAGATGGTAATTCCGCACTTTCATCAGAAAACAAATGGGGAAACTTTGGTGGTGGATCTGTGGGATGGACAATCTCAGAAGAAGGATTCTTTAAAAACTCATCACTAGGTAAAACAGTTAATTTGTTAAGGGTAAGAGCGAGTTATGGTAGAGTTGGTAATGCAAATGTTCCTGCTTATAGCGAATATACTACTTATAGCCCAGGTCTTTATGGCGTAACTCCTTTTGCGTGGATTTTTGGACAGGCAGGTAATAAAGAGCTGAAGTGGGAAACCAGTAACCAGTTAGATTTTGGTTTAAACTTAGCTTTATTTAATAATAGATTAACTTTCGAAGCCGATTACTTCAAAAAGGATATTAATAATTTATTGTTAAACGTGCCTCAGGCTTTATCTAAAGGCATTCCCAATGATCCTCAAGGAACCATCCTTGCAAATGTAGGCTCGATGTACAACAAAGGTTTTGAGTTTGCATTAGGTGGTACACCTATCAAAACAACTAAGTTTTCATGGACAGCCAACTTAAACTTTACTACCATTAAAAATAAGGTAACAGCTTTAGATCCTAACGTCTCTCAGATTATTGGTACAACTGGCGGTTTAGAATCTGCAAGTGTTACTAAAGTAGGTGAATCAATTGGTAGTATTTACGCGGTAAAAACAAACGGGGTAAATCCTGCAAATGGCAGAAGAATTTATATCAATGCTGCAGGCCGTGAAGTTCAGTACCAGCATTTTGGCGGGGCTAATGCATGGACCTATCTTGACGGAACACCAGCTCCTTCTCCAGCGGGGGATGCACAGGTTATAGGTGGAACATTGCCTAAATGGTATGGCGGTTTTAATAACACATTCAACTATGGTAACTTCGATTTAAACCTGATGTTTACTTTTTCAGGCGGAAACTATATCTATAATGGTTCTCGTGCCGGTTTGTTAGATCAACGGGTATGGAATAACTCAACAGAGATTTTAAATGCATGGACGCCAACAAATACTCAAACAAATATTCCAAGAGTGGTATATGGTGATAACGTTTCAAACGGTTCTTCGTTTGCAATTGACGCGAATGTGGAGAAGGGTGATTTCTTACGTCTTCAGGCAGCAACCTTTGGTTACAGAATTCCAAAAACTGTTTTTGGTAAGTCAGGAATTGACAACATTAGGGTTTACGCATCAGTAAACAATGCTTTTTTGATCACGAACTATACTGGTGTAGACCCGGAAATCTCGACCAATGGTAACAGTAACCTGGCTAGTGGAGTAGAGCGTAACTCTATCCCTCAGGGCAGATCATTTACATTTGGCATTAGTTTAGGTTTATAATTATTAATCATCATATTCATGAAATTATTTCATATCAAAACATATAAATTGAAGTTAGCTACTGCGGCTATACTTGCAATTCCTTTAGTTGGAAGCATCTCTTCTTGTAAAAAAGAGTTCCTGGAAAAGGCTCCTGAACTAACGCTTCCTGATCAGGATGCCTTTGCTAACCCTACCAGAGTTTTAGGCCAAATCAACGGACTTTATTCTTCTTCAAAAAATGGTTCCTTATTTGGCGGAAGATATCTGATCTATAATGATATCAGGGCTGAAGAATTTGTTAACAGAACGGGTAATAGTGTAACGGGTTATGATGTTTATCAGGGTACAAATAACTCGACCAATACTTATGTTGCCAGCTTCTTTTCGCAAGCATACTTAACGATTAACAGGGCAAACCTTTTTTTAGATGGATTAGCGAAGAATAGTACAGTTTTAACACCTGCATTAAATGCAAATTATGCTGGCGAAGCTAAATTTATCAGGGCATTAAATTATTTTGCATTGATTCAGATTTTTGCCAAGCCTTATGTTTCTGATGCAGGAGCATCAAGAGGTTTGCCATTGCGTTTAACCCCCGAAACATCTTTGGCAAATAACGCATTGAAAAGTAGCACGGTTGCTGCAATATATGCTCAAATTCTAAAGGATCTTGATGAGGCGGAAGCAGGTTTGCCAGATACTTATGGAACTGCTTTACTACGTACAACCCGTGCACACAAAAATACAGCGATTGCTTTAAAAACCAGAGTATATTTAGCTATGGGAAATTATGCAAAGGTTTTGGAGGAAGGTAATAAATTGGTTCCGGCGACAGCACCATTTACCAATTCTGCCAGAACTGCCCATGCATTGCAGGCAAATATTGTAAACGTTTTTGCCGCACCTTTTACCACCTCAGAGTCTATTTTCTCTTTCCCAATGGCAGATACAAACGCCCCGGGAACGCAGAATCAATTAGGTTATTATTACAGCTGGGCCGGAAACGGAAACCTGGAGTTTTCATTAAACAAAACAGGTGCTGGAATTTATATAGATCCTGCATGGCCAACTACAGATGCGAGAAAATCTGCTTTAACACAAGATGCAACCATTTCTGGCGTGCTCCATTCATATCCTATCAAGTATGGTGCAGTGTCTCCATTTACTGATTTTGTACCGATGATCAGATATGCAGAAGTTTTGTTAAACGTGGCTGAGGCTGAAGCGTTAGCCCCAGGAGGTAATCTGGTTCGTTCTAAAGCATTATTGCAAGTGGTTCGTACACGTTCTGATGCAACATATGTTTACGGTGCATTAACAACACCTGCAGCTTTGGAAGCAGCAATTCTTAAAGAAAGAAGAATTGAGTTGCTTGCTGAAGGATTCAGATACAATGATTTAGCCAGGAAAGCAGCACCACTCCCATCTTTCGGTGCCGGAGCTTCTATTCCTGTTACGGATCAAAGATATACTTTCCCAATCCCTATTGGTGAGTTAAATACCAATCCGTTGGTTAATACTTTCTAACAGGATTTACACTATAAAAAAAGGGATTGCAAATTAATTGTAATCCCTTTTTTATTTGCAATAATTGAGGTTTTTTATTGAATATCAATTGTTAGAAAATTGTAATTGTAAAATTTGCATTACACAATACTAAGTTATATCTTAGGAAAGATTATTAACTAAACTAAACTTTTTTTATGAAAAAACTTCTACAAAGTTTGTTCATATTGCTATTTATTGCCACCTCAGCAATAGCGCAAGACCGAACAATCACTGGGACAGTTACGGCTCAGGAAGATGGATTACCTCTCCCTGGCGTAAGTGTACGAATTAAAGACGCGTCGAACTCCGGCGTTTCTACAAATGCTGCGGGTAAATTCTCCATCAAGGTAAGTGCTGGTGCCAAAGTGCTGATTTTTTCTTCAGTAGGCTATTCCATGCGAGAAATTGCCATCAGGGGTAGCGTTGTAAATGCATCTTTAGAAACAGATTCAAAGTCACTATCAGAAGTTGTGGTAACGGCATTAGGCCAAAAAAGAGAAGCCAAATCGTTAGGTTATGCTGCTACAACAGTTAAGAATAGCGACTTAACCGCTGGTCGTTCAACCAATGTAGTAAATGCGTTGGCAGGTAAAGTAGCGGGAGTAAAAATTTTATCAACAGGTGGTGCAACAGGTGCTTCATCAAATATCAATATCAGGCAAGCCACAACCTTTACCGGATCGAACCAACCGTTATGGGTACTGGATGGTATTCCTATTGATAATGGTGGAGGTGACCAAGCCGTAAATACAGGAAGTACAAATTCGAATAGGGGTATTGATCTAAACCAGGATGACATTGAGTCTGTAACGATTTTGAAGGGACCAGCTGCAGCCGTACTTTATGGTTCCAGGGCTGTTGCCGGAGCGGTAATTGTAACCACTAAAAAAGGAAGTAAAGGCCAGGCCGGAAGAGTAGAATTAAGTAGTAACTACAATTATATCGAAGTTAACCGCTTGCCAGATTATCAGAATGAATACTCACAAGGAACCAATGGCTTGTACGATCCTTTCTCTCAAATGTCATGGGGAACAAAGATAACCGGACAAACAGTTACCAATTACCTGGGTAATCCGGAAACCCTTACCGCTTACCCAGATAATGTTAAGGATATATTTAAAGGAGGATATAACTTACAGAACAATGTTACTTTTTCTGGTGGTACCGAAAAAACAGCCTATTACTTTAATTATGGAAATTTTAAAGAAAGTGGGTATATCGATAATAATACTTTGGCGAAAAATAACTTTACTGTTAATGCAAGTACGCAATTAAGTAAAAATCTAACCATTAGTTCTTCAATTCAGTACATCCATAATAATTCTGTGGGTACCCCTGTCGGTAATGCAAGGTCTAATCCGTTATTCGATGGTATGACTTTGCCCAGAACTTATAACCTTGCAAATTATCCATTTGAAACTGCTGCAGGTTTAAATAATATACCAACAAGTCGTGTTCCCAACGCGGGCTATACTTATTACAATATTTTAGGAACGGATAACCCACTCTGGTCAATTAAATATGTTTTATATAAACAAAAGATAGATCGTGCCATTGGCAATGTTGGTTTAGATTATAAAATAGCAGATTGGTTAAGTGCTAATTATAAAATTGGTATCGATCAATATACCAATGTATCGAAAACTATTAATGAAAAATCATCTAACAATAACCAATCGGCAAGCAGGGCTGGTTCTATTATTGATAACACCACCAACAGGCGTGAGGTAAGTTCGTACTTCAATTTAGTAGCCAACAAAAGGTTTTTAAAAGACTTTGGCGCCAGATTTTTGTTGGGTAACGAAATTAACTACAGAAGAACAGATCAATTGCAGGTAACTGGTAACGGTATACAGGCAGCACATAACTACAATATCTCTAATACCTTAACTTATGTTCCGCTTCAAACTATAAGAGAACAAAGTTTAGTAGGGGTATATGCCGATATTAGTTTGGATTATAAATCTTTTGCCTATCTATCTTTTACAGGGCGTAGAGATGTTTCTTCAACATTTGCCCCTGATAAAAGAAGTTATTTTTACCCTAAAATAGATGCCAGTTTTATTGCAACAGAGGCTTTCCCTCAGTTAAAACAAAATGATATTTTAACTTATTTAAAAATCAGGGCTAACTACGCGAAAGTAGGTAGAGAGGCGCCAATTTACAGTACAGGTACTTATTTTGGTACTGCAGGTCCTTCTGATGGTTTTGGGCCAAACCTTATCTTTCCATTTAATGGGGTAAATGGTCAAACTTTTTCAAATGCTGCTGGTAACATTAATATCAAACCCGAATTTACGGCTTCAAGAGAAGTTGGTTTAGAGGCTAAGCTTTTAAAAGACAGGTTGAGTATCGATATTGCGTACTACAGCACCAAAAGTACCGACATTATATTTTCTGTCCCTAGCGCGCCCTCTTCTGGTTTTAGCAGTACCCTGTTAAATGCCGGAACCTTAAAAGCTCATGGTATTGAGTTGCTGATCAGTGGAACGCCAATAAAATCTACAAACTTTAACTGGGATTTATCTGTAAACTTTACCAAAGGCAGAAATGAAGTGGTAGAGCTTGCGCCGGGTGTGCCTTTTATTGGTAATGGTGGTTTTACCAATCCACAGGGCCGTATTGTTACCGGGTATCAGTATGGAACACTATTCGGTCAGGTATTTAAAAAACTTAATGGGAAGGATGTTGTTGATGCTAACGGTAGGTTAAGCTCAGGCCAGATCAATACCACAGAATTACAGCCTATTGGCGATCCAAACCCAAAATGGACTGGTGGTGTAAATACAACCTTCTCTTACAAAGGTTTATCATTAAGCTTATTTGCCGATATCCGTTATGGTGGCGATATATATTCGAGAACAATTACCGACTTAAGAAGATATGGTGTTGCTGCAGAAACAGGTAACAGAGATCGTTTATATATGCACAACGCAGTATATGCCGATGGTACGCCAAACAATACCTTAATTACGGCCGAACAATACTATGGCGATTTATACTCTTCAGCAGCGCAGGAATATGCCGTTTTTGATGGTTCGTGGATCAGGTTACGGGAAGCAACACTATCTTACCGCATCCCGGGCAAATTACTAAACAAACTGAGCTTTATAAAAGGGATTAATGTGGGGTTAACAGGAAGAAACCTTTTGATGTATGCGCCTAATTTCCCTCATCTGGATCCAGAGAATAACCTTTTGGGTGTGGGTAACGGACAGGGAATTGAGTATAACGGCCAGCCTCAGACAAGAACCTATGGTGGATTTTTAAAATTATCATTTTAGTATTAGGAGAGTTTAAATATGAAAATTAATATAAAGAAAATAGTTTTTGGATTGGCATTAGCCACGACAGGACTGAGCTCGTGTAAGAAATTTGTAGACATTAACGATGACCCTACGCGATTAAAAGATCCTGATGCCAGTTTGGTTCTGCCCGCTGCTCAGGGTAGACTAGGATTTACAATGGGTTCGGATATACATCGTTTTACTGCCTTATGGGTACAGCAGTTTGCTGCGCAGGGAGGTGGTTCAGCCCAACCAACACAATATGATAAGTATGCTGTAGGTGAAGCTGATATCAATAATACCTGGGAAGCTACTTTTGCAGGTACTTTGGCCGATTTACAGAAAGTGATCGAAAAAACTAAAGCTACAAGTCCAAAATATGCGGGCGTTGCAGAGCTGGTAAAAGCTTATGTTTATCAAACCCATGTTGATGCATTTGGAGATCTGCCTTATTCGGAGGCTATTGGTTATGAGGCTAATTTAAAGGCTAAGTTTGATGGATCATCGGCCATATATGACAATGTGTTTGCTTTAATTGATGAGGGTATTGCAGATATCAAAAAAGCCTCTTTATTGGCACCTGCAACTGATGACTTATTTTATGGTGGGGATATGGATAAATGGGAGCGTTTTGGAAATGCTTTAAAACTTAGGATGTATATCCACTACTTTTCTACTAACGGAACTGCTGCAGACGCAACAAAAGCTAAAACAGGCATAACCGCTATATTGGCTGCGAATAAACTGTTAAGGGCAAATACCGATAATTTTCAAATGAAGTTTTTAAGTTCTGCCAACCAAACCAACCCTATTCACCAATTTGAAGGATCGAGACCAAATCAGTTTTTTCCGAGTAAAACTTTGGTTGATATCATGAATGCCAAGACTGATAGTAGAAGAAATTCATTTTTCACCTTACAGGGTAATACGTATGTTGGCGCCACGAATGGCAATGGCGATGTAGTAGTAAGCACTGCTTTCTCACGCATGAGCACTTATCTTAGAGGTAAACTCTCAGCAGGTGTTTATTCTGGTGAAGCACCCATAAGAATGTTAACTTTTGCTGAGCAAAATCAGGTTTTGGCAGAATATTTTGCCAGAACAAACGGAGGAAATGATTTAACCACAGCAGATATTTATTATAAAGCGGGTATCACTGCATCATTTGCAAGTGCAATTGAGTTTTCAGATGGGACAGAAGCAACCGCTGTTACTGGCGGCTTAGCTACTTATCTGGCTTCAACAAATGGAACTTTGGCAACAGGTAATGCGCTGCAAAAAATTATCGAAGAAAAATTTGTATCCAACTTTGGCGTGGCCATAGAGCCGTGGACAGACTGGAGAAGAACAGGCTTTCCTGTACTATCGCCAGTATCTCCTGCAACAGCCATTCCGCGCATATTGCCATACTCATTTAATGAGAGAAGCTACAATCCTAACACACCAGCCCGACCTTCAGTATTTGTAAAATCTGTATTTTGGGATAAATAATTATAACTATGAAAAGAATTTTAATCATATTACTTGCATCGGTTTTAGGCTTAGCCTCATGCAAAAAAGATCCAAAACAGCCAGAAACACTTGATACAATTGCTACTATTGTTTTTGATGGCAATCCAAGCAATACAATAGCCAACTATTCCAGCTATTCGTCACCCACTACACCTGTTAAAGGCACAGGTACTGTAAATATTGTAATTACCTATACTGGCGATATAAAAACATTATCATTTACTACACTAACAGGAACTGTTGTAAACAACCTTGGTACAGTAAATGTAAGCAACGGTACTTATACCTTTACCAAGCTGGTTAAAGATTTAAGGGGTGCTGCTGATGCGCCACTTCCAACTTCTGGTACAAGTGGTTCGGTTGTTTTAACGGTTACCGCCACCCTCGGAAATGGGCAGACGGTAAAACGCTTTTATACCATTACTGTAACCATACCATAAATAGTGATATAGTGCAGGGCTAAGCTAAAACAAAGGCCTGGAAATTTTCCAGGCCTTTGTTTTTACATGAAGGAATTTAAGCTTATTTCTTATCCACACTATATTTCCCCGGGCCAATAAAAATCAACCCGAAAAATACAATGCCCAATTCAATGGCGTGGCTGGCACCTTGTAAGCCATCGCCTTTGCCAAAATGAACCAGTGCGGCAATAATCATCGTAAAGATTAATAAGATTAGTGCCGGACGGAAAAACAATCCCACAATCAAAAGGAAACCACCAAAGGTTTCGGAAACGGCGGCCATAAAACCCCAAAATACAGGTAAAAAGTTTATGCCAATTACTTTCATACTTCCTCCTAAACCTGTCCAGCCATCAGGCCCGCCTGCAAGTTTCGGGAAACCATGAATAATAAACATTACACCCAAACCAATACGGATCAGCAACAAACCTGTATTGCGGTATTTTCCTAAATTGTCTAAAATTGCCATCTTATAAATATTTAAATTGAACGTTATTTGTTTCTATTTTTAAATTCACCCCGGCACCTAAAACCATACTGAGGTTGTTATTAATATGTCCCGTTGGGAAATTAAAGCAAACTGGGAAATCATATTCCTTAACAATATCCCAAATTACCTCATCAACGGTTTGTCCGAATGAAATCTTTTCATCTTCAATTTCATTAAAAGCACCAACAATTAGTCCTTTTAAATGGCTGAGTTTGCCTGCCCGCTTTAACATGCGTAACATGCGGTCGATGCTATATTCGTGTTCTCCTACGTCCTCTATAAAAAGAATTTTACCTTGAAAGTCCATCTCTGATACCGAACCCTGTAACATGGCCAATAAAGTTAAATTTCCGCCAATCAAAATTCCTGTTGCCTCTCCTGCCCTGTTTTTAAATGCACTCTCAAACTCGTACGACTGTTTTTCGCCGAATAAAGCCTTCTGTAAAGAAAGTAAAGCTTCTGGCGTAGACTCCTCAAATGTGTAGGGCATTTGCGCGTGCATACATTGGGTATTACATTGCGCAACCAGGTGTGATAGCAGAACAGTAATATCGCTAAAACCTACAACCCATTTAGGATTCTTGTTAAACGCTGTAAAGTCCAGGTCATCAATAATCCGGATGGTGCCATAACCGCCACGGCCCGAAATAATGGCTTTTATAGACGGATCATCTAAAAAGCGCTGAATGTCTTTAGTTCTTAAAGCATCGGTTCCTGCAAACTGGTGATGGCTGGCGTATACACTTTCGCCAATAATAACCTCCAAACCCCAGCTTTCCAATAATGCTATGGCATGGTCTATACGTTTGGGTAATTTCTTTGCCGGACATACCAGGGCAATCTTATCTCCTTTTTTTAAATACGGGGGCTGCTTAATCATCTTCAAAACACTTATCTTTGCCAAATTAATAAAAATTGTTTTGGATAATAGTAAAATAAAAAGATATACCGTAACTGCAGCGCTTCCATATACCAATGGGCCAGTTCACATTGGGCACCTGGCTGGTGTTTACATCCCTGCAGATATTTATGCCCGTTATTTAAGGTCGAATAAACGCGATGTAAAATTCATCTGTGGTTCTGACGAAAATGGTGTACCCATTACTTTAAAAGCCAAAAGAGAAGGAATTACGCCGCAGGAAGTGGTAGATAAGTACCATAAAATTATTGGCGATTCTTTTAAAGAGTTTGGCGTATCTTTCGATATCTATCACCGCACTTCATCGCTTACGCATCACCAAACTGCTGCTGATTTCTTTGAAACACTTTATGAAAAAGGGGTGTTTACAGAAGAAATTACCGAACAATATTACGATGCTACGGCAAAACAATTTTTGGCCGATCGTTACATTACTGGTACCTGTCCTAAATGTGGTAACGAAAATGCTTATGGCGACCAATGCGAAAATTGCGGTTCTACCCTTAATGCTACCGATCTAATCAATCCAAAATCTACCCTATCAGGCGATAAACCAATTTTAAAAGAAACCAAAAACTGGTTTTTACCGCTTGATAAATACGAAGACCGTTTACGTACCTATATCGAAAGCCACAAAGAATGGCGCCCGAATGTATACGGCCAATGCCAAAGCTGGTTAAATGCTGGTTTGCAGCCAAGAGCAATGACACGTGATTTAGATTGGGGCGTGCGTGTTCCATTGCGCGATGCTGAAGGTAAAGTGCTTTATGTGTGGTTTGATGCGCCTATTGGATATATTTCAGCCACAAAAGAGCTTTGTAATTATGCCAAACTCGATGTGTGGAACCCTAAAGCCGAAGAATATTACATCAGCAGTTACGAAAACGATAAATGTGGTTGGGAAGAATACTGGAAAAGCGACGAAACTAAATTGGTTCACTTTATCGGTAAAGATAACATTGTTTTCCATTGCATTATTTTCCCGGCGATGTTAATGGCGCACGGCGAATATACCCTGGCTGATAATGTGCCCGCAAACGAATTTTTAAACCTGGAAGGTCAAAAAATATCGACTTCTAAAAACTGGGCGGTTTGGTTAAATGAATATTTAAGAGAGTTTGAAGGGAAACAAGATGTATTGCGTTATGTATTAACCGCAACGGCGCCTGAGACTAAAGACAATGATTTTACCTGGAAAGATTTTCAGGCAAGAAACAACAATGAACTGGTGGCCATACTTGGGAATTTCGTAAACCGGGTGGTGGTGCTTACGCATAAATACTTTGGTGGTTCAGTGCCAACCTGTATGGGAATTACTGAAGTAGATCAGGCTGTTATTGATGAACTGGCAGCTTACCCCGCAAAAATCTCAGCTTCTATCGAAAACTATCGTTTTAGAGAAGCATTATCAGAAGTAATGAATGTTGCCCGTTTAGGAAATAAATACCTGGCAGAAACAGAGCCCTGGAAGCTCATTAAAACCGACGAAGACCGTGTTAGAACCATCTTACACATTGCACTTCAAATTGCTGCCAATATCCAGATCCTGATTGAACCTTTTTTGCCATTTACAGCAGAAAAGTTAATGAAGATGCTTAAAAATGGCGGCCATGATTGGGATGATGCTGGTACCGTTAGCCTGTTAAAACGTGGCCACGATATTGGAGAAGCGGCGCTTTTATTTGATAAAATTGAAGATGCAGAAATCGACTTCCAGATCGAGAAATTGAACCAAAGCAAGGCCAGTAATGCGGCAAATAATGTAGTTGCTGTTCCGGCAAAAGAAAATATCCAGTTTGAAGATTTTTCGGCAATAGATATCCGTGTAGCCACTATTGTTGCTGCAGAAAAGGTAGAGAAAACCAAAAAGCTGTTAAAGTTAACGGTAAATACAGGCATTGATGAAAGAACCGTGGTTTCTGGCATTGCCGAATATTATAAACCTGAAGATATAGTGGGGAAACAAGTAAGTATGATCGTAAATCTTGCTCCACGCGAAATCAAAGGAATTCTATCGCAGGGAATGATCCTGATGGCAGAAAATGCCGAAGGTAAACTCACTTTTGTGGCACCTGTAGAAAAGTTCCAGGAAGGTAGTGTAATTAGATAGTGTTTGCCTGCCGTAACTAAAAATATAAAGCCATTTGATTCATTTCAAATGGCTTTTATTTTTTTTATCCTGATGCAAATAAATTTATTCCATTATGGGTTCATTCGGTTAAAATATGCAGCTATCGTTTCGTTATTGGCGTCTGCCCTATCTGTACTCGTACCAAAAGTTAATTCTGTTTTACCTGCTTTCATCTGCTCAAATACCGATTCTACAAAGTCGCTTACTGCCGGATATGCATTATGGATCCCTTTACCGCCTAAATCGGTATTTAATGCTGGCGGAATCATTTCAATAACTTCTATATTTGAATTTTTTAGGCTATGGCGTAACGAGAGCGTAAAAGAACGCATAAATGCTTTAGTGCCACAGTAAACAGGTACTGCCGATAAAGGCACAAATGCGAGTCCCGATGTTACATTAATAATGGTATCTAACGAATTTAGCTGGCTAAATAGTTTTGTTAAATGGATTGGCGCTAAAATATTCGTCGTAATTTCAGCATCTGCTTTTTGGTAAAAATCACTGTCGTTAATGTTCATCCAGTACTGAATGCCTGCATTATTAACGAGTACATTTAAATCACTATGGTTTTCAGCAATCCAGTTATACAGCTCAATCCGATCATTTTTAACGGCCAAATCGCATACTTTGGTTATAACCGAAGGTAGTTTTTCTGTGGCTTCCTTTAAAGCCGATTCTCTTCGTCCACAGATAATTACGGTGTTATTTTCTTTAATAAACCTTTCGGCCAGTCCGAAACCTATACCGCTTGCCCCTCCGGTAATCAGGATTTTATTTTTTGTTAATTTCATATCTTAATCAAATTTAATAATGCAAAGATGCGGCTATTGAAAAGATTTATTATGGTGAGTAGTACAGTTTTTATTGCTTCCACTAAATGCCACATTAGCTCCATCAGAGTATGCTATCATTTCATTCTGTACGTTATTAAGATGGTTTCCTTTAAGTAAAATGCATGTTAAATGAATTCTCTTGCGACAAAACTTTTGTTATATTTGCGCAACAAATGGTCCCGTAGTTCAACGGATACCCGCCTGAACGAGGTAGTCGGGCAGGGAATAGAAGTTTTCTAAACTTTAGATATGAGTTACTTTGCCTATGTAATTAAAAGTGTACACTTTGATTATTTTTATAAAGGACATTATGAAGATTTAGATAAACGATTAAAAGAGCACAACGCAGGTAAGACTAAGTCAAATAAGGCTTATCTCCCCTTCATAATTTTTTACTATGAAGAATTTCCAACAAGGAATGAAGCAATTAAAAGAGAAAAATATTTTAAATCTGCTTCAGGAAGGCGATATTTGAAAAATAAAATGGTCCCGTAGTTCAACGGATAGAATAGAAGTTTCCTAAACTTTAGATATGAGTTCGATTCTCGTCGGGACCACTACAAACATCAACAAAATGTATAAAAGGCTGTAAGTTTAATGTTTACGGCCTTTTGTTTTTTACAAACTTTCAGAAAATATATTATTCTCCAATGAAAGTGAAAAAATGAGTTTTTTGTTAAACTGCCTCATCTTTTTGGTTTGGTATTTAGCGGCCTCGATCATCTTCAATGTGCAGTGCTAAAGGCAGCATAACTGGTCTAACAAAATCAGAACAACGAAATGGTTGCTAAAAACCTTTAAACCTTCATCGGCCGTGCAACCATTTGGCCATCTCCAGCGTCCTATTCAAAACCTCCAAACCAGCACATGAAAAAAGCAAGCCTGTTTTTAATCTTTCTGATACATTTATCTTTCTGCTTTGCACAAAAAAAGAATAGCAAAGTAGCCAGCGATAACAGGTTGAAAAGTCAGCTAGATTCACTGGTAGAACAATCTGCCTCAATATTTATGAAAAATAATGGCAGGGTTGGCATGTCTATTGGGGTTATTCAAAACGGAACACCATATCTCTACAATTATGGCTCCACCCGATTAGACAGACCTGTATTGCCAACGGCAAATACGGTCTACGAACTTGCGTCTATTACCAAAACCTTTGGCGCTGCCTTACTTGCCCAGGCCGTTCTCGAAAAAAAGGTGACCCTTAATGATGATATCCGCAAGTACCTTAAAGAAGATTATCCCAATCTAAATTATAACGGAACACCAATCACCCTCCTGAACCTGGTCAACCTTACTTCCGGACTACCTAACTGGATGCCAGAAAAAGACCTGTTCTCAAAGGCCCATCCAGATTCGATACCATTTATCTTAGATTCGGTACACTCGGTTTATAGCAGGCAAAACCTTTACAGGGATTTGCACAACGTTAAATTACAAGTAATGCCCGGAAGCGTTAGCCGCCACTGTAATACAGCCGCCCAGCTGCTTGGTTATATCATGGAAGAAGTATACCAGGATTCTTTTGAGAATCTTTTGAAAATATATATATGCCGGCCGCTTAAAATGAAAAATACTTTACTCTTGGGGCCGGGAAAGTTGCCCCGTGAAATGGCAAAAGGTTACGACGGCAAAGGACGCCAGATGCCTGTGATTAATTGGGAGGCTTTACGGGTGGCAGCCAGCATTGCCTCTACCAGTTCGGATATGTTAAAGTACATGGCTTTCCAGCTCAACGAAGAAAACCCTGCGGTTAAGTTAGCCCACCAGCCAACCTTTGGAAAGGTGGAAGATGGGGCAATTGCCCTGAACTGGAAAATCAAAAAAACAGGCACCGGTAAACGCAGCATCTCTCATACTGGCGGAAGCTTAGGCTTTAGCAGTTATATGGTCTACTACCCGGAGTTGAATTCAGGCATTGTTTTGCTTTCTAACCAGGCAGATCCATCCACCCAAACCGACCTGATAGCCCTTGCAGATAAAATTATACATCCATAAATTAATTTCCCTGCCTCCCAGGCCAGATTAGTTTCTTATATGAAAGTATACCTTATAGGGTATACTGAATATGAGAGTGAGAAATCACTTTGTCGATAATGCGTAAACAACCAATTAAAATGAGCATCGCCATAATTTAAATAAAGCTGCCAGCTAGGGATAAGTATAACCTCATCCACATGCTTTGTGTGCTTTCAGCTTATACAATGAATACCCATTCGTCTATAAATTACAGGCGTTGGTCTGGCGGTTACCGATGCTGGTATAATACCAGGTTTTTGCCTGAAACGTTTGATGGGCAGCTGCGTCTTAATATCAAACAATAGCAAAAAACTAAAATATAAAAGATATGAAAACCTTAGCAAAAACATTATTCGCAGCAGCATTAACAGCAGTATTATTTACCTCATCAGCCATGGCAACTATTGCCGCTGAGCCCGTTAAAAAAGAAACAAAAACTCCTTCCTTATCAACGTTCAACCGGATCTGGGTGAGCGGGAACGTGAAAATCGTTTTAACACAAGGTAATAAGCAAAATGTAGAAGGTGCCGTCAACTACGATGCTGCAAAAACCTCCCTATCAACTGATGGAAGAACCTTATTTATCAATTCGTTAGAAACAAGTCAGGTAACATTAAATATTACCGTAAAAGATTTAGAAAGAATAGAAGCTTATGGTCAATCTGTCGTGGTAACCAGCAATAATTTCGATGTAAAATACCTTCAGTTATTTTTAAACCAAAGTGCTACAGCAAAAATTAAAACTACAGCAGGCAGTTTATATACCGTTGTTAAAGGTGATGCAGTATTAAAATTAAATGGTACTGCTGGCCAAAGTACTATGATTGTAAGCAATATAAAAAATGTAAAATTAGCTGACTTTGCCAGTCTTAAATCAGCATCCTATGCTTCTGAAGCGATGATGGAAGCCGAGCAAAATGCAATGGTTTTAGCAAAATAGAAATTTTTCTTTCGGATGAATAAGAGCTGCTCAATGGGGTGGCTTTTTTTGTAAGACAAATTCTTATTTTCATATTACTATTAATTCTTAAAGATGTTTTCCCTATGCCATGTTATTGCAGCAAGATCCGGAAAATGGATTCGTTCTTTTGGTAATATAATTTTTCTATGGATTAGGCTATTTAGTGCATAGGTATGTTTCTCGTTTTCGATTAAATGATTCGCAAGTAAAACCGTATAGTCATTGAAAGAAGTTAACTAATCCTCGACATATTCTGGATATCGCGTCTGATACTATTGAAGAAGCAGAAAAGTAAGGCAACAACAGCATGATATGAAGCGTTGAGAGGAAGGATTATAGTTTTATAAAAAATCAAAAGGTATAAAGGGAAATCCCCTTGAGCCTTGCGGCCTGCGAAGCCCAAGTTGCACTATATCAGCATGTTTTGCTTCTATAGAAAAAAATAGTGGGGGACAGTCAAATAAATTTATTTCCCCACCTGATCATTCTTAGAGCTTATTCGTACAGGATATTAGTTATTCCTGCCAGATTACAGTAACCAGTAGTTCCAGACGATAGGACTTTCACTTTTACCCACTCTCCCTTTTTTGCAAGCCGTTGCACTTTTTGATTACGCTTTAGCGTTTCAATAATAGGATAGGATAATCCTGGCCCTGAGCGAAGACTGATTTCTTTGAGCTTTACCGCTGATAAAGATTCAGAAACGTAACTTTTTATATTGCTCTTTTCAGCGCTTAAGGATTGCTTTTTCTGCTGACCAGATGCAGATGATCTCGGCCTGGAGCTAGATGCTTTTTTGCGGGGGCTGGAGTATACTGGGGTTTGCGATTCAACAGGTGAGCATACCCCACAGGTGCCTCCACTCGCACAGTGGGCACAACGGGAACAATTTTTACATGCCGAACAATAAGCTGAACCAGTGCATCTTCCTAACTTGCTTTCATTGACTGTGCCAAGTGTAGATATCTTTTGGCAATTGCCAATAAAATAACAGAACATCAATGCTATTGACAAAATAAATGCTTTCATGATTTTTGTTTTAATATAACGATATAAATGCTTTTAAAGTAAAATGTAATTGAAGATATGCCTGGGTAGTCTATTTATGCTGCCAGCATCTGCCACCTCCGACAACCACCCGTTTGCAATAGCCTCCGGTTTTGTTTCTTGCCCCGCAAACTGAAGAGGTTGGCGAGGTGGTTCCACCTGAACTGCTCCCACCGGTTGGGGTGGTGGAAACATAGCTGCCAAAACTTGATGTGCCGTTTCCAGAAACGATATTGTAGGAAATATCAGCACGGTTGTAGCCGAGATTTCCGTAAACGGTCTCTTCGTCCTTCAAGATATAAGCCTGAATGGTCTGATAACTTGGAATGATTGATGAAACGCTTAACTTCAGGTCAAAGGAGATTTTTTTCTCGATTTTATAAGTCCATTTGCCAATGTTGCTTGTTACCGTTTTAGTCTGATTGGTTGCATCGACGTAGGAAATATTACAGTAATCACAGGTCACCTCATAAGAAAAAATTACTGGAACTTGCTCCTGCTCTTTTACAGTTTCCTGCGTTGCTTTTTTGCAGGAGCTGTGCATTATCACGGCTAAAATAACTAGTGCGGTAGACATTACTGATTTTTTAAAAAATGTGCTCATATTTCTGATTTGAATTAATATGAGCCAAGGTATGAGAAACTAAAAACACATCATTACGGGTTTCCGTAAAGTTGTGATGATCCCATAGCTTAATTATAAATTCCTTGCTTGGATATCCAGGCAAGGAATTTTCAACATTCAGGCGAATAGCCATTTTCTCATTACCCAATAAGCCAGGCCAAGAGCCACTACCAGCCCTAAGCAAACCGCGCCCCAGCGCTGCTTTCTGCTTTTGTCAATGTACTGCACCTTAGTTTTTAACTGTGTGCTTTCCAGAATGCTCTTTTGGTGCTGAAGCTGATGCCCGGCTTGCTGTTGCTGATGTATGATACGCCGTTTATTGGCCTTTCCACTTACCACAACTTTTTCGGCCATACCCTCGAAACCCTTTTCAGCACTGTAGAAAAATTTCCCCAATGGTGTAATTTGCACCACATATTCGCTATTACTGGTATCAAGCAAAAGGGTGTTTCTTGTTGCCCAGCCTTGCTGATTGGTATTTTCCTCGTTATGGCTGGACGATTGAAGTTCTTGGGTATGCAAAGACTTTTTGCTTTTTAAGGCTCCGCATGCCGAAAGTACCATACAACAAGCCATCAATAGGTTCAACTCAGTTTTCATTACCCTCTCCTTTCTTATTGATCCAATCGGCGAAGTATTTGATGGCTTTTACTGACCTCCGTTTCCGGTACACCCCATCTCCTTCTCTACTACCTTCCATATTGGTATTCCCTTCTATGGTAATGAGCCAATCGCCTTCCTGCCGCTCCACAAACCCACAGTGGGCTATGCGCTTCAGGTGGCTGAAGTAGATGCCGAATACTACTGCGGGGCGTATCTGTTCGGTGCGTTTATCGAATGGAAATAAGGCCGGGCTCCAGGGGGTACGTGGTGCAGCGTAGCCGGCCTGGCTAAAAACCCAACTTACAAAAGCCGCACACCAGGGGCTGCCCTGTTCAACACCTGTATAACGCAGGTATGCAGCTACCCGCGGCCCATCGTTGTGTCCGGAAAGTTCGCGCACACCTACTTCGTTTTTTGCAATGCACAACAGCTTTGCCCTATCGGGCATGGCCGTGTTCGGCGCCTGGTTTATGTTATCGCGGCCAGGCAGGCTATGCCCGCTAACAAGAGCAAAGCAAACGATGCCAAAAAAAATCTTAACTGTTGCCATGATGTGAGTTGTTTAAATCGTAAAACCATATCTGTTAAATTAAGCAGGCCCAGGCCGAGCCAAAAGCGGTACAAAAGCCACCAGGAGATTTGCATTAGTGCCACGTAACACAACAGGCCAAGTAAAAGCAGCTGCCAAATGCCTGCATCGAGCAAGGCTGCGGTAGGTTCGAAGGTTCTTAATAAATTAGGGAGTGTAAGCCAGCCTAAAATTAAGATGGTGGCCAGCATCAGTTTTTCGAGTATTTGCCTTTTCGGTATTAGCGCCGTTAAAGCCAGTTTTAATGTTTTCATATCTTTTCGGTTAAATAGCCCAAACCTGCAACATTGCATGGTTTGGGCGGGTTATGAATTAAACTAAGGAATGGTATAGGTACCCAGGTACTGGCTGTTTGCCACGGCCATGGCATCGCGTTTCACTGCAAAAGCCCACCCATGAAAAACATCACCACTAAAGCCGGCGCCAATTACCGCGGTGTAAGTCATTGCGGCGCGCTGCGCGTCTTCGTAAACCAGGTACATGCTTTTGGTAGCGTTAAAAAGCACTACTGTAAGCACATCATCGGTATATGAATTATAGCGGTTTAAAATGCTCTGCCAGTTCAGTACCAGATCTGCACCTTGCAGGGCTGCATTAAGGCCATGGAAAACCGAGAGCGAACCTTTACTAAGCACCACCTGCGAAAAATCGATCACAAAATCCGGGTAGCTACCGCTAACCGCCTGGTTTAAGAAGATTTTTACCGCTGCATTGTAGCCTGTAATTTTGTTCAGCTGTTTATCTTTAAAGCCAATGTTTAAAATGTCTTTAATAGGGCTCAGGTAGAGCGGGGCAAGGGAAAATTTGCTGCGTTGCGCCAGCTGCTTGTTGGTAGTGGGTTTACTGCTTTTTTTGGACAGGCCTTTCATGTAATCTATGCTGCGCCAGTTGCTGCCAATTACACTGCCTACTTTACCCGAGAATGCGCCATTTGCGCCTTTTGAATAAGTTGCCATAATTTTTGTTTTTTAAGTGAAAAAATGTTTTTATAAAAGGATTTCTGTTTATACCGGTATGTTTAAATCCATGCCCCAAACCTAGCAACCAGGCAGCATTGGCGCCTCATTTTGAGCTAAAATGAGCTAAATTGGACCAATTAACTCAAATAATGAGCTAAAATGGACCATTACAGCTGGCACGTAGTGCATGGACCTGGCAGCTTGTGGCAGCCAGATTAAGGGCAGCATAACCATAACCAGTGCATCCCTTCGGCCAAACAAGGCCCTGGCTTTACCTTTTAGGTAATCAAAAGGTAAAGCCAGGGTAACCGTGGGGTAACCCTGGGGTTAACCTGGTACGAAGAAAGGGTAAACAAAAGGTAAAGAAAGGGTAATCAGATTCTGCCTTTTCGCTGGCTTTCCAGGTAGGCGGCCAGCAGATCCTTCAGGTAAAAACGATCGCCGCCAGGTAGTTTTACAGGCTTTAATGTGCCATCTTTTACCTTACGTTTGTAGGTGCTTTCGCTAATGTTTAAGTAATCTTTAACCTGCTGGCGGGTGAGTTGCGTATCAGGGTCTCCGAAAAGATCGATAAAAGTAAAGGTGAGTTGTTCTTTGTTGAGTACGAGGTAAATATTGTACATTACCTGTACCAGTGCGTCAATGTTATTCATAAGGCGTAAAATTTAAAACACAAAAACATTTTGCGAAAGGGTGATGAGGCCTTGCGCAACCAGAGCAGGAAGATGTTTCTGTGCTGTTATTTAGGTGGTTAAACCCATGGTACTGAGGCGGCTAAATTTGGTTAGAAAGTGTGGTTTTTGCCTGTAATTTTTAGCGCCAAACAACACCAAAAGCTGTTTAACAATCCCAATAATATTCAAGTTAATTGTAGATATGTAAATTCAAATTCATTGCATGGGCAAATGCCCCAAAAGTTATGGGTAGCCCCGGCTGAGGCAGATAAGCCCGAGGTTAAAAATGATACAAGCCACCCTTTGTGGGCGGTTTTGCCGTGCATAAATGAGAAATTTATGCACTGTGGTAAATAATTTAATTAATAGGGATGAAAAAGTAACTAGTGTTAGTTTTTCCATCATGCGTAAATTTAATCAGTAATAAAAGACGTAGTACTATTACTTCTTATATCCTGTATAACGACAACTTATTGCGAATCGTATATCAAAAACAGCAATCTGTCGCTGTCAGGCAGGTTTAATGTCAATAGAAACGGAGCATTAAAAATCCGGGGCTGGCAAAAAAACAGCTTATCCAGCCAAATAAAACAATTTAGCCAATACCTGTTAAGTTGCCCGGGCAGCGTGCCCGGTATATTAAAAAAATTTCATCCATTAACCCCACCAGGCAGCATAACATTCTATTTTGTTAAAACAAAGCTGCCTGAATATCCATTTCCCTTCACCCATTTTAACCGGCCAAATTCCCGTTAATTACTAAACCCCCTGGGCTAATTGCCATAAAAAATCTTTTCAGCACAGAAGGCAGAAACAGGCGCCATTAAATTTAGCTATCAATTTTATCAAAAACAATTGCTTCCCGGGTTTGGTCAGGGTTGCCCGGGGTTGCTAAGCCAGCAACTTGACGACAGCACGAAAGCTTCTTTCTTTGCCTTAAAAATATATTATGGAAAATGAAAATTATTTTAAAAGAATCGAATTCTATTTAATGCCATCCCATGGGCTAAAATGTTATCTGAACTACATTAAACGGGAGGACAAGTTCGAAAAGAAACAAACCATTAAAATAGATGAGCTATTCTGCTCTAGCCTGCTCTTTATTGATAAAGGAACATTAAGGCTATATGCTGTTAAAGAAGAAGAGGAAACAACCATCCTGTTCTGGCAGAAAAACCGCTTTCTCACATCATTATTAATGTTGGAAGAATATGCGGAAAAAGAATTTTATGTAGAATTTCTGGAAGACTCCACAATCATCAGATATAAAGAAATTCATACCTCCAACCTGTACAAGCTATTCGATGAATTCGGGGGATTTGTAAACAAACTTTACCAGCACCAGATTGCAGAGCTGATCCTGCACGCCACATCACTGGCACATCTGAACAGCACCGCCCGCTTTAATAACCTGATGAAATCGAAACCTGAACTGTTTAACCTCTGCGAACTCAAAATAATCGCAAACTATTTAGGCATCCATCCAAAAGTTTTGAGCCGTTTAAGGGCAAAAGCGGTAAAAAGGTAACATTTATTGCTTCAATTCTAATACGAATTTGCCAATCGGTAACCTATATGGCCTTCACTTAGCCCTTACTAAGCCGAACTTTATACAAGATTTAATTATAGTAAAGTATCACCGTTATAAATGATCAAGCCATGAAAGTAAGTTTAAGTAAAAGCGCATACCATACAGGCTACCTTCTCCTGATTATTTTATGGGGCACTACCGCTGCAAGTAAACTTGGCAACCTTAACGAATTTAAAAACGAACTGGCCAAACAGGTTTTCTCAGAAAACTTAGCTACATTTCTGCTTATCGCCGTACCGCTCTCCGAAATTATTTCGGCTACCCTGCTTGCCTTTAACAAAACCAGGTTATATGGCCTTATTGCATCGCTACTGTTAATTACTGCTTTTACCGTTTACATCGCCCTCATACTGGCAGGCTATTTCAGCAAAGTACCCTGTAGCTGTGGCGGTGTATTAAAAATGCTCGGCTGGAAACCGCACCTCATTTTCAACCTTGCATTCACTGCAATAACAATAACCACTTTATACATTCACCTAAAACAGGAGGCACGTGACAAAGAGTTATAAACCACAGGATACCGGTCCCATCCAATACAAAAAATTAACCGATCGAACGACCACAGTAACAGATCAAACCTTTAACCCTCCCAAAAAAATAAGGGAGATCATTTAAACTAAATACCATGTTAAAAAAAATCAATTTAGGCCTTGTAGCCCTCGTATTGGGGTTCGGCTTAACAATTGTAACCAGCGCGTTTAAAAACACAAACAAATCTGAAAACGGAAGAGCCCAGTATACGTTCAGTTACACGTATACCGGCAGCAACCCATACAGTGTGGCGAATGTCACTAATCCAAGCCATTGGGAATATACGCCTTCTAGCGAAGGGTGTTCGGGCGATGAAAGGGCTTGTACCATCAGGATAGACCAGGAGTATGTAGATCTTAGTGCTACCCCAGCATTGAAGTCAACAGCCAGTCTTACCGCTGCATTGAACCCTAGTACAAGCACAGCTTATATTACCGGTTCGGCAGACGATTTTATGGATATTCAGAATTCAGATCAACCATAAAACTGGTAATCATTTTAAAGCAAAAGCAGAGCAGGGATTCTCTTCCTCTGCTTTTCTGTTTTAATTCTGCTCAACACCAGCCTGTTCGATAATATCAACGGGAACCGGCAACGCGTAATAAGATGCATTTGGCTGGAGACTGACCATTTTCCCGGTAATATTCCTGGAGATCAGGATATTTCCACCCTCCCTGTTATAGCGTTTAATATCTATCCACCTCATTCCGCGCATCAGCAGCGACTTTCGCCGTTCCAGCCTGATCTTGGCCAGTGCATCCAGGCGGTCTGATGCGGTAACAGGCACAAAAACCGCATTGCTTTTCCACCTGGATTTTAAAAGGGTATTCAGATCAGCCATCGCCGATCCCAGATTACCCAGAAAGGCATTGCACTCTGCCCGGGTAAGGTAAACTTCGTCATTGGCAATTCCGGAAAAGAATACCGAAGCACTTTCTGCATAGCTACCTTTATACTGCTGGTAGCCGCTTACCGTTTTAAAGTATGCCGTTTTGCGAAGATCATTTGCCTGGTAAGCTGCATAAAGCACCGAATCGATCCTTGCCCTGCTGGTTGCATGTATGCTAAAGGCCGGGCACATTTCGGCATAAAAAAGCGTCTCTGCATTATATTTGCGGAAAGGCACATTTGCAGCCAGTCCCGCCACACCAGGGTCATTATTGTAATCCATCAGTTTGCCGTTCAGCTGCAGAGATTCAGCGCTCCATTTTAATCCGGCCCCGTAATTCCCCATATAAAGATAAGTCCGGGCGAGAAGCGCACATGCAGCTGCCCTTGAAGGCCGCATAGGATGTACCGCAATATCAGGGAGCAGTGCCGAGGCAATTTCCAGATCACCGGTAATCCTTTGGTAGCATTCGCGCACCGGAGCCCTTTTAACTTTTAAATTGAAATCTGAAGAGATCCTTAACATAATCCCCGGATCGGAATCGGCGGTGGCCTCATTATAGGCCCTGGCATAATCTGCACTGAGCAACAGGAAATAAAAAGAACGGAAAAATAGTGCAGATCCTTTAACATTGTCCCATGCGGTGCCATTAACGGCCGTTCTATCGATCTTATCCAAAAGCTCCAGTGCAATATTACAGTTATATATTGCCTGGTAAGCATAGCTCCAGTCATTGCCGTACCTCACATCAACAGGCAGCCATTGATAAAAGCGTTGCCCGTTAACGGGCTGGGCATTGTAACTGGCGGGTGGCAAAAAATAATCGTCGGCAGAGGTTTCCGAGAAACTCGGAGTGGTGCGGGTATTCATGATCGGGGAATCATCCAGCAAGGCCTGAATATCGGTAAGGCTGCCGGGCGTTACAATCTTTGCATCAGATTTCAGATCAAGGTATTTTTTGCAGGAAAACATCATTGCCGTAGTCAAGCAGATGATGAAATAAACAATTGAATTTCTCATGATATTAATGAATTAAAAACTTCCCTTTATACCAAAGAGGTATGCTCTTGACGGTGGGATGTTTGATGAATAATCAGGGTCGATACCAAACCTGTTCGCCCGCCAGAGTATTCCACCGTTTTGAACAGCCGTAAAAACTTCCAGGTTACGAAATACCTTTTTCAGCCTGACCCAGTCTAATTTATAAGAGAGATTGATATAGTCCAGCCTGATGTTATCCGCCCTGAAAATATTCACCTCCGAGGAGGTATAAAAGGCATCCCTGTTCTGATCGGCCGGGTAAATGAACGAGGGTACGGTTGTTAAAGATTCATCGCCGGGGTTCTTCCACCGCAGCGCATAATCACTATGGCCGATACCATTGTTAACCAGTCCGGAATAGCTAATGGTTGGCTTCATGGCATAATAACCAATTCTGTAGCTGATATTGACCGATAAAGCTATATTCCGGTAAGAAAACGTATTGATGAGGGAACCAAAATACACCGGACTGGCAGAACCATAATAGACAATGCCCTCACCGCTCCTGCTGGCAGCCAAAAATATCGCAGCATAATCTTTACTCACCTGACCGTTCAGATAGCCCATCGGGTTACCGTTTTGATCAAGGCCTGCCCATTGCAGCCCGCCTATAGCGTATAGGGGCTTGCCTTCAATGGGAGTAATCTGGGTACCCGGGTTTAACAACTGGCCAAGCCCCGCTGAAGCAGTATTTGAATATTTAACCGTTTTGGATACACTATAGGTAAAATAAGCATCGGTATTCCAGTTAAAATCGCCCGATTTCAGGTTTTTGGAATGCAGGTCTACCTCGGCGCCCTCACCCCTCATATCAGCAACGTTCCTCACCAGCGTTTCAGTCCTTCCCCACCCGGTATAATCGTAAGCCGCCGGTCCATAAAGATCGGTACCTTTTTTTACAAAATAGGAAACCGAGCCCGATACCCTTTTATCAATAAAAGCAAAATCTGCACCCAGGCTCAGCTGCGAGAGCTGTTCCCATCTCAGGTCCGGATTGTTGATGCCCGTAATCCTCGCGGTACGCAGTCCGGTTATCGGGCTGGTATTATAGGTTGCAATTGGTAAGGCCGTTTTGGTCAGGTCTACATTGCCGCTGTATCCAAAAGTTGCCTTAAGCCTCAGCTCCGGAAGGATTACACTCTTGTAAAACCCCTCCCCTGAAATCAGCCAGCCTAGTCCGGCAGACCAGAGTGGCTTCCACCTGTCATTGGTGTTCGCCCCAAAAATGTTCGACCCATCCTTTCTTGCGCTCCCCGAAAGGGTATAAAGGTTATGGTAAGTATAGGCCGCATTGGCATAAAAGCTTAAAAAACGGTAATAGGTTGCTGATACCGACTGCCCGGAGCCGATTATGGAGGATGTTCCCCTTAAAAAGTTCGGATAGCTGTTTGCAAAATCTACATTTACAAAGGTGAGCGGATCTTCGGTATATCCAAACCTGGTAAGCGATGAGGAGGAGGCATCAGACGCCTTGGCCTCGCTTCCCAGAATGGCATTAACCTGATGCTGGCCGAACGAGCGGTTCAGGTTAAGCTGTGCCCTTGCGGTTGATGAGGAAAGCAGGCCATCGCTACTGTTCAGTATCCCTCCCTTTGGGATAACATAACGGACCAGCCCGGTAGAGCGGTTGATCTGCGTAAAACTATTGACCTGATCGCGCGCAAAATAACTTTGCTCATCTGCTAAAACAGCACTTTCCAGCCGCTGCCGCTGGTACTGATAGCTTACGTCGAGGTTCAGTCCCGTTAGCAACCTGTACTTAAGCGCCACCGTGGCAAAAATTTCCTGCTGGGCAGAGGTACTTTTCCGGTGCAGATAGTCTTCAGCCGGATAATATTTCCAGTCAAGCAGCTGGCCCTTACCCGCAGTATCGGTATAAGCGCTCCTGTAGGCAATGGCTACCGGCAAGGCATTCCCCTGCCCATCGCGGAAGGAAAGATAGGGCAGTACGCTGCCACCAACTGAGACCGAACCAAAGGCCGGCCTTCCGGAAACGCTTTCGTTATGGGTAAAATAAACTTTTGAACTCAATGAAAGTTTACCTGTCAGCCTGAAATCATTAGACAGGCTGATATTGATTTTATCCGATGATGCATGGGTTTCACCTAAAGATTTATCGTAACTTACCGCCAGCCCGAAAGCATGTTTGCTGTCGCCACCTTTCAAGTTAAGCCCGTATTGCTGGGTGAGTGCATCGGTATAAAACTCGTTAAGATAGGAGTCCCTGGCATCAATGCCTTTCAAACGGTTAAGGGCATCTTCGGCCGACTGGCCTGAGATTGTTCCATTTCTTTTAGCCAGTAAAATCTCAACTGCCGGGCTCAGCGCAGCAAAAGGCGTACTGCTAATCTGGGCATCAAAAAAACCGCTGTTAAACATCGTGCGTTCTACCTCAATATAATCTGAGCTGTTCATTTGCGGAGACCTGAAAAGACCAGGCACGGCAGAGATGAGCACACTGGATGAAAAAGCAGTCTCGTAACGCTGATTGAACTTTCCTTTTTTAGTGGTAATCACAATTACCCCATTACCTGCCCTGGCACCCCAGATCGAAGCTGCCGAAGCATCTTTCAGTACAGATACATTTTCGATATCCAGCGGGTTGAGGTTTGAAATATCGCCGTCATAAATAAACCCGTCAAGCACAATCAACGGATCAAGCGGGCCGTTAATGGTCCCCAGTCCCCTTATAGAGATGTTGGTTTTGTTCTGTGGATTATTGCTGTTGGTCTTCCCGATATTCAAAAGCAATCCCGAGCTCTGGCCAGCCAGCCTATCCAGCAGGTTTGATCCTCCTCTGGCATTTAACTGATCATTTCCGATCACCGCAACGGCCCCATTGGTTTCATTCGGCCGCAGCAGCTGATAGCCCGTATTTACCTGTACATCTCCCAAATCAAACGCTGCGGAAGATAGCTCAACATTAATCAACTGATCTATAGCGCTTACCACTATCCGCTCCGTTTTATAACCTACCGCAGAAAATATCAGCGTATCAGGCAATACCCGAAGGAAAACAGTAAAACTGCCATACCGGTCTGTTTGTGAACGGCCTCCCTTTGCCCCTGTTACGCTTAGGATCACCCCGTCCGCTCCCTTCGCACTGGCCTTACCCGATACTTTAAACCGGGACGTTTCCTGCGAAAAAACAGATAACACTGAAAACACCAGTAGCAGAACCGCAGAGACAATGAGCAGCAGGTTCCATTTAAATGCCTGGGTATTAGATTTTAAACCGCTCATATTACAGCCTCCCGTCTTTTATCACGATTGCGCCTCCTTTAAGAAAACGACTTACATTTTGATCCGTAAATGTACCATAGCCACTAATGGCCTTTATCCGGCCATCACCGCCAACCCAGACATAACAGGGTAGTGTTTGGATATGGAAATACCGGGCAAACAGCTCATTCTGCGCCAAAAACGGAACCGAAAAACCTTCATGATGCTTCAAAAAGGAATCTATAAACCGGGCTAACTTTTCCGCGTCACGGTCACGGGCAGATATATTGACCAGCACAAGCCCTAAGGCCACACCATTGGCCTTAAAAATGCTGTCTACATGGGGCAGGCTCTTGATGCAGCTCCCGCACCAGCTCGCCCAGAAGTCGATTATAAAAGGCTTTCCCTTAAAATCTGCCAGCTTCAAAGCACCAGAATCCCCGGCGCCAAGTACCCTGAGTTCTGCGTTAAGCAAAGAATCAGGCAGGGCCTGGCCTGCGTAAAGTTTAAAGGCCTGGCCAGGTTCCTGTGCTGCAGCCCTGTTTGCGGGCAGGGTCGAAACCAGCAAAAAAAGGGTAAATATTTTTAAAACTCCATCGTAAAAGCCAGGGCGTAGCACTCCCCTTACGATAGATATCGTTATTTGTTTCATAAAAGCTTGGTTTAAGTTGATTAGGTAATCCTGATCTTTCGATCACAAAAAAAACAATGCAGGGAAGGAGTTATGAATCCATCATCAAAGAACCTGGTTAGTTCCCCCACATTCGCCAGGTGCTACACCGGGTTCTTCGGCTTCAGGGCATACAGCCTATCGAAACCATAACAATTACTTCGTGCCATACCAGGGAGGAGTATCCGTTAAACAAAAAGGAACAACATGATCTTCCCCGCAATCCCAAATACCGGGTATAGGATCATAAACAGACAAAAAACATCCAAAATTACCTGTCTCCACCTGCTCCTTACCTGCGCTTCGCAACACCTGCCCGGAACCAGGCTTCGCCGACACAACTACTTCCTGCCCGCTATCACCTAAAGGCAAAACACCCAGCAAAGCCAATGGTGTATACAGAAAAGCCCAGCAGAGAAAAAAAAGTGGCAGATAACGATTATTGGTTTTCATGGTACAGGATCAGAAATGCTAGATTGGAAATTGAATAGGCGAAGTGCCCTCTATTCACCTATAAAACAGGCAAAAACCAGCCCCTCCGCATAAAAACATGCAGATACGGGAAACCGTATTGGTAATTAGAAAAAAGATGCCTACCTTGGGAATGCGAATAACCATAGTACTGCACTTTGCCTAACAGCAATAAAGGGCTGGTACCAAGCTAAATTAACCCACCGGGAATAAGTGCGCTCTCTCACACCAACCCCTGTTTTTTATTGGGCTTTATTTAAACTTGTAATTCCGGCACGCGTTTTACGATGGAGAACAAATAACGTTCTTTAATAAGAGTTTAAGGGAAAACTGGGGTACCACTTCCTGGAAGTGATACGATTTGATGGCGGTTAATTTTTTCATCTGTACATAATTTGTTTACAGTGGTGATGAAGCTACCAGATTTATTCATCCCACTGCGTGGTTTGAAAAATCATGGTGGTTTCGTTTTCATAAACGGTTGTTTTTATGTAAAACGATGCGAACTCAATAAAAGCAGAAGGAAACCAGATTGGATAAACCAATAGGGCGAAACTCAATGCTTTCGAGTGAGGTACCGCTAAGAACCACACAAACCGAAGTTTGTGTTCCACAAAAGACTTACATGAGTGTCGCCCTATTGAATATAAGATATCACGAAGATAGCAAAACTCAATAGATACGGCGAACTCACGATCGGCTCATGTGGAAATTTAGCGGTTTTCACTCATGAGAGACATCGTAAAAAGCAAGGTATAACCCCCACTCTATTTGTCGCTATAAATAACTGATAACAAATATAATAATTAAATATCAATGTGGCAATAAAACCACAAAATATTTTTGATAAAAAGTGGAGAAGCATACAGATATTTTTAAAATCATTGGTTTGAACGTAAAAGCTCATAGAAAAAAGGCTGGTTTAACTCAACAACAGTTAGCTGATAAATTTTTGGGTGATCGCTCAAAAATAAGTGACATTGAACACGGGAAGGAAGATTTTATGTTGTCAACGCTATTGGATATTGCAGACGGTTTAGGTGTAGATGTAAAGAAGTTTTTTATGCCGATTAAGGAAGATTAACCACATTTAGCTAACAATAGAAGCAAGAAAACAAGCTGCAAGAAAAATAGATAAAATTAACATACCTAGGGCAATTTCGCTCCAGGAATAGCATATATCGTTTTCTTTCGGAATAATTAGTGATAGCATGTCTGAAAGCCCTTTTCTTAAATTTTCCATGGTAGCGTAATTTAGATTATGTAAATATAAATAACATTAGTACAATATTTAAAACCCACTTTATATTAATTACGGGAGTTTATATCAGAGACTTGGCGCATACTAGTAAAGTGGAAGAATTTAAGAAAAGTAAATAACTCCGGAACGGTGAAAGAAATAGGGAGTTTGTTTGAGCGGTTGAGAAATATGTAAGGAAAAAACAAGCTCCCCCCTATTTAAAATTTGTATTAGGGATATGCAATAATGAAGTGACTGGAGTGATGGACGGATTTAAAAGAAAGCTACAGGCTAACGTTTAAATCTTATCAAGAAATAAATTTTAATTTTTAAATCTAATATACAAGCAAATGGCGACAACAGACTTCGAAGACTGGATTGATAGTAATGTTGATATCAATGATATAAATAATGTGTGGGCAGCCTATCAAACTGTTTTATCTGCTAATGATTATTACCCTTTTGAAAAAACAAAAAAGGGGCAAGCCACTTATTTAAAAAATTCAACAAAAGATGCAACACTAGCATTAGTTACTGAAAATGCAGTAACTGCGTTTATTAACATGCTGGAATATCCATATAGTAGTCAGGGTGGCATTGAAGCAGCAAAGGCTGTGAATAATCATATGGAAAATGATTAGAAACTAATTTAAAGGAAATAATGGAAATGCTCGTACAATCCTTTAGGTCAAGAGGTGGTCTTGACGACGACTATATTTTATATGATAATGGAATAATTGTCCATACATACGATAGGCACATCTATAAAGGCGGTCAAGACAGGACGGAAGAACTAACAGCCGAACAATTAAGCGATGAGATTAAGCAACGATTATTGGATGATTGTGCAGAAGAAAACAAAGTCCAAGTAAAAATCATCTTCAAAGTAGTTTAGCAAGTTGAACCATTTAAAATACAAAATATAGAAATCTGATGCTGAATACAATCGATTGGCCAAGGAGTAGAAGTTATAGAACTGGATCGGAGTATGAGCCTATCCAATTTTATTTAGATGGCCTGAGTAACAGCATAAGATTTGACCTGTTGTTGGGGTACTTTAGCTCAGCGGCAATCAGCGTTTTATCTCTTGGTTTCGCACGTTTTATCTATGGTGGTGGAAATTTAAGAGTAATTGCAAATCATATCCTTTCAAAAATTGATAAGGAAACTTTGATTACTGCATCACAGAAACAAATACAATCTCCCATTGATCTTTCTGATATTGGAGCCATAAAAGGAACTTTGGATGAATATGATATTCATTTTTTCCAATGTCTCTCTTATTTGATAAACAATAAAAGAATTGATATTAAAATTGTAAAATCAAAAGGAAAAGGAATCGTCCATTACAAATCGGGTGTTTTCGATGATGGTAAACATAAAACATCTTTTAAAGCATCCTGTAATTTTACAGCCTATGGCTTGTTGGAAAATGCAGAAGAACTAGATGCTACTTTATCTTGGGATAACGCTTTATCGTCGGACAAAATTGAAGATCAAGAAAATTATTTTGAGCAAATATTTTCTGGTAACGCAGATTTCGTCGAATATATTAACCCTATAGATATTTTAGAGGCAATTAAAGATAATTTCGGGGATAAATCTATCGATGAACTTTTAATACAGGAAAAGGAGTTAATTGAAAAGAAAAGCATAGCTTTTTCAAATCCTAAATTAAAGAAGAAGCTTCGTGAATTAAAAGAGGAGATCGAAAACATCCAGGAAACTCCTAGATTTCCATATCCAGAAGGACCAAGGGCTTACCAGGCTGAAGCTTACCGCAATTGGGTAGATAATAATTATCAAGGAGTTTTTGCGATGGCCACTGGTACAGGAAAAACAATAACCTCGTTAAATTGCGTTTTGCAAGAATATTTTCTAAATCCTGAAAAAACATACCATGCAATAATTCTGGTTCCAACAATTTCGCTGGTCGAGCAATGGGCAAAAGAGGCAAAGATGTTTAACTTAACATCTATTATAAAAGTTTCATCAAAAACGAAATGGGAGAATGACCTATCCACTACTCTTTCCACATCGAAAAGAATACCTGTTTCTTTTATTATTATTACAACGTACGCATCATTTATAAAGGATAAATTTTTTAAAGAGATCAAAAAAATCCCTTCAGATACAATTTTAATCGCTGATGAGGCACATAATATAGGTGCTACTTCAGTATTAGTGCGGCTATTGAATTTTCCTCTCCAAAAAAGAATTGGATTATCCGCGACCCCAAGAAGAGCCTATGATATAGAAGGGAGTATAGGCATGGAATCTTTCTTTAATGATAAAGAGCCATACACTTATTCCTTTTCAATGGAAAGAGCAATCGAAGAAGGCATTTTATGCAAGTATTATTATCATCCACATATTGTGCACTTAACTAATGAAGAATTAGTTGAATATGTAGAAATTTCTAAAAAACTAGCTAAGTTTTTTAATAAAGTAACACAACAGTTTAATTCTCCAGAAATAGCAGAGATGCTTTTATTGAAAAGAAAAAGAATAATTCATAAAGCAGAGAATAAACTATCGAAGACTATTTCAATTTTAAAAGAGAGATACCATAACGAAGGGTCACTAAAATACACTTTCATATATGTTCCAGAAGGAACAACTGAAGACAACACTCAAGACCTCGCAGAAGAACTTGATGAAGTTGACACGATCAAGATAATAAATCAATACACTAGAGCCGTAGGAAAATTATCTCCAAATATTAGAGTCAATCAATTCATTAGTGGGATGAAAAACAGGGATGAGATTTTACAACAGTTTAAACTTGGAAAAATTGACGTAATTGCCTCTATGAAATGTTTGGATGAGGGTATTGACATACCACGAGCAGAACATGCAATATTTTGTTCTAGTACAGGGAATCCGAGACAATTTATTCAGCGTCGAGGTAGAATCCTTAGAAAACATGATGATAAAAATATGGCTACTATTCATGATTTAGTGGTAATACCAGATTTATCCACCTCACATGAATTCTCAGAAACTTTTAATTTAGAAAGAAATATGGTACAAAAAGAATTAGAGAGAGTGATGAATTTCTCCTCTTTGGCAATAAATCCGTATGAAACAGAAACTGCATTTGAAGAAATTTGCAATCACTATAATTTAAATATTTATACCATTCACCAAAATCTAAATCAATAATGAACAAAGAAGAATTATTAAGGTCTTTTTTAGAAGACGATACAATGGTTAAAAATGACTATTTAAAGAAAGATGAAGTACAAAATTTTAAATGGACAGATAGACCCAACGACAAACTTATTTGTGTATTGCGGGAAGTAATTATGGGTGAAAGTAATAAAGACAGTAATAATGTGATAGAACGAAAAATTAATCAACTTTTTAATAACCAGTTATGATTATCACGAGCATAGAAATAGACAACTTTATGTGTTATGCTGGTGAAAACAAATTCGATTTCACAGAAGGCATTAATCTCATCATAGGCGACAATGGTTATGGAAAATCCAAACTATATGATGCATTTTATTGGGCTTTATATGACAAATGTTTTGATACACAGACGAAAGAATTTACATCCACTAATCTGCTCCGTAAATCAATAGTCTCAGATAAAGCTATCCATGATAACACATCAGGGAATATTCAAACTTCTGTAAGAGTAACATTTCAAAATCAAGAAAAAAGAAAAACATATATTATTGAAAGGTACCTACAAACACAAAAAGATGGTGATGAAATTCAAACTGATAATAGAAGCACAGAAGTTATATTAGAAAAGGAACTTGAATATCTTAATGCTGCTGAAGTTCGTGACCCACAAAAAATCGATTTGATAAAAAAAAGTATCCTACCTGACAATATAAAACCTTATATGTGGTTCCAAGGTGAACAAGTAGAGTCAATTATTGATTTTAATAAACAGGATACTCTAACCCAGGCAATCAATGTACTTTCCAATATAACAAAATTTGATAAAATTAAAGATATAGCCGATTCCTTATTTGATTCAGCCAATAAGGAATACCGCAAAAAGGAGAGGGATTTAAGCGGTGACAAGACTAAAAGTGACATGCTTGAGTTAGAAAGAGAAAGAACAGCAAAACAGATAGAAAACTTAGAAAAACAAAATCTTCAAATTAGGGATAACATATCTACTGCCCAGGAAAAATTCAATTCTATGCTTAATAAAATGGAATCTGCAGAAAGGATAAAAGCGTTAGAGGAGAAGAGAAAAAACCTTGTGCACGCTTTGCAGGAGACACAAGATGAATTCAATGAAGAGCAAATCAGTTTACACAATCGCATGTTCACCAATAAATGGGTGCTAAAAGGTACTGAACATTTATTTGAAAATTTTAACAATCGTTACGATAGTTATATCACTAAGAAGTTGAAACATGAAACTGAACTTTCAATCAAATTGGAAGCGGAGAACGGAATTCTTAAAGAGATGCAGACCAGGCTTCCCATAGATGTTCCCGAGCCAATACATGTGGAACGAATGCTTGCGGATGAGAAATGTTTGGTATGTGATCGTGAAGCACCTAGGGGAACTGAACCATGGCTAAAAATGCAAGAATTGATTGAAAGATCAAAACTAAAAATGAAGGACTTAGAAGAGGAGAAATCCAAGTTATTAGTTAACGATTTTGCTCCTGAATTCAAAAAACTATACAATGTAGGTTTAGTACTAGGCCATCAAATCAACACAATTGATAGTGATATCAAATCCGTGTTCCGGAAAATCAACAGACTCGATAAGAGAAGAAAAAACCAACAAGAAGACCTTATAAAGTTGGAAAGAGAAATAAATACTTATGTAGTAGATGCTCAACTTACCCCTGAAGAAGCAAAGAACATCATAAACACTTTTCACTCGCAAAAAGATTTAGAGTCCAGATCTTCTCGCGAATTAGGCAACAATGAAGTTGATATAAAGATTAAATCGGAAGAGCTTGAAAGGATTGAACGTGACTTAAGTAATTTAGTTACTGGAGAAATACCTTCATATTTAACAGAAAAGGTGAAAATAATTACTGATTTTAGAGATTTAGCACATTCTACAAGAAAAAGGATATTTAATTCTTTGGTGAAAAAATTAGAAGATGAAGCCAATCAGCATTACCATTCTATGACATTAGGCAATCGTTCCGCCAGAGGAATTATTAGATTAAAGGAGTTGAGCAATGGAAAAAATTATATGCCTGAGCTTATTGACGAAAATGGAACCGTTCTTCATCAGCTAAATACAGGAAATATAATTTTGATCAAATTAGCGACCATCATGGCCATAATCTCTGCTAAGCAAGGTACTAAAACTACAGATTTATACACATTAATTACGGATGCTCCAATGTCAGTCTTGGGTGAAGATTACACTATAGGTTTTTGTAAAACTGTAAGCCAAGTTTACAGACAGAGTATAATTATGAGTAAGGAATTCTACAGAAACACCGAGTTAAGAAATAGGCTTTTTAATGATAATGAAATTAAGCTTGGCAAAGTGTACTTAATCACTCCTTCAATTTCTGAGGAGGAAAGGGTGAATAGAAATAGTTTAACCACTGTTATCAAAATATTAAATTAGATGGAACTGATTAAAAGAATAAAAGACAGAGCACCAGAATACGATGCAAAATATACGAGTCTAATTTACAATTTTACTATTCAGCAAGGAGGTAAAGCAGGAACTTCGAGTGAAGAGACACGTTGGGTGCAGGGAAAATACTTTTCTACTGTTTATGAATTTTATATGTACGCAGCATTAATCGGTTTAAAAAAGGACTATTCTATCCCAATTTCATATGGTACTGCTAAAAACAAATTTATTGAAATGAGGGCATGGAAGCCGAACGATTTAGTAGATTATATTATCATGTGCTTACTAGGTAAAGCAGATATCGATTTTTTGGAATTGGAAAAATTAGAAGATGAAGTTGTAGAGAAGAAGTTAAGCTCAATTAGAAGTTTGCTGGAGGATTATGCAAATGGAGGCTTCGACTTAATACAAACTAGAATTGATCAAGACAATGATTATTTCACTAGAAACGAGAATTCGTTTTTAGATTTTTTGGAGGAATAGTGAAATTTTATATGACAGGGCTTATTGGTAGCTAAAATAGTTTAAAAAACTTATTACATATGTTTTATCAGTTTCCAGTCCTTGATGATGAGTTTGTTTTTCAAGAATTCTGCAAGGATATTTTTAATGAAAAATACAAGGTAGATGATTTCCAGATTTACAAAACTAAAGGTGCTGCTCAGTTTGGGATAGATGTCTACTCATTAAGCACCGGTATAGTTGTACAAGCTAAAAAGAAAAAACTCAGTAGAGCGGACAAAACCATTGAAAGAGAATTACTTAACGATATTGATAATACAATTGATCTAGTTAAATCTTTACCATTTCAATTTAGCAAAATTATTTTCGCCACCACCACAAGAAAATATAGTTCCATTGAAGATAAGATCATAAAGTTAAACTTTACGCAAGATTTCGAAGTCTCCCTTATATGTTGGGACGATTTCAATTTATATATAAATGAGTTTCCCTTTATCCGCAAAAAGTATTTTCCAAATTACTATTATGACAAAGACCAATATCCTAAAATACTAACCTTTATTCCAAAACTTGATAAGAGCCAGGTTTTCGGACGAGATGGCGAAATAAAAATCATTAAGGATAAAATCTTTTGGGGGAAAAGTCCTATAATTATAAATGGATTGGGGGGGATCGGGAAAACAACCGTAGCTAAGCTTGTCTTGAATAACATTTTCGACAGTTTTGACCATGTATTGTGGCTTGACCATATCTACACTGAGGAAAAAAGGCATGATGATCGAAATCTTTTGGCAGATATATACTTAAATCATTCAGCCCTAATTTCCAATTTGAACCTTGTCATAGATAATGATAGAGAAAAAAGCGATTGGGCAGAAATCATTAGTAATAGATTATGCAATATTTCAGGCAAAAATTTCTTGATTATCGACAATTGTCCTAGGCATTTACATCCTCTAATAGATAAACTCTTTGGCAATAGCAACTGGACAGTCATCCTGACATCGAGAGAAATTTATGATGGCATCGAGATGATCGAACTTGATTCCCTTACCATAGATGAAGCAAAGCTTCTTTTTAAGCATTTTTATAGCCTTGAAAGTAACGATGAGCTAGTTGAAAAAATTATCGCCTTTATCGGGTATCATACATTAACAATTGAGCTCATTAGCAAGGTAGCAAATAAAAGAAGATTTACGTTACAATATCTCTTGCAAACTCTTGCTGAATTCGGAATAGATATACCTAAAACTGCACTCATAACTACTGAGCACGACTGGGTCAAAAAACCTATGCGGCATTTTGAGTATCTTTTAGCGATATTCTCTCTGGCTGGCCTTCAAAGTGAACAAAAACAGCTTTTACTAAATTTTTCTGTGCTATTTTCAGAGTACATTACATATGATGATTTAAAAAATCTCCTTAAAATCGGCGAACATGACAATTACTTTTTCGATACATTAACCTCATTAGTTGAATTGGGATGGTTGCGTCAAATTGATGAAAGCTATCAAATGCATCAAGTTATTTCGGAAGTAGTGCGAAAAAAGGAAGAGGTTACAATTCATCAAACTTGGAAGCTTTACCAAAGTTTATTTGATCGACTGAATCTTGATTTTGATAAGGATCCATTTCTAATAAGAAGATTTGTTAATCATGCTGAGATATTTGTAGAGTCATTCACTACTATTACAATGGAGCTAGCAGGGCTTTATAATTTAGTTGGTCTAAGAAATGAAGACTATGGAAACTTTAAAAAAGCTACATATTACTATCATAAGGCGAGAGAATTCTACGAATCTGATGAAGATCGATACCATGATGGATTGGCTACTGTTTTAGGCAATCTCCAATCTGTAACTAAAACAATTGGAAAAATAGATTTAGCCTTTGAATACCAGCTAAGATCAATAGCAATACTAGAAAAACAAGAAGAGTTGGATTTTTTTGCGCTAGCAAGCGCCTTCAACAACCTATCCTTATTATATAGCATTCAAGGGGATTTGACAAACTCCATCAAATACATGACACATGCGGTAAGTATCACTGAACGTAGCGAGTTAGTTGAGCATCCCTACCTCGCCTCTTGCTACAACAATCTCTCATTAATGCTGCATGACACGGGTGAAATTAAAAAAGCTGTCTATTATCAAAAAAAATCTTTTGAGATGAGATTGAGACTTTTAGATGAAAATCATCCACAAATTGATGAAGGATATAACAATATGGCTGCCATATATCATTCAAATGGTGAGATTCACAAAGCAGAAAAGTTAATACTTCAGGCGATCGAAAGCAGGGAAAAAAAGCATGGAAAGGACAATTATAAACTTGGAGCATCCTACAATAACTTAGCAAGTATATATCTACATCAAGGGAAGTTACATGAAGCAGTGGATTGCCAGAATAATGCGATAAGGGTTGAAATACTCGGCTTAGGCGAAAACCACCATGAACTTTCAAAATCCTACTCGACATTAGCAACAATTAAAAGTGCTCAAGGTAAATATCAAGAATCAATAGACATCGCGGAAAAAGCGAAATCCATAGCGATCCATAATTTTCCTCAAGGCCATAAGGATATAGACATGCTAAATATTTTTATCGAAATGAATTCAAGCAAAATTCCTAAAATAACAGATAATCAACAGGGCAGGAATGAAATCTGTAACTGTGGTAGCAATAAAAAATTTAAAAGATGCTGTGGATAGTCAAAAACTTAAATAATGAATTAGTATAGCTTACCGTAAAATAACTCGCCATTAATTGTCCTCTTCATATTCAGTCAGCCATGTATCAAAAATAGCATTATCTATAATTGAAGCATCCTGGGTTCTCGCGTAACCTATTAATGAGCTTAAATGCTTGTTAATTTCTCGCGGTGTCAAGTGATTATTAGCAATAAAGTCTAAAACCAAATTAAGTACATTCTCATCAATTGGGGCAACAGTGCCTTGGTCGATTTTGGCGTGATTCAATAATTCTTTAGCATAACTGACACCATTCTCTTTAGTAAAATTGGTGTACCTAATCTTTCTTGTGATTCTCGACCAGAGAGCACCTCCTAAAATTAATTCAATTGTTGTTTCCTCTGCCTCAGCCATAGTAAAGTTGAGAAATATCAAAAACCCTGGTGAGACATGATCTGTTAAATCTCTTAATATTTGTGAGAATGCTTTATAATGTTTTGGAGCAAAATAAATTAAATCTTCCATCTCATCAAGCCAAATAACAACTTTTCCATTGTCAATTGAAAAACATGAAAGAAGTCCAGTTAAAAATTTTATCGAATCTGCATCTGTTTGTATGTCTTTTGGAAGATTAAGCTTTTTGAGTTCGGTCTTAGTGAGTCCTGAATACATAAATCGGTTCATCAGATTTTTTATGTCATCATCAGTTGAACCCAGGAGGATAATGGCATTTGCATACTCCCTTCCCGCTTTTGGCGTCAAATATTTAATTAGGGCTTCAGAACCTTTTTCGTTAATGAGAGCACTAATGTGGCTGTTTATGAATTCAAAGGACAACTCGTCAATTATTCCCTTAAAAAGTTCGTCTGTAGCTTTTGCTCCATCTTTTGGGCATCGGAGGTAAATATGACATAGATTTGCATCTTCAGCATATTTATTTAAGAAATAATAGGCACTAAAGGTCTTTCCTCCGCCGTACGGCCCCCAATTTAAGATGAGCTGTTTCGAATCATTTTCAATACAGTCAGCATAACTACTTTCCAATTTAGACTTAACGGCATGCATGTCTGCCCAAATAAGTCTGTCGCTACCTTTCGATGGTGTTGTGTCAGAAAATGGATTGTACCTTAAATTTAAGGCTTCTAAACTTGTCATATGTTAATGGATAATTTGGCTCACCAATTCAATTTTTTTATTATAAAATCTTAATATCGATAATAATTTTTGCGCTGTATCAACGCTGCGTTCTGCTGGTTTGGGTGCAGAAAAAGCAATTACTTCTTTAATAAGTTCAACGGCGATATCTTTCGAAGGTATAATTTTTTCCGCGTACAAAAATAAAATTACCTCATATGAGCTCCAAAGTTTGATAGTAGGAAAAGCTGGGAGCCAGTCATTCAAAAAACCACCAACCGCCTTTTGATCATCCGTTAGAAAAACCACCAAGCCTTTAGTATGACTATGGTGAATGAGGTCAACGCTCAACAAAAAATTATCTGTTTCGCCCCTATCTTCCTTCTTCTTACGGGATATAAGTGTTTTACCTAACATCTTAACCTCATAATCATTTATTGAAAATCGTGACGGTTTCAATTTCCTATTTTTAAGATCCGGCCAATTTATTTTATTCATATGATCATTAATCTCTAGACTAACTTCGTGCGAATAATTAAGAATTGCTTTTTGATGAAAGTGTTTGAGTAGTGTTTTTCGCCCGAAAACAGGTTGACTTAATATAATACAACTGCATGTATCTATTATACAATTTAATTTCATTTATATTACTCTAGTTATGATATAGCTTTCGTTAAGTCTTCCATTATTTTTTAGTCTATAGTTTTTATTTTTATAGGTAATCCCTAATTCTAATGTAGCGATAATATCCTTGAAATTTATAACAATGTCAACGTCAAACATTTTTAGACAAATATATAATAACGACTCATAAACCGGCAACCTGAAAGAACTGCTACTTTTAATATCACTAAATGTTATCTCTAAATATTTCCCCAGTTCCTCAATTTGCTTTTCTGTTGAAAAGTCGGAAAAATCTTCTCTTGTTTTTTTTTTATCTAGGTTGTTCAGTAGTGAAAAATAATTTGAATATAACCAGTCTTCATTGATATCTTTCAATGAATCAGTAATCATCGGGATTTTATCATAAAATTCTTTACCTATCTCTGTAAATTTATACAGTGTCGAAGATTTCTCCCTTCTCTGTTCCAAAATGCCAATTGTAATTAGCCATTCACACCTAGGAATAAGTAAGTGTTCGGCATATTTTTCAGCACTTTTCCATATATAGTTTATGGCTCTAAATCTTTCATTAATAATGATTTTAACAGTTGCTGAAGCGTGAGGTTGTTTAGCAAGCAGTCTGGCATTTAGTAGCCTTTTAAAATTTTGCTGTAATTTTTTCTGATTAATCTCTTCAAATTCTGCTAGGAAATCAAGAATTAAAAATAGTCCATCAGCATCAATTTTTAAAAGTTGAAAAAGATAAAAATTTAATTCAATTTGATGTAATTTTCCTTCCTTTGAATTAATACTACTTAAGTTAAATAAAACATTTCCTATCCGAGAATTACTGTAAATTTGATTGAATGAAATAATGAGTCCAAAGGACTCGCAAAGTTGAAAATAATGACTTAGTGCTGTGGTTTTTTTTCCATTTTCTGTAAGTTTACCTCTGCTCTTATTATATGTTTGATTGATCTGTTCCTCTGTTATGCTCCAATTAATTATTTTGTTATCCACTATGCTTTTCGGAAGTTGAGCGACACCAAGAATTTTTATAAGCTCAGAACAAACATAAAGCTGTCTTGAAGTTGTATGTAAATGTAGGATAAACCGAAAATCGTCACTCTCTAGCATATTTTTTTCCTAAACAAAGCAAGCTAAACAACCTTCTTCCTCTGCATCCAATATATCAATGAGTTTGTTAGAGCGATAATTTTTGGCAGCGTTTTGTTGTTTGGTTAAAAATTCTTCTTTTATCTGTTTAATCCTTTCCGGATTGATTAATTCTTCTAAACGTTCATCTTGCATCCAGGTGTAGCCGTCTTTTTCATACTCTACGGCCAGAAAGAATTTAGCAGGGTTTTGCTCATACAACCAAACCCATTCTATTTTACGTTGGAAAAAGCAAAAGAAACAGCCTGAACGACTGCGGTTGTATTTACCTATTTGCCCGTTTACTTCGTAAGGAATCTCTTCATAATAAGCCGGCACGCCTACCCCACTTTCGCGTAAGATTCTAAAAATGTCATCACGAATGAGAATGGATTCATTATCTAACAAAGGGAAATCATCTACCAATGCAATTGGCAACTGGCTATCTTTTAATGATTGAAAAGCTACATGATTAAATTCCTTGATACCTAAGCCCATTAAAGCCTTTAACTTTTGGTTTTGACTGTAAGATAGGGATAAAGGTGTTTTAATAATATCGATAGCACGCTGGTAGAGATTCGAAGTTAAAAACTCTTTATATAAGCTCAAAAGTTTTTGTTGGTTCTCGTTCTTTAATACTTTGCCAATTACCTCTTCGCTCCAGATATTTTCTCTAAAAGGAAAAATGGATTGTACATGTGGTTTTGTTGATATATAACCTTCCCTTTCCTCATCCCCACGAATTCCTACATAGGAGATTACAGGTGTAGTGCCAATGTAATTTTCGAAAGGTTCGATCTTTAATTTCTGGGTACACCATCTGGCGTTTGATGAGGGTAGATAACCGCCATATAAGTTATGGTAAAAATCGAAAGGGTTTCCTTTGTCACCCTCTTTTGCATATAGTTTATGAATGCTCACGCCCAATTTAGACTCGAGGTTACGGATGAGCTGGTAAGTTTCTTCCAGTTCTTTTCCGGTATCGCAGGTGTAAAATTCAATATCCATCTGCGGATACAGTTCTTTCATGTAAATGGCAAGTGCAGCACTATCTTTGCCTCCTGAAATCCCTAATACATGCCTTACCTGGTTATTTTCCTTCGTCATCTAAAACTTGTTTGAGCATTTTAGCCAAGATAGCAATTTTTGTACTTTTATTTGCTTTCTCCATTAAATCTGACATTCCGCTTTCCAAATATTGAAATTGAGCATCCTGTGTTTTAGGCATGCGGATAATTTTATGGTTAGAACCGCTACCAGGTGTAGTGAGTTCAAATTTAAAAACATCTTCCTCCTCAAGATTTACTTTTTGCAAAGCCATATCGTTTAAATTATCCAATTCGTGAATAAGCGAACGAAAACGTTCCTGAAGGCTTTCTACTTCTTTATCCGTAATCTGGTTGAGCGTTTTACCCACGGTGGCTTGTGCTACAGAAGATAACCAAGCAGCTCTATCATCTAATGGCGAACATAACCGATCATAGAAGGTCTTCTGGTATGGAAGCAGCAAATATTGCTTTAAAGATTTTTGGTAGCGAGCCCTTAGCTTTTCGGTATAGGTGTTAAAATCGTAATCCTCATTCCAAAGGCCATTAATAATCCCTTCAAACTTATTTAGCAATTCATTGTAAGCATTGCGCAGTTCCCTGATGCATTCTTGCAGGTCTGCGTTGTAGTTGCTTAACAGTTCGGGATTATTGCTTAACTGCACTAAATCATAATTAAGTGCACTTGGGAAATCTTCAAAAAATAATTTCTCTGGCTCTGTTGCATTGGTTAATGCATTCCTCACAGCAAGCGTTCTTTTGCTTAGGTTTTTAGTTTTTTGAACGTAAGGTTTTAAATCTCTATAAAATTTAAAGAAAGGAACAATGGTTTTAATAAATGCCTCGTTAGAGGTTTTTTCCGTTTCCCCTAGGGCAAGTAGCTCTCGGTATTGATTAAATAAACGTACTTTGATTCCATCCGTGTCATAAGCTTTTATAGTATACTGATGCGGATTTTTAACCACTAACTCCAATATTTCTGAATCGATTTCAGGGATAAAACCATTGGTACCATACAACGCGAAATCATCAGTTTTCATAATGAGGTAGATTGGAATCCAAAAGTCTAGGAAACCTTTTTTGAGCTTATAAGGGGCTTCTGATAATTGCTCATAGAACTCTTCGATGCTTCTTTTTGCGCCTTTGGTGCTACTTACAAAATCGTTAGATGCAGCAAATAATGGCATAAAACCGTTATGATCTAAAGCAGCATCGTTAATCTCTTTCAAAGCCCAACCATTTTCTGTAGCCTGGTGGATGCCTGTTTGTTTTAATAAGGACAGGTAAATACTTTTTTGCGGTGGAAAACCTTCGATCCCTAAACCTTCTTCCTTTTCATTCCCTATTATGGCGTCAATTAAAGTTCTACGTGAAGCTGCGATTGTTCCAGATAATTTACTCCTATTAGCTAACTCACTTATGAATTTCGGGGTGAGGGGATATACTTCATCAATAATAACAGATAAGAATGCGTTGAAATTCTTGCTGTTATTAAACTTTATTGTTTCTCCTCTGTAATACCATTTTACAGAAGTGGCATCATAAAAGCCTTCATAGAGGTAATAGTTCAATAAATTCTTTTGTATTTCCTCTACAGCACTTAACTCTCTTTGGATAATTTTATCATTAGGATATTTTGCCTTTGCAATTTTAGCTTTTTCAATTTCTTCAATCGCGTGTTGAATATCGCCCACCCTTAAGAAATGCGCGTAAAGAATGGCTTGGTCGTTTTCTGTTGATGCTTTTACAATTTCCGATTCTTTAATGTTTTCGTTAAAGATCAGATTAATGAAGCCATCAATTACACCTTTCGGTTTTGATGCGGTATAAGGTGCATCAGAAATTTTATATTCGAATGTTCTTGGTGTACCCTTTTCGTAATAAGCTCTTTTGGCAGCTACTGGTGCCAATGGTAAGTAACCATTTAAGAAACTGACAATGTTGTTGGCTCTGCTAATTTCTAATCCTGCCTCTGCAATGGCATCATCAATATTTACGATGGTAGTCTCTGAATAAAAGAAACGGTGTGAATATTTATTATAGGCGAGCAGATTTTTGCGTTGTAGATTCAATAAAGCATCTGCAGCGCCTGTGAGTTTACCAGTTAATTCGACATAGGCTACCAAAAACTTGTCATCTAGCTTGGCACCAGCGTGACTGAAAATATTTAGTAGCCCAATGGTTTTAATAATGGTTTGGTAAAGAATGTGGTCTTGTTCTTCTACTTCGCCCTCCACTCTTTCCAAAGCATTTTTAATTTCAGCCCATTTGCTGTAATGGATGTTTGCTTTTGAGTTTAAGTAAGAATATAAATTGTAATTCAGGTAATCGTACACATTTGATACGGCGTAGAAGTTTTGGCGTTTTGAGTCAAACTCACCCAAGCCGTAAAAACTGTCGGTATTTAAAAAGGTAAACAGTGAACGTTCATTTTGTCCATATTGTTGTAATGCCAAAGCTAAGATGCTGCCTGATAACAAATCTAACGGATAAATGCTATTGGCATTTTTTTGATCGAAATAAGCTTTAAGTGAAAAAGCTTTTGCCGAAGCGATGATTTCGATTAAACTTTCAATGTTCTTAATTTCACCTGCGCCAGGTGAAGCAGCAATTCTTTTACTTGCCAGTAACAGCAACTGCTCTACTGGCTCATTAAAGGTTAGCTCTTTAAAACGACCTTTAACTTTAGTCCACTCATTGCGTTGCGTAGCATTTAAACTGGCTGCGTAAGCAGAAAAATCTTGGTGTAAGGTAGTAATGAATGCAGCCTCATATTCGGTATTGTTAATTAACTCTGCAATTTGTTGTAAGAAGTAAAGCTCTTTTTCTGCTCCATTAGCCGAGGCATATTCTAAGAACTTTCCAAACTCATCAATGATGAAGAATAACCCTCTACCTTCGGTATTAGATGCCTTAATCAGGCTCTCCAATTCATTGATCAGCACAGATGGCTTGTTGCTTGAAGAACCTATAACATGGGCAACATTATCGATAATAGAGTCGTAGTTGCCAACAAGCTTGATGAAATCAAACCGTTTATATTTCTTCCAATTTTTAGTGTCGACAAAAACTTTTTCTTCGTTTAAATGATAATTTAAGGCATTTAAAAATGTCGATTTACCCGTGCCATAAGCGCCGATTAAATTGATTGACCTTACACCAGATGCATAATTGCTAATTAAGGCGTCAAATACCTCTTGGGTATTGGGCGTGATGATATAATCTGCAACATCAAAGTTGTTTAGTAATATATTTTGAGAAGGTGAAAAATGCTTAACCATAATATTGATTTAATACCTCCCACTTATTCATTTCTTGTTTAATTTGTAGTACCCTATTGCCTGCTGTTTCGTTATAGTTAAAATCATTAGGCCAGATGCTAGCCAACTCCATTAACTTTTCTTCCAATCCTTTTTCTGTCATGCAGAATATGTTTCCTGGGGAATTCACCCCTTCCAATAAATCTTTAAATGATATTGATTTTGCCTCCGTTCCGTAAGTATCTAGAATGGTAAATGCTAAAATCTCTTGTGGGAGGTCATCTCTGCTTTCTCTCATTACCCTAAACCATTGCACTGATGTTTTTCCATCTAAGGCTACTCTTGTAAATGGGCGAATTAGATTTAACTCTACTAAAAGATTTGCTGTTTCTTCTTCTACATCGGCTTTGCCATCGTTAGACCTATTGTAAGTCCGTAAGAAAACATTAGCATCAGAATCATATGTTTTATCGCTAAAGTGCTTAAAACCACTTTCCTCTGTTTTACGTTTTAAATACGCTATTAGCTGTGGCTTTGTAAATTCATTTTTCTCTTTCAAAAACTGATTGAAGAAAGTATTGAAAATAAAAAGTTTTTCATTTTTGATAGCGGCATAATGCAAAAGCCATAAGCTTGCAGTGTCTTCCAAATAGGGATCGTAACGTTCGAGCAGGTTTGTACCAAGCTCTGTGATTTGATCCGCCTCGTCAACAATATTAAATCCACGTAGCCAAAATTTAATAGCGGTCGTCATATTCTTACCCACCCCTAAATGCACCACGGCATCCTCATCGTTGAACGATCTATTTGCTAATATATGCTCGTAACCTTTCTTTAGCCAGAACTGGCGGCAAACAAAGGTTTCGTGGCCACTAAAACTTATTTTCATTAAGAATCTTATTTAAATGCCTAATTATTATATACTAGGCGTTGATATCAATAGTATCAGAATAATGATATTAATATAATAATAATACAAAAATCGGTAAAATCTTAGATGTAAATGGCTAAAAATATTCACATATACTAAATCTGACTTCAAATGACACTATGTGAGGCAATTAGTGTTGATAAGAAAAATTTTGGCAGTAAATGGTATTGCCTTTTACCAGATGTTTCAAATGTTTCAATAATTGAAACATTTTTATAAAACCATTTACTTTTATATAATATGGAACTTACAACAGATTTCTTTTATTTTAGCCATTAATTAGTAAAACAAATGACCAACGAAGAAAGAGATGAATTCCTTAGTCAAATTGACAATGACCTGGATATTGAGAATATCCACAGGGAGTTAAAGGCATTGAGTAAGGTTGACGCCAAGCAGATCGTCGATGCAATGAGCGAACGGAAGATTGATTTAAACGTAAGCGTCCGCCGGTTCCAAGAAGATTATATCGCTGATTATATTGAGTTCCTTTGGGATATAAGCAAAACCAGTTTTTGGAAGCACGTGATTATATCACTAAGCATTGAGAATGGTTTACTTTGGAGTGATAACATGTTTCACTTTGAGAGGCTGTGCGATACCAAATTACCAGAAGATGTATGGTATGCTGTTATGGATTTCGCCGTAAATGCGGATGATGATAACAAGCAGGATCTCGACACGATTGCCTGCGTAATACGTGCGCAATGCTTGAAATTCAATAGAGAAAAAAGCCTACGCGGGTTTATCCGCTCCTGTCCAAAAGAATCGTGGGAGATAACCACTAAGAGAATTGATAAAATGATTATTACACCTTGTACATATAGTTTTTAGAAATGACCGCGCATTACAATTCTTTTACTATAGGCTACATCAATATTTTGAGGGATTGTCTGAGAATTGAAACCGATTCGAAAGGCAATCATATTTTTCTTCCTGAATTGATTGCCGAAGAAGATGTAATTAAACTTAAAACCAGGCTCTCTGAATTATGGGAGGAATCACAGCATTCTTTGGAGGTAGTATCAAACAGAGTTGACACCCAATTACAATCGTGCCTTTTTGGGGCTGTGGATGATCTTGAACTTGCTTTAAAAACTGGTTTTTTGATTGGAGACAGGGTAATCCTTTTAGACTTTCTCTACGAACGTATACTTGTAAAGAAAACACCTGCGAAAATTAATTTAGCACTTCTAGGGTCTTTGGCCAGTCAACTCGTTAATTGTCTCGATCTTGCAAGCAGTGGACGTTTGGTTATTATTCCACATCCACTCTCCTGGAATGAGGAAACGAAAAAATTTATTGAAAAATCTGGGGACAGCTTAGAATTAACCCCAGATTTGATGAGTATATTAAGTGTTCTTTCTATCGCCGAAAAATGTAAGTTTCAACCCTTCACTATAGCAGAGAGTAAAGAGGAGTACAATAAAGTTGTAAAGGAAAAGCTAGAAGCAACAACTCTTGTACGGAGAGATGAGGGAGAGAATGCTTATAAAGCAATACTTTCTGGGCTGATGTCTGAGCGGCTCTTAACGGAAACTAAATTCAACATGTTGATGAACCTGCCGTTGGCGGACTATGCAAAAATAGTAGCTGACAAGAGATCATTCTATCTTAAACTGAGAAATAAATTCACTGAAGGTAATGCGTTTCATGCTGATTTAATCTTTGATGAATTTTCAAAAAAACTGGTTAACGAGATTATAGAAAATGACCAGAGCGAAAACCATAAACTTAACAAATTCCTTGGTGATTCGGCTGGAGTAATCGGCCCGGGATTGTCATTAGCAGCACTTGCCCTAACTGCTGGCTCAACAACTTTAAAGATTATTGGTGGTTTACTAAGTGTTGGCTCAAAGGTAAGTGGTCTCTTTAAAGGCAAGGAATCAGAGGATAAAATAATTGTTGCTGTATTCCGAAAGCTCTACAATAACAGCTGATTTGCTTGCAAAATTTAGTTGTTTTATAGTGCTTTTCAGCTTGCGATTCGTTATCTTTTGGTCAACATCCATCGAGAGTGGCATATCTTGATATAATTGTGTTTATCGATAGATAATATAGTTCTGCTCCTTTGATTAAAAGCGAATGACTGTGATTTAATGTTATACTTTAATGAGGCAGGCAATCCAATTTGCTTTTACGATAAACCCTCTCAAAGATGCTTCGCCCCTTTTGGTCCTCGCAGACTGATTTCTCGACTACATATTTCAAAGGGGGATAAATTAATACTAAGTTTCTTTTGAATTATTAAACTCATTTTTTTAGATCTGGATGATTTACAAAAGATATTTTTACCATGAGACCTGTAACTTGCAAAGGACGTGAGACCCGAAATGCTTGCGCTTCATTTTAAGAGGATAAATTAGGCACGCCATTAAATCCCAGCATTAATGTGGTAAAACCGTTGGTTACCGTGGTGAAACGAACACTAAGCACTGTTAAATAAATACAGTAACCTAAAATCTTCCCTCTGTTACCAACCTGGCCAAAACCTTTTTAGGCTCTACTCTTACAAGGCTTTTCTCAACTAAACACCAATCTTTTCCACATTTCGTTTTTTGCTAACAATTTTAGTATTATGTTTGTTGTTCAATTATAAAAGCAAATTAAAATAGCTAATAATTTTAGCAATTAAGATGGGGACTAAAAGCGAATTGGTATACAAACTGCAACAAGATATCTTGATGTGGCAGGGCTTTAAGCCTGTTGCTGCCGGTAAGGCGGAGCGGATTGGCCTTGGTGCGATTGAAGATGCTTTTCCCGGTAGTGTATTTCCAAAACGGGCTATCCACGAGTTTATTACTGTTTTTCCGGAAGATGCCGCTGCGAGCGATGGCTTTATTGCCGGGCTGCTTGCTGCTTTAATGAAAGATGGAGCGGCCTGCATATGGATAAGTACGGCCAGGCGTTTATTCCCGGCAGCACTAAGCGCTTTTAATGTAGCGCCTGAACGGATCATTTTTATGGATGTTGATACAGAAAATGATGCCCTTTGGATTATGGAGGAAGCATTGCGATGTGAGGGCTTAGCTGCCGTGGTGGCCGAGGTTGATGCCCTGAGCCTGGTTGAATCGAGAAGATTGCAACTTGCAGTGGAAGAAAGCGGTGTTACCGGATTTATCCTGCGCAAAGATGCGCGAAGGATGGCCAGTACCATTGCTACTGCCCGATGGCAGATTAGCCCCTTGCCGAGTGTTTTGGAAGAGGGCATGCCGGGCCTTGGTTTTCCTCGCTGGCAGGTCAACCTGCTGAAAGTAAGAAACGGGGTGCCGGGAAACTGGGTAATGGAATGGGCTGGTACAGGCTTTTTAGAAGTAAAAAGGGTATTGCAGCAAGATGGCTGGAGCGCAGATGAGAACAGGCAGATTGGGTAAAAGATATGCAAAGGCGTTTTATGTCCATATGGTTTCGCCAGCTCTTGGCAGATTGGCAGCTGATCCGCCGTCCTGAACTCTCTGCAGTTCCCTTTGTATTTGCAGCGCCCGATCATGGCCGGATGATGATCACGGCGGTAAGCCATTTGGCAGCAGAAGCCGGAATTGAACAGGGCATGCGTGCCGCAGATGCCAAGGCTATCTGCCCGGGTTTGGAGGTGCTTGATGATAAGCCAGACAGGTGTGAAAAACTATTACGCGGACTTGCAGAATGGTGTATCCGCTATGCGCCTGTTGTAGCTATAGATGAATTCGGCAAAGATGGATTGTTGATGGAGGTAAGCGGCTGCCCGCACCTTTGGGGCGGCGAGCGCGAATATATAAAAGAAATTGTTTCGAGGTTAAAAAGTAAGGGTTATACCGTAAGGCTGGCCATTGCCGATACGCCTGGTGCTGCCTGGGCAGTATCGAGGTATGGGAAAGTTACACCTTTGGTGCCAAGCGGTACACATGCGGAGGCTTTACTTCCTTTAGTACCAGAGGCCTTGCGTTTAGAAGAACCTGTACTGGCTAAACTGCGTAAGCTTGGTTTTTACCAGATCAAGAGTTTTATCGGCATGCCACGGTCTGTTTTGCGCAGGCGTTTTGGCGAAGGTTTTTTATTGCGCCTGGCGCAGGCACTTGGAACTGAACAGGAAACTTTAGTACCTGTGCAGGTGCCGGTGGCTTTCCAGGAAAGACTTCCCTGTTTAGAGCCAATCAGAACACGGACGGCGATTGAAATTGCGATTTCAAAATTATTGGAGGGGCTTTGTACTAAGCTACAGGCAGAGGGCAAAGGCCTTCGCAAAGGTGTTTTAACGGGTTATCGGCTTGATGGGCAATTGGTACAGGTAGCGATAGGTACAAACGCAGCAAGCCATAATGTAAGTCATTTACTAAAGCTTTTTAAATTGAAGATAGACCAGTTGCGCCCGGGCCTGGGGATCGAGCTGTTTATTTTAGATGTGCCCAAAGTTGATGATGTAGCGCAGGAGCAGGAAGCCATCTGGACTGCAAAACCCGGATTGGATGACCAGAGCGTGATCAGGCTACTGGACCGTGTGGCCGGAAAGGTTGGCCCGCAGGTAATTCACCGCTATCTGCCTGCTACACGTTACTGGCCGGAGCGATCGGTAAAAAACACTTTTTTGCTTACTGAAAAGCCGACTGCCGATTGGCGTTTAGATATGCCCAGGCCAACCGAGCTGCTCCCTGCCCCTGTTGCCATTGAAGTAATGGCGCTTATCCCCGATCATCCACCAAGGTTTTTTATATATAAGGGCGTTCAGCACCAAGTGGTAAAAGCGGATGGCCCCGAGCGGATTGAGCGCGAGTGGTGGCTGGATGAGGGAGAACACCGTGATTATTACCAGGTTGAGGATGAGCAGGGCCGCAGGTACTGGTTGTTCCGGTCAGGGCATTATGACAGCGAAAAGCAGTTTAAATGGTTTATACATGGATTTTTTGCTTAAAAAATTAGGTTATGGGATATAGTGAGTTGCAGATAACTTCTAATTTTAGCTTTCTGCGCGGGGCATCGCATCCGCACGAACTGGTAGCGCAGGCTGCGGCTTTTGGTTATGAAAAGATTGCCATTACCGACCGGAATACACTGGCAGGCATTGTACGTGCACATGCCGCAGCCCGTGAAAAAGACATTGCGATTATTCCCGCCTGCAGGCTTGATTTACTGGATGGCCCGAGTTTACTCGCTTACCCGACTGACCGGAAAGCTTACGGGCGATTATCTGCACTGCTTACTCTGGGCAATATGCGTGCAGAAAAAGGTTCATGCCACCTCTCGCGTGCAGATGTGTATGCACATTCGAAAGGATTAATTTTTACGGTAGTGATGCCTGGTGTTTTGAACAGGCAGTTTTCTTTTGAGGATAGTTTTATTGCTGCGGTAGCAGAATACCGCGAGGCTTTGGGTAACCAGCTTTATGCAGGCGCCACAAGAAGTTATTCAGGGAATGATGATAAACTGATTTACAGGATTGCGCAGCTTTCTTCCAGGTACGGGCTTAAGATGGTGGCAACCGGAGATGTACATTACCATGATCCTACGCGAAGGGAACTCCAGGATGTATTAACCTGTGTACGTGAAAAGTGCACGATTGAAGAATCCGGGTTTCGTTTGCACCAGAATGCAGAACGTTACATGAAGCCGGTAGATGAAATGAAGCGGCTTTTTAGACGTTATCCTGAGGCGATAAAAAATACGCTGGCCATTGCTGAAGCCTGTACTTTCTCATTGGATGAGCTGAAATACGTTTACCCCGAAGAAATTAACAAGAGCGGCAGGCCACCACTGGAGGAGCTGGAATGCCTGACCTGGAAAGGGGCGCATGCGTTGTATGGTGAGGTTATTCCTGAAAAAGTGGTGAATACAGTGCGTTATGAAATGGAATTCGTTAAAAAGATGGATTATGCCAATTATTTTCTTTTTGTGGAAGACATTGTACGCGAGGCACGCAGCCGGGGCATTTTATGCCAGGGCCGTGGTTCTGCCGCCAATTCGGCCATCTGTTATTGTTTAGGCATTACTTCGGTAAACCCCATGAAATTTGAGCTGCTTTTTGAGCGCTTTATTTCTTCTGAACGCAACGAACCGCCCGATATTGATGTAGATTTTGAACATGAACGCCGGGAAGAAATTATCCAGTATATCTATGATAAGTACGGGCGGGATCGTGCGGCCATTGTGGCCACGGTTACCCAGCAACACCAAAAGGGTGCGGTGCGCGATGTGGGCAAGGCAATGGGTTTATCCGTAGATACGATCAACAGGCTTTCGGGCTCGTTATGGGAATATACAGATGAATGGTTTGAGGGTAAACGCGTAGTTGAACAGGGATTGAACCCGGAAGACCCGCACCTGAAAAAGACCCTTGAGTTAACGGCGCAGATGATGGGATTCCCCAGGCAGTTAGGACAACATACCGGAGGATTTGTGGTAACACAGGGTAAATTAACCGACCTCTGCCCTATTTTGAATGCCAGGATGGAAAATCGTACCAACATTGAATGGAATAAAGATGATATTGATGTTTTAGGCTTTTTAAAGGTAGACGTTCTGGCTTTGGGGATGCTAACCTGTATCCGCAAAGCATTTGATTTATGCCGCGATCATTATGAAAGGAAACTTACTCTGGCCAATATTCCCGAGGATGATCCTGAGGTGTATAAGATGATCAGTGTGGCCGATACTTTAGGGGTATTCCAGATTGAGAGCCGTGCGCAGATGTCGATGTTACCCAGGTTAAGGCCAAAGTGTTTTTACGACCTTGTGATAGAGGTGGCTATTGTTAGGCCAGGCCCGATACAGGGCGATATGGTGCATCCGTACTTACGCAGGCGGAATGGCGAAGAGCCGGTGGTGTATCCTTCGCCCGAACTGGAAGAAATATTAGGCCGGACATTGGGGGTACCGCTGTTCCAGGAGCAGGCCATGAAGATTGCAATTGTGGCGGCAGGCTTTACCCCTGCTGAAGCAGATGGCTTGAGGCGAAGTATGGCCACTTTTAAATTTAAGGGACTGGTAAACCAGTATGAAGAGAAACTTATTAGCGGGATGCTGGCCAAAGGCTATTCTTTAGATTTTGCCAAAAGGATTTTTAAACAGTTAGAAGGATTTGGCAGTTATGGCTTCCCGGAGAGCCATGCAGCGAGTTTTGCACTACTGGTATATGTGTCTTGCTGGTTAAAGCATTATTATCCGGATGCCTTTGCAGCTGCTTTGTTAAATAGTATGCCCATGGGATTTTACCAGCCTGCACAGATTGTAATTGATACGCAGAAACACGGTGTTGAAGTACGGGAGGTGGATGTAAATTATTCTTCGTGGAATAACCTTTTGGAGGAAAAATTGACTAAGTATTTTGCAATCAGATTGGGCTTTCGCCAGGTTAAAGGCATTCGTGAAGAAGAAATGGAAGTTTTGGTTTCATGCCGGGGCAATGGTTACCGCAGCATTACCGGACTTAGAGATGCAGGTGTTTCACTTGCTACGCTCGAACGCCTGGCCGATGCAGATGCTTTCCGGTCGATGGGACTTGACCGTAGAAAAGCACTATGGGAAGTTTCAGCACTGCAGGATATGCCAACAGCACTATTTAAGGGGCAGCCATCGGAAAGTATTTTAGAAACGCAGGTAGAGCTACCGCTAATGGGAAAAGGTGAACATGTGGTACAGGATTATGCTACAGTTGGATTATCGTTAAAGGCGCATCCGGTGAGTTTTGTACGGGATCAACTGGATATGCTACGTATCCGGTCTTGCTTTGCGATTAATAATGAGGCCACTGAGGGGCAACTGGTAAAAGTTGCAGGTTTGGTATTGGTACGGCAACGGCCAGGTACCGCCGGCGGAGTATGTTTTATCACGATTGAGGATGAAACCGGTTATACTAACCTGGTGGTATTTGAAAAGCTTTTTGAGACTTACCGAAAGGAAATTCTGCATTCACGGCTGCTGATGGTGGAAGGACGCCTGCAACGTGAGGGCCAGGTGGTGCATGTGATTGTGAGTAAGTGTTTTGATTTTACCAAAATGCTTGGCAAGTTATTGCAGCGTGAGGCTGATGATCTGCCTGTATTGACCTTATCGCGGAGTGATGAAAAAACTGCACCTTACCCGGCACAAAATAAACGAACGCAGGTAAGGGAGGAGGTAAACAAGGAAGCTAAAGATGCTTTTCATGTAGGAAGGAATTTTAAATAGATGCCGCAGGTCTTATTCACAACATAATTATCAAGCATAGAAGGGGTTATCGCGTTACTATCTACCTTGACAAACGATGCTTTGTTTCCCGCCAATCCCATGGTGCTACTGCTGTGCTATCCTGCCATAAACCTATTTTATTTTTCCTTGCGTTTATCTCCAATTGTGCATAAAGCGGATCGCTTGAATACTTTTTAAAATGCCAGGCCATACCGAGTTTAACCATTTCCTGATTAAGCACCTGTTTTTTATCGTTAATTACTACAGCAATTAACCTTTTATAACGGTCGTATTTTTGGCCCTGAACGGTTACCATTTGGCCGAAACACAGATCGGAAAGGGCTTGTTTGGCTTTGGTGCCAAAAGGCTGGTGGCCACGTTTCTCAGGGCAATCAATATGGGCCAAACGGATTTTGACGGGCTGGTTTTGATATAATACTTCCATGGTATCGCCATCCATAATGCGAATCACTTTGGCGGCAAAGGAAAGGTGAGAATTGTTTAAAGGTTTGCTCTCGCCTGGCTGGATGAAACAGCTTTGCAGTGTTAATAATAATAATACCAATACACTTAATTTTCCCAGCCGCATAATGTTTTGCCTTCTTTTTTGGCTTTTTCTATTTCAATTGAAACTACCCGATAAGTGCAATTACCTAACCCACGGCAGTTGCTGTTATAATGGTATTTTTTAGCGCCAGGACTGTTGCAAATGTACACGGTTGTGTTTTCTTTACAAGTAATGTTGATAACGAAAAAGATTAATAAGGAGAGGGTTTTCATGATGAGGGGATGATTTAAAATGAGTTATGATATTTTTTGTTGCATTAGTTATGGCTTATTAGCTCCTAAAATAATTCCCTGTAGTACAGGCGCTAAATTGGCAGGCAGATCAGCCGTTTTAAAGTAGGATTTTTTCACTTTCATGGCTTTGAACCAATCTGTCCAGTACTGTTTAATTATATCTTCCTCGTATGGGCTTTGCTTTGATGGATTAATGCCTAATACAATAACTTCCAGGTTTTGCAAATTACTGGTTGCCGGGATAAAACCAAGGTTGTTCTTTTTCATAACCGCCCTATAATTAGATGAGGTGAGCTTTTTTGCCTGGATGAAAGCTGGTGTGATGTAAGAACTTTTTCCATTATCTAAAAACTTACTGTCTTGATGGTACATATAACCATCAGTTAGGATAATCAAAATATTTCTATGTTGATCTTTAATGCAATAATCCTGAACATTGTTTTTGAAGAACTTCCAGATATCGGAGCCTATATAATGACCATATTTAATAGTATGCTGATAGATTTTTGAAGAGATTTGTGTGTACGTGTTATCTACGCTTAAAATTTCTTTTTTACTTGTTTTTGGATTAAAACTAACTTTTAACTGTTGACTCAGCTGATTGATATTCGGAATTTTAGGTATTGGATCAAAGAAAACCTGCATCTGATCATTCAAAAGCATCATCTTTTTCTCTTTTACATGGTTTACAAAAGCTGTTTCTATCGATTTTATGTAGCCTAAATCTCTCTGATAAAGATCAGGATTCTTTTTAGGATCTATCCGATCAGATAAATCCAATAAAAAGCTAATGTTAAGGTTCTGTTTTGCTGGCTGGGCTTTACCCTCTTTCGTAAAAGCAGTTGTAATTAAGAGCGGCAATAATATGTTTAGTAATGTTGACTTCATGATGTTAGGGCTTATAAAGTGGTGACATAAACAGAATTTTGCGAATCTTCGCTGGCCCCTACGTTTTTAAGGTTTTCATTGTAACAGGCAATACATTCAGTTTGAAGAACAATTTTTTCATGCATTGAAATATGGAGCTTTTCACTCACGAACGTAATCCAGCCTTTCATATACTCCGAAGCATAAAGCACATACTCCTTGGTGGGAATAATGACGGCATCGATTATCCGTTGTAGTGTAATAATACGTCCCTGTGCCTCCAGCGAACTTTTCTTAATGTCGCTAAGTTCTTCTATCAATTTTGCTTTCTGGATTTCAATATCGCTTATCCTATCCTGATAGATCTGGATATCTTTTTTTCTCCGCAGCTGTTCGTGTTTGATTTTATCTTTCTCCCGGTGTTCTTTCATGATAAAATCGAACACTACGCCCCAGATGAGGTACACTACAAAACCGGCAAAAATAATTCCCCAGAACTGGATTTTGCCAAACGCAATAGGGATATTAAATTCAGGTGTATCAAATGTTTTAGTTAGCTCGTAAATCTTTTCCTCTATCTGGTAAGCTAAAATGGCATCGAAAACAAAGGTAGTAAGCAACAACAGACCGATTTTAATATAATTCCCAATGCTTTTAACCTCTCCGAACATATGGATTAAATAACCCAGCCCTAAAAACACAAAAGGGATAAAGGTTACAAAAGCACCTTCGAGTGAACCATCGTGCCAGGCCTTTTCAAAAGCTTTCGAATCAAGCACATTCAAAATGATGGTGCTATTGGCATCAAAGGGTTTAAAAAATGCAGAATAAGAGGTAGAAATATAAAAAGTAAATAAATAAAGGCTTAAAGGCATGAGGATGATTAAACCGATCCAGAACTTACTTGAAGCACCTTTTGAAGCACTGATGTGGTATTTTTCAGGATTTCGGGGCAGATCGTTGATTTCGAATTTTAGCTCTTCGATATTATCTTTTACTGCCCTGATATCGGTTTCTACCTTGTTAATCTGCTGTTCCTTACTTTCTTTGCTGATTACCAGTGTTTTGATTTCGGTTTCTTTAGTTTTCTGCTCGTTGATATAGGGTTCTTTCGCCAGTTGCTGCTTTTCTACCAGTTCTTTTTCTTCATTTTGAAACCGGGCGTAAATGGCGTTCAAACAGATCGAAAGCGCTAGTGGGCTACCACTGTTTCGCGATCCATCTCTAAAGCCTGCTTCGTGGTAAGTTCTTTTTCTTACTTCCTCCTCTTGTTCGGTAGCGGGCTCCTTAATCTCTACATTTTCATCCTGAGGCGGATCGGCTGTTTTTGGGTTAAAAAATTCTTCTATTTGGGCAATCATAACATTAAGTTTTAGTTTGATTTATGATGTGATTATTGTATTTCTCTTTTCACCGAAACAATGCGGTCTCTGGAGTATGTTTTTTGAACGGGTAAAATTTCAGTCGCTGTTTCTTGTTGTTTTACAGGTTCACTTTTCTTATAAAAGGCAATAATTAAAAACAAGAGTCCGGTGATGATGTCAAGTGGAATCCAGATGCTTTTCCGATGCAGGTAAATGGGAAACAGGGGATTAAAAAGAATCAACACAAGCACGAAAACAATTGCCAAAGCATAGTTTTTTTGTTTTGTCCAAACGTAAATAAGCAGTAAGGCCCCTAGCGAAACTATTATTCTCAGAAAGGTGTAATATTCGATAGGTAATTTTAGTATAGCTGCGAAACAGCAGAGGGCACAGATAACAAGAAAAACTTTCATAATTAGGGGGTTGAATGTTTTAACCTCTGAATACAATTGCATCATTAAGTGCACTTACAATATTCTGAACATACAATCTGTCTTTTGATACGATACTATTCACTTCGCCTGCATTTGTACTGATCCTTACTGTAAATTCATTTTTATTAAGGGCTAGGATTAAAATACCTACAACCAGCACAATTAAACCTAAAATCCGTATGTCATTAGCAAAAAGCATTAGTACTCCCATAATAATCATCAAAACCGGCGCTGTTTTACTTTTTACGATTTCAAAAATATGGACAGAAGATATGTTCCGCATTGCATATGTTTTTGAGTTGGTAACATACCTCGATTGGGTAACCGTAACATTTACATCTTGATAAAATGTTATTTCATTTTGTAATTGTGTTGCCATGTTTAGTTTGTTAATTGTTTGTTGATCAAAAGTATACAAGCCTAAACCTCAAACCTTACGGGAACCCGTAGCGCAAAAAACTATTTTCATGATGACGGAAATCTAAACAGACATAAAAAAACACTAAATATCAAACAGTTAAACAAAACTTAAATCACAGTGAACAGTAACTATATTTTCTCAGCAGATTTCTCCACTACGGTCGAAATGACGATGAGCGGTGAGGGTTTCGCAAACTTAAATGATCTTATATTTCTTATATGGTTGAAAATAAAGAAAGTGCTGGTTGTTAATCGTTATAATTACCATTGACAGAATCTATCAGTACGTCGTCATTCCCGCGCAGGCGGGAATCTTAAAGCGCTTGCATTACGGTTCCCAATCAAGTTGGGAATGACGATGAACGGTGAGGGTTTCGCAAACTTAAATGAACTTATATTTCTGATATGGTTGAAAATAAAGAAATGTGCTGGTTGTTAATCGTTATAAAAGATCCTTCGACTCCGCTCAGGATGACAAATAGAGGAGGATTTTATGCGTTTAAAAATGAGAGATTGCCCTGCTGCTCTAACACAAACGGTGGAGCAATCCCTGCATTTTTTTGAGTATTGAGCGGGTAATTAATAATTTTCTATAGTTTGATGCAATTGAGCCCTGTAATCGTAAAGTTCATCAAGACTAAACAATTGTTTTTTCTCACCGGCATCTTTGCCTTTCTGGAAAGTTTCGAGGTATTTATTTGCGGTATTGAAGTGGAACCTGCAGATGGGTTTCCGGTTATTGTCATCCAGTAATACGCCAAAGTAAGATTGGGTATCGCGGGCTGCAATCCGTGCCGAAGGGATCTTCTCGCGTAAAATGGCTTTTACAATCTGGAAAGCCTCCAACTCTTCTTCAGTGGTTACAATTTTTGAAGCATCAGGATCTTCTATAACAGGAATTGCTTTGTCCTCTTCCTTTTTCTCTATTTTCTCATTGATATTTAATGCCGATTTTAAACGATCGCTGATCGATTCGTTGATGGAAATAGCCAGGGCCTTTTTGGTATATTCTTTAAAGGCGATCATCCGGTTTGCCGTTAAGGGTTTATCAAAAAAACGGTTCACCAGTAATTTTACCATTTCATCAGAAGGGGTGTCTATTTCTTTTTCAAATTCTTTTCTGATGGCCTTGATGTATTTTAAACCTTCGGCCGAATCGAGAATGGTTTCTAAATTGTATTCGTTTTTGGTAAAACTTTCGAGGATTTTAAGTGCATTATCTTTCAGGTCTTCGATATCGATGGTTAAGAATGGCTTTTCGTCCATAATATTCGGTTTTTCTAAATCGGCGTAAAAGTTATAAACCGTACCGTTGGTTAATACGCCGAAACGTGCTTTCGAAACATGGTAATAACGGTGCAACTGAGAGTTGTGTGCATCGGCACTTTCTTTCCAGTGTTTACATTCGAAAATGAGGATAGGCTCATTGTTTTTTCGGATTACGTAATCTACCTTTTCGCCTTTTTTAGTGCCGATATCGCAAATGTGCTCGGGGATCACTTCTGTAGGGTTAAAAATATCATAACCGAGGATTTGAATAAAGGGCATTACAAATGCATTTTTCGTAGCCTCTTCGGTATTGATCTGATCTTTTAATCCGACCACCCGTTGATGAAGTTGTTCTAATTTAAGCTTAAGGTCCATTTGATTTGGCTTTTGAGTTTTTTGATCAAATGTAAAGCGGCTGTGATTGTTTTCCTTACGGGAAACCGTATTGTAGGTTGGTTAACCGGGATTAATCGACCCGGGGCTAGTAGACTGCCAAAAGCTCTGCGCTAATCGCCTGGCGCAATCCTAAATGATCCCGATGTCTTTGCAATAGGCGATAAGCTGCTCATTTTTGGAGAAGCCAAGTACCTCTTTCATCAGGTTAAGGCGTTTTTCGATACTACTTAGGCCTGAGGGTTTGATGTTGTTCTCTTGTAGATAGTAGGGAATGTTTTTTTGTGGCATTCCATCAACCAGCTGAGAGATGATTGCAATATCGAGGTCGGTAAAATCGTGAGAATTATTTTCTTTTCTGGCCTGTTTTAAATCAGGCGAAAGATATTTTTTATGGTTATGGATTGCAGATATGGCGAGGCGTAAGTACTGCCCATCATGACGGGCTTTGCGTACATACCCATCAATATGCATTTCTTTAAATAACATGTCGATAACTGCCGGCCTGTTTTCTCCGGAAAATACCAGGGTTTTTAAGTTGGCTTGCACCTCTTTTGCGGCTTTGATGAGTTCGGCACCTCCGTCGATTTTTTGCGGGTTATGGTCTTCTTCGAAATAGAGGTCGGTGATTAACAGATCATAAGGTCGCTCTTCTCTAACGGCATTTTTAATCCACGTAAGTGCATCGTCGCAATAATATACATATTCGGGTTTTTCGATACCCATTTCGGCCAGTGTTTTTTGCAGGGAAATATTCTGTGTTTCTTGATCTTCGGCAATAAGTATTCTTTTAAACATATTTAATACAATTAGGAAACCGGAAAAGAGATTTGGATTTTAAGCCCCTTTTCAACTTTGGTATCAAAGGTAATTGTACCACCAATTGCATCAATACGGTTTCCCGTATTTGTTAAGCCATTTTTAGGTTGTGGCTTACCCGCAATGCCAATACCGTTATCGGTATAATAAATGTTTATTTTTTGCTGTATATGCTCAAATTTAAGTACCACATCGCTTGCCTGACTGTGTTTGCCCATGTTTACCATCAGTTCCTGAAGGATATGCTCTATTTCATCTTTGGCTTGTTCGGAAACTTTTTCCCATAATGGGGCAGAATTCCCGACCAGTATTACCCTGGTATTTTCGGAAGCGAATGACTTTAACAGATTAAATATTTTTTCGTGAAAGTTCTGATCTTTGGATTTTGGTTTTTCGTAAGAGAGGTCACGCGATTGTTCGTAAAGTTCCTCTATTTCGTTAACAATTGGATTGTCTTTTAAGGTTTCCTGATTATCGAGTTTGCTCATGATCCTGTACAATCCGTTGGCAACAACATCATGTACTTTTTGGGAGGTTTTAAGCTTATTATCGCGGATGGTGTTCTGAGCCTCGAGTTCTAATCGTTGTTTTCTTTTTTTATACCATAAGGTACCTGCTATTGTTAGCAACAATATACCGATGATGAGTATAATAATCTGGTATCTCTTACCATCATTATCTTTCTGGAGCACAAGATTATCGGCTTTGCTTTTTTCGGTTTCATAACGGATGAGCGCAAATTGGTTTTTAGCCGCACTACGTGCATTTTGCAGACTATCATTTAATTTTTCATAGACAGCGAAAAAATGTTTAGTTTCTTCAGGTGGGCTTAGTTTAATGAGTTTTTGTAATGATTGTAATTGATCATCTGGGCTATTTATTTTTTTAGCCACTACATACATTTTCTTTGCATAAAATAGCGCAGTATCTCGTTGTTTTAAAGTATTGTAATCAGCAAGATGTGAATAACTAGCATTTTGCCCCCAAATATCATTTTCTTTTTCACGAATATGTAAAGCTTTTAATAGTTCTGGTTTTGCATCATATCGTGGATTTTGTTTCCATTTATTAAAAGCATAGTTTGATAATATTCTGGCAAAATCTTTATCGCTCATTTTCTGAGTTAAAATGCTTTCAAATATTGAAAGTGATTTTTTATAGTTTCCGGTTTTACCATAAGCATTTGCAATGTTATTTTTAGTTATCAATATTGATGCACTATCCTGTGCATAAATTATAGACTGATTATAAAATGAAATCGCTTGTAAATAATTTTGCAGATAAGAGGATGAGACACCAAGTTCATGAAAATTGGATTCTAGATAAACAAAATGCTTTTTATCATTCGTTTTAAAATAGTTAATTGCTTCCAAGGAAATTTCCTGACCTCCAAAATAATCACCACGATCAATGGAAGTAATCGACATGTTTACCAAACACTTTCCTACACCTAAACTATCTTTTTGTTTTTGAAAAAGATCCTTGGCTTTATTGAAATATAGAAAAGCACTATCAGGCATTTTTTTTTCTCTAAACTCAAATGCGTGATCGTAATATGGATTCGCTAATTCCTTTTCGTTCACTTCCTGATTTTGTGAACAAGAAAAAAGAAATAATAGTGAGATGAGCGTAAAATTATAGTATTTCAATTTTTTTAGTTTTTTATCCTAAATTAGGAAAATAATCTCAGTTATTCTGATCTAAGATATCTTCTTTAAAACCATAACAGTTTAAAAAGAAAAAGGGCGACATTATTGTCGCCCTTTATTACTTATTTAATCTCCAATTTTTGGAGGAGGCAAGTGCCCATTTTCTCCACCTGTATCACCGCCATCACCTGGATCCGTACCTGGATCGCCAGGTGTGTTACTGTTGGTGCTTACGGTTGTACCGCCATTTTGGGTACAGCTGCTACTTGTATTCGATGGGCTTACTAAGCCTAATAATATGGCAATAAAAAGTGGAATAAACATGATTCAAAAATTTAAAAAGTGATGTACACGTAGTTCCCCACGCCCCATGCCTGGGGGTTGCTACAAACTGTAAATCAGAAGGCCTTCTGAAATTTTTGGGAAGTATTTGAGTGTCTGTCGCGGGAGCCAATAACTGCTTCCCAAACCGGCTATTCACAACCGCGATTTCTACTCGTTTTTAACATTAGTTCTTTGCTTGGATTATCGTTTGAATCGTTGCTTGAATTAATTGTTGGGACAAATATCCAAGCTTCAAATCGCTAGTTTTCAGATAATTCCAAATATTCTGAAGAATTCTTTTTAAATTCCAAAGAATTCCGGAAACCCGTAAGGATTCCAAAAATTCCATTTCTATTTTTACGCTTAAATTTTTTGAAAAATGCCTGAAGATTATCAAGACATAGTATTGGCTGCCTATAAAAAGATGAAGGATAATGGGAAGCTGCGCGCAATTTTGCCCCAAGCAACTACTACAAGATTAAGAAAAGCTTGTTTAAGGGTTTATGACGATAGATATACTCCAAAAGATGCCGATATACTTTCCATGTTCTTTAAAAAAGATAAGATGGAGTGTGATGACTTTCGGAAAGTGATATATGATTCAGAGCCTGATGATTACAAGGCCCTATGCAATCATATCAAAGGAGAGACAGGGAAGACAAAAGAAGAGAATACTGACCTTCTTGCCTGGTTGATAGATTTTCCTACATCCTATGAATGGATGAATCTAAGTGATGAAGAAAAACAACGTGTTTTTAAGAGAGCAGAAAAAGAAAAGCCTATTCCTCCATTGCCCCCGCCTCCACCAATACCACCCCAGCCAATATTTATTATCTCCCGTTTCTCACCACACCAAATCATTATATCCTGTATACTTTTACTTTTTATTGGTAGTTCTTCTTTTGTCGCATGGGAAAATAGCACCATTTCAGTTAGAATGCCAAAAGCAGACGAGAAATGTATGTACTGGAATGAAGATCATTACGAACCGGTAAAATGTAATGCACAAATTGCAAATGCTACGATAATCCCATTGGATCTTAAAAAGTTACAGCGTCAAAGAAAGATTAATCTATCAGATACCCTAACCAGCTATTCGTTGGGTAAAGTATGGTATAAAGGTTTTATAAAGGATCATGAGTTTTTTACCGATAGTGGTGCATATCCTCAAGACATACAAAGAGTATTAAAACCACTTACCAACACGATTTTAACAAAATATACTTCTAATTACAGGTATTTGCTTACCCGGTTAGTTTGGTTTATATGTGCTGCATTTTTTATAAGTATTTGTGGTTTTGCGGTAAGTAAGCTGGAGAAGGAAGTAAAAGCAAAAGATGAGTCTCAACAGCAAGATCCGGAAGCAGTATTGACATTAGAGGAAGAACCCATGGTTGAACAAACCGGAGGCTCCTTTGCCACATAAACATTACCAATTGATTTAGTGCATTTATACTGTACTTACCCGGCATAAATTTTAGTAACCTGGGTTAGATTAATATTTGAATCATAGTGTGTGTTTGCAATCGGTTTACCTCACGCGGTCAGCATGACGATACTAATCACTAAATACCTAAAGAATAGCGCTAAAAGCCATGTTATTAATCGAACTCCGGTTAGTATGTAAATTATACTGCGCAGTTTTGGTAATAGAATTCTTTGGTATTTCTTTGTCCGGGAAATACCATATGCCATTCAATTTGTATGCTGTTAAGGGGAAGTGCAAAGGATTTCTCCAACCCATGTTTTTTGCTATCTTAGTGTTTGATTGTTAACACAATAACAACCCGAACAACAACCTGTTTTTACATCCTAATTATTACGCCATCTCGTGAAATACTCTTTCTACCAACATTTAATTGTTAGGTCGGCCGCTTTGCCCATCGAGACCAATTTGCAGCCAGAATCTCTTATGCAAATGTGGAAAGTTCCTTTTATACGGGAGAGCATCTATCTGGCGAGCAAATCACTTTATAACGACCTGGATAAACTATTTAATAACGTAGCAGAAGTAAGCGATTTTAAAAGAGAAAGCCTGTTAAAGAGCTTTTATAAATACCTGGCCCGGATGAGTAACCGCTCTACTCCTTTTGGTTTATTTGCAGGCTGTGCACCGCTGCAATGGGGAAATGTGCATCGCCTGGAACTTGATGCTGGTTTTAAAAGAAATATTACCCTGGATGCGGCTGTTAACGAACAGTTGGCTATGCTTGTTGAAGCAGAACATCCGGGTGCAACTTACGTACTCAATAACACCATTTATCTTCAAGGCAAACAATACAAGTTTATTACTTATCAAAGTATCAATGGGGAACGCGAGTACAAAATCGTTGCACTGGCATACAATGATATTATTGCTCAATTGGTGGCTAAACTAAAAGGAAATGCCAAAACACATCAGGAACTTGCTTTACTTCTTGGGGATTTTGATGCTGATGAATCATTTGCTTTCATTAAACGGTTGATTGAGATTCAGTTTTTGACTTATACGGGCAAGCCCGGCATTGGAGTGCAGTTTCCTGATTATTTACCTCATCCCTGGCCTGCTGGTATACATAGGGAGTTACAATCTACCCTATCTATTTTAGAAGAAACAGCTACTGTAAATGGCACAGCTGAAGCGGTAATTAATGACTACTTACAAATAGAAACAAACCTTAAAAAACTTTTTGGTGAAACGCCTAATAATTGTTTTCATGTTACGAGAATAAATAGCCTGCAAGCAGCCAGCCTTAACAGTAATTTACAAACCAGGCTATTGCGTGGAATTAAGCTCCTGAACAATTTAACTGATTTTGAACCTCATAAAAGGCTAAAAGAATTTAAAACTCAATTTTTACAACGTTATCAGGGAAGAAGTGTGCCACTATTGGCCGCTTTTGATCCCGATAGTGGAATAGAATATGGACAGTGGCACAATAAAGAAACTTTACTTACCGAAGGCTTAAATGCCAGTTTAAATAAGCAAACGGAGCAGATACCCTATACCGAAACTAACCTAAAACTACTTAAGGTATTAACATTGGCCAATGTTGGTGGTCATTATCGTTTTACTCTGCCAGAAGATTTTGTGCAGGATAAACCACTAGCCGATCTTCCGCATAATATGGCTGCGGTTTTTCAACTTTTTGATGAAGAACAGATCTACCTGGAACTGGTACCCGGTACAGGAAGCTTAGGCCTTTTGGCAAGATATGCCCATGCCAGCTCAGCGATTAAACAATTGGCGAAGGAGATGGCTGCGGAAGAAACTTTGGCCAATCCAGAGGTCATCTATGCAGAAATTATCCACTTACCCGAAGAACGTTCGGCCAATGTGATGTCGCACCCACAGTTTTGGTCGCACGAACTGGAATATGTAGACCATGCTCAAGGTAAGCAGGTGATTAACCTCGACGAAATTGAGGTAACGTTACAAAACGGTCTGTTTAAACTTTTTTCGAAAAAAAAGCAGCAGGAAATTATACCAAAATTGAGCAGTGCCTATAATTATAACCGCTCACAACATCCGATATATACTTTTCTGTGTGATATACAGCACCAAACAGGGCCAAATGGGTTAACCTTTAACTGGGGCAGGCTGGCAAAAGATTTTGTGTTTTTTCCGAGGATAGATACCACCTTTGGACTTATTTTACACCGGGCCACCTGGAAATTTGCGCATGCAAATTTACTTCAACTCACCAAAAAACAAACCAATGATCAACACCGTAGAGCAGCATTTGAACAATTTAGACAGGAATGGGAGATACCTGCCAGGTTTTTTGTTGTGAACGGCGATAATGAGTTGCTGATCGATTCTGCGAATCTACTTTCAGTTGATGTTTTTTTAAAGGAGGCATCAAAAACAGTTAATGAACTGGTATTGAAAGAATGTTTGCACCACGAGATGAAACCGTTATTACAGGATGAAGCCGGCAAGGGCTATGCACATCAGTTTGTGGCACCACTTTTTGCCATGGCCGAAGTAAAAAAGGCGAGCTATCAGCCAAATAATGGTACGGTAACCCGCCACTTTTTTCCAGGTAGTGAGTGGCTGTACATTAAAATATTTTTAAATGAAAATACTGCCCAGGAGGTTTTAATAGCGTTGTTTAAATTGCTTGATAAAAACACAGGCTTACTTCACTATCAAAAGTGTTTTTTTATACGGTATTATGAACATGGCCATCATATCCGTTTACGGATATTGCTCCACACAGCAGCAGCTTTTCAACAGGCCTATTTTTTGGTTAAAGCAGCCTTAGATCCCTTCATTCTGCACCAGCAGATCAGCAATATTCAATTGGATACCTACGAACGTGAAATTGAACGTTATGGTGCGGACCAAATTGCATTGGCTGAAAGCCTGTTCGATATTGATAGCCGGTTTTGTGCCCACATTTTCACGATTTTCGAAAATAATGATTATACCGAACAGGGCTGGTTGATTATTTTTTGGGTGATGAAAGATTATTTATCGCGCAAGAGCACCGACCCTTCGGTACAGTTAAAGTTTGCGGAAACCCAGTTGGCCTTCTTTTTAAAGGAAATGGACAGCAAGGAAATTAAAATACAGATTGACCAGCTGTTCAGAAAATATGGAGCAATCCTCCCTGGTTTGGCGCAAGATTATGAGGCATTACTCACCAACAGGCGCACTGAAATAGATGCACTACTGAAGCAGCAAAAAGTAGATTGGAACGACATGTTTTTGGCAGGGTTGATCCACATGCTGATAAACCGGTATTTCGTTAATCAACAGCGGCTGCACGAGTGCCTTTTATACGGAATGATGGTTAAACAGTTAAAATCTGGTTTGGCAAGAGCAGAACGATAATTATTTATAAAGCGTTTTATTCAACATATAAAAAAAGCTGTCCCGATAGGTTACTCCTATGGGCACCTTTTCTGTGATGTTATCGAATAAGATCATATTGCCATCAATGGATTTGATTTTTTTGATCGCAATAATGTACGATTTATGGGTCCTGATGAACTCACCCTCCGGCAGTCCGTCTGCAAGTGATTTCATACTTACTAAAGATACATGGCGCTGCGTGTCAGTAAAAACAGAGCAATAATTTTTTAGCCCCTCGATATACACGATATCTTCAAAATTTATCCTTACAATTTTACCACGGTCCGTTTTCAGATAAAATGCATCGGTTTTAGCCACGTTATGTTTATTTTCCTGATCCTTTTTTAAGGAATGAAGCATCAGTTTATCGAGTACTTTTTGGGTGGCGTTTAAGAAACGGTCGAAAGAATAGGGTTTGAGCAAATAATCCAGAACATTGTTTTCGAAACCAGCTACGGCAAACTCACTGTAAGCAGAGGTAATAATTACCTCGATGCCCTGGGGCAGCATCTTGATCAGATCAATACCCGATAATTCGGGCATATTGATGTCTAAAAAAAGCAGGTCGATATTATTGCTTTTAATCTCTACCAAAGCTTCTATTGGGTTGGTAAATACGCCCACCAAACTGAGGAACGGAACCTTATTTACATAATCTTTTAAAATGTTGTGCGCATAGGGCTCATCATCAATAATGATGCAGTTAAGTTGTTTCATATCGTTTTAGAGGAAAGGTTAATTTACATTCATAGGTTTCTTCGGTTTCGGCAATGCTGAGGTGGTGATTACCCGGAAATACCTCGTTCAGCCTTTGCTTTACATATTGAATACCTATTTTATTGGAGTGCACTTTTTTGTTGTTGTTTTTATAGTTAAAAGAGTAAAAATGGAGATCATTGCCTTTTACCCCGATTTTTAGAATGGCTTCCTTTAACGGATCTTTGATTACACCATGTTTAAAAATATTCTCTACCAGTGTAATGAGAATAAGTGAAATTACCTTATTGTTGCCGGTGTTTTTCTCCAGATCGTATTGAATGTTAAGCGATTCATTTCTTTCATCATGTATTTTTATAAAATCATGGATGTAGCTCAGTTCACTTTCCAGGGTACTGTAACCATCTTCACTGCCAGTTAAAGCATGGCGCATTACATTTGATAACATGAGTATCGATTTGGCCACATCGGGCATTGCTTTATAGGTTTTGGCATGTAAAAAGCCCAAAGTGTTGAACACAAAATGCGGATTGATCTGCGATTTAACCAGGTTGAGTTCTGCCTCGAGAGCATTTTTCTTCAAACGTTCCTGTTCCCGCATCATCTCCATTCTTTCGAGATTATACTTGTAAACCTCTTTATCACGTTTTGCTGCCAATTGCGCAAAACTGAAGCCGATAGCAATAACATAGAAGTAAAGCCAGCGCATAATAAGTGCGGTAATCTGATAATGGGTTAAATAAGCGGCTATATCCTTATGGTAAATAAATACTTCTATCAGGATCTTCAATGCCGCCGAAACAGCCAGTGTAAATACCGTAACCAATACGATACCAATCACTTTTATCGCCAATGAGTTGCTGTGTTCCTTAACAAAAATAAAGCCCAGGCTGGTAGAGTAAAACACCGCAATATTAATGGCAAAAGATAATATAGTAAAGGTAGGGCGTAAATCAAGCCCGGCGAAATAACTGATGAGGACTTCGTATGTGATATACGCGCCCCAAACGATGAAATGCACACCAATGTTTTTTCTAACCATTTAATTTAGATGTATTTGCCGTTAAAAGAAATATTCACTTGTCCTTTTATAACTACTCATTCGTCATCCAAAACCGCTCATTGGTACAAATTATTTTGTAGGTTTTTCAACAAACCCCACATTTATATCAACAACAAACCATAAAGCTATGAAAAATCAAATTAAAGTTTCGCTGCCACAAATCGAAGTTAAACAAATTCAGATTCTTAATCGCAGTATGTCTGCAAAAACAATGGTTTTTAATCAGCGTGGAAATTACTTTCCGACAGAAACAGTTGTAACAACACTAACAGGTATTTAATTATGAAATTAACCTTATTAAAAAAATTAGGATTGGAAAACACAGCAACGGTGTTGACCGACGAATTGAGCGACATGATCGGTGGAGGTCAGTCAGATGATGATATCCGTTTCACCTTAAACCTTCCTTTTGAAGGGCAAATGTCGGGTTATGCTTTAATGCATACGGCGCAACATAGCCAGTACCACAAACGTGTAAGTCAGGAAGACAGCTTGTTATAAAATCTGTAACTGCTGATCAATAGCGGTATGACATTGAAAAAATACAGCATCATAAAGAAAGATGCTACAGGCCTGAACAGCAATCTACCTATGAAAAACCGCTCGGAATGGCTCTGCGACTTTGGAGGATAGCCATCTACTATCCTTCCATCGTCCTTTTACACTTTGAATGAAAATTTACTATTCATCCCTTTTTAAACTGCTTATTATGAAAAAGCAACCCAAAACCAAGCTTTCCTTAGCAAAAGAAACCATTGCCAGGTTAAACGATGAGCAGATGGAATTGATTGCAGGCGGACAAGGATTGCCATTAAATGGCCCTGTTACTGCAAAAACAGAAGTAGATGCCTTTGGCGACGTTGGCAACTGTGGACCGCAAACCGTTCAGGTTTCCAAAACCTGCCCGGCAACAAGCTCTTGCTTGTGTGTGTGCGAATAATTTATTCTTATTAAACCTATATCACCATGAAAAAACAACTCAAAACCAAACTTTCACTGAATAAAGAAACTATTGCAAAACTTAACGAGGAGCAAATGGAACTGGTAGCTGGAGGACAGGCCATAGGCACCGATGCGACGATTGTAATCGGCGTTGAAACTATTACCGACACAGATACATGTGGTAGTACTCGTCCGTTTTCTACACCTCCTGGTTCACAAACCTGTCCACCAACAGGTACCTGCTGCTGTGCTCTTTAAAGCTGATAGCCAACCTAAAAACCTATGAAAAAACAATTAAAAACTAAGCTTTCGCTTAACAAAGAAACAGTGGCAAAGCTCAACGAAGAGCAAATGGAATTGGTTGTAGGAAGGCAGGCCGCCGGAGCTAATGCAACAGTGGTAATAGACATTGGCCTTGATACTGATACGGGTAAATGCGGCGGCAGCACAGGCCCTTCATGTCCCATTGCTTCCAAAACCTGTCCACCAACAAGTACCTGCTGCTGTGCTCTTTAAAGCCGATAACCAACCTAAAAACCTATGAAAAAACAATTAAAAACTAAGCTTTCGCTCGACAAAGAAACAGTGGCAAAGCTTAACGAAGAGCAAATGCAATTAGTTGCTGGTGGAAACGGGGTTTCGGCCGGCGCGACCATTGTAATTGATATCCCTTCAGAAGCTTTCAGTGCGGAAGAGGGCTGCGGTAAAAAATCTATTGTCGCTTCTAAAACCTGTCCTCTAGCTACCGCTGCGGGTTGCCCGGGTTGCTGAAACCACAAAATAATTTAATTCACCATAAAAGTCAAAACTTATGAAAAAACAACTCAAAACGAAACTTGCGCTAAACAAGGAAACTGTAGCCAAGCTTAACGAAGAACAAATGGAACTGTTAGCCGGTGGACAGGCTGCTGCAGCTGGCAATACTTTCGTTGTTGGCCTCGGGCTCGAATCTGACGCCGGGGCGAAGGAAGGCAGCTGTGGACAACAATCCATCATCGCATCTAAAACCTGCCCGGTAAGTGGTACCTGTCAATGTAGTTGCTAATTATTAATCAATCTATATACAAAAACAATTTAAACATGAAAAAGCAATTAAAAACCAAACTTTCACTGAACAAAGAAACTGTGGCGAAGCTTAACGATGAGCAAATGCAATTATTGGCAGGTGGCCAGGCCGCCGCAGCAGGTTCAACAGTAGTTATCGGCTTCGAATCATTGGCAGCTGAAGGAGATAGCTGTGGTAAACAATCCATCATCGCATCTAAAACCTGCCCGGTAACAGGCACCTGCAGTTGTCACTGTTAATTATCCATTCTTAACTATAAAAACATCATTACATGAAAAAGCAATTAAAAACCAAACTTTCACTGAACAAAGAAACCGTAGCGAAGCTTAACGATGAGCAAATGCAATTAGTGGCAGGTGGCCAGGCCGCTGCAGCAGGCTCTACGGTAGTCATCGGCCTGGGGCTTGAATCTGATGCCGCGGCCAAGGAAGGTAGCTGTGGTAAGCAATCCATCATCGCTTCTGAAACCTGCCCGGTAACAGGCACCTGTAGTTGTCACTGTTAATTATCCATTCTTAACTATAAAAACATCATTACATGAAAAAGCAATTAAAAACCAAACTTTCGCTTAACAAAGAAACTGTTGCAAAATTGAATGAAGAGCAAATGGAATTAGTATCTGGTGGCCAGGCTGCTGCAGATGGTTCTACCGTTGTTATCGACATTCCGATCCTTTCTGCTGAGGCTGTTGATGGAGGAGGTTGCGGTAAACAGTCAATTATCGCTTCTAAAACCTGCCAGCCTACAGGCACCTGCGGTTGCCATTGCTAAATCCCACACATTGCCGGTAAAATGCCGGCAATGTTTTAAAACCGTATGCAATTAGGCGTTGCTACATAATACTAAAGGCTATGAAAACATTTATAATATTGCTACTCGTTTTTTTAAGTACAGCTGGTGTTGCGGCTCAGGCCAATACCGCTGCCCATGTGGCAGATAGCACAAGCTTAAAATTTACCGGCAGGGTAATAGATTCTGTTACAAAAGAACCCCTTATTTATGCACAGGTTGTGATAAACGAAGGGCAAAAACAAGTGATACAGGTTCTTACTGATACCCTGGGAAAGTTTGAAATAAAGCTAAAAGCAGGGAACTACCAGGTTAAGGTGTTTTATATGGGCAATGAAAACCAGGTTTTTAATTTGCTTATCCCAGCCAGTCCAGACCATGTATTTAGCCAGGTTTTTAATGTGAAAATTAAAGCAGAACTGTTAAATGAAGTTTCAGTTTATGCCAAAAGAAAAATTATCGAAAACACGGCCGAAAAGATCGTTTACCATGTAGACCGCGATCCGATGGCCAAAAACAAATCACTTAGTGAAGTGATTAAAAAAGTTCCGTTGGTTACGGTCGATTTTAAAGGTGTTCCTTCCTTAAAGGGAAGTGAAAAAGTACAGGTACAGGTGAATGGCCGTTCGGTAACGGATTATGCCATACCGGTAGATCAGGCCCTTAAAATGATTCCAACGGCTAATGTAGAAAGCGTAGAAGTGATTACCAACCCAGGTGCTGCCAGCGATGGCGAAAGTTTGGCCGGTATCATTAACATTATAACCAAAAACAAGTTTTCTTTAGGCAGCAACCTTACGGTAGGTGTAGAATCTACCATCGGTAAAAGCTACACTACCAAACCCACCTTAAATTTTACCTATGGCGTTGGCAAGCTTAACTTTTCGCTTAACGGGAGTTATTCCAATTTTAAAACGCAGGGCTTTAGCAACCAGCTTTACTCGAGGAACAACTTTTTACAGACCCAGGAGGGGAATTTAGGCTACAACGGCAACCCTGTTTATGTAAATAGCGGGTTGTTTTACGACATCAGCAAAAACGAATCATTAAACGCAGGCTTAACGGCCTCTAATTCGCCCTATACTTTTAGTCAGGCTCTGCAGACGAACATTAACGATCAGGGCATTACAAATTTATTCAACCGCTTTTCTGATAATGTTGTTAAATCTCAAAGTTTATCGGCAAATGTAGATTACAAACTTAAACTGGATAAACCCGGTAAAGAATTTACGATTGGCGCACTTTTTACCGCAGGCAAACAGGATAATTTAAACAATAGTTTTAACAATTATCTATCAGGCACAGCACCATCTACTTTACAGGAGCTAAGCAAAAACAAGAATACCATGCGCACCGTGATCCTACAATCAGATTACAAGCTCCCTTTGGGCAGGCACAAACTACAGGCCGGACTTAAAGTTACAAACAGACATTTCGATTCACACTATCAAAATATGATGAGCAGCCAATCAACAACAGCAAGCACTGATGAATATGCTTACAATCAGGGCATATATGCTGCCTTCGGACAGTTACAACTTGCTTTACCAAACAAATGGGTAATGATTGGCGGCATACGTTATGAAAGAACACAAAACGATGCTCATTTTATATCAACAAACAGCAATGTTAATCAAGGGTTCAACAGTGTTTTACCAACTTACGTAATCGGGAAAAACCTTGAAAACGGAATGATCAGCTTAACCTATAGCTACAAAATTTCGAGACCAGGTATTTCCTTTCTAAATCCCTTCCAAAATTTTGTAAATGCAAACACGGTATCGCAGGGTAACCCCGATCTTTTGCCCGAACATAAAAATGGTTTGAGTATGGCATTCTCTCACAATGCAGGCAAAGTATATTTATATGTTGATGCCAGCGCCGACTTTTGGTCTGACTATATTTTACGTGTAAACCAGTTGGTAAACAACATTAACCAGATTTCTTATAAAAACATCGGTTCATACAAACAGTTCGGTACATCGGCCAATTTGAACCTTAACATTACCAAGGCATTGAGTTTAACTGTAGGAGGAAACTTAAACCTGATCTCGACCAATGATGCTGCATTTAATGCTACATATAATGATAAATTAAACTTTAATGCCAGTTTTATCGGCACATATAACTTTAAAGGTGGTTATAACTTTCAGGCAGAGTATTACCTGTATTCCAACAACTATTTTTTTCAGAGCAGAATAGCTCTACCTAATACCTCATTGGTAAGCTTTAGCAAATCTTTTATGAAAGAGAGAATCAACCTAAGTGTCGGAGTGATAAACCCATTGGAAAGCAAGCTAGAAAGCGATATGCTCAATATCAACGGGGGCTTAACCAATCAGAGCATCCAAACCGTGTATAGCAGGGGCTTAACCTTTGGCTTTAGCTACCAGTTTGGTAACGATAAGGTAAATAAAAAGAGCAGATCCAACATTAAAGATAACGATACCAAAGAAGGAAGCACGAACCCAATTGGTTTTTAAACAGCAAACTATGAAAAAGGACACACTAAGCGAACAGTACCAGTTCTTGCCAGACCTGATGCTCCGGTTTCCATCCTACCACAACGAAGGACAGATTACCAAAGAGATGATTTATGAATTTATTAAAGATGATTTCTTTATGGAGGCACTATGGATTGCTTCTAAAGATTTATATGAGGCTGTACTTCGGATTGATACCATTACGGATCCTAAAAAACTCGAAAAGATAGAAGTAGCCTTATCTAAATACATCAACAGAACCAAGAACAGGGCCACCCCTTTTGGTCTTTTTGCAGGCTGTGCACCAATTACCTGGGCAGCGGATACGCAGATAGAACTTGGCGGCATCAGCAAACATACCCGTCTGGATATGGGGCTGCTTTGCACCATTTTCCGTTATGTGTTAAAAAATGAAAACATCAAAAGATCATTAAGCTACAGTGTTAACAAAACCTTGTATGATATAGATGGGAACTACAGGATGGTTGATTATAAAACCCTGGGCTACCGGAAATATACCGTATCAGCTGTAAGTGGCTCGGAATATCTTCAGAAGATTATCGATTTCTGTAATGTTACACAGCCCTATCATGTTATTACTGATTTTATTTCAGATTCTTTTGAGGTAGAAACTGATGAGGCAACAACCTTTTTAGATGAACTGATTAACGGACAAATTTTACTCAGCAACCTCGAACCAAGGGTGAGCGGTCCTGATTTTTTAGACCAGATTATTGATAGTTTAAATGAAGTTACAATAGTAAACATTGGCAACCATGATGCGAAGACCTATCTTTTAGCATTTAAAAAAATTAAAGAGATCCTGGCTAAGGAAATCAATACCATTCTTAAAAAAGAAGAAATCTCTGTAATACTACATGAACTGAACATCGAATTTAACAGCGAGAGTATGTTTCAGATCGATCTTTATAAAGATGGTGCAGCACAAACGCTCAGTAATACTTATGCAGATAAGTTGATGGAAGCTGTTGAGTTTTTAAACCAGGTTACACCAAAACACAATAATAAAGACCTGCAGGCATTTAAAAGCCGCTTTGCCGACCGTTACGATGAACAGGAAGTTCCTTTATTGCAGGCACTCGATCCTGAGTCGGGTATTGGTTATGCTTCAAATACACATTTGGCCGGAGAAGCGCCATTGGTACACCGGATGGTTTTCTCCTCTGGCACACCGGGCGAAATCAGGGAAACACAATATACAGACCTGAGCAAATGGCTTATCGGCCACTTAACCAGCAACCCTGCCAGTACCGAAATCAATATCGATCAGCACGAGCTGGGAAACCTTAATATTAATCCATCAGAGTTGCCACCAAGTTTCTCGGTTATTTTCAGGCTGGATGGGGGAGATCAGGACCAGGTGTTTCTTGAGCATTGTGGATGGCCTACCGGAGCCTGCATGATTGGAAGGTTCGGTTACGGCAATCAGAAATTTGGCAAGATGCTGCGGGAGATCAATACGGTTGAAAATGTCTATTATCAGGATGCGATAGTGGCCGAAGTGGCACACCTGCCAGAAGACCGTCATGGCAATATTGCTTACCGGCCTAAATTCAGGGATTATCAAATTCCGGTGTTGGCTGGCAGTACCTCTGATGAAAGTGAAATCAGCCTGAGCGATCTGATGGTATCGGTACGTAACGGACAGCTACTTTTGAGGAGCAAGCGGTTAAACAAGCCAATTATACCCAGATTAAGCAATGCGCATAACTACAGCATGAATGCCTTGCCGGTATATCATTTTCTGGGTGATTTACAGGGTATAGACCATAAATATTGGTTGGGACTGAACTTAGAGGTATTGCCAAAAATGGGTGTTTTTAAAATCCCCAGAATTAAATATAAAGGCGTAATTCTTTCCCTGGCAACCTGGTATTTACAAGACAGTGACATTAAAGAAATATTGGAAATAAATGCACCTGATTATAATCAAAAACTGAAACGTTTTTTTGATAAATGGGGACTGCCTGCAACCTTTATCTACGCTGATGAAGACAATGAACTGTTGGTGCACCAGGAAAACCGCATCGAAATACTGGCCTGGTTATCGGCCTGTAAAAAGCGTAGTCAGATTGTATTGAAAGAATACTTACCGGTTAGTAATTCGATATTAAAAGATGCAGATGCAAAAGCAGTAAACAATCAGTTTGTTGCGCTATTAACCAGAAAAGACAATAAAAAAAGAACAGCACCCGTGTTTAATCCTAGTCATAAAAATGATAACCATGTAAAAAGGCAATACTTTCCGGGAGAGGACTGGTTATATGCAAAAATTTATACCGGTGTAAAAACTGCAGACCAGCTGATTGGAAATGAACTGCTGATACTTGGAAAGAAACTGGTAAGTGCAGGTTTAATAGACCAATGGTTTTTTATTCGCTACGCAGATCCGGAGCCACACTTAAGGTTTAGGGTACACGTAATTTCATTAGATGGGTTAGGTACCGTAATGCGTGAAATCAATTCGGCTTTCGAAACTCTTTCGGAAACAGGTTTGGTTTGGAAAATGCAGTTTGATACGTATGAGCGAGAAATTGAACGTTACAGTGCAGCAGGTATTGAGCTAAGCGAACAGTTGTTTTACCATGACAGCTTAGCCGTATCGAGCTTTTTATCACGCAGGGATATGATAGAAAATTTTGAGCAACTGCGTTGGCTTTGGGGCATCAGATCTATCGACAGTTTATTGAACGACTTTGAATTTTCCCTTGCAGAGAAGTTGAAAGTAATGGAAGTTTTATCGGCTTCGTTTCATCAGGAGTTTAACTCGGATGCTTTATTGATCAAACAGTTATCACAGAAATACCGGTTCAGCAAAGAACTGATTGCCAAACACCTGGATGCAGGGAATGATTTTTCGGGCTCAGACCTTTTGCAGTACAGAAGTTTCGAAATTATCCCTTTGGCCCAGGCCATCAAACAGAAAATAGAAGATGGACTGATTGACCAGCACCTGAACAATTTTTTGATCAGCTATATCCACATGAATATGAACCGTTTGTTCAAAACCAAACAGCGTGTACATGAACTGGTCGTTTACGATTTTCTTTTAATGTATTATAAATCAACCTTTCACCGTCAAAAAACAAAAATATGAGCACCTTACAAGCAGAAACAGTGATGAGTACCCGGTTTAAAGTGGTATTTGAGCAGATTAAACATTTGCTGCACGATCAGGAAAATCAGCCGGATTTTATAACAAACGGTAATTTATTTAATGGCTATGCAGGTATTGTCTACTATTATTTTAGCCTGTTGAAGGCCTTTCCGGAAGGAGAAAGCGAAGCTTATGTTGCTTTAGAGAAACTTATCGAATCTTATAACACGCAGGATAATATGGCAAGTAAATACATGACCTTCTGCAGTGGTCTTTCCGGTTTTTATTTTTTGATCCAAAAGCTGGTAGAACAGGAATATCTTGATGAAATATTTTTAGAAGAGGTACTGCCCATTAACGAACTGATTTTTGAAGATACAAAGCGGTTACTTACTGAAGAAAATACTGATTTTTTACACGGTGCCAGTGGCCAGATGTTATACCTTTTAACCAGCAAAGGTGATCCGAATCGTGAAAAATACCTTGGTGTGTTGGTAAATGAACTCTTAAAACTTGCTGTTATAGATGAAAAAGGACTACGGTTCCCCAACAGCACGGTAAAAGAATTTCAAAATACAGATAATACAAACATGAGCCTTTCGCATGGTAATGCAGGTATCTTATTGGTGATGCTGAATGTCTATAATGCTGGTATTGAACAAGAAAAACTAAGTAATGCCATACAACAGGGCTTAGCTTATTTTATCAATTATTATCATCCAAGGGCTGTAAACACTTCATTATCGGCTTTTCCCCTACTGGTTAATGAAGAATTTACCATAAAAGAATTGATTGATGGTGATTTTTATGCAGAAAATTACAGTTGGTGTTATGGCGATCTTGCTGTGATATGGTTGCTATATCAAAGCAGCGTGTCTTTCAAAAATACCACCTATATGGATCTGGCTGATGAGATTGGTAAAACACTTGCCTTACGTTTAATTTCGGTACCCGCATCTGACCTGAAAATTAATTCGCATTTCTGCCACGGTACTTCTGGTATAGCCCTCTTTTTAAACCGACTTTATCAATTTTCGGGGCATAAAATTTATCAGGAGGCTGCACAGCTATGGCTGGATGGTACCCTCGATCATTTAGAAAAAGACCTGAACAATCCCGATTTTATGAACAAACCAGGTTCACTTGGTTTACTGGAAGGGGTAAGCGGGGCAATGTTTGTGCTGGCGGCTGCCGAACATAATGATATTGCTGCAAACTGGACTGATATGTTTCTTTTATCTTAAAAATTAAAGGTTATGAGTATTAAAAAAATTGGCTTGATGGATTTTGGTACAAGATCCAAAAAGATAGATAGTCTTTCGATTATTGAAAGCATTATAGATGATGCTGTATTAGCAGAAAAACTAGGCTTTCACCGTTTGTGGTACGGTGAACATTTTATTACCTCCGCCAACTCGCCATGGTTTAGTCCTGATATGCTTTTGCCGCTAATCTGTGGTAATACCAATACTATCAGGGTGGGCGTAGCAGGGGTATTGGTGGGTTATACCTCGCCCATCAGAACGGCTTCCAGTTATAAGATGCTCAATAACCTCTTCAATAACCGCATTGATCTAGGGTTCGCTAAAGGCACTCCCGGAAGTAATTTTTTACCTTATTTCAGTCAGCCTAAAATTACCAGTTATGAAGAAGGTGTACAAAATATCCAGAACCAGATAGCAGCTATAAGCAGTTTATTAAACAATGAAGATGAACATGTTAAAAATGGCGTCATTCTTTCTCCATATAAAGGTACTATACCTTCTCTTTGGAACCTTGGTGGTTCACCGGGTAGTTATCAGGCTAGCTTAAGCAATCAGCTAAACTGCTCCCGTACCCTTTTCCATAAAGGTGTAAACCTCGAAAAAGGTTTGGATCACTTAAAAGCCTACCGTGAAGATTTTTACAAGCAATATGGCCGTTTACCAGAGGTTAATATTGCACTGGCCGGCTTTACCAGTCCGAGTAAAGCAAAAAGGGAAGAGGTGATAGCACTTTCAGAAGCAGAATTTGACTTTGTAGAACCCACAACAAGACTTTGCTGCGAACCACAGGAACTGTTCGATAAGATGTCGGCCTATGCAGAGCAGTATGGGGCTGACGAAGTCATATTCTATGATATTGCCCGCGATCCGGATTATAGGAGGGAAAGCATGGCCTGGATCAGCGAGGTTTTTGGCATGCAAAACAAACAACAGTTAGTGGCCTAATTTAAAAACTCTACCCATGTTTAAACTAAACTACAAACCATCGATTCCTATATACCGCCAGTTGGAAACAAAAGATTGCGGACCAACCTGCCTGCGCATGGTATTACGCTACTATGGGAAATCATATACCCTAAATACCATCAGGCAGGCCTGCAGGGTTAACCGTGATGGAAGTACATTTCTCGGACTTAAAGTAGCAGCAGAAAAATTCGGCATGAATGCAATATGCGTAAAACTGCATTACACCGACCTTATTAATGCCGATATCTGGCCTGCCATCATCCATTGGAAAACCAACCACTTTGTGGTGCTTAAAAAACTGACCAAAGATGAGGCTGTGATCATCGATCCGGCACAGGGAAAAGTAAAAATAAGCAGATCGGAGTTTCTGGAGCATTGGAATGCTGTAGAAGAAAAAGGATATGCCCTTATTTTAGAACCTGATGCAGATCTGGAACAGTTGAATCAGGAAGGGCAGGAAGCACAGACCAATGTAAGTTTCTGGAAGCTTTTGGGTTATCTGAAAAAGCACAAATCGTTGATTTTACAGCTTTTGATAGGTTTAGTAGCCAGCTCAATCCTGGAACTGAGTTTGCCATTTTTAAGCAAGTTGCTTATTGATAGGGGCATAAAACTTAAAGAAGTAAACCTGATTTATCTGGTACTTATTGGCCAGGTAGTGGTTTTTGCATCCAAATCTTTTATCGAATTTGTAAGATCGTGGATTTTATTGTTCGTGAGTGTAAGGGTAAACCTCAATATTTTGGTCAGCTTTTTTATCAAGCTACTTAACCTGCCACTATCTTTCTTCGAAACCCGTAAACAGGGTGATGTGATGCAGCGGGTTAACGACCATACGAGGATAGAAAACTTTTTAACAAGCAATACTTTAACTACTGTATTTTCTTGCTTCAACATCTGTGTATTAAGTATTATTCTATTCCATTTCAGTAGTATATTGTTCCTGATTTTTGCAGGTAGCAGCATTTTATATGTAGGCTGGGTATTTCTGTTCTTTAATAAACGCCGGCAAATCGATCAAAAAAGATTTGAGGTAAACTCTTCAGTACAAAGCAAGATTGTTCAGCTGATAGAGGGATTTCAGGACATTAAGATCAGTAATTCTGCCGACCAGAAAAGATGGGAATGGGAATCGCTGATTGTAAAAGAGTTTAAGGTAAGGGTAAAAGGGCTTACTTATAATCAATATCAACAGGCTGGTTCATTGGTGATTACCGAAATGAGGAACATTGGGATTACTTTTGTGGCTGCATTTATGACCCTTAGGGGCGAAATCAGTCTGGGAAGTCTTTTTGCCATCCAGTTTATTGTAGGTCAATTGATTGCGCCAATAGAGTCATTGATTTTCTTTTTACAATCGTATCAGGATACCAAAATGAGCCTGGAACGCTTAAACGAGATACATGAGATTCAGGATGAGCAGCCGGAAAATGGAAAATATGTAGAAATAGATCATTTAATTGGCGATATTTCGATTCAGAACCTCCAGTTTAGCTATCCTGGATTTGAAAACAAGGCCGTTTTTAATAGCCTGAGCCTGGTCATTCCCAAAGGGAAAATTACAGCCATAGTGGGTTTGAGTGGAAGCGGCAAAACCACCTTGCTAAAACTCTTGCTTAAATTGTACGATCCGACCGGAGGTACCATTCATATTGGCACCGAAAAACTGGATGATATAGATGTTGGTCAATGGCGTAGCCTCTGTGGAACGGTTTTGCAGGATGGGTTTATTTTTTCAGATACCATTGCTAAAAATATTGCACTTGGCTTTGAGCAGATAAACGAAGGCCGTTTGCATGATGCCATTAAAATGGCCAACATTGGCGATTTTGTTTACAACCTTCCAAAGGGTGTTGAAACTGAAATTGGGATTGGTGCAAATGGTATATCGCAAGGTCAAAGGCAACGGCTATTAATTGCCCGCGCAGTTTATAAAAACCCTGAACTTTTACTTTTTGACGAAGCTACAAATGCGCTCGATTCTAATAATGAGCAGGCCATTATGAACAACCTGAGGGATTTCTTCGATAACCGGACGGTGGTTATTGTTGCACACAGGTTAAGCACCATTAAAAATGCCGACCAGATATTTGTAATGGAATATGGTAGGATATTGGAATCGGGAAACCACGAAACGCTAATGAACAATAAGGGGGCTTATTTCAATTTAATCAATAATCAACTCGAGAAAATAAAGTAATATGGAAATTCAAGATAAAATGAGCGCGGATATCAGGCATATCCTCAACAAAAAGCCTAAAGGCATTGTCCGTTTTGGCTCAGGGATTATGTTAGCAATAATTATTGTTTCAATCCTGACTTATTTCTTTAGGGAAGATATTAAAATATTAAGCATCTTTAATTATTTCGGTTACGCGAAATAATTAAGGAAGTCCTTCATTTCAAAATTTGAAATCATGCAAAAATATATCATTTACATTTTAATAATTACATTTTTGAGTGCTTGCTCTTACGGCACATACGAAATGAATAAAGGGCAGCTTAACATAGCAACGAAAGCCAGTTACAGCGTAACCTACAAAGTATTGGCAAGCAGCAGTGCCACCGTATCTTTTACCGACGAAAGTGGAAACCAGAAAACTTTAGAAAATATTTCCGGTGAATGGGAAAAAAGTATAGAAATAAAATCCGGGCAAAAGGTTCAGTTTACTGTCGATTCAAAAGATAAACAACTGGCATCCGTTTTGGTAGATCAGGAACCTATTTCTACCATTGACAAAAATAATAAAACCGCACATTATAGCCTCAGTTTTGTATTGCCATAATGGAATTTTTAGTCGGTTACCTGTTTGGCGTTTTACAATAGTTATCAGTTAAAAAAATTAATCCAACGAACCAATCAAACTAAAAACTTCACCTTCATAACCCCCTTCCAATAACTGCACCGCCATTTTGCTCCTTTGTCCGGTTTGGCAATAACAAACTACTTTTTTACCCTTTGGAATACTTTTTAGTGATGATGTTAATTCATATAAGGAAATATTTATTCCACCAATATTATTTTCCTCATGTTCATAATCTTCCCGTACATCGATCAGGAAAATTTCATCAGGAGATTCAGAAAGCCATTGATCAAGAGTCGTTTTATCGATTTCCCCAATTTTACGAACTGTAGCTTCTGTTTTAATTGTTTCGGCTTGTTTTTCTTGCGCGATCTTAAATGTGAGTGCGGTGTTGTTCAATGCATTGATGGTCATTAATTTACCGGCTAAAGTTTCGCCGATGTGGCAAATTAGTTTAATGGCTTCATTAGCCATATACAAACCAATTATTCCGGGTAAAATGCCGATTACGCCTCCTTCTACACAATTGATGTTTTCTGTTGGTGCTGCCGGGTAAAGATCCCGGTAATTTGGCCCACCATGGAGGTTAAATACCGCAACCTGACCTTCGAACTGTAAAATGGAACCGAAAATAAGTGTTTTACCTAAAGCCACACAAGTATCGTTCACCAGATAACGGGTGCTAAAATTATCCGAACAATCGATCACAAGCTCATAATCCTTGCAGATATTTACGGCATTATCGGCCTTAAAACGTTCATGATAAGCGGTAAAGCCAACATGTGGATTAAGCAATTTGAGTTTCGCTGTGGCCACTTCAGCTTTAGATTGACCTATATCCGTATGGTTATACAAAATCTGCCGGTGCAGGTTGCTGAGTTCTACCACATCATCATCTACAATTCCGATTGTTCCGACACCTGCTGCGGCTAAATATTGCAATACCGGACAGCCCAAACCACCGGCACCAATAACCAACACTTTGGCGGCTTTTAAACTTTCTTGCCCTTTTAAGCCTAATTCAGGCAAAATCATCTGCCTGTTGTAGCGGTTTAGTTCTTCTTTTATGAACATGATTTACTGATCAAACTCCTATCCCAATCCTTCCAAACCGGTTCATAACCCTGTTTCCTGATCATGGTCGCAATCTCCTGTGCCGAACGTTCATCAGATATTTCGAACTGCTCTAATGATTGAGGTTCTACTTCGTAACCTCCGGGATTGGTTTTGGAGCCTGCGCTAATGGCTGTGATCCCCAATTTAATTACCTGATTTCTGAATGCCTGCGTTTCTCGTGTGGAGATTGACAATTCTACTTCGCTGTTAAATAATCGGTAAGCACAGATCAGTTGCACCAATTCTCTGTCGTTCATGACCACTTTTGGCTCCAAACCACCGCTAAAAGGCCGCAACCTGGGAAAAGAAATGCTGAATTTACTCTGCCAATATTGTTTTTCAAGATAGGATAAATGCAGGGCCGTAAAAAATGAATCTGTCCGCCAGTCTTCCAGGCCAATTAATACGCCTAATCCCATTTTATGTATGCCTGCCTGCCCCAAACGGTCAGGGGTTTCTAAACGGTATAAAAAGTTAGATTTTTTACCTTTTGGATGGTGTTTGCGGTAATCGTCCTGGTGATAGGTTTCCTGATAAACCAGAACCGTATTCAGCCCGTGCGGGATAAGTGTTTCGTAATCGGCCACATCTAACGGTTGTACTTCCATCGAAATGTGCGAGAAATGCGGACTGATCAGATCCAGTACCTTTTTAAAATAATCGGTATGTACAGTTTGGCTGGCCTCGCCCGTTACCAGTAGTACATGGTCGTAGCCCATCCCTTTAATTACGGCCACTTCCTGCATAATTTCCATTGGGTTAAGGGTGCGCCGGCGCACTTTATTGTCATAACTGAAACCGCAATAGGTACAGATATTATTACACTCGTTGGAGAGGTAAAGCGGGATATACATCTGGACGACCCGGCCAAAGCGGTCTAAAGTTAATCGCTGACTGATCTGTGCCATATCCTCAAGATAAGGCAATGCTGCGGGAGAAATCAGCGCTTTAAAATCCTCCAGATTTCGCTGTGTATTGTTCAAAGCCCGCTCTACATCAGCAGCCGTTTTATCATAAATACTGGCTTTGGTATCATCCCAGTTATAGGATTCGAATACCTCGTTAAAGCTCTTCATCTAAAAATGCGGTTAGTGGACTGCTTGCTGCAGCATAATGTTGCTGAGTGCCTAATTTAGATTCGAATGCCATTCTGCCGGCTTCTACAGCCAGTTTAAAGGCAATAGCCATATTGGTTGGGTTTTTAGCTATGGCAATTGCAGTATTCACCAAAACGGCATCTGCCCCTATTTCCATGGCTCTAGCCGCATCAGAAGGCGCGCCAATACCTGCATCAACAATTACCGGCACCCGGCTCTGGCTAATGATAATCTCTAAAAAATCGATCGTTCTTAGTCCCTTATTACTGCCAATTGGAGAACCAAGGGGCATTACAGCCGCTGTTCCCACATCTTCCAAACGTTTACATAAAACAGGATCGGCATGGATATAAGGCAGCACCACAAAACCGAGTTTAACCAGTTCTTCTGTGGCTTTTAAGGTCTCAATCGGGTCGGGCATGAGGTATTTCGGATCAGGATGGATTTCCAGTTTGATCCAGTTGGTTTCTAAGGCTTCGCGTGCCAGTTGAGCGGCAAAAACGGCCTCTTTTGCGTTACGCACACCAGAAGTATTGGGCAATAAATTAATGTGGGGATATTTAAGGTGATGAAGGATATCGTCGTCTTTACCTTTTAAATCTACACGCTTAAGGGCTACTGTAACGAGTTCAGAAGCCGAAGCAATTAAGGCGCTTTCCATCTCTTTTGCCGAACTAAATTTTCCTGTTCCGGTAAAAAGGCGGGAGCTAAAAGTTTGATCTGCTATGGTTAACATATCTGTAATTTTTAAATCGAATGAATACTGAATTTACTGCTGATTTCTTCAAGAACCGCAGCCGTTTGTGTTTGGTTGGTGAGCGCTGCCGAGATAGCAATTCCGTAAATTCCGGTTTCGAGTATAGCCGGAATATCTGCTGCTTCAATGCCTCCTATGGCTATAATGGGAGTGCTGATCCCCGCATTCTTCACTTTTTCCATTAAGTCCTGGTAACCTGCTAAACCTACAATCGGGCTCAGGTTTTCTTTAGTACGGGTAAACCTGAATGGCCCCAAACCGATATAATCTGCTCCTTCAGCTACCCTTTGCCGGATATGCTCGAAAGTATTCGCCGTGCCTCCGATAATCTGGTGTTTACCAATAATTTTTCTGGCTTCCAGAATAGGCATATCCTGTAAACCTAAGTGTACGCCATAACTGTTTACGGCTTTTGCCAGGTGCGGATAATCGTTTATGATTAATTTGGCACCATAACTTTCGCATAAGGCCTGCGCAGCCTTTGCAAAAGGCAGGATTTCGGCTTCAGCCTGGTTTTTAATTCTGAGCTGGATCCACTTTCCACCAGCCTTGAGCACCTGCTCAATGGCATCGATGTGTGTACCTGATTTAGGGGCTTGCGAGATATATTGTAAGGGCTGAATCATGGTTGTATTGTTAAATTTTGAGCATAAGCAAGGCATTTAACCCGGGCTTTTTTAAAATTAGTTAGGGCTATGGAAGGATCATTCCAGATGCTCCCCAATAGCGCAACACCATCGAAATTCATTGTTTTTACCTGATCGATTTCGGTTAAACCGATACCGCCAAGTGCGATGATTTTCGGGGTGGCTTGTTGTTTTTCCAAACGGAAATCTGGCGGAATTACACCTTGATAACCAGGTTTGGAAAGGCTATTGAACACTGGGCCAAAGAAACTGTATTGGTATTGCTTTATCTGTTCCATATCAGCCAGGTGATGGATAGAAGTGCTGAAGATCTTATTTTCTGGCAATTCCACATTATCCCTTTCCTTCCTGAAATTTTCTCTATGGTGGATCCGCTGGATATTATAATCGTTAGCAAGCGAATGGAAATGATGTAAAGCAATCCTTGGATGGTATTCAGATGAAATTCCTTCAATGATCTTCTGGTATGCTGCCTTATCAACGTTTTCTTTGCGTAGGTGAAAAACCTGTAAACCGGCTTCGAAAAGCTGGTTGATTAGGTTACTTTCTTCTTTAAAAACGGTTGGTTTGGCGATTACGATCAGTTCCATATCGTTAAGAGTAAATTTCGCTTCCTTTTTCAGTAAATTCTTTCGATTTTTCCTCCATTCCTTTGGCCAAAGCCTCGTATGCAGCTACTCCTTGTTTTGCAGCATACTCACGCACATCTTGTGTAATTTTCATCGAACAGAAATTTGGGCCGCACATGGAGCAGAAATGTGCAATTTTGGCACCTTCTGCCGGCAAGGTTTCATCATGGAATTCTTTTGCGGTATCCGGATCGAGCGATAAATTAAACTGGTCTTCCCACCTAAACTCGAATCTCGCTTTACTCAAAGCATTATCACGGTATTGTGCACCGGGGTGACCTTTAGCCAAATCAGCCGCATGGGCTGCAATTTTATAGGTAATTACACCATCTTTTACATCTTTTTTATTTGGTAAGCCTAAATGTTCTTTCGGCGTTACATAACAGAGCATCGCTGTTCCAAACCAGCCAATCATCGCGGCACCAATGGCTGAAGTAATGTGATCATAACCGGGTGCGATATCGATAGTTAAAGGGCCTAAAGTATAAAAGGGTGCTTCACCACAATGGTCAAGCTGCTTTTCCATATTCGCTTTAATCAGGTGCATGGGTACATGTCCTGGCCCTTCGATAATCGTTTGTACATCGTGTTTCCAGGCAATTTTAGTGAGTTCGCCAAGCGTTTCGAGCTCCGAAAACTGTGCAGCATCGTTGGCATCGGCAATACAACCTGGCCTTAAACCATCACCTAAAGAGAAAGCCACATCGTAAGCTTTCATGATCTCACAGATTTCTTCAAAATGGGTATAAAGGAAGTTTTCTTTATGATGTGCCAAACACCATTTCGCCATGATCGATCCGCCACGAGAAACAATTCCGGTAATTCTTTTCGCCGTTAATGGCACATAACGAAGCAGTACCCCGGCATGGATGGTAAAATAATCGACGCCTTGTTCGGCCTGCTCAATCAACGTATCACGGAAGATTTCCCAAGTGAGGTCTTCGGCTTTGCCGTTTACCTTTTCCAGGGCCTGATAAATTGGAACGGTACCGATGGGCACCGGCGAATTGCGGATAATCCATTCGCGGGTTTCATGAATATTTTTCCCTGTAGAAAGGTCCATAATGGTGTCGGCACCCCAACGGCAGGCCCACACGGCTTTTTCTACTTCTTCTTCGATGGTAGAAGTAACCGCGGAATTGCCAATATTGGCATTGATTTTCACCAGGAAATTACGACCAATAATCATCGGTTCCAATTCAGGATGGTTGATATTGCAGGGGATTACTGCCCTGCCCGCGGCTACCTCTGCCCTTACAAATTCGGGTGTGATGTAGCCTTTTGGGGTGTTGGCACCAAAACTATTGCCCTGGTGCTGGTGGTTCATTACCTCGTGCTGATCGCCCAATTGCGCATTTAACAGTTCGATCTGCTGGTTTTCCCTGATGGCAATGTATTCCATTTCGGCTGTAATGATGCCTTTTTTTGCATAATGCATCTGCGATACATTCGCACCCGGCTGGGCTTTATAAGGTTTATTGGTATAGTTAAAGCGTAAAGCATTGAGTTTATCATCCGCGAGGCGTTGTTGCCCGTAAGCAGAAGATAATTGATCAAGCTGTGTTACATCCTGTCTGTCTTTAATCCATTGCTCCCTTAATCTCGGAATTCCTTTCCTTACATCAATAACCGCATTCGGGTCGGTATAAGGGCCACTGGTATCATACACGGTTACGGGTGGATTGGGTTCGGTCAGGCCAAATCCGTTGTGAATTTTGGTTTCCGTTAAGCTGATTTCGCGCATGGCGACCTGGATATTATGAATTTTGCCCGGTACAAATATTTTGCGTGAAGCCGGAAATGGACTGCGGCTGATGACTTCCTGGTTTGGTGTTTTTTCTTTTTTCATATTAGGATGATTGAATAGTTGAGTGAATGAATTATTGAATGATTGAATATTGAATGAGTAGGTTAGACCTTCCATTCTCTCACTCAATCATTCAATAATTCTACATTAGCCTCCCTGAGTGGCTTTAATGAGTATAATCTGATCACCTGGGTTTAGCACATGCTTATCCCAAACAGATTTGGAAATGATGGTTTGGTTAACGGCTATGGCAAGGCCATTTGTTTCGGTTGAAATGACATCAGCAAGCATCTGTTCGATGGAACAGGCCTCGTTAAGCAGATAGTTTTGATTGTTTATAGTTACTTCCATATTTTAAAAAATTGGAAAAACTATAGAGATTGCCCCAAAATGGAGGTCGAAAAGAAAGCAATATTAAGATTGCTTTCACTTTTCCCTTCGGCAGTACTAACTGCATCAGGTTCAAAGGGTATTTCTCAGCACGTAGGCACCCCTAAAGTTTTTTGTAAATATATGCGATTAAATTTCTAATGCAAATTAAAAAATAAATTGGGCTATGGTGTTAGAAAGATGCGCTAGGGTTAATTGTTGTTACGTATTGGTTTTAAGTTGTAGAGGAGGTGTATATATAGATGAAATCTATTTAGTTTTTTTGTAATATAGAGAGTGAATGATAGTTGTTTAAATGGGTTAATAAATGGTAGAGCAGAATCAATTCCATCATCCATCTTACATTTTCCATTTTTTTAACTGCAAAGCGCATAGAGAGATACGCGAAGGGCGTAAAGTTTTTACCATATAAGACATTGAAGAACATTTAAGGATATTGAGCTTATATGATCCTTTTATGTCTTATATGGCTCAAATTAAATAAATTGTCCCTTAGGAATTAAGAACGCATGTGGGATTAAGCGTTGATCAACCCCGACTTAAGAAAAACCTCTATCTTCGTTGTCTTAACTAGAAACCAGCACACCTATGCAAAACCTGTTAGCACTACAAAGTGGCGAACTTAAAGGAGCAGTATCTTTAAAGCTTTCTGAAAACCTGACCGAGTTTCCAATGGAAATATTCGAGTTGGCCGATACTTTGGAAGTGCTGGATTTATCTTTTAATAAGCTAAGTGCCTTGCCTGCCGATTTTGGCAGTTTAAAGAAGTTGAAGATTTTTTTCTGTTCCGAAAACCTTTTCACGATTTTACCAGAAGTACTGGGCGATTGCCCTTCGCTGGATATTGTTGGTTTTAAATCCAACCAGATTGAAATGGTACCACCGAAGTCGATCAACCCGAATTTACACTGGTTAATTTTAACCAATAACAATATTGCTGAATTGCCTAAGGAAATTGGCCTTTGCAAAAGGATGCAAAAACTGATGCTTTCGGGAAACCGTTTGGCGCAATTGCCCGATGAATTGAGCAATTGCCAGAATTTAGCATTATTGCGGATTGCGGCGAATAAATTGCAGGAATTGCCGCAATGGATTACGCAACTGCCAAAACTTTCGTGGGTTGCATTTTCAGGCAATAACTTTAGTAAAACGCCGGCTGTAGAAACACTTTCATTAATCCATTGGCACGATTTGGAAATCAGCCATTTGTTAGGTGAGGGTGCATCGGGTGTCATTTCGAAAGCCAACAGAACAATTGGAGAAGAAACTACTGAAGTAGCCGTTAAAATATTTAAGGGAAATGTTACCAGCGATGGCCTGCCCGAAGATGAAATGACGGCCTATATTGCTGCAGGCTACCATCCGGGTTTGGTTAACCTGATCGGACGGATTACGCACCATCCGGATGATAAAAAAGGCTTGGTAATGGATCTGATTCCGAATCATTTTTACAATCTTGGCAATCCGCCAAGTTTAGAAAGCTGTACAAAGGATGTTTTTCCTACTGACAGAAAACTTTCTGAAAAACAGATCATCGGTATTGCTAAAACCATTGCTTCATTGGCTGCTCAATTACATAAAGCGGGCATTATGCATGGCGATTTATATGCGCACAATACTTTAATTGATGATGAAGGCAGTACTTTATTCGGCGATTTTGGTGCAGCCAGTTTTTACGATAAAACTTCTACTGAAACGGCTAAGGTACTGGAACGGATAGAAGTAAGCGCTTATGGTTATCTGCTTGATGATTTACTTTCTTTAAAAAACGAAGAAGTAAGTGAGGAAGTTTATAAAATGATCAGTGAACTTAAAGATGCCTGTTTGGCTACAGTGCCTTTAGAGCGACCAGGTTTTCAGGATTTGGTTGATCAGTTGGCTCAGATTTAATCAAAATTACTAGAAAGGTCGTGATTCTCGCGCAGGAGGGAATCTTCGCGTCATCTCGACTGGAGCGCAGCGAAATGGAGAGATCTAAGTCAAAAAATACGCTTTAGATAGATTTAGTTCGCTGAGCCTTCGGGTTCTTAACTGCGTTGCAATCGCTCAAAATGACGGTACGGGTGAGTCTCATTAATTCTGTTGTTTTTTTGCCCAATCCAACCTGCGCTGATCTGGCGTAGGCGTAACTTTAAAATTTTCGAATGTAGCGTTAAAACCTTTCCCATCAGGGCATGCAGCCACAAGGCCAACCATTACCGGGGCATTATCTTTAAAATAACAGGTACGCAGCATGGTATATTTTTTATCATCAAATGAATAGAAAATTTCTACTGCATCTAGTTTTCTAATCGCTTTCATCCAGATTGATGCAGGTGCTTTCTCCAATTCTACCACGCTCCAGTCGCTCGTTTTATGCGTTACAACGGCGCTTACATTTTGTTTCCCATTAACAAATTCAACTCCTGCTTTAATCCATTCTTCTTCATTAATGCGAAGCATCAATCCCATTTGATCAAACGTGGTTACATAATTTCCGGTAATTTTCACTTTTACCTCGAATTCGCCACCATAAGTAGCATAATAAAAAGGGGCATCATCAACCGTAAAACCATAATGCGAAATGCGCCAATAATCGGTTTTTGCAGGAACGAACAAGCTAAAGGTATTTTTATCTTTAATTTCCCATTTTTCGGGTTCGTTAAACCAGTTCATTTTTGCTAAACTCTGGGCATGTGCCTTTAGGCAAATTAAAGATGATGATACGGCGATTAAGGCTAATAATTTAAGTTTCATTTGTGTGTTGTGTGCTGCAAACATAATGCAAGCACAAATTTTTGTAAAGGACATATATCACTATTTTAATGTGATGATTATCACGCCGATATTTGATCAAAACAAGTGTGTTGGGTTTAAAAATCTGCAATAAAGAGTACATTTGTTTGCATAATAAACATGGAATTAGATTTTTTAAGAGCACACATTCACCAGATTATCTGTTTAACAGATGAAGAATTTGAACATGCTGCATCTTTTTTTACCAAACGGAAATACAAAAAACATCAGTACATTATCCAGGCGGGTGATGTGGCCAGCCAGGAACATTTTGTTGTGAAAGGCATCGTAAAATCTTCATATACCGATAATGAAGGAAAAGAATATATTTTACAGTTGGCCATGGAAGAATGGTGGTTTTCAGACCCAAATGCTTTTAATACTGGCATGCCTGCCACTTTAAATGTAGACTGTATAGAAGATACCGAAACACTTTCCATCTCTTTTGAAAACAAGGAAAAGCTTTGTGACTCTTCACGCAAAATGGAATATTTTTTCAGGAAAAAGTATACGACAGGGAATATGGCTTTACAAAAGCGGGTATTGGCTTTATTGAGTAACAATGCCGGCGAGCGTTACAAACAATGGTGCAACCAATATCCATCTTTACAGCAAAGGATTCCGAAAACCCTTATTGCATCTTATCTTGGGGTAACCAGAGAAACATTAAGCAGGTTATCGCTTTAGTAGGAAAAAAATCTTAACCAGATAAAGCACTGCACGTTACTTTGATAAATAAACCAATCAATAAAAAACTAGTTTAAAAACACTCTACTTCCCAAAAGCGCGACCAGTTTTTGCCTGGATCAAGCTTTATTATGCCCTCTTTGTGGGTTAATTCCTGATCGTGGTTAACGCCATCAGCAACTCCGCACCAAGGCTCTAAACATACAAATGGCGCATCGGTTGCCGCCCATATTCCAAAAAATGGAAAATCTTCAAAATGGAAATGGAGGCCATAATCATTTTTAGTGTTGAGCAAACTAATGCAGTTGCTTTGCAGGGTTTTAAAAACCAACGCATCGTTATAAAACAAATCATGTTTAAGCTTTAGCTGATGTGCATTAAGCTCGATATTTTTGGTTTCATCGGCCACCAGGCCATCTTCAAGTTTCCAATAGCTTAATTTCTCATCAGCATTAAAAGCCAGATAGTAATCTTCGTAAACGGTATTTGGCGTGTTTGGTACCGCAAATGCCGGATGCGCACCAATGGAAAATAGAAGTTCGGCAGTACCCGTATTTCTTACCTCATAAGTTAAATTCAGTTTCCTGCCGATTAGCCGGTACCTCAGTTTCAGCTCGAAATCAAAGGGATATACTTTTAACGTATCTTCATTTTGGGTTAACGTAAAAACAGCTTCGTTTTCACTTATTTTTTCGAAACTGAATATATGGTCGCGGGCAAATCCATGCCTGGGTAACTCATAATTTTTACCTTCATAGTTAAAACTGTTATTTTTTAATGAGCCAACTATGGGAAATAAAACCGGGCTATGTTTTGCCCAATACTTTGGGTTGGCATTCCATAAATATTCCAGCTTGGTTTCTTTGCTAAATAAACCTTGAAGTTCTGCGCCTTTAGCCGCCAGGCTAACTTTTATATAGTCGTTTTCGAGAGTTATCATGACAAGCTAAATTAGTAAAAAGATGGGCTTTAAAAATATCTTTTTTATTAATTTTGATCACGGCTTAAAGCTTAATACCCCGTTTGTTTTATTATCCGCAAATTTACTTTCCCTCAAAACAAGATCAGAAGCTATGGCGATAGATTTAACCAAATTATCAAATGTAAAAGTAAAGGCTGCGATTATGGCGTTGCAAAAAGGCGATGAGAAAACGTGGTTTTCTTTATTTGCTGCCGAAGTTGCCTTTTATGATGACGGGAACCAGATGAAATTTAATAATTTCTTCAGGAAAGCACTAGGGCATGAGCGTTTTACCTGTATAGATAAAGTTGAAAACAATGGTTTGGAGGTATATGGTCATTTCCACTCCGACCAATGGGGCGATTTTAAAACCTGCTTTAAATTTCAGGTAAACAAAGAAGGAAAAATTGCGAGGTTAGATATTGGACAAGCTTCTTATTAGTCCTGAGTCCAAAGTCAATAGTCCTTATTAATCGATGATTAGACTCAAGACTACTGACTCAGGACTTACCCCTTCTCTTCCCAAATACAAGCAATATTTATAATGGTTTGTATAGCTTTTTCCATATCCTGTACGCTTACCCATTCTTGTTTACTATGAAAGGCATGTTCGCCGGCAAAAATATTGGGACATGGTAAACCCATAAATGAAAGTCGCGAGCCATCTGTTCCACCACGGATACTTTGTTGTTTGGCAACCACGCCAGCTCTTTCAATGGCTTCAATGCCATATTGCACAATTTTAGGATGCTGATCTAAAATCTGTTTCATATTGCGATATTGTGCTTTAATATTAAGCTTGTAGGTAGATTTCGGATAGTTCGCCATTACCTTTTTTACAGTTTCTTCCAAAAACTGCCCATGTGCGGCTAGTTTTTCATCGGTAAAATCCCTGATGATAAACTGTGCTTCTGCCTCTTCTACCTGCCCATTTATACTTACCGGATGGATAAACCCTTCCTTTTGGTGTGTAGCTTCTGGTGTAAGTGTATTTTTTGGCAGCGAATCTAAAATTTCAGCGAGGATTTTTATAGCGCTTTCCATTTTTCCTTTTGCAAAGCCCGGATGTGTACTTACGCCATAAACCTTAAGGGTGGCACCATCCGCAGAAAAAGTTTCATCTTCAATGGAGCCCAGTGTTTCTCCATCTATCGTATAGCCAAAATCGGCACCTAATTTCTTTAAATCTGCTTTGTCTACACCCCTGCCTATTTCTTCATCTGGTGTAAAAAGAAGTTTGATGGTTCCGTGTTTTACCTCTTGGTTTTTCATTAAAAATGCTGCAGCTTCCATAATTTCTGCTAGTCCAGCTTTATTGTCTGCGCCCAATAAAGTTGTGCCGCTAGCGGTAATAATATCATTTCCAATCTGATGTTTTAGGTCTTTGTGTTCAGAAAGTTTGATAACAATATGGTGATCATCTGGTAGAATTAAGTCTTGTCCCTGATAATTTTCATGAATAATCGGTTTAACATTTTCGCCGCTACAATCAGGTGAGGTATCCATATGCGAGCAAAAGAAAATTACAGGTAACGGCTTATTGGTGTTAGATGGGATTGTACCATAAACATAGCCATTATCGTCCATTTCGGCATCAGAAATGCCAAATTCTAACAATTCCTGAACCAACACTTTGCCCAGGTTCTTCTGTTTTAGGGTTGACGGACAGGTAGGAGAATTTGGATCAGATTGGGTATCAATCTTTGCATATTTTATAAATCGCTGCTCGATTGATTTGTTAATGTTGGTGTATGTGCTCATAATTCAAAGGTAAAAGTTATAGATATCGAATAATCATATTATTTTTGTAAAAAAACGATATGATTTTTAATTTGCTGAAAGCTACCTTCATTACCTTTTCGCTTGTTTTTATAGGAGGTTTTGCTTTTGCCCAAGCCAACTATTTTAACATGTCGTATGGTTTTGGAGCAGGAATAAACAACTCTTATACCGATGTAAATAAAGGAAGTATTGGATATACAGTCTATGGTGTATTAGATTATCATATCACGCCCTTCTTAACCTTAGGTTTAGAGGGACAGTATGGTACGGTCAAAGGCGGGAATATACGAACCGACCCGAACAACCGTCAGTTTGTAAACAAATATACAGCAATTACAGCCAATGTAAAGCTGATGCTTGGTGAGGTGGTGAACTACAATAAAAGTGAGTTTTTATACAATATAAGAGGTTTGTATCTGGGTTTGGGTATAGGGGCGATTAACAATAACATTACCGATATTGTAAGGTATAAACCACTTTGGGCCGCTTCTGCTCCAGGTTATGGCCCTTTTTTGGGAGAAGATAAGACCTTGGAGCTATTGGTGCCTTTAAACTTAGGGTTTAACTATTACATTAACGATGGATACGGTTATATGCGGTATGTCATCAATATCAATTCACAATTGAACTATACTAGAGGCGAAGGCCTGGATGGTTATAACGATTCGAGGCAAAAATTTAAAAACTTCTCACCCGATATCTATAACACCTACACCATAGGTTTTAAATACATGTTTGGTGGTCTTAAATATTATCGTAAAACACTTTAATAACATTATTTCAATTTCTTAGATTTAAGGCATGAGAAAATTTTTTGTGTTTTGTTTGCTATCTATCAGGTTAAAAGCTGCGGCACAAAAAACACCTTTCGAATTAAGTGGGAAAATCGAAACTACAACATATACCGAAGCAATATCTTATTACAAAAACCTGGCTAAAACTTATCCCGAAGCCAAACTATTTTCCTATGGGCGTACTGATTTTGGAAAACCTTTACACGTATTGGTATTGTCACATGATCAGGTTTTCGATCCGGCACTGATCAGGAAAAGCAACAAAAGGGTGTTATTGATCAATAATGGAATCCATCCTGGCGAACCAGAGGGAATTGATGCCTCAATGATGTTAGCCCGCGATCTCCTTAAAACTCGCAAATTGCCAAAAGATGTAGTGATCTGCATCATTCCCATCTACAATATAGATGGCAGTTTTAACCGTAGCGGAACATCCAGGGCTAACCAGAACGGGCCAGTTGCTTATGGCTTTAGAGGGAATAGTAAAAACCTCGATCTGAACCGTGATTTCATTAAAACTGATTCGAAAAATTCGGCAACATTCCAACTCATTTTCAACACCTGGCAGCCCGAAATATTTGTAGATACCCACACCAGCAATGGTGCCGATTATCAATATGTGATGACGCTTATCCCAACACAAAAAGATAAGCTGAACCCTATACTTTCTGATTATTTGACTAAAACACTGGTGCCTGATCTATATCGCGGTATGGAAAAGTTGGGTTATCCGATGATTCCTTATGTAAACTCAATAGGCGAAACGCCGGAAACTGGAATAACAGGTTTTATAGATCCTCCACGTTATTCTACCGGGTATACCACCCTGCACAATACCATTGGTTTTATGCCAGAAACACATATGTTAAAATCGTATGATTTGCGTGTGGATGCCACTTATAAGCTTTTGCAAACCTATATTCAGGTTGTAGAACGAGATGCCAGAATTATTGGGGAGAATAAGCGAAAGGCTGATGAATTTGTAGCTGCACAAAAGGAATTTCCTTTAGAATGGAGGTTGAATAAGACCGAGGTAAACGATTTGACCTTTAAGGGCTTTGAGGCCGGGCAAAAGCCCAGCACGGTAAGCGGCGCTAATCGTTTATATTATGATCGCAGCAAGCCTTACACCAAAACCATTAAAGAATGGAACAAGTTTGAACCTGCATTATCTGTTCAAAAACCTGTTGCCTACATTATTCCGAAAGCCTGGGATCGCGTTATTGAGCTGCTTAAGCTAAATCATGTTAAAATCAGGGAATTAAAAAGCGATCAGAAAATTGCGGTTGACAATTATTATATCGGTGATTTTAAAACCGGAACCCGCCCATATGAAGGTCATTACCTGCACTCGGGCGTAAAAGTGAATACCATCTCTCAGAAACTGCAATACTACGCCGGCGATTATGTGGTTTATGTAAATCAGCCGACTAACCGTTATATTGTAGAAACCTTGGAGCCCCAGGCCACAGATTCTTATTTCAACTGGAATTTTTTCGATTCTATTCTGGATATGAAAGAACACTATTCGGCCTATGTTTTTGAAGATACGGCTACAGAACTCCTCAAAAATAACCCTGATTTAAAAAATAAACTCGAAGCTAAAAAGGCTTCAGATGCAGAATTTGCGAAGAATGCAGCTGCACAGCTTGATTTTGTGTATAAAAATTCTGATTATTACGAAAAAACACACAACAGATATCCGGTAGCCCGTTTGGTTACAGACGTAAAACTTGATTTAAAATAAACCCTATGGAATACTTTAATATTGCACCAGTTGCTTCAATAATTTTTGTTTTTACCATTATTACCAGCCTATACGCTTTCTACGATCACTCCCTGTATGGAAAGTTCATGTTGCATCCGTACACTGTATCAAAGGGAAGGAATATTTATACGATTATAACCAGTGGTTTAATCCATGCCGATTGGATGCACTTATTTTTTAACATGTTTACCTTTTATGCATTTGCTTTTGCACTCGAAAGCATGATGGGAAGCTGGCGGTTTGGACTGATGTACTTTGTTGCGATGGTTTTAAGCGATCTTCCGACTATTTTTAGGCACAAGGACACGTTTAACTATAATAGTTTAGGCGCATCCGGAGCAATAAGCGCCGTAGTATTAAGTTTTATACTATACAGCCCGTTAACAGGCTTATATCTCATGTTTATTCCCATTCCGATACCTGCTATCATTTTTGGAGTATTGTACTTAATTTATTGTGCTTATGCCTCGCGTAACGCAAGAGACCATATCAATCATGATGCCCACTTATTTGGCGCATTAACTGGCCTGATTTTTACCATTATTTTTGTCCCTGGTATTTTAGAAAATTTCTTCACCGTCATCAGAACAAAACTGGGGATTTAATTAGTCGTCAACCTGACTGAAGCATAGCCCCTCAAAGTTAAGCTGAGAGAGATTTAAAATGGATTTCTCGACTTCGTTTGACTCCTTTCGAAATGACGATTGCATTTAGGTTATCGAAGAAGTTAAATCTGTGTTTATCCATGTACATCTGGGGTAAAAACTTAACCAGCAGTAGGCAAATTTGGCTTTTCGAAGAAACTCATTGGCTCATCAGGATTTTTAATGATCTCGAATACCACATAACCCCAGGGTTTCCAGAAATTTTCAAGTACCTGAGCATATACTTTGTTTTGCCAGACATCAAAAAGCGGCTTGGTCATATTGCCACGTAAAGGCATTGCTTCAATATAAGTGATGCCTTCAACAGGCATAAAAGTATATTCAGGTAAACGGTTAAAAAGATAGGCTGAATAATAAAAGCGGGCGCTCAGCTCTTCAAACTGCTCGGCAGTTAAAGCTTTGCCTTTTATCTCATTGATGAGATCCTGGTGATAGCGTTTATTGGTGCCGTTGTCCTGTAAACAGGCAATGATGCCAAAATCTTTCATTTTTAACGAGAAGGTTAGAGTGTTAATCTCATCACGGAAACTGAATGGCGTTTCTCCGTTTTCGAGTTTTACTACCGTGATAGACCATGGTGAAAAATCTTCAAACTCCAGGCTGGTATAGAGGTTCTGCATCATGAAATTCAGATTGGCAAATTTCATCATCAAAGATTGCGACATGTTTAAGCCATCAGCAGTCATTTCTTTCCGTAAAGCAGAATGCATTTCGATATACACAAAGCCATATAAAAACTTTCCGATCCAGTTGAAAAGATCCAGTTCAGGCAATGCAGAAACGGCATCGTAACCTATTGCAAATGCAGCTTCGATTTTATCTTCCAAAGGATTTAAAAACTGCTCGTTTATCTCAGTATTTACCGGGATAACCAGCGTATTGTACGAACGGATACTCTCATCCAAAAACTGGATCTGCTCTTCGCCACTTAAAGCTGCCTGTTCAAGCAACCATTTGGGAAGCAAAGGCACCTGGATTACAGGAGAATTAAAAGTTTTTCCGCTTAAAAAGCAGGTTTTATATAAAAAATCGAAGTTTTGGAAAGGATTGTATAAGCCAGTGTTCATTACTGCAATATTAGCCATTATATTCTTAGGGCTAAGCAATGATGTTTTATTTTAACGCAGGGATTACAACCACCTTACCCTATTTACGCGAATGGCATCGCAATGTCCAATTTCTTCCTCTCCTGCAGGAGAGGGATGTTACTGCAGTAAGTGAAACCTCTTCCATCTACAGCGTGAGGTGTTAACTCCCCTCCTTTTCAAGGAGGGGTCGGGGGGTGGTTAAGCTAATAGTTGTTGTAATAATAACTGATATCGTCAACCAGTTGCGTATAAATCGGTTTGGTAAATTCTAAAAATAAGGCACTTGGTGGAGGTGGTAATGTTTCTTTTCTTCTGGTAATAGCCAATTGTTGTTTACTCAAGGCCCTGTCATCCCCTTTATAACTGGCCCAGCTATCACGCCAAACATAAGTTCCGGGGAATTTCTGTTGGCGAACCAATTTTTTTGTTTTCCAATCAGTAATGCTCATATCCAGTAATCCTGACGACGAAATATTCTTTTCGAAAATACTTAAGTTTGCTTTTACTGTGCCATAAACCGGTTTTTTATCATGTGTTTCGCCGATTACCACACTGTCGCGTTTTAACTTTTCTACCCTTTCTTTTACATAGGTCTGGCCTACCATAAAATCGTCAAAGTTTAAACTCAATACCTGATCGGGAACAATTTTTTGCTCGGTAGCCTGTGCTTCGCCGTAAAAAATCACAAACTTATTCCTGGAGTAACTTCCAATAAACTGATCAATCTGTTGCTGAAAATAATCGGCACTTAACTTATACGTTCCACTGTTTACAATAATCGGCTGCACCACTACCCTTGCCACTGCTGCCCAGTAGGCATCTTCCATTTTAGATTTTACATCTTTATAGTTTGGCTGGAGATTTTGCGTTTTTTCAAATTCGTAATAGGCTTTTTTAGCTGCCTGGCGATTATTTTCCCTCAAATAACTTAAACCAGAGTTATATCTGGCTGCTGCAGCATTATATTTACTATCCGCAAGCTCATTGATGTATTTTGTCGGACCTGGAACAACCGTTAAACAGGCCGGACAACTATTGATATCATCAGCCAATTGATTGATTTTTTGATAATCGTACATCACCGATTCCCATCTGAAAAGGTCGTTAGATGCTTTTGCCTCTTCAATTTTTCTTAAATGATCCTTTAGTGCTAAATCGTAAGCTGTTTTTAACACTTGCATGGCTTCGCTGTTTTTCGGTGAGTTCTGTAGCCTGCTTACCGATTTTTCAACCGAAGCATCATAATCACCTTTTTGTAAGGCATTTTTTCCGGTGGTACATCCTCCAATAATTATTAAGGATAAATAAATAAAATACCGTAATCTTGAATTGTTTTTCATGGCAGTGGTAGTTGCGTTAATAAAACAAAGATAATTTGTAAAGCGATAATTACCTTATTTATTTAGAAGACGATTGACAATGAAGATTAGTTGCAGGCAATTTGAATTAGAATTAAAACATCCTTTTTCGATTTCGAAATTTACCCGTACCAGTACACCCTTAATGTTGTTAAAGATAGCGCATGAAGGTGTGGTTGGTTATGGTGAGGCTTCTATGGTGCCATATATGGGCGAGAGCTACGAAAGTGCAGCAGCTTTTCTGCAGCTTGTAGATTGGAACAAAATCCAATATCCATTCGATTTCAAAGAAATTATTAGCTATTTGGACAGCCTTGTTCCAGGTCAGCCTGCCATTAAAGCGGCGATAGATATTGCGCTTAACGATATTAAAGGGAAATTGTTAAATAAACCCTGTTATGAAATGTACGGCGCAGATCCTGCTAACATGCCGGTAACTTCTTATACCATTGGCATTGATACGCCTGAAGTAATCCGCGAAAAACTGAAAGATGCCGAAGCTTTTAAAGTGATTAAAGTTAAACTGGGGAGAGATAACGATCAGGAAATTATCGAAACCATTAGGAGCATGACCAATGTACCCTTATATGTAGATGCGAACCAGGGCTGGACAGATAAGATAAAAGCGATTGATTTAATTTATTGGCTGCATAACCAGGGTGTGGTATTGATTGAGCAACCTATGGATAAAAACAACCTGGACGGAAATGCCTGGTTAACAGCGCGTAGCCCTATTCCATTACTGGCCGATGAAGCGGTACAGCGTTTAGCCGACATGAACAAACTGAAAGGGGCTTATCATGGCATTAACGTAAAACTGATGAAGAGCTGCGGCATGTATGAAGGCCATCAGATTATTTTGAAAGCCCGTTCTTTTGGAATGAAAGTGCTGATCGGTTGTATGAGCGAAACAAGTTGCGCTACTTTGGCTGCTGCCGCTTTGGCTCCCTTATGCAACTGGGCCGATTTAGATGGGCCATGGCTGACCAAAAATAACCCATTTACTGATCCAGCTTTCGAAGACGGGAAGTATATCTTAAAAAATCTGCCAGGTTTAGGCTTAGCAGGTATTACTTCTGATCTTTTTCTTTAAAGCTTTTTCTGATGTCTTTAGTAAGTTGATACTTAAAGTAAAACAAACAAGCCGTTGTGCCTACCAAAAAACCAGCAGGAAGATACTTAGCATTGTTATAACACCACACCAATCCGAAAATAGAAAGGATAATGGCTAGGTTATAGAAGATATTTAAAGCAAATTTTTTACCCACAATGAGGAAATTTATCTTGTAATAGAATGAACTAATTAATGACCAACTTGCAATAACCAATTATCAAACCCTTGTGTCGGAAAGGAATACTTACGATTCATTTCAGCGGTTACAGTTTGATAATTGGAATTTGTTTATTGGTTATTATGAACCTTAGTAAACCGGCATGCTCGGATCAAAAGCTTCTTGCCAAGCTAAAATACCGCCTTTTAAGTTATAAAGATTATCAAATCCGTATTGTTGCTCCAACTGCATTACCGCTGCTGCGCTTCTTTTTCCGCTACGGCATTGAATAATTACCGGCTTATCTTTCGCAACCTTATCAGCCTCAATTAAAATTCCACCTAAGGGGATATTCTCGCCTTCAAGATTGGAAACCTCGTATTCGAATGTTTCACGAACATCAATTAATTGAAAATCTTCTTTGTTATCGATTTTCTCTTTTAGTTCTTGTACCGATATTTCTTTCATTTTATAAAATGTATTTATGCAAATATAGGAAAATCAACTTTATGGTCGCCATCAAAAAAATGCCATAAATTTTGTGTTAAACTGTAACAACTTTAACCCTTAGGCGTTTAATTATAAACAGTTACAAATGGACAAACTGAACCGTTTCTTTTGGTTCTGCTCTGGCGCTCATATCCCGACACTGGAAAAGTATCCTTCAGAACAAAATAAATATACTGGCATTGGTGCCACCATCTTTTTTACAGGCTTATTTGCTGCCCTTTCTGGAGGTTATGCCATGTATTTTGTATTTAAAGGCGACGATCTGGCTGTGGTTTTCGCTATTGTTTTCGGCTTTTTATGGGGAGCAGCCATCTTTAATATGGACCGCTATATTGTATCGAGCATTAATAAAAGTGCCAGCACCAATAAACAGTTATTACAGGCCACACCGCGTATTCTATTGGCCATTATGATCGGTATGGTTATTTCGAGACCCATAGAGCTTAAAATTTTCGATAAAGAAATTAAAGAACGCCTAAAGGTGAGTTACCTGAATGGTCAACGTGCTAAAATCGACACCTTGAACAAAGCCTTCGAAAAAAAATATCAGGTAGAGTTTGGCAGGTTAAATCAGCAGAAAGCCACCCGGGATTCACTTGAGAAAGGAATTAAAGCGGATAGACAAAAGCTTAATTTCGAGATTTTCGGAAATAAAACCACCGAAACATCAGGTGTAATGGGCTATGGGCCATACGCCAAACGCAAGGAAGCGGAGATTGCACAACGCACGGCAGAATTAGATTCGCTGAAAGCCAACATCAATAAATCGGAAGGTTTTGTAGATAAACGCAAAGAATTTGATGGACTGTTTGCTGAAAAGCTATACACCAAAAAACAGTTAGACAGTTTATCGGATATTGCTGGTTTTGCTGATCGCAACTGGGCATTGGGGCAACTTAAATTCAACGTAGATGGCACCCGGGATAACAATACGGCAATTGCGGTTACTTTTATCGGGCTGCTGTTTATCTTTTTTGAATGTTTGCCTGTATTTGTAAAACTGATGAGTGCCCGCGGACCATATGATTATGCAATAGCGGATGGAGACGAAGTATCCATTTATCATTCGAAAAAGGACAAGGATTTTCATTTTGAGGTGGCCGATAATATTCATGGAACGAGGGTTGATTCTGAATCGTCAAAGAAGAAAGAAATATTAAAAGGAAAAGCATACCGCGACCTCGAAAAATACGATTGGAACGGAGAATAGTATGGAAGATGGCTAATGGAAGAGGTAGCAAATGGTTCATAGTTAGATGGATCATAGATCATGTCCAAAAGTGATACACTATAAACCATTAGGCTATTAACGATGAGCAACCAGACCATTAACCAATAAACTATCAACCACAAAACCTCAGGATTATCAACCAAAAACCCTAAATTCACCCTTTTTACAACTTATTATATGAAGAAAATATTCCTCCTTACCCTTGTCGGGATGGCAAGTTTGCAGCTTAAAGCGCAAAACATTGATAAAATCATCACACGTGAGTACACCGATCACCTGATTAAAACTTTAAGTGCAGATGATATGCAAGGGCGTGAAACCTTTACTCCTGGGATTGATAAAGCCGCTACTTTTATTGAATCAGAATTTAAGAAAATCGGTCTGCAGCCCTTAACAGGTGAAAAAACATTCCGACAAACTTTTAACAAATACCAGGTTGCTAACCAAAGTACCAGTGTTAAAATAGACGGACAGGAAATTGCACTAGAAAATATAATGGTTACCGGTGTTACCACAGAAAGTGTTACGCTTGATAAATCCAACACCACTGTTGTTAAATTAGATCCTGAAAAGCCTTTTGTAGCGCAGTTCAGAACCATGCTGAACACTGATAAAAACCAGATCGTTTTAGTTGATAATAAATTTGCCGATCTTTTTAACCGTTATAAAGATCATTTCAGCAAACCAACTACTGTTGATGAAAAAGATGTAAATGCAACCAACGGTGCTGTACAGGTTTTTGTTTTAGGTAAAGATGCGGCAACGGATTTTTCGGCCACTATTAAAAGCAAAGTAACCAAAATGCCATTGTTTAATGTAGCAGGCGTAATTCCAGGTAAATCAAAAGCGAAAGAAATTGTAATTTTCTCGGGTCATTATGATCACCTGGGTTTCTTAAAACCGGTAGATGGCGATAGTATTGCCAATGGAGCTGATGATGATGCCTCGGGTACAACGGCCATGATTGCCCTGGCCAAATATTATAAAGCACAAAAAAATAACGAACGTACCTTGATCTTTGTTGCTTTTACTGCTGAAGAAATTGGTGGTTTTGGCGCAAGATATTTCTCAGAAAAACTAAATCCTGATGATGTTGTAGCCATGTTCAATATCGAAATGATCGGCAAAGATTCTAAGTTTGGAAAAAACACCGCATTTATTACCGGTTACGAAAGATCTGATTTTGGGAAGATTTTACAGAAAAACTTAGCAGGAACTGAATTTACTTTCCATCCGGATCCCTATCCGGATCAAAACTTATTTTATAGAAGCGATAATGCAACTTTAGCTGCTTTAGGCGTACCGGCACATACCATCAGTACGGATAAAATTGATATTGATAAATTGTACCACAGCGTAAAGGACGAATACAGCTCTTTAGATGTAGAGAATATCCTTTCTACTATTAAAGCAATTGCTAAGAGTGCAACCAGCATTGTAAACGGAACAGATACACCAACCAGGATACCGAAGTTGAAGCAATAACCGAGGTTTAATACAGATCGTCATTTCGACCGAAGTGGAGAAATCTTTTACGCCAGTTAAAAGATCTCTCCATTTCGCTGCGCTTCAGTCGAGATGACGAAACAAAAATGGCCAGTGATTTTTTCACTGGCCATTGCTATTTTATAAACCTTTGTAAGCAGATTACTTACTCAAATACATTGATTTGTCTTTGTAAAGCTTGCGGAAGTAAGGATCTTCTAAATCTTTGATGAAACGGATCGCTTCACCTGTAGATTTCATTTCAGGACCTAATTCTTTCGCTACCTCCGGGAATTTCTCGTAAGAGAAAACCGGTTCTTTAATGGCATAACCTTTAAGTTTACGAACGATAGTAAAATCTTTCAGCTTTGCTACGCCTAACATAATTTTAGCCGCGATATTAATATATGGAACATCGTAAGCTTTTGCGATGAAAGGAACCGTACGCGATGCCCTTGGGTTCGCCTCAATTACATATACTTTCTCATCCTTAATGGCGAACTGAATGTTAAGTAAACCTCGTACATCTAATGCTTTGGCAATTTTGATCGAGTATTCTTCCATTGCTTTAGTTACCGTTTCTGATAAGCTGAATGTAGGTAATACGGCGAACGAATCTCCTGAGTGGATACCTGCAGGCTCGATGTGCTCCATCATACCCACAATGTGTACATCATCACCATCAGAAATTGAATCGGATTCTGCTTCTTCTGCCCTATCTAAAAAGTGATCAATCAATACGCGGTTGCCCGGTAAATCGCCCAATAACTTCACCACTGCTTTTTCAAGGTCTTCATCGTTAATTACGATGCTCATACCCTGGCCACCTAATACATAACTCGGACGGACCAATACCGGATAACCTACCTCATTTGCGACAACAATTGCCTCTTCGGCATTTTCTGCAACACCATATTTTGGATAAGGAATGTTTAATTCTTTCAAAAGATCAGAGAAACGGCCGCGGTCTTCGGCAATATCCATGTTTTCGAAAGATGTTCCGATAATTTTGATACCTTTTTCAGTTAATTTTTCTGCCATTTTCAGCGCGGTCTGACCACCTAGCTGAACAATTACACCTTCAGGTTTTTCCAGCTCGATAATTTCGCGAACGTGTTCCCAGAAAACAGGCTCGAAGTATAATTTATCGGCCATGTTAAAGTCGGTAGAAACCGTTTCAGGATTACAGTTAATCATGATGGCTTCAAAACCCGATTCTTTTGCAGCCAATAAACCATGTACACATGAATAATCGAATTCGATACCCTGACCAATACGGTTAGGGCCTGAACCCAAAACAATTACTTTTTTCCTGTCAGAAGGTTTTGATTCATTCTCTTCTTCGAAAGTAGAATAGTAATATGGTGTTTTGGCCGGAAACTCAGCAGCGCAGGTATCAACCATTTTATACACCCTGTTTATACCTAAAGCTTTACGGCGATCGTAAACCTCATCTTCGGTAACATTGCCTAACAACCAGGCAATCTGGATATCAGAGAATCCTTTTTGTTTAAGTGTTACAAAGAAATCCTGAGGGATATTGTTTAGCGAATATCTTTTTAATTCAGTTTCAAGCAATACAAGATCCTGAATCTGGTTTAAGAACCATTTATCAATTTTAGTTACCTTACGGATGGATTCCAAAGGTACACCCATTGTCATGGCGTCTTTTATTAAGAATAAACGGTTCCATGAAGCGTGCTCCAAACCGTCCATAATCTCTTCAATATTGCGTACCTGTTTGCCATCTGCACCTAAACCAGCGCGGTTGATCTCTAAACTCTGACAAGCTTTTTGTAATGCCTCAATAAAGGTACGGCCAATTGCCATTACCTCGCCTACTGATTTCATCTGCAAGCCAAGCTCTTTGTTAGCGCCTTTAAATTTATCGAAGTTCCAGCGCGGTACTTTAACAATTACGTAATCTAAAGTAGGTTCGAAATATGCTGAAGTCGTTTTGGTAATTTGATTTTCAATTTCATCCAGGTTGTAACCGATAGCCAGTTTAGCTGCAATTTTCGCAATCGGATAACCGGTTGCCTTACTTGCCAAAGCTGATGAACGCGATACACGTGGGTTAATTTCGATAGCGATAATTTCATCGTTTGCCGGGTTAACCGAGAACTGAACGTTACAGCCGCCGGCAAAGTTGCCGATTGCACGCATCATTTTGATGGCCTGGTTACGCATATCCTGGTAACAACGATCAGACAAAGTCATTGCCGGAGCAACAGTGATTGAATCTCCAGTATGGATACCCATCGGATCGAAGTTTTCGATCGAACAGATAATGATTACGTTATCGTTGCTATCTCTTAACAACTCCAACTCGTATTCTTTCCAGCCTAAAACAGCTTTCTCTACCAATACTTCGTGTGTTGGCGAAGCTTCTAAACCACGTTTTAAAGCAGCATCGAATTCCTCTTTTTTGTGCACAAAACCACCACCAGAACCACCTAAAGTGTACGAAGGGCGGATTACCAATGGATAACCGATTTCTTGTGCAGCTTCTTTACCTTCTAAAAATGAGTTGGCAATTTTCGATTCAGCAACACCTACGCCGATATCAACCATTAACTGGCGGAAAGCTTCGCGGTTTTCTGTTTTTTCGATTGCTGCAACATCTACACCAACCACTTTTACACCGTATTTTTCCCAAACACCACGTTCTTCCGCTTCTTTACAGAGGTTTAGCGCGGTTTGGCCTCCCATTGTAGGAAGTACAGCATCAATTCTAGGTAAATCTGCAGAGTCGATATGCTCTTGTAAAATAACCTCTATTGAATCAACGCTTAACGGACGCAGGTAAACATGGTCGCCGATAACCTTATCCGTCATGATGGTAGCCGGATTGGAGTTGATAATAGAAACGGTAATCCCTTCTTCTTTTAAAGAAAGCGCCGCTTGCGAACCTGAATAATCAAATTCACAGGCTTGGCCAATAATAATTGGTCCAGATCCGATAATCAGTACTGAGCGTATGGAAGTGTCTTTAGGCATGATAAAGCTTAAACAATAATTAAAATTCTAAAGTGTTGAACCCGAAGGTGAAGAAGCAAGAAGGTATTATGCTTGTAAGAAGAAAAATCCCAACTGTTCTGTCGGGATGCAAAGATACATCATTAGATATGATTTTAAGGCGTTTTTTTTAAAATAAAAAAGAGCACTATTTAAGCGCTCTTTTTAGATTTTTCTTTCGAGAAATGAGCTACTGTTGTAATTTAATTTCGCCTAAATCTGTAGTAGCGCTATCTTTTACGGCAACCTTTTCTATTACTGCATCTTTATAAGGCGCGTTGGCTTTTACCACAACGGTATAAACACCTTCTTTTAGGTTAGTAAAAGTAAAAACACCCTGGTTAATCTGTGCATTTAGGGTGTCTTTCTCTGCTACAAGTGAAACAGCAGAAGCTGCATCTCCCGGCGTAATTTTTCCGATGATTCCACCTAATTTAATATGAGTAAAGGCAATTGAGCCTAAAGCAAATACAATAAGAAGAGATAATACAACACACAATTTTTTCATGGAATAATGATTTTTTGCTTAATGTCTGAAATACATAACAGCGTTTAGTATATATAGTTTTAAATAATGAACACTTTTTTTCTGATTGTACTATAAATTATACAGGTGTGTAAAGTGAAAATATTTATTTTTATTACAAATGTTAATTAGTGTTAAAACAATTTCGCAAAAGTAGTCCTGTTAGTCAGAATTACGTCACGAAGTTGTGATGCTCGAAATATTGGCAATGATGTTGTAATAAGCAGAACATATATGCGTTTTGTATATACTTTAGACAATGATCTAAAGCTTCCTCCGCGGAGTAGTTAACCGCCATGAGGATTTCTTCATAAATAGTTTGTTTGGTTTATTATCCGGTTAGAGGAGCCCTCCTCAACCGGATTTTTTCTTTTAAGGCTTTTTCTTTTACATTTGATCGTATTCAGAAAACGTATCGTGAATAGAAACATAAAAAAGATTGCTATTGTTGGCCCGGAAAGTACGGGAAAATCTACTATATCTCAGCTGCTGGCTAAATACTACAAAGTTTCGTGGGTGCCTGAATATGCCCGCTACTATTGCGAAAATCTGATTGTCGATTATACGCTACAAGACGAGGTGAATATGTACTACGGCCAGGTAGCTTTAGAAGACGCAGTTTTAGTGATTACCGAAAGTGATTTTATTATTTGTGATACCACTTTTATTACGGTAAAGATATGGAGTGATGAAGTGCTAGGTGAAACACCCCAGGTTGTATTGGATGCATTACCCAAAAAGCCATACGACCTGTACCTGTTAATGGATATTGATTTGCCCTGGCAGGATGATCCGCTGCGCGATTTTCCGGAGAAACGCGAATATTTTATGCAGGTTTGGCATAAGGAGCTGAAAGCATTGAATGCAAATTATAAAGTAGTTGGCGGTTTGGGTGATGAAAGGCTGGCGAATGCGATTAAAGCCATTGATGATTTTTTGAGCAGGTAGGAGATTTATCTTTTTTTGAAAATGATTGTCAGTAGCTTTTGGCCGCCGGAAGTTCCGCCATACGCTTTAATCATCCGATGAAAAATCGGGATTCGTGTTCGCTCCTGTCGGGTTTATTGAACATAGGCTTGTTACCTTCGTACCTAAACACGAAACGTTCTTACGGAACGAAAAAATAAAACATTTTTTTTCTACCTGGAAGTCGTCCCCATGGGACGGGAAAGGTAAAATAATCACAGACCGTCCCTTCGGGACGCCTGCCGGGTAGCCAATTTACAATTGGCGTTTTCGTTCCGTAGGAACGTTTGGTGGCAATCCGATAATATTTCCACATCCCTGGCCACCTAAACCCGATTGGAACGGATGCCGATTTCCTTCAAATTGGCAGGAGGGAAAGCGGAACTGTAAATCCTATACGCGCAGGACCGCCCATTTTCTAAAATAAAAACCAATAACTTTATAAGTAATGGAATAAACCGTAGATTTTAACCAATTGGAATTGAAATTTGCTAGAATCGTACGAATTCCCAAATATTTTCTACATTTGCAGCATCATTAGGGGTGCCTTGTTTATATAACACAAAAACAGGCTGAGATCATACCCATTTTGAGGTAAAAGGTAGAGGGTAAAAAGGTAGAGGGTAAATCCCATCAGCCTTAAAACCTTCCAGCCATCAGCCTCGAATGCACCTGATCCGGGTAATGCCGGCGTAGGGATTGGAGTTATGGAAGTTTAACTGAAATCGGGGAAGCCCCTTTTTCCGATGGGTTTAACTAAAAACAATAAGATTGAAAAATTTACTTTTTGCAGCACTTGTTGCAATGTTGCCATTCTTTGTATCGGCACAAATTTCGGTTACTGGTAGAGTAACAGACCAAAATCAGCAGCCGCTTCCAGGTGCTACGGTTAAATTAAGAAACCAAAAAACGGCAGTAGTGAGTGATGCTAGTGGAAATTATACTATTACAAACCTCGGTAATGGAAAATACACTATTGTGGTAAGTTATATTGGCTATAAAACAATTGAAAAAGCCGTTGAACTTAATCAGAATACAACGGCTGATTTTAGCCTCTTACCTCAAAATTTCCTGGCTGATGAGGTAATTGTACGTGCAACCCGTGCCACAGATAAATCAGCAACTACTTATAAGAATATCAGCAAGGAAGAAATCCAGCAGAATAATTTCGGACAGGATCTGCCTTTTATCCTCCAGAACACCCCTGGCGTGGTGGTTAATTCTGATGCCGGTGCTGGTGTGGGTTATACCGGAATCCGTATTCGCGGAAGCGATAATAGCAGGATTAACGTTACCGTTAACGGTATTCCCATCAACGATAGCGAAAGCCAGGGAACTTTTTATGTTAATATGCCCGATTTTGCTTCATCAGTAGATAATGTGCAGATTCAGCGTGGTGTAGGTACCTCAACCAATGGTGCAGGCGCATTTGGCGCGAGCTTGAACATCCAAACTACTGCAAGCGAAACGGAACCTTATGCAGAAGTAAACAGCACTTATGGCAGTTTCAACACCTGGAAAAATACGGTAAAAGTTGGTACGGGTTTAATTAATAATCGTTTTAGTTTCGACGGACGTTTATCAAGAATCAGTTCTGATGGTTATGTGGACCGCGGCTCATCTTTACTGAAATCGTATTTTCTTTCTGGTGCTTATCATGGAGATAAGGATTTATTGCGTGTAAATGTTTTTTCGGGAAATGAAAAAACCTACCAATCGTGGAACGGAATCCCGCAATCACGTTTAGAAAATGATGTAGCCGGAATGAATGCCTATATTGACAGAAATGGATTAGGTACTGAAGATGCGGCAAACCTTCTAAACTCGGGCAGGAGATACAATAGCTTCCTTTATAACAACCAGACGGATAATTATACACAGAATCACTATCAGCTAATTTATGCCAGACAGATTTCTGATCAGTTTTCTTTTAATGGTGCCTTACATTATACCAAAGGAGAAGGTTATTATGAAGAATATGTGGTACAGGATAGTCTGAAACATTATGGCCTGAACCCAGTTGCTGTTGCTGGTGGAACACCTATAGCTAAAACAGATCTAATCCGCCGCCGTTGGTTGGATAACGATTTCTATGGTGTTACTTATTCCTTTAACTACGTACCCCAAAAGAATTTAAACTTTACTTTGGGTGGTGCATACAACGAATATAAAGGCGCGCACTTTGGGCAGGTAATCTGGGCACAATATGCTTCAAACGGAAACATTGACAGGCATTATTATGATAATGATGGTTTTAAAACCGATTTTAACGTTTATGGCAAAGTAAATTATAGCCCTATTGAAGATTTGAGTTTATTTGCCGATCTGCAATACCGCCGTGTATATTATGATATTGCCGGAACAGAAAATAAGTTGAATACGCTGGCGATTAACCAAACCTTAAATTTCTTTAATCCTAAATTTGGCGCAACCTATTTTATTAATCCGCAGAGCAATGTATATGCTTCGTTCAGTGTGGCTAATAAAGAACCAAACCGCGATGATTATGCGGATGCAACAGTTGGCATTACTCCTAAACCGGAGCGCTTGAACGATATAGAATTGGGATACCGTTTTAAAGATGACAAATTTAATATAGGTGCCAATGCTTATGGCATGTTTTATAAAAACCAATTGGTGGTTACTGGAAAAATAAACGATGTTGGTGCTTATTTTCGTCAAAATGTAGATAGAAGTTACCGTTTGGGGATAGAGCTTGATGGTTCTTATACCATTAGCAAACAGTTTATTGTAAATGCCAACGCTGCTTTTAGCCGCAACAAAATCAAAAACTTTACAGAGTATTACGATGATTATGATAATGGTGGACAAGTAATTAAAAACTATGAATTAACTGATATCTCCTATTCTCCAGGAGCGGTTCTTTTCGGAGAGCTGGTTTACAAACCGGTTAACGGTTTTGCGGTGGCTTTGCAAAGTAAATATGTGAGCAAACAATATCTGGATAACACGCAGAACAACGATAGAACCATTAATGGTTACTGGGTAAGCAATGCACGTTTGGGTTACAACTTTAAATTTGCAGGGGTTAAAAACATTAACCTGGGTTTATTGGTCAACAATATTTTCGATAAGAAATACGAAAGCAACGGTTATACTTACGGCTACCAATTGGGAGGGAGCAGAGTAACTGAAAACTTTTTTTACCCACAAGCGGGCACCAACTTTTTACTAAGTTTGAATGTGAAATTTTAATCTGTGATTCAGAGTTGACAACTTTAATAAGCGATTTGCCCAAAAGTTGTCAACTCGAATCGTTGGCTCACTAAACAAGATCCCATTCAGATGGTCTTTGCGCCATATAGTATGAAACTGAAAAAAAGGTTAGAACTAAAATAGGATCATCATTGCAGAATATACTTGCAATGGCGATTTTGTTTATATTGCCCTCCTGATCTTAAAATCAAATCATCTTAGAAATCCTGTCCACCCAGTATGAAATACATCGAAAAGCTTCATTACATTACACACGATATCCCGCATTTAAGCCACATTGAACAGGTGCAACAAGCCTGTGAGGCCGGGGCAAAATGGATCCAGTACCGTTGCCTAAGCAAAAGTGATGAAGAACTGTTACAAGATATTAAAGCGATAGCCGAAATTTGTGATGACTGGGGTACCACTTTAATCGTTACCGATCATGTTCATTTAAATGGAAAGGCCGATATCCAGGGTTTTCATATCGAAGATATAGATGCCGATTTTATCAAACTGCGTAAACTGGTTGGCGATGATATTACATTAGGAGGATCGGCGAATACTGTAGACAATTTAATCAGGCTTGCAAAAGAAGGTGCCGATTATGCTGGTTATGGTCCATTTGCAATAACGGAAACCAAACCCAACAATTATAACCTCCTGGGCATTGAAGGCTATCAGCATGTGGTAAAAGAATTGAAAGCTCAGGCCATCAGTATTCCGGTTTTGGCTGTAGGTGGGATAAAAACCTATGATGTAGAAGCTTTAATGCAAACTGGTATTTATGGCATAGCCGTTTCCGGAGCCATTAATTTTGCCGACGATTTTATTGAAACTTATCGGGATTTTTACACAGTTGTTAAAGAAAGCGCTGTTAATTAACATTTTATAATTTGAAGCCCGTGAGATAATATTTAGTTTTGGATAAAACCCAACAAATATGTCTGAAAATGCTCTTCAAAACAATACGCCCTGGAATATTTTTAAAAAAATCTCTTTCAGGTTCTTTTTCCTGCTCTTGTCTCTTTTCATCATCTTGAATAATAATGGAGCCTTTACGTTCCTATCAAGTGTACTGCAGTTGCCAAATCTGGTATTGCACGATCTTATTCCCTGGTTCTCTAAACACATTATCCACTATAATTACGATTTTACAATTTACACCAATGGTAGCGGCGATACTTCTTATGATTGGGTATTGTTACTCTTTATATTTTTGGTATCGGTAATTGGTAGCATCATTTGGTCGATTTTAGACCGCAAACGCAAAAGCTACAATACAGCTTATTACTGGCTTGTGGTACTCGTGAGATTTTATTTAGCCTTTACCTTGATATTGTACGGCGCTATAAAAGTAATCAAGCTCCAGTTTCCTGATCCTTCATTGATGAGGTTGCTTCAACCTTTCGGAAATGCATCGCCAATGGGGCTTGCGTGGACCTTCCTTGGCTTTTCTAAAGGTTACAATATCTTTATGGGCATTATTGAAGTTTCTGCCATCATGCTTTTGTTCCGTAGAACGGTTGTTGTGGGTGCCTTTCTATCCTTGGCTGCGACAGCGCATGTCATGTCGATGAATTATTTCTTCGATGTTCCTGTAAAACTACTCTCAACTGCACTTGTGGTGATGTGTGTATTTATTCTGGCGCCACATTTCTTAAAACTATATCGCTTCTTTATCAGGTATGAAAGCCAGCAGCTCGAAAAAATGTATCGTCCAAAGTTTAGGAAGCGATGGCTTTACTTTGCGGCTTATGGTGCAAAATACCTCTACATAACTGCTTCTCTGGTATTCCTGATTTCATCATTAATTGAACAGAGAAAAACTTATGGTAGTGCAGCGCCCAAGCCATTTATGTATGGCATTTATAATGTTGAAAGCATGAAAGTGAAAGGTAAAACCTTAGCACCTTTAACTACGGATAGTATACGATGGAGACAGATGATTATTAATTATTCAGGGTATGCAAGGATAAAGAAGATGAACGATAGTTCCGCTAATTTTACTACTGTTTTTGATCAGAAGAAAAAAGAATTGGTACTTAAATCAACTGATAAAGACTCCACTAAATATGTTTTAAACTATAATATTATTGGAAAAGACAGACTGATGCTTTCGGGCCTGACAGGGAAAGATTCCATATCGGTAAGTTTTAAGCGAAAAGACCTTAAAGACTTTAAGCTCATTAATAGGGGTTTCCATTGGGTGAGCGAATATCCATACAATCGTTAATCATTTTACGTCCGGCTGATTCTTCCTATACCGTACTTAAAGCGAAATTTCTATATTCGCAGTATGTCTTCACACCATATTGTAAAAGAAAAACAAGAGCCAGCCTTATATATTGATGAGCTTGGGAATTTTAACGAAGAGCTTTTAGGGCAACTGCTTGAATGGAGCCCTACCCTTTTGGTTAACGGAGAAAATTACGATAAGATTTTTTCTTTAGGTTTAAAGGTAGATGTGCTGGTAAACGGGAACGGGCAGGAAGCACAGGAAGATACCAAAGTTGTTCAGGGACCTGTTGATGCTTTAATGGTTGCCGTTAATTATCTGTACGAAGAGAGATATCCTGCGGTAAATGTAATTACGAATAAATTCGATCTTGAGAAATTTGCAGGATTTGAAGATAAAATTAATCTGGTGGTATTTACCGAAAGAGCAAAGCACTATCCTATAAAATCGGGATTCTCGGTTTGGAAACCTGCGGGAAGTGAGTTTCTGATCCATGGTAACCGATATATGGAAGTAACCAACCTCGCGCAGAATGAAGAAGAAATTTTTACCGTAGTTAAAGATGGCTTTGTAGAATTTACCTTTTCAGGACAACCAATATTTATTAGCGAACCATTATGATTACCCTCAGAAAAGCAAAAGAAGATGATATAGAAATCATCAGGGATATTGCTGCGGCAACCTGGCCATCAGCCTATCTTGATATTATCGGGCAGGCGCAGATTGATTATATGTTGGATAAAATGTATAACAAAGGGGAGCTACTGAAACAATTTATGGAAGGGCATATTTTCCTTATTGCGGAAGAAGGTGAAAATCAGTTTGGCTTTGCAGGATATTCTATTATTGGGCATGATGAGCGTATTTACAAACTGCACAAGCTTTATGTGCTGCCATCTGCACATGGTAAAGGCGTTGGAAAAATCTTAATTAATGAAGTTTTTAACCAGGTAAAAGATGCGGGAGGAAGCGCCCTGCAATTGAATGTGAACAAGCATAATAAAGCCAAAGACTTTTATCTGAAAGGAGGTTTTACCATTAAAGAATCGGTAAAGCTTGATATAGGTGAGGGCTACTTTATGGACGATTATGTCATGGAGTATAAGTTTTAACCCGCCAATCGTCATCCTGAATTTATTTCAGGATCCTTACAGCAAGGTAGATCCTGAAATCATAGTGACGACTTTGAATTAGAATAACAATAAAACCTCGGAAAAGGAGGCTTATTACAGAACAAGTTTCCCTTTAAGTTTGTCACGTTGAGCCTGTTGAAACGCCCTGCACAGTATAATGGCAATTCCTTCGACGGGCTACCTTGATGCTATTTACAAATGTATTAATCAACACTTTAATTGCTTAGTATTTCCGCCCAGCTAGGCTATAGCACGATATCCCCGTTCTACTTAAATCCGGCCTAACAAATTTTTCGGGCAGCACCGTCCAAGCCAACCTACCGGCTTCGAAAGAAAAATTTTCAGCCGGCAGTTTTTGTTTCTTTTTGATGCCAAAAAGAAAGAGCCCTTCGGCGGCGGTGAGCCGAGGCAAGGCTACGCGTAGGACAAGAGAAATCAATTGTATGTCATTCAATTGATTTTAACAATTAATTAACCTCAGGATGACAATGGTTATATATTGATGATACAGGCTCTTTTTGATTGCTAATTCTTCATCCTTCCCTGTTCTGCCTCGGTACCTGTTGAGCGGCGACGGGCTGGTTTGATTTCATTTTTACCAAAACGATAGGTAAAACTGATCTTGCCAATTTGAGTTTCATTTTTTTGATGTAATGAATAAGTTAAACCAGGATAAGCACTTGATAAATTATTTTCAGACATATTAAATACATCTGATAAGGCCAGCTTCAAACTTGCTTTTTTGTTGAACAGCGATTTGCTCAAACCTGCATCAATATAATAACGGGCTTTTAAACTTAGCGTTCCGTAATCAAGCGGCGATTCGTAGCTGCCATTTATTTCTGCTGTAAAACCATCCATAATGGTAAAGGTTTGCTGCGATTTAAACTGGAAAGACGTTTTTCCGGTTTTTAAAGCACTCCCCGCCAGATCAGGTGCTTCGAAACTCAGGTAAAAAACATTTAAGTTGTTATTGGTCTGCCACCATTTAGTAATTTGCACAGGTACATTCAAATTGGCGTTGTAGCTAATATTTGTGGCAATATTTGCATTGGTTTGATATAACGATTTATTTGCTGCGTCTGGTAAAATTACCTCAGCAATTACATCGTTAATCCTGCTATAGCCTATTGAGAGCATATATTTTTGTAACAGGGTATAACTGAGCTCAAAATTATGTGTATACTGTGGGTTTAAAAATGGATTCCCTTTGCTGTAGGTAAATTCGTCTAAGTAATAAATAAATGGATTTAAGGCATCATAACTCGGGCGGTCTATCCTTCTGCTATAAGAAAACCCTAACTGATTGTTTTTAGAAAGCGTTTGCTGAACAAATAACGTTGGAAAGAAATCCCAGTAATTTCGTTCTACAACGGTATTTTTAGTAACCAAATTTCCTTTCGAATTGGTTTGCTCAACCCTTAGACCAATCTGCACGCTGGTATTTTTAAACTGTTTGTTTAGATTGGTATAGGCTGCATTTACATTTTCATCATAAACAAATTGATTACTTCGTTTTACATCGTTCTGCCACGCATTACTTACTAACACTTCTGCCTGTAAGTCATTATCGGTTTTAACCCAGCTGCTTTTAACCCCGGCTTCAAGTTTAACTGTTTTGTTTAGCGAAACATTATAATCGATTTTAAATGCCTTGATATCAATAATCGAAGGGGTGTTGTTCCTGGTATATATGATCGGACGGATGCTGTTCCCATTTTGAAACCGATAATCGTTTTCATAATCAGAACCATCGTTTCCTTTGTATTTGGAATAATCTACATCTGCCGAGATTTCTGAACCCGCGGTATCCAGAACAGATTTATAATTTAAGTTATAAGAAACATTATTGTATTTGTTTGCCTGCAAAGATTTGGTCATCAGACTAGAATCTGCCTTTTGAAAAGATGTACCTATTAAAGTATTGTTTGCGGATGCTTCGGTACCATGGTTAAAATAACCATTTACCAATAGTCCAATGGTGTTTTTCTTATCAATAAAATAATCTAATCCTGCTTTAAGGTTATTGTTATATTGTTTTCTTTTGCTCTCGCCTACCTGCATAAAGTAAATATCTGGCGTGCCGTTCGAAATCCTGTCAATAGCGATCAGGTTATCGCGCTCAAACTTACCATAGTTGTAGTTACCAAAAAGATTAAGCTTCTGTGTACGGTGGTTCAGGTTTAAACCTGCATTTGCCCTTAGGTTTTTGCCATATCCCAATGATCCGTTTATGCTGCCATTTGTCCCGCCATTTTTATTTTTCTTCGTTTTGATGTTTATAATCCCTGAGTTTCCTGAGGCATCGTATTTGGAAGATGGATTGGTAATTAACTCAATACTTTCTATGTCAGAACTCTGCATATTCCGTAACAGGTTGGCCACATCGGCACTACTCATGTAAGTTTGTTTGCCATCCAATTGAATTAACACCCCCTGTTTTCCCATCATTGAAATCTTATCATTTTGATCTACAGATACGCCCGGTGCTTTTTGTAAAACTTCCAGTGCAGTAGAACCTGTCATAACCGCACTATTGGAAACGTTCATCACGATCTTATCCATTTTCCTTTCGATTAACGGCTTGGTTATCGCTACATTCACTTCTTTTAAGTTTTGAGTGCTTGCAACAAGCTGTGCCGTTCCGAAATCTACTTTTTGATTATCTTCTGTTAAAACAATGGTTTTACTTTTAAGCGTTTTATAACCCATATTACTGGCTTTATAATAATAGCTCCCCTTGCCCGAAACACTAAAAGTAAATATCCCGCTTGGATCGGTAAATGCTGTTTTAACCACGCTGGAATCAGATGCTTTAAAGAGTACGACAGTAACGTAATCCGCAGGTTTTTTGGTCTCGTCTAAAATTACTCCACTGATGTTCGGTTTAGGATTTGTTTGCGCAAAACCTATTGTAACAATAAAAAGAAGCGTAAGAGTACATGCTATTTTGTATAGTGTTTTCATGTTTAGGTATTTATTCTTTAAAAAATGGGGCAAAAAAATTCCTATACCGCATCTGCATGCGCTTCAGTTTAATTACCTGCTTATTTTAAAGTTTAGCTGGAAACGAAAGGTTCCAATTGTTTAGTTACAGATAAGACGACCGTTTTTTAAAAAGGTTACAAGGATTTAAAAAAAGTTGGATTCGGGCGTCAGAAGTCAAAATTGAAATACTCTTACCAGAATGGGGTCGTTGCCCTGAGGGATAATTTATTTAAGATCTATATGAGTGATAGATGATTTTTAACGAACTGTAGGCTGCGAGGCATCGTCATTGCGAGGAACGAAGCAATCTTACAACAATCGCTACTAGCTTGCGCATTAAGATTGCTTCGTTCCTCGCAATGACGATATTTCTATTGGAGCTTGTAGGGTATTTTGATGATTTTTAAGACGCTTATGCAATTAACCAGTCAAAACAATTAACTGGTCTCACAAATGAACCAATGACCAATAAACCAAAAAAAAGCCACAGATAAACAAGCTTGCGCCTGCATATCTATGGCCTTAAATTCCCAAGTAAAGAAATCTTTTATTTTACTCCGAGTACATCAACACCTTGTTCGAAAACAACATCAACAGGGATATTCTTTTTAGTTAACCGTTCTAAATCTGTTTGAAGTTCTGCATGGATAACCGCTTTTTCTTTTTGTGCTTTTTCTACCGCAGCTTTGTCGCCATTACCTTGAAGCGTAAGAATAAATGCGCTTAAATCATTCATGGCCGTTGCAAATTTTTCGAAGTTTACTTTGTAAGTGCCTTTAGCCGTACGCTCAAAAGCTCCTTTTTCCTGAAAATAATTAAAGCACTGCATGTTCGCTTTTCCATGTGCTTCGGAAACACCAAAGCGAACTGAGCGTAAAATACCAGCCATAAATGTGGTGTAATAATCTTTTATATCACCTGTTAACTCACCTTTTTTAAGTAAGCCGGTTACCATATATAAACCTAAAATATCAGCTTTGCCTTCTTCCAGCCAGCTATATTGTTCTTTTAATGCGGCACGTACAAAACCTTTTCCGGTAATGGTTTTTTTAATTCCTAAACCATGCGCTACTTCGTGAAACATTACGTTTGCAAAAAAAGCATCAAACTTAATGTATTGTTGCTGATCTGCTTCTATTAATTCTTTTGAAATCGGTACCAGAATTTTATCGAATTTCGCTTGCATTGCATTTTTCAGCTGCGAACGGCGCGTGCCTTTTTCCTGTTGAATTTTTTCGTCGTTTGGAAGATTAACAGCAATGGTTTTCGATCCGGCATTACAATCGCCGGCATAATATACCACATCATAAGCATTTAACTCCGAGTCAGTTCCAGGTGTTTCGGTTTTATATTTTGCTGCTACAGGCAGGTTTTTCTGTAACTCCGGGAGCATTTTTACATACTTCGCCAGGCGTTTACTCCACTCTTTATCTTTGATTAGAACATAAGCTTCGTAACTGGTACGTGCGTTGAAGAGTTTATCCTCGTAATTTTCAATCGGGCCGATAATGATATCCAGACCATTGGTTTTCATATCTAACCAGGCATAATCACTTGCAGTAAAATTATCTGTTACCAAAGCATCAGCCCTTAAGTTTAAATACTTTTTTAAGCCGGTATCCTCAGCAATCAAAGCGGCCTGTTTTAACAATGAACTTGCTTTTTGTAATTCTGCGGCATATAATACATGATAGGGTACGGTTGATAATTTGCCGGTGCTGTCTTTTTGAATGACAGAATATGCGCCGAATTTATCCGCAAGGTCCGATTTCTCTATGGCTTCTTTTGTAGTCCCATATGGATAAAAGAATGCCCCTTCCGGTTTGGGGCCAACACCTACCACAAAAGGTTTATCGTTATTTAATCTATCCCACGGACCATAATTGATATTAACAAAATCGCGTGTTTTTTCATCTTTAATAGTGGCCAGCAAGCTATCTCTTTGTGGGTAGGCTTGTTTCCAATATAGCTGATCCATAATTTCTGCCGCCTGAATTAACAAAGGCAAAATTTTACGGTCGTTAACACTTAAATCATTAATATTAGTAGTTAATTTAACCCTTTCGTAAATGGGTAAGCGTTGAGCAACATAATTGGTAAGACTATCTTTTTGTATCACCACAGCCTTTTCATTATTAGATTTATTATTACCAGTACAAGACGATAAGGCGCCAACTGAAATAGCCACTGCTGATAAAAATAGTGTTGATTTGTGTAAATTCTTCATATTAAAGTATATGGCTGCTAAATTAGTAAATTTTGAAAGCTTTGTATAAAGTTTGATGTATTGGGGGAAGTTTAACATAACTTTGTAACTTCGATTAGCTAACCGTTCAAGCCATGTTATTTTCCAAGTCATCAAAATCATTATCTATTTCCGCTTTTTCTCTGGTACTCATTTTATCTGCCTGCGGAAGCAGCAAATACGCTGCAACAGAAAAAATCTATAAGGAAAAGGTGAAAGATTTTTCGAAAATAATAAACACTACGCCGCCTGTTGGTCAACTTTACGATTCTTTAGAAGCATCAAATCAGGAATGGATTGGTTCTGTAAATTTTGGGATACGTAAGCCAAATTTTATAGTGATTCACCATACCGCTCAGGATAGTTTGGCACAAACTGTTAAAACGTTTTTTTCCACTAAAGCTGGTACCAGCGCACATTATGTGATTAGTCGCGATGGAAAAGTAGTTCACATGGTTAACGATTACCTTCGGGCTAATCATGCTGGTGTGAGTAAATGGGGAAAAGATACCGACCTTAATTCTTCATCAATTGGTATAGAGCTGGATAATAATGGCTTAACAGATCCCTGGCCCGATGCTCAGATCAATAGCTTGTTAAAGTTGTTGGCGACTTTAAAGAAAACATACGGGATCCCTACCGCAAATTTTATTGGTCATGCTGATATTGCACCTAAACGTAAAAACGATCCAAAAAACTTCCCCTGGAAAAAACTGGCCGATAAAGGTTTTGGTTATTGGTATGGTGATGTGCTGAAAAACCCACCGGCAGATTTTAATACCGAAATGGCGCTAAAATATATTGGTTATGATACGAGTAACCTGCCTGCTGCAATTACTGCTTTTAAAATCCATTTTATCCAAAGTGATATTACGCCAACTTTAACGCCTGTAGATGTTTTGGTGCTTTATAATGTTTATATGAAATATTAGAAGATGGAAGATGTAAAATGGATGATGGAATTATCTGGCGCTACAAGTCACCAATGACTAATGGCTAATGAACCAGTGAACTAACAAAAAAGCACAGACAAATCACATTAATCAGTGTTCATCTGTGCCTATCTGTGGCCAAAAAAGCAAAAACTAGTTTGGCTTCTTAAATGTATCTTTTAGAGTTACTGTTCTATTGAAAACCAATTTATCTGCAGTAGAATCTTTATCTAAACAGAAATAACCTTTACGAATAAACTGGTAACGGCCATCTAAATCTGCATCAGCTAATGCCGGCTCGATATAAACATTAGGCAATACCGTTAAACTTTCAGGGTTTAAATAATCTTTAAAATCTCCTTCTTCAGCATCTGGTGTTTCTGAGGTAAATAAACGGTCGTACAAACGAATTTCGGCAGTTTTGGCATGTGGAGCACTTACCCAATGTATGGTTCCTTTAACATTTACACCGCTGGTATCGTTTCCGCTTTTCGATTCCGGAATATAAGTACAACGGATTTCAGTAACGTTTCCGTTTTCATCTTTCACAAAATCTTCGCACTTAACAATATAGGCGAATTTTAAGCGTACCATTGCACCAGGAGCCAGGCGGAACCATTTTTTTGCCGGTACTTCCATAAAATCTTCGCGTTCTATCCAAAGTTCATTGCTGAAAGGGATTACACGTGTGCCACCACCATCTTCAGCCTCAGGATTGTTTTCGCCGATTAAATCTTCAGTTCCTTTTTCGTAATTCGTAATCACCAATTTAATCGGATCTAAAACCGCCATTACCCGGTTAGCCGTTTTATTTAAATCTTCACGGATACAAAATTCCAATAAACTTAGCTCAATTAAGTTTTCGCGTTTGGCAATGCCAATACGTTCGCAAAACTCGCGGATGCTCTTTGCTGTAAAGCCTCTTCTACGCAAACCGCTAATGGTAGGCATGCGCGGATCATCCCATCCATTTACTAAGTTTTCGTTAACCAGTTGAAGAAGCTTGCGTTTACTCATTACCGTGCTGGTAAGATTTAAACGGGCAAATTCATATTGTTTTGAAGGGAAAATATCTAATTTTTCGATAAACCAATCGTACAGTTCACGGTGTGAAACATATTCTAATGTACAGATAGAGTGCGTGATGTTTTCGATGCTATCACTTTGTCCATGGGCAAAATCGTACATTGGGTAAATGCACCATTTGTTGCCTGTACGGTGATGTTCGGCATGTTTGATACGGTAGATAATCGGATCGCGCATTAACATATTTGGGCTGGCCATATCGATTTTAGCCCGCAAAATATAAGCACCATCAGGAAATTCGCCATTTTTCATTTTCGTAAAAAGGTCTAAATTTTCTTCAATGCTGCGGTTACGATATGGACTATCCTGTCCTGGTTCAGTTGGCGTACCTTTTAAGGCTGCAATTTCATCTGCAGAACTCTCATCAACGTAAGCCAAACCTTTTTCGATCAGTTTAACGGCAAAACTATATAAGGCATCAAAATAATCTGAGGCATATAATTCATTTTTCCAGTTAAAACCCAACCACCTGATATCTTCCTGCTGACTGTTTACATATTCTGTTTTTTCCGTAACCGGATTGGTATCGTCAAAACGCAGATTGGTATAGCCGCCGTATTTTTGTGTTAGTCCGAAATTTAAGCATATTGCTTTCGCGTGGCCGATGTGTAAATAACCATTAGGTTCAGGCGGGAAACGCGTAACCAAAGTTTCATACTTACCACTATTTAAGTCGTTCTCAACAATTTCTTCAATAAAGTTCAATGACTTTTCTTCACTCATAAAAACCTGTAAATTAGGAATGCAAATGTAAAAAGATTAGTCCAATTCTACTTGTTTTAGTTAATGATTAATTTGAGGACCAAAATCGATACATTTACATCAACTTAATATGAATGATGAGCAAAGTATTAAATCGGCCTATCCGCGTTTTAGTAGCTAAAGTTGGATTGGATGGCCATGACAGAGGGGCCAAAGTAATCGCAACATCCTTAAGAGATGCCGGCATGGAAGTAATTTATACCGGCCTGCGCCAAACACCAGAAATGGTGGTGAATACAGCGCTTCAGGAGGATGTTGATGCCATCGGGATTTCTATCCTATCTGGAGCACATATGACGGTTTTTCCAAAGATTATTCATTTTATGAAAGAAAAACAGTTAGATGATGTGTTGTTAACCGGCGGAGGAATTATTCCTGAAGCAGATCGGTTGAAACTGGCAGGTATGGGTGTTGGAGAGCTATTTCCCCCAGGTACAACAATGGCCAGTATTGTAGAATATATTCAGAATTGGGTTACAGAAAACAGAAATTTTTAAGCTATGGCATACCAGAATTTAATCTCAGAAATAAAAGAAAACATTTTATACATTACTATCAATCGCGAAAGGGCGTTAAATGCCTTAAATAAAGAAACTTTAGCTGAACTGGCAGATGTAATTGCTTACGCAGGTAAAACCGACCAGGTAAGAGGCATTATTTTAACCGGAGCAGGTGATAAGGCTTTTGTTGCAGGAGCTGATATTAAAGAGTTTTCTGATTATAGTGGTAAGCAGGGAGAAGAGTTAGCAAAACTTGGTCACGATCAGGTTTTTAATGCCATTGAAAATTCTCCAAAACCATTTATTGCAGCCATTAATGGATTTGCTTTAGGTGGAGGATTGGAGTTGGCAATGGCCTGCCACATGCGCATCGCATCAGATCAAGCAAAACTAGGGCTGCCGGAAGTTACTTTAGGGTTAATTCCTGGTTATGGAGGTACCCAGCGCCTCACCCAATTGGTTGGAAAAGGCAAAGCAATAGAAATGATTACAACCGCAAATATGATTACTGCTTCAGTGGCAGAAAAAATAGGCCTTGTAAATTATGTTGTTTCACAGGCTGATCTGATTAGCAAGGCTGAAGAAATACTAAATGCGATTAAGCAACGCGCACCGCTGGCCGTTTCGGCTGCAATAAAGGCTGTTGTTGCAGCTGTAAATAACAACAATGGCTACGCTACGGAAATTGAAGAATTTGGTAAATGTTTCGAAACAGCTGATTTTAAGGAAGGTGTAACGGCATTTGTTGAAAAGAGAAAAGCAAATTTTTCCGGAAAGTAGTATCAGTGTAGTATTAATTTGATGTTTTGCATCGCAAAAATGTTGCAAAAGCTTTTCAATGCAAATTTTTTTGAGTAAATTGTTATTTAATTATTAACCCTTGTGTATTTATCGATGCATATGGGGTTTTACAATAATAACGCTGCTCATGAAAAAGATACTCATTGTTGACGATGAAATTAGCCTCGGCTTATTGCTTTCCAAATTTTTAACTAAAAAAGGATTTCATGTTTCGAATGTAACAACAGGTAAAAAGGCTTTACAAGCCCTTGAAAAAGAGCGTTTCGATTTGGTATTGTGCGATTATCGATTGGATGATACAGATGGAAAAGAGATTTTAATCCACATTAAGGAGAACTATCCCAATTCGGGCGTGATTATTATTACTGGTTACTCGGATATTAAACTTGCCGTAGAATTGATAAAACTTGGGGCTTATGATTATATTGTGAAGCCGCTCTATCCGGATGAAATTTTAAATACTATAAATAAAGCACTGGAAGCCCAGGGAATACTAAAATCACCTAAAAATTTTGAAGGTATTAATGGTAATGTCATTTCCGATGCGTTAAATTGCCCGGAGTATATAAATGGGGAGAGCAATGCCTCAGCTTTATTGCTGAAACAAATCCAACTCATCGCGAAAACAGTTTATACCATTATTTTAACAGGAAAAAGTGGGACAGGGAAAGAATGCGTTGCTAAAACCATTCACTTAAATAGTTCGCGTAGCGAAAAACCTTTCATTGCTATGGATTGCGGTTCTTTAAGCAAAGATTTAGCTGCCAGTGAATTTTTTGGGCACGAGAAAGGAGCATTTACAGGAGCCGCTTTTACTAAAATTGGTCACTTTGAGCAGGCTAACGGTGGTACATTATTTCTTGATGAGATCGGTAATCTTTCTTATGGGATTCAGGCAACTTTACTCAGAGCAGTTCAGGAGCGGAAAATAAAGCGGATTGGAAGTACAAAGGAGATTGAGTTGGATGTGCGGCTTATTGTAGCTACAAATGAGAATTTAAAAGAAGCGATTTTAAAGGGTGCATTCAGGGAAGATTTATACCACCGCTTTAATGAATTTTCTATACATGTACCATCACTAAAACACCGGGATAATGATGTCCTTATTTTTGCCAGGCACTTTTTGGCCACAGTAAATAAAGAACTGAACAAGAATATTAAAGGCTTTTCTGATGAGGTGAAGAAGTGTTTACTAGCATACAATTGGCCAGGTAATGTACGCGAGCTGAAGAATGTAATTAGGCGTATTGCTTTATTAACTGAAGGTGATTGGATAGAAACTCACGTTTTACCGCTGGAGCTTGAAAGGATGGATTGTGCTAAAACACAGCATGAAAAAAAAGTATCTTTTTTGCCGCCAACATTAAATCATGATCAAGCCCTTAATTTGCGAAATGCTGCCAAAGAAGCAGAATATTTTGCTATTTTAGAGGTGCTGAAAGCGGTTAATTTTAATAAAACCAAAGCGGCAAAAATTTTAAATATCGACAGAAAAACATTATACAATAAAATCAGAATTATTGAGATTGGTGATGGACAATAAATTTTAAATTAAGAAAACAAAATCAGCCATTTCAGCATTTAAAGATTAATCTTATTGCCTAACAATGTCAGTATTCTCTTATAAACAACGCAATAACATCAACCTGGTTATTATTATTGCGCTTGGGGTGTTAATTGCATATTCCTTGCAAAGTATTTTTAGTGCCATTTTAAGTACTTTGGTGCTTTATACAATAATGCGGCCAGCCTATATCCATCTGGCCGAAACTAAGGGCTGGAACAGAAGAGTAACAGCTATTTTTCTCATCACCATATCTATCATACTTATTGTAATGCCTTTTTATGCATTAAGCAGCATGGTGATTAGCAAAATTTCGGAATTGAGGAACAATGAGGTTTTTTTTAAGAATCTACTGGTTAAATTACAGCACCTCATTCCGGTTAAAATTAACCAGGATGTTATTCAAGATGGATTAAACCGTTTGGGAAATTGGGCTACTCAGCTTTTTCCGTCTTTAATATCTAGTGCAGTAAATATTGTATTAAGCTTACTGGTGATGTACTTTTTACTCTACTTTATGTTAATAGAGCGAGAAAGATTCGAGTTTTCATTGATCAAATATGCGCCATTCAGGGAGCAGAATGCCCTTCGTTTTGGCGATGAAATGAGAAATACAACTTATGCAAATGTATTAGGGCAAGGTTTGATCTGCCTCGTTCAGGGTTCGCTTGTGAGCGTCTCTTTTTATGTTTTGGGCTATAAAGACCCGGTATTTTGGGGCGTAATTACAACATTTATTTCTTTTGTACCCGTTTTAGGTCCTCCTGTTGTCTTTGTACCCGCTGCAATACTGCAGATTGCAAACGGAAATAATTTTGCTGGCTGGGCCATGCTAATTTTTGGTTTTGTTGTCATTATCAATATCGATAATGTGCTAAGGTTTATTATTGCAAAAAAAGTTGGAAATATTCACCCAATAATTACAGTAATTGGCGTAATTATTGGTATCCCTTTATTCGGAATATTGGGACTTGTATTTGGTCCGCTGCTGTTATCTTATTTTATATTGCTTGTTAAGATTTACGAAACCAGTACGCTTGCATCAGAAAGATTGGAAAGAATTAAAACAAATGATGAGCATAGTGAGTTATAATATAGCTTAACAATAAATAATGTAGTAGCTTTATATTGTACATAATTGTTAAACCCTTAAATAAATTGATTATGAATGATAACTCAAAAGTTGTAGTTGCGCTTTTAGCAGGATTAGCTGCCGGTGCAGCCCTAGGAATTTTATTCGCACCGGATAAAGGTGATGAAACCCGCGATAAACTAAGCCAATCTTTAAAAGATCTTGGCGATTCTATCAAAGACAAAGCTGCAGACGAGATTAATAATCTGGCCAGCCTGAAAGAAAAAGTAGTAAGCTCGATTAAAACCAAATTGAGAAGCGTAGAAGAAGAATATAGCGACGACGTAGAGCACGCTTAATAAATAAATATTGCATAGCCGGGTATTTTGTCCGGCTAAATCTCATCTGAATTATGCAGGAGAATAAAGATAAAAGTATTGAAGATCTTGTAGACGATGCCAAGGGGTTTTTAGAAGCCAGGGTTGAATATACCAGACTTTATCTGGTAGAAAAAGTTTCTAAAGTATTTGCCGACCTGGTAACCAGTACTGCTGTTATTGTTTGCTTCATTTTAGCCTTCTTATTTGGCTCTGTAACTTTGGCGTTGTATTTATCAGACCTTTTAGGCAGTTATGCAGGAGGCTTTGGCTGTGTTTCCTTGTTTTATATTTTACTGGCTATAATTGTTTATTTAACCAAAGACAAATACATTGAAAAAGCAATTATCAATGTAGCAATTAGAAAATACTTTGACAAACTTGCAGATAAGGAGGAAGATGAGAAGCTATAAAGAAATCCGAAACTTAGAAGACCTGCAGGCTAGAAAATTAGAACTTAAGGTTGAGTATACGCTTAAGCAGAATATGCTTAAATCTGATACGAAAACTTTCTTTAAGCAGTTTACGCTTGGTGCATTGATTAAGCGCTATGCTACCCCTAATAACCTGTTCAAAGCAGACGAAAAATTAAATATCAGTGGTACGGCCATGTCGTTGCTTTTGCCGATGGTGATGAATAAAACCATTTTCAGAGGTGCTGGGTTTTTAACAAAAGCAGCTGTGGGATTAATTTCAGGCAAAGTAGGTAAATCATTAGATGCAGAACACTTGTCAGCCATTTTTAACTCGGTTAAAGGTTGGTTTGGCAAAAAAAAAGAAAAGAAGGACAAGAAGTTTATCGATTATGGCATCCCGCCAGATAGTGAAACGTATTAGTTCAAAGGTTCATTAGCCATTGGTTCATTCGTTGGCAAAGCGTAAAAATGATATCATAACAAAGCCTCAGGATTCCAAATCCTGAGGCTTTGTTTGTTTATTGGACATGTAACACATAGGCTTGTGAGTCATGCTATCTACTCCATGACCAATGAACGAATGACCAGTGAACTAATTAATCTACAAATCAGTCTTAATCTTCAATTCTTTTAATTGTTTCTCATCAATAGTGCTCGGACTATCGATCATCACATCTCTTCCTGAGTTGTTTTTAGGGAAAGCAATCACATCGCGGATAGAATCCAAACCAGCAAAAATTGAAGTCAAACGGTCGAAGCCAAATGCAATACCACCATGTGGAGGTGCACCAAATTCGAAAGCATCCATTAAGAAACCAAATTGTTTTTGTGCTTCTTCTGCACTGAAGCCTAAATGTTTAAACATTAAAGCCTGCAATGCCCTATCATGAATACGGATCGATCCGCCGCCAACTTCAGTACCGTTAATTACCATATCGTAAGCGTTGGCACGTACGTTTTTAGGGTCGGTATCTAATAAGGCAATATCTTCAGGTTTTGGCGAAGTGAACGGGTGGTGCATAGCATGGTAACGCTCTGTTTCTTCATCCCATTCTAAAAGTGGAAAATCCAATACCCAAAGGGCAGAGAATGTATTTTTATCACGTAAACCTAAACGGTTACCCATTTCTAAACGAAGCTCGTTTAACTGTTTACGCACTTTATCGGTAGAGCCTGCTAAGATCAGTAATAAATCGCCTTTTTCTGTGCTAAAGGCCTCGCTCCATTGTTTAAGATCTTCTTCGCTAAAGAATTTATCTACTGATGATTTAATGGTTCCGTCATCATTATGACGGGCATAAATTAAACCTGTAGCACCAATCTGCGGGCGTTTAATAAAATCGGTTAATTCATCTAATTGTTTACGGGTATAACCTGCAGCACCTTTTGCATTGATACCCACTACCAATTCTGCATTATCGAAAACCGGAAAGCCTTTACCTTTTACCAAGTGGTTAAGTTCTACAAACTGCATGGCAAAACGGGTATCAGGCTTATCAGAACCATATAAACGCATGGCATCTGCATATTGCATACGTGGTACTTCTGGTAAATCGTAATTGCGTACTTCTTTAAATAAAGTACGGATCAAACCTTCAAAAGTATTTAATATATCTTCCTGTTCGATGAACGACATTTCACAATCAATCTGGGTAAACTCCGGCTGACGGTCGGCCCTTAAATCTTCATCTCTGAAACATTTTACAATCTGGAAATAACGGTCGAAGCCCGAAACCATTAACAATTGTTTAAAGGTTTGCGGCGATTGAGGCAAAGCATAAAACTCACCTTCGTTCATGCGGCTAGGTACAACGAAATCTCTGGCACCTTCTGGTGTAGATTTAATTAAAACAGGTGTTTCTACTTCAATAAAATCTAAAGCATCTAAATAACGGCGAACCGATTGTGCCATTTTATGACGTAAAACCAGGTTATTACGAACCGGGTTACGGCGTAAATCCAGATAGCGATATTTCATACGCAACTCATCGCCTCCATCTGTTTCATCATCGATCATAAACGGAGGTAATTTTGCTGCATTTAAAATCTCCAAAGCAGAAACTTTAATCTCTACATCACCGGTTGCCATTTTAGGATTTTTGTTGCTTCTTTCTACAACCGTACCAACCGCTTTGATTACAAACTCCCGGCCCAAAGTACGTGCAGTTTCGCAAAGCACTTTATTATCATCCATGTTAAAAACCAACTGGGTAATACCATAACGATCGCGGATGTCGATAAAAGTCATACCGCCCAAATCTCTTGATTTTTGTACCCAACCACATAACGTAACACTTTCGCCTAAGTTATTTAGGTTTAATGCACCACAAGTTACTGTTCTTAACATATATATAATCTAAATTGAGCGGCAAAAATACCGATTTTGTTTTAAAGTTTAGGATAGAAGATTTAAGGAAATTTTGTGCTAATGATTTTATTATTTTTTTGACCACAAAGACGCAAAGATCACAAAGAGACAGGTAAGTTAACAAACCTGCTAATGCTTAAAAAATACTATCCTTGAATAAACTATGCTTTTGACTTCAATCTGCTCAACGTTTCCTGAGAAATATTCAGATAAGAGGCAACCATTTTGTTTGGCATACGCATCACCACACCTGGGTTTTGGGCGAGCAGCTGGCGGTAACGTTCAGTGGCATCAAGCGTAATAAACGACATTAAGCGGTTGGTGTTGGTTACATACGCATATTCAAGGTAATGGCGGTACAGTTTTTCCCATTGGGGAATAATTTTAAGCAGGTAATAAAAGTCGTTCTGCGAAATGTAATACAGTCCGGTCTCTTCTATGGCCTGCACAAATTCTTTTGAAGTTTCGTTAGTAATAAAACTGACCAAAGCCGTGGCAAACTGGTTTTCGAAAGCAAAATGTCTGGTAGCTTCGGTGCCACCTGCCGTTAGGAAAAAAATACGCAAGCAACCTGTACCAACAAAGTAAATGCGCTGACTTGTTTCGCCGGGGCTGATCAGGATTTCATTTTTCTTTACCTGCATCATCTTGAAAAAAGACAATACCACTTCCAACTCCTCATCGCTGATGATAATTTTGTCTCTGATATAACTAGAAAGCTGTTCGCGCATTGACTGAGTATTAACCAAATGTAACAATGTTTAGGTTTTAGAAGTGATTTTTTCGGCCAGTTTCCGCGCATTGGGAATAATGATAAAGGCCGCAAAATAAGCTACAGGTAGCATAATACTCCATGCTTTTAAGAATTTGATAAGCCAGTCTTCGCCAAAACCATAATTGCGCATTAACCCTACAAATGCCATAATTAAGGTCATCGGAATCACCACGAAAAGCGTGTTGATGTATTTGAAATGTTCTTTTTTCATTTTTTTGATCTGTTTAATTTATAACGTTGCAAAGGTACAGCGATTAAAAATCTTAAACTTTGATGTAGGTCAAAAAAGGAGATAATGTTAGATATGTAACCTGATGAAATACTTTGAATGTTAGTCTGCCTGCCGAAATGTTGCATTTTCAGGATAACAATTCTATATTTATGGGTGCTCGCTATTTATTTTTTTTAATATTTCTCCTCCAGCACAATTTCAAGAGCGATTACCTTCCATTCGCCTTTAATGTTTTTCCAGTGGTATATTTCCTCTGTTTGGATGGTCTGCTTTTTAGAAAAAACAAGCATTTTAGGTTTTAAAAGAACCGATTTACGGGCAATTTTTTCGGTAAAAACATCATCTTCCATAGATGATTTTATCCGGTAATAACTGGTGTGGATTTCTTTAATTCCGCTAAAATATTTTTTTAAATCGATGGTAAAATCGTGTTTGTTTAAAGTTGGTTTTTCAAATGGCGTGAAGCTTAAGCCATCATCAAACATGGCTGTATAAGCAGTCGCATCTTTATTTTCTAAAGCCTGATCCGCTTTTTGGTGTATCTCGTTAATTGCTGAAAGGATTAAATCGGTTTCCATGGCATGAAGTTAATGGTTTGTATCAGGGTTTTCAAATTTATGATGATCCGGCAGCAGATTTTCCACAAATGTTAGAATGTGAAACTGCTTGTTTTGTATTGAGTATAATTATTTTTAGGTTTTGGAAATGAAAGGGCGACATTTCATAGGTGCTGTAGCCCCGCCATTCGCTTTACTCCGTTGCATTACGTGTTCGCTGTTGCCGGGTTTATTTAACAAAGGTTAATTTTCAGAGCACCAAACTTTGTATCTAAACCCGATTGCCGGGAAGAGCTTCCGATCCTTCATCGGAACTCGTACCAGAAAGCAGGGCTGAAATTGCCAAGGGCACAGCACACTCATTTCCCGTTAATATAAAATGTTTTCTTTTAGGAAATGAAAGGGCAGTATTTCATAGGTGCTGTAGCCCCGCCATTCGCTTTATTCCGATGAAAAATCGGTATGCTCGCTCCTGTCGGGTTTAGTTAACCGCGGTTTGCTTCAGGACACCAAACTTTGTTAAATAAACCTGATTGTCGGGAAGAGCTTCCGATCCTTCATCGGAACTCGTACCAGAAAGCAGGGCTGAAATTGCCAAGGGCACAGCACACTCATTTCCCGTTAATATAAAATGTTTTTCTTTAAGGAAATGAAAGGGCAGTATTTCATAGGTGCTATAGCCCCGCCATTCGCTTTACTTCGTTACACTACGTGCTTGCTCCTGTCGGGTTTAGTTAACAAAAGCTTGTTCTAGAACCAAAAAGCACCTATATGTATTAGGCTTAAAGTTGTATTAACATATTTAAACTTTTTTTCTACCTTGATGCAACGTTTTAAAATCCCTCATGTCTTATAATCAGAATATTCGAAATTTTGGAAGCCGTATACATCGATAAAAATCTGGAACTCGTAAAAAAATGCATGCAGGGCAGCCGCGCAGCACAGTTTGAATTGTATAAACTGTATGCAAAAGCCATGTATAATGTGGCACTGCGCATTTTAAATTACGAGGAAGAGGCAGAAGATGTTTTACAGGAAGCATTTTTAGATGCGTTTACCAGAATTGTTGATTTTAGGCAGGAAACAACCTTCGGGCTTTGGTTAAAGCAGATCGTGATCAACAAATCCATCAATTACCTGCGTAAGCGCAAGATGGAATTTGTAAGTACAGACGAAATATCGGAAGTACCTGATGAAGATAGTTTTGATGACAGTGAAGTGCAGTTGCAGGCCGAGGAAATAAGAATAGCCATCACCCAATTGCCAGATGGTTACAGGGTTGTATTGAGTTTATACCTTTTAGAAGGTTATGACCATGAAGAGATTGCACACATTTTAAAAATAAGTGAAAACACCAGCCGTACACAGTACATGCGGGCTAAAAAGAAGTTAAAAAGTATTTTAGAAACGAAAGGGATGAGAGATGAATAATAGATTAGAAACTTTTGTAAAAGAAAACCGTAAAGCTTTCGATATCATGGAGCCATCGGCAGAACTTTGGGCAAAGATTGAACAAGGTTTAGACAATAAGAAGAAAAAAAAACCGGTAAAACTGTATTTATGGATGAGTGCAGCGGCAGCTATCGTAGTGGTTTTTGGTTTAGCTTGGTTGTACGTAGGGAAATCACAAAACAAAGATTTAGAAATAGCCGACGTTAGTAGCTCATATGCCAAAAAAGACGTTCATTTTGCTGGCTTAATTACCGAAAAAAGAGACAGTCTGGCTATTTTTGCCTCAGCAAATCCGGAACTTTATAAAAAATTTACCGCTGATTTGAGAAAGCTTGACGAAGATTACGAAAGGTTAAAAGCAGAGCTGCCAACCTCGCCCAATCAAACTTTTGTGGTAAAGGCTATGGTAAAAAACCGTGAAATACAATTGCAATTATTAAAACAACAATTATTGATTATTAACCAGGTTGACGATTACAAAAGAGTTAACCAGATTTAAGCAGCAAAAGTGAAATTATAGTAATAACAGAATCCGTCTTGATACCCGATTTACACAACTTGATACTAAAAGGGGAACGCTCACTACATCGAAAGCTTACAACCAGCCGGCAGGTTGTAAGCGCATAGGTGTTTAAACAATTAACAACATGAAAACAATAAGAATATTTTTAGCCATTATGGCTTTAATTGCCGTAAAAACAAATGCACAAGAAGGGATGATAAATAGCCCTTCAGAGAAAGTAGTTGTAGAAAATTTAGAAAAATCATCGATGGTAGCGATTGTTAATACTTCAAGGTATAAACAAACGGGGGGAGATGCCGAACGTTCAAAATCTTTTAGCAAGAGTTTTAATGTAGACAATAACGATAAGATTAATTTAAACAATCAATACGGATCGATCACTATTAAAACCTGGGACAAAAAAGAAGTACGTGTTGATGTAGATATTAAAGCTTACAGCAGTTCGGATAATGATGCGCAAAAACTGATTGATGGGATAAGTATTGATGCGACTAAAAACGGTGACGTAGTTACTTTCAGAACGAATATGGGTGATAGAAACGGACGTTATGGCCGTGGGATGAAAAATGGAGTAACCACCTGGCGGAGGGAAGTAAAAGTAAACTATGTGGTGTATATGCCTGCAGTAAATCCATTAACGGTTTCACAAGAATATGGTAATGTAGAATTGGGTAATTTTGCCGGCCCTACATCTTTAAAAGTAGAATATGGAAACCTGGTGGCTGGCAATTTAAGCAACGTAAATAACTACATCAATGTTCAATATGGTAAATGCGATATCCAGGACCTGAATGCTGCAGTGGTAAAACATGAATATAATGGCCCGGTAACCATTGGCGCTGTAGGTACGTTACAACTTAACGCAGAGTATGTTGCTGTAAACATCAATACCATCAGAAGATCTGCAGATATTAAAGTGGAATATGGTAAAGGCTTAACCATCGGTACCATTGGTGGTAACTTGCTTTTGAATGCCGAATATGCCAAGGTGAATATCAATACGGTTAAAGGCAATACGGTGGTTAAACAAGCTTATGGCGATTTAAATATTGCATCGGCCGGTAAAATTGCAGTTAATGCAGAATATTCGAACGTGACTTTAGGCACACTTAATGGTGATGCAAATATCAACATGGATTACAACCGTTTAAACGTGAGCGAGATCACCCCTGCCTGTAAAAACTTCACCTTCGGAGGCGAATATGTAAGTGTTGGATTGGGCTTTGCAGATCGTTATAATGGAAATTTTAATGTCTCTACCTCCTATGCCGGCTTTAAATATGGTTCAAACGTAACATCAAACTTGGTAAGTAAAGATGATGAAACTAAAAAATATACTGGCAAGATCGGTAGCGGTGGTGCTGCAAACGTATCCATCAAAACTGAATATGGTTCCGTTACCTTTAAATAAGATTTTTTAAACCAAACAAATGTTAAAGTCCTGCCGTATTGGTGGGACTTTTTTATATTTAGCCTTGATGAAGATTTACCTTTTTATCTTGCTCTCTGCTATTTCTTTTACTGCACTGGCACAAGAAGTGCCAGTTAAATGGGCTACGCAAGAAACTTTCTTCGAAGATTTAACGGGTAAAGACTTACCCTCATTTAATGGTTTAACCGTCAATAAAAAGCCGCTCTCCAATGCCGATTTAAAAAACCAGGTAGTGGTCATTAACTTTTGGTTCGAAACATGCCCGCCTTGCATAGCTGAAATGCCCGAATTAAATAATTTGGTGTCCAAATATGGCAAAAAGGGTGTAAGGTTTATCGGCATTACCCATGATGGTCCTGCCAGTGCCAGGCGATTTCAAAAACGTAACGGCTACAGATACGAAATTGTATCGCTGAGCAAATACGAGATTAGAAAACTAAACATTAACCATGGTTTTCCGTCGAATGTATTGGTTGGAAAGGATGGAAAGATTATTTATGCCACAGCCAATATTTCCTTTTCTGACCCACAGTTCAAAGCAAAGTCGATGCTTTTTGAGGAGAAATTAAAAACTGAATTAAACAATTAGTCGGAGTTATGGAAGCTCCCAAATCGCTTAAAGCACATATTCGTTATTTATAGGTTTAACAGGCTCAGGGATCTCGTCTTCTTCGAGCATTTGCAAAAGATTGATCTCTATTGTTCTGGTAATTTGGTTAAGCGGAACACCTGCCGAATTGTTTTCGAAAGGATTAACCAGGCTCATTCCGTTAATCTGCGTAGATACGAATACAAAACCGATTAACCAACCTAAAAATATGGCGGCAGGCCCTGCATCCTGACTGATTACGAGGGTAAATGTTACCACAAATAACCAGATAAATACTTTGGTAAGGTAGGAATAAGTAGTCGGGAATATGGTGTTTTTAATGCGTTCGCTCATGCCCATAGAATCGGAAAATCGTGTAAGCATCTCATTGATCTCGATAAAACGGAAACCATCAATAGCATTTGCTTTCGATAATTTTTGCAAATCTCTCGATTGAATATTTAAAATGGCATTGTGTGTATTGTTGTGCTTACCAATTTCTTTTAAATCCGCCTCAGTTAAATATTTGGTGTAAATTTCATCTACCGTTCCCCTTAAATTGGCCTTTAATGCATATAAGAATGCAATGTGCCTGCAAACCATCCTTTTTACACTTTCATCATCTTCATCGACATAGTTAATCAAAGCCCTGGCAAAGGAGCGGGAATCATTTACCAATGCTCCCCATATTTTACGGGCCTCCCACCACCTATCGTAGGCCTGATTATTGTTAAATCCAATGAAAAAAGCGATAGCTGTACCTAAAACCGTTGGAATAATGGATGGAATGGAGAAATGATGGGCAATTAAATACTCGCGTACAAAGTAAGCTGCAGTACAAGAGGCAACCATGATCAGATCAATCTGCCATGTATTTCTTAAAATTCTACTTAATCTGATGTTTTGTATTAAAAGCATATAATCTTATGGAAAATAAATTCGTTACGGATGAAAATACAAAACTAAAGCCGAAATGTTTGGTAATGTAACAAATTAAATGACAAACGGCACAGGTTGCCGATTGTCATTCAAATGTTTATCTTGGGAAACCAAATATTCTAAATCACTTATGAGCGACACTTTACCCAGGAACAATATCTTTAAAGTTATCGGTGCATCATCTTTAGGTACACTGATTGAATGGTATGATTTTTATATTTTTGGTAGCCTTGCGGTTATCATTGGCCATCAGCTGTTTCCGGAAGATGCTGGTGCATCAGCACTAATTAACACCTTGGCTATTTTTGCAGCAGGTTTTATTGTCCGCCCATTTGGCGCATTGGTTTTTGGCAGGCTAGGCGATTTAATCGGCCGGAAATATACTTTTTTGCTCACTTTGGTGCTGATGGGCGGCTCGACATTTTTTATCGGTTTAATTCCCTCTTATAAAAGTATTGGTTATGCTGCGCCCATTTTGGTTTTAATATTAAGGTTAATCCAGGGTTTGGCTTTGGGTGGCGAATATGGTGGCGCGGCAACTTATGTAGCAGAACATGCGCCGAAAAATAAACGTGGTTTTTTTACCAGCTGGATCCAAACTACTGCAACATTGGGGTTGTTTCTTTCGTTAGGAATTATTGTCATCACGAAAAATATTTTAGGCGCAGAAACTTTTGCCGATTGGGGTTGGAGAATTCCTTTTCTGTTATCGATTGTACTGGTAGTGGTTTCGATTTACATCCGCATGAAAATGCACGAATCGCCGATGTTTTCAAAACTAAAAGCCGAAGGAAATATCTCAAAAAATCCACTTAAAGAAAGCTTTAACAATAAAGCGAATTTTAAAATGGTACTCCTGGCATTATTTGGCGCTACCATGGGGCAGGGTGTGATCTGGTACACGGGTCAGTTTTATGCACAATCGTTTCTAGAGAATACCTGTAAGCTGGATTTTAACGATTCGAGGTATATTTTGCTTTGGGGAATCGCTTTTGCCACGCCATTTTTTGTGGTATTTGGTGCCTGGAGTGATAAGGTTGGCCGGAAATGGATCATGTTAAGTGGTATGCTTTTAGGCATTCTTTTTTATCGCCCCATCTATCAAATGTTTTTAGATGATACCGATTATACAAAAATTGAACAGACTGATGTTTTATCTGCTAGGCCGGCTCCGGTAACTGCTGTTTTAATTGCGAACTCAACTGATAGCTTACGAACCGTTTCTACTAAAGTAATGCTCAGAAATGGCGCTTCCTTTAACAGGGTGCAAACCGATACGATTTCTACAACCAAAGGGATTCTTTTAGGCAAAGAAGTAATAAAAGACAAAGTTTTACCAACGCCAGTATTCTGGAAATTCGTTGGCTTAATCTTCTTTCAGATTTTGCTCGTAACCATGGTTTATGGACCAATTGCGGCTTTTCTGGTAGAGTTATTCCCAACTAAAATCAGGTATACCTCTATGTCGCTACCTTATCATATCGGTAACGGCGTTTTTGGTGGGCTAGTACCTTTTATTGCAACGCTAATTGCAAGCTTTTCTGGTGCTACACCATTATCAGGCCTTTGGTATCCAATAGGTATAGCGGCATTGAGTCTGGTTATTGGCACTATTTATTTATCGAATAAAAGAGACGAAAATATTAACGACTAAATGCAAAAAAGATGAATACGTTAAAGAAGTTTTTAGGTTTGGTCTGGATGGTTTTAGGGCCATTAACAATGACTTTTTTGTTTATCCAGGCAATTGATAAAGTGGGCTTGACCCATACAAATATCGAGCGTACCAATACTATCCTGCAATGGGCAATTATCCTGTTTATTTTCCTCCCAATTAGTTTGGGGTTGATGATATTTGGCTTTTATGCATGGAAAGGTGAGTACGATCGCCTGCCAGAAAGTTCCGGGGAATTATAGTTTTTTATCTTGATCGAAAGTATTAGACAAGCTGATACCATGCAATCGTTCCCGACATCGTTTGCAACGTTTAATCTCAGAAAAACTTCTTTCTGATGGATATTAATGTTTAAAATTGTTCATCATATATTTTAAAACACGGCTGCGTTACAAAGTTTATACTTTTACGTGGCCGATTTTAATTTAAGCCTGACCAAATTAATATGAAAGCAATCATCCTATTCTTACTGACAATCATTTCATCAGCGGTTTATGCTTTAGATGTTAAACCTGATTTTGTGGTGGCTGCTGATGGAAGTGGAAACTTTAAAACCGTACAGGAAGCGATCCACGCTGTGCCGGATTTCAGGAATAAAACAACCATAATTTTCATTAAAAAAGGTATTTATAAAGAAAAACTGGTATTGGCGGCCTCTAAAAAGAATGTAAAGTTTATTGGGGAGAACTTAAACGAAACTATTTTAACCTATGATGATTATGCACAGAAGAAAAATATTTTTAGCGAAGAAAAAGGTACTTCCGGCTCTTCCAGCTTTTACATTTATGGTGAAGGCTTTTCTGCTGAGAACATCACTTTCGAAAATTCTTCAGGCCCGGTGGGGCAGGCGGTGGCCGTTTGGGCCGGTGGCGATAAACTGATTTTCACCAACTGCCGGTTTTTGGGTTTCCAGGATACACTTTATACGTATGGGGGCAATAATCGCCAGTATTATAAAAATTGTTACATCGAAGGTACGGTCGATTTTATTTTCGGTGCTTCGACAGCCTGGTTTGAAAGTTGCACCATTTTCTGCAAAAAGGCGGGTTATATTACAGCCGCTTCAACTGCTGATACCACAAAATATGGTTACGTACTCAACAAATGTAAAATCAAGGGAGATGCCCCTGCCAATAGTTTTTACCTGGGCCGCCCCTGGAGGCCTTATGCTAAAGTTGTTTACCTCAATTGCGAACTGCCTGATTTTATCCATCCCGATGGCTGGAACAATTGGGGAAAGGAAAGTAATGAGAAAACGGCTTATTATGCAGAATATAAAAGCAAGGGGAAAGGCGCCGATCCGGAAAATAGGGTAAAATGGTCGCGCCAATTAACAGAGATAGAATACAAGACCTATATTTTGGAAAACGTTTTCCGTGGATGGAATCCAGAGGTGAAATAAGAGGTGTAACATGTTGTTATACAGGTTTTAAATTCGTTTTTGAAGGCTATTTTTTGCCTCGTTTTCCGGTAACGATTGCATAGATTTCTCTTCTGTTTTAAGTGCAAACAACGTACACTTGTTATTACGATAACCAAGTATAATTTAACAGCGCAAATAATGAAACATATTTCTGGTCGTTTATGCCATATAAAAGTAGCTCTCGCATGCTTAATTTTATCTTCTGCAACTGCTATGGCTCAACAAAAGCAAAGCTTACCCATTATTCAGCAGGTTAAATTTAAAAAAGATACCATGAGCATTGTTAGTTTTGGGGCAAAAGGAGATGGCATTACCTTAAATACCGAAAACATTAATAAAACCATTGCCAGCGTTAGCCAGAAAGGTGGAGGTGTGGTATTAATTCCCTCAGGTTTGTGGTTAACTGGTCCTATCGAGTTAAAAAGTAATGTTAACCTGCATTTAAAGCGCGATGCCATTCTTCAGTTTACGGCCGATTTTAACCAGTATAAACTTGTTCAGGGAAATTGGGAAGGTCAGCCTGCATGGCGAAACCAGAGCCCGATTTCGGGTGTAAACCTCGAAAATATTGCTATTACCGGAAGTGGGATCATCGATGGCAACGGCGGTGCCTGGCGCATGGTTAAAAAAGATAAACTTACCGAAACACAGTGGAAAAACCTCGTTGCATCCGGAGGTATAGTTAAAGCAGATGGGAAAATGTGGTACCCGTCTGAAAAAACACTTAAAGGTTCCAATACTAAAAATCCAGGAGTAATTGAAGCGGGCAAAACAGCAGCAGATTATGAAGATATCAAAGATTTTCTCCGTCCGAATTTATTGGTTTTAACGGGTTGTAAAAAAATTCTTTTAGAAGGTGTTACCTTTCAGAATTCGCCAGCTTGGAATTTACATCCTTTGCTTTGCGAGGATTTAACCTTAAGAAATTTACAGGTAAAAAATCCCTGGTTTGCACAGAACGGCGATGGAGTTGATGTTGAATCGTGTAAAAACGTATTAATTGAGGGCAGCACTTTTGATGTGGGAGATGATGGGATCTGTATCAAATCTGGTCGCGATGAAGCTGGCCGTAAACGTGGTGTACCAACTGAAAATGTAATTGTAAGAAATAATATCGTTTACCATGCCCATGGCGGTTTTGTAATCGGAAGCGAAATGAGCGGTGGTGCAAAAAACATCTGGGTGTACGACTGTTCTTTTATCGGTACCGATATCGGCCTGCGTTTTAAAACCACCCGTGGCCGTGGTGGTGTGGTAGAAAATATTTACATCAATAACATCAACATGATCGATATTCCTGGCGAAGCCATTTTGTTCGATATGTATTATGCTGCGGTTGATCCGGTTCCTTTGGCTGGCGAAAAACGTGAAGTCATTAAAACGGTTACTGTTCCTGTTACTGAGGCTACTCCCCAGTTTAAGAACTTTTACATTAAAGATGTAGTAGCTAATGGTGCTGAGAAAGCAATATTTTTCAGGGGATTACCAGAAATGAACATCAAAGATATTCATTTGGAAAACGTAACTATAAAAGCTAAGAAGGGTATCGAAATTATTGAGGCAACAGGAATTTTCCTGAAAAACGTAAATGTAATTACTGATAATACCAGTCCGGTGGTGATGATTCAGAACGGTTCGAATATCAACATCAGCAAGCTCAGCTATCCAATGAACAGCAAAGTTTTATTTGATGTTTCAGGCGAAAAATCAAAAGGGGTAAAAATTAGCGGAACTGATGTTTCTAAAGCGAAAACAGCTTCCGTTTTGGGCACTGAGGTAGATAAAAAAGCACTGGAAATTTCAAAATAACAGCATCATGAAGCAATTAATCTTATATACAGCAGCTGCACTTATTGGTTTTTCTATTTTAACACAAAGTGGATTTGCCCAAAAGAAACTGTCGGAACAGTTAACCTTAACTGCAATGGAACAACTTTGGCAGGATACTACTGTTTTAAAAGGGCCAAAGGGGCCGAGATGGTCGTACGATATGGGTGTTGTGCTTGAAGGTTCGGCAGCAGTTTGGCGCAATACCGGCGATGGAAAATATTTCAAATACATCCAAAGTTCGATGGATGCTTATCTGGATAAAGAAGGAAATATCACCACTTACAAGCCCGATGACTTTAACATCGACAACATCAAAAACGGTCGTTCATTATTGTTGCTCTATAAAGTTACCGGACAGCAGAAATACCTGTTAGCAGCAACCAAATTATACGATCAGCTGCAAAAACAGCCACGTACCAAAGAAGGTGGTTTTTGGCATAAGAAAATATATCCAAACCAAATGTGGCTGGATGGTTTATACATGGGTGAGCCATTCTACGCTGAATATGCCAAGCTGATGAAAAAAGATGCTGCTTTTGATGACATCGCCAAACAGTTTATCCTCATGGAAAAAAACGCCCGCGATGCAAAAACGGGCTTGCTTTACCATGGCTATGATGAAAGCAGGACCGAACAATGGGCGGATAAAACAACCGGACGATCACCAAATTTTTGGGCCAGAGCAATGGGCTGGTACATCATGGCTTTGGTAGATGTGTTGGATAATTTTCCGGCCGATCATCCGCAAAGGAAAGAATTACTGGCCATTTTAAACCGTACGGCAACAGTGGTGGTAAAATACCAGGATCCGAAATCGGGTGTTTGGTTTGATATTTTGGACATGCCTGCCCGTAAAGGGAATTACCTGGAAAGTTCGGCATCGAGCATGTTTGTATACGGCTTAGCCAAAGGTGTACGCAAGGGCTGGCTGGCACCATCGTTTATGGCAGCGGCAAATAAAGGTTATGCAGGTTTAAAGAAAGAATTTATAGAAAAAGCAGGCGATGAAAGGGTAAACCTCACTAAAACCGTTTCCGTATCTGGTTTGGGCGGAAAACCTAAATACCGCGATGGTAGCTTCGATTATTACATCAGTGAAAAAGTAATCACCAACGATCCTAAAGGAATGGGTGCATTTGTGTGTGCCGCTGCCGAAATGGAAGTCGATCAGCTGCCAAAGCATGGGAAAGGTTTAACGGTTACGGTTGATAATTTCTTCAACAACGAATACATGAACGGTCCAACCGGAGATAAAATCCCTTTCCATTACCTTTGGGAAGAAGATGATAACAATGGTTTCTCTTTATTCGGAAAAGTATTTAACGATGCTGGTGTTAAAACCAGGACGCTTAAAACTGCACCAACAACTTCAAATTTAAAAGGAACTAACATTTACATTATTGTAGATCCTGATACCGAAAAAGAAACAGCAAACCCGAATTTCATGAATGCTGCCCATGCGAAACAGATCAGTGATTGGGTAAAAGCAGGTGGCGTTTTGGTCCTGCTATTAAACGATGTGGGTAACTGCGAAATTTCGAAATTTAATGTGTTGCCTGAAACCTTTGGGATTCATTTTAATGAAGATAGCCGCAATAAAGTTCAGGGCGCAAATTTTGAACAGGGTGCAATAAAAATCCCGGCAGGGAATGCTATTTTCAAGACAGCCAAAAAAGTGTACATCAAAGAAATTTCTACCATTGTGGCGAAAAGTCCGGCTTTTTCTGCTTTAACGGATAAAGGAGATGTGATTGTTGCTACTGTAAAATATGGTAAAGGAACAGTTTTCGCTGTGGGCGATCCCTGGTTTTATAATGAATATATCGACGGTAGAAAATTACCTGCTGAATTTGAAAATTTTAAGGCTACGAATGATTTGGTGAACTGGCTGATTAAACAGGTGCCCGGGAAGAAGTAGGATTTAACCACAGATGAAAAGGATGAACACAGATGAATAATGGTTCGTGAAGACACGAACCATGGCGAATAAAAAAGAAAAGTCCTCCGTGTTAATCCGTGCCTCCGTGGCAAATACTAACCATGGCGTAAAAGAAAATTAGTAGCCTGTAAGGACACAGGTCACGGAACAAAGAAAATGATGAAAATAAAAATATGGTTCACCCTAATCTGCAGCACTTTATTACTATCGTGTTATGCCCAGCAGCCTACCGATTCTATGGCAGATAAAATGCTTGTTTATCAATTAGGCAATGGTGGCTGGCCAAAGCAATTGGATGATAAAAGTGTGGTTAACTACGGTGCAGCTTTAACCCCTGAGTTATTGGCCAAAATAAAAGCCACTAAAGATTTACATGCTACTTTCGATAATAAAGCCACCAGCAGAGAAGTGGTTTACCTGGTAAAAGCCTATAAAAAAACACAGAATAAGGCTTATTTAGCGGCAGCTGAAAAAGGATTGGATTATATTTTATCTGCTCAGTATGCCAATGGTGGCTGGCCACAATATTATCCTGATAAAGCTTCGTACCGTTCAGAAATTACTTACAACGATGATGCGATGATCAATGTACTGAACATTTTACAGGATATTGCTACGCAAACGAACGATTTCGAAGTGGTAAATCCAGCTTATATTAAAAAGGCAGAAAAAGCAGTTACAAAAGGAATAGACTGTATTTTAAAAACACAGGTAAAACAGAATGGAACATTAAGCATTTGGGCTGCGCAATACGATAAAGATTCGATGTTGCCTGCAAAAGCCAGGGCATTTGAGCCGGCCTCGTTAAGCACAAGTGAATCGGTGGGTATTGTGCGTTTCCTCATGAGGCTTAAAAACCCATCACCAGAAGTGAAAAATGCAATTTCAGCAGCAGTGAAATGGTTTGATACTTATAAAATAGTTGGCTATCGTTTCGATCGGAACAAAAATATTTCAGCTTTAGTTGCTGATCATACTGCCAACACCTGGGCGCGTTTTTACGACCTTGATAAAAATACCCCAATTTTCGGCGACCGCGACAATACCATTAAAACAAAATTGGAAGAGTTAAGCCGAGAAAGGCGCAACGGTTATTCCTGGTACGGCAACTGGGGGCAAAAATTAATTGAAAAAGAATACCCGAAGTGGTTAATCACAAATGGGAAATAAATAAAAAAATAAAATCGTCATTGCGAGGCACGAAGCAATCCTACTACTATGGGTGAGAACTACTTCATTACTTGCAATAACTGAAACCGCAAGAATATGATTTTAAACAAAGAAAATTTAAAAAACATTAAGGGCGACAAGGTTACAAAACCTACTGCCGAAATTTTAGCCTTGCCCGAAAAAGTAATCCAGTTTGGAACGGGTGTTTTACTACGCGGTCTGCCAGATTACTTTATCGATAAAGCCAATCAAAAAGGCATTTTTAACGGTAGGGTTTTGGTAGTTAAATCTACTTCAAGAGGTGGTGCTGACGCATTTTCGAAACAGGATAATTTATACACGCTTTGTGTAAAAGGCATTGAAGATGGTGTTAATGTTGAAGAAAACTCAATCAACGCTTCAATCAGCCGGGTTTTGTCGGCTTCACAAGATTGGGCCGAAATTTTGAAAGCCGCCCATCAGCCAGAAATGCAGGTCGTAATTTCGAATACTACTGAAGTTGGGATCGTTAAAAGTGAAGATAAAATCACCGATAATCCGCCACAATCTTACCCTGGCAAATTATTAGCTTTTCTGCATGAAAGATATAAAGCCTTTAATGGTTCAGCAGAAAGCGGAATGGTGATCGTGCCTACGGAACTCATCAGCGATAACGCCGATAAATTGAAAGAAATTGTACTGGATCTTGCCATCCAGAATAAATTGGGCTGGGATTTCGAAAACTGGTTAAAAACCGCCAATCACTTCTGTAAAACTTTAGTCGATCGTATTGTGCCAGGAAAACTTCCGGAGGCTGAACAAAAAGCGATCGAAAACGAATTGGGTTACGAAGACGAACTCATGATCATGGCCGAACCTTTCAGGCTTTGGGCAATCGAATCATCAAGCGAAAAAGTAAAAGAGGTGTTATCCTTCTCAAAAGCAGATAAAGGCATTTTCATTGTTCCTTCCATCGATAAATTTAAAGAACTAAAACTCCGTTTACTTAATGGCACACATACGATTAGCTGCGGTTTGGCCATTTTAGCCGGCTTTAGTACAGTAAAAGAGGCGATGGCCGATAAAGATTTCGCCAGCAACGTATTAAAATTGATGAAGGAGGAAATTGCTCCTGTTGTGGTAAATGAAGACATTACTTATGATGAAGCCCTGGCTTTTGCCGAAAGTGTGGTCGACCGTTTCAGTAATCCTTTTTTAGAGCACCAGTGGCAGGCCATTACCTTAAACTTCACTTCAAAAATGCAGATGCGCAACATGCCGCTCATCAGAAGGTATTATGCCTTAAAAAATGAAGTACCACAACTTACCGCCTTGGGGGTTGCCGCTTATATTCTTTTTATGAATGTGAACAAAGATGGGGATATTTATACGGCCAGCGCTAACGGAAAAACCTTCCCGATACAGGATGAATTTGCGGAAGTGTTATATGAATACTGGAAACATCCTGAAACCGTTGTAGATAATACCCTTGGCGACAGACGCCTTTGGGATAAAAACCTGAACAATTATCCCGGCTTTAACGCAGCCGTAAAATCATACGTTGAATTATTACAAAATAAGGGTGCAAAAGAAACTTTAAGTAACTTGCATTCAGAAAGAACAATTTAAAATGGTTACTAGAATTTTAAAAATCCATCCTAACGATAACGTTCTTGTTGCCCTGCAAAATCTTGCAAAAGGCGAAACCGTTATCCACGATGGACAGGAATATATTTTACAGGATGATATCCAGGCCAAGCATAAATTTTTTATGCAGGATATGAATGCCGGCGATCACATTATCATGTATGGCGTATTGGTAGGAAAGGCACAACATTTCATCCTCAAAGGTGGGTTAATGGATACCGAAAATACCAAACATGCTTCCGATCCTTACGAATTTCGTACATACCATTACGAGTGGCATGCACCCGATGTTTCCAAATTTGAAGGCAGAACCTTTAATGGTTATATCCGTAGCGATGGCCGTGTTGGAACTGCCAATTACTGGTTGTTTATCCCTACTGTTTTCTGCGAAAACCGCAATTTAGATGTCATCCGTGAGGCTTTGCACAACGAATTGGGTTATGCCGTAACCGATAAATATAAATCGTATGCCCACCAGTTGGTAGAGGCCTATAAAAACGGCGAGATTTTAGAAGAGGCCGATCCAAATTCTATCGGATTGGCCAATCCATCGGCTAACCGTGTTTTTAAAAATGTTGATGGCATTAAGTTTTTAAACCATCAGGGTGGATGTGGTGGCACCCGTCAGGATGCCGCTGTGTTGAGCAAGCTTTTGGCTGCTTATGCCGATCATCCCAATGTGGCTGGTGTAACCGTGTTGAGCCTGGGCTGCCAGAATTTACAGGTGAAAGATTTTATGGACGATTTAAAACAGCGCAGTCCGAATTTCGATAAACCGCTATTTATTTTTGAGCAGCAGCAATCGCAGAGCGAAGAACAATTGGTTAAAGAAGCCATCCGTAAAACTTTTATCGGTTTAACCGAAATCAATAAAATAGAACGTCAGCCTGCGCCGTTAAGTAAACTGGTTTTGGGTGTAAAATGTGGCGGTAGCGATGGTTTTAGTGGTATTAGTGCCAACCCTGCGGTAGGTTATACTTCCGATTTATTGGTGGCTTTGGGCGGAACGGTGCTTTTGGCCGAATTCCCTGAGCTTTGCGGTGCCGAACAACAACTGATCGACCGAACAAAAGACGAAACCGCTGCCCGCAAATTTATCCAGTTAATGACGGCTTACAACCAGGCTGCAGAAAATGTAGGTTCTGGATTTTTTATGAATCCATCGCCTGGCAATATCAAAGATGGTTTAATTACCGATGCGATTAAAAGTACCGGAGCAGCTAAAAAAGGCGGAACCTCACCAGTAGAAGATGTGTTGGATTATACCGAACCGGCCACTAAACCAGGGTTAAATTTGGTTTGTACGCCTGGAAATGATGTAGAGGCCACCACTGGTAAAGCAGCATCGGGTGCAACTTTAATTTTGTTTACCACAGGTTTAGGCACGCCAACGGGAAACCCGGTTTGCCCGACCATTAAGGTGTCAACCAATAATGCATTGACAAAACGCATGGGTGATATCATCGATATCAACTGTGGTCCGGTAATCGAAGGAGAAAAAACCATCGAACAAATGGGAGAAGATATCCTGGAATATTGCATTAAAGCGGCCAGTGGCGAAGTAATCCCAAAAGCAGTATTGCTTAACCAGGATGATTTTATTCCATGGAAAAGGGGAGTTAGTTTGTAGTCCAGAGTCTTCGCTACAGGCCTGTATGAAGCCTTAAAATATTTCAAATCGCCACCAATAGATAAATATAAATTCAATTCCGATCTGTGAGGACACAGACCGGGGCTAAATAAAAAATTAATAGATATTCGTTCTGATCAGTTAAACGATTGTCTAATGTCTCAAATCATATAGTATGAAATCTTTTTTAGACGAAAATTTTCTTTTGCAAAGCAAAACAGCAGAAAAGCTTTACCACAATTTTGCAAAATCATTGCCGATTATCGATTACCATAATCACCTTATTCCGGAGCAGATCGCCAATAATACCCAGTTTGCCAATATCAGTCAGGTTTGGCTTGCCGGCGACCACTACAAATGGAGGGCCATGCGTGCCAATGGTGTAGATGAAAAATACATTACTGGTATTGGGTCAGACTATGAGAAATTTGAGAAATGGGCTGAAACTGTTCCTTATACTTTGCGTAATCCGTTATACCACTGGACACACTTAGAACTTCAACGTTATTTCGGTGTAACCGATTTACTTTCGGGCAAAACGGCACAGAAAATTTATGATGAATGTTCTGCAAAACTGCAAACGCCAGAGTATTCTGTACGTGGTTTGCTGTCCAAAATGAATGTCGAAGCTGTTTGTACAACCGATGATCCGTTGGATAGCTTAAACTTTCACCAGCAGTTGGCAAGAGAAGGTGCAAATTTGAAAATGTTACCTGCTTTCCGCCCGGATAAGGCAATGAATAGTGATGATATTGAGGGATTAAATGAATATATTAACAAGTTAGAAAGCGTTGCCGATAAAACCATCAGCAGTTTTCAGGATTATATTGATGCCTTAAAAAGCCGTCACGATTACTTTGCAGATAATGGCTGTTCGGTTTCTGATCATGGTTTAGAGCAGATTTATGCCGAGGATTATACTGAAGCCGAAATTTTATCCATTTTTGATAAAATTCGCGCTAAACAAGATATTTCTTACGAGGAAAACCTGAAATTTAAATCAGCCATGCTGGTTTATTTTGCAGAATGGGATCACGAGAAAGGTTGGGTGCAGCAATATCACCTCGGTGCTTTGCGTAACAACAATGCCCGGATGTTAAGACAATTAGGTCCGGATACCGGTTGGGATTCAATCGGCGATTTTAGCCAGGCCCGTATGCTTTCTAAATTCCTGAACCGTTTGGATAATCAGGATAAACTGGCCAAAACCATAATTTATAACCTTAACCCTGCCGATAACGAATTAATTGCCACCATGATTGGTAATTTTAACGATGGTTCGGTTGCGGGTAAAGTTCAGTTTGGTTCGGCCTGGTGGTTTTTAGACCAGAAAGACGGTATGATCAAACAGTTAAACGCACTATCCAACATGGGACTTTTAAGCCGTCTGGTAGGTATGCTTACCGATTCGCGCAGTTTCCTTTCTTTTCCACGCCACGAATACTTCAGAAGGATTGTTTGTAACCTCTTTGGAGAAGATATTGAGAACGGCGAATTGCCTAACGATTTGGAATGGGTGGGCAAGATTGTTCAGGATATTTCGTACTTTAACGCAAAAAATTACTTTAAATTTTAACCCAAAATCAGGCTTAGGAGGGCATTTCATTGGAATCAAATCATTTCAATCGTTTTCCTTCCATTTTCATGCGGTCGCAGAAAACAGCATGAAATATGCCAATAAAATATAAAAATGAGCACCCAAATATTCGCTTCATCAGAAAAAGGAAAAAAAGTTTTAAGCTTTGGTGAAATACTTTTGCGCATCTGCCCTGATATGGATGGTGCCTGGTTAAAAGAAAATAAACTTCCGTTTTATGTGGGTGGTGCAGAGCTTAATGTAGCCACTGCACTTGCCCTTTGGAATGTTCCTTCGGCCTACCTTTCGGCTGTACCCGATAATTCGGTCACCCGCGAAATTGTAGATTATCTTGATGCCCGTAATATTGATACCACACCAATGGTTTACTATGGTGAACGTTTAGGTTTATATTATCTTCCGAAGGGGAAAGACCTTAAAAATGCCGGTGTAATTTACGATCGTGCAAATTCTGCTTATGCTAATTTAAAGGTTGGCCAGATCAACTGGGATGAAGTTTTTGAAAGCGTAAACTGGTTCCATTTCAGTGCGATATGCCCTGCAATCAACCAATCTATTGCTGATGTTTGTCTGGAAGCTTTAAAAGTGGCAAGTGCAAAAAATATTACCATTTCACTTGATTTAAACTATCGCGCCAAACTTTGGAAATACGGTAAAGATCCCATTGATGTTTTACCAGAACTGGCCCAATATTGTACCTTGATTATGGGCAATGTATGGGCGGCCAATAAAATGTTGGGTACTGCGATTCACGAAGATTTAACACAAACTGAGGGTTATGCAAAAGAAACGTTACTGCAACAGGCAACAGATACTTCTAAAGAAATATTAAGTTTGTTTCCTGCATGTAAAGCGGTGGCCAATACCTTCAGGTTTGATCATGGCAAAGGTATCAGGTATTATACTGCCATTTATACCGATGGTGAACTCACGGTTTCTGAAGAATATGTTTCTGACGAAATTTTAGATAAAGTGGGTAGTGGAGACTGTTTTATGGCAGGTTTGATTTACGGTTTTTACAACCAGTTACCGGTCAAAGAAACCTTAAACTTTGCCACCGCAGCAGCATACGATAAATTATACATTCCAAGTGATGCTACAATCAGTACCGTAGCGGATATAGAAAAAAGAATAATACGCAATGATTAGCAACAAGCACAAAATTTTAGATGCCATTTTAGAGCAAGGCATGTTACCGCTTTTTTATCAGGATAGCGAGGCAGGTAGCATTGAAATATTACGCACGCTATATAAAGCGGGTGTACGTGTTTTCGAATATACTAACCGCGGTAAATCAGCCCTGTCGAACTTTAAAAAACTAAAGGAAGTACGCGATGCTGAAATGCCAGATCTTTATCTGGGTATCGGAACCATTAAAACCCCTGCTGATGCAAATGCATTTATTGAAGCTGGAACAGATTTTATTGTGGCACCGATCGTAAATCCGGCTGTTGCAGAAATTGCCAACAAAATCGGGATGCTGTGGATTCCGGGCTGTATGACGCCGACTGAAATCAGCGTAGCCCAAGAACACAAAGCCATGTTGATCAAAATTTTTCCTGCCAATATTTTAGGTCCTGAGTTTATTTCATCAATTAAAGATCTTTTCGCCGGACAGCTGTTTATGCCTACCGGTGGAGTAGAAATTAATGCTGATAACTTGAAAACCTGGTTTAAATCTGGCGTTTGTGCGGTTGGTATGGGCAGTAAATTAATCAGTAAAGACGTGATGAGTAAAGGGCTTTACGAAGAGTTATTCGACAATACCAAATTAGCGCTCGATCTAATTCAGCAGAGCAAATAAAATTTAACAAACCTAACCAAATGAACCAAACGAAAATAGGCAAATACAGATGGACGATATGCGCACTTCTGTTTTTCGCTACTACAGTAAATTATTTAGATAGACAAGTTTTAAGTTTGCTATCAAGCAAACTCGAGGCGGAGTTTAACTGGACAAATTCAGATTACGCAAACATAACAGCAGCTTTTCAATTCGTTTATGCTATATCAATGCTTTTTGCTGGACGAATAATAGATAAATTGGGAACAAAATGGGGATATGCCATTGCAATTATTGTTTGGTCGCTAGGCGCCATTCTACATGCAAAAGCTATTCCTGTAGGAGAGGCCGTTTCATCTATTTTTGCATTGGTTGGAATCACAAGTATATCGGTATCTGTACTAGGCTTCATTGTTTCCAGGGCTGTTTTGGGTTTTGGAGAATCTGGAAATTTTCCGGCAGCAATTAAAGCAACAGCAGAATATTTTCCTAAAAAGGAACGTTCCTTTGCAACAGGAATCTTTAATTCAGGAGCAAACGTTGGTGCAATTCTAGCTCCTGCTACTGTGCCATACATCGCTGAAGCTTGGGGTTGGGAAACTGCATTTTTAATTATAGGAGCAGCAGGCTTTTTCTGGCTAATATTTTGGTTTATTTTTTATGATAAACCTGAAGAACAAAAGCGTTTATCTAAAGCTGAATTGGAGTATATTCTATTAGATACAGATCAAAAAGTTATTGTTCCATCAGAATCTGAAACTGAAGCAAAGAAGGTTTCATGGTTTAAATTATTAGGATATAAACAAACATGGGCTTTCACGTTTGGAAAGTTCATGACTGATGGTGTTTGGTGGTTCTTTTTGTTCTGGCTTCCTTCATATTTAAAGGCCCAGTATGGAATGGAAGGAACATCAATATCGTTCCCACTTTTTGTGCTTTACAGTATGACAATGATTGGTAGCATTGGAGGCGGATGGTTTCCTGCTTATTTCCTTAAAAAAGGATACAATGTTTATGAAGGTAGAATGAGAGCAATGTTCGTAATCGCATTATTTCCTTTAGTTGTCTTACTTGCCCAACCTTTGGGGCACTATACCTTTTGGATTCCTGTATTGTTAATTGGAATTGGAGCTTCTGCACACCAAGCCTGGTCTGCAAATATTTTTACAACAGTATCAGATATGTTTCCCAAAAAAGCAGTTGGATCAATTATTGGAATTGGTGGTATGGCAGGAGGAATCGGTGGCGTAATAGTTTCTAAGGTTGGCGGTGCCCTGTTCGATCATTACAAAGGATTAGGACATATCCAGACTGGTTACACCATTATGTTTGCATTTTGTGCTATTGCTTATATTATTGCTTGGGTAGTAATGAAGACATTGGTGCCAAAAATGAAAATGATAGAATTATAAATATTTAGAGCCAATTACTTTGGCTCTTTTTACAACAATAAATCTATACTTAAACTATAGATTTAACATTAATTTAACCCTAACAACAAATAAAATTGAGTACAACGCTAAACCTCGAAAGTATTTTCGTTGAAGAGAGCCAGATTCCAGATGAATTTAGGCTCACGGAAGAAATCAATCAAAAGGAGTTTCTGTCAAATGGAGAGATGAAACTATGGAACGGACCATTTAATGAAGTTTTTTCTCCGGTATGCGTAAAAACCCCTGAGGGCTTAAAACGGAAGCGTATCGGTAGTTTCCCTGTTTGCACGGAGAAAGAGTCTACAGAAGCTTTAGATGCAGCTGTAGCCGCTTATGATAATGGTCGCGGGCAGTGGCCAACTATGAGCGTTGCTGATCGGATTAGCTGCGTGGAAAACTTTACGCATAAAATGATTGAGCAAAAGGAGATTGTTGCGAAGCTCATTATGTGGGAGATTGGTAAATCTTATGCCGATTCGGTAAAAGAGTTCGATCGTACAGTTGAATATATCTATGCTACGATTGATGCATTAAAAGATATCGACAGACAGTCATCACGTTTCGAAATAGAACAGGGTATTGTGGCCCAGGTACGTCGTTCTCCGCTTGGGGTGGTACTTTGTATGGGGCCGTTTAATTATCCTTTAAACGAGACTTTTACTACGTTGATTCCGGCTTTGATTATGGGCAATACACTTTTATTCAAACCACCTAAACACGGTACTTTGTTGCACTATCCTTTATTGGAGGCTTTCCGTTCCAGTTTTCCTAAGGGTGTGGTGAATACGATTTATGGTCGTGGGAATACAATCGTTCCGGGATTGATGAAATCGGGAAAAATTAATGTACTTACCTTAATTGGCTCAAGTAAGGTTGCCAACGAACTTAAAAAACTGCACCCTAAAGTAAACCGCTTAAGGGCTATTTTAGGTTTAGATGCCAAAAATGCGGCCATTATCACTAAAGATGCAGATCTTGATCTGGCGGTTTCTGAAACCGTGTTAGGTTCGCTTTCTTTTAACGGACAACGTTGTACCGCGATTAAAATCGTTTATGTACACCGCAGTTTAGCGCAGGAATTTTTAAAACGTTTATCTGCAGAAGTAGAAAAACTGAAATTTGGCATGCCTTGGGAAAAAGGTGTAAACCTTACACCGCTTCCAGAGCTGAACAAACCCGAATACTTAAAAGAATGTATTGATGATGCCGTTTCGCACGGGGCAAAAGTGGTGAACAAAAATGGTGGACAAACTTTAGAAACTTTTGTTTATCCTGCCATTGTTTATCCCGTAAACAGTAACATGAAACTGTACCGCGAAGAGCAGTTTGGACCGATTGTACCTGTTGTGCCTTTTGATGACCTGGAAGAACCTATCGAGTATTTAATCGGCTCGCCACACGGCCAGCAGGTGAGTATTTTTAGTAACAATGCTGCGGTAATTTCTTCGTTGATCGATCCTTTGGTTAACCAGGTGAGTCGTGTAAATATTAACTGCCAATGTCAGCGTGGACCAGATGTGTTCCCTTTCACTGGTCGTAAAGACAGTGCCGAAGGAACACTTTCTGTAGTGGATGCCTTACGTTCGTTCTCGATCCGCTCTTTAGTAGCCACTAAGTTTACAGAGGATAATAAAAAGTTACTGAACGAAATTGTGAGGGGAGATGATTCAAACTTTTTAAGTACGAAGTATATTTTTTAAAAGATCAGTTTATAAAAATAAGCCGCAAAACACAGGTGTTAATCTGTGAGTTTGCGGCTTTTATGTTTTACGCTCAGTTCGTCATTTCGAGCGGAGTGCAACGTAGTCGAGAAATCTATATCTGGCAGATCTCTCCGTTCCGCTGCGCTTCAGTCGAGATGACGACCTTTCTATTGGAGTTTAATAGTCCTCGTTTGTAACGAGGATTAGCGAGATCCGCATTTGTAATGCGGTATTATGCTATTGGCGATACAATCGCCATTCTCAGGCATCCTCGTTGCAAACGAGGACGATGATCATATTTATACGCCCAACTCTGTTTACTTAGTGAATTTCTCGGTGCACTCGGTGGTAAAAAAAGATCCTTCACTGCGTTCAGGATGACAACTATATTTTTTACTTCAAACTCTTTATCAAACTCAACTTCAACTCTTTTATTCCGTTAACTACCAAACCTGCTACCTGTTTGGCTCCCTCCGGGCTTAAATGTGTATTGTCTTTTTTGCCATTAGGATAGTTTACATTCCCTGAATCAACATAATTGAATAATTTAATGGATGGTTCCTCGCCCAAACGGGTTAGTAAACTTTTTGTTTTCGCCAGCATATCAATTAAAGGAACATTCAACGAGTCGGCGACCTGTCGGGTTACGCTTGGGTAATCGCCATGCGAGTCGATCAGAACTCCGTTTTTAAAACTTCTGCGGGAGATTGGCGTTAATAAAACCGGGAAAGCTTTTTTGCTCCGGGTTTCTTTTACATAATTCACTAAATTGACTTTAAAATCAGCCAATGAAACACCGACCGTAGGTTTATCAACTTTCTCATCGTTATGCCCGAATTCGATAAAAATATAATCTCCTGGGTTTAACTGTGCTAAAATTGGATCCCAACGTTTTTCAGCCCTGAACGATTTGGTACTCCTGCCATTTAAAGCCCGGTTATCAACCGTAATATCAGTTTTAAAGTAAGACTGTAGCGCCATGCCCCAACCGGTTTCTGGATAAGCTTTTTCTTCTTTATTGGCCGCGGTAGAATCGCCGATGATGTACAGCTTTGTTTTCCTTTGAACAAAAGTAAAAGAGAATAAAACGGCTAAGGCTCCTGCCGCAAAAATCTTAAGAAACTTCGTTTTCATTTTAATTAATTTGTGATTGGATTCCATAGATCCGATCCGCTCAGTATATTTTTTAAAGTATATTTTTTGGCCTCTTTATCAGTAAGCTGTTTTGTCCAGGCTAATCTTGTTTTGGGCGATGCCCCAGCACCTTTACTTTTATATTCAGCATAAAAAACGGTTAATTCCTTATCTGGGAACATCTTATCGCCTTTCCATGGATTCCAGCCTTCGGGTAAAATATGTTTTCCCAGCTCGCAGGTAATAAACACCGTTTTTGCATAAGGCCGCCATGGTCTCCCCAGATACGCTTTGGTTACAGTTTCATCTGCAATGAGCTTACAATTTATGAAAACAAATCCGAATTTCTGTTGCGCGGAGGTCGAAGCTGCGGTAACATAAGAATCGCTTAAACTTTTGATGGAACAATTTTGAAAGACCACTGTGGCCTTGCCGAAAATAAAATCGGTTGTGCCTTCAATATAACAGTTTTGATAATATTGACGACTATTTTCAGTAGCGGCATAAAGCGTATCCTGATTGCCCAGAAACCTGCAGTTTTTTGCGATGAATCGATCACCTTCTACATGCAGCGCAACAGCCTGGCCAACGCGGCCAGCAGAATTGATAATGGTTAAGTTTTCGAGATGGATATCATTGCCCTGGACCAATACAGTGAATGACGTATAGGTGCTCAATTTAGCATTGCCAAAAGCATCCTTACCTGATGAATTGGCCTTCCCTGAATAATCATCAAAGGTAATTATGGTTTTATCGATATCTTCTCCAATAATCGAAATCCTGATTTTCCACGAAGGAATAATTAATTTCTCCTTATATATGCCATTTTTAACATGGATATTAACTTCTTTCTCGCCTAAATCCCTCACCGAATTTACAGCCCCCTGGATGGTCTTGTAATTTCCGCTGCCATCCTGTGCAACGGTTATTTCTGAAGGATATTTAGGGTCTTGAGCATAAACTTTCGAGAAAATGCAGACATAAAAAATCAAGACAGCGGCAATGTAGGTTATGGTTGATTTTGCCATGTGATTACAATAATTCTTTACTGTGAATTTCAACAAAAAAAGGCAGAAACGGGTTCTGCCTTTAAAAATGAATTAATAAAATTACAATCTCCATCTAGGGTCGCCAGAGGTTGATTTCCCCACAAAACCATCGTCTTTTATTTTGAAGTTCTTAGTTGTTGGAGCTGTCAATAATGTAGCACTCGTTCCGGCATAAGCTGTAATACCAGGAATCGCATTAGCTGTAAATACCACATCTGAGGTTTGGTAACTATTTGTCACAGTCGGGGCTGTTGCAGATCTTATGCCTCTTGCAGTTGCTGCTGGTGATATTGTTTTGGTAATTATGTTATTCTTGAACGAGAATCCACCTGAAATGGTTTGCGCATTATAATCAATAAAATACCTGCCATCTCCAACTACATTGTAAAAAGTGTTGTTTTCTATGGCCACGCTAAGGGATGGTGCTGCATTATGCAAAATCAAGCCAAAGCCGATATTTGAAAAGGTATTATTGGTTAAGGTAATATTATTGATTTTACCAGTAGCTACATTTGAGTTAATAAAAGCATAGTTACCAACCCCCGGGCCAGCGTCGGCTATACTAATATTATCAATTATGCAGTTGTTTACAATAACTTTATTGATTGTAATTGCATTTGTGCTTTGAATACGAAGAGGCGAGTTAACAAAATGCCTGATATTACAATTTTCGAAAGACACTTCATCCATGTTGGTGGCGAGACTTTGATTAATTAGGTATTGACGTCTGGTTGTTGTTTCATCGCCTTTTGCATAAGCTGTGATGTCTACATTTTCAAAGCGCAGTTTCCCGCCCATTGTAGGTAAAATAATCTGCGTAAAAGAGATAATGGGTTTAACTGTAGCAACCTCACCAATTATACTGATATCTATTCCGGCTGGTAATGTAAAGGCAACATCGGCGTTATATTTTGTGCCTTCCAAAATTACAAATCTTGTGCTTTTTGTAGCGGCGGTTATCATTGCTGCCAAATCATCAGTTGCAGATAAAATCACAACATCAGCTCCTGTGGGCAATTCAGCTGGAGTAGTAAAGGTTTTTGTTCCTCTAATTGTTGAACCTAAAAATAAGGTTACGGTATAGGATACTTTTGGACTTAAACCTGTTAATATTACTTCGCCTGCAAGAACTTCTGCAGGGGTAACAGGGCGTGTAATATTACCTGGATTAATCGATATTGTAGTGGCATTTTCACCGACTGGCCAATTTAAGGTAACTGTTCTCGAAGTTAGTTTAGCTGGTAAAATATCTTGAAAAATCTGTTCGGGTTCTGTTTTTACAGAAGTGCTAACCCATTTGGAATCTGCAACACCCTGTGCAACGCCTTTTACCCTAATTGAATATTGCGTATCACCTATTAATCCGGTTACGGTATAGGGTAATTGAGCCACAGTAACACTGGCAATTGATTTTACAGGTGTGCCGGTAAAATCGGCATTATCGTATACCTCAATGGTATAAGAAGTAGCATTTGGTACGGCGTTCCATGTTAATTTAACCCCGGTTTTATTTACTATAGTTGCCGTTAAACCTGGGCTCGAAAAAACCCGGTCAACCTGTAGTTTAGTCACTTCTTCAAGCTCATTATCTTTACATCCTGAGAACCCAATTAAGGTCATCAGAAAGAAAATGATGATATATATATTATTTCTTTTCATTACCAATAAGTTTATAAGCCCAAATTTTTATTGTTTAACATTCCGTTAGATGAATCTAAAAATACCTGCCATATAGGCCAATATTGCTGCATGTTAGGGTCTTTGGTGTAAAGCGCATTCCAGTAAGAAACAGTTTCACCGGTTGTAACCATTGTCCAGGCTTTATTTGAAGTGTAGCCTAAAGCAAGACCCTGCGCATCGGTATCACCGAATTTTAAACCATAAATTTCTACAGTTTCGCCATTGGCCGCTGTTTTGTAATAAATTTTAGCAGGTAAAGCGGCGTACTTACCCTGCCTGTTTTCCAGTTGCTGTAATTTAGTTTTGGCTTCAGCCAGTTTCGTGCCCAGTAAATTCCAGCGGATCAGGTCACTTTTCCTAAGCATTTCTCCTGTAAATTCCAGGGCTCTTTCGTTTACAACAGCATCGAAAAATGCAGTTTTGGACGCTGTAGCTGTAGCCATAAAAGCAGTAACCTTTGCAGGCGCTGTAGGGAAAGCCCTATCGCGGATCATTTTTAAATATGGGGCTGCAGCAGCTGGACCGTCGATATCATTAACCGCTTCTGCTGCCATTAAAATTACATCGGCATAACGCATATACATCCAGTTTAATCCATCATCGTTGGTAGAAGTTACCCTTCTTTTCATCCACTCGTAACGGTATTTGCCAAAGTATAAACGGCCAAGTGCCGATGGTACCTGCGCTGCACCTTTGGTTCCATCGCCGCCATCCCACTCATAAGGTACAACCGTTACATCCCTGCGTACATCTTCATTTTCATATTCGTACAGCATAATCGGGTTTGGTCCATCTGTTCCGCCTTTGTTCTGACCGGTGTACTGGTCTGTTTTGATGTGCTTTACGCCAAGATCAAAAATTACGCGGCCACGGCCATCACTAAAGGGAATTTCCCACATTGATTCTAAACCGGCTGTACCGGTTTCCTCGTTCAGTTTTCTGAAAACTTCTTCAAATCCAAGCAATCTTAATTTACCACTTGCAATAATTTCCAGGCATTCTTTTTTGGCAATGGCATACATTTTATCGTGTGATAATTCCGGATCGGAACTTAATTTTATTGTTCCATCCAGGCGTTGTGCATAACCACCTGCGGCCAGTGCCAAACGTGCTCTTAAGCCTTTTGCAAAAGCTTTGTTTACGCGCTCTACTTTAGCTGTTGTGGTATTTTCGCCAGGCCAAGGCAGGTAACCTGCTGCTTCATTTAAATCGGCTAACAATTGTTTATAAATTACATCTCTATCGTTTCTTGGCAAATACGATGTTGCAGTGGAAATGGGCTCAAAACGAGCAGGCACATCGCCCCAGCCTTTTATAAGGTCGTTGTATATAACAGCTCTTAATGTTAAAATTTCACCAAGGATCTGCGCCATTGCCGGGTTACTTTCTATATTGCCATAAGTTCTAATTCCCCTTATGGCCAGGTTAGCCCTTTCAATAGCTTCGTAAAATTTAGCCCATGCATTATCTGTGGTATTCATTTGGCTATTGTTCACATTACAGTTGTAGTTAGACAGTTTTGCTTTGTCATCATCAACCGCTTTTAAGGTGTTGTATACTTCTGTATCGTTGTTAAGTCCATAGTAGACTAAAAAACGTCCTCTGTATGAATTGGTTTCTCCAAATGATTGTAATATACCCGCTATTGAACCTTCTGCTAAGCTAGGGGTAGAAAAAATAACAGACTCATCCAGCGAAGATTTTGATGGTGCATCTAACGTTTTTTTACAGCTATTTACAAGTGTTATCCCTGTAATAATGAATAGCGCATATATAATTTTTTTCATTTTCTTAAAATTGAATGGTCTTCTAGAAATTAACGTTTAATCCGAATACGAAAGATTTACTTCTTGGGTACGCAGAGTAATCAACTCCAGGTGTAAGCGGTGTATTCCGTCTGGTAGAAACCTCTGGGTCGAAACCACTGTAATTGGTCCATAACCATAGGTTATAAGCAGAAGCATAAAACCTTAATTTTTTCATTTTCAGTTTACTTGATATTTTTTCAGGTAAGGTATATCCAAGGGTCAGGGTCGATAACCTTAAAAACGATCCATCTTCTACAGCCCAGTCACTTAGTACAAAGGTTTTGGTATATGGCGACCATAAAGTGGTGTTTGCATTCATTGCTGTTAATTCGGCGGGGTCGTTACTGATTGTTCCATCTGCCTTTAAATTTGTCCAGCGTTGTCCGCTCTCCATAACCGAAATCAGATTTCTTGAAGCGTATTTACTGGTAGAGGTATATTCGATTTTATTTGCATTGTAAACATCGTTTCCATAACTCCAGTTAAAATATGCACCAAGGTCAAAATTGTAAATTCTCGAATTAAGAGAGAAACCACCAGTATTTAACGGGTTGGTATTGCCGATAATAGACCGGTCGGATAAATCAATCTTTCCATCTCCGGAAATATCTTCTATTTTCATTGTACCAGGGCGTACTGTGCCTACAAATGAAGTCGCATCAACTACACCTGGCTTTAATGTCCATTTCCCGCTTGTAGCGTCGTAACCTGTAAAATCAGAAACTTCGTATCTGCCAGCGCTTTTATATCCGTAAATACGGCCAATTGATGCGCCTTCTTCCACCAGGTAATCTACACCAACTTCTGTTGATGCCCATCCCGAAGTACCATTAATGTTTTTAACAGAACCTAAAGAGATTACCTTGTTGCGGTTAAAGCTGATGTTTGCATTGACCGTTAGATCGAAATTCTTTTCTTTTATTGCATTCCAGTTTACAGAAAATTCTAAACCTTTGTTCTGCGTTTGACCAAGGTTACGGTATTGCGCATCATATCCTGTACCCCCAACCGGGAATAAGATCAGGAGGTCTTTTGTTTTATTTAAGTAGGCATCAATTGTACCCGTAACTTTCGAATTAAATAAAGAAAAATCCAGTCCGATGTTCCGTGTTACTGTTGTTTCCCATTTTAAATCAGGATTTGCCATGATTTTAGATGCCGCCCAGTAGTTATTGAAACCATTTATCCAGGTGGTGTTAAAATTCATAAACGATTGTGTAATCTGGCCGGCAGGGATATTGTTGTTACCTGCAGCACCATAACTTCCCCTTAATTTTAAATCGGTTAACCAGGATTTTGTATCCTTCATGAAATCTTCCTGAGAGATTCTCCAGCCGGCAGAAACTGAAGGAAAATAACCCCAGTGGTTTACGGCAGAAAATTTAGAAGAGCCATCGGCCCTGAATGTCGCGCTTAATAAATATTTGCCTTTGTAGTCGTAATTAGCCCTACCGAAAAAAGAAAACAATTTATCATCTGGCTGGAAATTGTTATCTATTATAGCGGCTTTACCCTGAGTGGTTAATACCCTTGTCTGCTCAAATCCAAATGTTTTTGGAAAACCATGAACTTCAGTCGTTAAGGTGTTCTGCTCCGTTTTGATAAATTCCTGACCCAATAAAACATTAAGGTTGTGGTTTTGGCCGAGGATTTTATTAAAGCTATAATTAAGTGTATTCGTATTCCTAAAACTATTTCTAGTGCTGTTCATCGAATTAAGTGTAGGCAGGTTGGGATAATCGGCAAGGTTTTTTACATAGTAAGTGGTAATGCCATAAAAGCGATCCTGATCATTCCTGAGCCCGTCGTAACCTACTTCAGACCGAAGTTTTAAGTTATCGATGATTTCATAAGTTGCTGCTCCGTTAATATTATAGGCTTTACGGTGCGCATACTGGTCGTTATCCGAAATGGCAACCAGTGGGTTGTATAAGTTAAATTCATCATTGGTCTCTGTTGATGCTGTTAGGCCTGGTACCGGAAAGGGTGGGTATAGGATCGCATATTTTAAGCGCGAATCGGCTGATGATTTTTCATTCTGCTCGTTCGTACCACCACCATTGGTCTTGGTATCGGCATAGCGGAAACCAAAATCTAAAGCCAGCGAACTGTATAACTTATGGGTTAATTTAAAGTTGATGTTCTGTCTTTTAAAATCAGACATCTGCATAATAGCTTTGTCGCTTACGAAACTGTGGCTCAGGCTGTATTTGGTTTTGTCGCTTCCGCCAGTAATGCTTAAATTCTGGTTAAAGGTTGTTCCTGTACGACCAAAAGAAAGATCTTGCCAGTCATTTTCCGCAATATTATTATACAGATCTATATCCTGATAATTTCCAAAATACTGAGTATAATCTGTTATTGAGCCATCTAAAAGCGCACGCTCATATTGCCAGTGCACGTAATCAGATGCCGATAACACATCCAGTTTCTTCGCTACTTTTCTGGTGCCACCAAAAACATTATAGGTGATATTCGTTTTTCCATCTTTACTGTTTTTGGTTGTAACAAGTATTACCCCGTTAGCGCCCCTTGCCCCATAAATGGCAGTTGATGAGGCATCTTTTAATACATCTATTGATTCGATATCCTGAGGAGCAATATCGGCAATAGAAGTTACCGGGAACCCATCAACAATATAAAGCGGCGAGTTGTCGCCGGTAATAGAACCGCCCCCTCTTACCCTTACGTTAATCTGTGCATCCGGCGAGCCTTCTGACGATGAAATATTAATCCCAGCTACCCGGCCCTGAATGGCCTCTAGTGCAGAGGATACCGGGGCCGCAGCAATTACATCAGCTCCTACAGAACCAACAGCGCCGGTTAAATCTTTTTTACGTACTGTGCCGTAGCCAACGTTAACAGTTACCTCTTCAAGATTGTTGGCATCCTCATCTAAAGTAACTGATAGTTTTGTTTCGTTTGTTACTGTAACATTTTTGGTTTTATAACCAATGTAGGTAAAAGTTAAAACCGCACCGTTTGCCGGGATACTGATCTTGAATATACCATTCGCATCGGTACTGGTTCCATTTTTCGTGCCAGCAAGGGCAACACTCACGCCAATCAGCGTCTGGCCGTCTTTTTTGTCTTTCACCGTTCCGGTAAGCTGCCGGTTTTGTGCTTGAGCCAATGATAATCCGATAAAGGAGAGAAATGTAAATAAGAGTAAAACTCTGCTCATAATTATTAATTTAGTAGATAAGATTTGGTTTTTTAAGATAGTGCAATCGCTTGCACATAGAATATAATTCTATTTCGGAGCGTTATTGTTTGTTTATATTTGGTTACTTTTACTTAACAATTTTACAAACTAAAAAGCAATTGAAACCAGATTTAACTAAAAAAGTGTGCAAACGTTCCCAAAAACGTTATCTTAACGTTTATTAATATTACTGAGTAAATCAACCATGAGATATTTTTTGTAACTTGTACGCAATACATGAGATTTGAAACATCTACCATAAAAGATATTGCTAAAGCATTAGGGCTGTCTACATCTACGGTTTCCCGGGCTTTAAGAGACCGTTACGAAATTAGTGAGGAAACTAAAAAGCTGGTTTTAGCCTATGCCGAAAAGGTAAATTATCGTGCCAATCCGATTGCCAGAAGTTTAAAGGAACGCCGTAGCTATTCGATTGGCATTATTGTAAGTGAAATTGCCAACAACTTTTTTTCTCAGGTGATAAATGGCATTGAATCAATCGCCTACGATAAAGATTACCATGTTATTATTTCTCAAAGCCACGAATCGTACAAGCAGGAAAAACTAAACGTTGAACACCTGGCATCTCGTTCTATTGATGGTTTATTAATTGCACTTTCTTCGGAAACACAGGACATTGATTATTTAAGGCATTTATATGCAAAGGGTTTACCAATTGTATTTTTTGATCGCGTGCCCGAAGATTTTGAAACCCATAAAGTAATTGCCAATAACTTTAAGGGCGCTTTCGATGCCACAGAACATCTTATTTTATCAGGAAAAAGAACCATTGCCCATTTAACGAATTCAGAAAACCTTTCAATAACGAAAGAAAGGTTAGCAGGTTATAAAGCGGCTTTGATTAAATATCATATCGAATTTAGGCCCGAACTGGTGAAATATTGCCAGCATGGCGGTATGCACAGTGAAGAACTGGAAGAAGCGGTGAAAGAACTTTTGCCACTTAAGCCCGATGGGATTTTTATCTCGAGCGATCGTTTAACCACAGGTTGCATTATGGCCCTGAAGAAAACCAATCCTGAAGTGGCACATAAAATTGCGATTGCAGGTTTTACCAATTCTAATCTCGTCGAGTTGTTCTCACCATCCTTAACTTCAGTTAAACAGCCTGCATTCGAAATGGGGCAGGTGGCCACAGAATTATTGATTTCGATGATCGAAGCTAAAAGGCCCGTTACCGAGTTCGAAACCAAGGTTTTAGATACGGAACTGGTGAAGAAGCGCTGAGCGCCAAGCGGTTTAGTGTGGCGCAAGGCGTTCATTGACAGGCGATAAGCTTGTGGCGGTTAGCGTTTAACACTACGTTCAAATAAGCACTCCGATTTAACAGACGTTCTGATATGCGCTTCGTATGAAACGCTTATCGCTAAGCGCCGAACGCTACTCTCCAAACTAATTATTACCTTTGCGCTATGGTAGAAATTACATTAAAAAAGGGCAAAGAAAAAGCGGCATTACAAAGACATCCATGGGTATTTTCCGGCGCATTAGAAAAAGTTAAGGGAAAGCCTGAAGATGGTGATGTAGTCAAAGTTTTTGCTTTCGATAATGAATTTCTGGCCTATGGATATTTCAATAGCAATTCGCGTGTTGCTGTTCGCTTGTTAGAATGGGACGAAACACAAACGATTGATCACAATTGGTACCAGAACAGGTTACAACAAGCCATTGCTTCACGTCAATTTATTTTAAGCGAACAGACCAATACCTGTCGTTTAGTTTTTAGTGAAGCTGATTTTCTACCGGGTTTAATTGTTGATCAATATGCTGATTTTCTTTCTCTTCAGATTTTAAGTTCCGGAATTGAAAAGGTTAAAACAGAGATTGTAGAAATACTAAAAGCAGAATTAAAACCCAGAGGGATATTCGATAAAAGTGATGCAACCGCACGTACCCACGAAGGTTTACCTATTGAAAATGGATTACTTTGGGGTGAAAATCCGCCAGAATTTTTGGAGGTAAAAGAAAATGGCATTATTTATCATATCAATATTGCTGAAGGCCAGAAATCAGGCTTTTATTGTGATCAGCGGGATAACAGAAGTATTTTAGCCAGTTATACAAAAGGTAAAAAAGTTTTGGATTGCTTTAGCTACAGCGGAGGTTTTAGTCTAAACAGTTTGGCAAATGATGCGGCAAGTATTACCAGTGTTGATAGTTCTGGTTTGGCCGTAGAGACGTTGAAGCAAAATGTGGCTTTAAACAAATTTGATGTAAATAAAGTTACGACCATCCAATCAGATGTGAACAAACAATTGCGTGCATTTAAAGATTCAGGAGAATTATTTGATGTAATTGTGCTTGATCCACCTAAATATGCGCCATCGCGTTCTGCATTAGACCGTGCTGCCAGAGCCTACAAAGATTTAAACCGTTTAGGGATGCTATTGCTCGAAAAAGGGGGCTTATTGGCTACTTTCTCTTGTTCTGGGGCAGTTGATATTGAAACATTTAAACAAATTATTGCTTGGGCAGCGCTTGATGCAGGCAAGGAAGTACAGATTATTAAACAATTCTGCCAACCGGAAGACCACCCGGTTCGGATTTCTTTTCCGGAAGGAGAATACTTAAAGGGATTGTTATTAAGGGTATTGTAAATTTGCCCCTTTTAGTGTTCAACTTTAAATCACAAAGACACAAATTACCAGGTTATTTTAAAAATTAACCAGGTGTTATCATGTCTTTGTGATAAGCTGAAAGAGGAATCTAATTATCCAACCATTACTTTAGCGGTAATGGCCAGTCTGTTCCAGGCATTAATGGTAACTATAGCCATAATTAGCTGTGCTAATTCCTGCTCATTAAAAAAGCTTGCCGCTTTTTGATAAGTTGCATCAGAAACATGGTGGCTAATTAAGGTTACTTCTTCGGTTAAAGCCAAAACAGCTTCTTCTTGTGCCGTAAATAAGGTTGTTTCTCTCCAGGCATTTAATAAATACAAACGTTGTTCGGTTTCCCCTATTTTACGGGCATCTGTTGAGTGCATATTTAAACAAAATGCACAGCCGTTAATTTGCGACGCACGCATTTTAATCAGTTCTAAAAGAATTGGATCTAGTTTGCTGGTTGATAAATATTTCTCTAAACCGTACATGGCCTGGTAAGCTGCAGGTTCTACTTTTGGGATATCAATTCTACTTTCCATTTTATTTGTTTTTTGATTACGATGTAAAGTTCCGAATCCCGATCCTGAAAAAACTTAATGTAGTTTAAGAAATGAATTTTCTAACTGTAAAGGCACAGAGACTTTCGTAAAGTTAGAAGCTGTTTAAAATTAAATTCGTATGTCAGTCTGAGCGTAGTCAAAGACTATTTCAACGTATTAATAAAGCAATCGACTACGCTATCATCGACAAAATCCATTAGCACGGCCGTCATTCCCGCGCAGGCGGGAATCTTAAAGTACTTGCATTACGATTCCCAATCGAGTTGGGAATGACGATTTCGCGCAGCCTACCATTTGCCAAAAAGATCTGCCTTTAATATTCATTTTTATACAATAAATTATCCCTCAGTGTGACCGCAAAAGGCCATTTCTATTTGTTATAAAAATTAAACAGGCTCTTAGATATCTATGTTATTTTTTATCTACAGAGACGCAGAAAAACCGATAACACATCGCAAATAAAATCCTCCGTGTTAATATGTGCCTCTGTGGCAGAATACAACCACTATTTCTTCGCCCTGATTTTACTCAAAAATTCAGGAGTAAAACCCAAATAGGAAGCCAACATGTATTGCGGCACACGCTGTACAAATTCAGGGAATAAACTGTTAAAATGGCGGTATCTTTCTTCAGCTGTTTGACTATAAAGGAATTTTATCCTCCGTTGTGATGCCTGGTGATTTTTTTGCAGGATTAATCTGAAGTACCTTTCAAGCTTAGGGAGTTTATGGAACATCTCGTCATAATGATGATGTTCGATAGCGATAACTTCAGTAGTTTCAGCCGCCTGGATATAAAATTCAGATTGTTCCTGGAAAAGAAAGCTGGTTAGATCGGTAATCCACCAGTTTTCTATGGCAAATTGAGTGGTCTGTTCAGCACCTTTTATATCAATGAAATAAAGCCTTAAGCAGCCTTTTACCACGAAATAGTTTGCCCTACAGGTTTGCCCTTGTTCTAATAAAAAAGCTTTCTTTTTAACAGGAAAAGATTTGAGAAACGGTGAAAGAATTTCCTGTTCATCGCTGCTCAGATCAATAAATTTATTAATGTGTTTATAAAGTGCGCTAACCATTTTCGTACTATTGATCAGCTAAAATAGGTATAATTATAAAAATGAAATCAATGGTTTAAAGTGAAAAAGCCTTATATATTGGATGCGCATATTCGCCCCAATTCTTCATCGCGCCAAGTAATATTGCTTTTAAACCTTTGTTATCAGTCGGCTTTCCTTTTGTAGGCGGCGCTAAATCTTTCTCCGGAACGGCAACTTCTGTAACTTTAGTTGCAAACCAGGTTACATTTTCGTGTGGTAAAGCCAAACCTAAAATCATTCCCGGTAATCCGGTAAAAGATTCAGGACCACCGGAAACGGCTATCTGATTACTGTAATAAGCCACCACGTAAACCGAATCCATAATAATGGCATTTGCCCTACGACATTCATAACCTGCAATTTCTCTTGTTTCGTCGGTAATTTTCCAGTTGATTTTACGTATACTGTCTTTAACCAGGTACGTATCTTCATATACGCTTTTTTGTGTGGTACTGCTTTGCTGATCAAAATTTGTGGCAATGGTATTTTTCAGGTCCGCCAGCACATCAGATGCCAACCAGTTATTGTTTGCCGTTTCTTCTACCGTTGGCCATTTGTATAAACTTTTATCTTTAGTAAAATATAAAGTGCTTTTGGCAGCCTTAAATTGGGGATTGTTCTTTTTATACTGCTCAAAAGCCTCATTCAGATAGCTTTCATTGTCTTTATTGATTTTCTTTTGGATCAAAGCATACATATTTGATCTCTTTTCAAAATCAATTATGCCATTTTGTACGAAGTGTACATTCTGTGCAAAAAGGTCGCTGCTAATAAAAATCACAGCAAAAAGGATGATATATTGTAGTGTAGTTTTCATGATTATTTCTGTGTTTTAATGCCGCCGCCCATTTTGTTGAAGTCCCATGATACCGAGAACATTAAATACCGTTGGATGGTGGTGTTACGTGTTTCGCTAATGCTGGTATTGGTTGCCATGCGGTTGAATCCTACATTTTGGTTTAAAATATCGTTCACCGTTAAAGAGAATTTTAAGCTTTCTGATTTAAAGAATTTTTTACCCAGCGATGCATTCCAGATAAAACGTTCGAAACTTTTGTTAAGCACCTGTGTTTTACCGTTATACTGATAATCTCCGTCCGAAGATATTTCGAATTTGGCTGGCAACTGTACATTTCCGTAGAAATATCCAGTATATCCTATACCATCACTGTTGGAGCCTACGCTTACCCTTGAAATATTATATGTAGGACCAAAACGGACATAAAAATTATACTTTTTCTCTTTGTATTTCGAAACGTTTAAACCTCCACCAAAAGTATAGTTTTTGGTGTTATTTAATACCCTGTTCTGGTTAGTAGTGATGTAGTTGTAGTTAGAATTTCCATTTGCATCTACATTTAAACCTACATTCATATCCAGAAACTTAATTTTCCGACCAATCTGTCCGTACAGGTAAAAGTTTGTCTGCATTTTATCCGAAAAATTGATATAAGTGTAAGTACTCTTACCAGCACCATCGGTATTTACATCACTAATGATCGGGTTTGAGGTAAAACTATAAGAACCACTTAACCAAATGGATTGATTGGTTAACACTTTATAAGAGTTGAAATTTGTATTAATACTGCTTCTGAATGATGGCCTTAAATCCTGATTTCCTTTAACTACATTAAAAGGGTCATTGTTTACCCTAACCGGCTGTAGCTGATCGAGTGAAGGCTGGTTGGTATTCCCGTCATAATTGATCCGGAGCGATTTCTGTTGAGAAAAACGATACTGATACGATGCTTGTGGCATATAATTAATAAAGTTTCTGGTGTATGTTCTGTTGTGGTAAACATCATCCTGTTTAAAGTTTACTCCGCTAAATTTCGAACCAAAATTGATTACCGTTTTACCCTTTTTATAATTGAAAATGGCACCACCCTGATTAATGGTCTGGTTCAGTTCAAAATTGTTACTGTATAGTGTATCCAGCATATCATATCTGCCACTTCCTGATTGATTAAACGATCTTCGGTCTGATTTTCCATTCATCAACGTTAAACCATAGTTCACAATCACCGTTAAGGTTTTAGAGATCGGTTCGGTATAGGCTGCATTTAATTTAAACGAATTGTTTGTGATATCGTTTACCTTTAACTGGTTGGTAAGACTATCCAATATTGTTCCTGTTTCTATATTACGTGTTTTGTTTTCAGAGTTTAAATAGCCTTCAGAACTGTTTTTATTAATTGATTGGTTAAGGTTTAAAGATAATGTACGCCCTTTTTTCTTCAGTTTTTTGGTTAACAACAAATTCATGTTGAAATTCTGGTCGTCCGCCTCGTTGGTGATCGTTCTATCTGATGAATTTAAGAAATAGTCATTTTCTCCATTTGTAGTCGTTTTATAGTGGTTTGAAGTATTGCTTTTTTTCAAAGCGCCATCTACACTCACTTTCATGGTTAAGGTGGTATCGATTTTTATTTCGTAGGTCGCATCTAGTTTTTGCCTGAACATGTCGTTATCAAAATCTTCATCTGAAGTGCTAAACTGCGAACCTGATGCTAAATTATTCTGGCTGATCGAATTCCGGCTACCTTTTACCCTGATCGATCCAATTTTATAATTCGTATTTAATGATTCTTTATCCTTATTCCATTTATTATCAAAATGCAAACCACCTGTTCTGGCCATTGGCAAACCCTGACCATTGTACCGGCCATCATACGAATCGAAATCATCGCCCCCGCTATAGTTGAAATACATTCCGCCATCATCACTCACCGTTAAGCCACTCGAGCCGCTATATTTATCCCTATCATCCCAGCCTAAACCTACCGTTCCGTTATTGCCTAAAATGCCGTAGGCCGAAAATTTCTTTTTGCCCCAAAATTTATTAAACATTCCTTGTCCCTGGTAAAAATCTTTAGTGCCATAACCACCCTGTACTTTACCGAAATAACCGTTCTTTTTATCTTCTTTGAGTTTAATGTTTAGCGTTTTAGTTTTTTCGCCATCATCAATGCCTGTAAAACTAGCCTGATCGCTCGCCTTATCATAAAGCTGAACAGATTCTACCATATCTGCTCTCAGGTTTTTGGTGACCAGCGTTGGGTCGTCGCCAAAAAATTCTTCACCATCTACCAATACCTTCGGCACGCTTTTGCCCTGAGCTGTAATTTTCCCATCCTTATCTACCTGGAAGCCCGGAAACTGTTTAATCAGATCCTCTACTTTAGAATTGGGTTCTATATTATATGCTTTTGGATCAAACTCTGTAGTATCACCTTTAATTTTTATGGCTGTTCTGTTTCCTTTAATAATTACATCAGCGAGAATTTTGGCCATCCCGGTAAGGTTAATTTTTCCGTAATCTTTAACCTGAGTAGTAGAATCGAGCGTAAAATGATCTACAAAATCTGCATACTTAGGATAAGAAACTAATAAGATAAACTTCCCGTTTTTAATTCCGTTAAGCTCGAATGAGCCATTTTCTGCTGTCCGGGTAAATTTTACCAAAGTAGAATCTTTTGCATTTAAAATGGCAATGGAGGTTCCGGATAAAAGCGTTGTCGATGCAGTATCAATCGTTCGGCCCTTAATGGTATGAAGGCCCTGTGCTTTTGAGTAAGTAGTGGTAAAAATAAAAAAGAACAATGAGAGTAACAGCGGTTTCATAGATAGGATTTGGTTTTGTTTACCGAATTTAACTAATATATTAGTTGTTTGTAATTGTTTAACCTTTTTTAACAGTTAAAAGCAGATACTTAGCCATTACGCACAAAAGATTATATCTTTAATAAAAAAATTAGATGAAATTACCCTCTCTCCAGCAGCTATATAATGGATTTGTAAATGTAATTAAGCGTTTTCCCTTACAATTTATTTTTGCCGTTGCTGCAACTATTTGCTGGTGCTATTACATCCACATTTCAGATTACCGATATCATTCGGAACCAAATGAAAAACTCGAAGGCCACCTGATAAAGGCGATAGCTATTTTAAATCTGGCGCTTACGCTTTTATTGGCTCTCGATTTAATTTCTGAACGGAACCAATATCTACCAATAAAAAAATGGATGCTGCGCCTGGGAGGCATCCTGATATGTGCAGTACTATATTTCAGCCTCGATCCTGCAAACTATTCGGCAGATCTTTACCGTATTTTCCTATTTGCCTTTGCCATTCATTTGCTTGTGGCATTTGCTCCATTTATCGGTCATGAAAAAATGAATGGTTTTTGGCAGTTTAACAAAGCACTTTTTTTAAGGTTTCTAACTTCTGCGCTTTACTCTGCCGTGCTATATGCAGGTTTAGCAATTGCCTTGGTTGCCATTAACGGATTATTTAATGCGGATATCAGATGGCAAACTTACATGACTTTATTTGCCATTATTAGTGCGGGGTTTAATACTACTTTCTTTCTGGCAGGAATCCCTACGGATTATAAATTGCTCGAAGAAGATCAAAGTTACCCAAGAGGCCTGAAAATATTTACACAGTTTGTGCTTATCCCACTTGTAACCATTTACCTGGCAATCTTACTGATTTACGAACTTAAAATCGCAGTACAATGGCAATTGCCTAAAGGACTGGTATCGAGCCTGATTTTAGGCTATTCGGTATTTTATCGTTGCTGTTGGTTTATCCGGTTAAAGAAACAGCAGGAAATAATTGGATTAAATTATTTTCGAGATTCTTTTATGTCATGTTGATCCCCTTAGTGGTACTTTTATTGCTCGCCGTGTGGAAAAGGGTTGGTCATTATGGTATTACCGAAAGCAGGTATATTTTAACGGCACTGGCACTGTGGCTTGCAGGTATAACTATTTATTTTCTCTTCAGTAAAAAACAGAATATTAAAGTTATCCCAATAAGCTTGTGCATCATTTCGCTTTTGGCTACATATGGTCCGCAGAGTGCTTTTTCAGTTTCTAAGTTCTCGCAGTTGAGCCGTTTAAAAAGGATAATGAGCAGTACGAAAAAAGAGGATATAAAAGAACGACCTGCGGTAATCAGGTACCTGGTCTATACTCATGGGTTAAAAACTTTACAGTCTTTTACCAAAAGAGACCTGAGCAAAATAGAGCAGAAAATCGATACCTCTGATACTTACCGTTATAGTATGAAAGAAAAAAAAGTAGCTACTGCTTTAGCTATTTTTAAGGTTAGGGATGAAAGAAAATACGACGAGGGTGTAAACATCAAACTTCAGAACGACGAAAACCAGGTTTTGAATGTTAAGGGCTACGATTACCTCATCCCAATTGATCAATACCCCAACGAAAATGCGATACGCCTTAATGGTGCAGATCTTAAAATAGAGAGAAGCAACCTAAATGTTTCACTATCAATTAACAATCAGCCGTCATTACATATCGATTTTAAAGCGCTGTTCGATCAGGCGGTAAAAGCCTACCAAAAAGGAGAATTAAAGGCGATTGATAAAAAACAGGCTTATCTATATCCGGCAAAGCTAATGACTGTTTCCAAGAATATTAACGGATACCAATACACCATTGTGCTTACCACATTAGAAAGTACTTATTACGATGATAATCGTGACGATTATTTTTGGAACGAGACTACTACTTATCTGCTCATTAAAAAACTGTAAGCTAAATTTTATTCCAGGAGGCCGGGTTTTAATTAATCCGGCCTTTTTTTGTTCGCCGATGTTTCCAAAATACGCAGGATTTCGTATAGGTTAATTCGGCGTTCGTCTATAAATAAATGCGCATGGTATAATAGCCCATAACTGGCTGAAACGTTTTTGCCATACCGCGGTCTTAATTACAAAACCACCTAATAATTAGGGATTTAAAATAAAGATTTATAAACATAAAAATATTAACGTCATGAAAACTTCTATCAAAAATTTATTCGCAGCAGCATTGGTAATGGTTACTTTAAGCAGCGCAACAGTTGTAGCACACGCAACAGAAAATAATGCCAGCTACACTGCATTAACAAATGTTAGAAACATCAGCAAAATTGTAGTTTCCGGAAACGTAAAACTGGTCCTTGTTCAGGATGCCAAAGAAAGTGTTGAGGTTTATAATCAATATTACACCAAAAATGCTCTGGTACAACAGCATGGTGAAGAACTTAGAGTTAGCTCTTTTGATAAAAATACCCTAACCGTAATCGTCCGCGTAAATAACTTAACTGCTATCGAAGCTTCAAATACTGCAAGTGTAAGTACTGCCGGAAATTTCAACCTGTTAAACCTAAACATTGTTTTAAATGACGAGGCATCAGCAGATATTAAAGCCAACACTGTTAATTTATCAACAAATATTAAAGATGGTACATCCTTAAAATTAGAAGGGATTACCGATTTACACCAAGCTGTAATGGGTGTAGCATCCAGAATAAACATGGCTGGTTTTACTGCGCTGGAAAGTAGTATCAGATTAACAGGAAAATCTCTTTTGGCCAACAACAAATCCCGTTATGACGACATACAGGTTTCTTTATTAGAAAAACTATTCTAACTCCATCATATATTTTACCACAAAGGCGCTGAATTTTTAGTTCAGCGCCTTTTTTGTTAACGAAGGTTTCGAACACCCCTAGTTATAAATCCTAACCAATATAGATTGCTTCGTCGTTCCTCCTCGCAATGACGAATTTTCTTTACAAATCAAATTTTATCCCCTGCGCTAAAGGTAGTGTATTCGAATAATTGATGGTATTGGTTTGCCTGCGCATATAAGCTCTCCAGGCATCTGAGCCACTTTCCCTACCACCACCTGTTTCTTTCTCGCCGCCAAAAGCACCGCCAATTTCTGCGCCTGAAGTACCAATATTTACATTTGCGATACCACAGTCAGATCCTTTGGCCGATAAAAATTGCTCTGCCTCTCTTAAATTCAAGGTCATAATGGCCGAAGATAATCCCTGGGGAACAGCGTTTTGTAAGGCAATGGCGTCCTCTAATGTTTTGTATTTAATTAAGTATAAAATTGGCGCAAATGTTTCGTGTTGAACAATCTTGAAATCATTCTGAACCTCCGCAATGCATGGCTTTACATAACACCCGCTTGTGTAGGCATCACCAGATAAAACGCCGCCCTCTACCACAAAAGTACCGCCTTCGGCCTTACATTTAGCAATCGAATCTAAGTAGGCTGCAACCGCATCGGTATCAATTAGCGGGCCTACGTGGTTATTTTGATCTAAAGGATCACCAATACGCAACTGTCCGTAAGCTTTAACCAGTTTAGCGGTAAAAGCATCATATACGCTTTCGTGGATAATTAACCTTCTGGTAGAAGTGCAACGCTGGCCTGCGGTACCAACCGCACCAAATACAGCACCAATTAAACTCATGTCTAAATCGGCATGTTCTGAAATAATAATGGCATTATTACCGCCAAGCTCCAACAAGCTTTTTCCTAACCGCGCCCCAACAGCAGCTCCAACTGCCTTGCCCATGCGTGTCGATCCGGTGGCAGAAATTAAAGGAATACGGCCATCATTTGTCATGAGTTCGCCAACTTCCCTATCGCCTAAAACCAGGTTGCAAACCCCTTCGGCGATATCGTTATCTTTAAAAACCTTTGCAATAATATGTTGACAGGCAATGGCGGTTAAGGGTGTTTTTTCTGAAGGTTTCCAGATGCAAACATTACCACAAATCAAAGCCAAAGCAGTGTTCCAGCTCCAAACGGCTACAGGGAAATTAAAGGCGGAAATAATTCCTACAATTCCCAATGGATGCCATTGTTCGTACATACGGTGGTTCGGGCGTTCGCTATGCATCGTTAAGCCATAAAGCTGCCTCGATAAACCCACTGCAAAATCGCAGATATCGATCATTTCCTGCACTTCACCAAATCCTTCCTGTAAACTTTTTCCCATTTCGTAAGAAACCAAAGTACCCAAGGCGTCTTTATGCTCACGTAAAGCATCGCCAAACTGGCGAATAATTTCGCCTCTTTTTGGAGCAGGAACCGTACGCCAATCCGCAAAAGCTGCTTGTGCCTTTACAACAACCGCATCATAGTCTGCTTTGCCTGCAACTTTTGCCGAAGCAATCAGTTTACCATCAACAGGAGAAAAACTTTCTAGTGTATCTGTATTCGATTCGCCTCCCCAATGGCTACCTGTACTATAGGCTGAATTGACCGCTTTTACGCCCAACTTATTTAAAATGGATTGAATATCTGTAGTCATATATCTAACGATTTACACAAAAAAACAAAAAAATAAAGGAAAGCAGGTATGTTTAGCACTTATCTTATCGCAATTTGTTTAAAACCTTTACTTAATAGAAAGATCAAATTATTTGTGATTCTATTTTACCCATTACATTGGGTTTAGGCTTAAGTGCAAAACAAAATGTTAATTGGATTTTGTAGAGATCTGTCCAAGAACTTTATTAAATAGCGCTCCCTCTTCATAGCCTGACCATTTGGAGACGATTTTTCCATGTGGATTGATGAGTACAAAAGTAGGGTAACCTGATATACCATATTTGATGATTGTTTCACCATAAAATCCTTTCCCGTCCCAGAGGCTTAGCCATTTTGTTTGGTCTCTATTTAAGCCTTTCAGCCAGGTTTCTTTCCCGGCATCGCATGAAAAGGAGACTACTGATAGATTATCACGGAGTTTTTGAGAGATCTCCTTTAGCTCTGGAATAGAAGCAATACAAGGGCCACAGAATGTAGATGAAAAATCTAGTAATATATATTTGCCAGATACTTCAGATAAAGAATGTTTCTTCCCGTCTTTATCGAAAGCATTAAAATTGTAAAAACTATCTCCTTTATCGATAATCTCTCCAACCTTTAAATACGTATCAATTCTTTTTGCATATAACGTATTTTTAAAATCTGAATGAAGAGAATTATAAAATTTACGTATTGTATCTCTTGGAAAATCATTTTTAAGATAAAAAAGAGCATCAAGCGCTTCAAAACTATTTAAATTCTGCCTTACAAAATTCATTCTCGTAATCTTATCTGTACTATCTATTTTCCCAATAACCTTCCATATTGCTTTAGCCTTTAATTTAGCGCTATCATCAGTCAGGGCAAAGTAGTCTGCTACTAATTTATTCCGTTGCTTAATACTTGCTTTAGTCAAGTTTATCATTTTATTATGCATATCCTGGGTTTTTGATCCCGTTATCTTCAGATCAAAAGGCAAATCCTTAATGTCTCCCTTCACATTAATTTTTTCATTTCCCATTAGTAAGGTAAAGTAATAAAACTCATTTGCTACAGTTGTTTTTACCCATAGCGATTGAGGCGTTTTCCTAAGCTTGCCTTTGAAATTTAAAACGTTGTTTTCGATGATGGCACTATCAATGTCGGTATCAAGCTCCGGATCGTTTAAGTAAAACTTAGTTCCACTTTCAAAACCAGTGATTTGTGCATTAATAACATATTGCTGCGCAGAAACCAGAGTAGTGATGCAGATTGTAATGAGGAATAAAAGCGCCTTTTTCATATTTGACTAAAATAAGGATTTGTATTTGCGAAAACAACATTTTACGAACGAGCATTTTTCTCCTGGCCTACAGTAGCTTAACTTTAGCATAATTCTAATATCTTACCCTAATTTTACTCAACGCTACTATTCAATGAAAAACTTTAAATTATTACTCATCGCCCTTTTAGGGTTGGCACTCAGCCTTAACGCACAAACTAAAAAGGCTACTAACACCCTGCTGTGGGAAATTTCCGGTAACGGATTAAAAAAGCCTTCCTATTTGTTTGGCACCTATCATTTAATCAGTGCAAAATTTGCCGATACCATGAAGGTTTTACAAGAAAAATTGAAATCGGTTGATGCAGTAGTTGGCGAAATTGTAATGGATAGTAGTACGCAATCTAAAATGGTCCCGTTTTTAATAATGAAAGATAATACGCTGGATCATTTATTAACAAAGGCAGAATTTAAAGAGGTCGAAGATTATTTTAAAACCAAACAACCAGGTTTTGAACTAGAGCAGATGAATAAGTTTAAACCTGCAATGATCTCGATAATGATGGTGCTTTTTGAAAGTCCCGATATTTTAAATGGTATAAGCGAAGGGATAGATGACAGTTTTCAGAAATATGCCAGGAAAAACGGAAAGTCATTATATGGTTTGGAAACTGCCGAATATCAGGGTGCACTTTTGTTTGATAGCGATCTGCAAAAACAAAAAAAAGTATTGCTAAAATCAATTAGGGAAGCGGATAAAAGCATACAACAAATGGAGGAACTGAAAACTAATTATATTGCCCAGGATATCGATAAATTAACCAATTTTTTCAAAATACAGGATGAGGAAACCAAAGAATTTATGACCGAATTGTTGAAAAACCGGAATAAAAGATGGTTAGATCAATTACCTGCCTTAATGCAAAATCAGTCGTTGTTTATAGCTGTTGGAGCGGGTCATTTAGTAGGTGTCGAGGGTTTAATAAAAGGGCTACAGCTTAAAGGTTACATTTTGCAGCCTGTAGCGACCAATTAAATTTTTTAATGTTTGTAAAAACAAAAGAAAGGGAACTACATTTGCGTTTTAGCTTTGGCACGAATAGCTTGTTTAAAGTGTATTAACCGTAACAACATAAAAATGAATAAAAAAATTATTGTCTGTAGTATGATGCTGGCTTCGGCCTTAATGGCTAATCCACTTTTTGCACAGGAACAGCCTGCAGAAAAATCGAACAACTTAAATATTTACCGTGTAACTGCAACCAAAGTTAATGATCTGGTACATACCAAACTTGATGTATCTTTTGATTATGCTAAGCGATACCTGAACGGTAAAGAATGGGTTACTTTAAAACCTCATTTTTATGCTACAGACTCTTTAACCCTTGATGCACAGGGTATGGATATTAAAACCGTTGCATTGGTTGGCGCAAAAGGAAATACTCCGCTTAAATATGTTTATAAAGATAATAAGCTGTATATCACCTTAAATAAAAAGTACACCAATACCGAAAAGTACACGGTGTATATCGCCTACACCGCTAAACCAGATGAATTAAAAGTAAAAGGAAGTGCGGCTATAACCGATGCAAAAGGTTTGTATTTTATCAATCCGGATGGTACCGATAAAAATAAGCCAACACAGATCTGGACACAGGGTGAAACGGAATCATCTTCGGCATGGTTTCCCACTATTGATAAGCCTGATCAGAAAACGACCGAAGAGATTTCGATAACCGTAAAATCGAAATATACAACGCTTTCTAACGGAAAATTGGTGAGCCAGAAAGCCAATGCAGATGGAACAAGAACCGATAACTGGAAAATGGATTTGCCACATTCGCCATATTTGTTTATGATGGCAGTGGGCGAATTCAAAATCACAAAAGATACTTATAAAGGCAAGGAAGTAAATTATTACCTGGAGCCAAAATACGCACCTTACGCCAAACAGATTTTTGGTAAAACCCCTGAGATGATGCGGTTTTACAGCAATTTGTTAGGTGTGGATTATCCATGGAACAAATATGCACAAGTGGTGGCAAGAGATTATGTTTCAGGCGCGATGGAAAATACTACTGCTACTTTGCACGGCGAACAGGTACAAAAAACCGATAGGGAGTTATTGGATGAAAATGAAGAAGGAACAATTGCACACGAACTTTTTCACCAGTGGTTTGGCGATTACGTAACGGCCGAATCTTGGTCTAACTTAACCATGAACGAATCTTTCGCCACCTTTGGCGAGGTAATCTGGCATGGGCACGATGCAGGTCAGGATGCGGAAGATAAATCGCGTTACGAAAAACTACAATCTTACCTCGGTTCGACTAAAAAAGGCGAAAGCCCGGTTTTAGCCCGCTTCTATTATAATGATAAGGAAGATATGTTCGATAATATCAGCTATGCCAAAGGATCTATTATTTTGTATGCCTTAAAAAATCAGATGGGTGATGAGGCTTTCTACAAATCGCTTAACCGTTACCTCACTACCAATGCCTTTAAAAACGGCGAAACCCATCAATTGCGCTTAGCGATGGAAGATGTTACCGGAAAAGATTGGAGCCCTTATTTTAATCAATGGTATTACAATGGTGGTCACCCGGTTTTAAGTATCGATTATGGTTACGAAAACGGCAAGGCAACAATTAAAGTTAAACAAACACAGGATTCGAGCGTGCAGACCTTTACGTTGCCTGTAAAAATTGATATTTACGCAGGAGGTAAAAAAATCAGGAAAGAGATTCTGATTAATAGCCGTGAGCAAAATTTTAGCTTTGAAGTGAGTTCCAAACCCGATTTAATCGATTTTGACGTGGATAAAATTTTGGTTGGCGAAACCAACGACAATAAAACCGCAGAAAACTATTATTTCCAGTACAAAAATGCACCAAGTTATGCCAATAGAATTGAAGCCTTACAATTCATTATGCAAAGCAAAGCCAACAGCGGTCAACAGGTGTTGTTAGAAGGTTTAAAGGATAAATCTGCAGATTTACGCGCTTTAAGTATAGATGGTATTAACTTAGAAGATGCTCAGATTAAAGCAGCAGCTTTGCCGGTTTTACTTCAGATCGCCAAAACAGATAAAAATACCGAAGCAAGATCAGCTGCAATTGTGAAACTAGCTGCAACCAGCGATCAGGCTTATAAAACTTTAGTGTTGGAAAGTTTGAAAGATAGATCGTACAAAGTAATTGCTGCGGGTATTGATGGCCTGGCCAAACTGGCACCGCAGGAAACCATTCCAGCCATAGCATCGTTAGATGAAGATACAAGAGCACATATTGCACCTTCAATTGCATCCTTATACATCAACGAACCAAAGGATGATTATCAGGCATTTTACGATAACATTATGCTTACAGGCGATAGGACTAAAGTTTTTGGCGTAGTTGGTCAGTATTTTCAGTATCTGAGAGCCAACACCAACCCTGCGGTTACTGAGCAAGGTATAACGAACATTAGTAAGGCCATTGAAAGATTAAAATTACAAGCCTATTTAAACAAGCAATTGGCCGGTGCTTATACTGCAACTGCACAGGGCAAAGCGAAACAGGCAGCTGCTGCAAGCGGAGAAGCAAAAGCAAAATTGGACAAACAAGCTGAATTATTTAAAAAAGGTGCAGCAGATTTAGAGAAAGAATAAATAATATTAACAATTCGTCATTGCGAGGAGGCTTTTTCAGCCGACGAAGCAATCTTACAACGATCGCTATAACCCATAGTAGTAAGATTGCTTCGTCGTACCTCCTCGCAATGACGAATTCTATGATAGCCTGACCTGCAATAAAATCTTTGAGTCCTAAACAACCATTAGTTGCACCCCTCTTTTCTCGTTGTATCAATAATATAAACAATCTGCCAATCTTTGTGCAAATGTGTTTGTAGTAAAATAAAGTAAAAACAGGAAAAAAATGACTAATCCTTTCCTGACTTCTTCATTACGTATATGCCATAAATTTATAGTATTTTTGTAAAAGAAGGGAAAGGAACCGCGATGTTGCAAAAAATCTATCGATTATCCACATATCTTAATCACAGTTAATACGCTTTATAGTCAGCTATTTACGCTGTTTTAAGGGGTTTATGTTAATAATTATTTTAAAAACGGATAATTAAAATTGGTAAACTTATCATGTGTTTTTCTGCTAATTGGCACGGTTCTTTAATAGTATAATATATGGAAGAAGAATTCTTTTTTGAATCCAACGAAGATGCACAACGCTCGGTTGAACGTTACGAAGAGATGCTCCGGAACCAGGATCAGTATTTCTTCGATGCAGGGGCTTTCGAATACATTGTAGATTTCTACATTGAGAAAAATGATCCGGTCAAAGCTTTGCAGGTAGTTGATTTTGCAATCAGTCAACACCCCTATGCAACAGTATTTTTAATTAAACAGGCTCATCTTTACATCTTAACCAATAACAACGAAAATGCTTTTATTGCCTTACAAAAGGCTGAGCTTTTAGAACCGTCTGAACCAGATATTTATTTGCTTCGCGGTAATATTTTCCAAAATACCGAACGTTTTGACGAGGCTTTGGAAAATTATGAAAAAGCTTTGGGACTGGCCGAGAGTACGGATGAGATTTTATTACAGATGGCTTATGTTTACCAGAGCATGAGCGATTATGAAAGCGCCATTACCTATATTAAGCTTAGTTTAGAGCAGAATATGGAGAATCAGGATGGTTTATATGAGTTGGCTTTCTGTTATGATGTACTAGATAAACAAGAAGAAAGTATTAAGTTTTACCAGCAATATATCGATACTGATCCGTATTCTTATGCCGCCTGGTATAATTTGGGCAATAGTTTCCACAAGTTGAACCTTTTTGAAAAAGCGATTGACGCTTATGATTATGCAATATTAATCAAAGAAGATTTCAGTTCAGCTTATTTTAACAAAGGAAATGCGCTTGTACAGCTGGATAAATACGATGAGGCGATAGAGGTTTATAAACAGACTTTCGAATATGAACCGCCTAATGCCGATACTTATTGTGCTATTGGCGAATGTTGCGAGAAACTGGAAAAAATGGACGAAGCCCGTTCTTACTATAAAAAATCGGTAAAAATGGATCCTAAAATGGCAGATGCCTGGTTTGGGATCGGTGTTACGCTGAACTTTGAAGAACGTTATTTCGAATCGTTGCACTTTTATAAAAAGGCGATTGATTTAGAGGCCGAGAACCCTGATTTCTGGTTTGCCATGGCCGATGCTTATTATAAATTAGGCCAGATTGATGAATCGATCGAAGCGTACGAAAAGGTATTGGAGTATAATCCTTTGGATATTGAAGCCTGGTTAGATTTTAGTACTGTGCTTTACGAGCAGGGAAAATTACTGGAAGCATCGGAAACAATGGCAGAGGCGATTAAGAATAATCCGGAAGCAGCAGAACTGTATTACCGAATGGTAGCCTATCTTTTTGCCCAGGGGAATTATAGCGATGCACTTGGATATTTGGAAACGGCTTTAACAACCGACCCGGAAAAACACTATATTCTATTTGAATATTTACCGCAATTGCAGGATAATAGTGCCATTTTGACCGTTATAAACAGATATATAAGGTAATGACCTTGTGGGAAAAATTTAACAAATAAATCTCAAAATTTTTTTCACTTTTGTACGCATATGAATTATCCATTATTAAACGTTCCCGAACGTCCAGCTAAACCACGCCAAAAAGGCTTAACAATGGTTATGGATAAGGGATTAAGCCTGCGCCAGGTTGAAGATTTTATTGAAGTTGCCGGCGTACATACAGACATCGTAAAATTAGGTTGGGCAACATCACACGTAACACCGAAGCTTAAAGAAAAATTAGCTTTATATAAAAGTGCAGGCATTCCTACCTATTTCGGTGGAACATTATTTGAAGCCTTTATTATCCGTAACCAGTTTTCAGATTATCAACGTGTTTTAGATCAATACGGGATGGAATACGCAGAAGTTTCTGATGGTTCTATCGAAATTGAGCACGATAAAAAATGTGAGTTTATCCGCGAACTGTCTAAACAGGTAACTGTGATTTCTGAAGTTGGCAGTAAAGATGCTGCTAAGATATTTGCGCCATATAAGTGGATTAAATTAATGAACGCTGAAATTGAGGCAGGTTCCTGGAAAGTAATTGCTGAAGCCCGCGAAGGTGGTAATGTAGGTATTTACCGTGGAAGCGGCGAAGTTAGGGAAGGATTGGTTGATGAAATTTTAACCCAGATTCCTGAAGAAACCATTATTTGGGAAGCCCCTCAAAAAGAACAGCAGGTTTGGTTTATTAAATTAATTGGTAGCAACGTAAACCTTGGTAATATTGCCCCGGCGGAAGTAATTCCTTTAGAAACCATTCGTTTAGGATTACGTGGAGACACTTTCGACTTTTTCCTGAACCAGGTAAAATAAAAGTTAAAATTCGTCATTGCGAGGCGCATAGTTAAATAAACCTTACAGGTTTCAAAAACCTGTAAGGTTTACTTGTTATATCAATATGAAAACATACGGCTTAATCGGGTACCCGCTTTCTCATTCTTTCTCGAAAAAATATTTTACAGAAAAATTTCAAAATGAGGGCATAGCCGATCATCAATACGAGCTTTTCCCTATTGCCGATATTAAATCACTGCCCGATCTGCTAGATGGAAATCCATCACTTTGTGGTCTTAACGTTACGATTCCGCATAAAGTTAATGTACTTTGTTATTTAAACGAAGTAGATGAAGCTGCAGAAAAAATTGGTGCTGTAAATTGTATTTCAATCAAAACCTTTGAAGGTGCAACCTATTTAAAAGGCTATAATACCGATGCGTATGGCTTTGAAGAATCGCTAAAGCCATTGTTAAAGCCGCAACACACAAAAGCACTTGTTTTTGGCGATGGTGGCGCGGCTAAAGCTGTAAAATATGTTTTAGAAAAGTTAAATATCCAATATCAGGTGGTGGTCCGGACAGCTGTTCATGGTGCTATTCTATATTCAGAAATTACAGCAGAGATTTTAGCCTCACACCAGTTATTGATCAATACCACCCCACTCGGAATGTCGCCAAATGTAGATACCTTTCCAGAAATTGATTACAGTTTGCTTGGGTCTGAGTATTTAGCTTACGATTTAGTGTATAATCCACTGGAGACTGCATTTTTGGCTAAAGCTGCCGAAAGTGGCGCGGCAATTAAAAACGGTTTGGAAATGCTGTACAAACAAGCAGAAAAAGCCTGGGCAATCTGGAATAAATAATTTAACTTACCGTTTTGCAGCAGGAACGACAACCTGCCCCGACTTTTCGGGGAAACAATCTTCGATAAAATGCTATGAAACTTAAACAACTGATCTGTGTTCCATTTGTACTGCTTTTATTTATAACAGCTTGCCAGAACCATGATTATAGTCCGAAGCCAAAAGCTTATTTCAGGATTATTTTTCCTAAAAAGGACTACATCACATTTACCAAACCTGTTCCCTTTACATTCAAATACCCGACATATGCTGCGGTAGAGCAGGATCAAAGCCGTGATGCCCAAAAAAACTGGTACAATTTACACTTTAAACAGTTTAATGGCTTTTTGCATTTAACCTATTACGATGTTTCAGGTAAAGTCGAATATGACGAAATGGTAGAAGACGCACGAAAACTTGCCTTTAAACATACGATAAAAGCAAGCGCAATTGATCAAAAAATTATTAATTTTCCTGATCACAAAGTTTATGGTATTTATTACGCCATTGAAGGAAATACGGCTTCATCCGTCCAGTTTTTTTTAACCGATAGTGCCAGGCATTATTTTAGAGGAGCTTTATATTTTAATGAACGCCCACAATACGATTCCATCGAACCTGTTGTTAAATTTATTAAAAAGGATATCGATACGCTGATTTCTACTTTTAGGTGGAAAAATTAATTTATTATTTGTTATCCTGCCTTTGAAAGCAGGTTTTTTCTAAAATTTATGATTACAATAAAAACCTTCACCTTTAACGCTTATAGTGAAAATACCTATGTGCTTTACGATGAAACCAAAGAATGTGTCATTATCGATCCGGGTATGTACGAGGGTTTTGAGCAGAATGAATTGGCCGCTTTCATCAAACACGAAGGCTTAAAACCTGTTTTATTGCTCAATACACATTGTCATCTCGATCATGTTTTCGGCAATAAATTTGTGTTCGATACCTATGGATTAAAACCACAGTTTCATGAAGGGGAACTACCGATTTTAAATGCCGTTCCCGGTTATGCGCCATCAATGGGTTTTACCCGATATGAAGTATCTCCTTTGCCAGATACCTTTTTGCCAGAAACAGGAACGATTTCTTTTGGCAATAGCAAATTGACTTTAATTTTTGCTCCCGGGCATTCTCCTGCACATCTTTGTTTTTACAGTGCTGCTGATGATATATTAATTGGTGGTGATGTGCTTTTTTATGGCAGTATTGGCCGTACCGATCTTCCGGGAGGCAACCATCAGCAATTAATACAAAACATTTCCGATAAACTTTTTGTATTACCTGATGAAACCAAAGTTTATCCTGGCCATGGACCAGCTACCAGCATTGGTTTTGAAAAGCAAAACAATCCGTTTTTTTGATGGAAGATGGATGATGTAAAAGGGATGATGGTGGTATTCCATCTTACATTTTACATCTTACATCAAAGCCCTCTTACATTTTACCTATCTTTGCCACCGTGAATACATCGTTTTATATTGCCAAAAGGTATCTTTTTGCCAAGAAATCAACCAATGCCATTAACCTGATATCGGGCATATCGATGGTAGGTGTAATGGTTGGTAGCGCTGCTTTGATTATTATCCTATCGGTATTTAACGGTTTAGAAACAGTGGTTTTGAATATGTTCGATACCATTACCCCACAAATTGCCATTACACCGGCTAAGGGGAAAACTTTTGATCCTAACACAAGCTATTTTAATCAGCTTAAAAAAAATAAAGATGTTGCTGCTTTTACTGAGGTGCTGCAAGAGAATGCTTTACTAAAATACAACAACAAACAGGCTGTTGGAATGGTTAAGGGCGTAAGTTCAGACTATTTGAAGAATACAAAATTAGATAGTACCATTAAAGAAGGCCATTTTATATTACACAATAGAAGCGGCGATAATGCGGTAATTGGTTCTGCTTTACAAAGTTATCTGGCAGTGAATACTGTTGACCCATTTACAGAGTTGGAAATTTATTCGCCAAAGAAAGATATCGCAGCAAATACGATAAATCCGGCCGACGATTTTGTGGTAAAAAACATCCGGGTGAGCGGCGTTTTTGAGGTGCAGCAAGATTTCGACAATGGTATTATTGTTCCACTCAATTTTGCCCGCGAACTGCTCGGAGAAGACCAAAATGTGTCTGCTATTGAGATCAATCTCCAGCCGGGTGTCGACGTAGACGATTTTAAAAAGGAAATAATCGAAAAGGCGGGTAAAGATTATGAAGTCAGAAATCAGGCTGAACAAAATAAATCACTTTACCACATATTAAATACCGAAAAATGGGCAGTATATATTATTCTTACTTTTATCCTGATTATTGCTATATTTAATATCATAGGGTCGTTAACCATGTTAGTAATCGATAAGGTAAAGGATGTTGCCATTCTGAGCAGTTTAGGCGCAGGAAAGAATTTAATCAAACGTATATTTTTATTTGAAGGCATGATGATCACCATGTCTGGCTGCGTATTGGGTTTAATTATTGGTATCATATTTTACTATTTTCAGCATACCTATGGTTTAATTAAAATGGGCGATGAAGTAAACAAAACACTGGTAAGTTCTTACCCGATTGCGCTAAAATGGAAAGATTTTGTTTTAGTTTTTGTTACGGTAGGTATCTTCTCATTTTTGGCATCTGCTTTGTCATCCAATTTAAGTGTTAAAAAGATTGATCAAATTAATCAAACTATATAAAATGAAGTTATTTAAGCAAGCAATTGTACTCGTTGTGCTCCTTGGCGTAGCCGTTACAGCTTGTAGGAACGATAAAGCCGAAGGAGAAAAAAGTAATCTGAAAACTGTTAAAGGCTTGTATAGTTTTGGCCCTGAAGTTAAATCCTTTACTTTATGTGAAGATGGGCGCGAATATTGGGTTAAAGACAGTGTAAAAAATTTAGAGCTTTCTTATAGTAATTTAGGCTTCGAAAAACCATACGAGCCGGTATACGTAGAGTTGGAAGGTTATTTTGCGAAATCTGATACCGGTATAGTTTCCAGTGATTTTGATTCTACTTTAGTGGTAATGAAAGTGCTTAAAATCAGTAAAGAAATTCCTGATGGGCCTTGCGCACAGTAATTCATTTATTTCCTGGTGCCCTAAGACAAATTTACTGGTCTAATTATAATCGTTTCTTGAAGCGGAATTTTATCTGTCGGTTGGTGTGTAAGCCAATACATTAAGTTATGCACCATGGTCGTCAGTTTGAGCGTGGTCGAAAACTTCTTGAGATTGATAAATCGAAAATAAATGCCCCTCGACTCCACTACCATTGATGCTGTTTTTGCAAATTATTATTAATCAGCGCTTTAATTACTTAGCACTTCCATCCAGCTAAGCCATAGCACGGTATCCCCGTTCTACTTAATCCGGCCTAATAAATTTTTCGGGATGCACTATTCAGGCCCGACAACTGCCTTCAAAAGAAAAATTTTCAGCCGGCATTTTTTGTTTCTTTTTAATGCCAAAAAGAAAGAGCCCTTCGGCGGCGGCGAGCCGAGGCAAGACTGTAGTGTATGGCAAAAGAAATCAATTATCCCTCAGGGGGGCATCTTTTTGCAATTTATCTCTTAACACTTAATGATATTGGTGTAACCGAATGTAATAAGAAGTGCTAAACTGGTTGACGAGGGCTATCCTGTCTTACAGTTTAAGTCACAGTGCCTATATGGATTAACGAACAAAATTGAATTTAAGCTCAATGCCTCCAAACAAGTCAGAACTCTTTTTAAATCTATAGGCAGTTATAACCTATATATGTGTTCACCTCACTGAAATAGATTGTGGTAAAGATAGTTGTTGATGACAACCAGCGCAAATAGACGAACAAAAAAAAGCTCGCAACTTTCATTGCGAGCCTTTTGCATATTCTTGATTTTCATTTTACCAGAAAGTCGAGTAAAGTGCAATTAAAATTCCGAACACAAGTATCGATCCAACGGCAAACGAAGGATGAACTTTGAACATGCTCGAATCTACTTCTAAACCATTAGATTTATCGCCTTTGCTATTTTCGAACATACTGATGGCAAACATCACTACAATACAGACTACAAATACAATACCCATTCTATCTAAGAAAGGTATTTCGTAGATTCCATCTGCATTGGCTACCGAGAATCCAAAATCGTGAAGGAAAGACAAATCCATCATTCCTGGTAAGAATTTCAACAATACCGATAAACCAAAGCCACCTATAGTAGCAAATAATGCTGCATTTGAAGTGGTTTTTTTCCAGAAGAAGCCCAATATAAACATGGCAAAAATACCAGGACTTACAAAACCTGTATACTCCTGAATAAATTCGAAACCACCTTTTTTATCGATACCTAAGAAAGGAGAAATAGCGATTGCAATAGCCATTGCAATAATTACAACTACGCGTCCGGTACTTACCAGTTTTTTCTCACTGGCTTCCTTATTAATGTGTTTCTTAAAAATATCTAAAGTAAAAATAGTAGAGATACTATTAATTTTACCAGCTAATGAGGCAACAATTGCTGCAGTTAAAGCGGCAAAAGATAAACCTTTTAACCCTGTTGGTAAAATACTCAATAAAGTAGGGTAAGCTCTATCTGGGCGAAGTTCTCCGCCAGGCATCATTGAATTTACATCAATACCTGTTTTTTCCTGGTATAACATATATACTGCAATACCTGGCAACACCACAATTAGTGGCATTAGTAGTTTTAAAAATGCGGCAAATAAAATACCTGCTCTGGCTGTTTTCAGATCAGCACCCAAAGCACGTTGCGTGATGTACTGGTTACAGCCCCAATAGTTTAAGTTTACAATCCACATCCCACCAAGCAATACCGTCATGCCAGGTAATGAAGCATAATTCGCACTGTCTTTCTTAAAGATCATGTGGAAGTGGTCTGGTGCTTTTTCTCTTAAGAACGCTAAACCATCTAATACACCGTGGCCACCAAAATGATCACTTACTAAATTAAGTGCTAAATAAGTAGTTGCTAAACCGCCGAAAATTAAAAAAGCTACCTGGATTACATCCGTGTAACCAATTACTTTCATACCACCTAATGCTATAATTACCGAAAAAATGGCTAATCCCATCATACAATACCAAAAGCCAATACCCGAAATACTGCTTACAGCTAAAGCACCCAGATATAAGATTGAGGTTAAGTTTACTACAACATACAATAACAACCAGAACACAGCCATAATCATGGCTACAGTACCATTGTAACGTTGACTTAGGAATTGGGGCATGGTGTAGATCTTATTTTTAAGATATACGGGAATAAAAAATGTAGCAACAATTACCAATGTTGCAGCAGCCATCCATTCGTAAGTAGAAATGGCTAATCCCATTTTAAATCCATCGCCGCTCATGGCTACAAATTGCTCGGCACTAATGTTCGAGGCAATTAAAGATGTGCCAATTGCCCACCAGGTAAGTGAACCTTCTGCAAGAAAATAATCCTTGCTGCTCATCTGCTTTTGTTTTTTACGATGGTAAATCCAGAAACCATAAATTGCTACAATGGCAAAGTAGGCTAGAAAAATAATGTAATCTGTGACTTTCATTTAATTTATTTGGTTTAGAAATCTAAATGTAGTAAAATCATAAATTAATCTCCGCTTTTTTTAAATTAAAAAATGTTAAAATGACGTTTATTAATTTGACCTTCCTAAAATTCAAGTTTGTTGAGCTACGGTGAGCTATGTATATCGTCATTTCAATTTGCAGTGCAATGGAATGCCTGCTCAATAAAGGCGTTGAGAAATTTTTAATTTTGCAAAAATTATAATATCATCCGTGATCTGTGAAGACCACAGACCACGGAGAATACATATATAAAGATGAATTTAAATATACCTGTTAATTAGGTTTTCAAGATATTCCTGCTTTCCGCTGCGTACCTCTGGTTCGCCATTTTCTGCAGCGTAATTCCTTAAATCTTCTAAACTTAATTTGCCCTGTTCAAATTCGGCACCCTTTCCACTATCAAATGAAGCATAGCGGTCGGCCCTTACTTTTTTGTAATCAGATTTTTGAAGAATGGCATCTGCAGTAACTAATGCTCTTGCGAAAATATCCATTCCTCCTACATGCGCATAGAATAAGTCTTTCTGATCAGTAGAGTTACGGCGGATTTTCGCGTCGAAGTTTACACCTCCACCCTGTAAGCCACCACCTTCTAAAATGATTAACATGGTTTCGGTTAGTTCGTTAATATCGTTCGGGAACTGATCGGTATCCCAGCCATTTTGATAATCGCCACGGTTTGCATCAATAGAACCTAATAGTCCATTATCTACCGCAACCTGTAATTCATGTTGGAAAGTATGACCTGCCAGTGTTGCATGGTTTACTTCTAAATTTAATTTAAAGTCAGCCAACAGATCATATTGTTGTAAAAAGCCTTTTACTGTTGCCGCGTCGTAATCATATTGGTGTTTAGAAGGCTCACATGGTTTCGGTTCAATAAAGAATGTTCCTTTGAAGCCCTGTTTGCGTGCATAGTCTTTAGCCGCGTGTAAAAATTTAGCCAGGTGCTCCTGCTCACGTTTCATGTTGGTATTCAATAAGCTCATATAGCCTTCTCTTCCTCCCCAGAAAACATAATTTTCGCCACCAAGAGCAATAGTTGCATCTAAAGCTGCTTTAACCTGGGCAGCTCCGTGTGCCAGCACATGAAAATCAGGATTGGTAGATGCACCATTCATGTAACGCTTATGGCTAAATAAATTGGCTGTTCCCCACAATAGTTTTACACCGCTATCTGCTTGTTTTTGCTTTGCATATTCAACAAGGGCCTGTAATCTGCGTTCGTTTTCGGCGATATCGTCGCCATAATCTACCACATCTACATCATGGAAGCAATAATAAGGGATCTGCATTTTGGTGATAAATTCAAAGGCCGCATCCATTTTATCTTTTGCCCTTTCTACAGCATCTTTCTTTTCATCCCAAGGGAAAATATGCGTTGCTCCTCCAAACGGATCGGCACCATTACCGTTGAATGAATGCCAGTAAGCACAAGCAAACTTAAAATGCTCATTCATGGTTTTGCCTGCTACTACTTTGTTGGCGTCGTACCATCTAAATGCTAATGGATTATCGCTTTCCAGACCTTCAAACTTGATCTGGTCAATGCCTTTGAAAAATTCAGTTGCTCCTGTTACTACTTTTGTCATATTTTTTGTTTTTTGATTCGTGGTTGTTGGTTCATAGTTGATAGCTGTGAACCATTAACTAATTGCTAATTGTTTTTCTAATATTTTTTTCCAATCCTGATAGATTGCTTCATATTCAGCTGAATGTTGTGGCATTAAAGTTTTAATTACTTCGTGGTTGCTAAAAGCTTCTTCTGCACTTTTAAAAATTCTAGCGCCTATACCTGCACCTAAGGCTGCGCCTACACTGCCGTCGTTTTCGTAAAGTTCTACCGGAATGCCAGTAACATCTACAAAAGTTTGTGCAAATACATCACTTAAAAACAGATTGGCTCTTCCGGCCCGGATGACTTTAGGCTGCATGCCATTTTCCCGCATGATATCCAATCCATAACGGAAAGAGAAGGCAATCCCTTCCTGTATCGCCCTGAAGATATCTGATTGATTGTGGAGGTTTAAATCTATGCCCAATAACTCTGCGCCTGTATATTGGTTGTTTAACATTCGTTCTGCGCCGTTACCGAAAGGAAGTACTTTTAAACCATTACTACCTATTGGCGCTTTCGACGCCAGGATATTCAGGTCGGCATAACTAGACTGTGGCGCGAAATTATGCTTTGCCCATCGGTACATGCTGCCGGTACCATTAATACAAAGTAAAACCCCTGTGTGCTTTTTTTCTTCTGAATAGGTTACATGCGCAAAAGTATTCACTCTCGATTGTTTATCGTAAGTAAGCCCGTCGCTTACGCCGTAAATTACCCCAGATGTTCCGGCTGTGGCCGCAACCTCCCCAGGTTTTAATACATTTAGAGAAAGCGCATTGTTCGGCTGATCGCCAGATTTATAGGCAACGGGAATACCTGTTGGTAAGTTCAAAGAATGGGCAATATCGGCTTTTAAATAACCATGTTCGGAGAATAAGGGTTTTACGGTTGGGATGAGGTTACCTGAAATGCCATAATACTCCATTACATCTTTAGAAATTTCGTGGTTTTCAAAATCCCAGAAAATGCCTTCAGATAGTGCCGAAATACTTGTCGTAATTTCTCCCGTTAATTTCATGGCGATAAAATCGCCAGGGAGCATTATCTTATCAATGCGGTTATAGATGTCTGGTTCATTTGCTTTTACCCAGGCTAGTTTTGATGCCGTAAAGTTTCCGGGAGAGTTTAATAAATGTTTCAAGGATTTTTCGTGCCCAATAGCCTCAAAAGCGCCATTGCCCAGTTCAACTGCTCTGCTGTCGCACCAAATAATACTATCTCGGAGCACCTGCTGGTTTTTATCTACAACAACCAATCCGTGCATTTGGTATGCAATACCAATGGATTTAATTTCTTTTGGATCAAAAAGACCTGTCGAATTTAATTTAAGTATAGCCTGTTGAACATTTTGCCACCAATCATCAGGTGACTGTTCTGCCCAGCCAGACTGTAAAGATTTGATGGCTGTTTCCTCCTCCGGATATTGAGCGGTAGCTATGTTTCTTTGTGTAGTTGCGTCAACAATGGCAACTTTTATGGATGAGGTACCTAAATCAATTCCTAATAAATACATGCTTTCATCTAATTTTAATATTTGGTTATGCAAACGGTTGCATAAAGATAGTTGGAAAAATATAAAACGCAAATTTTTTATAAAATCGTTTGAATTAAATGCAATCTTTTGAATTGAATTAACCTTTATTTTGAAGCTAATGGCGAATTATTTAATAATTTATATTTTTACCATTAATACATTTGATTGTTTATGGAACAGATTACATGGAGCGATTTCGAAAAAGTAGAATTAAGGGTAGGAACCATTTTAGAAGCCTTCGAATTTCCTGAAGCCCGAAGACCAGCATATAAAGTAAAAGTAGATTTTGGCGAATTTGGTATTAAAATGAGTAGTGCACAGATTACCAAACATTATACATTGGAAGAATTACCTGGAAAACAAATTGTTGCGGTGGTTAACTTTCCGAAAAAACAGATCGGCAAATTCATGTCAGAATTTTTAGTTACCGGTTTTGCTGATGAAAACGGCGATATCGTATTAACTACGGTGCAAAGTAAGGTTCCTAATGGAAGTAAGCTGGTTTAGCCGACTTCCGATGTTTGCCTGAGCCTTGGCCATGTAAACTTTGAGGCATTTCCCGCAGATTTAAAAGGATAAGAAACACAGATCATTTTAATAATATAAATCTGCGATGTTTATCTGCGGCAATCTGTGGGAAAATAGAGTATCTATTTATACCGCGAAGTTCTCTTATTAAGCACAGGCCTCGCTAAATAGCCCTGATTGTAGTGGAAAGCCCGCAAACGAGGCACAAGTGCGGACTTGAAATGGAAAGCAGGACTTGAAGTAACCGATTAGCAAGCAATTGCGCTCCAAAACAAAAGCAAATTTTCAGCTTAGACTTCAGAAGTTTACCACTCCCATGGCCACCAAAACTTCGGAAGTCTTTTTGGCCATTATTACTCTATATTTGCCACATGAGTTTTTACAATTTCGAAAATACCGATCCGGAGGAAGAAGACATTCATTATATGAAACTGGCTCTGGAAGAAGCAAAAAAAGCTTTAGCTGATGATGAAATTCCGATAGGCGCTATAGTGGTAAGTAAAAACAGGATTATTGGCCGGGGCTATAATTTAACCGAACGCTTTAACGATGTAACTGCACATGCAGAAATGCAGGCCTTTACCTCAGCGGCACAAACTATCGGAGGGAAATATTTAAGGGATTGTACCTTATATGTAACTATCGAGCCTTGTGTAATGTGCGCTGGTGCAAGTTACTGGACGCAGATTGGCCGCATTGTGTATGGTGCCCGAGAAGAAAAAAGAGGATTCATCTCCAAAAATGCAAATCTGCTCCATCCTAAAACCGTGTTAAAAGGTGGCGTAATGGCAGAGGAATGCGGAGCGTTAATGAAGGTTTTTTTTGCGAAGAAGAGGTAGATTGAGTTGATGGTCCATGGTAATGTAGTTCATTGCCTAATAGGAGGCTGTCTCATAAATGTAGAATTGTCATTCTGAGGGTTACTTTATTGCATAAAAATCAATATTAGTGACGTAGAACTGTTTTCTCTTGTCCTAAGACGCAGTCTTGCCTCGGCTCGCCGCCGCCGAAGGGCTCTTTCTTTTTGGCATCAAAAAGAAACAAAAACTGCCGGCTGAAAATTTTTCTTTCGAAGCTAGTAGTTTGGCTTAGGCAGTGCAGTCCGAAAAATTTGTTAGGCCGGATTTAAGTAGAACGGGGATACTGTGCTATGGCTTAACTGGATGGAAATGCAAAAATAGTTAAAGTGCTGATTAATAAAAACTTACAAAATAACGTCGATGGTAGCTTGTTGAAGGATCTGTTTAAATGTCTTGCAAGGCGTTTCAACGACCTGTCCCGATTCATCGGGAGGCTCAACGTGACAAATCAATTAAACTACAGTTTTATGAGACAGCCTCTTAGTAAGATCTGCATTTGTAATGCGTTTACGGTATAAATGGCGATACAATCGCCCTTCTCATGCATCCTGATCGCAAAGCGGGATGATCGTGATTTTTTCTAAAACCTTCCAATATTAAAACCTTCAACATTACAACATTAACCCAGAAAACGATTTGATGATAATAACATGAACAAATCTTAACGTTCTAATGTTATATTTGCTACAAGAAACATTTTTAAATCTTAAAACATAAACATTATGGCTTTTGAATTACCTGCGTTACATTACGCAACCGATGCATTAGAACCGCATATTGATAAAACTACCATGGAGATCCACCATGATAAACACCATCAGGCTTACGTTACCAACTTAAACAAAGCGTTAGAAGGTAAACCTGAAGCAAGCTCTAGCATCGAGGAAATTGTAAAACACATTTCAAAATTCCCTGCTGCTGTTAGAAACAATGGTGGTGGTCATTATAATCACTCTTTATTCTGGAACATTTTAGGCCCAAATAAAGGTGGTGAGCCAACTGGCGATTTAGCTAAAGCAATTAATGAAACTTTTGGTTCTTTTGCTGATCTTAAAACTAAATTACAAGAAGCTGGTGCTACCCGTTTCGGTTCTGGTTGGGCCTGGTTATCGGTAGGTGCTGATAAAAAACTTCAGGTTTCTTCTACTCCAAACCAAGACAATCCTTTAATGGATGTTGCTGAGGTAAAAGGTACACCAATTTTAGGTATTGATGTTTGGGAACATGCATATTACTTAAAATACCAAAACAAACGCCCTGATTATTTAGCGGCAATTTGGAATGTAGTGAACTGGGATGCAGTTGCTGAACTTTACAAAAAAGCTTTGTAAGCTAAATCTTCCATAAATTTAAAAGAGGTCCCGGTGCAAATCGGGACTTCCTTGTTTTAAGATAATTAAGTAACTTCGCAGATATAAAATATTCGAAATGAAAAGGCTTGTAATTTTATTCTTAATTGTGATTGGTGTAAATGGATTGGTAAGTGCGCAGCAAAATAAAGTGCCTACTCCTTCAGAAATTGCACAAAAGAATGTAGAGGATCTTGACAAAAGGTTAAAACTAAATGGCACTCAAAAAAGCGTTATCTACAGTTTTACTTTTAACCAGGCAAAAGAACAAGCAGATTTAATTAAAAGACAGCAGGCAGGCAATTCGCGCGAAGAGGATGTGGATAAATTCTATAAATTACAGAATGAAACCTCGAAGAATATCCGCAATGTTTTAAGACCAGAGCAGCAGGCGGAGTATGATAAAGTGATTGAAGAACGTTTAAGCGGCAAAGGCTTAAAAGCTAAAAACAAGAAAAAGAAAAAAGGCGAGGAAGAAGAAGTAGAGAGTGATATAAAAGGATTGTTATCTGCTCCTCCGATAGAAAAACAAAATCAGTAGTGTTTTTTTTAAACTAGCTTTGGTAATCGATTAAATCATTAACAAATGCCAGAGATCATCTTAGGCCATATTTAATCAATAGTCGTCACCCTGACCTGTAGCAAAGCGAAAAGCTAGGAAGTAAACCGAGCCTTAAGCGAGCTCACAGAAGGTAATTTATTTCAGGGTCTATGCAGCGGAAAAGATGCTGAAATGAATTCAGCATGACGATCGCGTAGGTTAAACTTGCAAGTTTTTCCTGCGCACTGCCCATTTAAACTTCGCAAGAAAGCCTAAATCCCAACAACATCCTTTTTCTTTTTTTGCTTCATTGCTTTTGGGATAATTTCTAAAATCTCATCTTTTAAAGCATTAAGCATCCGTTTTTTAATGAAGTTTTTATGTGTTACCAGACTGATCTCACGTACAGGTTCAGGCGATTTAAAATGACGAACCTTGTTGATCTGCTTTGCATTTAATTCTGTTATAGCTAGCTCGGGCAATAGTGTTGCCCCTCCATTTAAATCAACCATACGCACCAGGGTTTCTACACTACCTGTATTATACTCCAACCCTTGTAACCTGTTGTTTTTTGTGGAGCGGCAAATGTTTAATACCTGATTACGCATGCAATGGCCTTCGTTTAAGAGCCAGATGTTTTCTTCGTTCAGATCTTCAGCATCTACGGCCTTCTTTCTATAGAGTTTGCTGTTTTTGCTGATGTAGCTTACAAAGTTTTCGTAATATAATGGGATTTCAGTAATGTTTGGGTCGGTAAGTGGGGTGGCTAAAATACCACAATCGAGTACTCCTGTTTTTAGGTGATGAATAATATCTTCGGTGGTATATTCCCAGATTAAAAGTTTTAATTCAGGATACTTATCTAACATGGCCGAAATCACTTCGGGAAGCAGGTAAGGTGCAACAGTTGGGATTACGCCTATTCTTAATTCTCCTAAAACATCCTGCTGCTGACTGCTGATCAGTTCTTTTATTTTTCCACTTTCCTGTAAAATAATCCTGGCTTGAGCAATAATCTGGGCGCCGATTTCGGTCGGACTTACGGGTTGTTTGCTCCTATCGAAAATTTTAACACTAATTAATTCTTCCAGTTTTTGCACCTGCATACTTAAAGTAGGTTGCGTTACAAAACATTTATCAGCAGCGGTAACAAAACTTCTGTAAGTATCTACAGCAACGATATATTCTAGTTGAACTAAAGTCATATAGTTGAAATTTATTTATTTTATCAAAGATATAAGTTTTAACTATATAAAATTAATGCATGAGAAAAATTCGTGATTGATTGAATGGAGTGGATTAAAACATTCTGTCATTCAACCCTTCTCTTATCCAGTCATTTCTTAATATCTGCTTTCGAAATCCTGATAAGCCAGGGCAATACCTTCTTTAAGCTCAATTTTATGTTTCCAGCCCAGGTTATGGAGTTTGCTTACGTCCATCAACTTGCGTGGTGTTCCATCCGGCTTAGTGGCATCGAATACCAATTCGCCTTCAAAGCCCAATACATCTTTGATTAATAAAGCGAGGTCTTTAATGGTTAAATCTTGTCCGGTTCCCACGTTAATCAGGTGCGGTTCGTTATAGTTTTGCATCAGGAAATAACAGGCATCTGCCAGGTCGTCTGCAAACAAAAATTCGCGCATAGGCGATCCGGACCCCCAAACAACAATTTCCTTTTCGTTGTTCGCTTTTGCCTCGTGTACCTTACGGATCAGAGCTGGTAAAACATGCGAATTTTGAGGATGATAGTTATCATTAAAACCATATAAATTTGTGGGCATCACTGAGATGAAATTGCATCCATACTGATCGCGGTAAGCATCGCACATTTTGATCCCTGCAATTTTTGCAATGGCATAAGGTTCGTTGGTGTGTTCTAAAGTTCCGGTTAAAAGATAATCTTCTTTTAATGGTTGTGGAGCCATTTTAGGGTAAATACAGCTCGACCCCAGGAACATTAGTTTCTTAACGCCGGTTACATAAGCATTATGGATCACGTTATTTTGTATGGCTAAATTTTCGTAGAGAAAATCGGCCCTGTATGTATTATTGGCTACAATGCCACCAACCTTTGCTGCAGCAAGAAACACATAATCTGGCTTTTCACTCGCAAAGAAATCAGTGACTGCCTGTTGGTTGCGCAGGTCAAGTTCGGCTGAAGTTTTGGTGATGATATTTTCGTAACCTTCTTTTTGCAGTTTACGGTAAATGGCCGAACCCACCATACCACGATGACCTGCAACATATATTTTAGCGTTTTTTTTCACGGTAATTTTTATAAGCTGCAAAAATACGATTCCTAAATAAGATTGCCGTTAATCTTTCTGGCAAAAGAAACTTCGATTATTGATTTAATTGTATTTTTGCAGAAAAAAAACTTTTGGGTAAAGATAAACTTAGGCGTTTTGCAGAAATCGAAACATTTGCAAACGTATATCAATTAGAACAAGGAAAAGCTTTAAAGGGAAACTGGGCTTCAGCACATTTTAAAAATGCGAATCCCATTGTGCTCGAATTGGCATGTGGAAAAGGAGAATATTCGGTAAATCTGGCAAGGTTGTTTCCGGATAAGAATTTCATCGGCATTGATTATAAAGGTAACCGCATTTGGCGCGGGGCCAAAACAGCTATTGAAGACGGGATCGATAATGTGGCTTTTTTAAGGATACAGATTGAAAATTTGTTGGATTACTTTAACGAAGGAGAAATTGATGAGATCTGGATTACCTTTCCTGATCCGCAACCACAGGATAGCCGTGAGAAAAAACGTTTAACTTTCCCCGCATTCTTAAACCGGTATAAACTTGTTTTAAAACCAGGTGGTCATGTTAATCTGAAAACAGATAACGACCAACTGTATGCTTACACCTGCGAAAAGGTTGCAGAATTAAGTTTACCTGTACAAAAAAATACCGATCATTTATATACTTCAGATCTGGTTGATGAAGTATTGTCGATCAAAACCTATTACGAGAAAAAATACTTGTTACACGATAAGAATATTAATTATATTCAATTTTCTTTTGAATAATGGATACCAACTTTTACGAACAGGTTTATGAGATTGCCCGTTTAATTCCGAAGGGAAGGGTTACTTCTTATGGAGCTACCGCGAAAAGTTTGGGTGCAGCAAAATCATCAAGAATGGTCGGGCATGCCATGCTTTATGCCGGAACAGCCCATCCTCAAGTGCCCGCACATAGGGTAGTAAACAGTAGTGGCCTGCTAACCGGAAAGTTTCATTTTAAACCTCCTGAGCTAATGGAAGAGTTGTTAAGAAAGGAAGGCGTTGAAGTTAAAAATGATAAGGTGCTTAACTTTAAAAAGGTTTTCTGGAACCCGCTGGAAGAAATCGACCTTGACTAAGTAAATTAATATGAACCTCATGCTCTCATTCAAAAAATCATTCATTCAATAATTATTATACATGGGAAAGTTAGTAGAAGAATTTAATGGTTATCGTGAAAAAATGAACGATAGGATCATGGAAACGGCGAATACAAACATCAAACGTTTTTTCGCTTTAGATACCACTTCCTATGCTGACGGTGCCCTGGATGTTAAAACAAAAGAAATGTTGGGCCTGGTAGCCTCAATGGTTTTGCGCTGTGATGACTGCATTAAATACCATTTGGGCAAATGTTTCGACGCGGGTGTAAATAGCGACGAAATGAATGAGATTTTCATGATCGCTAACCTTGTAGGTGGAAGCATTGTAATCCCGCATTATAGGAGAGCGGTGGAGTATTGGGATGAGTTAAGTTCTAGTACAGAGTCTTAAGTCCTAAGTCTATAGTCTCTTTCTCTTCCCAAATTATTATATTAGTTTAAAAAAAACATGGGAAAGTTTAGAGAATTAATCGCTTATAAAAAAGGATTTGCTCTTTTGATGGACATCTTTAATTTAACGAAAGATTTCCCTAAATCAGAGCAGTACAGCCTGGTAGATCAGATGCGTAGATCTTCAAGATCTGTATGTAGCAGTATTGGTGAAGCGTACAAAAAGAGGAGATACCCTAATCATTTTATTAGCAAACTATCAGATGCAGATATGGAAAATGGTGAAACGCAAGTTTGGTTAGATGTAGCGCTCGCCCGTAATTATATCTCTGAAGAAAAATTCAATTACTTGGATGCTCAATGTGAAGAAATAAGCAAACTATTAAATTTTATGATTAGCCATCCAGCAAAATTCGCATAATATGACTCAAGACTCTGGACTCAAGACTAAGGACTCAATAGTACGCTGCACCTGGGCCACTTCCGATCCACTTTACATCAAATACCACGATGAAGAATGGGGAAAGCCCGTCTACGATGATAAAATTTTATTTGAATTCCTGATCCTTGAAGGTGCGCAGGCAGGTTTAAGCTGGATTACTATCCTTCGAAGACGGGAAAACTACCGTAAAGCCTTTGCCAATTTTGAGGTTAACAAAGTAGCTGCCTTTACTGAAAAAGATGTAGAAAGGTTAATGAATGACGAAGGCATTATTCGTAACCGTTTAAAAGTTAACGGTGCCATTACCAACGCTAAATTATTTATCGGGATTCAGAAAGAATTTGGCAGTTTCTCTAAATACATGTGGAGTTTTGGTCAGGGCGATAAACCAATCCAAAATCACATCGAAAAAATGAGTGATGTTCCGCCACGAACAGAACTTTCTGATCAGATCAGCAAAGACATGAAAAAACGTGGGTTCAAATTTTTTGGCACCACCATCTGTTATGCGCATATGCAGGCAACTGGCATGGTGAACGACCACTTGTTAAACTGCTGCGCCAGATAATGTTTGCTTCAGCTACAATACACACGGATAGATTTTTATTGAGGCAATTTTGTTCTGAAGATTTAGCATTTGTTTTTGAAGGATTATCCCATCCGGATGTGATCCGCTATTATGGTGTGTGCTATGCAAGCCTGGAGGAAACCAATGAACAATTGATCTGGTTCAATGAGCTTCAAAAAAATGAAACAGGTATTTGGTGGGCAATTTGTGATCAAGAAAGCCTTGTTTGCTTAGGTGCCATTGGACTTAATGATTTAAGTAAAACGGATCAAAAGGCTGAAATCGGTTTTTGGCTGTTGCCCGAACATTGGGGAAAAGGCATCATTAAAGAAGTAGCAAATCCCATTTGTAATTATGCCTTTGAGAAATTAGGCTTAAGAAAAATCGAGGCTATGGTTGAAACTGAAAATGAAAATAGCAGAAAAGTGCTGCAAAAACTTGACTTTGACTATTACAAAACAATGGAGAACTGTGAAATTAAAAATGATAAGCTTATCAGTTTAGCCATATATGTAAAGCTAAAGCATGAAGATATTATTTAGACGATCCTGCAATCTTAAAATCTATTAAATCCTGGCTTTATTTCTTTGTCGCGTTATATTCCTTAACCCATTCAATTACCTCTCTGCTATTAAAATCGGTTCCGGCTTCTACCTTAGCTTTTAAGGCAGGTTGGTCTCCCATTTTCTGCAACAGAATATTCTTCACCTCAATCTTTTTGCTGTCCTCGGTTATCGCTTTCATGGGTACTTCCTGTAAAGGTCCGGCGCCAGGTTTTTCAATAAAGTAGCGCACAACAGGTGCGCCTGCAGGTCTTTCAGGTGCTGCATTACGTCCGCCGCCGATGCTGATGCCTCCGCCCATACCCATGCCACCATAACCACCAGTGCCTGTTCCAATACCAATTGAAGGCCTGAATTTTACCTTTTTCTCTTTCACCTGAGGAACCAGGGTGCCTCCGCCAAAGGAATAAAGGTTAACAGTTCCCATTTCGATTACTTTAACAAAACGATATTCGAAATTGCGCCCATTTGCAAATCCCTTGCTCACAAAACTATCACCATTCCAGAAGAAATTTTTCACATCCTTTGCAGGCAAAATCACATCAGCCTCATCATTGGCGCTAATAAACACCGAAAAATAATCGGTTCCTTTTATCGTTCCGCGGATTACATCGTCGTTATTTTTAACGATAAAATCCTGTGCATAAGTGGTGAACGCTATTGAAAAAAATAAAATAAAAAGGTTGAAAATCTTCATAAGTTAGCAATATCGGGATACAACGTAAATTATTTAAAAATAATATCCAAAAACAGTAATGATTGAAACGCTCTCTGCATTTTGGGATTTCTTAAAAAAGCCAAAACTTCTAAAACTCAGTAAAGATAATAAATCTCTTTGGAGAGATCTCTTATGGTTGCTCCTACTCGATTTAATATTTGCAGGTATTATAATGGGTATTTATTATATTCTGGTGCATTTTAAAGTTATTAAAGAATATGTTCAGGAAATCGATATCCTGGAAAAGTACGGGTTAACTGTGACCTTTCTTTTGGTCTGTATTTTTGTTCCGGTATTAGAAGAGTTTTTATTTAGATGGCACCTGAGAAAGAAATATCTTTCAATATATTTTGCGTGTTTTACTTTGGGCCTGATATCAAATTACTTTATAAAGAGCATTTTTCTTACGTGGCCTGTTTATATCTTTTTTCTTTTTGTGGCATTAATTGTTCATGGATATTTTAAAAGATTAGACATTCGCAAAAGACTGGTTTTTCAACAGAAATCTTTTGGCTATCTCTTTTATTATGCTGCTATCATATTTGGTTTAACACACTTGGGCAATATTAAAGGTTTAACACTAAGCGATCCCACTTTCATTCTATTTGTCATCTCCCAAATATTTACAGGTATATCGCTTGGTTTTATACGCATCAAATATGGCTTAGGCTATTCAATGTTATTACATGGCTTCTTTAATTTTATCCTATTATTATTAACGGTCTTTTTCTCTTAAATTGGGAGTTTATCTTTTCTAAACCTTTAACTTTGGTTACTTTTATCATCCGATAAATCTATTTGTCGGTGTAATCATAAAATCAGTGTAATCACATGAATAAAAAACTCTTTCTCCTCGACGGTATGGCGCTAATGTACAGGGCGCATTTTGCATTAAGTAAAAATCCGCGTTTTACCTCAACAGGTATCAATACATCGGCAGTAATGGGCTTTACCAATACCTTATTAGATGTTTTGAAGAAAGAAAAACCGACACACATTGCAGTGGTTTTTGATACTGAAGCCCCAACTGAAAGGCATACCTCTTTCGAAGCGTATAAAGCACACCGCCAGGCCATGCCTGAAGATCTGGCAGCAGCAATGCCTTATGTAATTAAATTGATTACTGGTTTCAATATCCCCGTAATTACTTCTGATGGTTACGAGGCAGATGATATTATTGGTACACTGGCCAAAAAAGCCGAACAAAAAGGCTATCAGGTTTACTGTATGACCCCTGATAAGGATTTTGCACAACTGGTTTCTGAAAATATTTTTATTTACAAACCTGCCCGTATGGGTAATGATATGGAAATATTGGGTGTAAAAGAAGTATTGGCTAAATGGGAGATCGAAAATGTATTACAGGTGATCGATATCCTGGGCTTATGGGGCGATGCTGTAGATAATATCCCAGGTATTCCGGGCATCGGCGAAAAAACCGCAAAAGCCCTGATCAAACAATATGGCTCTATGGAGAACATTATTGCAAACTCCCACGAGCTAAAAGGAAAACAACGGGAAAACGTAGAAAACTTTGCAGAACAGGGATTAATGTCTAAAAAACTAGCGACAATTCTCTTGGATGTTCCCGTTGAATTGGATGAGGCCAGTTTAGAACTCTGTGATCCGAGCCGTGATTTATTAGAACCATTATTTACCGAATTAGAATTCAGGACTTTAGGACGCAGGGTATTTGGTGATGAATTTTCGGTAACCACAGCGCGCTTTCAGGAGGGTACGCAAACAGATTTATTCGGCAATCAATCGGGAGAAACCATACAATATACCAATACGCTGGAAGAAGAGCCGGCAGAAAAATTACCAGCTAAGACCATTGAAAATACTGAACATGATTACCAGTTGGTTGACTCGGCAGAGCAGCGTGCTGATCTGATCAAATTGTTACTTGCCGAAAAGCGAATCTCCTTTGATACTGAAACTACTGGTACTGATGCCAACATGGCCGATTTAGTAGGTTTGTCATTCTCTATTAAACCTGGAACAGGTTATTATATCCCAGTGCCTGCAGAAAGGGAAGAAGCGCAATTAATTGTTGATGATTTTAGGGTGATATTGGAAAATGAAGCCATTGAGAAAATCGGTCAGAATACCAAATACGATATCCTGGTTTTAAAATGGTATGGCGTAGAAGTAAAAGGCAAACTTTTCGATACCATGCTTGCGCATTATTTGATCGATCCCGATACCCGACATGGGATGGATGTATTATCAGAGAATTATCTTGGTTATTCACCAATCTCAATTACTAAACTGATCGGTGCAAAAGGTAAAAACCAGGGCACCATGCGTGATGTTCCGGTAATTGATGTTGTAGATTATGCAGCTGAAGATGCCGATGTAACTCTGCAGTTAGCACACATCTTTGAACCAAAATTAAAAGAGTTAAATGCAGCCAAACTCGCCGAAGAAATTGAAAATCCTTTGGTTTATGTATTGGCAGATATAGAAAAGGAAGGCGTTCGAATTGATATCGAAACTTTACAGGCCTATTCTAAAGAGCTTGAAACAGAAATTATAAAGTTCGAACAGAATGTGTACGACAAAGCTGGAATTAAATTCAACCTGGCTTCGCCGAAACAACTGGGAGAGGTTTTATTTGATAAACTTCAGCTCGACCCGAAAGCTAAAAAAACTAAAACCGGTCAGTACCAAACCGGAGAAGATGTTTTAATGGCGCTAGCGAGTAAAAGTGATATTGTGAAGGATATTTTAGATTTCCGCCAGTTACAGAAACTTAAATCAACCTATGTTGATGCATTGCCACTAATGGTTAACCCCAAAACTGGCAGGGTACATACATCCTACAATCAGGCCGTTGCAGCAACCGGAAGATTAAGCTCCAATAACCCGAATTTACAGAACATCCCGATCCGTACTGAACGTGGAAGAGAAGTGCGTAAAGCCTTTATCGCAAGGGATGAAAACCACATTTTGTTATCAGCCGATTATTCGCAGATTGAACTGCGCATTATTGCCGAAATCAGCAAGGAAGAAAATATGCTTGATGCTTTTAACAAAGGAATCGATATCCACACGGCAACGGCTGCTAAAGTGTATGGTGTAAGCATTGAAGAAGTAGATGGAACGCAACGCAGAAATGCAAAAGCAGTTAACTTTGGTATTATTTACGGTCAATCGGCTTTTGGTTTGTCGCAGAACTTGGGTATTCCACGTAAAGAAGCTGCCGAAATTATTGAACAATACTTTGCGCAATATCCTGGTATTAAACGTTACATGAGCGATACGATGAATTTTGCCCGCGAAAATGGATTTGTAGAAACTATAATGGGTAGAAGACGCTATTTGAGAGACATTAACTCGGCTAATCAAACAGTAAGGGGTTTTGCTGAACGAAATGCCATTAACGCGCCTATACAGGGCTCTGCTGCCGATATGATCAAGATTGCTATGATCAATATCCACAAAGAGATGAAAGCACAAAATTTGCAATCAACAATGACTATGCAAGTGCATGATGAGTTGGTGTTTGATGTATTAAGGTCTGAAAAAGAAGTGATGAAAGCAATTATTCAGGATAAAATGGCCAATGCGATTAAATTAACTGTACCGATTGTTGTAGAAATTGGTGAGGGTGAAAACTGGCTGGCTGCGCATTAAAAAATAAAAATAGTTATTATCTTCATTAAAACTTCATATCGATTTATGAATTTTATATCAACAAAATAAACGAGAAAAAAAATCGAAAGTTATGAAACCTCTGAGTGAAACGAAGAAATTTCATAACAACTAAAAAACAAATCAAAGAATTATGAAAAAGTTATTAAGTTTAATCGCAATCGCAGCATTTGGTTTAACAACAGCATTTGCTCAAACACCAGCTACAGCTACTAAAGCTAAAACTGTTGCCAAAAAAGAAGTAAAAACAACAACTGCACCTGTTAAAGCAGGCGAAAAACAAGAGGCTAAAAAAGTAGAGACTAAAACCACTACTACAGCTACTAAAGTAAAAGCAGATGGTACGCCAGATAAACGTTTTAAAGAAAATAAAGCAAAAGCAGTAACTAAAGTTGCTGGTCCAACTAAAAAAGATGGTACAGCAGATATGCGTTACAAAGCAAACAAAGCTGCCGCTGCTAAAAAGAATTAGGTTCAGGTTTATAATTTGAAGGGTCTCCAATGAAAATCGGAGGCCCTTTTTTGTTTTTACGCCACATGGATTACTCCTTAAGCGTGCACTCTGCAAAAAAAAATCGTCATCTCGACCGGAACGCAGTGTAGCGGAGAGATCTACTCGAGATAGATTTCTCCATTCCGTTGCACTTCAGTCGAGATTACGGTTCTCTCGTTGGTCGTGATTTGCAATCACGACCGTTCGAACGGCGGATTTTTAATCCGCACGAGGCTATAAACTTATTGTCTCACCAATTTCTGGCAACAATAAAGTTTTGTTTTCGCGCTCAAATTTATCTAAAGCAGCTTTTGTATCAATTTCAATTACCGGAAAGGTATTGTAATGAACGCCGATTACCTTGTCGCAGTCGAAATATTTCGTTGCCACCAAAGCATCATCAACATCCATGGTGTAATTCCCACCGATAGGTAAAATGGCATAATCAAGGTTGTAAATATCAGCTAAAACCTTCATTTCTATGGTTAAACCTGTATCACCAGCAAAGTAAATCTGTTTGCCATCAACTTCAAGTACAAAACCAGCAGGATTTCCGCCGTAACTTCCATCTGGTAAACCTGATGAATGTGTAGCTGGCACCATGCGTACAGTTCCCCAATCGAAAGTAAATTTACCAAAATTCATTCCATGCACTTTTTCTACACCCTGTTTAGAAATCCAATCAATAATTTCTGGCATCGCTATAACGGTTGCCTGGGTTTGCTTCGCCAGGCTTACCAGATCAGCTACATGATCGCTATGACCATGACTTACCAGGATATAATCAGCCTCAATAGCTTTAATGTCTATATTTTTAGCTAGTGGATTGTAGGATATAAATGGGTCGAATAATAATTTTTTGCCAGCTGCTTCTAGTAAGAAACAAGATTGGCCATAATAGGTGTATTTCATAATAATAGTATCAAGATTTGAGTCTCAAGTAGCAAAATCGATTCTTCTTAGGATAAACAGCTAACTTAACTAATGGTTTTATTGGCCAAACATGCCACCTAATCCACCTAGCATATCTTGAGCCGATGCCTGCATTTCGGCAGCACTAACCTGTTCGGCGCTTGCCATTGCTTTGTTAATAGCAGTTAATAACAGTTCTTCCAATTCTTCCTTATCGGCGTTTTTCAAAAACTCCTCATCAATGGAAATTCCGGTGATGGATTTGTTGGCTGTAGCGGTAATTTTTATTGCACCATTTTCAACTTCGCCAAACACCGAAACCGTATCCAGACGTTTTTTAACTTCTTCGGCTTTTTGTTGAGCCGCAAATAATTTATCGAACATAATCGTTTTTTTATAATGAAACTAAATCCGGCCTAAAATCGTATTGGCCTCATCAAGGAAGCGCTCAATCTTTTTAGTGCCTATAAAGCTTTTAAGGTTTAGAATGGTTGTTTTATTTTTGGCAGGCAAAAAAATCTCTGCCCTGACTTCTGTACCTGAGTAAATAAGATTGGTTGTTTTACGGATTACCTGAAAACGGATCAGGTCAGCAAAAGGGTATTCTTTTTTAAAACGGCCGGCAAAAGTAGAACGGATAATTTTCCTTTGGCTTTTATCAAAGCGGATATTGGATGTTGCTGCAAAAAGAAGCGCCAAGCCTATCGCCGCTGGGAAATAGGTAAGGAGTATTTTTTGAATAGATCCTTCGTTTGACAAAAAATCGGGGCTAAATAATATGGCAACGGTAGCACCGATAAAAATCAACCCAAAAATAAAACTTCCTATCTTATTATCCCGCAACAGGTAAATACCACCCTCTTCTCTGAAAAACTTAAAATCGTAAATGGTCTGTTTAGGAATTATTGGTGCATTGGCGAATACGAGCTCATCAATCTTTGGTAGTACCTCCTGCTGAAAAGCGATCAGGTTGGCATTGGTGGCTTTACTATATCCGGAAGAAACCAGTAATCCACGGCCGTGCCTGTTACTTTTTTTGAACAGTTTATAATTAAAACCGCTCCCTAATATTTCGTATGGTTCTACTGAAGCGATATCATCAAAAGGGATTGATCCTGTTGGTAAAAAGGCAATTTTTTTATATAAAACCCTGCTGTTTCCATCAAAAATTACTTTTGTTTCGGCCATAAAAATCAGCAGTAATGGAATTAATAACAGGAAGCCATAATAGCCGAGAGTGAGGCCGGCAGAATAACCCTGTACTGATTTTGATAAAAAGAAAATAAAGGCCGCAATCAGTACAAAAAATATGAGCCCGACTATCCTTAAATTTCTTTTAGGATAGATGGTTAATGTACCCGGTTCGATAATCCATTTTGTTTTTGCCATAAGTTTAATCTTCGTCTGAACCTGGCAAACTGCCGTTGCCATGATATGCCCCCTTACGGATAATCGGCATGTCGAAGTGTTTATACAGATCATCGAGATGCATTAAACTTCCGTTTGTCAGGTTGCCTAAAAACACAATAACAATGTTTTTGTTTAGATCTCTTACATAAATATGGCGGAAACCATGCCACCAACCCGTATGGTATACTACTTTGTCCATTTTTTCGCCATCAAACATTCTCCAGCCATAACCATAGTTGAAGTGACCATTAATGGGCTTATTGTGTCCGGTATAGGCAGAATCGAGGCTCTTTTTACTTAATAATCTTCCATTTTTCAAATATTTATCAAACAGCACCAAATCGTGTACCGTACTATAAATGCCTTTATCTCCAACTGGTCCATCTAAAAAGTTCTGTGCAACAGAGTACCTAAAACTATTGCGGTCGTGGCCAACCACATCAACCGGAATTTTTTCATACTCGGTTGTGCTATATACGTGTGTATGTTTTAATCCGGCAGGTTTAAACACGTGTTCCATCATGTACTGTGAATAGCGCTGTCCGGTTACCTTTTCTATAATGGCACCCAACACCATAAAGTTTGAGTTGTTGTAGTGAAAACGGTTATCTGGTTTGGTGTATGGATTAGGTTTTCGCTCGGCGATAACATTCATTACTTCCTGATTGGTAACTCCTTTTTTCATATTGCGTTTTTCCTTGCGCCATATATCATCGATAAAGTAAACGTAGTTCATCATGCCACTTCGGTGAGAAAGCAATAGTTTTACAGTAATGCCTTCGTATGGAAAATTAGGATAGAACTTTTTTACGTTATCGTTTAACGAAAGTTTTCCGGCCTCTACCAATTGCATAATCGCCGTGCCGGTAAATGTTTTGGTAATGGATGCCAATTCGAATTCTGAATTGATCGTCAAACTATCGCGGTGAAGGTAATCGGCCCAACCAACCGCTTTTTCGTAAAGGATTTTTCCGTCTTTTGCCACCAGCATATTTCCGTTAAAACCATATTTTTTATGTAGGTTGTCTACAAAATCGGCAATCCATTTGTCGCCTTTTTGTGGGTTATAAACCAATAAAAGGCTATCCGCTTTATCGTCATCTTTGGTGCGGATTTTTTTTTCAGCAGCCTTTTTCTCTTCAGATTTTTTGCTTGAACAAGCAGTTAATAAAGTTACAGAGAGGGCTAATGCTGAACATATATATCGAAAATTCATTTATAATAAGGGTGGTATATTTAAAACCCGAAAATTAAAGAATTTTAGACGGTTAAAACGAAAGAGTTTTACACATTTTCGCAATTTTGATTGTACCAGCATTCAAATAAGTGACCTTTACTTCCATAAACAGGATCGCTGTCTGGATTTTTAACGTTGGCAATGGTTTCATCCGCTTCAGGTCGCTCTTCAGCTTTGCCATATTTTATGTCGTAATCTGAGCCATTTGGATATGCGCCAACAACAGTGAAGTCGTCGCTTGAGTTCAGTTTTTTGTGTGCTACACCTGCAGGGATGATAATGACATCACCTTTATCCAGCTCTACACAAACGCCATGATCACCTCCAAACTGTACATCGGCCTTGCCGCAAAATACACCCATTACTTCGTGCGTATTGCTATGGTAATGGTGATAGTCGAAAATGCCATCTACCCAGGCATTGGTGTACCCATTCTGCGCGAAAACTTTTTTAATCACTTCTTCAGTATCATCAGGGTGTAACCTGAACGTACCTTTGTAAATCATTAAGGGTAATTTGGGGTTGTTAGGGAAATTGCCGTTCTCCTCTATTTTATGTGCAACTAAGTAAGCTTCTTGTATCAGTTTTTCTTTATCCATGATTTTGGGTGTTTAATAATTAACAAAGGAATTGGAAAAGGGTTTAGGTTTATCAGGTTTTTCTCCCGCAGATTTAAGAAGATAGGCGCAGAGCTGCTCTCTTTTTCCTAGACTGAATTTATTATTTTGATAATTACAGGAATTATAATATTTTTAGTTAATCATCCTCATTTAAGAATACCCATTAAATTTTTATACTATGGATGAGAATGATATCTCCTATCAAATAAGAAGTGCAATATTTACAGTTTACAATGCATTAGGCCCCGGTTTATTAGAATCTGTTTACGAAACGGTACTGACTTATGTTTTAACCAAAAATGGCTTAGATGTTAAGCAACAGGTAAAATTACCGGTTGTTTTTGAAGGTATAACCCTTGATGCCGGCTATAGGATAGATTTATTAATAAACGATCTGGTCATTATCGAAGTAAAATCAGTAGAAACACTTGCGCCAGTTCACCATAAGCAGGTACTTACTTATCTGAAACTTTCTGGCTTACGACTTGGATTGCTTGTTAATTTTAATTCATCAGATATATCTCAGTCGATATGGAGAAAAGTGAATGGTCTTTTTTGAATGTTTCCCGCAGATTTAAATGCTTTATCTGCGTGCTCTGCGGCATCTGCGGGAAACACTTTCTAGTATCAAAATATATAAACTACTTCTGGCTTTCTGCCCAGGCATCCATCTTAGCTTCAAAAACAGATAAAGGAAACGACCCATCTTTTAAAACAGCGGTATGAAAAGCTGCTAATTTAAACTTCGGACCTAATTCCTTCTCATATTTGCTTCTCAATTCCCTTATTTTCATTGCGCCGGTTTTGTAGCCTAAAGCTTGTGCAGGAATGCCCATATAACGTTCAATTTCTGCGGTGGCCCCTTCAATACTAATCGCTTCATTGTCTGTCATGTATTTTATAGCTTCCTCCCTGCTCATGTTTTTGGTATGAATGGCTACATCAACAACTAAACGGATGGCCCGGTGCATTTCATCGCCCAGTGCACCCATGTGTTGGTATGGATCCTGATATAGGCCCAGTTCTTTCCCTAACGATTCGCAGTATAATGCCCAACCTTCTACATAAGCATTATGTCCACCAAAACGGCGGAAATTAGGAAGTGATTTATTTTCCTGCGTTAAAGAAATCTGGTAATGGTGGCCTGGAATTGCCTCATGAAGAAACAGAGATTCCATACCCGAAGTGGTGTTAAATGTTTTCGCATCTAAAATGGGTACGTAAAAGATCCCTGGGCGTGATCCGTCTGCAGAACCTTGATTATATTCAGCACTGGCCGATGCAGCCCTGAAAGCTTCTGTTTGCCGGATTTCGAAAGGTGTTTTAGGCTCAACGTCAAACATTCTTTTTAAGTTGGGTTTCATACGCTGATGGATATTCTCAAAGGCGGCCAAAACTTCTTTCGGCGTTTTATAAGGCATGAATTTTTTATCTGTTTTCATGTATTCGAAAAAAGCTTTTAAATCGCCCTTAAAGCCAACTAAGTTTTTGATACTGTCCATCTGCCCTTTAATCCGGGCAACTTCTTTTAAGCCCGTTTGATAGATTTCTTCCGGTGTTTTGTTAGTGGTGGTTTGTTGTTTTACCAGATAAGTGTACCAGGCCAAACCGCCGGGCATAGCCGAATAGCCAGAGGTAGTTCGCGTTTTTGGCAGATATTCGTTCTGTAGATATTCGGCCAATTTTTTATAGGTAGGGATAATTACATTGGTAATCGATGTGCGGTACGCTGCTGTCAACTTTTGTTTATCTGCGGCAGAAAAACTTGCTGGCATTAATTTGATTGGCCCATAAAACAAACTTTCTTCTGGTTTGGAGGCAACCATACTCTGCATTTGAGGGATCATTTTTATCACCAATGCTTTTGGCAATACAATGCCTGCTGCCGCACCTTTTTTAAAATTTCCGATGGCTGTATCGGCCCACACCGAAAATGCATCAACCCGTTTTAACCAATCTTCATAATTTTTTACAGTTTTAAAAGGTTGTGCCCCTGTGCCCGAGCCCAATTGGCCGATGGTTAAGGGGAGCGCAAACATTTGGTTAAATGGGAGGTATTCAGAATGGTATTTTAATCCTTGCAGATTAATTTCCAATTGATCTTTCAGGTAATCGAAAGATAATTTATCGTTTGCATTTAAATTTTTGCGGTCATATTTACCAAGGCTATCCAGATAACGCTGATTGTAGCTTTTAAACTCTTTTAAATAGGCTTGCGACCCATCATTTGCCAAAAGATCGTTATAACGTTCATCTCCGATATAGGTGGCACTTAAAGGATTTAGTTTTAATCCATCCTGATAATATTGTTCGCAAAGGGTTGCAAAGGCTTTGTTTTCTGCGCCATTATCAGAACTGTTTTTTTGCTTACAGGCAAGCATTGCAGTAATGCAGGCAGCAAAAAGAAATATCTTTTTCATTTATTTTGAGTTAAGGTTCTAATCAAAAATAGGAAATTAAGTCGCCATTTACGAAAAGCCTTAAACGCAAAAAAGCCATCCCTAAAAGGATGGCTTTAAATATGTAGTCAGTGTGAACTGAAAACTGTGAATTGCTAACCTGATTATGCTAATAACCTGATTGGCTCTTCTAACAGACCTTTTAAGGTTTGTAAGAATTGTGCTCCTGTTGCACCATCAACCACACGGTGATCGCAACCTAAAGTCAATTTCATTACATTACCAGGAACAACAGCACCGTTTTTAACCACCGGAACTTGTTGAATTGCACCTACTGATAAAATTGCACCATCAGGAGAGTTGATAATTGAAGTAAACTCATCAATACCAAACATACCTAAATTAGAAACAGTGAAAGTAGAACCTTCCCAATCTGCAGGTTGTAATTTTTTAGCTTTTGCTTTACCACCAAAATCTTTTACTTCTGCAGAGATGTGTGATAAAGATTTGCCATCAGCGAAACGCACTACTGGTACCAATAAACCATCTTCAACAGCCATAGCTACACCAATGTTGGTATGTTCGTTAAATCTGATTTTATCGCCACCCCATGATGAATTAACAGCCGGGTGTTTTTTCAGGGCAACGGCAACCGCTTTAATTACGATATCGTTGAAAGAAACTTTAACAGGAGCAACCGCGTTGATTGCCGTACGTGCAGCCATTGCATTGTCCATATCGATACTTACTGTCAGGTAAAAATGTGGGGCAGTAAATAAACTTTCAGCTAAGCGTTTTGCAATTACTTTACGCATTTGCGAAACAGGTTGCTCGGTGTACTTAACCTCACCAACAAATGTAGGGATAACTGGTGCAGCAGCTGCAGCTTTCTCAGCAACCGGAGCTGATGCAGATTCAGTTTTAGCTGGAGCAGCTGATGGCTTGAAGTTTTCGATATCTTTTTTAATGATACGGCCACCTTCTGCACTACCTGCAACCTGTGCTAAATCGATCCCTTTATCTTTAGCAATTTTCTTAGCTAAAGGAGATGCTTTAACACGGCTATCTGATGCGCTTTCCGCAACTGGAGCAGATGCGCTAGCATCAGCAGTTGTAGCTTGTTTTTCTTCTTTAGGTGCTTCAGCAGTTTCAGCTTTAGGAGCCGGAGCTGAGCCGCCTGCTAAAATTCCGCTTACATCAGTTCCTTCAGGACCAACAATGGCGATAATTCCGTTTACTTTAGCAGCCTGGCCTTTTTCTACACCAATGTGTAATAAAGTTCCGGTTGCATAACCCATTACTTCCATAGTAGCCTTATCGGTTTCTACATCAGCAAGAACATCATCATCTTTTACTTTATCGCCAACTTTTTTATGCCATTCAGCAATTACGCCTTCAGTCATGGTATCGCTTAACAAAGGCATGCGGATAACCGTAACACCTTTTGCTGCTAATTCTTCTTCACTTAAGCTACCACCCTGAGCAGGTGCCGCCTCTTCTTTTTTATCTTCAGCTTTAGGAGCTTCATCTTTGCTTTCAGACTTCGGGCTTGCCGACTCCTGACTTCCAGATTGTTCCGCTTCTAATGCAGCTTTATAATCTTCGCCTTCTTTACCAATAACGGCCATGATCGCATCAACAGGAACAGCTGTTCCTTCTTCTATACCAACGTATAAAAGGACACCATCCCAATAAGATTCCATATCCATTGTTGCTTTGTCAGTTTCTACTTCTGCCAAAACATCGCCGCTTTTCACTTTATCGCCCACCTTTTTATGCCACTTTGCCAAAACCCCTTCGGTCATGGTGTCGCTCATTTTGGGCATTTTAATTACATCAGCCATTATATCTAATTAATTGAAATCTTATTAATATTAGTCCATTACGTAAGGGTAGTCCTGTTGCATATATACATCTTTGTATAGTTCGGATGCATCAGGCCAAGGAGATTCTTCAGCAAATTTTACTGCCTGATCTACAATTCCTTTTACTTTAGCTTCTACCTCTTCAATCCAGGCTTGATCTGCATACTTCTCTTTAAGGATCGTTTCTCTCGCATGTTCAACCGGATCTTTTGCTTTGTAATCTTCTAATTCTTCTTTGGTACGATATTTTGCCGGATCTGACATGGAGTGACCACGATAGCGGTAAGTTCTCATTTCTAAGAAAGTAGGTCCTTCACCTTTACGCGCACGTTGAATTGCTTCGTCCATTGCATTGTGTACAGCAACCGGATCCATACCGTCAACTGGTGCACATGGCATATCGAAACCTAAACCTATTTTATAAATATCGGTCATGTTGGTAGTACGTTGTACTGAGGTACCCATTGCATAACCATTGTTTTCGCAAACAAAAATAACAGGCAATTTCCAAAGCATGGCCATGTTAAAAGTTTCGTTTAATGCACCTTGGCGCACAGCACCATCGCCCATATAACAAATGTTAACATTATCAGTTCCTTTGTATTTTTCTGCAAAAGCAACGCCAGCACCTAATGGAATCTGACCGCCAACAATTGCATGACCACCGTAGAAGTTATGCTCTTTACTGAACATGTGCATTGAACCACCTTTACCTTTAGAGCAACCTGTAGCCTTACCGTACATTTCTGCCATAATACTATCAGCACTAACTCCTAAAGCTAAGGCATGAGCATGATCACGGTAGGTTGTAATCATTGAATCACCTTTTTGCATTGCAGATATTGCACCTGCAACTACAGCTTCTTGTCCAATGTATAAATGACAAAAGCCACGTATTTTTTGTTGTCCGTATAACTGGCCGGTTTTTTCTTCGAATTTGCGCATCAGCAACATCGACTCAAACCACTTTAACCAGGTATCTTTATTTATTTCTACTGCACTCATTTTAGGATATTTGTTTTTTGCGACAGCAAATCTAATTTTTTTATTGTAATTTTTGGCACTTTTAAGTGTAAAAACATCGTAGTTATAGGGCTAAAATCAGAATTAACACTTGTTTTACAATTAAATACAAACCATAAACACTTCTGCTGATTTCACATAAGTAAATCAATGCCCTTTATCATAATAAGTATTCAATTTATTCTAAAATTTAATTCTGTATAAGCGCATATTTCCATAATTTAAAAATAAAGCGCGTTTAACCAAAATAGGAATATCCGAAAAGAAAAAACATTTTAAAAAGATGGGTATTGGAGCCGAAATTTTACTCAAAAGCAGTGGATAAAAAATAAAAATGTTAATAACTTTCACTTTTTATAACATTACATTTGGATAACATTTGTATAATCAATACTTTTGACAACCAACAATAAGCCCATGTGGTGTACGTTAATGTGTAAGTGAATACCCAAACATAACTGTATAACATGATTAAAAAAATTTTGTTTTCTACCCTAATCGCTATCTGCACGCTCTCCAACGCATTTGCGCAAACAAAAACAAAAGAATCTGGTAAAGACTTAAATGATCCCGATAACCTTGCATCACAATATTTTTCGCAGGTAATGGGTGTTGCGGTAGATGCGACCTCGAATTTAAAACTGTATAAGTTTATATACGAATGGATCGGAACTCCTTATAGTTATGGTGGAAACACAAAAAGAGGGATCGATTGTTCTGCTTTTACCAAAGCAATTTACGATAAAGTTTTCAACACCACCATCAGAAGAAATTCGCGCGATATTTTCAGCATGGTAGATCCATTATCCAAAGAAGATTTAAAAGAAGGCGATCTGGTTTTCTTCAAAATTAAAAGCAGAAGTATTTCACATGTTGGTATTTACCTGGGCGATAACAGATTTGCACATGCATCAAGTTCTCGCGGCGTGGTCATCAGCAACCTTAACGAACCTTATTACAGCCGTTACTTTTACAAAGGTGGCCGCGTTTTAGAATCGTTTAAGAAAGAATTTACAGTAGAATAATTCAGTTAACAGTGGCCATTTTCGGTTGACAGTAAAAAACATACACAATCCTCCTAAAGAAATTTTGGAGGATTTTTTTATTATTTAGCATTTTAATAATTGAATAGATGCTGAAATAAATTCAGCATGACGATTGCTGTAAACCATAAAAACCTGATGAAGTTTATCAATACGCTAATGATGTCCGCTCTTGCGCTAATTATTTTAATTAGCTGCACCAGCAATAATGCACAGATTACTCCGGCTGTAGCCAAACAAGATACCGTCATCAGAAAAATAAAGGATACGATATCCATTACCGCTGTAGGCGATATTATGCTTGGCTCTGCATTTCCATCCAAAACCAATCTCCCTCCCGATGATGCAGTAAATAGTTTCCAGGCGGTTGATAGTTTATTAAGAGGCGATATTGTATTTGGAAACCTGGAAGGCTGTTTTCTTAATTCGGGCAATTCGAACAAATGTAATGGCATTAATCCGAATAACTGTTACGCTTTTAGAATGCCGGAGCGCTACGCCGGGATATATAAGGGTGCAGGATTTAATGTTTTGAGCATCGCCAATAACCATGTTGGTGATTTTGATGCAAAGGGAAGGAAAAATACAGCAAGGATTTTAGATTCACTGAAGATCCATTATGCAGGACAGGTAAATAAATCTTTTGAAGTTTTTGAAAAAGATAGTGTAAAGTATGCGTTCTGCGCTTTTGCCCCGAATGAGAATACGGTATCCATTAATAAAATTGATAGTGCGAAAGCTTTGGTGGCCCGTTTAAAATTAATGGCTGATATTGTGATCGTTTCTTTTCACGGCGGAGGTGAAGGAGCAAGATTTGAACATGTTCCACGTAAAAATGAGATCTTTTATAAAGAAAACAGGGGGAATGTTTATGCCTTTGCACATGCAGTTATTGATGCAGGTGCCGACGTGGTGCTAGGGCATGGTCCGCATGTAAGCCGGGCAGTCGAAGTTTATAAAAATAAATTCATTGCTTACAGTTTGGGTAATTTTTGTACCTATGGAATGTTCAGCTTAAAAGGCAATAACGGTATTGCCCCCTTGCTGCAGCTAAAAATAAATGCAAAGGGCGATTTTCTCTATGCTAATATTGTATCAATTAAACAGGATAAGATCAACCGTTTAACCCTGGATGATAACCATAGCGCCTTTAAACGGATTAAAGAGTTGACAGATATTGATTTCGTTGGTCACCAGTTGAAGTTCGCAGACAACAGAATCAGTTTAAAAGATTAATCTCCTACGACATCAGTCTCAATTTATTTCAGAATATTTGTGGTCTGAAATCGTCATATTTTAAGTCATTTAGTGACTGAATAAGTGACTCAAACCTTTAAAAACAACTTTAAGGATGAAAAAAGGATTAATACTTCATTATATTATAGGTATTGCTGCTGCAATTTTAGTATTGGCAGCAGCCTACTATATCAACCAAAATCCTAAAAACCTGTTATCTGCTGGAATTATTATCCTGGCGGGCTGCCTGGTTGCTTTTAGCCAGTACCAGATCATCAAACAGAAAAAAAAGCAGAAATGATTGCTGTTATTTTAGGAGTTACCAAGGCTGAAAATTTTAAGTCGGGTTTATCTTGACCTGGCAATCGGTGTGGTTGTTGTGTTTTTTCTATTATTGAGGAAATTTGGGCGGAATGGCTAACCTAATTATTCAATAATCCTTCAAAAGGTATATTCAAAATCTCACAAATCTGGATCACTCTTTCCAAAGATACATCTTTCATATTTCTTTCATTTTTAGAATAAACGTTCTGCGATATACCTAATTCTTGTGCCATATATTCTTGACTATAACCAAGAGTTAAACGGACTATCCTAATTTTTTCACTAACTTTCTTGTATCTGATTTCGTTCATTTCTGAGAGCATTATAAAAGAGCTGTAAAATGTTGACGACATATTAATCAGCTTTCGTTTACAATAACCCCAATTTTACATAAAAAGTATAATTAATAAAGGAATTTTACGCCAAATGGCATTTTCAAAGGGTCAAGACCAGCCAATTTTTTACACGAAACCTATTTTCTGTTAACGAATATAAATAATAAACTCTAATTTAAACATATAGTGTTTAGTAGAATTGAATTTTAGCCTGTATTTTTAGTTATTGCAGTTTGGGCTTAACCTGCTCTTCTCAGATCCAGTGCGTACTGAATGTATGAATTCATAAATATCAATATGAAGTATTTAATAAATTTTCTTCCAGCTGTTTTTTTTGGAATTTTAGGAGTTGCTATTAACAATTTTCAATTGTTTGATTTAGGCCCAGGGTATAGTACACCATATGTCCTAATGGTAGCATTATTTATAGTCGGCGTTTATAAGACAATAAAACTTAAAAATAGCACAAAGACTTACTAATCCTGTTACTGAAATTATTTAAAAAAGGAAGCATATAGTTTTTCAATCAACTGGCTCAATTGAAATCATAACATCATTGCCGCATTAGCTCCAAAAACAGAGAATTTCATTTTGGAATTATTTATAATATTAAAGGCAGACATGGGAATTCTTTTGATTACCAATAAAGAAAGTACTGCTAAAATTGCAGATGAAGTTTATGAAATTGAAGGTAGTTCAAAACGTTTGACCTATACAAACTAACTCTCATCTTTTGTATTTTTTACCAAGCCAATGCCTGATACAAAAAATATTAGTCCGATGATGCCATAAACCATCAATCCCCTTGTATTTTGACTGTGGTTTACAAAGCCATAGCCTGCGTATATTAAACCAATTATACCAAGTACAGTTAATATGGTGCCAAAAGTGCGTTTTACGTTCATGTGGTGATTATTTAATAAGATAAAGACAAATTTTTCCCCTATTTGTTTTAAAGCAAAAAAAAAGTCTATTTCGGCTATCGAAATGGACTTTTTAACAAAAATTTAAGCGCTTAATCTACCAAACTCCTAACCTGTTCGCAGGTGCTACATACATTTTTGCAGTTGCAGGAATGTTAAATGCTTTATAAAATGCTTCCATATTATACACAGGGCCATTCACACGGAACATCTCTGGGCTATGTGGATCTGTTTTTAATCTTACACGCATACTTTCATCACGGGTTTTGATTCTCCAAACCTGTGCAAAACTTAAGAAGAAACGTTGATCGGGCGTAAAACCATCAACCTTTTTATCGCCTTTTCCTTGTTCGGTTAATTTAAAGGCATCGTATGCAATGTTTAATCCACCAATATCGGCCAGGTTTTCACCTAAGGTTAAAGAACCATTTACATGCTGATTGTCCAATAGCGAGAAGTTATTGTAAAATGACTCTACTTTACCGGTTTTAGCTTTAAATTTATCAGCATCGGCTTTTGTCCACCATTCTTTTAAATTGCCTACAGCATCGTACTGGCGACCTTGATCGTCAAAACCATGTGTCATTTCGTGACCAATTACCGCACCAATTGCACCATAGTTAATGGCATCATCTGCTGCAAAATCAAAGAATGGGAACTGTAAAATTCCGGCTGGGAAAACAATTTCATTGAAAGACGGATTGTAATAGGCATTAACTGTCGGCGGAGTCATTCCCCACTCAGTTTTATCTACATTTTTGCCCAATTTATCCATCATTTCTTTGTAGGCATGTTTATTAGCGGATTGAAGATTGGCGTAGTAAGTATTTTTAGACACCTCTACATCATCATATTTTTTCCACTTATCAGGATAACCGATTTTTTTGATAAATGCATTCAGTTTTTCTAAAGCTTTCTTCTTGGTATCCGGTGTCATCCAATCTACCTTCTGGATTCTTTCAGCATATACTTTCTGCAAATTGTTTACGAGAGTTAACATGCGCTCTTTCGCCTCTGGTTTGAAGTACTTTTCAGCATATAATTGACCTAAAAGTTCTCCTAAATGATCATCGGTAGCATTTACAATAGCTTTCCATCTTTCTGTTGGTGCCTGTTGACCATAAAGTGTTTTAGCGAAAAAGTCGAATTTGGCGTCTCTGAATTTTTTAGTAAAAGCATTGGCTGATCTATTTAAAGCATCAAACTTTAATTTTTCTTTCCAGATTTCGATAGGCTGGCTTTTTACCAGGGCTGATAAGGTTTGATAGTATTTTGGCTGCCTAACAATAAGGGTATCTGTGTTTGCCCCTAGTTTGTTCAGAACAGATTTCCACTCAATGTTTGGGGTCTGTTTTTGAAAATCAGCCACCGTCATTTTGTTATAATTCTTCTGTGGATCACGAAGTTGAACAGGCGTTGAATGGGATTGTGCAATTGCTGTTTCCAGTTTTAAAATATTGTCGGCATATTTTGCTGCGTTCGCAGAATCGCCAGAAAGGTTGAAAATTTTTGTGATGTATTTGATATACTCCACTCTGATTTTTTTTGCTTTATCGTCCTGTTCTAAATAGTAACTGCGATCTGGCAGGGTAAGACCGGCCTGAGAAAATGATAAAGCATTTTTACTGCTTAATTTATCATCTGGTTCTACGCCAAAGCCCAATAAATCTCCTTCACCATTTTTATAACCTTCAGCAACAAAATTGATTAAATCCTTATCGTTTTTAATCCCGTCTATTTTATTTAAGAGCGATTTTACAGGTTCGATACCCAACTTCTCAATGGTAAGGGTATCCATTCCACTGGTATAAAAATCGCCCACCTTCTGTTCGCTACTTCCTTTAGCTGCATTAGCTTTAGCCGCGTTTTCAAGAATGTTGTTCAGGTTTTTCAGGTTATCATTATATAAAGTATAAAAAGAACCCCAGCCTGTTTCGGTTTTAGGAATTTGGGTGTTTTTCATCCATTTTCCATTGGCATACAGGAAAAAGTTATCACCAGGTTTTACAGTGGTATCCATTCCGGCCTTATCGAAAAATTCGGTACGTGCATTTACGGTATCCGTTGCCTGATGGCTCTTATTCTGGCATGCCGCAAATAGCAAAACACTTGCTGCGGGAAGAAATAATTTAATTTTCATTATGCATAAGTTAGTTAGAAAGCTTAAAGCTACAAAATGCCTGATGTAGTTTGTATGAATTTTTATAACTTCATAAAAAAATCTATTTATGCAATACACCATTTACATTATAGCTGTCGTAGGATTTATTATCTTACTCAGCTCTTTCGTTACTGTTAAACAGGGAACCATTGCGGTGGTAACGGTTTTCGGTAAGTACCGCCGTCAATTAAGGCCAGGTTTAAATTTTAAAATCCCATTAATAGAGCAGATCTATTCTCGCATTTCCATTCAAAACCGCTCAGTGGAACTATCGTTTCAAGCAGTAACTCAAGATCAGGCCAATGTATATTTTAAGGCCATGCTTTTATACTCTGTGGTGAACCAGGACGAGGAAACAATAAAAAACGTAGCCTTTAAATTTGTAGATGCGACCAATTTAATGCAGGCATTAATCAGAACGATTGAAGGTTCGATCAGGGCTTATGTGGCTACGCAAAAGCAGGCAAATGTATTGGCGCAACGTAATGAAATTGTACTTCACGTTAAGGAACAGATCGATCAGGTTTTAGACGGATGGGGTTACCATCTTCAGGATCTTCAATTGAATGATATTACCTTTGATGAAGAAATTATGCGTTCAATGAGTCGTGTAGTAGCTTCGAACAATTTGAAAGCAGCGGCTGAAAACGAAGGACAGGCATTATTAATTACCAAAACCAAAGCTGCTGAAGCGGACGGTAATGCGATCAAAATTGCTGCTACAGCAGAGCGTGAAGCTGCTCAATTACGGGGGCAAGGTATTGCGTTGTTCCGTGCAGAGGTTGCCCATGGTATGAGCAAAGCCGCCCAGGAAATGGAACAGGCTAACCTTGATATTTCGGTAATCTTATTCACCATGTGGACAGAATCGATCAAACACTTTGCTGAAAATGGAGATGGTAACGTAATCTTTTTAGATGGTAGTACCGAGGGAATGAATAAAACCATGAAAGAAATGATGGCCATGCAATTGAGTCAGAATCCAAAGAAGAACTAGAAGTGTTTTTCATGCAAAAAAGACTGTTGCGGATAGCAGCGGTCTTTTTTTTGCGTAAATTATTCGTTTTGGCTAAATGAAGAATTGATTAGCCTAAATTGTTTCTATAAAATTGATTGAATTTTGAGTGATAATTAAATGCGATTCATATTCCAACCGATATGTAATTGTTGTACACTATTGAAACTTAAAATCAATTAATATGAAAGTTTTTGTAACAGGCGCAACCGGATTTGTCGGTTCTGCGGTAGTCAAAGAATTAATTAATGCAGGCCACGAGGTTTTGGGTTTGGCGCGGAATGAAACGGCTGAAAAAGCGCTTGTACTTGCTGGGGCCGAAGTACATAAAGGTGATTTGGAAGACTTACAGAGCCTGCGGCAGGGCGCCAGATTAGCTGATGGCATTATCCATACTGGCTTTATCCATGATTTTTCCCGATTTGCAGCGGTTTGTCAGATCGATAGAGTTGCAATAGAGACCATTGGAAACTCGATTGCAGGAACCGATAAACCCTTTATTGTAACTTCTGGAACTCTTGTAGTTAATCCGGGTATGTTAGCCACAGAAGATATGCTGCCCAATTATAATGGCGCGAACCCAAGGCTTGCTTCGGAAAAGGCAGTCGACGCACTTGCTTCTCAAAATATTCGCGTATCGGTGGTTCGTTTATCGCCATCTGTACACGGGGAAGGTGATCATCATGGCTTTGTACCCATGCTGATCGATATCGCCCGCAAAACAGGTTCATCGGCTTATATTGGAGGTGGAGAAAACCGATGGACAAGTATTCATAGGCTGGATGCCGCGAAACTTTACAGGTTGGCTTTGGAGCAAGCCATGCCAGGAGCACGTTTTCACGGGGTGGCTGAAGAATCAATAACTCTTAAAGCAATAGCAGAGGCCATTGGCGATCAACTTGGTTTACCTGTCGTTTCTATATCTAAAAATGAAGCAGCCGCACACTTTGGTTGGTTTGAACATTTCGTAAGTATAGATGGACCGGCTTCCGGAAGTTTAACAAGGGATCGCTTAAATTGGGAACCTGAATATTCCAGTTTGCTTCAAGATTTGGAGCAAGGCATTTATTTTAAGTAAATTGTATTATGGAAACTTCGAACCGCTATCGTTTTAAAACCATATCAGAATATCATAAACTTGCAGGATTGCCGAAACCAGCTCATCCCTTAGTGAGTGTTGTTAATATGGAGGAGGTTAATATGCCAGTCAATGGCCGGTCAAAAACAATAATTTTTGATTTTTACTCCATTGCACTCAAGCGTGTGCCTGATGCGAAAATTAAATATGGGCAACAAATGAGTGATTTTGATGATGGCGTGTTGTTTTTCATGGCTCCAGGACAGGTTTTCACCGTTGAGATCAATCAGGATAAAACCCACCGGCCGACTGGCTGGATGATACTTTTCCACTCCGACTTACTTTGGCAGACACATTTAGCCAAAACAATTAAGGATTATGACTTTTTTAGTTACGCGCTGTTTGAGGCTTTACATGTTTCTGAAACTGAAGAAGCAGTGCTTAATTCGATCGCCACATTGGTGAAAAATGAAACCAATAGCAATATCGATCATTTTACTCAAAATGTGGTGATCGCGCAAATAGAATTAATGCTTAACTATGCACAACGTTTTTATGGACGCCAATTTATCACACGTAAAGCAATCAATCATCAGCTGCTTGATCGATTAGAACATATTGTTAAGGACTATTTTGAACACGCTGATCTTGGCAACAGGGGCTTACCAACAGTAACTTACATCGCCGAGAGGCTTAACGTTTCGCCAGGATATCTATCCGGATTGTTGAAAACGCTCATTGGACAAAACACTCAACAATATTTACATCAGAAACTGATTGATTTAGCAAAAGAAAAACTTTCTACAACAAATCTTTCTGTTAGTGAAATCGCTTATGCACTTGGCTTCGAACATTTACAATCCTTTACTAAGTTGTTCAAATCCAAAACAAAGCTTACCCCTTCAGCATTTAGGCAATCGTTTAACTGAAAATGATTTGAAAAAAAGCGAGCTACCTAAATAAGATAGCTCGCTATTGTTAGATTTCTTTTATTAAAGTTTAGGTGAAGCTACACCAAGATTCATCACATAGTTGCCAGATTGTTGCATAAAATCGCCCATTACTTTCAATGATTCATCTTCAATAAAATCGAAAGCGTCTTGCTTGGTAATTTTATCTCCTTTTTTAATGGCTGGCAATCCTCTTAATGCTCTTAATTCATTCTGTCTGGCAAGTGTTTTAGCTTCTTGCGCATCGCGCTCAGCTTTAAGTTTTGCCTCGTTTAAAGTTATAGAAACTTCACTATCGCGTTTTCTAAGGTCTGCAATATCTTGTTTCAGGTATTTAAAATCCAATGAATTTGCGATGCGCTGCTCGCTGTTTTTAACCAATTGCGCTTTAACCGGAGTTAGATTGGCAACTGCTTTAAAGTTTGAGCTTGGAATAACGTCCCATGGTAAGGCAGATGATTCAGTATCCTCTCCAATTTTATCCATCGGATAAAGTGAAGGGAAAACCACATCAGGCGTTACCCCTTTATGTTGAGTGCTGCTTCCTGCTACACGGTAAAATTTAGCCATGGTTAAATTAATCTGACCCAAGTTAATGTCAGCCGGGCTTGTTCCGCTTGGCGAAGTGCCAACAGTTTTATCTTTAGAAATTAATCCTGCTATCTTTTGCAACATGCTTGGGTTTACCAGTTTATTTAAATCGATGGAAGATTGAACGGTACCTTTACCATAAGTTTGGCTACCCATAATAATACCACGGCCATAATCTTGTATGGCTCCGGCGAAAATTTCTGATGCAGATGCACTTAAGCGGTCTACAATTACACCAAAAGGACCGTTCCAGGTTACACCGCTATTTTCATCCTCGTCCACTTCAATTTTACCGCGTAAATCTTTCACCTGAACTACAGGACCTCTATCGATAAATAAACCAGTTAATGAAATGGCTTCAACTAATGATCCTCCACCGTTTCCACGTAAATCCATTACGATTGCATTTACCTTATCGTATGTTTTTAACGAGTCGATTAATTTCCTAACATCTCTGGTAGTGCTTTTGTAGTTTTTATCACCTGCATTTGCTGCTTTAAAATCAGCATAGAATGCTGGTAGGGTAATAATCCCGATTTTATATTCTTTGCCATTACTGTTAATGGTTTTAACTTTTTTCTTGGCAGATGTTTCTTCCAAAACAATTTTATCACGAACCAATTCGATAATTACTGGTTTAGATGACATTTCTTTTCCAACAGGGATAACTTTTAAACGCACTTTAGTTCCTTTCGGACCTTTAATTTTCGATACGGTATTATCCAATCTCCAGCCTATCACATCAACAAATTCTCCATCACCTTGGGCTACAGCAATAATGCGATCGCCAGCACTCAGTTGTTTGCCTTTAAATGCAGGTCCACCAGCAATAATTTCAGAGATTTTAACTACTTCATTTTCTAATTGTAAACGGGCACCAATACCTTCAAAAGAGCGAGACATTTCTTCATTAAACTCTGTGGCTTTCGTTGGTATAAAGTAATTTGTATGTGGATCAATCGATTCGGTAAATGCATCCATTAAAATCTGGAAAACATCCTGATTATTGGTTTTAGATGTCTGCGACTGCAAGTTCTGGTAACGTTTCGTTAATGTTTCTACATTTTTTGCTTCAGTAGTTCCAGCTAGATTAAGACTAATCAACTCATACTTCACACGTTTTTTCCAGGTATCATTTAATGCTGTTGAAGAAGTTGCCCAGGGCTGCTTCTCTCTATCATATACATAACTGTCGGTTTGATTAAAATCAAATTTTGTTTTAATCTGAGCCAGAGAATAAGTAAAATATTCATTTAATCTTTTGGCATAAACGTTATAAATGAAAAACGGGCCGCTCAGGTCGCCATTTTTGAAATCATCATCCAAAGTATATCTGTATTTCTCAAATTCCTTGATATCTGATGCCAAGAAGTAATTTTTGCCCTGATCAAGCGATTTGATGTATTTATCTAAAATGATAGAAGATATAGAGTCGTTGATCTGAATTTTTTTATAATTGTAACTCTCAATCAAATTTACAACCTCTTTTATAACAAGTTGTTGCTGCTCATCAGGTTTCACATTGGTAACCCCCTCAACTATTGGCTGAGTTTTAGGTGCAGCATGACAAGCAAGTACTGCTGCAGTAAAAATTACAAAAAATATTCTCTTTAACATCTCTTTAAATGATTTAAAATCCATTTCCAATTCTATATAGCCAATATGATACCATTTTAGCAAAAAAACAAAAAAGAGACAGCATTATTACCGTCTCTTGTTAAAACTTTATCAAATCTAACTAAAAGCTTTTTATTTAACAATTTCTTACGTAGAACGTTGAGCGTTATTTTTTGTTTTAATGAAAAGGCAAATTTGACCAATTACAGACCTTTGAGTGCTGTATAGTGTGCTTTATGTGTGAAGGTATAGCAAAATTAAAACGTTTGCCTAGCTCGGATTTACTTTTTTACTGGTGGTTTTGCTGGCGATTGTTTCCCTGGCATCTTTAATCTGCGTTTTATATTGAGTGGTTTTGATGGAGTTGGCCAGCCATTCTGCTGATTTCAGATCTCTCAGGGCAAGTGTAAAATCTTTCTTTTTAATTTTAACCTGGGCAATGCCTAAAATAGATTCGATATAAGCATTATTGCTTTTTAATTGTTTTGCAAGAATACCTTGCTGGGTGTAGAACCACATTGATTGGGTGTACTTGGTATTGGCCAAATAAACTTTTCCTAAAAGGCTATAGGTGTTCATTACTCCTGCTCTGTTTCCAGTTTTAGAATAATTTTTTAAGGCTACGTTTAAGAGAATCTGCTCCGCATCGGTAAAACGGCCAAGTTGATAATGCATACTGCTCATCTTGATAACCGCCTGTCCGTACCTATTGAAGTTTTTTACGGCATTGTATTCAAAAGCTGCTTTGCCAAATAGGGTGAGGGCTTCGTTGTAATCGCCTTTCCGCTCTAAATCTTCTGCTTCCTCAAAAAAAGAATTCCCATCCTCCAGGTCAAATTTAGATACTGCTATATTTATCGCACTACCATTAGGTTCCTGGATCTCAGATTTATCTATATTTTGAGCTTGTAGTTGTAATGATGCAAAAAGGCCAATTAAAGCCAATACAATTTTGGTCATGCAACAAAAATAATACTTTAAATCTAATTTCAGCTAAATACCTGTAAATTAACATCAAAAGATGCCCAAACCATGTAAGGATGAGAGTCGCAATGGTATACTTCGCCTGCTGCAGAAATGCCTACAATGCCCGCAAAGCCATCAAAAGCTTTAAGTTCAGCAAAAGATTTATCAGACGCTTCCTTTAAAGAAAAACCATCTGTAACGCGGGTTACAATTTTTGCAGCCAGGGCACCGCTAACAATATCTTCGCCTACTCCGGTACAAGAAATACCCGCATATTGATTGGCATAGTTGCCTGCCACAGTTGCAGAATCGCTCACCCGGCAAGGGATTTCGAATCCTTTTCCACCTGTAGAAGTTGCTGCGGCTAAATTTCCATCTGCATCGAGTGCTACACAGCCTACCGTTCCTTTATTATTCCTTTGATTTAATTTGGCTTCGTACTCTGACTGGCGCTGTTGGGTAATCGGATTGAAATATTCAAATCCATTTGTTCTTGCAAATTGCCGGGCACCATCACCACTAAGCACCCGGTCATCATATGTTAGTAGATTCTGCGCAATTTGGATAGGATTTTTAACATCTTCAACATTAATTACGCCACTAAATTTTTCAGTTTTACCATCCATTAGCGCTGCGCTCAGTCTTACTTTTCCATCGCTTTGGATCTGCGAACCGATACCTGCATTAAACAGTTCGTTATCTTCTAACAGCGCAACAGTATAAACAACGGTTTCTAAAGCAGTATGCGTTTTTAGATACTCATGTCCGAGCGCAACAATCGAAGCCAAAGCATCTTGTTTTGCCTTTTTTGTTTCCTGGTTGGTAGACGATTCGCTGAAGAAGCCGCCATGTATGATTAGTTTCATTTTTGTAGTATCAAGATTTTAGTATCAGGTATTAAGATGGAAGTAGCAAGATTTAGGTAACAAATATCAAGATTGGGTAAATCCTAGCTGAAAATCGCCCACTGTTAACTGCTACTGAATTAGGCTATCGGAATTACCTTTGGGTGGTGGATCACTAAGCTATGGTCTGTTAAGTCATAAACGTCGCCATCGCACATCACGTGTACCACCATGTTTTTAATCGAAACAGGTTGCCCCATTTCTACATCAGTTAAATTGGTATCAGCCATAGTGCGGCCATCTACTAAAATTACCATGCCAGAGCCAATAGCCTCCATTATATGGCCATCAGAGATAAAAAGCCCGGTGTCTTCACCAAGACCGATCCCTAAAATACCAGGATTACTGGCCGCGGCATACAATAAGCGACCGATTCTTCCACGCTGAACAAAATGTGTATCTACAATAACATCATCAATAAAGCCTAGCCCACCTGTAATTTTAACTTCACCTTTAAGTAAAGCATCTTTACTGCTACCCTGGTAAATCATATTTTTAGAACTTGCAGCGGCCCCGGCAGAAGTACCGGCAATAACAACAGGTTCATTTCTATATTTTTCTAACAAGATCTGATGGATTTTTGTTCCGCCAAAGATTGAAGAAAGACGAAGCTGATCTCCGCCGGTAAAAATAATTACCTCTGCAGCTTTGATACGCTCGTAATTTTCATCAGAATTGGCTTCTTCACGGTTGGAAATATTAAGAACACCAACATTATGCACGTCTAATTGTGCATAAGCCTTAATATATTCTTCACCCACTTTCTCGGGCATTAATGATGCTGTGGTGATGATCTCGAAACGAGATTGCGTATCTCTTAATGATTCTGTAGTAATCCGTTTTAAAATTCCACGCTCAAAAAAATTCATGTTCTCAGGTAGTCCGAATTGCGTTTCTGCGAAGCTACCTGTGTTTATTGCGCCACCAATGATGATGAGTTTACCTTTCGGAACCATTTTTTGTGTATTATAATTGTATCAAAAAACCCAAATATATAGGCTTAAGATAAAAAACACGACTTTTTTTGTAAAGAATATTCAATTTATTAACAAAAGTTAAAATATTATAACTTAAAATTAACAGGATTGTACTTGAAAATAAAACAAATACACCTTAAAATTGATTTAGCTAAATGGAACGTCTATTTTCAAAATAAATGTATAATTTACAGTCATCAATTTCATTCTAAAAATTGAGGATAAAGAGCGATTCATAAATCCTTCTGCAACATAAAAAACGAACAAAACATTACATGAAGATATTAAATATACAAGTATTAAGAGGACCAAACATATGGTCTATTAGCCGGAAGAAATTGATTCAGATGCGACTGGATTTAGAAGATTTAGAGCAAAAACCAACAAACGTAATAGAAGGATTTAGTGAAAGGATTGAGAAACTTTTGCCAAGCATGTTTACCCACCGCTGCTCGAAAGGTGTTGAGGGTGGCTTTTTTACGCGAGTGAAAGAAGGCACCTGGATGGGGCACGTGATTGAACACATTGCATTGGAAATTCAGACACTCGCCGGTATGGAAACTGGTTTTGGCAGAACGCGCATGACCAAAACCGAAGGCATTTATAATGTGGTTTTCAGTTATCTGGAGGAGAAAGTAGGTGTTTACTCGGCGGAAGCTGCGGTAAGAATTGCGGAGGCTTTGATCAATAATGAAGAGTACGATTTAGAACATGATATCCGCAGGATGAAGGAAATACGTGAACTGGAAGCCCTAGGCCCAAGTACAGGTTCGATTGTGGAAGAAGCGGTAAAAAGAAGCATTCCATGGATAAGATTGAACAAAAGTTCGTTGGTACAACTGGGTTATGGCAAAAATCAGGTGCGTTTTAGGGCCACCATGACCGAAAAAACCAGTAGCATTGCTGTAGATCTTGCCAGCAACAAGGAAGAAACGAAACGTTTGCTCACCGAAGCAGCCATTCCGGTAGCCTCTGGAGTAACCATTTCAAATCCTGACGATCTTGAAGCATCTGTTAAAAAGGTTGGATTTCCTTTAGTTTTTAAACCACTTGATGGCAACCACGGTAAAGGTGCAACCATTAATGTGAAAACAATGGAAGATGCTGTGGCGGCTTTTGAATATGCCAAAACGTATTCGAGACGGGTGATTATAGAAAAATTTATTACCGGATTTGACTTCCGGGTGCTGGTAATCGACCATAAAGTGGTTGCCGCGGCACAACGTGATCCGGCTCATGTAAAAGGCAATGGCATTCATACCATCCAGGAATTAATTGATAAGGAGAATGAAGACCCACGTCGCGGTTATGGCCATGAGAATGTGTTAACAGAAATAGCTGTCGATCGTGATACCCTGGATTTATTAGCCAAAAAAGAATATACTTTAGAGACTATTCCGGAAAAAGGAGAGGTGGTTTATTTAAAATCGACCGCCAATTTAAGTACAGGAGGAACATCTATTGATGTAACAGATATTGTTCATCCACAGAACATTTTTATTTGTGAAAGAATTTCAAGGGTAATCGGATTGGACATCTGCGGTATCGATATCATGGCGCAGAACCTTACTCAACCCTTAACTGAAAATGGTGGTGTGGTGTTAGAAGTTAATGCTGCTCCTGGTTTTAGGATGCACCTGGCGCCGAGTGAAGGTTTGCCACGCAATGTTGCGGCACCGGTAATTGATATGTTATATCCACAGGGGAAATTATCACAGATCCCGATTATCGCCGTAACCGGAACCAACGGAAAAACCACCACTACCCGTTTAATTGCGCACATTATCCGCAGCAACGGTAAACGCGTAGGTTTTACCACCAGTGACGGTGTATATGTGCACAATACCATGCTGATGAAGGGTGATACAACAGGGCCGGTAAGTGCAGAGTTTATTTTGAAAGACCCAACAGTAGAGTTTGCCGTATTGGAAACTGCCCGTGGCGGAATTTTAAGGGCAGGATTGGGCTTTAATGCCTGCGACATTGGTGTGGTGACCAACATCCAGGAAGATCACCTTGGCCTTTCTGATATTCATAATCTTGACGATTTAACCCGTGTTAAAGCGGTTGTAATTGGTGCGGTGCGCCGCAAAGGTTGGGCTGTATTGAACGCCGATAACGGCTATTGCGTTCGCATAGCTAAAGATGCCCGTTGTAATGTTGCTTACTTCAGCATGGATGAAAACAATCCAGTAGTTAAAGAACACTGTAGAAAAGGCGGTATTGCGGCCATTTATGAAAACGGGTTCATCACCATTAAAACCGGCGACTGGAAATTAAGGGTAGATAAAGCCACCCATATTCCTCTAACCTTTGGTGGTTCTGTAAACTTTATGATTCAGAATGTACTGGCAGCGACGCTAGCAGCCTATTTATGGGGCTACAAACCTGAAGATATCCGTTTGTCGTTAGAAACCTTTATTCCTTCAGCAGCACACACGCCAGGCAGGATGAATATTTTCAGATTTAAAGATTTTAAAGTGCTGGTCGATTTTGCGCATAATCCTGATGGATTTAATGGTGTAAAAGGTTTCTTGCAGGGCGTTGAGGCTACAGAACAGGTAGGTATTATTTCAGCAACCGGCGATAGAAGGGACGAGGATATTATCGAAACGGCCCGCATTTCTGCACAGATGTTTGATAAGATCTACGTTTGTCAGGAGAAATATCTCCGTGGCAGACAACAGCAGGAACTGGTCGATTTACTGATAAAAGGGATTAGAGAGGTTGATCCTAATAAAGAGATTATTGTAAACAATAAGAGTACGGAATGTTTACAAATCGCAATTGAAACCGCTAAGAAAGGTTCTTACCTCACTATTTTAAGTAATACTATTGATAATACAATTCAGCGTGTTACTGAACATTTAGATCGCGAATTAGAATCTTAGTTTCTTAACTGATTTATTCCGCCGTTGATCGTCATTCCCAATCGAGCTGATAGTTATCGGATCGATTGGGAATCGTAATGCAATAAGTTCTAAGATTCCCGCCTGCGCCTATCGTGTGGACACATCTTTTGTTACCTATATATATGTTTTTTTAGTACTTCATTAAGGTGGTCGTCATGCTGATCCGATAGCTATCGGATTTATTTCAGCATCTTTCCAGTTATAAAAAGGCATTTATTTACAAAACATTAATTAAGCAAGCATTGTCTTTTCCGCTCTATGCCGCGGTGGCATGGTACTTTGGAGCGCCAAAGTACCCAAAGCGCTCTGTCAATCCAGCAATGGGCCTTTTACACAATCCTATACACATCAAAAAAACAGCGGCACTCGTTTTGTGTTCAATACTTCTTTAAAACTTTAAATTAGCGTTTATGAACACAAAACCACTGCGTTTTAGGTTTGGCAATGCTATTTGTTCTATTCTGCACCTGTTTTTTTGATTTCTCCGGCCCTTGGGATTGACGGCGTTCTTCGGTTAAAACAATGGGTTATTTAAGGAAGCTAGCAAAACGCCTAAAAAATTAAACTCAAAAAGATGTGTCCACACGATAGGCCTGCGCGGGAATGACGGCTGTAATAAAAAAAAATCTCCTCCGAATTAATTATTCAAAGGAGATTTTTTTATTTTTTATATTTCACTTACTTATGCCTGAGCATCACGTAATCTTTTGATTTCATCATGTGATACTCTTAGAGACGCCTTTTGTTCTGAAATTAAGTCTCTGATATTTGAAGGGATATTTTCTTCCTCTAAGGCCATTTTATATGCATTTTGAGCGGCATCTTCGCCAAATTCACAATTGTTTAAAACAGTTTTACGGTCGTGGCCGGTAAAAAGTGCTTTAACATCCATCCAGGCCCTGTAGATTTTGCCCGAATTGGTTGTTCCTGTTTCAATATCTTCACCTAAAGCCGATACTTCTGTTGCCAATGCCATTTTATATTTTTGACTTTCACCTATCATATTTAGAAATAACGTCTTTAAATCGGCATCTTCATCTTTTAATTCCTGGCGGGCTTTTTCGTAACCTTCAATACGATCGTTATTAATTTGAATCAAATCGTTTAATACCTCTGCTGTTTCTGTTGTCGTTTTCATGTTTTTTATTTTTATAGTTTCGATGTATAAAATCAACATGAGCAATTAAAAAAGGTTTGTCATTTTTTTTAATTGCCTACAACGGTGAGCTATATGAGTTATTTTTGATTGACAGACTGCCGCTCATTATTTTTTAGAAAAATACTGTGTCAGCTTTTCTTTTACAAAACGCCTGACCCGTGTTACCATATTGCCTTTTCGCTTAATCAAAAAGCTCTTGATGGCTTTGTAGGCGATGGGGTCTTCGGCTATTACAGTAGGGAATTCTACAATTGGTTTTGGGTTGATAATTACGTTATAGATGTCGTTTATTCCTGAGTGTACGCCCGTACCATCATGACCAATATTGTTAACGAGTGATTGTGACGGATTAAGTGTGATCCCTCCTTTTAAAAAGATTGACGCATACCATCTTATGGCCCAGCTATTGTTTTTACCTTTTTTAAATTCCTGCATCTGTTTCCAGAAATTCATTTTATTGTCGATTGAAAATGCAGTCCTTTTCTTTTTATCAAATTGTTTAATAAGAATGTTAATATCTGGTTCAAAGTTTTTCCATGCTCTTCCCCACGTTGCCCAACCCCAGCTTGTGGCTGCCCTGTAGAAAAAAGATGGTGAAAGGTTATCTGATTTTAAAGGATACATATAGGCTCCGATGTGCATTACTTTTTCCTCTTCGCGGTAATGGTTTAAAGCGTTGTTGAAATAGGATAAGGTATGCGGGGAGGTAATGAGGTCATCTTCAAACACAATTACCTGATCGTATTCTGCTATTAACTGGGTTACTCCTGCAATTACCGCATTGGCTAAGCCTGCATTAACTTTACTTTCGATTACTTTAACCGACTTAAAACCATCTGCTTTTTTGATGATTTTTCTTACGGCAGTAACTTTTTCTCTATCCAGATCGGTTTTGGCACCATCAGAAAAAATATACAAATGGCTTTGTGCTGCCAATTCATTTTGTTGCAGAAATTGTAATGTACGCTCAGTGTGCTGCGGACGGTTGTATACGAAAAGTGCTATTGGGGCAAGGCTTTGCATTTATATTTATCAATTAAGCTTATCACTAAGCGGGCTAGGCATTTTTACCATATAAGAAATTTAAGTTTCATATAAGCTATGACAAAAGTATATCAATAAATTGATTCATATATCTCGTTTACATATGTTTTTTGGCCTTCTGAAAAGATATGCAAACAATTAAAATTTATCATTAGTCCAAGAGGCAATTTTAGTAGTTTCATATAAGTCAACAGTTGGGCTACATGGATTGGTACAACGTTTTCAACAGCTTTAAATTCAACAACTAGGGAGTCTTCAATTAATAAATCACACCTTAGTTCTGAATCAATTATTAACCCTTTATAATCTATTGGGATAGTTAACTCAGATTTGAAATTAATATTTCTGATTTCCAGCTCGTGAATCATGCATTTATGATAAGTGCATTCTAAAAGCCCTGGGCCTAATGTCCTGTGTACCTCGATGGCTGCTCCGTTTACCTTGTAAACTAAGTCCTTTAAATAATTTCTAGTTAACAACATCCTTTATTAATAATTAACTGGGGATGTATTTTTAACAGAATTTAATTTCTACTGCAATATATTAAATTAATTTTGGTAGTAAGATCAATACGCTTATATTTTCTTCTATTCCTTATATGGTTAAATGGCCAGAATAAAATTCCAACTAAGTATATCCAGTTTACAGTTTCACAACATAAGAAGTTTAAGTTTCATATAAGTTTGGATATATATTGCGCTCTGTATTCACACAATCATTAAAATATCTGCAGGTTATGATCTGATTTTTTGGTTAACACAGTATAGGCATTGGCAAATTGCTCTTGCTTTTTCTTCCCAAACAAATTACCCAAGGTTTTCTTAACCAGGTATTCCAGTTCTATTTTTAAGTTTTTAGCAAATGTTTTTGGCGCTTTTCTATTAATAAACTCATTAAACTTTACCGTTTCAGGCGCAGTCATCGATACCTTATCTTCTAAAATTTGTAAACCCTCACTCTGCAATAAAAACCTTAAAGAAGTTGGCGTATACATATTAATGTGTCCATAATCTAAAAAATGTTTCATTCTTTCGTCTACACCAAAGCGGTAATCTTTAGGTACCTCTACTACAATATATTTTGCAACTCTTTTCAATTCACGGATCAGGATCCGCTCATGTTCTACATGTTCTAAAACGTGCGCAAGAATAACCAGATCGAAAGTATCATCTTCATAAGGGATTTTATATCCATCGAAAGTTTGCGCTTCTTTTAAACTGGCGAGGTTACGATCCACTATAATATCTACACCACTTTGTGCAATTTCTAAAGCATAAAGTTCCGGTGCGAAATGCCATTCATTTAAAAAATGTAAAATACTGCCATCTCCGGCACCAACCTCAAGTACTTTTTTAGGTTTTAGTCCTTTGCACACATCAACAATGTTCTGGGCTTTATATTTTGCACCGAGCATTCTCCAGGCTACATCGCTATTGGTATAAAAATTATCGTAGGCCGTTTTTACTTCTTCGCTTAACATGATCCTGACTGATTAAATACCTAAACAATTATCTTGCTTATAAAAAACCGAAGTTGCTTTTTCGTAAAAGAGTCCGGGAGAAATGCCGCTGAAACTGATCTCTTTAAAACCCTGGGCTTTTAAAAGCACACGTGCGGGCTGATACACTTCACGTTCGCTATCATCCAAAACCAATACACCATTTGCTGATAAAGCATCAACGCTGTATTTACAACAGTTTACACGGTCCCGTCCGTCAACAATAATAATATCAAATTTTTTATCGAGCAAAGTTGCTTTTTTAGCATATTCGCCATCTTTTTCCAATTGGCAGAAGATCATTTCAGCATTGCCCGGACTGGTATTTTTTACTTTATCAAACCAGCCTTTATCATGTTCAACAGAAGTTACCGAGCCAGCTCTTTCTGCATAAAAAATAGTAGAACTGCCAGAGCCATATTCGAAAATGTGCTGTGTTTTGTTTATTCGCTCTTTAATAAAATCGATAAAGGAATAGGTTACCCACGGTAAAGCCTTCCCTTGACCGTCTATGGCCTGTTTTTTATCAAAGGCCGTAAACCAGCCAATGCTGTTCAGGTAGCCCTTATGTCCGTATGATAATAATGCTTTAAGCCTGCTAGGCTTTGCAATTAGTGTGCTTAATGCTTTAAGAGTACTCAACGTTTAAATATTTTTTGAAATGCTGTGACCAAAAATAATGATTTTAACATCATTATACCTTGTTGACGTGTTTTAGGAATTAATAAAATAAAAAAGGTGGCTGTGAAGTAAGCAATAAGAGTAGCAAGTGCAGCCCCCATGATACCATATTTTGGTATCCATAATACGTTTAAAACAATATTCACCATTGCGCCCATTCCGGTTCGGAGCATCGATAACTTAGTATATCCTTCTGCAATAAGATACTGCCCGCTGGCGCTACCTAAAAAAACAAATATACCTGCCCAAACATGGACAGTTAGCACATGTGCACCATCCCAAAATTCTGGAGTATAAACGATATGGTATATAATTGGTGAGGCAAAAGTCATGAAAAGTGCTACGCTCAAACTTATCCAAACCATAATGTCGTACATATTCTGTAGACGTTTCATATATCTTTCCGGATTATCTCTTTTGGCATTCATAATTGCAGGAAATACAGAAGTTACTATTGCAACTGGTATAAAATACCAGCTTTCACTTAACGCTACAACGGTTGAATAAATTCCTAAAGCGCCAGTGCCAAGATAATTTTCCACCATCAGCTGATCAATTTTCATGTATATTGAAACCAGAACTGCAGATAGTGCTAGCGGCCATGAATGTTTGACGAGGTATTTTGCTAATGCTGAATCAAATACCCATTTGAAAATACTTCCAACTTTTATGCTATAAAAATAAACGTACCCAATTGCCAGAATTATAGTGTCAAGTAGCAGAGCAAAAACAAACCATTCTACATTTAATTTTAAAAGGATAAATACCAATTTTATTAATGCAGAAATAATATTTCCGAATACCTGAACACGCATAACGTATTTGGCTTGTACTTTAGATTGGAAATAACTATCGGTAATATAGAAAGCCTGAGTTATTCCGGTAAGCCCTACAATCACAATATAGATGAGCGGGGTTTCAATGGGCTTATGCGTATTCCAAAGAATATATGCAAAATATATAAGTGGGATAATACAAATTCCCCCAGCAAGCTTAAGCCAGAAAGCCGTTCCAAGTAAACGATCTCTATTTTCTGGTGTACGAAGAAGTTCACGGGTAGTAAAACCATCTAAACCAAGAGCGGCCGCTGCAACAAAAAACGTTGTAAATGCAGTTGGATAATTTAAAATACCATTTTGAGTCTTTCCTAAATAATTGGTAATTGCAAAGCCTACTAAAATTTTGATTACTAAACTTCCAACTCTAGCCAACATTAACCACCCCGTATTCTTTAAATACTTGTTAAATGCTTCTTCGTCAAAACCTTTTATAGCGGGTAATTTCATTACCGCAAAGATGTAAAAAAATGTGCGTTAAGTATGGTACCCTAAATTCAAATATTTTTATTGGTTATGTGGCGGTTAGCCCTCACTTTTTGTTTCCAGCACTTTTGTATCGATAGTTTTAGCATCAGGCGTTGGAATTGGTGCTGGGTTTGCAGCCGGGGCAGGTTTACTGATTAATGGCGCACCAATGGCAAGATCGCACCTGTGGTTGGGCTGACCATGCGGCGGGTTTAAACCTTTTCCTCCTTTCACACCCGATACCTGCGTAACGGCAGGTTGCGTCGTAGTAACCACTTGCGTTGGCCTACTATCTAAAGGCGCGCCAACTGCGATATCACATCTATGACCAGGCTCCCCGTGTTTAGGGTTTAGCTTTTTTCCTGAGGTATTTACAACAGCTGCCGCTGGAGCAGGTGTTGGCTGTGGATTTTTGTTTTGTTGAGGCTGCACTTTTGCCGTAGGGTTTAACGGCGCACCAACGGCCAGTGCACAGGTATGTCCGGCTTCGCCATGCGGCGGATTAAAAATCAGATTACTTTTAGTCTGCTGTGCCGGCTGCGCAACATTGCTTTTTTGCAATCCCTGGAGCCCTGTAGGTGTTGGAATAACAGCCTGAGCGCTTTCTTTCTTTTCACTGCTATTACAAGCACAAAATATCGCAAGCATGGAGAGATAAAAAATATATTTCATGAGCACATATTTTAGGATTAACCAAATATGGCGAAATTAATTTACGCCTTAAAACTCTTTTCTATTCTTTCTAACTGTTTTAGGTGGTGCTTTAAATGTATTTCTATAAACCTAAGCCACTGTTTAGCATTTAAATAACCTAATCTTGGGTGTTTAGTTTTGCTGTTGGTTGTTGCATCTGCAAGTAATGGATAGTTATCGTCCAGAGCTTTTTCAAATTCTAAAATAAAATCGAGGGCTTCTGTTTTACTGATCTTTTTTACACGCTCTGCCAGCCGTTTGGGCACTTTATACTTTTTTGCAGGGGGTAAAGCGCCTAGTAATAAAATCAGCTTTACCATAAAATGAGTCGGTTTGTTCTCGCCTTTGCCATTTGCAGCGTGCGCAAAGGCAATTATTGAAAGTAGGCTCGAATCAAAAATATGTGAATATACCTCGCTATAACTCCAGCCAGAAATTGGAGGGGTTGTTTGGAAAATACCTTCAGGGTAACGCAATAATTTCGATTTGTAGGCATCGACCACCTGATGTATCGATGCCTTCACTTTTTCAGCCGTCATTTAATAAAGATAGGTTGAATTACGGTTTCTCCAAATATTTTAAAAATTCATCTTTATAGTAAGGGAATTCAAATGTCTCAGCAATTGTAAAATAATTTTGTGGATCTACAACGGTTTGATAGAGGTTTTTGGCAATTTTCAAACGTTCTTGATCAAATGTGAATGTTTTAAGAATAAGTTTGCTCTGACTGCTGGAAAAGGAAGCATTTTTACTTACTGCATTGATCAATCTTACTCTTTCGTTATCAAAATCGCATTTTTTATAACTGGTATAAAATTCCTGAAAAGCCTCTGGCGATAATAAACGGTAATTCGGATCTGGCTGCGGCAGCACTGGCGGAACAATACCTGTATTATAATCTCCGGTATATCCATCAAAATCGTCCAGGGCATATTGCCTGTTCTGAAAGATATTCAGCTGTTTCAGCGTGATTAATTCCTTACCTTCCAAACTTAAAACAAGCCTTTGTTCCGGAATTACCCTTACCCGCTGTTTTAAGATTTCCGTATTGCCCTGAATAATAGATAGTACTGGTGTAGAATTGTAGACATCGTAAAAGCGAAATCTACCAGTGGCTGACGAAACAAGTTCTTCGTCTAAATACACGTTGTATTTACCAGGATTAACGATTTCTAAGAAAACTTCGGCAGATCTGCGGTTGTTTTGAGCGAAACTTAGAGTAGCAAATAACATTGCCAGTCCTAAAAAGATGGTTTTTTTCATTTTGATTAAGGTTTCATTTGTGTGTGTTTTGAATTAATGCCAAACAAATGCCAAAACCAAACAAAAAAGGAGTAGGATTAAAAAAGTTTTAACAATTCTTCTAAATGAAAGATTTCCTGTTTTACATCTTCAGGTTTTTCTTTTTGCAAAGGATTAAAAAAGATGGCCTCCATACCAAAACCTAAAGCACCATAAATATCAGCTTCCAAACTGTCGCCAATCATAATGCTTTCTGTCTTTAAAGCCTTTGCTTTATCCAATGCATACTCAAAAATAACAGGATTGGGTTTATTTACCCCTACATCTTCTGAAATAATTACGTTTTCGAAATATGGATTAAGATTCGAAAGATTCATTTTGGTTAAGGTGGTTTCCTTAAACCCATTAGAAATAATATGCAGAGTATACTTTTGTTGAAGATAGCCCAAAACGTTTTCTGCCCCTTCGAACAAATTTGTTTTAGTTGGTGAAATATTTACATAGTCGTCTTCAAATTGATGAGGAACAACATCAGGATGGATTCCCAATTGAATAAACGTTTTGCTAAAGCGCTCCGATCTTAAAAAATCTTTTGTGATTTTGCCCAGGTGGTAATCGGCCCACAATTGATGGTTATTTTCGGTGTAAGTGGAGATAAAATCAGCGCAGGATTTAAGGCCGAGTTCATCCAGTTTATAAGTATGATAAAGCTCGTTTAATGTTTCTTCGGCATTGCGGTCAAAATCCCAGATGGTATGGTCAAGGTCGAAGAAGATATGTTTTTTCATTTGTGACGTTTTCACAAAGGTAGCTTAATGATCTTTGATTTATGAATAATCAGCCACCTTTGCGTTTAGCTCCTCGATAAGCTCATCATCCATGTACTGATAATCATCCGGAATATCGAGCGTAATAATTTCCTTTTCGTACATTTCTTCAGGAAAACGTTCGAAAATCCTTTGTTTATGTTTTTTCTCCATTACAAAGATCAGATCTGACCAGATAATCAGTTTTACACTGATTTTAATCCTTGCCGATGGCTCAGTGCCGGCTGAGCGTACCTGGTGTTCGGGATGGTTCTTATAAATGGTCTCGGCAGTAGCACTACGCCATTTATTTCTACTGCAAACAAAGAGGATATTCATTTTATATTTAGCGTTACAAGACTCGGGACCAAAGACTTCAGACTAATAACTAACCTAAATCTTCTCTCCATAAGCTAAATCCCCGGCATCGCCAAGACCTGGTACGATGTAAGATTTACTGGTCATTTCCTCATCTATTGCCCCAAGCCAAAGTTTTGCTTTAGGCAGGTTGGCACGTACATGGGCAACACCTTCTGCACTTGCTATTGCAGCAACGATATGAAGCTCGGCAATTTTGTAGCGGTTCATCAGCTCTTTACAGCACATCACCATGCTTTGCCCGGTGGCCAGCATTGGATCGGCCATAATTAAAACTTTTCCTTCTAAATCCGGAGTAGAAATGTAATCCATTTGAATTACAAAATCGCCGCCCTTATCTACTTTGCGATAAGCAGAAATAAAGCAGCATTCGGCTTTGTCGAAGATGTTGAGCAGGCCCTGTTGAAGTGGTAACCCCGCCCGGAGTATGGTAGCTAAAACAGGCTGTTGGCTTAAAACTTCACAAGATGATACCCCTAAAGGCGTTACGATTTCCTGATGAGTGTATGTCAATGATCTGCTGATTTCGTAGGCGAAAAACTCACCAAGCCTTTCCATGTTTTTGCGGAAACGCATCGAATCTTTCTGGATATGCTCGTCACGAAGTTCGGCAATAAAAGTATTGGCGATAGATTTTGTCTTGCTTACATCAAAAATCATCATGTGCTTTTTTGAAATATTAGGGATTTGCGACAATTATGGGATTTAATAATTAAAATTAGCAATTCTGAGCCAAATAATTTAAACTAAAATCAATTCCCTGCATAATTAAGCATTTCTCTAAAAAGTGATTTTAACTTCTTGTATTTAGGATGATCTGACAAACTTTTCAGGCTCCAGCTGCTATAAAAGGTGCCATTTACCATTTTTACTGCATCAATATATTGATGTATTTTTTCTGTTGCTGCTTCGTGGGTTAAAAACTGAAGGATATGATCGGTCAGGCAATAGGAATGAACGACTACCGGTGTTACTTTCTCGAGCTGGAGATCATACCAGTTAAACGGCGTGCACGTTCCCGCCCTAAATCCTGGTACATTGCCATAACCCATAGAATAATCGGAAGTAATGCCCGAATTAAGAATATTTAAATAACAGATTGGGAATTTTAATGCTTCTAACTGTTGGCTGGTTGATGTAGTAAGGTTTGGATGGATTTTTTTAAGCTTAACCAAACCTTCTTTAATTTCAGACATCTTTTGCTTGTCGCTGGCGCAGGGCCTCAATAATCCAACTGATTGATTATTCAAGATTTTAGCGATGTTGTCTGTCCTGATGTAATCTATCGGAACATCAGGGAAATCGGCAAAATAAAGGGGATTGCTTTTTTTTGAAACAAAGATTTGCTTTACCTGCTCAAGTACTTCTTCATTATTAATCCCAATTCCTGTTAACCTGTCAAATTTCGAACCCAGGTAATTATTCTCTTTTTTAAATACAGCGCTGAAAATAAATTTGGTTCTGTTTAAGAAACCATCAGGCAAATGAGGCAACATACTAAAATGGACGGTAGGCTGGTGCTGAAATTTCTTTTCCTGAAACTTAAAGGTTGGATGCTTTTTTCTGATGATACTTTTAATGATTAATGCCCACTCATCAATAATCGGCTTATCCAGAACCCTCCATTTGTGCTGATAACTTTTTGAGGGCTTAAACTCTTCTTCCGTATTTCGCTGATGAAAGTATTCTTCGTACCTGCTGATTATAAAAAAGGACGCAGCAAAAACATCGAATGGTAAGACAGACCGCTCTACCGGAAAAGGAGCCTGATATTCTCCAAATGAAACGGTTTTAGGTTTAATTTCTTCTAATTTATTAGAAAAAAGCAAAGGTGTACTTTTAAAGAAAAGTTCTTCGCCTAAAGGTTCATCGCCATAACTGATTTTGATGTGTTCGCTCTGCAGAAAATATGTGCTATTGCCCGTAATTTCTAATTCTGCTTTAAGGATATCTTTAAAAATGAAATTGAAGATATATTTAATCCGTGGCGTTAATATGTTGGAGAAGATGATTAGATGCATAACTTATTTTTAACAACGCTGTATTTAAAAAAAGATTACAAGAAATATTTCTCAGCCTATATTAACCTAACTAATATTAACCATTAAATTAACGGTAATTTAACACTAAATCATAATCTTAATACAAAAATTACAATCAAAAGTTTGCTATGAATTTCTTTTCAGGGAAAAGGATTTTGGTGCTTTTACGATTGCTACCTTTAACCACATGTACGATACTCATCTGATCATCAAACATATCGTATAAAATGGTGTCGTTAACCTCAACAGATTTTATAGCGGTAACTTTTTCAACTTCCAGGTAAATATTAGTGGCCTCATGGTCGATCTCAAATCCGATGTAGTTCATGGCAACAGCTTTGCCGTTGGCTTTTAGCTGTAAATGAGAAAGCAGGTATTTTTTTACCAGTTCATCCATTGCAGTTTTCATATTTGCATTGCTTAAATCGGTTTTCTGTTTGTATAATTTAGCTAAAATTGCCTCGAAATCGTCTGAAAAAATTTTACAGCTTATTTCTAAAGTTTTATCCTTTGCATTAAAGTTTACTTCAGTTGTGCTTACATGCAGTGGATGTTTTATACCAGCTTTAACAGAAAAAAAGGCACAGCACAAAAACAGCAGGGTATATTTTAATTTACGCATTATTTTTTGTTAAGAGAAAACAAAGTTAAGATTTAAAGCTAAAACCAAATAATTGGCTTAAATAACAGAAAAACAGTAACAAATTTAGGATTTATGCTTTTGTTTAAGGAATATCTAGGGTTTTTGCAATTAAAAATATAATTTTAACTATTGTAAACTATTTTAGCCCAATTTTAGCTTATTATTTCATGCCGTTACAAGATTTTATCTTTTACTTTAAATTGGGTTGGGAGCATATTATCAGTGCCGACGCTTTAGATCACCAGTTGTTTGTTTTAGTCCTGGTGGCTATTTACAGTTATGTCAATTTAAAGCAGGTACTTATATTGGTTACGGCTTTTACCATAGGCCACTCATTTACCTTACTTTTAAGCGTATTGGATATCATCAGGTTTGATAGTAAGTGGGTAGAGTTTTTGATTCCCTGTACCATTGTGATTACGGCGATCAGCAATTTGTTCAGAAAGAATTTCTCCTTAAAATCCATTAAGATCAATTACTTTTTGGCATTGGGTTTTGGATTGATCCATGGCATGGGTTTCGCTAATTCCATCAGGATTATGTTGGCAAAAGACCAGAACATTGGCTGGGGATTATTCGGCTTTAATGTAGGACTTGAGGCAGGACAGATTTTTATGGTAATTATCATTCTTTTAATTACTTTTCTAATTTTCAATTATACCCGCATAAAACGTATGAGTTGGGTTTTATTTATATCAGCAGCCGTATTTAGCCTGGCTTTAAAAATGGCTTTAGAACGAATTCCTTTTTAATAAACATATAATGAATAAACTATTTACTTTAACCGGCCTGTTATTCCTTTCTGGAAGTTTAGTTATGGCTCAAAATATTCAGAATAACCCTGGAAGCAACCACGGGAATAAGTTTGAGCAGTTGGGCACTATTTTGCCAACACCAAACGAACAACGCACAGCCAGTGGCGCACCGGGCGTTAAATACTGGCAGCAACGTGCCGATTATAACATTAAATGTGAACTGGATGAAAAAAACCTGTTGCTTACGGGATCTGAAACCGTAACCTATACCAACAATTCTCCTGATCCTCTAACTTATATCTGGCTGCAGCTTGATGAAAATGAGCATAGCACCGATAAAAATGCCAACTATCAGGATGTAACAAGAATGCCAACCGTAGGAAGTATCCAGTCTCTAGATGAGCTGAGTTCGAAAGCAAACAATGGCAATGGGATTAACATTTCAAAATTAACAGATGCTGCTGGCAAAAACCTAAAATATACGGTTAACAAAACCATGATGCGGATTGATTTACCAGTCGCTTTAAGAACCGGACAGAAATTTATCTTTAACATAGACTGGAACTACAAAATTACCGACAGGATGAGTGTTGGTGGGCGTGGTGGTTACGAGTTTTTCCCGGCAGATGGCAATTACCTGTTTACCATGACACAGTGGTACCCACGTTTGTGTGTTTACAGCGATTTTCAAGGCTGGCAAAACCACCAGTTTACAGGAAGAGGCGAGTTTGCTTTAACTTTTGGCGATTTTAAAGTACAGATGACTGTTCCTGCTGACCACCTAGTTGGTTCAACTGGCGAATGTATCAACTATAGCGCCGTTTTAACCCCTACGCAGTTAAGCAGGTACAATGCTGCAAAAACGGCGGCTGCACCTGTAGAGATTCAAACTTTGGCTGAAGCTAAAATAGCGGAAACCAAAAAATCAACTGCTAAAAAGACCTGGGTTTTCAATGCCAATAATGTTCGCGATTTTGCATGGACTTCTTCCCGTAAATTTATCTGGGATGCCATGCCACAAAAAATCCAGGCCAACAACAATACCGTAATGTGTATGAGTTTTTATGGGAAAGAAGCTTACAGCCTGTACAGTAAATTTTCTACTCGTGCAGTAGCACATACCATTAAAACCTATTCAGACTTTACCATTCCTTACCCTTACCCGGTTGCGCAAAGTATCGAAGCAGCCAATGGAATGGAATATCCGATGATTTGTTTTAACTATGGCCGTACCGATGTAGATGGAACTTATAGCGAAAGCACCAAAAATGGAATGCTTGGTGTAATTATCCATGAGGTTGGGCACAACTTTTTTCCGATGATTGTAAATAGTGACGAACGTCAATGGACCTGGATGGATGAAGGTTTGAACTCGTTTGTTGAATATTTAACCGAAGAGCTTTGGGATAACAAATTCCCAAGTAAAAAAGGGCCTGCCTTCACCATTGTCGATTATATGAAACTGCCTAAAGATGAGTTAGAGCCCATTATGACCAACTCTGAAAACATTGCACGTTTTGGCCCAAATGCTTATTCAAAGCCTGCTACAGGCCTGAATATACTTCGCGAAACCATTATGGGCAGGGAACTCTTCGATTACGCATTTAAAGAATATGCAAAAAGATGGGCATTTAAACATCCACAACCAGCAGATCTTTTCCGTACCATGGAAGATGCCAGTGGTGAAGATTTAGATTGGTTTTGGCGAGGTTGGTTTTATGGAACAGATCCATGCGACATTTCGTTAGACAGTGTGAAATTTGCTAAAGCAGACTTCCCTAAAGAACTTCCGGCGGCAAGATCAAGAATGATAAAAATTGATAAACCGATGGTTAATGCTTTTGAGGATATTTCAAAAATCAGAAACCGCGAAGACAAGAAAATTAGCTTTTATGTAGATAAAAATGCTGCTGCACAGGATTTTTATTATAAATACGATAGAGGAATGGTGACTGTAGATACTACAGTGGCTACTAAAACAACTCTTCCATTTTCTGCGGATGTTGTTCCGGAAGCAGAAAAAAGCAAGTACGATAATAAGTTCTTATACGAATTAAGTTTTAGCAATAAGGGAGGTTTAGTGATGCCGATTATTGTAGAATTTACCTATAAAGATGGTACAAAGGAACTTGACCGTATTCCGGCACAAATATGGAGACATAATGAATTGAAAACCTCTAAATTTTATGTAAAAGATAAAGAAGTGGCTTCTATTTTAATAGATCCTTTACTCGAAACTGCTGATATTGACACCTCAAATAATACATGGGGAGGCAAAGTAAAAGAAAGCAAGTTTAAGGCTTACAAAATGAAGGCAAGCACTACTGTAAGGGGTCAATCGGTTGGTAAAAACCCTATGCAGGCAGCTGCGGAGAAATAATAATTTTATCGTCATTTCGAGCAGACCGGATAGCTAGCTATCCGGTGCAAGCGCAGTTCAGAAATCTACCATAGATCTCTCCATTCCGCTGAGCTTCATCCATAGCTATCGGATCGAGATGACAACACTTATAAAAATCCCCGTTGAATTTTCTTCAACGGGGATTTTTTTATTATCAACCTAGTAAATCAAAAGTTAAACTTTCGATTTACTAGGTTGATAGCCATTTAAACGCTCTAAGCGTGATATTTGATTTTCGTCATAAATCATTTATATAATCTTAAAATTTTTATTAACCGCTCAATCTCCAACTTTCCTGACTTTCGCCTGTTTTACTGTTTAGTCCCTAAATCGTATATTTGATATACTCATGAAATTTAAAATCACCTCAGAATATCAACCTACCGGAGATCAGCCTAGTGCCATTAAACAGCTGGTGGATGGTGTAAATGCTAACGAACATTATCAAACCTTATTGGGCGTAACAGGATCTGGAAAAACGTTTACCGTGGCCAATGTAATTGAGCAGACCCAAAAGCCTACCTTGATTTTAAGTCACAATAAAACTTTGGCAGCACAGCTTTACGGAGAGTTCAAAAATTTCTTTCCCGAAAATTCGGTAAATTACTTTGTTTCTTATTACGATTATTATCAACCAGAGGCCTTTATCGCTTCGAGCAATACCTATATCGAAAAAGACCTTAGCATTAACGAGGAAATTGAGAAACTGCGTTTACGTACCACCTCATCGCTAATGAGCGGTAGGCGCGACATTATCGTGGTATCATCCATATCATGCATTTATGGTATGGGTAATCCGGAAGATTTTTCCCGGATGGTTTTCCGCTTCGGTGTAGGGCTTCGGATTTCGAGAAATGCATTTTTACATAGTTTGGTAGAGATTTTATACTCGCGTACTACAACCGAATTTAAAAGGGGAACTTTTAGGGTAAAGGGCGATACCGTAGATATTTATCCGGCCTATCTGGATCATGCCTACCGCATTTCTTTTTTCGGCGATGATATTGAAGAACTTTCGGCTATTGATCCCATTTCAGGCAAAACCCTGGAGAAACTTGAAGATATGGCCATTTATCCTGCCAACCTTTTCGTTACGCCAAAAGATAGATTCAATTCTTCGATTTGGGGAATACAGGAAGAGCTGGAAATTCGTAAGAACCAGTTAATTGCAGATCGGCATTTATTGGAAGCAAAACGTTTGGAAGAACGGACCAATTTCGATATTGAAATGATGAAAGAACTGGGCTATTGTTCAGGGATTGAAAACTATTCGCGTTTCTTTGATGGAAGGCAACCCGGTATGCGTCCTTTCTGTCTGCTGGATTATTTCCCTGAAGATTATTTAATGGTCATTGACGAAAGTCATGTTACCGTTCCGCAGATCAGGGCCATGTATGGCGGAGATAGATCGAGAAAATTATCTTTAGTTGAATATGGCTTCCGCTTGCCGGCTGCTCTTGATAACAGGCCTTTAAATTTCAACGAATTCGAAGCCCTTGCCCCGCAAACCATTTATGTAAGTGCTACACCTGCTGAATATGAATTAGAAAAATCAGAAGGCGTGGTGGTAGAGCAGGTAATCAGGCCAACCGGATTGTTAGATCCTGTTATAGAGATCAGACCTGCCATTAACCAGGTAGATGATCTTTTGGATGAAATAGACATTACCATAAAAGATGGCGGACGTATTCTGGTTACTACGCTAACAAAGCGCATGGCTGAAGAATTGACAAAATATCTTGATCGCCTAAACATTAAAACCAGGTACATCCACTCCGAAATTAAAACTTTAGAGCGGGTAGAAATTCTACGCGGTTTACGTTTAGGAGAATTTGACGTTTTAGTAGGTATTAACCTGCTACGTGAAGGTTTGGACTTACCCGAGGTTACTCTGGTTGCTATTTTAGATGCAGATAAAGAAGGTTTCTTACGGTCTGAAAAATCGCTGATCCAAACCATTGGCCGTGCAGCCCGTAATGATAAAGGACGTGTAATTATGTATGCTGATGGCATTACAGATAGTATGGAAAAAACCATCTCTGAAACGAACAGGCGTAGAGATATACAGATTGCATACAACCTTGAACATGGCATTACACCAAAAACTGTCGGGAAATCAAGAGAAGCAATTTTAGAACAAACATCGGTACTCGATTTCTCTCAAAAAGCAAGCGATAATAAAGCAAGGGCTTATGTGGAAAATGCAGAAATCAGTATTGCCGCAGATCCGATTGTGCAGTACATGGGTAAGGCCGAACTGCAAAGAGCAATTGATACTACCCGTAAGGATATGCAGAAAGCAGCAAAAGATATGGACTTTTTACAAGCTGCAAAGCTGCGCGACGAAATGTTTGCACTAGAGAAAATGTTTAACGAAAAGTTCGGCAAGTAATGATTTGGGTTTATAAATTGGTTTTTAGATCATTTAATTTAGAATTACTGGGTAAGAAACTGGGAATAGATTTTAGTAAATTACCTAAACATCCAAAATAATTATAGATTTTTGATGTTTTCATCATCAAACAATACAGCACAATGGACGGTCAAAACAGAAAGGACATTTATCCGGGATTAGCAGTCGGGATTATATTAAAGAAGGACCAGCGGTCTGGAAACATCACTTATGGTGTAGTGAAAGATTTGCTTACTTCATCGGCATTTCATTCCAGGGGGATAAAAGTGAGGCTTGAAGATGGGCAGGTTGGCCGTGTAGCGGAAATAGTTGAAGATTAATCGGCGATATTAAAACCTTTATAGCCTGATTTGCGTATTATATTTGTAATCGGATTGCAATTAAAGGCTAAAAAAGTAACAAAATAAATGTTACGACGTCTATATTTGTAACAACAGTAATTTAAAGAATGGCATTAGTAAAATTCATTTTCATCACAATATTGGTACTTTGGCTGATCAGAATGTTGATTAAGTTAATTCTGCCAATGCTGTTTAATAACCTGGCCAGCAAAATGCAGAGTCAGGCAACAGGGCAGCAGCAACAACAAAGACGGTCAAAACCTGAAGGTTCTATTTCAATAGATTATATGCCTCCAAAGCCTGATCAAAGTAAAACAGATAAACTCGGCGACTTCGTAGACTACGAAGAAGTGAAATAAAACTAAACCCTGAACTTGTTTCAGGGTTTTTTGTTAAAATTCAACGTGCCATTTCAGCCTGAAATTTGATTACCTTATTTCTTTTCTCAATGAGTTTCAACATATAATTTTTGAGAAATATTTTGTCTGCTAACCAGCCTAATAAGCCAAACGGTGCCTGAAACTCAAAAATATCAGTCATCTCTGTTTGAGTATCTATAAATTTAAACTGATGCTGGTGATGGAGTTTTTTTAAAGGTCCCTTAATCATCTCGTCAATGAAGAAAGTTGGATATTCCATCGCGATAATCTTATTGGTCATTTCGAACGGAATACCAAAATGCCTGGCACTCCAGGTCGATCAGACCACTATTTTTTCCGGCTATTGCTTTTTCTCCAGACGATTGCATTGACTGTAAATGAAGATCAATACTTCTAGCCAGATCAAAACAGCGCCCGATCGGTGCATTAATCAATGTTTTTAAGATAATTGTGGGCATATACGTTCGCTTTAGTTACAATTACCTTATCGTTTTCCGCTCAGGGCTGCCATTGCCTCATCAATCTTTCCATATTTAAAATCGAATCCACTATGTAGTAGCACTGCTGGCTTAACCCATCTGCTTTTTAAAATCAGTTCCGTTTCCGTTCCGATAATTTTTGCACCAATAGCCAATAGCCATGCTGGAGCAGGCAAGCCGAAATTGCGACCAAAGGCCTTTCTGATGCTGCGCATAAAAACATGGTTTTTAATCACTTCCGGTGCTGTGCAGTTTACAATTCCTTCAATTTCAGGGTGATCAAGGAGCCATCTTATACTACCTGCAGCATCCTCTTCGTGGATCCAGCTCATATACTGTTCGCCATTACCCTGTTTACCACCCATGCCCAATTTCACCAGGTTAAGTAAGCGCGGAAACGCCCCATCTTTCAGGCCTAAAACAATGCCCATTCTAAGGGCTATTTTTCGGGTATTGGGCGTGTCTGTTTCAAAAAAGCTATTTTCCCAGGCTTTGCAAACCTCAATAGAGAAACCTTCACCGATTTCGCCTGTTAACTCATCTTGTGCATGGTCTTCGGCATGGCGGTAAATGGTTGCAGAAGTAATATTGATCCAAAGTTTTGGCGGATTTTCCATTTCTCCGATCGCTCTGCCCAGTAAACGGGTGGGAATCAATCTTGAATCAAAAATTTCTTTTTTGTTTTTTTTAGTATACCTGCAGTTTACATTTTTACCGCAAAGGTTCACCAGGAGGTCAGCCCCTTGTAAGCTGTAGGCCCACTCACCCATATTTTTGCCATCCCATACCAACGTTTTAATATTGCCCGTTTCAGCTTGTGCTTTTCTGGACAGAATGATCACTTCATCAGCCAGGCTGCTAAAATATTTCGCTAATACATTGCCTAAATAACCATTTCCGCCGGCCAGTACAATTTTTCTGTATTTCATGATATGATTATAAAATTAAGATTAAACCCAAAACAATTAAGCGGTAAAGCGCCCAGGTAATGCTCATCAACCAACCTAGCTTTAATAATTTACTTCTACGGATATGTTCTAAAAACATCAATCCCGCAACCATTAAAAAGTATAACAGATAAAATAAGGGCAGAAAGCTGATGTATTTTGCCAGAATTATAATGGGCAAGAGCAAAAGTGAACCTGCGAAGGAAATGGTCATCATATTCCCTAAATAATCCCAAAGCTTTTCTTTTCTATAAAAATGAATGATTGCACCCTGGAAAAATAGCTGGCCTCCACAGATTAAGTATTCGCGGTACTTACTACCCAGTGGTACAAAACCGGTAAGCAGATGAGCATAATCTGTTAGTATATAAGCGGTAATAAACCAGGTTAAAAGAAAGAATGCGATGCGGTATTGAAGTTTAAAAGTTGGCTGTAAGGTGTTTTCTTTTACTGCAGCTGGTATAATTACTTTACGGTTGTAAGAAATAAATGCATAAAATTTACCCATCAGATAAACAAATGGACTAAACAAAAACAATGGCTTAAAAAAGGGCATAGCATGTGCAATAATTTTGAATAAACTCTGGATGCCGTAAGTAACTTCACCGGTTTCTGTATTAACCAGTGCAATTTCATTGGCAGCCCTTTGCCGGTCTACCAGCGGACAAATGTTTTGTGGCATTTCCTGGTAAGCCTCACGACCATCTTGAGCCAACATACCTGTTTTTACAAAGACCTTAGTATAGGCATAACACATGGGGCATTCATTGTCAAATAAAATTACATGGTTTTTAAGTGTTTTCATTTTATTTAAATTTTAATACTTTCAGTAAAATATGAAACTTTTGATTAAAAAATAAAGCCGAACAATAGGAAGGCTTTTTTTAAGGTCTAGGGTTTAAGGTGTAAGGCTTAGGGTAAATCTATCTTGATACTTGCTACATCTATCTTGCTACTCTTGTCTCCCCTTTCCAATCTATTTAAACACCTTCAACACCGAACCCCAGAACCAGCTTTCTTCTGCTTTAAGCATTGTTTCTAAAGTTTTATCTACGTTTCCGGCAAGTTTGTTAATGTCTTTTATCGATTTTTTGAAGGTAATAAACTCCGGATCTTTCTCATCGCCATTAACAGTAGAGAGTTCGTTCAAAATTTTTAAAACGGGTTCCAGTTCTCTTTTTTTACGCTCTTTAGCCACCTGCCTGGCAATATTCCAAACATCCTTATCCGCAAAAAAGTATTCTTTCCGCTCACCGGCCTTATGTTGTTTTTCAATCAATCCCCAACCAATCAGGTCGCGGAGGGTCATGTTCGCATTGCCCCTTGAAATACTGAGCTGCTCCATAATTTCTTCGGTGGTTAACGCTTCAGGCGAAATTAATAACAGCGCATGTACCTGGGCCATGGTGCGGTTAATTCCCCATTCTGAGCCTAATTTGCCCCAGGCTTCTATAAATTTTAATTTTGCTGCTGCTAATTCCATGTACAAATATAAAGTTATTTTTAAACTTTCAAAAATTATTGAAAGTTTATTTGTTTGAAGAATATTTGCTATCGCGTTGAATCTCATCCAGCACCATCTGCCAGTTAGCCTTATTGTTATTTACTTTTTTTAACAGATCAGCCTGTGTCCTATCGAAATAGACAGATAGTTTTAATACGGGCAAAGCCAGACTGGGTTTAAACATTGTCCCGGGAGCAAATCCAGGCTCATTGTTCCTGGCCCGGTCGCGGTCGAATTTAACGGTTGTGTTTACGTATTCTTCGTGTTGTTTTTCACCATTGATGTATGGGATCAGCCATTCTACAGATTTTTTGACCGAAGATCCTTTAGGCGACTCATAAGTATAAAAATTAGCCCCATTTGCCCTATCGATTATAATGGCCAGTTTTAACATAGGTTCCAGGTCATAAATGTGGTAATGCATCGCATCACGCTCTTTAAAATCCAAACTTGTTCCGTCGGGACATAAATTGATATTGATGTGGCTTTTTAAATTGTCTATGGCCCATCTGATCAAATCCTGATTATTTAAAGTATAACCGATTTCACCAACTTCTTTTAGGCGGTGCGCGTTCCAGTTGTTAATGGCAGTAGCCCTGCCCGCTTTCATCCGTTTGCTGTTAATTTCTGCCCAAGCCGTTTCGGTAAGCCATTGTTCAATCTGTTTTTTATCTGTACCTGGGATATCTTTTTTAATCAGATCGTAAGCTTCAATGGCCTTATCCAGATTGGTATCGTCAATAGGATCGCCATTTGGTTTATTAATTTTGGCCCATGCATCAAGAAATTCTACACATTTGTTTAAATATTTTTGATCATCGGTAATCCGGTATTGTAAGGCCAGTGCAAACATTTTGTTCATGTCTGCCAGGGCTAACCTGGTTTTTTCTTTTTTCGGATTTCCCTTTAATAATCCTTCAGTCCGGATGGTATCAATTGGGTTTGGTTGCGCAGTTAAATAATTTAATGCCGATTTTGCAAAGCCCAGGTATAGTTTTTGGGTTTTTCCGTCATTTTTGATCTGCGTTTTTAGCTTTTTGATTTCATCATTATTTAAACTGACCAGCTGCGAAAACGAAGAAAAAGATAATAAAGCAAGAGCAGCTGTAATGACAAACTTTCTCATAATAAATAGGTTGAATTTTTATTCTTTATTGCAAATCTAATTTTTTATTCAGCATGCATTTAATTTATTGCTTTTTTATACCGCCCAATTTTTTATTTTTGACATTCGTTTAAACTTAAACAAACCTTAATGAATAACTGGTTTAATAAAAATGGCATTCACTTAGCCATTATTGCATTTTTTGTAGTCATCACTTTTGCCTACTTCAGTCCTGTTTTGCAGGGTAAAGCACCACAGCAGGGCGATGTTTTGCAGGCGAAGGCCATGCAAAAAGAAATTATGGATATTAAGGCGAAAGATGGTAAAGGCCCACTTTGGACCAATCAAATGTTCGGTGGTATGCCAGCTTATCAAATTTGGGTACAGTATCCTCTTAACATTACAACGTACGGTATCGATGTAATTAAAGGTATTTTTCCTGATCCTGTTGGAACAGTTTTGTTATACCTTTTAGGCGCATACTTACTATTTTGTGTATTAAAAATAAACCCCTGGCTTGCTGCTGCGGGGGCAATCGCTTTTGCATTTACATCTTATAATTTTATCATTATTGCAGCTGGGCATAGCAATAAGGCATTAGCGATTGGCTTTTTTGCGCCTATTTTAGCTGCCATTATTCTCACATTAAGAGGCCGGTATTTGGTTGGTGGGAGTTTGCTGGCGCTTTTTATGGCTTTAGAGATCCGCTCTAACCACATCCAAATGACCTATTATTTATTTATAGCGTTGTTTATTTTGGGCTGTATAGAGCTTTATCACGCCTTTAAAGCAAAACAGCTTCCGGCATTTGGTAAATCTGTTGCTTATATTGTTGCAGGTATTTTCTTATCAGTTCTGGTAAATGCAGGTACCCTGTGGACAACCTATGAGTATGGCAAAGAAACCATTCGTGGAAAATCTAATTTAACTACCGATAAAGCCGAACCCGCAAATGGTTTGGATAAAGCATATGCTTATCAGTGGAGCCAGGGTATTGGAGAGAGTTTCTCCTTTCTAATCCCAAATATTTATGGCGGTGCAAGCAGTGTTGATGAAATAATCAAACCTGAAAGCAATACCTATAAAGCAGTAGAGAAAAATCTTCAGGGTGTAGATCCGCGTCAGGCCATTGGTTATGTTGCACAGAATTTGGGCACTAACCAGTATTGGGGTAATAAACCAGGTACATCTGGTCCATATTATTTCGGAGCAATCATTTGTTTATTGTTCGTTTTCGGCTTGTTTATTGTAAAACACCGTTGGAAATGGTGGATCTTGGGAACCAGTATTTTGTTATTGTTCTTATCATTCGGACAAAACCTACCATTTATATCTGATATCTTTTTTGATTACCTACCAGGTTACAACAAATTCAGGGCAGTTGAATCTATTTTAGCTGTTGTTGGCTTCTTGGTTCCTTTATTGGCAATCTTGGCCATTAAAGAAGCACAGGATGGTAAGTATGATCAAAAATATTTAGTGCAGCGTTTAACTTGGTCGGCGGGTATTACCGGCGGTTTCGCATTAATTATTGCTGTGATCCCTACAGCGTTCTTCAGCTTTACGCAGGCCAACCAACCACAGGTTTTAGACGCTTTAACACAAACCTTACAAAATAACCGCGCTGCGGCAATGGAAATTTTAAATGGCATTGTTGCTGATCGTGTAGCTTTGGCCCGTGCCGATGCTTTACGTTCGTTATTGTTTATTGCGTTAGGTTTTGGTATTACCTGGGCTTTTATCACCAAGAAGATGAACATGCAATTGGCTTTTGGTTTGTTGGCTTTGTTTGTCCTGATCGATTTATGGCAGGTTGACCGTCGTTATTTGAACAACCAAAATTTTGTAAGCAAATCTGATTTAGATAACCACTACCAGCCAAGGGATGTAGATAATTTTATCTCGGCCGATAAAGATCCAAACTTTAGGGTTTTCGATATGTCATTAGGTGATCCGTTTAAAAGTGCTGAAACTTCTTATTTCCACAAAACCGTTGGTGGTTTCCACTCGGCGAGATTAAAACGTTTCCAGGAACTGGTAGATAACCAATTAACAAAAAGCATTAACCAAGATGTGTTGGATATGTTAAATACCAAGTACATCATTACACAGGATCCGCAAAACGGATCGTATAAAATGCAGCGTAACGCAACGGCTGCGGGTAATGCCTGGTTTGTACAAAGTGTTCAGTTTGCTAAAAACGCTGACGAAGAAATGAAAGCAATCAGCAGTTTTGATGCGAAGAAAGAGGCGATTGTTGACGAAAGCTTCAAGAATTCAATTGACACCAAACGTTTAGGAACTGGCCAGGAAGGTTTTATTAAATTAACGAACTATAATCCTGATCATTTAACTTACGAATATTCAACCGCTAAAGACGTGATTGCCGTATTTTCTGAGATTTATTATGATAAAGGATGGAAAATGTATATCGACGGTGTTGAGAAGCCATACTTCAGGGCCGATTATGTTTTACGTGCAGCGCAGTTAGAGGCAGGTAACCATAAACTTGAGTTTATTTTCCACCCAACATCGTATTATACCGGAGAGAAGATCTCTTTGGCAGGATCGATCTTGTTATTAGCCGGATTGGGCTTTGGATTTTATTCAGAAGAAAAGAAGAAAAAGAAAGTGGTTAAAGCTTAATATTTCTTTAAATGGATTTCCGCCCCGCAGGATTCAATCTTGCGGGGCTTTTGTTGCCAGAATTTTTTGCAGCGGTTTCTTGCCACAGAAACATGGAATATCTACCTCGGTTTGTCATCCTGAGGGTTAATTAATTGTTTAAAATCAATATGAGTGACGTACAATTGTCTTCTCTTATCCTACGGTGCGGTCTTGCCTCGGCTCGCCGCCGCCGAAGGGCTCTTTCTTTTTGCTGTCAAAAAGACCAGCGGAGCTAGCTTGAATGCCATTGAAAACATAAAGACACATGAAAAAACAAAAAACACCGGCTGAAAATTTATTCATTTGTTGTTTATAACTTTCAGCTGCATTCATGAGGGCTTCGCCGTTTTCTTTCGAAGCTAGTAGGTTGGCTTAAGCAGTGCAACCTGAAAAATTTGTTAGGCCGGATTTAAGCAGAACGGGGATATCGTGCAATGGCCTAGCTCGGTGGAAATACTAAAGCAATTAAATTACTGATTAATAACGACTTATAAGATAGCGTCAATGATAGCGTAGTCGAAGGATCTTTTACGATAGGTTATACTTTAAAAATTAACGCTTGGTAGGGTTTTCGACTCCGCTCAGACTGACAAACAAATAAATTTATCCCTGGACCAGCACTAAACCGCTCTGTGCGTAGCGTTATGCATTGCGTCTCTATGGATACAAGAATAAAATTGAGGTTATAAATTCAATTAAAACGAGTCACAGACACGAACAAATTGCATTTCTGCTGCCCTGCCAAAAATTACAAAGCTCTTTTTTTGCCCGCTTCACCATAATTTTTTATATTAGGTTAATCAAAGCGATGATAACCCAAATCAATCCGTCTGATTAAAGATCCCCCCAAAAAAAAATCCAAGTCCACTTTTACGCCACCTTTACCCCACGTTTTAGCCACCTTCCGGCCAGGTTTGCCTGACACCTGCTTGCACACTGCTTAACACTTGCTTTGGTTGAGTGATGGCCCTGTTGGAGATTAGGTAGATCAAAGATTTGACTCGCTTTAGATCGGCAGGCTAACAATAGCTAAATAAAAGGTAAAGGGAAAGTTATCTTAAGGTATTGTTGGTGTATCACTGTGTCGGAGCAGCCTGGTTAAAGAAACAATAAACGGCTGTTCGGAGTTTTTTTATACTGTTGCTGATAAGTGTACCATTAATATTACTTCATTGCTGGCTTACATGTGCTGCTGGCGTGGGAATACATATTCAATGAATTTCAGGTATTAAATAAAACGACCTTTTTTTGGAATCTGTCAATGGTAGCGTAGTCGAAGGATCCTTTGGCAAGGAAAACTGTTGGATAATTCAGAATCTATCTCAACATTGACAACGGCGGTAATGACCAATGACTAATGCACTCTTGAACCAAACAACCCCTTCGGATGTCATTTTAACATACTTTATCAAATTGAATAATAATTTAACAATGTCGTAACATTTGTTTGATATACAGCGTCTTATCTTTGTAATGAAAAATCAGGTGATATGTTAGAGTCATTCTTTGCCGTATGTTTATTAATTGTTGTACTTTATTTCTTTAGCCCTTTTGAGGTAAAACTCGATGAGGAAGAAGAGTGGTAATACAACTAATTTATCTCTAAACTGCTTTAACCGGGCGGTAACATTACCCTTCCCCCTAAAATTTCCCTTTTATGGATAAAAGAAATATCGATGTAGTCGTAATCTCCGATGTACATTTAGGTACTTATGGTTGTCATGCAAAAGAACTTTTAAAGTATCTGAAAAGCATTAAACCCAAAACATTGATCCTAAACGGCGATATCATCGATATCTGGCAGTTTAGTAAAAGTTACTGGCCCGAATCGCACATGAAGGTGATCCGTAAACTGATGAAGTTCGTGTCGGAAGGTGTGCAGGTGCATTACCTGACCGGTAACCATGATGAGATGCTCCGCAAATTCGACGGAATGGAGATGGGTACTTTTCACCTTCAAAATAAGCTGATTTTAGAGCTTGATGGTAAAAAAGCATGGTTTTTTCATGGTGATGTGTTTGATGTAACCATGCAGCATTCTAAATGGCTGGCTAAATTGGGCGCGGTTGGTTATGATACGCTGATCCTTATTAATAGTTTTGTAAACTGGGTACTTACCGCATTTCGAAGGGAGAAAATGAGCTTTTCGAAAAAAATCAAAGCTAAGTTTAAAGATGCTGTAAAGTTTATAAACAGTTTTGAACAAACTGCAGCAGAACTGGCCATCGAAAAAGGTTACCAGTATGTAGTTTGTGGCCACATTCATCAGGCCGAGCAACGCGAAATTGTCACCGAAGAAGGAAAAGTAACTTACCTGAACAGCGGCGATTGGGTGGAAAGTTTAACGGCTTTAGAATATCAGGATAAAAACTGGACCGTGTTTAAGTATGAGCATCAACACTTTACAAAAGATCAGTTGGATGAGGGAATTCTTTCTGATGCTGAAGATTTAAAAAGTAAACTCGACATAAATATTCTTTTACAGAATATAAAATATGAAATTGCCCAATAATTTTAGATATTCGGGCACAAATGAAGATACTTTACGCAATACAGGGAACAGGTAACGGTCATATCAGCAGAGCGAGGGAAATTATTCCTTTGCTTCAAAAATATGGCGAATTGGATATTTTAGTGAGTGGTACCCAGGCAGATGTGAAACTCAGTCAGCCTGTAAAATACCAATTACATGGTTTCAGTTTTATCTTTGGGAAAAAAGGTGGTGTAGATCATTTTAAAACCTGGATGAGCATGAATCTTTTCCGTTTCAGGAAAGATATGAAGCAGCTGCCACTTAAAGATTACAATCTAATCGTTAATGATTTTGAGCCGGTGAGTGCCTGGGCCTGTAAGTTGCAAGGAATTGAATGTGTTTCATTGAGCCATCAGGCAGCATTTAAATCTAAAAAAGTACCGCGTCCAAGAACTTTGGATTGGGGTAAGCTTATTTTAAGCCGCTATGCACCTACAAAATACCACATTGGCTTTCATTTTGATCGCTACGATAGTTTTATTCATACCCCGGTAATCAGGGCAGAGATCCGAAACCTGAAAAGTGAAAATTTAGGGCATTATACGGTCTATCTTCCAGCCATTGATGATAAACGCCTGGTAAAGCTTTTTACACAATTACCTGAAGTTACCTGGCAGGTTTTCTCTAAACACAGCAAAGTTGCCTACCAGGAAGGGAACGTTTTTGTAGAGCCGGTTAATAACGAGAAGTTTAATAAAAGCCTGGCCACCTGCGAAGGGCTATTTACAGGCGGCGGTTTTGAAGGCCCGGCAGAAGCACTTTATTTGAAGAAAAAATTATTGGTAGCTCCTATGCGTTTCCAGTTTGAGCAGCAATGCAATGCTTATGCTTTAAAACAGTTTGGTTTGCCTGTAATTTGGGGCAGTACCAGAAACTGGTTGCCTATTATCAAAAACTGGGTAGAGAATCCTCAAGAGCATGAGTTTAATTTTCCGGATGAAACTGCGCAGATTATAGATGATATGGTGAAGAAATATGCCAGGGTTTAGTCGTGAGTCTTCAGTCGGCAGTCCGGAGTCGACTTTCTCGTTTATCATCCTAAGCGTAGTCGAAGGATCTGCAATGATGAATTAATTTACTTGATTGGCTTGGAAACGAATGCCGGTAGCTTTTGGCTTGTACAGCCCCGTCATTCGCTATAGCCCGATGCTAATTTAGTGCCGATTCATCGGTAAAGAATCGGGGCTGCCGCTACTCCCGGGTTTATTTAACGCAAAGCAGCGCTTTTGGGAAAGGTTAGCTATACACCGCCTATTAGTACATTCCCCTGTTATCTATTCTCTTTGGTCTTAGGTTTATTCTAATCTGTGGCACAGTTCTGCGTAATCTAAACCTGACAGGAGCGGGCACCGAACTTAGTGAGGTAAAGCGGATGGCGGGGCTACCGGAACCGAAACGAAAAGGAACCTGCTTTTCAAAAAATAACAGAGGCCACTTTTGTTTGTCAAACGGTCTTCGACTACGCTCAGACTGACAAAGCTTTGAGTATCTTTAATAAGATGATGTTTTAATCTTTCCGCTTATTTTTAATCTGTGGCACAGTTCTGCGTAATCTAAACCTGACAGGAGCGGGCACCGAACTTAGTGAGGTAAAGCGGATGGCAGGGCTACCGGAAGCGAAACGAACAAGAACCTGCTTTTCAAAAAAAATAACACATTTGCTCCTCAGTATATACTTTTTTACCTGCCGCATGGTCTTCGACTTCGCTCAGACTGACAATTCTATAAATCCTCGCTTTAAGCTTTAGCCTTTCCGCTCTTCATCTTTCTTCCTTACTCTTAAATTATTTTCTTTACTTTGCCTACTCTTTAAAAAGGCATGATTAATCAGTTTAGAAAGCTAAATCCAATTAACCTCGTATTCTTGCTGGCATACACGTTCTTTCTGCGTATTGCCATTTTTCAGGAAACGCACGATAAGCTGAACTTTGATTTTTTGGAACCTTTTGCCCGATTGCTGATCAATGTAGATTTAGATAATGCCTTTACTCCCTATACCAATATTTTTATTGCGGCACTTTTGGTTTATGTGCAGGCATTAATTTTCAACCGGATTGTAAATAATCATAATTTATTAGCCAAACCCAGTTTCCTGCCAGGGCTGATGTTTATCACAGGAACGAGCTTGTTTATGCCTTTTATGATCCTAAGCCCGGCATTGTTATGCAACTTCCTGTTGATCTGGATTATAGATAAGTTTTTAAAACTGGGTAAGAGTGCGAATTCCATTACCACGGTTTTCGATATCGGGATGATTATAGGGGTTGGAACACTGATCTACTTTCCGTTTATGGCCATGTTGCTGATGATCTTTTTAGCGTTGTTGCTTTTCAGGTCATTTAATTGGCGCGAATGGGTGGCAGGCTTAATTGGTTTTATCACCGTTTTCTTTTTTTTGGCCGTATTTTATTACTGGAAAGATAATTTAAGCTCCTTTTACCAGATCTGGAAACCATTGGGTAATAAGTTTCCATCGGTATTTAAAATTAACTATAATGATTATTTGGTACTCATCCCGGTTACGGTAATTATTATATTGGCATCATTACAGTTGCGCGAAAATTTCTTCAGGAGTTTTATTAGCACAAGAAAAAGTTTTCAGCTGTTATTTTTCATGTTTATTGTTTCTGCAGCTAGTTTTTACCTGAAACCCGATTTCAGGACCTGGCATTTTTTGCTTTGTGTACCACCAGGATCGGTACTGTTGGCATACTATTTTAGCAATGCCAAAAAACGTTGGTTTTACGAAACATTGTTCGTTTTATTTGTGCTTTCAATACAGTATTTTCTGTTTGTTTAACCTTTTTTAACAAATAACTAGAACGAAACTTAACAAAGATTAATAGCTTTGTGGATGATTTTAGAATTAAAGCTTTTTTAGTTTTAATTAAGATGGATAAAAAATGGGGTCATTGGAATTTCTAAGAAAACATTATTTGCTGTGGGAGATTTTAAATGCGTAGGTTAAGCATTGATATTGGAAATTCTGCTGTTAAGGTTGGTGTTTTTGCAAATAAAGAAATTGTTCACCATCAGCGTTTCAATAAAATTGGGATACTTGATCTGGCTCAATTGATTGAGAAGTTTTCGCCGGCGAAGTCTATCATCAGTAGTGTTAACCAGGAAATCGGACCATTAGAAGTTTTTTTAAAAAAGCATACTGAGTATATCCGTTTTTCGACTTTATTGACGACGGGAGTACAAAATAGATATAAAACGCCAGCTACTTTAGGTCTGGATAGGTGGGCTGCTATTTTGGCTGCAAATGGCTTATATCCGGCAAATGCAAGTTTAGTGGTTGATGCGGGTACCTGTATTACTTATGATGTTTTAACCAGCGCTAAGGAATATTTTGGCGGCAGCATAAGTCCGGGTATTAAAATGCGGTTTAAGGCTGTACACGAATTTACCGGCCGTTTGCCTTTGGTGGAGTGGGATGCAAATGAAGGTATTGTGGAAGGTATTGACACACAATCGGCAATCAAGAACGGCGTTTTACAGGGAATAATAAACGAAATTGAAGGCTTTATCGGCCTAAATAATAAAAAAGAAAGTGCTCTGAAGGTAATTATAACAGGGGGAGATGCTAATTTTTTGTATAAACAATTACAAAACAGCATCTTTGCGCCTCAAATTATAAAAGATCCTTACTTAGTATTAAAAGGATTAAATGAAGCTATTGCAGATTAAAATGTACAAAAGAATAAATTATATTGCAGCCATACTCGTTCTAGTTTGTGGTTTAAGTGCTCAGGCGCAGGTTACCACTTCATCACCATATTCAAGATATGGGCTTGGAAATATAAAAGGATCTTTATTGCCCCAGTTTAGGGCAATGGGCGGAATTTCTACTGCTGTAAGCAAAGTTACCGGGTTTAATAACATCAATATGCAGAATCCGGCATCATATGCTGGTATTTCGTTAACCACGATCGATATTGGTATGAGTGCAAGTGTAACCAGCTTAACACGCAATAACCTAAGCGAATCAAGTTTCAATTCTACTTTTAGTCACCTGGCATTTGCAGCGCCGGTTACCAGAAGATCGGCATTGAGTTTTGGTATTTTACCATATTCAGATCTGGGTTATAATTACAGGAACACCGTAAAAGTTGATACCACAACCTTAAATCAACTTTATGAAGGAGAAGGTGGTTTATCAAAAGCTTATTTGGGCTATGGTTACCGTTTTGGCGACCATTTAAGGATTGGTGGTAACCTGGAATATATTTTCGGAAATCTTCAAACCAGCCGTGCTACTGAATTTAGTAGTGCAGGTTCTTATAATGCAAAACTTCAGACCAAAAATAGTGTTGCGGGATTAAGCTATTCTTACGGTATTCAGTACGATTTTACATTGGGTAAGAAAACGATTGTTACCTTAGGTTACTCTGGAAGCACTTCTGGAAAAGTAAACTCAACACTAACTTCTTATGCTACGCTGTATACAAGAGATCAGGATGGGAATGAAAGTACTGCAGCAGATACATTAAATACGGTAAATAACGGTAAATCTAATCTTACTTTACCCTTAACCCACAATTTTGGGATCGCTATCCAACAGAATGACAAGTGGTTAATCGGTGCCGATTTTAGAATGGGTAAATGGTCTGCAACAAGTATCAATAATGTAAACCAGGGTTTACAAGATAGCTGGGGTGCTTCGTTGGGAGGTCAATGGACGCCAGATGCATTTTCTTACAACAGCTACCTGAAACGTATAGATTACCGCATTGGTGTTAATTATGATAAAACTTATATTAAGATCGGTAATCAGGATATCAAACAAATGGGGGCATCATTAGGTTTTGGTTTCCCGCTACCTACTGCTAATGGTGGTACTGCATTTTATAAAATCAATTTTACAACAGAACTCGGACAACGAGGAACATTAAACAATAACCTGGTTAAAGAGCAATATATTAATTTCCATTTAGGTTTTACCCTAAACGATACCTGGTTCCGTAAGTACCGTGTTGATTAATGAAACTGAAAGCATTTTTATATGGTCTGTTTCTGGTGTTGCCTTTTTTTCTGGCTTCCTGTGGAGACGACGATCTAAAAAAAGCAAACTCAGTTTCGATAAATAAGACAATCCTATCCCGCGACCGCACTATAGGTGTGGATATTATCTACAGCGATTCTGCAAGGATCAAAGCTAAAGGTGTGGCTCCGATACTGGATAAGGTTACGCCCGCTAACGGGAGTACTTATCAGGAGATGATTAAAGGGGTAAATATCGATTTTTACAATCCTAATGGGACCATTGATGGAAATCTGATATGCGATTATGCCATCAGGAGAGATAATGAGCTCAAAACCGAATTCAGGAAGAACGTAGTGGTGAAAAGTAGTAAAGGTGATACCTTCTCCTCTCAGGAACTGATCTGGGATGAATCGAAGAAAATTTTCTATTCCAATCAGCGGGTGTATGTTAAGGGAGTAGACGGAAGTGTAGGAGAAGGGATAAATTTCAAGGCACCACAGGATTTTAGTACCTATGAAATGGATAGCGGAAACGGCGAATTGAATATGAAAGAAGGCGTAGCGCCTTAATTGATGTAAAATGTGGGATGTGAGATGGATGAGGGATTAAGCATCTATTGAATTCGCATTAGCTTTGAAGTCAATTTTAGTGATAAATATTACCTCTTCCATTTGCCATTTTACCTCTTCCATCCCCTTAATAATTAAGCGCTTGATAAATAAAATTTTGTGTTTTCTTTTTTAAGGCAAATTTGTATCTTGCGCCCTCTTAAAAAAGAACTAAATAAATTTATAATTACAATATGGGATTAATGACATTTTTGCGCAACCGTGCAGGCTATATTCTGGTCTTTGCAATCGGTTTTGCAATTGTTGCGTTTTTAGTAGGTGATGCAATTAACGTGGGTAAACCTTTTTGGTCGGCAAATCAAAAAGTTGTAGGGTCTATAGATGGTAACGACATCAATATTGATGAGTTCGGACCAAAGGTTGATCAGGGTGTAAACCAGATGAAACAACAATATGGAGGTAGTGCTAATGCACAGATGACTGCTATGGCTGTTGATCAGGCATGGAATGCAGAGCTGGCAAAAGTTTTGTTGACTAAAGAATATGATCGTTTAGGTTTAACCGTATCAGAAGATGAGTTGGTAGATTTATTACAAGGTCAGAACCCTAGTCCGTTGATTAAACAGTATTTTTCTAATCCTCAAACCGGGCAGTTAGATCGTGCAACCCTGATGAATTTTTTGAAATCGAAAGAACCTCAGGCTTTGCAACAATCTACCATGTTACAGGAGGAGATTAAAAACCAGGCATTACAAACTAAATATTCTAACTTAATCCGTAACTCGGTTTATGTAACTTCATTAGAAGCTACAGATGAATATAACAACCGTAACAAACTGGCTAACTTTAAATATGTAAGCTTAGATTATGCTTCAATTCCTGATAAGTCAGTTAAGTTAACTGATGCTGATTATTCGGAATATTATGATCAGAACAAAGCGCGTTTTAACAATCCGCAGGAAACACGTGCTTTTGAGTATGTTACTTTCAGCATCAGCCCAAATAAAGCAGATTCATTAGCAATCAAAGCTCAGGTAGATAAAATTGCCGCTGATTTTCAGGTAGCTAAAAACGATTCTCTTTTCGCAGCCATTAATTCAGACGTTAAAGTTCCATTCACTTATATCACAAAAGGTAAATTAGATCCGGCTGTTGATTCAGCAGTATTCGCTTTGCCTGCAGGCAGTTTTTACGGTCCGAAATTAAGCGGTAACTCATACAAAATTGTGAAAGTGGTTGCTACCCGTATCTCTCCTGATTCGGTAAAAGCAAGCCACATCTTAATTGATCCGGCTAAAGTTGGCGGCGAAGATAAAGCGATCAAACTTGCTGACTCATTAAAAGGATTAATTTTAAAAGGTGGTAATTTTGCTGAACTTGCTAAAAACTACAGTGTAGATGGTTCTAAAGATAAAGGTGGTGAGTTGGGTACTTTTGCACGTGGTGCAATGGTTCCTGAATTTGAAAATGCTGCTTTTGATGGTAAAACAGGAGATATTAAAGTTGTAAAATCTCAATTCGGTTACCATATTCTTAAAATCGAAAAACAGATCGGTTCTTCTAAGGTAGCTAAATTGGCTTATGTAGAAAAAGCATTAGCAGCAAGTAGCAAAACCCAGGCAGCTGCTTATAAAGCTGCGAGCAGTTTCTTAACAGATGTAAAAGGTAACGATTTCAGTAAATTTGCAGCCCAAAAAGGATTGAAAGTAGCTGTAGCTGATAAAGTAGCCGCAACACAAGGATTTGCTGCAGGTTTAGATAACCCACGTAAACTAATCCAGGACGCTTACGCAGCAGATAAAGGTGATGTTTTACCTGAAATTTATACCATGAGCAATGCTTACGTGGTAGCACGCTTAACCAACATCAGCCCGAAAGGCATTTTATCATTAGCTGATGTGAAGAAAGAAATTGAACCGATGGTAATCAACGCGGTTAAAGCCAAACAATTGAAAGAAAAATTAGCCAATGCAGGTAAGGGAAGTATCGATCAGATTGCGGCTAAAGTTGCCCGCCCGGTTAATCCTGTACAGAACGTAGTATTTGCTAACCCTGTAATTCCAGGTGTTGCACAAGAAAATGCATTGGTAGGTAGTGTATTCGGTTCACAGCCAGGCAAAGTATCTGCCCCTGTTCAAGGTGAGCGTGGTGTATATGTATTTACTGTTGATGGATTTACAAACCCGGCTCCAATTGCAAATATGTTTAAACAAAAAGAAAGCATGATGTTAAGTTTAGGTCAGCGTTCATTAGGATCAGCTTTCCAGGCTTTACAAGAAAATGCCAAGATAAAAGACAATCGTGTGAAATTCTATTAATTAGAAAATACGTAATTTTGTAACCGTTCCGATGATCAGTCGGGACGGTTTTTTTATTTAAGGCCATGGAAATTCAGGAAAACATCATAAATAAGGTTACCAATAGTGGTTTAATTACTTTAAACCTCGAAGATTTTTATCATAAAGGCGAGAGGGTAGTTTACGATATCGTAGATAATTTGTTTCACGGATTAATGCTGAGGGAAAAAGATTTCCGGGCATTTATAAAGGAGCACGATTGGGCACAATATCAAGATAAGAATGTGGCCATCACCTGCTCTGCAGATGCCATTGTACCTACCTGGGCATATATGTTGCTGGCCAATAAGCTAAAACCCTATGCTAATGAAGTAGTATTCGGGGACTTAAACACATTAGAAGCTGTTTTATTTACCAAGGCATTAGCTAAAATCAATCCCCAGGATTATGCAAACGAACGTGTCGTGGTTAAAGGGTGTGGCGAAATTGATGTGCCGGTTGCTGCTTATGTAGAAGTTACCAATCTGCTTACCCCGGTAGTTAAAAGCATTATGTTTGGTGAGCCCTGCTCTACTGTTCCTGTATATAAAAGAAAAGATTAAATTTTGGATTGCTTTTTGTATATCTTCATGCAGGAAAGAATTTATCCTATATTTTAGGAAATGGTTTTTCCCTGCAACACACACAAATGAGTACAAAAGCAATGAAAAAAATATTTCTAACTGTTACGGCCGGTTTATGCAGTCTCTTTACAATGGCTCAGGAACTTCCCCTGAAGAAAGAAGCTGTATTTCAGGAAGGTGAAGTTTTGCAATATAAACTAAGGTATGGGTTCATCACAGCGGCAGAAGCTACTATTAAGGTTACTAATTCTGATTTAAAGTTTGATAACAAACCTACCTACAAACTTACCGTTGATGCGCAGACCTCCGGAACTTTTGATGTGTTTTATAAAATAAGAGATCACTACGATTCGTATATCGATAAAACAGACCTTTTACCTTATTTCTACCAAGAGAATATTCGTGAGGCCAGTTATAAACGTCAGGATAAAGCGCGTTTTAATCAGGATGGAAAGAAAGTAGTTTCGAACAGGGGAACGTTTACCACGCCAACCAATCAGACTTTCGACCTCGTTTCGGCTTACTATTTTGCCAGGAGCCTGGATATAAGCAAAATCAAAGTCGGAAATAAGTTTAAACTGAACTATTTTTTGGGCGATGAAATTTCCGCACTTGAAGTAGAGTACGTAGGCAAAGAAACGGTTAAGAGTAAACTGGGCAATATCCGCTGTTTGAAATTCAGCCCGTCTATTAAGCCTGGGCGTATTTTTAAAAAGGATAGCAGATTATACCTTTGGGTAACCGATGATGGAAATCGGGTGCCTGTGAAGGCACAAGTAGAAATATTGGTGGGAGCAGTTACAATGGAATTAAAATCGGCCAGTGGGCTGAAATATGCTTTAGCAAAAGAATAATGATGATAGAAGTTGAACAGGTGCTGGTGCACGAAGATGTATTGAAGGAAAACTTTGTTTGTAATTTAAGCAAATGTAAAGGAATCTGCTGTGTGGAAGGTGATTCTGGCGCACCTTTGGATCATGATGAAAAGGCTGTCTTGGAGGAGATTTATCCGAAAATAAAACACCTGCTCAACGAAAAAGGTATTAAAGCGATTGAAGAACAAGGCGTTTATGTAGTTGATGAAGTTGGTGATTTGACCACCCCTTGTGTTGATAAAAATAAAGAATGTGCTTATGTGCTTTTTGAAGGCGGTATTACCAAATGTGCTATCGAAAAAGCATACGAGCAAGGTATCGTAGATTGGCAGAAACCAATTTCCTGTCACCTTTATCCTATCCGGATAACTAAATATCCGGAATTTGAGGTCCTCAATTACGATCGCTGGCATATCTGCCATGATGCCTGCACTTTTGGTCGCGAACTTAAGGTTCCTGTATACAGCTTTTTAAAAGGACCGCTTATCCGTAAATATGGAGAAGAGTGGTATAAAGAACTGGAAAGTTCAGTAGCTGCGATGTAGGTTTTCTTCCTTTGTTTGTCAGTATGAGTGGAGTGATAGTAAATTATTGATTAGGCTTACGATGCTTTATCAGACTTGGGCTAGCATCATTTAAACATATATTTCATTGGATTTTCACTATATCCTTCTTTTGAAACTTTATTTCTCCTGTTAAACTTAAGTAATAAGAATCCGAAACAATTTTCAATTTATAGGTTTATAGTTTAACTTTGTATTTCTAACTGAATATTTATGAGCAATATCTCTGATCCTAAACCGGTGAAAAAGGGTAAAAGGATGGGCAATGAACATAATAAATTTGAAGCGTCTTACACTCCCTTTTCAAAACACAAATTCGAAGGATGGCCTATTTTGTGGATTTTAATTGCCATATTTTTTATTTCTGCAATTTTATGGTATACAGGAACTGCGCCCCACCTAATTAAATGGATAGACAATAAATAAAGATGTATTTCAAAAATAATATAGGCTAAATGCAGCAATATGAATCATTGCGTTTCTATAAAAAAAGTTCAATGCATTTAAAAGAGAAGGTTAATTTGAGAACTGATCTTGTCGTCGATCATTTATTCATTTTTGTTATACTCATGGTCTATTAAGAATTTTTATTCGTTTGTAATAGCTGAATATTCGGTATTAAGAAACTTTAATGTTTTAATGTTCATTTTATCCTTTGCTTATTCGGGAGCGCAAAATAATAAACAATTTAGATGCATATCATCTGTTAAATATAAAAAATCAATAAGTGCGTTGCTATATTATTTTTTATATTAGAGAGGAACTTAGATGTTATGAATGCCAAAATTAGTTGTATTTCAGTTAAATCTAACTTACTTTAGCGGATTGAAAAACATATAATACTGTGAAAAAAATCTTAATCACCGGTGGTGCGGGCTTTATAGGCTCTCATGTAGTTCGTCGTTTTGTAAATAACTACCCTCAATATGAAATTGTCAATTTAGACAAACTTACCTATGCTGGTAACCTGGCTAATTTAACTGATATCGAAAATAAGCCAAATTATAGATTTGTAAAACAAGATATTACGGATGCTAACGCGATGTTCGATCTGTTTAAAACAGAAGATTTTGATGCCGTGATACACCTTGCAGCAGAAAGCCATGTAGATCGATCGATCAGCGATCCAACAGCTTTCGTAATTACCAATGTAATCGGCACAGTAAATTTATTAAATGCTGCCCGCGAATACTGGAAAGATAATTATGACAAAAAACGTTTTTACCATGTAAGTACCGATGAGGTATATGGTGCTTTAGGTGAAGAAGGCATGTTTACCGAAACTACTGCTTATGATCCACATAGCCCCTATTCAGCATCGAAAGCCAGTTCAGATCATTTCGTAAGGGCATATCACGATACTTATGGTATGGATTGTGTGATTTCCAATTGCTCAAACAATTATGGTTCTCATCATTTTCCAGAGAAGCTGATTCCATTGGCGATCAATAACATTAAAAATAATAAAGCTGTACCTGTTTATGGTAAAGGTGAAAATGTGCGCGATTGGTTATGGGTGGAAGACCACGCCAGGGCAATAGACGTAATTTTCCACAATTCGAAAACCGGGGATACTTACAATATCGGTGGCCATAACGAATGGAAGAATATCGATCTGATCAATTTGCTTTGTACAATAATGGATCAAAAACTAGGACGTGAGGTGGGTGAATCGGCCAAATTGATAACTTATGTTACCGATCGTGCAGGTCATGATTTGCGTTACGCAATCGATTCCAGTAAACTACAAAATCAATTAGATTGGGTGCCGAGCTTACAGTTTGAAGAGGGGCTGGCTAAAACAGTAGACTGGTATCTGCAAAATGAAGATTGGTTAAACAATGTAACTTCTGGTAATTATCAATCCTATTACAAACAACAGTACAGCAACAAATAATGGAAATTGAACAAACAGGATTAAAAGACTGCCTGATTATTAAACCCAGGGTATTTGAAGATCCAAGAGGTTATTTTTTCGAAAGTTTTAATCAATATACCTTTGAAGAGAAAACAGGTTTATCTGGCAGGTTTGTACAGGATAACCAATCTTATTCTTCCTATGGCGTAATCCGTGGCTTACATGCTCAAACAGGAGAGTTTGCACAGGCAAAACTGGTGCGTGTAACCAAAGGTGAAGTACTGGATGTTGCCGTTGATGTACGCCCGGGTTCACCGACTTATGGCAAACATATTGCTGTACATTTAAGTGCTGAAAATAAATTACAATTATATATTCCTCGAGGGTTTGTACATGGCTTTTCTGTTTTAAGCGAAACCGCAGAGTTTTTATATAAATGTGATAACTTTTTCAATAAAGCGTCAGAAACAGGAGTGATTTATAATGACAAGGATTTGAATATCGATTGGTTAATCCCAGAAAAGGATCAGGCAATTTCGGATAAAGATCTACTTTTAAAACCATTTGCCGAACTCCAGCATATATGAGCAAGATATTAGTAATTGGCGCTGGCGGACAGCTAGGCCAGTGTTTAAAGGTTGTAGCTGAACGAAGAGGAATTACGGAAATTGTTTTTCCTGCGGAACAGGATGCCAACATTCTAAATGAAAGTGCTTTGAACGATCTTTTGGCGAAAGAGCAACCAGGTTTTGTAATCAATTGTGCCGCATATACTGCTGTTGATAAAGCAGAAGACGAGGTTGATCTTGCTAAAGCCATTAATGAAACTGGCGCTGCGTACCTGGCTTCGGCCTGTTTGGCAAACGATGCTACTTTAATCCATGTTTCTACAGATTTCGTTTTCGAAGGAAATGAAGTAAAATTGCTAAAGGAAAATGACGAGGCTAAACCGATCAATGTTTACGGCTTAACGAAACTTGATGGAGAAAAAGCTGTTACTTCAATATTACCGGCCCATTTTATTATCCGCACGAGCTGGTTATATTCTGAATATGCCAATAACTTTGTGAAAACCATGCTTAAACTTGGAGCTGAACGTGATGAACTAAATATCATCGCCGATCAGGTAGGTACGCCAACTTATGCCATTGATCTCGCAAACACCATTTTTGAAGTGATTGCTTCTTCATCAACTGCTTATGGCGTGTATCATTTCAGCAATGAGGGAGTAACTTCATGGTTCGATTTTGCGAAGGCCATATTTGATATTAGCGAAACAGTGGTTAAAGTTAATCCAATACCAGGTTCTTCCTATCCAACAAAGGCAACACGACCGGCATTTTCAGTAATGGATAAAACTAAAATTAAAGAAACTTTTAATTTAGAAATCCCTTATTGGAGAGATAGTTTGGTGGACTGTATAAAACAAATTAATAAATAAAAGTAATATAGGTGTTTAGGTAGAGTTATTAATCTCAAATCTAGTGTCTAAAATCTCAAATTTAATATGAAAGGTATAATCTTAGCCGGCGGAAGCGGAACACGCTTACACCCTTTAACTTTAGCTTGCAGCAAACAAATGATGCCGGTTTACGATAAGCCGATGATCTATTATCCTTTATCTACCTTAATGTTGGCTGGGATAAAAGAAATTCTCATTATTTCTACCCCACACGATCTGCCAAATTTCGAGAAATTATTAGGTGATGGGGCTTCTTTAGGTTGTAAATTCAGTTATGCCGTACAGGCAGAACCAAATGGTTTAGCCCAGGCTTTTGTAATCGGCGAAGAATTTATCGGTAAAGATAAAGTTGCTTTAGTTTTAGGTGATAATATTTTTCATGGTGATGGTATGGCCAAATTATTACAAGCCAGTTCCAATCCGGATGGTGGAGTGGTATTTGCCTACCAGGTATCAGACCCTGAACGTTATGGCGTGGTAGAATTTGATGCAGATAAGAAGGCTATTTCTATTGAAGAAAAGCCCGCGCAGCCAAAATCTGACTATGCAGTGCCAGGTTTGTATTTCTATGATAACGAAGTGGTAGAAATTGCAAAGAACATTAAGCCTTCTCCTCGGGGTGAATATGAAATTACTGATGTTAACCGCGTTTATTTAGAACGGGGTAAGCTTAAAGTAGGTGTATTAAGCCGTGGTACAGCCTGGTTAGATACGGGTACATTTACCTCATTAATGCAGGCCGGGCAGTTTGTGCAGATTATTGAAGAAAGACAAGGCTTAAAAATCGGGTGTATTGAAGAAATTGCATATAGAATGGGCTTCATCAATGCAGAGCAACTTACTGCAATTGCTACACCGCTTGTTAAAAGTGGTTACGGAAGTTATCTGTTAAAACAGATTAAATAATAAGTTTACTATAATTTATATACCCTTAAGAGGCTGTATCAAAAGTAAAATCTAGCTGTTAAGACTATAATTTTATTTCGTTTCCCGTCATTCTCGCGCAGGCGGGAATCTTAAAGTGCTCTGTAGTAGCATTAGGATTCCCAATTAAATTGGGAATGACGACGTATCAAAATATAATTTGCTTTTGAGCCAGCGTAAATCTTTTTGATACAGCCTCTTTTTAAGTTTACTTTAAATAGCTGAACCAACCATACCCCTGTGGCCGGCAGTTTGAATTTTGGCGCTAATCCGCGCCAATACAATAGATTTCTAATACAGATGGAATATGATAATTAAAAATAGTTTTATATTCTCATCCACTTACTTGGTTATAGAATTTCAATATTGAAGTCCTAATAACGATTTTGTATATCTTTGCCACATCATTAGAAAGATATGGATCAAGATAAGCAGATTGCAGTTATTGGATTGGGTTATGTAGGATTACCTCTTGCAATAGCATTTGCTAAGAAATATGCTGTAAAAGGTTTCGATATTAACGAGAGCCGTGTGGCAGCGTTACAACAACTTGAAGATGGCACCCACGAAGCAAACCTGACAGATTTAAATGCTGTTTTAAAGGGGAAAGTAGATTCAGGATTGTATTTAACTTCAAATCTTGCCGATATCAGCACTTGCAACATTTATATTGTAACTGTCCCTACCCCTATTGATCACCTTAAACAACCTGATCTTAAACCGCTTTTAGAAGCGAGTAAAATGATCGGAATTGTACTAAAAAAAGGAGATGTTGTTATTTACGAATCTACCGTTTATCCTGGTTGTACAGAAGAAGACTGTGTGCCGGTATTAGAAAAAATATCCGGATTAAAATATAATGTTGATTTCTTTTGTGGTTATTCGCCCGAGCGGATCAATCCGGGCGATAAAGTAAATACCTTAACCAAAATTAAGAAGGTTACTTCTGGATCTACACCTGAAATAGCGATTAAAATAGATCAACTTTACAACTCCATCATTACTGCTGGTACACACCTGGCACCCAGTATTAAAGTTGCAGAGGCTTCAAAAGCGATCGAAAATGCACAACGTGATGTGAATATATCATTCGTAAACGAACTAGCCCTTATTTTTGATCGGATGGCAATTGATACAACTGATGTATTGGCTGCCGCTTCTACAAAATGGAATTTTCTTAATTATAAACCAGGTCTGGTAGGCGGACATTGCATAGGGGTAGATCCTTATTACCTGGCGCATAAATCAGAAGCATTGGGTTATAAACCAGAAGTTATTCTGTCTGGTCGCCGCGTAAACGACAATATGGGCATGTTTGTAGCAAATAAGGTAATTAAGATGCTGATTGCGAAAGACAAAATGATTAACGGCGCTAAAGTATTGATTTTAGGTTTTGCCTTTAAAGAAAACTGTCCGGATACCCGTAATACCAGGGTAATTGATATTTACAAAGAACTTAAATCCTTTAGCTTAGCTGTTGATGTTTACGATCCCTGGGCAAATGCTGCTGAGGTTAAGGGTGATTATGGTTTTGAACTCATACAATTAAACAAAACTGAAATTTACGATGCCATAATCCTTGCCGTAGCACACCAGGAGTTTCTGGATTTGGATTATCTTCAATATAAAAATAATGGCACAGTAATTTTCGATACCAAATCTTTTATCAATCGCGATTTGGTTAATGCCAGGTTATAATCTGAAAGATTGCTTACCTATATAAATAATTAAACTGTGCTAATTCTTGTTGCTCAGGCTAAACTGAATGCCAGCCGATACAGGATTTAATAACGACTCTAGTTTTTTGTAAGTAGTTACATCTCTTGATGCTCCGTTCAGTTGCGTATTGTCTTGTTTTTCATAAGAAAAGAAGAAATCAAGACTACTTTCTGCAAAAATGGACAGTTGTGGCAAAACATTTAGCTTAAAGCCAATTACCGGACTGACAACTAAGCCACTTTTACTGGCATCGGTCGTTTTTCCGATGTTATTTGCCACTATATTTTTTGATGCTAAGTTGCCGGTAAACCGATTGTAGCGGTAGCCTAAGTCGAAAGCAAAATATGGCTGTATTTTAGTATAGTTAAAGCTTTTCTCAAATCCGATCTTAAAGGAATAATCGGTAACCTTTCCACTAGCGATTTCACACGTAGCGCATGTATTATCAAATGTCAGATCATCGCGGTAATAGGTTCCGGCCAGGCGGTAGCTGATCTGGTTGTCATTGAACTTAAACATTGCCCCATGCCCGAATACTTTAGCATAGTTCTGGGAATTTGTCTGATCCAATACTTTTGGCATCTGCATAATGGTAAATGCCCTGATACCGATGGTGTAATTGTAATCTGCACTTGTTTGGGCAAATGCAGTTAGCTGTAAAAATAAAATACTAAGGATAAATAGGGATTTTTTCATGCAAAATTTGGGATGATATATTTAAATGAAACTTTATAGCAAGAAATGGGCCTAATTTTGAAGATATTTAAAATATAACTTTAAATTAATCGTTTCGTTTGAGTAAATAAAATAGAGCGTGTGAAAAATGTGATTAAGCCTGACATTGTGAAGATAGTGGTTTTTTTAAAAATAATTAGATTATAACTTAACTGTGTTTTTAGTAGTTTCTGCATCAGAAAACGTAAAAGTTGCATAGATTTAAAACTCTGAATAATTTTGAATAGTTTTGCACTCTCAATGCGGCTATATTAAAGTTGATAAAAGCCTGCCAGTTGCACCCATGAAAAAAAGAATATATTTATTTTTAAGTTTTTTAACCGTCATTTTCCTTTGCCATTTATCGGCTTCCGCACAAAACTATGCCAACGTTAAAGTAGATGATCTTTCTGACGCACAGATTAGACAGATGATCCAGCGTGCCGAATCTGTTGGCTATAGCGATGCACAATTAGAGCAGGCTGCTGCTGCGCAGGGAATGAAAGCGGAGGAAATTCAGAAATTACGCACCCGGGTAGAAAAAATCCGTAAACAATCGGGTACCACTGATACCGGTCAAAGCGATACAGATATAAATACCAATGGGGCAGTTCGGAAATACAATAACCCCGACAAAGATAAAAGTGATTCTCTTGTTAAGAAAAATACACCAAAAATTGATGTCCTGGAGTCTTTAAAACCTAAAATTTTCGGTTCCGACCTGTTTAAAAACAGCAATATTACCTTCGAGCCCAACTTAAGGCTGGCCACGCCCCGCAGTTATATCATTGGCCCTGATGATGAATTGCTGATTGATATTAATGGTGATAATGAAGCTAATTATAAACTTAAAGTTAGTCCCGATGGTACTATCCGTTTACAATACGTAGGTATAGTTTCCGTGGGTGGATTGAGTATCGAGCAGGCTTCTTCAAAAATTAGATCTGCATTATCTACTACTTATCCGGCGCTACGATCGGGCAGATCTACAGTTGCCATTAATTTAGGGAATATCAGGAGCATTAAAGTCGTAATGACTGGTGAGGTTGTTAAAGCCGGTACCTATACTTTATCTTCTTTATCAACCGTTTATAACGCACTCAGTGCATCTGGAGGACCAAATGATAACGGTTCGTATCGTAAAATTCAGGTAATCAGGAATAATAAAATTATCAGTACCATTGATGTGTACGACTTTGTAACTGGTGGTATCCAACGCGGAAATATCCGTTTACAAGATCAGGATGTGATCAATATCCCGGTTTATGAAAACAGGGTAGAGATGGTTGGAGAGATTAAACGACCCGCACTGTTCGAGACCATTAAAGGCGAAAGTTTGCAAAATGTAATCAATTTTGCTGGTGGCTTTAATAATCAGGCTTATACTGCTAAAATTAAGGTTTTTCAAAATACAGATAAAGAACGGAAATTAACGGATATCTCTGCTTCAGAATTTAGTACCTATCAACCCAAAAATGGCGATCGGTTTGTAGTTGAAGCTATTTTGGATCGCTTCGAAAATCGGGTAACTATAGCGGGAGCTGTTTTCAGACCAGGGCAATATGAATTGGATAAAGGATTAACCCTGAAAGGTTTGATCAATAAGTCTGATGGTTTAACTGAAGATGCTTTTTTAAATCGCGGATATATCAACCGCTTAAATATGGATAATACACCCGCATTGATTTCTTTTGATGTGGCTAAAATTATTGCCGGTACAGAGGCAGATATTCCATTGCAGCGTGAAGATAAAGTTACCATCTCATCGATATTCGATTTAAGAGATGAATATAAAATAAGTGTTCAGGGAGAAGTAAGAGCTGCGGGTACATTCGAATACGCAGAGGGGATGACACTTGAGTCGGTAATACAGATGGCCGGAGGATTTAAAGAAGGTGCAACACCAAACCGGATTGAAATTGCCAGACGTGTAAAAAATAGTGATGCTACATCTATATCTGCCCGTGCTGCAGAGCTTTTTATTGTGAATGTAGATCAGGATTTAAAATTATTGGGCGATCCTTTTATTTTAAAACCCTTTGATATTGTTTCGGTAAGAAACTCTGAAGGATACACCGTGCAAAAACAAGTGAAAATAGAAGGTGAAGTATTGTATCCCGGTACTTATACACTAACCAGAAAAGATGAGCGAATTTCGGAAGTGATTAAAAGAGCTGGAGGGTTAACCCCATCGGCCTATCCGGATGGTGCATCGCTGAAAAGACAGGGAGCAGAAAAAGTGAACCCTAAGGATAAAAATGCGATTGACAATAAAGAAGAAGAAGACAGGAAATTCCTGAATTTAAAAAGAGCCCAGGAAGCAGGTGTAAAAGATACTTTAACCTCAAATGTTGAGCAAAAATTAATTCAAAGCGATTTAGTTGGTATCAGTTTGGTTAAAATTTTAAAAGATAGCCTTTCGAGATATAATCTTATCGTAGAGGATGGCGATGTAATCCGGGTTCCCAGAACTTTGCAAACTGTTAAAGTAACCGGCGAAATCTTAAATCCAAATAGCATTGTTTATTTGCCTGGCAAAAGTTTAAGGCAATACATCAACGGTGCAGGTGGCTTTACTGCTAATGCCAGAAAGGGTGGAGTGTATGTTAAATATGCCAATGGTTCTGCAGCCGCTGTAAGTAAATTCCTATTTTTTAATAATGATCCCAAAATTAAACCTGGTGCAGAGATTCTGGTTCCGAAGCGTGCCGATAGAGAGCGTTTAACTGCGCAAAGCTGGATCGGAATTGGCACGGCTGTTGCTTCATTGGGAGCAATTATTGTGAGTTTGTTAAGGTAAATCATCTGCCCCTTTAGTTCATTTTCCTTCAGGAGAGAGAAGGGTAAAAAAAATGTCCCGTCTAATGATGAGGGGCGATTTATAGGGAGGGGAGCAATAAACAAATCTCTACTTAAATAGGCGAACGGAAATATAGAGATTTGCAGAATCGTTGAGACGAGTAATTAAAAACGACAAACGAAAATGACACAAAGTCAACAACATAACAATACAAACGACGAGATTTCCCTAAAAGACCTCATTGTCAAAATCCAAGAATGGTGGCGCTATCTTCTGTCGAAATGGTTAATAATTGTAGCTTTTGGCTTATTAGGTGGTGTTTTAGGCTTTTGGTATGCGACTACTAAAAAACCTATTTATACCGCTACTACCACTTTCGTATTGGAAGATGAGAAGGGCGGTGGATTAGGGAGTTTAGCAGGACTAGCTTCTATGGCGGGTGTAGATATAGGCGGGGGCGGAGGGATTTTTCAAGGAGATAATATCTTGGGATTGTATAAGTCTAGGATGATGTTGGAGCAAACTTTGTTGACGCCAATTGAAATTAATGGCAAGAAACAGTTATTAGTAGACCGATATATTGAATTTAATGATTTGCGTAAAGCCTGGGCTAAAAAGCCGGACTTGTTAAAGCTAAATTTTCAACCTTTAACCTTCAACCTTCAACCTTCACGCCTTAGAGATAGCTTATTAGGTGTTATTGTGTCAGATATTAATAAAAATTATTTAAACGTAGCGAAGCCCGACAAAAAATTAAGCACCATACAGGTAGATGTTAAAGCAAAGGATGAATTATTTGCCAAAAATTTTAATGATGCTTTGGTGAAAAATGTAAATGAATTTTACATCAATACCAAAACGAAAAAGACTTTACAGAATGTTAAAATATTGCAGCAGAAAACAGATTCAGTGAGAGCAGTAATGAATGGTGCAATATATGCAGCGGTTGCGGTGGCTGATGCCACACCAAATTTGAATCCTACTCGTCAAGTACAGCGAGTGGCGCCAGCTCAAAGGGCACAATTTTCTGCTGAAACCAATAAAGCAATCCTTTCAGAAATGGCTAAAAATCTTGAGATTACTAAAATGGCTTTATTAAAAGAAACGCCATTGATCCAGGTGATTGATCAACCAATTTACCCCCTTACCAAAGAACGCTTTGGTAAATTAAAGGGATTGATAATGGGCGGGTTTTTAGCTGATTTTTTGGTGGTATTGGGGTTGATTGTGAGGCGATTGTTGAAACAGTTGACTGTTTAGGTTGCTTGATTATAGATTTCCAGCATTAGGGTCAAAAATAATAATGATTGTAGAAAACCAACATACAGAATTTAAAGCGAGTTTCAATGATGCTACAATAGAAACATGGTCTGCTTTTGTGAATATTATAATCCCGGAATGCTTTAAGGGAATCTAACCGTTGCGGAATTGATAAAAGATAATTACCAAGCTAATACCCGGAATAAATTAATTGCCGAAGCGTTTTATTTAACAGGTGATATCGAAAAATATGGCAGTGGTTTTGTACGGATCCGTAAAGAACTCAAGAAATATCCAACAATGAAAATGGAGCTTGAAGAAATACCAAATGATTTTTTAGCGGTCTTAAGTTATACAAAACAACGAATGGGATTGGTTGAGGATAATGTCACAGATAATAGACGTAAGCATATTGTTGAATTGATGAAAAAGAATAAGAAAATTACACCTATTGAAATGGCTAATTCAATAGGTGTGGTGAGAAAGACTATTGCCAGAGATCTTGAACTTTAAAAAAAGAACGGCGTAATAGAACGCGTAGGTGCTGATAGTAACGGTTATTGGATAGTAAATCATAATTATAAATAATTATTGTAAGATGTTAAAAGATAAAATTTTGTTAATTACCGGTGGAACTGGATCATTTGGAGGTGCGGTTTTGAATCGTTTTTTACATACAGATCATTTTAAAGAAATAAGAATTTTTTCTCGAGATGAGAAAAAGCAAGATGATATGCGTAATTCTTATAAAGATGATAGAATTAAATATTTCATTGGAGATGTAAGAGATTATAATAGTGTTGAATACGCTATGCGAAATGTGGATTACGTGTTCCACGCTGCTGCATTAAAACAAGTACCTTCCTGCGAATTCTTTCCTATGCAAGCTGTAAAAACAAATGTGGAGGGAACACAGAATGTTATAAGATCAGCTGCTTTGAATAAGGTTAATAAAGTTATTTGTTTATCAACCGATAAAGCGGCTTATCCGATAAATGCAATGGGGATTTCTAAAGCAATGATGGAAAAAGTTGCTGTAGCTGAAGCTCGTAATTTGATAAATACTACAGTCTGCTTAACACGATATGGAAATGTAATGGCATCACGGGGCTCAGTTATTCCGCTATTTTTATCTCAGATTGAAAGAGGTGAAATATTAACTGTGACAGATCCTACTATGACACGTTTTTTAATGTCGCTAGATGAAGCTGTTGAATTGGTTTTATTCGCTTTTGAGCATGGAAATCCAGGTGATTTGTTTGTAAACAAAGCCCCTGCTGCAACGATAGGAGATTTAGCTGAAGCAATTTGCCAATTAAAAAATATAAACAGCGAATATAAAGTTATAGGCACGAGACATGGAGAAAAGTTATATGAGACTTTGTGTACGCGTGAAGAGATGCTTAAAGCGGAGGACATGGGTGATTTTTATCGCATTCCTGCTGATAATAGAGACTTAAATTATGCGAAGTATTTCTCAGAGGGAAAAGAAATTATGCCAAATGTTGAAGATTATAATTCGCATAATACAAGTAGAAAAGATGTGGAAGGTATAAAGAAGCTACTCAAAAAGCTTGATTTGTTCTAAATTAACAACTAAATATTGATTGTAAAAATAAATTTATGTTGTCTGGTTGTTGAAATCGTCATTATGTCAAAGGTATCTTTAACTTGGTTTACATTTTAATAAACACAATTCTCTCGTTTTGAAAAAATCTTATATAAGAGACATAATTAAGCCGCAGATTAGCTGATACAATAAAATTAACATGAAAAAATTAAAAGTAGTAACAATCTTAGGTACTCGACCTGAAATTATACGTTTAGCTGAGTGTATTAAAAAATGTGATGTATACTTTGATCACCTTTTAATTCATACAGGTCAAAATTACGATTATGAATTAAATGAAATTTTTTTTGAAGATTTAGGCCTAAGAAAACCAGATTATTTTTTAAATGTTTCAGGGAATCATTTGGGTGAAACAATAGGTAATGTAATTTCAAAATCGTATGAAATTTTATTGAAAGAAATGCCTGATGCATTATTGGTATTAGGAGATACTAATAGCGTTTTAAGCACAATATCTGCTAAAAGACTTAAAATCCCTATTTTTCATATGGAAGCTGGGAATAGATGTTTTGATCAAAATGTTCCTGAAGAAATTAACCGTAAAATTTCAGATCATATTAGCGATATTAACTTAACTTATACAGAGAATAGTAGACGATATTTATTAAGCGAAGGTTTTAGAAAAGATCATATCTTTCTCACGGGTTCTCCTTTGAAAGAAGTCTTGTTAAGATATAATAGTCAAATCGTCGATAGTGATGTTGTTTCTCGCTTGAATCTAAAAAATCAAGAGTATATAGTAGTAAGTGCACATCGGGAAGAAAATATCGATTTGGATAATCATTTTGAAATTTTGGCACATTCTTTAAATCAGGTTGCCGAAAAATATACAATGCCTATAATATTTTCTACACACCCACGAACTAAAAATCGCATTGAAAAAAACAGAATCAAATTTCATCCATTAATATCCAATATACCACCTCTAGGCTTTTTCGACTACGTAAAATTACAGAAGAATGCATTTATAGTTCTTTCTGATAGCGGAACAATAAGTGAAGAATCAGCAATGATGGGGTTTCCAGCGGTTAGTATTAGAACAAGTACAGAAAGACCCGAGGCTATTGATGCTGGAACAATAGTGCTAGGAGGGATAACTGAAGATCAAATTTTAAATTCTATAGAAATAGCTAGAGGTTTGTTTGATATAAACATTGATCTACCTAGAGAATACTTAGTGACAAATACATCAGATCGTGTAGTTAAAGCCATCCAAAGCTATACTTCCGTTGTTAATAGTGTAATTTGGAATAAAGAGGTTATTAAATGAAGAGAATATTAATTATTGGTGTTAAGGGCATGGCAGGTCATATGATATATAATTTCTTTAATGAAATTAATTCATATGATGTTTACGGTTTGGCTAGAAATATTCGCCAGAATGATAAATTGTTTAATATTGATGTTTCAGATCTAAATCTATTATCCTCTATTTTGTTGGATCATCAATTTGACTATATTGTAAATTGTATTGGAATTTTAAATAAAGATGCAGAAGATAATCCATCTAAAGCAATTTGGTTCAATAGTTATTTTCCTCATTACCTTGAAGAAGTAACAAAAAAGAATAACACTAAGATTATACATATAAGTACAGATTGTGTTTTTTCTGGTAAAAGGGGCGCATATACTGAGAATGATGTTAAAGATGGAATGGGTTTTTATGCTCAGTCTAAGGCATTAGGGGAGTTAAATAATAATAAAGATATAACAATTCGTACCTCCATTATAGGCCCAGAACTAAACGAAAATGGGATAGGATTATTTCATTGGTTTATGTCGCAGCCCAAAGAAAGTAAATTAAACGGATTTAGAAAAGCTTACTGGTCAGGATTAACTACTCTAGAATTAAGTAAAGTGATTGTTGAGGTTATAAATCAGGATATTACAGGTTTAATTCAAGTGGCTCCGAAAACTAAAATAGATAAGTACAACTTAATTGCCTTATTTAATGCTATCTATAGAGATAATAAGATATCAATTGAACCAAAAGATGACTATCATATTGATAAAAGTTTAATTACTATTAGAACAGACTTTGACTATATCGTTCCAAATTATCAAGAAATGCTGCTGCATCAGCATGAATGGATATTAAAACACTCTGATATATACTCACGCTATTTATAAATAATTATGATTTCTATAATTACGGCCTATTATAATCGTAGAAAACTATTTCTTCGAACTTTAAACAGTATAAATTTAAATTACGAAAAAATTGATTTTGAGGTTATTGTAGTTGATGATGGAAGTGATGAGCATGAAAGATTAGAGGACTTACAAATAATTTTCCCTTTTCTAAAGGTTATCCGATTAGAAAAGATTGATAAATGGTACAATAATCCTTGCATACCATTTAATCTAGGTTTTAAACAAGCAAAAGGAGATAAAATAGTAATTCAAAATCCTGAGTGCTATCATTTTGACGACATATTAGGGTATGTGGACAAACATCTTAAAAAAAATGATTACTTAAGTTTTGGGTGTTTTTCTTTAGATAAGAAAAATACAGATGATGATACACTTTTTTTTAATCGTGATAATATTTCATCTATAATTGAAAACAATAAATATGTTGTTCAAGTGGATGGTGGTTTAGGCTGGTATAATCATTCAAAATATCGTCCTGCTTCCTATCATTTTTGCACTGCAATAATGACTTGTGATTTGGTTGATCTTGGAGGGTTTGACCCAAGGTATGCATGGGGTCATGGTTATGATGATGATGAACTAATTTTTAGAATTAAACAAAAGCCGTTGCATATTAAGTTTGTTGACAGTGTTAGAGTTCTTCATCAGAATCATTATGTTAACCAAACAAACATTGATGAGCAAAAAGTTAAATATCTTAATGAAAAAGCAACACTTAATAGGAATATTTTTGAAAATGTAACGCAAAAAACAAGATTCTATAGAGCTAATTATATAAATGTCGGCAAATATTGTCAAATATATAGACCTAGTTTTATTCAGAATTTAAAAAAGAGAGTTAAACATATTCTCGGAATGAACATTGATAATTATTAACAAACATATTTTAGCACTTAATGGCATCTTCAAAAAATAGAACTCTTATTAATAATATTGCATCGTTAGGTTTAGTGCAGATTGTTAATTATATTTTCCCCTTAATTACAATTCCTTTTGTTTCTAGAATACTAGGGCCGGATGGCTTTGGTGTAATTAATTATATAACTGCATACATTACTTATTTTATTCTGATAGTAAATTATGGTTTCGATTTTACCGCAACAAGAAAGATTGCTATAGAGCCTGATAATTTAGTTATAAGATCAAATGTTTTTTCTGAGGTAACTTGTGCTAGGGCGCTGTTATTAATAATAACAATTTTCATTTTCATAATTTGCATTGGAATAATCCCTCTTTTAAGAGAGCACCTAATGCTTTCTTGCGTTTTATTTTTGAATGTTATTTCTGCATTTTTAACACCTCAATATGTATATCAAGGTTTGCAAAAACTTTCGGTTTTAAGTTTTTTAACAATCATAAAAGGTGTTATTAATACAAGTTTAGTCTTACTCCTCATTTCTAAAAGAAATGATTTAATATTATATGTTAGTATAAGTGTGTTTAGTAATTTTCTAATTAGCTTAACTTCTGTTTTATATGTTTTTTTTATTCTCAAGATTAAATTCACTTTTATTTCCATAAAACATTCTTTGAAGGTTCTAAAAGAGGTTCGATTAGTATTCTTTTCTTCGATTATATTCTCACTATATACCACTACTAATATCGTTATATTAGGTTTTTTTGAAGAAACAAAAGCAATTGGCTTTTACACAACAGCCGTAAGTTTTATTGTTATTGTTCAAGGGGTTGTTAATATTCCACTTTCATCTTCACTTTACCCATACATCGGAAAATCATTTTCTGAAAGTAAAGAAAATGGATTAATTAAGTTGAGAAAAATTATACCGCTTGTATTTTATTTTACTGCCTCAGTTTGTCTCGGAATTTTAATATTAGCACCCTTTGTAATTTCACTCATATATGGTAAAAAATTTGATGGTTCAATAATAAGTGTGCAAATACTAAGCTTTTTGCCATTAATTTCAGCAATGAGTAGTATAATGGGGATACAAACAATGCTTAATTTAAGCATGGATCAATTATTTTTACGAACCACTACGTTTGCAGCCTGCTTTAGTTTAGTGTTGAATATAATAATGGCTTATTTCTTCAGTTATATAGGAACCAGCATAAGCTATTTATCCACTGAGGTAATTATTTGTATTTCATTTTATTTTATTCTAAGGAGTAAGGGATTAATATTGTTTGAATGGGAATATTTTAAACCAAAAAATGTTATTATGCAATTAAAGAGTTTAAAGTCTATATAATATTACAGTTTACAAGCTAATGAATACTTCTACTTAAATGAATAATTTTTATTATATAACATATTTATCAGATTCTATTAATGAAGGCGGTATGGCCCGAAATTTAGCTTTTTCTGATAAAATGAATTTATTAGGATGTCGCAGATTGAACATGTATTTTTATAAGGACAATATCTTTAGAAGAACTTGGGCTGGACTTCGTTTGTTAATTTTACTTTCATGCCATAATGACAAAATAATTTTAGCACATCAATCAGCAATTTCTTTACTTTTTCCAATGCTAACCAAAAAGGTTAGCCAAATTGTGTTTAAAACAATACTTACCTTTATTGCGAAAAATAATCGTTTAATCATAGAAGTAAATGATCTTCCTTATGAACAAGCGATAGACTTAGACTTACCAATACATAGCTCTATGTTAGAGCATGAAAATTTATTTTATAGTATACCAAATTGCCACTACATATTCGCATCAAACGAAATGTCTAAATATGTTTGCGAAAAGTATAAGATTGATAAACATTTTGCTGAAGTAATTATAAACGGTGGCCCTGATGCTCTTTCGGTGCCTTTTAAATTGCCTAATAAGTCTTGGATTGCAGATGAAAACATTAAATATATCTATGCTGGTAGTTTAAATAAAGGAAGACAAATCGATCAGTTGATAGATGTTTTTAGAGTAAATGCAAGTAATTTATTAATATTGATAGGAATTTGGGGGGAATGGTTAAAGGAAATCGATTTGCCTGCTAATGTAATTTATCTTGGAGATTTTGAGGAAGAGAAAGCACATTATATTGTTTCTAAATGCGACATTGGATTAATTCCTTACGATGAAACAAAGTTTTATTATAATTTATGCTATCCTACAAAAGCTTCATTTTATATAACTGCTGGAATCCCATTTTTATCAACTCCGTTATTAGAATTACAAAATGTTTTTGCAAATAAGCATATTTCATACTTTCAACCATTTCAAAATTGGGGAAAATTTATAGCAGGGTTAAAAAAAACTGATTTAATAGATAGAAAAGGCGATATTAAAATTGAAAAACATAAGTTTAGTTGGAAGTATCAAATTGACCAATATTTTGATGAGATGATTAATGAATAAAGCTATTTCTTTTGCATTAAGTAAAAAAAAATAAATGAAAATCTAAACATTTTGAATCATATAACTTATGTCTGAAAAGCGAAACAAACTAAGTGTAGCCTTATGTACTTATAACGGGGAGTTATACTTGAAAAGGCAATTAGACTCAATACTAAATCAAACATACCCAATTGATGAAATCATCATTGTAGATGACTGTTCTTCAGATTCTACAAGATCCATTTTAAATGATTATAAAGAAAAGTTCAGTTCAATAAAACTCTTTTTTAACGAAGAGAATTTAGGGCCAAACGGAGCATTTAAATATGCTATTTCACTAGCAAGTAATGAGTTTATTGCCCTAAGTGATCAGGACGATATTTGGTTTGAAAATAAAGTCGAATTGCAGATGACTGGCATACTCAAGAATGGTCATCATTTAGAAAAGAAACCAATACTCTCATTTCATGATTTATGCCTTATAGATGAAAATGATAGAATAACAGATAATTCTTTTTGGAAAGTACATAAATTTATGCCAGAAAGTTTCACTTTTAAAAAGCTTTTAATTTCAAATATTGTAACAGGATGCACGTGCGTTATTAATAAAAGCATGCGGGATGAACTCGTTAAATGCGACATGCAAAACATCATTATGCACGATTATTTGATTGCTCTAATCGGCTATGGTTTCGGCACAGTTATCTATATTAGTGAGCCACTAATGTATTATCGTAGTCACTCAAGCAGCGTAACAGAAAAAGAAAAAATTACTTTTAAAAATAGGATTGATAGTTTCATTTCTAGAGTTAATAACGGTAAATATTTAATGCCCCATATTCTACAAATTAAGCAATTTAAAGATTTGTATGAATCCGAACTGAACTTAGACAAACTAAATATGATAAATTATTTTCTTAAGTTTGAAAAAAAAAATGTCTTTAATAGGATGATTTACAGGTGGTTGATTAATTAATAGGTTCATGCATATTAAAGAAAAAAATATATTATTTATATGTCCAAAGTTTCATAATTATGAAGACATGATAAAAGATCAATTGATGGAATTTGGAGCAGCAGTTGATTTTTATGCAGAGCGATCTTATGGCATAGATTTTAACATCATCAATAATTTTTTTAAAGGTTATTTAATGAGTTATCAAAAGAAGCATTATGAACACATTTTAAAAAAAATACAATATAAACACTACGATTATTTATTTGTAATTAGGGGTTTCATGCTACCCGAATCTTTCTTACATGAATTTAAAAGACTTAATCCTGATAGTAAAACTATTATGTATCAATGGGATTCTCAGAGAACGAATTCATTTTGTCATTTAAATAAGTTGTTTGATATAGTTAAGACTTTCGATTTTAAGGATAGCGAAGATTTGAATATTCCTTATTTGCCTTTATTTTACACAAAAGACGTTCAAGCTTACCAATCATTAGACAAGGTTTATGATTATGATTTTTTCTTCATGGGCTTTTTTTTTAAAGAAAGATACGAAGCAATATTAAGATTTAAAGATTACTGCAATGCGAATGGTTATAAATTAATGCCCTTTCTATATATGCCCATCTCAACGCGGTTAAAATATTTTTTAAAAGGAAAGAAGCTCGATCGCTCAATAGTTTCTTTTAAGCATATGAATCGAATAGATTATTTAAATATTTTATCAAAAAGTAGAGTTATGGTAGATGTTAGCAATTCAAGACAAACGGGCTTAGCCATGCGGGTAATTGAATCCTTGGCATGCAATACTAAAATAGCTACAAATAATACTTTCTTTGAAAGAGATGAAAACATCAAGCAATCTGGAATGGTATTCTTGTTTAATCTGCAGAATATTACAATAGATAGAAAGTTTCTTAACAAAGGTTTCGAGAGTAGCAATAAATTAGTTCTCTCGTTAGAGGAATGGACAAAAAAACTATTTTCAGTTTAATGAAACACAAAATATTATATCTTCCTTGTTTTGTCTACGCAATTTCTTTTGGCGCTATTTTGGCTTTGTATCAAATCGGTTGGTCAGACCTTTATCCTGAAATAAATGGTTTCCTATTATTTTTTCTCCTATCAACAATAGGAATATCATTTGGCTTAGCATTATTTCAAAATAGACAAATAAAAATTGTTAAAAGTGATGTTAATCTTTCCTCAAACTTTCTAAAGCGAGCAATGTATTTTTTAGGAATTGGCTATATTCTCGAATTTTTATATGAATCCAGTATACCTCTTGTGAGTACTTTATTAAGTGGATCTTATTCATATGGTGATTTTAATGGTATTCCGACTTTCCACGTTATTTTAGGGACTTTTAATATATTTTTTTCAATTTTAATGTTTAATCATTATTTAACGAACAAAACTAAGACGACACTTTTCCAGTTTGTAATGACCTTAATACCGTATGTTCTTGTGTTAAATCGGGGTGCATTTATGATTGTTTTTTCAGCGATGATTTTTCTTTTTTTAATGAAACTAAAGTCAATTAGCTTAGTGAAGATAGTCAAGCCTTTTTTGGTGCTAGGAATCGTTTTATACTTTTTTGGAGTTATTGGCAATGTTAGGCAAGAGCAAACGAAAGAAGATAAGGAATATCTATTGAAAGTGGCAGGAGCAACCGATAGATTCCTTACAAGTGGTGTTCCTGGGGAATTTTACTGGAGCTATATTTATTTGATTTCTCCAATGGGGAATCTTCAAAACTTAATAAATCTGAAGGATAGTAGTTTTAATATTGATAATATTGGGATATTCTCAACGACACAATTATTTCCGGATTTTATAAGTAAAAGATTGGTTGGATTGTTGGGGTATACGGATAGATTGGAAAATGGTGGTGGTTCGGAATATTTAGTTACAGCTTTACTAAATGCAACAACGGTTTATTACGCAGGTTATTATTTATTGGGCTCTTCTGGCTTGATTTTTATGTTTTTTGCGATGATGATTAGTGCATTAATTTATCCATTATTGATAAAACGAGATAGTCAATATTACCTAACAGCAATAGCTTCATTGAATTCTATAATCTTATTAAGTACTTTTAATAATATGTGGTATGCTACAGGTACAATTTTATTATGGCCAATTATTTTTAGTTTGATAGGAAGATTAAAGTTAAGATAGTGGTATGTTAAAGAATAACTGTTTGATTAGTATTGTCGTGCCATTTTATAATGTAGATTTATATTTTGACTTTTTTTTGGAGAGCTTACTGCCTTTAGACGATAATTTTGAAATTATTCTTGTTGATGATGGTTCTAAAGATAATTCAATTAATATTGCTCAAAAATTTTCCAACTTGTATAATAATGTAAAAATTTTAAGCAAAGAAAATGGAGGGTTAAGTTCTGCAAGAAATTATGGGTTAAAATATGCTTCTGGAGAACATGTAATATTTCTTGATAGTGATGATTATATTGAGGATAAAAATGTTCTTTTTAAAATGTATGAAAAGGCAAAAAGCACGCATGCTGATATTGTCTTGGCTACATATTATGAGTTTTCTGATTTAAAAGTTAAGAAATTCAGGTATGATCGGACTAATTTTATCCATGACCTTATTTTTTTAGATGATAGACTTAATAAATTGATGGATAATGATGTATCATTTGCAGTTTGGAATAAAATGTTTAAAGTCGATTTTTTGATAAAAAATAAACTGTTATTTAAAGAGGGTATCTGGTTCGAAGATTTAGAATTTATTTATAGAGCATTTTTTTATGCTAACAAAATTTCTAAAGTTGATGATGTATTATTGGGCTATAGGCAAAGGTTAGGTTCAATAATGAAAACAATAACGCCTAAAATTTTAGATAAAATATTTGTTTTGAATGATTTGTTGATATTTTTGGAAAAGCAAAATCTGTTAAATAGATTTTATGAGAAGTTCAAAATACTTTATATAAGGATGGCATTTTCTGTAATTTATGCTGTAGTAATGAATGAAGGGAAAAATGATGAGAAGCGGACTATCATTAATACAATTTTTAACTCTTCATTTTTTTTAACTATTTTTTCAGAAGAACTGTTGTTTAAGGGGAATTTAACAATAGCCGAGAAAATTTTCTATCATTTAATTAAGTATAAAATAATTAATCGTTATAATATTGTTTATTTGGGCTTCTTGCAAACTAAAAAAAATTGATGAGTAGGTATAGCATACTAGGGAAATTAAAACTTTCAATATTTGTCATAAGGACAAAGTTTGTGTTTAAAAACGCAAGACTAATAAGATTTCCTTTTGATATAAGAGGCAGGGAATTTGTACAGGTTGCTAAAGGATTTACAACGGGTTTTGGATGTAGAATAGAAGCTTGTCCCAAATCTCCAAATATAGCTCTTTCAATTGGAGAAAATTTCCAAATGAACGACTATGTCCATATTACAGCAATGGAAAGTGTTGTAATTGGCAATAATGTACTCTTAGCTAGTAAGGTTTATATTTCAGATTGTTCTCATGGGAGTTATTCAGGAGATGAATCGGATAGTAACCCTAATTCCATTCCAAAGGATAGGGAAATGTTTTCAAAGCCAATAACAATAGAAGATAACGTTTGGATAGGGGAATTTGTTTCTATACTTCCTGGCGTTTCAATTGGTAAAGGAACAATTGTGGGAGCAAATTCTGTCGTATCAAGAAGTTTACCCGCTAATGTAATTGCGGTGGGAACACCCGCCAAGGCGATTAAAAAATTTAATTTTGACACCAATCATTGGGAAAGAATAATATAAAATATGGAAAACATACTAATCACCGGAGGAGCTGGGTTTATAGGCTCCAATTTGGCGTTAAAATTAATTGCAAAGGGATATAAAATCACGGTTCTAGATAATTTATCTCCTCAAATTCATGGTGAGAACCCTGAAATAAGTTCCCCTTTATACATAAGTATTAAAGATAAAACAAGGTTTATTAAGGGGACGGTAACGAGTAAGGAAGATTGGGCTGAGGCATTAAAAGATCAGGATGTAATCGTTCATTATGCAGCTGAAACGGGCACTGGCCAATCTATGTACGAAATTCAAAAATATGTAGATGTAAATGTAAACGGTACTGCAATTATGTTAGATTTACTGGCAAATTCTGAGCATAAAGTTAAAAAAGTAATTATTGCTTCTTCTCGTTCTATTTACGGTGAGGGAAAATATTTGAACGAAAAGGGCGAAAGCATTTATCCAAAACATCGCACCTCTGAAGTGATGGACAAAGGAGATTTTGAAGTTAAGTTCTTAGGCTCCGAAACCTTGAAATTGGTTGCTACAGATGAAGATTCCAAAATTCACCCTTCATCAGTATATGGTATTACCAAGCAAAATCAGGAACAAATGATTATGACAGTTTGCCCAACCATTGGTATTTCACCAGTGGCTTTTCGTTATCAAAACGTCTATGGGCCAGGCCAATCATTGAAAAACCCTTATACAGGCATCCTGTCTATTTTCTCTACGCAAATCAAAAATGGCAATGGCATTAATATTTTTGAGGATGGAAAAGAAACACGTGATTTTGTTTATATAGATGATGTTGTTGATGCTACTATTTTAGGGATAGAAAAGGAAGAGGCAAATGGAGAAGTTTTTAATGTTGGAACAGGTGTGGCAACTGATGTAATAACGGTTGCCAACGGTTTGATTAAATATTACGGGCAAGAAGTTTCGCTAAGCATAAGCGGAAATTACCGGTTAGGCGATATCCGCCACAATTATGCCGATTTAACTAAAATCAAGTCAAAGTTAGGATTTGAGCCGAAATTTTCTTTTGATCAAGGTTTGGAAGAATTTACCAAATGGGTAAACACGCAAGAGGTAGAAAAGGATAACTATCAAAAATCCATTGATGAAATGAAGGCAAAAGGACTGTACAAGTAATATGAGTTTTTTCAAAAATAAATCTATCTTAATATTATCCGTCAAGTTTTTCAATTATGAAAATTTAATTAAGGATGAGCTATCATTGATGGGGGCAAAAGTTGATTTATTTGATGAGCGACCGTCAAATTCATTCTACAGCAAAGCTGTTATTAGATTAAAAAAAAGCTTTTATCAGCGGAAAATCGACCAATATTATCGTGATATTATAAGAAAAGTAAAGGTTAATAAATACGATTTTTTTCTTTTAATTAAAGGAGAGGTAGTCCCCATTTTTTTTCTAGAATTTCTTAAATCAAATAATCCAGGACTAGTATTTATTTACTATACATACGATTCTTTTAAAAATAATCCTAACGGGTTAAATATTTTAAGTCATTTCGAGAGAAAGTTTACATTTGATAGAATGGATGCTGTTGAGCATGGTTTGAGTTTCAGACCGCTATTTTTCGCATCTGATTATGCCGATGTAAAGGGCAATAATGATTTATTAGATTACGATATAGCATTTATAGGCACAGCTCATTCTGATAGATATACTTTATCTCAGGCAATTGAAAAATTAGTTAAAAGTATTGGATTGAAAATGTTTAATTTTTACTACTCTCCAAGTAAAATACTTTTTTATTTCAGAAAGCTAACAGATAAGAATTTTCGAAAATTTGATCGAGAAAAGATTTCATTTGGGAGCCTATCTCATAAACAGATTATCGCAGTATATAGAAAATCAAAGGCCATTCTTGACATCAATCACCCTGGTCAAAATGGTTTAACAATGCGTACGTTTGAAACTTTAGGTATGGGTAAAAAGTTGATTACAACAAATAAGGATATTAAGAATTATCCATTTTTTAGCAGTAACAATATTTTAATCATAGATAGAGATATTCCCAACTTACATATCGAATTCTTCAAAAATGACTTCGAAAAAATTGATCAGGAAATTTATTTTTTAATGTCTCTGAGAGGTTGGTTAAAAGAGCTTTTTGAACAAGAATCTAACATCTGGAAGCTATGACAAGTGTTATCCTAACTGGCGCTTCAGGATTCTTAGGGAATTATATACATCAGGAGTTAGCTAAGACACATGAAGTAATTACAATTTCCAGAGTAAATGCTGATATTAATACAAATTTAGCATTTCAGATCCCACAACTTCCACAAGCCGATATAGTAGTACATTGTGCTGGAAAAGCACACTCAGTTCCTAAAACGGAAATGGAGAAACAAACCTTTTTCGATGTTAACGTAACTGGTACGGCTAACCTACTTAAAGGCATAGAAACTAATGGTTTACTTCCTACAGCATTTGTATTTATAAGTACAGTGGCAGTTTATGGATGTGATTCTGGGGTAATGATTAATGAACAACATCCTTTAAATGCAACTGATCCTTATGGACAGAGTAAAATCCAAGCTGAGCACCTTGTTGAAAGCTGGTGTTTTAAAAATGGTGTTATTTGTGCAATTTTAAGACTGCCCCTTTTAGTTGGAAACAATGCTCCCGGGAATCTTGGTTCAATGATAAACGGAATAAAGAAAGGATTTTACTTTAATATAGCTGGTGGAAAGGCAAAAAAAAGTATGGTGATGGCATTAGATGTAGCTAAGTTAATTCCAATTGTAACAAAAATTGGTGGGGTTTACAATCTTACTGACGGATATCATCCATCATTTGATGAACTTTCTAAAAACATAGCCGAGCAATTTCATAGAAAAAAACCGCTAAATATGCCATTGTGGCTTGCCAAAATATTGGCAAGCGTTGGTAATTTGTTAGGCAACAAAGTACCAATTAACACTTCGAAGTTAAATAAGATCACATCAGATTTAACTTTTGATGATTTTAAGGCAAGAAAGGAACTAAATTGGAGTCCTAGTTCGGTTATCAAATCATTTAAGGCTAATTAATTTATGAACACTATAATTTTAAAATTTAAACTCGAACTCAAATAATTCTATCTTTGTCTCCTTAATTTTTGGCATGTCTATAATTTCAATAGCGGTTTTATTGCTTTCTTTATTCGCACTTGAACTGATTTACTTCAAACTCGCCGATTACTTTAATATCATCGACAAGCCAAATGCCCGAAGTTCCCATACCTCTGTAACACTAAGGGGCGGTGGGATAATTTTCTGTCTGGCTGCAATTATCTTTTTCTTTTTTTTTGGATTTCAATATGTCTATTTTATCCTTGGCCTGGTGCTGATTTCCTTTATCAGCTTTTTGGACGATATTTTAACCTTAAACAATAAAATCAGATTAAGTGTTCATTTTATTTCGGTGATGCTGATGTTCTACCAGTGGCAATTGTTTAGTTTGCCATGGTTTTGGATTCCTATTGCAGTAATCTTGGTAATCGGTACCATTAATGCGTACAATTTTATGGATGGAATAAATGGCATTACGGGTAGTTACAGCCTCCTTGCCATTATTACGCTTTATTACATAAACGAAAATATATATGCTTTTACTTCTCCTGCTTTATTAATCACCATTGCGCTTTCACTACTGGTTTTCAATTTTTTTAATTTCAGAAAGAAAGCGAAATGTTTTGCTGGCGATGTTGGGAGTGTTGGTATAGCCTTCATTATTGTTTTCTTCATAGGTCAGTTAATTTTGGCTACTCATAACTTCAATTACATTTTGCTTTTACTTTTTTATGGTATAGATGCAGTAAGTACTATTTTATTTAGAGTAATCAGGAAAGAAAATATTTTTGAAGCGCATAGAAGCCATTTTTATCAATTTCTTTCTAACGAAAAAAAGACTCCCCATTTAATTGTAGCAACAATTTATCTTTTAATACAATCGATTATAAATATAATTCTTGTTTTTTTTGTTGCCGAAAATATATTCTCGGCACTGTTATTGTGTTTATTTTGCATAGTTATTTTTATGGTTGTAAGATTTAAAATGGAAGGTAAACAACGATTGCTTAAAGCCCGGGTTGTTTAATTGGTTTAAAACAGACATCCATTAAATAACGATGATCAACAGTTCAGTTTGAGAAAAGATTTGAAGCCTGTTGATCGAAATAATAATTATCGAATGTAGCGTTTAAGAAGGATTTAACGTTTATGCATAAAAAGATAATAAATAAAGAAAATTTAATGTGGATTCGTGATTGCACGATACTGAATAGTTTTTAGTTCAGTTTTATTTACATTAAGCACATTGTTAAACTGTATATTTTTTATACTAAGCCTATTGAATTTTGTTTACACAGATTAATATAGTACCACGCTGGATCATCTTTTTGCTCGATACTAGCATCTGTACCTTTTCTATGGTATTTGCCTATAGTTTAAAATATAATTTAGACCTTACGGCAGTAAATGTATTCGAACTTTCCAGAAACCTGTTAATTTTTGCTGCCATTAATATTGGCGTTTTTTTTGCCATTAAAACTTATGCAGGAATTATCAGATATACCAGCGCTCAGGATTCTTTCAGGATATTGTTCTCCATATCCCTCTCAAATGGTATATTTCTATTCATCAACCTTATTTATATTACCTTTTTTAAAGGGTTTTTGATTCCCAATACGGTACTTATTACGGCTGGTTTAACGAGCTTTTTATTACTGATTACCTATAGAGTACTGATTAAATATTTTTTTCTTTATATTAAAAATCTAAAACTGGATAAAAAGAAAGTGATTATTTACGGTGCAGGCGAGGCAGGATTGGCAACTAAAAGAACTTTCGATCATGATCCAAAGGTGAACAAAAATATTGTAGCATTTGTAGATGACGATGAAAGAAAAATTGGTAAAACAATCGATGGTGTAAAAATTCTAGACGCTTCTAAATTGTCTATGTTGATTGAGAAGCATGAATTAGATGAGATTATTTTTGCTTCCTATGCTATTCCTGATGAAAGGAAAAATCAGGTAATTGATTTATGTTTAGAGAACGACATTAAAGTCCTGAATATTCCGCCACGTGATGTATGGACAAACGGACAGTTAAAAACAGCACAGATACAGAAATTAAATATTGAAGATCTGCTTAACCGTAAACCTATAAAAATCGATATTGATGGCTTGGGTAATATGCTCAATAATAAACGCATATTGATTACAGGAGCAGCAGGCTCAATAGGAAGCGAAATTGTTCGCCAGCTTACAAAATTCGATGTTGGTTTAATCATTCTTTGCGATCAGGCAGAGTCGGCATTACATGAGCTTTATCTTGAGCTAGAGGAAAACAATACTAATAAAAACTTTCACGCTTTTATAGGCGATGTTCGTGATCAACAGCGTATGGAGGTGTTATTCAGTACCTATAAACCACATTATGTTTATCATGCTGCGGCTTATAAACATGTGCCTTTAATGGAAGATAACCCGGCAGAAGCAATCAAAGCCAATGTTTTGGGTACTAAAACAATCGCTGATAAGTCTGTTAAATACGGCGTGCAGAAATTTGTAATGATTTCTACTGATAAAGCTGTAAATCCTACCAATATCATGGGCGCATCTAAACGAATTGCCGAGATTTACGTGCAATCGTTAAATAATTCGCTTCACCAGGATAACTTTATATTTAGTAACGGATTAAGTTACATCAATAGCCTTGAGGTTAAACCAATCACTAAATTTATTACCACCCGCTTTGGTAACGTGCTTGGTTCAAACGGATCTGTTATTCCGAGATTTGAGCAGCAGATCAAAAAGGGAGGGCCTATTACGGTAACCCATCCGGAAATTACACGCTATTTTATGACTATACCCGAGGCTTGCCGTTTGGTTTTAGAAGCCGGATGTATGGGTAAGGGAGGTGAGATTTTTATCTTCGATATGGGTAAATCGGTTAAAATCGTAGAACTGGCCAAAAAAATGATTCGCTTAGCGGGTCTTGAACCTAATGTTGATGTAAAAATCGAATATACAGGATTGCGACCTGGTGAAAAACTTTATGAGGAATTGTTAAATGATGCAGAGAACACCATGCCTACCCATCATGAAAAAATAATGATTGGAAAAGTTAGGGAATACGTGTTCTCTGATATACAAAGGCAGATATATGAGTTGATTTCATCAGCAACGTCTGATGATGATTGGCAGGTAGTAATGAATATGAAAAAATTAGTTCCTGAATTTATAAGTAAAAATTCGATATTTGAAGAACTTGATAAAGTTTTAAAAGATTAACTATTGATGAAAAAAATACTTTTAATGGCCGTGATGGCCATTTTTTCTTTGAAGGTTTCTGCACAGGAAGCTACCCCGAATGTAAATATTCCCTATGATTATCAATTTTATCAAAAGCTGAACCCAGCGGTTTATGATCAGCAGAATAAATTCCACTCAGCCATAAAAGGGTTTTATAGTGATGCCAGTGCATTGCAGTTGCGTTATGATTCGTTAATGAATGCAGGTACAGATAGCTTAAACAAAAGAAGCTGGGTGCACCGTAAATTGTTTCAGGAACATCTTCTCAATTTTAAAAATGAAGACTATCATATTTATGCTGATTTTCTTCCGGACCTGCAGATCGGTCGTGATTTTTCAGGTTCACGTTCAACATGGATGAATACCAGGGGTTTTCAGGTAGGTGGAGAAGTGGGCAAGCAGTTTTCATTTTATTTAAACGGATATGAAAATCAGGGTAAGTTTGTTGATTATGTGAATCGCTTCATTGTAAATAACCAGGTTGTGCCGGGTCAAGGCTATGGAAAATTAGGAACTGATAAACAAGACTGGTCGTACGTTACTGCTTTGCTATCCTACACACCGAGTAAATATCTTAATTTTGGATTGGGCTACGACAAAAATTTTATAGGCGATGGTTACCGCTCGATGTTGCTCTCTGATGTTTCTTCCAACTATTCGTTTTTCAGGGTTCGTGCTACGCTAGGCAGTGTTCAATATCAAACCATTTTTGCTTATATGTTAGATCCGGGTGCTCCAAGGCTATCTAGCGATAGGACAACAGGAGACAGGGGAAAGTGGATGGCCGCCCATTATGTAGACTGGAACGCAACCAAAAGATTTTCTGTTGGTTTTTTTCAGGCCGTAACCTGGGCCGATGCACAAGAGGGTGCTAAACGGGGATTTGATTTTAATTATATTCACCCCTTTATATTTTTGCGGCCAATAGAAAGTACGAATACTACTTCGCCTGATAAAATGCGGTTAGGGCTTAACCTGAAATATGAACTATTGAAAAAAACTGCATTGTACGGACAATTTATGCTGGAAGAATTTACGGCCAAAGAGTTTTTTGCCGGAAAAGGCTATTGGGCAAATAAGTACGCTATTCAACTTGGTGTTAGGGGTTCGGACCTTTTTAAAGTGGCTAACCTAAATTATTTGGCCGAGTTTAATAGTGCAAGGCCTTATACCTATTCTCACTTTGATCGTCTTTCTAACTATGCCAACTATAATCAATCATTAGCACATCCACTTGGGGGCAACTTTAGAGAGTTTTTAGGTTTACTAAATTATAGCTATAAAAGATTTGATGTTCAAGGTGAGGCATCGTATGCAAGGTATGGCTTAGATCCTGCTGGTATGAACTACGGGGGAGACATATTTAAAAGCTACGATACCCGTTCTGTTCAATATGGAAGCCATATTGGTCAGGGAATCGGTACTAATCTTTATTATTTAAAGGGGCAAGTGGCTTACCTCATTAATCCAAAATATAACTTAAGATTAGAGGTTGCCGGTACCTATCGAAAAGAAAGTAATGAGTTAGGCATAAATAAAGCCAGTTTGTTAACCATTAGTATAAGAAGTTCTTTTAGGAATATATATCACGATTTTTAGGCTTATTACTGTGTATTTAATAGTACAAAAAAGGGAGATTGATTTAGTTGGGAATTTCCCTAAATAAGGGAAGAATTTCTATAATTTAGTTATGTTCAAATAATGAAGGAACCCAGGTATAATAAATTTTATAAATAACCTGAGTTCGATTAATAATGTGCTTTAATTTGGGTTCTTTGGCGCCTTACATGAACGGTCGTCACCCTCAACTTGTTTCAGGGTCTTTATAGCAAGGCGGTTTAACAGGAAAGATGCTGAAATAAATTCAGCATGACGAAACGGCTAGCCAATTCGTACTAATAAAGTACATTAATTTTTAAACATTAATCGAACTCAGGTAAATAATTAACTTAAGAGCATCTACTGGATATAAATATTCATCTACTTTTGAAAAGCTGTAAGCTATATTTTTTGGTTAGACAAAATATAAAGGCCATTTTGTGAAAAAAATGATAAACGTAATGTTTTTATATATTTCTCGTCTACACAAACCATTTATTTGGAGTAATTGATTGACAATTTAACAATACTAAATCCTAAAGGCTTTTTTGCATATTTTTGATCAATTCTTATTATTACTCTTTTATGTTTAACATTTTTAGTAAAAAAAATAAAGTTACGGATATCGCCTGGCTGGGTATAGATATGCATTCGCATATTTTACCTGGCATTGATGATGGTTCACCTGATATACAAACTTCTTTACAATTTGTAAAATCACTGAATGCATTGGGTTTTAATCATTTAATTGCTACTCCTCATATTTTTAAAGAGCTATATCCTAATACTGCCGAAAGTATATCACTTGCTAAAGAAAAGCTAAAGGATGCATTGAATAAAGCCAATATTTCAATAAAGCTTGAGGCGGGTGCAGAATATATGATTGATCAGGATTTTACACTAAATGAGAAACTCTGCCCTTTAGATGGGAAACATTTGCTGGTAGAAATGTCGTATTTAACAGAAAGTCCTGGTATTAGTCAATCAATATTTGATATAGAGATCAAGGGCTTTAAGCCTGTATTGGCTCATCCTGAACGCTATACTTTTTATTTTAAAGACCTAACCCGTTTAAAGAGATTCAAAGAAAAAGGTTGTTTAATGCAATTAAATCTGTTATCTGTATTAGGATATTATGGCAAAGATGTAAAACAACTGGCAAACCAATTACTGAAAGAAAAAATGTACGATTTTGCTGGTACCGACCTTCACCACGATAAACATTTGGCAACACTAACTGAAGCGGTTCAATCAGGTCGATTGTACGAGTTGATTGGTAAATACGAATTCAAAAATCAAGAAGTGTTTGGGGGTAATTAATTTGACTTTTAAGTTAAACTTGAATTACAAGTTCATTTTTAGACAAAATTCTAATTTTTAGATATTACAATTAAATGATTAAGTTTGCAAGCTATTTAATCCTGTTGGATGGTATTCCCATATGAAAAAACAAACTAATGTGAATAAAAGGAGGAGGCTGTTTCCTCTTCTTTTCGTACTGGCATTTTTTACTTCTTGTGTCAGCAATAAAAAGATAGCCTATTTTCAAGATATACAGACGGTTAAACAAGCTAATCTGGATAGTTCAGCAAAGTATGTTGAGCCAAAAATACAAAACGATGATATTTTAACGGTAAATATTTTCACTTTGGATCCGGAAAGTGGGGCTATTGTTAATCAGGCACCTGCAACCGGAGCGCTGAATAGTACATTAACTGCTGCAGCAACTGGTTATCTGGTTGATAAAAACGGGGAAATCGAATTGGTCCTGCTTGGACGAATTAAAGTTGCCGGGTTAACAACATTTGAGGCAAGAGAGCTAATTAGTGGAAAAGTTAGGGAAATTTACAATAAAGCGAGTGTGGAAGTTCGATTTGCTAATTTTAAGGTTTCAGTATTTGGTGAGGTAAATTTGCCCTCAACATACACTTTTCCTAATGAAAAAACGACTATATTAGATGCTTTGAGCAGAGCTGGTGATCTTACAATTTTCGGCAAGAGAGATAATATTTTAATCGTAAGAGATAATGATGGTAAAAAGGAATTTGGAAGAGTAAATTTAAACTCTACAACAATATTTAGAAGCCCCTTTTATTACCTGAAACAAAATGATGCCATTTACATTGAGCCAAATAAGGCCAGGGTATCGGCTAATAATGCTAGTCAGGTACAAACAATTGGTATAATTTCTTCTGTTCTATCTGTATTGGTATTGGCAATTTCTCTTTTCAAATAACTCTTAATTTACCATATACTATACTATGCAAGAATCTCTTGACCTTCAAAATAAAAGCTTTGAGACAGAAGAAGAAGGAATTGATTTAAAAAAAATTCTAAACCGTTTCCTCGAAAAATGGCCGTGGTTTGTATTGAGTGTTTCTGTTTGCTTATTAATATCCTATATTTATTATAATTATACTCCCCCTGTTTATCAGGTAAGTGCCCGTATTTTAGTTTCTAATGGTGAGAATAAAGGAGGCAGCGGAGATGGATTAATGGATCTTAGTGGTTTGTTGGGATCTAAGAACTCTGTTGATAATGAGATCGAAATTTTAAAAACCCATTATTTAATGACTAAGGTTGTTGAAGAGTTGAAATTAAACATCGTTTACAGTCAAAGAGTCGGGCTTAAAAACATGGAGCTTTATCAGGCTCCTTTTCAATTGGAGATTATTAAGGGCTTAGATACCATTGGCTATAGTAGAGTCGAAGTTACCAAATTAAATGCTGATGTTGTAAAATTAAACATTGATGGTAAGGTTAGTAATGTACCCTTTAACCAGCCTTTTCAATTAACAGGCATCGGTACGGTAAAAGTAGTTAGAAATCCAAATGTAATATTTAACGAAAGGCCTTATATATGCACCATTATTTCAGTTGACAATAAGGCTGGGCAGCTTTTGGGCCAGTTATCTATAGCGTTGGTAAACAATAAGGTAAGTATTATTGAACTCGGACTTGCTTATCCTGACCCAAGGAAGGGAGAGGACATTTTAAATGCACTTATTAAACAATATATTAAAGCAAACTTAGAAGATAAAAATGCTATTGCAGATAGTACAACCGCATTTATTAAAGGCAGATTGAGTTTAATTGCTGCAGAACTTGGTGATGTGGAAACTGATGTAGAAAATTTTAAACAGCGAAACAAGCTTGCTGATATGAGTGCCCAAAGTACGCAACTGGTTGAAAATACAAATACATTTGTTGAGGACCTATCTAAAACGGAAACACAAATAAGCAACCTCACTCAATTGGAATCTTATTTGAGCAATGAAAACAATAAAAGGATTCTCCCGAGTAGTATAGATATGTCTGGTGATATTGTTTTTTCTACAACAATTTCTAAGTACAATTCTTTACTTGTTCAACGAGACAAACAGTTATTAAGTGTTACGGAAACCAGTCCGTTTATACAAAATCTTGATCAACAGATTTCGAATCTGCGTAAAGATTTATTAGAGAGTGTAAAAATCAGTAAAAGTAGCTATCTGGTTACCAGAAATAAGCTTAGAGATCAAATAGCTACATTAGAGAGTAAAGTGAACGATGTTCCCAAAATCGAAAAAGATTACTTAAAACTAGCTCGAAACAAGCAAATTAAAGAAGAATTATATATTTTTTTAATGCAAAAGGCAGAGGAAACAGCTATTTCTAAAACATCCAATATTTCTATTGCTAAAACTATAGATCCGCCCAAAACCAATGGCATGCCCGTTAGCCCAAAAAGAAATAACATTTATTTAGGAGGACTTTTTACCGGATTGATTATTCCAATGGGATTAATTTTATTAATTAACATTTTAAATACATCAGTATCAACAAAAGAGGATATTAGAAATGTAACCCAGGTGCCAATAATCGGCGAAATAAGCCATAATATGGAAGACGACAACTTAATTGTAGCAAATAAAAGCAGGTCTGCCATTTCCGAACAGTTCAGGGCTTTACGAACAAACTTATCATTTTACCTTAGAAATACAGATCAAAAGGTTATTTTATTAACTTCAAGTATGTCTGGGGAAGGTAAATCATTTACTGCAATAAATCTGGGCAATATTTTAGCATTGACAGGGAAAAAAGTACTGCTAATGGAATTGGATCTGCGTAAACCTGGCTTGTCTGCAAAGCTTGGCGTTTCAAATGATGTTGGGTTTAGTAACTATACCATAAACGAAAATTTAGCTGTAAAAGATATTGTAAGGCCGTTAAATATCAATAAGAATATTTTTATTATATCATCTGGGCCTCTGCCTCCTAATCCCGCAGAAACGTTGATGAGCGAGCGGATGCCTGATTTAGTTAATGCCCTGAAGCAAGAATTTGACTATATCATTATGGATGCCCCTCCTATAGGGATTATTGCTGATGCGCAGTTGCTGGCGAATTATGCTGATGTTACCCTTTACCTGGTGCGTCAGAAAGTAACCCAAAAAGCACAGCTGGGCATTGTTGAAGATCTGCATCAAAGTAAAAAAATGAAAAACATTGGGTTAGTGATTAATGATATTAGCAATAAGTATTATGGCTATGGATATGGATATGGGACTTATGGTGAAGAAACGAAACCAGGCCTATTGAAAAAAGTAAGTAAAATGTTCAGTTAATATTTAATAAACTACATACAAATACTAATGAAAAGAATAAAGGGCCTGGATTCTATTAGGTTTATTTGCGCAATTTATGTGCTTTTAGGGCATTTCGGGATCCCGTTTATTCCTAATTTAATGAAAAACCCAAATATTGATGGTTTGTTGCTAAATTTGATTAAATTTTTTTCGCTAACCTTCAATGGTCCCGCTGCTGTAATTGTATTCTTTATTATTAGCGGGTTTTGTATAAATTATCCTTATCAGCAAGAAAAAAAAATCGATTTGTTACCTTATTACTCCCGAAGATTATTAAGGATCGGCATACCGGCAATAATTGCCGCAATTATCTGTTATAAGTTTAATTCATTAGGGGAATTTCCGGATTATGGTGTTTTTTGGAGTATAATATGTGAGGTAATTTATTATTTAATTTTCCCCATTTTATTTTATATCAGAAAAAGAATAAAATGGCAGTATATCGTTATAGGTGCCTATATTATTTGTTTTACTACTTTGCTTTTAAATCCAGGTTTACTAATCGCAAGATCTAATGGTTATCCCGCAATGGGGATTTTTACATGGGTAATAGGTTTGCCTTGTTGGTTACTGGGTTGTTGGCTTTCGGAGAATTATTATCGCTTTACAACTCCTACTGTCACTAAAATTTGGGTACTTCGGTTTTGCATGGTAATAGGTGCTTTGCTTTTAAACATAATTAAGTTTCATGCGCAAACTGTATTTGCGAGTAATTGTTATATGTTAAATATTTTTGCTATTCCAGGCACGATGTGGTTAGCTTATGAGATTATGTATTTTGAGCATGTAAATCCTTCTTCATTGTTAGAGAAGGGGGGGAAATGGAGCTACTCTTTATACATCATTCATCCTGCAATTATAGGTTTTTTTATTTATTATAAAATAGGTGATTTAAATAATATGCAAGTGCCAATTTTAATCTGCTCACTTGTTTTCGCATACGTTTTTTACCTGATTATCGAAAAACCCTCACATAAATTTTCTTCTTTTGTAAGCAAAAAATTACGCACTAAGAGTAAATTGTTGCTACAGAATTAATATTAATTTTTTTAAAAAAAACATTAACAAAATGGCTAAAGTAGCATTAGTTACAGGTATCACAGGACAGGATGGTGCCTACCTTGCAGAACTTTTATTAGAAAAAGGATATACCGTTCACGGGATTAAACGCCGTAGTTCTTTATTTAACACAGATAGAATTGATCATTTATATCAGGACCCTCATGAAAAAGATGTTAGGTTTAAGCTTCATTATGGTGATTTAAGTGACAGTACAAACCTGATTCGCATTATTCAGGAAGTTCAACCAGATGAAATTTATAATCTTGGGGCCATGAGTCATGTTAAGGTCAGTTTTGATACCCCTGAATACACGGCCAACGCAGATGGTATTGGTACTTTAAGGTTATTAGAAGCAATCCGTATACTGGGTTTAACTAAAAAAACAAAAATTTATCAGGCCAGTACTTCCGAATTATATGGTTTGGTGCAAGCAGTACCTCAATCAGAAACCACTCCATTTTACCCCCGCTCACCTTATGCCGTAGCAAAAATGTATGCCTATTGGATTACAGTAAATTACCGTGAAGCTTATGGAATGTTTGCTTGTAATGGTATATTATTTAACCATGAAAGCCCGTTGCGTGGTGAAACCTTTGTAACACGTAAAATTACCCGTGCAGTAGCTAAGATAGCCCAGGGTATGCAGAGTAAACTGTTCTTAGGCAATTTAGATGCCGAACGTGATTGGGGGCATGCAAAGGATTATGTTGAGGCCATGTGGAGAATACTACAACAAGATACTGCTGAAGATTTCGTGATTGCAACCGGAGTAACTACACGCGTAAGAGAATTTGTACGTTTGGCTTTTGCTGAAGTAGGAATTGTTGTAGAATTTAAAGGAGATGGAGCAGAAGAAAAGGGATATGTAGTTTCTTGTTCAAATCCGGACTATCAAATTGTTGAAGGTACGGAAGTAGTGGCGGTTGATCCTGCTTATTTCCGCCCTACCGAAGTAGATTTGTTAATTGGCGATCCAACCAAATCTAAAACCAAGCTGGGGTGGGAACCAAAATATGATCTTGCAGCACTGGTAAAAGAAATGGTAGCAGCTGATGTTGAGCTTTTCAAAAAAGAATCAATATTGAAAGGCCATGGCTACCACGTTAAAAATCAATACGAATAAATAAGTATTTAATTCAATTCAATGTCGGATGCTAAAGATAGTAATCTTTTAAAGTGGATAAAATTAATTTCTATAACTGGTGGAGCGCAGGCAATAGTACAACTTACTAGTTTGCTTTGTGGTTTGTTGATCATCAGGCTATTACCTACTAAGGAATATGCGCTTTATACATTAGCCAATACGATGCTTGGAACAATGTCATTATTATCAGATGGAGGTATTTCTACAGGTGTATTGGCACTTGGAGGAAAGGTATGGGAGGATAAAAAAAAGCTTGGAATTGTTTTGTCAACAGGTTTGCAACTGAGAAAAAAGTTTGCGTTTTTCAGCTTAAGTATTGCAGTTCCTATTTTGGTCTATTTGCTATTACATCATGGGGCAAGTATTTTAACTACAGTATTAATCGTTATGGCTTTAATACCGTCTTTTTATTCAACCTTATCTGATTCATTACTGGAGATCATTCCAAAATTGCACCAGGATATCAGACCCCTTCAAGAAAATCAAATTAAAGTAAGCGTACTTCGTTTAACAATCAGCGCGCTAACTGTATTTTTATTCCCTTTTACATTTATAGCCATCTGGGCTGCAGGTATACCAAGAATTTTGGGCAATATAAAATTGAGGAAGATTGCAGGTAAATTCACCGAAACCAGCAATGAAATTGACCCAGGGGTTCAAAAAGAGATTTTTAAGATTGTTAAAAGAATATTGCCTGGCGCAATTTACTATTGCCTTGCCAGCCAGTTAACGGTGTGGTTGATTTCTATTTTCGGAAATACAGCTAATATTGCAGAAGTTGGGGCTTTAGGGAGATTATCGATGCTTCTTGGAGTGATATCAACTATGTTTTCGATCCTGATTGTACCCAGGTTTGCAAGAACCAAAGAGTCTGGTAAGGCTTTGCTTAAACGATATTTGTTTATTTTGGCAGCTATGCTTGTCATTTTATCCGGAATAACTTTTATTGTCATGTTATTTGCTTCCCAGTTATTATGGGTGTTAGGAGACCAGTATGCAAATTTGGAAAAAGAACTGGTATATGTTATGATTGGTTATAGTGCGAATGTTTTAATGGGGCTGGCAATAGCACTTTACACCAGCAAAGGATGGGTTATTAACCCTGTTTATGCAATCACATTAAGTGTTTTACTAATTATTTCCGGGATATTTATTTTTGATTTAACGAAAATTTCAGGGGTACTTAAATTAAACATTTTTATAGCTGTTTCGGAATTAATGATACATTTTGTTTTTGGTTTCTTTAAAACATGGTCTGTTGAAAAAGAATAAAAAAAATAAAATTTAATGCATTGGAGATAGCCATGTTCTGTTTTTGCAGGAGAAGGCAGGCTGGTTCCAATTGTGTCCGAACAAAAAAAAAAATTGGTTAATCATTTTGTGATATTTAGGTTAGGGCCGGTAACAGCATATGATTTTTGTAAGGAAACCAGTTCTACAAATGCAAAGCAGCTGTTTGAAAAAATATTAATATCAGAAAGACGATATGATTGAATCAATAAGGAATTAATCTTAAACGGTAAAGAAAAATCAGTGTATGCGAAGGCCTTAATAGAGAAATTGTTTTTATTAAATGATATTCAGCAGAAAATTTTGACAATTATAAATTTTTAATAAAAGCAAGAAAATTCTTTTACTAATGGAAATATTAAAGTCTTTTTTTTCGGACCTCAAACTCTGGATTTGCAATTTTATAATCGCTTTTATTCCTTCGCATGGCATCAGGTTGTTTTACTATAAATACGTTATGAAATTTAAGATAGGTAAAAATGCCAGCATTCATTTAGGTTGCAGATTTGATACTTCAGGCTTTTTTTCGATGGGTTCAAATAGTACAGTAAACCAATATTGCCACATGGATAACCGGGGCGGTATTTACATTGGCAGCAACGTTTCTATTTCTGCACAGGTAAGTATTGTTACAGCAGATCATGATTTTGGAGACGAGATGTGCATAGCCCGAAAAGATAAGGTCGTTATTGAAGATTATGTATTTATTGGATATGGAGCAAAAATTTTCAAAAATGTAAAAATGCATTATGGTTCTGTTTTAGGCGGTGCTTCTTTGCTAACAAAAGATACACTTCCTTATGGGATCTATTATGGCGTACCGGCAAAATTCAAAAAAGAAAGAAGAAATGATTTAAAACATACATCAATGTATAAAAGACTATTCCATTAAATGAAGATTTTATTCCTTAGTAATTGTCCCTTAGTTGAATCTCAGGGATCTGGCTATGTGATTGTAAACACAGCTAAATCTTTATCGGCCCTTGGGCATAAGGTTGATATGGTTCCGCCAGAAGACCTGATCATTTTACCAAAATTAAGTGGTACTGCTAATCTATACAGAATGGCCCTTGGCATGGGCATATGGGTAGTTAAAAACAGAAAGAAGCTTAAACAGTATGATAGTATATTTTTGTATGGGGGCGAAAGTTACCTTGCACTATACCTTATTAAGTCTTTTTTAAAATTAAAGGCAGCCATTATCCTGCACTCTAATGGATTGGAAATTCACGTTGAAAAAAAAATAAAGGAATTTAAATCTTATTTAAAGCATACAGAAAAGAAATGGTATCATTTCAATACCGGCTTTTTATTTCAATACTGTTATTTAAATGTAGATGCAATTTTAACCGTTTCGAGATACGATGCCGATTTTGCTAAAAAATCACTAAACGTACCTGCTAAAAAAGTATTTTACATTGAGCCGGCACTGCCCGATCTTTTCTTTGAGGTGGAACCCAGTGTTACAAGAGAGAAGATAATTACATTTTGTGGTTCATGGATTGATCGAAAAGGCATTGATGCCATGATTCAGGCCATGCCGAAAATTTTAAGAAAATACAACCAGTTTAAATTCAGGATTATAGGTGCTGGTTATGGATTTAAAGTTGATGAAGTATTTCCTGAAGATGTGCTTCAAAATATAGAATTAATACCCTTTGTTGATCATAAAAAAGATTTAATTGTACATTATAATCAATCACTTATATTTATTCATCCATCAGTTTGTGAAAGCTTTGGGTTAACTGTTGCAGAGGCAATGTTTTGTGGCTGCGCTGTAATAACCGGAGCAACCGGAATTGCTTATGATCTTATTGATGGAGTAGAAGCTATAGTGTTGGATCAACCTAATGCTGAAAATTTATATAATAGTTTAGATCACTTAATTAATAATGATTTATTAATTGAAAAGTTAACCATCAATGGAAAAAAACGTGTTCAGCAATTAAACTGGAAAGCATTCGAAAATCAACTAAATCAGGTATTACGCTCTAATAATTTAACCTAAATGGCACAAGAAATATATAAAAAAATGATTCCCAGTCTTAATGGATTAAGGGCTATAAGCATCATGATGGTATTACTTTGCCATTTTTCACAGCATAATTTCCTGCCTCATAACGCTTTATTCAGATACGCAGGTATGATGATTGGTAACGGGCCTTTGGGGGTAAATGTCTTCTTTATTATAAGTGGGTACCTGATTACTACACTATTAATCAAAGAAAAAGAAAAGAAAGGATCTATCTCATTAAAAGGGTTTTATATCAGGAGAACTTTGCGAATTTTTCCTGCTTACTATTTTTTAATGTTTGTATACTATTTGCTTACCCTGTTTAAATATTTTGACATCACCTCTTTAGAATGGATTGGGGTGTTAACTTATATGAAGCAATTTTTTCCAAGTGCGAGATATGAAACTGGCCATCTTTGGTCTTTATCCGTTGAAGAAATATTTTACCTTATTTTTCCCTTTCTATTTATTTTCTTAGGTAAGAATATTAAAAAAGTATTGCCCGTACTCATTGTTTTAGGAGCCTTAAGTAGGTTTTTGTTCTTTGCTTATCCACAACCATTAATGACAAATACCATTTTTGTAACAAGTGATGCATTGTTGATAGGATGTTTTTTTGCACTAAATCATGACAAAATAATTGAATGGATTTTTAAGTACAAATGGGTTAAATATCTTGTTCCGGTAGCACTTTGCTTTTCTGTTTTGATCTATAATTATTTTTACCACCTGTGTACCTATGATCATTCTAAATTACTTATTACTGTTACTGCAATAGCATACAGTTTGTTTGGTAGTATTGGCCTTTTTACAAATTTATTTATCGCGGTAATCGTTATGATATCTATATCGCAAAGAAATTTATGGTTTAAATTTTTGAATACCAGATTGCTTAACTATATAGGTACGTTATCTTATAGCATCTATTTATGGCAACAGTTGTTTACTTCCAATCGCGAGTATTTGCACCGACTGCCTCTTTTAGTTGTAATTTTAATTATTTTAATCTGTGCAAATCTTTCTTACTACTTAATAGAGAAGCCATTTTTTAAACTTAAAGACCGATATAGCAGCAAAAATTAACAGAATTTATGAAAGGTATTTATGATAAAGGAATTTTCTTTTTAAGATTTAGGATTTTTGATGCTTTCTTCAATTTCTTCCGCATTAAACTGTTTCGTTTATATGGGATGGAAATTGGAACTGCTTGCCGTATTTCAAAAATCTTGTTTACCTGGCCTAACCAAATTTCAATCGGAAACTCATGCACACTCGAAAAAAGCATTTATTTTAAGTTTGATGGGATATGGAGAACGGGTAAGTCGATAATATTAGGCAATAACGTTTTTGTTGGAACTAATTGTGAATTTAATATCAGTAAAAAAATTGTAATCGGAGATAATTGCCTGATTGCCTCTGGTTCCAGGTTTATAGATCATGACCACGGAATGAAGACTGATACTTTAATGCGGTTACAACCCAGTATAGAAAAGCCAATTATAATCGGAAATGATGTTTGGATAGGCGCAAATGTAATTATACTAAAAGGTGTTGAAATTGGTGATGGTGCTATTGTTGCTGCAGGTGCAGTTGTAAATAAACCGATAGGAGCATACGAAATTTGGGGAGGTGTACCCGCAAAAAACATTGGACACAGAGAAAATCATTTAACCACTCAATCAGGATAATGAAAATATTATTTATTTGTGGTTCAATTGAAAAGGGAAAAGACGGTGTGGGAGATTATACAGCCAGATTATGTGCTTCATTATCAATTTTAGGTTATGATGTAAGTATTATTTCATTAAATGATCCTTATGTGGATACCAATTTTAAAACGGTACTAAATAGTGAAGGGCAAGCTATACCTGCATTAAGATTAGCGAAAAGTGAAGAAATGAACTTGAAATTAGATTTGGCTGCTCAATTTATCAGGGAGGAAAAACCAGATGTGATAAGCCTTCAATATGTTGTGTTTTCATTTAATCATAAAGGTTTACCTTTTTCTTTAGCAAAAAGTTTAAAGAAAATAAGCAATAATATTCCCTGGCACATCATGTTTCATGAGTTATGGGTGGGTATGGATAAAGGTGCTACTTTTAAAATGAATATTTGGGGTAAAATCCAGAAATTCATTATCAAAAGGATGGTAACAATACTTAATCCTGTAATTACGCATACACATACCAGGCTATATCAGTCAAAATTAGCCAATATTGGTGTAAAATCTAACTATCTGCCCCTTTTTGGCAATATACCGGTAACTGCCGTTACTCCTCATCGTAATCAACGTCAATTCGTTGTTTTTGGGGGGATACACCCGGGAGCCGGTATTGGAGATTTAATTAATTTGAATGCCCGGATAAAGGAGAAATTTAAATATGATTTGAAACTTGTATTTATTGGTAGAAATGGTGGTGAGTTAAATCAGTGGCTGCCCTTGGTTCGTAATTCAGGTATAGAAGTTGTTGTACTTGGAGAACAGTCTTTAGGTACCATTTCGGAAATATTAAGCCAGTCGGTTGTGGGTATTTCTACTACCCCACTATTATTGGCAGAAAAAAGTGGCTCTGTTGCAGCCATGCGTGAGCACGGGTTAATTATTCTGGATATGTCAAGAAAGTGGGAAGTAAGAGGTACTGATAATGTCCCGATTCCCAGCGAAATGGTCTCTTGTAATGATTATTTTGATAACTTCGCTCATACGGAAGATAGGAACCGAACACATTCCTTCGGAATAGCAGCTGTTACTCAAATGTACTTAAATGATTTGCGAGGCATTAATATAATCTAATATGGCAGGTTTTAGTTATTTGTTTAAAAATAGAGCGGTATTTCCATTCGCATCTTATGCACATATTAAGGCATGGGCTAAGCGTTTTCAAACGCTGCCTGAATTAATAAGAAGAAATAGGAGGAGATCCCGCCTGGTAAAAAAAGGGGCCTGTATTGATGAAAGAGCTGAAATTGGGCAGGTAAAGGCCGGTGGAAACAAAAAAAATCTTAAAATTGGTGCATACACATTTATCGGTCAGGTAGAATTTGCACTTCACGATCAAATTGTAATTGGCGAAAATGTTTGTGTAAATGATGGCGTATTATTTTTAACTGCGTCTCACGATTTAAAAGATCCTGAATGGAAACATGTAAAATCACCAATTATTATTGAGGATTACGCATGGATTTGTACCAATTCGATAATTTTACCGGGAGTTCGTATAGGCCGAGGGGCTGTTGTTGGAGCAGGTGCCGTTGTAAGTAAAAATGTTGGCGATTATGAGATTGTGGCAGGGAATCCAGCTCAGGTACTTACGAAAAAGAGAACCGAAAAATTAGAATATAATCCATGTAGTTTTTTGGCCGCAAACAGGGCCTGGTTAGTTGGATAAATAAAATTATGAAAGTTGTTTACACTGCTCCCAATAAGAGTCATCATTATATATACGCACTAGGATTATTAAAGGCAAATATTCTTTATCGTTTCGTTAGTGGGTTTTCGAGGTTTAGCCCAAGGGCTAAACAAGCAGAATTGGCTCCGAAAATACGAAGAGCAGATTTTCTACAAACCATATATATTGCATGCTTAAAATTTAAATTACCTGATTTTTTATGTCGGAAAATTGCATATTGGGCCAAAATTGAACAAGACCTTGCCTGCAAAAAATATGTAAAAGACTGCGACATTTTTTTATTTTATAACGGAAGCGGACTTTCGAGTTGTGCCTATGCAAAAAAAAATGGAGTAATTACGATAGTAGAAGCTGTAAATTCTCATATTTCCTTTCAGGAGGATATACTTAAAAAAGAATATGAGAAGCTTGGCCTGGTATGGAAACCATCATACCAAAAAGAAAAAGAAAGAAGAATTAAGGAGTATCAGGAAGCTGACTTTATTTTAATGCCATCAGAATTCGTAAGAAGCAGCTTTATTCAGATGGGGTTTGCTAAAGAGAAACTACTTAAAATACCTTACGGCTTCAATAAATTTCAGGCCAGTAATCATCAGGTTGCTAAAGATAACACCAAATTTACCGTTTTATTTGTTGGAAGTATATCGGTGAGGAAAGGATTAAGATATTTGATAAGTGCTTTTAATGATCTTAAACATCCAAATAAACAATTGGTTATTGTTGGCCCAACTAATCATGATACAGGAATTGCTGATCTTTCTTTATCCTCAGACATTGTTTTTCGTGGCGTTTTAAAAGGAAATGATCTTGAAGATGCATACCATAATGCTGATGTATTTTGCTTACCCTCAATAGAAGAAGGTTTAGCATTGGTACTTGGCGAAGCAATTGCATCCGGTCTTCCTATTATTGCTACCACTAATACTGGAGCCAGCGATATTATTAGTGATGGATGCGAAGGTTTTATTGTGCCAATTTGCAACGATAAAGCCATTCTTTCCAAGATGCAACTCCTTGCAGATAATGAAGAACTTTTAACATCAATGAAACAGGCGGCTAAATTTAAATCTAAGGATTTACCCGGATGGGATGTAACTACTGGCAATTTGGTAAATACATTAACCACTATATTTAATGAAAAAAAGAACTCAAGATAGATTTCTGAAGTTAGGTATAGCCTTTAGGTATTTAATTTATGCCTTAGTGATAATGCTTGTGTTTGAAGGTTTACTAAGAAAGGTTTTACCTCCTTTTCTAAGTACACCTGTGTTTTTTATTAAAGATGTTATTTGCTTAATTGGCTTATACATTTTTCTGAGTAGAAAGTTTGATAAAGCAGGTAAAAATTTAAAAAATGTTTGGTTGTTTGTTTTTTTTCTATTTGTTCCGTTATTTATTATTACATCCTTTCACGGACTTTTAATAACCTGTTTTGGTGCTAAGCAGTACTTACTATACGTCATAGTTGCACTGCTCACCGTGGCGGGCTTTACAAAAGATAACGGATTTGAATTTAAGAAGTTTGTGAATTTTTTTGTTTTATTATTAATTCCAACAACTTTTGTAGCGGTTTTGCAAAATTCTCTACCTGCTACTCATTGGTTAAATCTATCAGTTGGAGGGACATCACTCGAAGCCTTTTCTGCTGCGGGATTTTTAAGAGTTGGTTCCACATTCTCTTTTACCGGGCAGTATTCTTATTTTCTAAATGTTGAGGCTGCTTTTCTGATGATTCATTTTTTTATTTCTCCTCAAGAAAAAAATAATCCCTCTTTGTTTAATCGGTTAAAGATTCCAATTAATGTGTTGTTAACATTATGTTTAATTGTGGGGGCATTTATTACGGGTGGTAGAACTGCCGTTTTAGGGGTAACTAGTTGTCTTGTTCTGGGCTTTATTTTGTTAGGCTTTAAACGCCAGAAATGGATGTTGAGTAAAGGAATTGTTTTTGCATCTTGTTTAATAATAGGCATTGCAGCCCTGCGGGTTGTTAAGCCTGAATATTTTGCTGCATACGAGCGACGTTCCTCCGGATCAGATAACCAAAGCCATTCTGAAGAACTTGAGGGAAGGGTTTTATCTACTTTTACCGATTGGACGACCTGGTTCTGGGAACAGGATCTTGGTAGTGTTATTCTTGGTAATGGTATCGGTGTAATGAGTAATGGCGCGGAGAAAATAAGTGAATATGCTTACCAGGTCCGCTTAAAAATGTGGACTGAAACAGATTTATCTACAACATTCTGGGAAGGAGGGTTATATCTAGCCTTAATCTGGTATAGCTTTAGGCTTTATATTATCTACATGGCATATAAAATATGGAAAAGAATGCATATGGTGAATTACTTTTCTGCTGCATCCTTTTTATTGGCATATATTATCATTAATGGGATAATTGGTACCTTAGCTTTGCAGGCTCCACTATCTATCTGGTGGTGGATGGCAGTTGGCTCTATGATAACAATCAAAAACTTAGATCGGCAGCTATATTTAAAAAATAAATCACAAATAGTTTGAAAGATATTATTTTCATAAACTCCCATCCCATACAATACTTTGCGCCTATGTACAAGTATATGAATGATCATGGGGTAAAAACAAAAGCCTGGTATGAATCTGATGAATCGATTAAAGGCGGTCTGGACATTGAATTTGGCACCAGGATTAAATGGGATATACCATTATTAGAGGGTTACGAGCATAAATTTTTTAAAAATCATTCATGGAAACCTTCTCATAAAAAAGGATTTTTTGGTTTAATTAACCTGGGGCTTATTAAAGAATTATTTCAAATTCCTAAATCAATTATCGTTGTTCATGGGTGGCATTATTTTACTCATTTTCTGGTGTTACTGATTGGCGGGCTGAAAGGACACGAAATCTGTATCAGATGTGATGTTCCTTTGAAACAGGAAAAATTAAAAAAGGGTGTAAAACAAAAGATTAAATTTTTTTTCTATAAGTATTTCCTGTTCCCTCGTATTAATTGGTTTTTATATATCGGGGAACAGAACAGGCTTTTTTATAAAAGTTATGGGATTAAGGATCATAAACTCTTGTTTTGCCCGTATGCTGTTGATAATGATCGGTTTGTTCAATCTAAATTACAAATCGAAAAAAGTGGGAAATCTTTTAAACAGAAGTTGCAGATTCCCGAAAACGATAGGGTAATTTTGTTTTCGGGCAAATATATTGATAAGAAACTGCCACTGGACCTTATTAATTCGTTTTCCCTTTTAAACGATGCGCACACATGGTTGGTTATGATAGGTGAGGGAGCGTTAAGGCCTGCTATGGAAAAAAGGATAGCAGAGCTGGAACTGAAAAACGTTGTTTTAACCGGATTTATAAATCAATCTGAAATCGTAGATTATTATTCTATAGGAGATGTATTTGTAATGTGTTCGGCTTTAGGAGAAAACTGGGGGCTTTCGGTTAATGAGGCTATGAATTTTAATATGCCTTTAATTATTTCAGATTTAACAGGATGTTCAGAAGATTTAGTTGTTAATGGCAAAAATGGCTATACCTTTGAAACCAGAAATATAAACGATCTCGCAGCGAAATTAAAACTGGTAATTGCAGAGGTAAATGCCGGGATTAAATGCCATTCATCAGATATCGTTGAAAATTACAGCTATGCGCGCATACTGGTACAATTATCAAAGCTAATAGGAGTGCAAGCTAGTTAATGTATTATTTATTTCGCCTGGATTTTGTTTAATGAGTATAAAAAAGGTTTTTTCTGAGTGTGTATATGACTAAAGTTGCAATTATTACAGGAATAACTGGTCAGGATGGTGCATATTTAGCCCAACTGCTTCACGGTAAAGGTTACAGGGTGATTGGCCTGATAAGGAGTTACTCTCACATTAATTTTAAGGGGCTTGAATATTTAAAATTAAAAGATAAAGTGGAGCTGCTAGAATGCGATCTTGCAGATTTATCACAGGTTATGTCTATAATTAAAGAATATAACCCCAATGAAATTTATAATTTGGCGGCACAAAGCTCTGTTTCTTTGTCATTTAGGCAGCCTATTGGTACGATCCAATTTAATATCTTATCTGTTTTAAATCTACTCGAAGCCATTAGAATGCTTAATCCCGAATGTAGGTTTTATCAGGCCTCTAGTAGCGAAGTTTTCGGTGAAGCAAAACTACCAATAAAAGAAACTTCTGGTATAAATCCAATTAGTCCTTATAGCATATCAAAGGCTTCTGCGCATTGGATAACCAAGAATTACCGGGATTCTTACGGACTTTTTAGCTGCAGTGGCTTCTTATTCAACCACGAATCTTATTTAAGAAGTGATAATTTTTTTATCAAGAAGGTAATTTTACAAGCGATTAGAATCAAAAATGGTGAAGCAGAAACTTTAGAGGTAGGTAACATTGATATTAAAAGAGACTTTGGATGGGCACCTAAATATGTAGAGGCTATGTACCTGATGTTACAACAGCCTCATGCCGACGATTATTTGATCTGCTCAAACCACTCTGTTTCCCTGAGGTCAATTATTGAATATGTATTTAACTATTTAAATATATCACTTGATCGTTTGGTGATTAATGAAAAGTATTTCCGCCCAACAGAAATAATTGATATTTATGGTGATAATACAAAAGCTAAAGCAAAATTGGGTTGGGAATACGAGATGTCTTTCTATGATGTATTAACGATTTTAATTAATGAAGAAATCGAAAATGGTAAATAAAAAAATACAAATTAACTTTTTCCAAAGAAAACCAAGAAACGGATTTAGTTTTAGCCTGGAATATATCTTTGAAGATATAAGGAAAAGGCTGATAGATAAGATTGATGCCAGGGTATTTATCTCAAAATGTTATAATGATGGATATTATACCAAGTTTATTAATATAATAGAAGCAGCGTTTAGACAGGGGAATGATATTAACCATGTTACTGGCGAAATTCATTTTCTTAATTTATTAATGCGTAAAAAGCGCGTGGTACTAACCGTTTTAGACTGCGGCATGATGCCGAGAAAAACAGGATTAGCCAAAATAATTGTAAAATGGCTTTATCTTACAGGCCCGGTAAAAAGGGCTAAAGTCGTAACTTCTATTTCTGAGGCCACAAAAGCTGAAATTGTTGGCTATACTGGTTGCAATCCTGATAAAATAAGAGTTATACCGGTTGCAATCGCCCCTGTTTTTCAGCCAGTGTCTAAACAATTCAATAAAACCAAGCCAGTAATCTTACACATCGGTACAGGTCACAATAAGAATTTACTTAGGTTAATAGAATCGTTAAATAATATCGAATGTCATTTAACAATTGTTGGTAAGCTTAACCCCGAATACCTGGAGGCTTTAAGCAAATTTAATGTTGATTACAGTAATGAATATAATGTCTCAAACGAAAGGCTTTTAGAAAAGTATCACGAATGCGATATTTTAACTTTTGTTTCTACTTTTGAAGGATTTGGAATGCCAATAGTTGAAGCCAATGCTGTTGAAAGAGTTGTGGTTACCAGTAATTTATCATCAATGCCCGAGGTTGCAAATGAAGCAGCTTGTTTAGTTGATCCGTTTAGTATTGAAGACATACGAAATGGAATTTTGAAGGTTATTAATGACGATAATTATCGTGAAGCATTAATAGAAAAAGGAAGAGTGAATAAATTGCGTTTCAACCCTGATCTTATTGCTAACCAATATTTTCAGCTTTACCAGGAAGTTTTGAGTTCGAAACAATGAGTATGAAAATCCTGGATATTTTATACACTTGCTTGACTTTGCCTTCAAATGATAAAGAAAAAATGGTTTCTTTGTGCAATAAATCATTTCAAGTTTATTTTTCTGCTTTATTGCCACAATAAACCTGGAGAAAGCGCTAAATTTAAATTATGCATAATACGGATACAGTAACTGGCCCATCTTTTTCCATGAAAAATAGGTTAGCAAGGTTGGTATGGGGAATTGTAGCTTTATTTTTGTTTAAATTAAGTCCAAAGCCATTTCACCAATGGCGTGTTTTTCTGTTGAAATGTTTTGGTGCCAAAATAGGAAAGGGTGTACACGTATATCCTGGAGTAATCATTTGGGCACCCTGGAATATTGAATTAGGTGATGAATGTGGCATTGCCAGTGGTGTAAATTTGTATAGTCAGGGTAAAATTACCATTGGCAAAAGAGCCGTTATTTCTCAAGGTGCACACCTTTGTGCAGGCACACACGATTATACCTTACCAGGATTTCCACTTATTGCCATGCCCATTGTGATTGGCGATCAGGTATGGGTGGCTGCAGAAGTTTTTGTACATCCCGGCATAACTATATCAGAAGGAGCAGTAATTGGTGCCAGATCGGTGGTAACTAAAAATATGCCTGCCTGGACTGTTTGTTCCGGTCATCCTTGTAAACCAATTAAAGAAAGAGTATTTCACTCCTCAATTAAATCTTAAAATGTTATCACCTAAGCTAGATCTTACTATTGTTATTCCGGTTAAAAACGAAGAAAGGAATTTATCTGGATGCTTACAGGCAATTGGTAAAGAGCTGGCGCAAAAAATCGTAATTATTGATTCGGGCAGTACTGATGAAACGTTATCTATAGCTAAAGCCAACAATATAGAAGTAATCGACTTCAAATGGGATGGGAAATTTCCTAAAAAACGCAACTGGTATTTGATGAATTATGCCCCGGCAACAGAATGGGTTCTCTTTTTAGATGCAGATGAATATATCACCCCATCATTTAAGGAAGAATTGCGCCGGGTTTTAACTTCGCAAAGTAATATGGCTGGCTATTGGTTAAATTATACCATTTTTTTTATGGGTAAAAACCTACGGGGAGGGTATCCATTAAAAAAGCTCGCCTTATTTAAGGTTGGCGCAGGCTTATATGAAAGAATTGATGAAGAGCACTGGAGCCAACTGGATATGGAAATTCATGAGCATCCGATATTATCCGGGCCAGTTGGTGAGATTAAGGCTAAAATTGATCATCAGGATTTTAGAGGAATAAGTCATTATTTAAAAAAGCATAACGAATATGCAAATTGGGAGGCTTCGAGATATCTAAAATCTGCAGATCAGCAGGATTTAAGAAAGAGCTGGACATTTAAACAAAAACTGAAATACAGGCTTATGCGTAGTGTATTTATTGGCCCGGTTTATTTTTTAGGTAGTTTTATCTTGATGGGAGGCTTCTTAGATGGAAAAAGAGGGTTATCATTTGCGATGCTAAAAATGGCCTACTTCAACGAAATTTATTGTAAAATCAGAGAAGCACAAGAGGCCAAAAATTAGATCTAATAGATTTTTAAATGAGGATATTAATATATGGCATTAATTACAGCCCTGATTTAACCGGTATAGGGAAGTATAGCGGTGAGATGGGGAAATGGTTAGCGGGGCAGGGCCACAATGTTTCAGTAGTTACCGCAGTACCCTATTATCCACAATGGCAGATTAATGCAAAATATAAAGGCAAATTATGGCATAGTGAAATAATTGATGGTGTTAAAGTTTACCGATGCCCTTTATATGTGCCAGCAAAGCCAACAAGTTTAAAAAGAATGCTGCATGATGCAAGTTTTTTGATCTCATCTTTTTTTGTTTTTATTAAACTTTTATTCCTTCCAAAATTCGATGTGGTAATTACGGTTGCACCACCATTTCATTTAGGGTTAGTGAGTTTGTTTTACCGTTTTTTCAAAGGCTCAAAAATATTATACCACATACAGGACCTGCAAGTGGATGCGGCTAAAGAATTAGGTCTGATTAAATCAAAAATCTTGCTTTCTGTACTAATCAAAATCGAAAGATTTATTATTAAAAAAGTGGATCATGTAAGCAGTATTTCTGAAGGAATGATATTTAAAATCAGACAAAAAGCAGAAAGACATATAATAGAATTTCCAAACTGGGTAGACCTTAAAAATTACTATCCGGTTGCCAATAAGGCAGCGCTAAAATTACGATGGGGTTATGAAGCAGCTAATAAAATTATTCTATATTCGGGCAACATTGGCGAAAAACAAGGATTGGACGGGATTTTAGCTGTTGCTAAAAAGTTTATTGACAGGCCAAATGTTAAATTCCTGATCTGCGGTACGGGCGCCTATAAACCTAAACTGGTGGATTTGGCAAGGCAAATGAATCTCCATCATGTAGATTTTTTGCCGCTTCAGGAAAATAATGTATTTAATGATTTTTTAAATATGGCAGATATTCATTTAATTCTTCAGAAGAAAGATGCAAGTGATTTAGTTATGCCATCTAAACTCACTACTATTTTAGCTGTGGGTGGTTTGGCACTGGTAACTGCAAATAAGGATACTTCCTTATACAAGGTTGTTGCCGAAAATGAAATGGGCTTAATTGCTGCTCCCGAAAATGTAGATGAATTATATCAAAAAATAGAACAGGGCTTGATGATGGATGATTCTGAAATGCGCAAAAAATCGCATATTTATGCGCTGGAAAATCTTTCTATTGATGCCATATTAAAAGACCTCATCAATAATCTTTCTTAAAATCGTTTTAGAAGTTAATCAATTTAAATATTATAAATAATGAAAATAGCTGTAATAGGTACAGGGTACGTTGGTTTAGTAACCGGAACATGTTTGGCAGAAACCGGTAATGATGTTATATGTGTAGACATTAACGAAGCCAAGGTTAAAAAAATGCAGGATGGCGAGGTTCCAATCTATGAACCAGGCTTGGATCTATTGTTTCACCGCAACATTGCCCAGGGCAGATTGATTTTTACTACGGATCTGGCTATGGCAATTAAACAGGCGAAAGTTATTTTTATGGCTTTACCTACGCCTCCGGGAGGCGATGGTGCTGCAGACCTTTCTTATATTTTAGGAGCAGCAAAAGATATCTCTAAACTTGTTACCGAGTATAAAATTATTATCAATAAATCGACTGTTCCGGTAGGAACTGCCGATAAAGTTAAAGCTGTTTTTACTGCCAATACCGATATTGAAGTTGATGTGGTTTCCAATCCTGAATTCTTAAGAGAAGGCGTTGCCGTGGAAGATTTCATGAAGCCCGATCGTGTAGTAATTGGCACCAGGAGTGAAAAAGCAAAAAAAGTATTAACTGATCTGTATGGCCCTTACGTTCGGCAGGGGAATCCCATTTTATTTATGGATGAGCGTTCTTCGGAACTGACCAAATATGCTGCAAACTCTTTTCTGGCAACCAAAATTACTTTTATGAATGAGGTAGCTAATCTTTGTGAACTTGTAGGAGCAGATGTTGATGCGGTAAGAAGGGGAGTAGGATCAGACGACCGTATTGGTAAACGTTTCTTATTTCCGGGGATTGGATACGGGGGCTCATGTTTCCCTAAAGATGTACAGGCGCTTGTTAAAGCTGCAGATGAAAATAATTATGATTTCCAGATCTTAAAATCGGTGATGGAAATCAATGAAAAACAGAAAACCATTTTAGTTGATAAAGTTTTAAAATATTATAAAAACGATATTAAAGGCAAGCACTTTGCGCTTTGGGGATTGGCTTTTAAGCCTGAAACAGACGATGTGCGTGAGGCTCCTGCTTTGTATATTATCGATGCCCTGTTAAAAGCAGGTGCAACGGTAACGGTTTTTGACCCGGAAGGAATGGAAAACGTAAAAAATATGATCGGTGATAAAGTCGAATTTGCAGCTGATCAATATAGCGCTTTAAACAATGCTGATGCCCTGTTAATTGCAACAGAGTGGTCTGTTTTCCGGAATCCTGATTTTGATAAAATTGATACTTTATTAAAAAATAAAGTTGTTTTCGACGGAAGAAACTTATATGATTTGGAAAAAATGATTGATATGGGATATTATTATAACAGTATTGGGCGTAAATTAGTTGAAAATTAAGAGGATGAAGAAAATTTTGATTACGGGTGCTGCCGGTTTTTTAGGTTCGCATTTGTGCGACCGATTTGTTAAAGAAGGCTATTATGTGATCGGTATGGATAACCTCATCACTGGAGATTTATCGAATATTGAACATCTTTTTCCTTTAGAAAACTTTGAATTCTACAACCACGATGTTTCTAAGTTTGTTCATATTCCTGGCAAACTTGATTATATCCTGCACTTTGCATCACCGGCAAGTCCAATCGATTATCTTAAAATTCCTATTCAAACCCTTAAAGTTGGTTCATTGGGAACACATAACCTATTGGGATTGGCGCGCAATAAAAATGCAAGGATGTTGATCGCATCAACTTCCGAAGTTTATGGCGACCCAAATGTTAACCCACAGCCAGAAGAATACTGGGGGAATGTTAATCCTGTGGGGCCTCGTGGCGTTTACGACGAAGCCAAACGTTTCCAGGAAGCCATAACCATGGCTTATCACACTTTTCATGGGGTAGAAACCAGAATTGTCAGAATCTTCAACACCTATGGGCCTAGAATGCGCCTCAATGACGGGCGTGTTTTACCTGCATTTATTGGCCAGGCTTTAAGAGGCGAAGATTTAACTGTTTTTGGTGATGGTAGTCAAACGCGCTCTTTTTGCTATGTAGATGATCTGGTTGAAGGTATTTACCGTTTATTAATGAGCGACTATGCCCAGCCGGTAAACATTGGCAATCCTGATGAGATTACCATCAAACAGTTTTGCGAAGAGATTATTAAACTTACTGGTACCAATCAAAAAATTGTGTATAGGGAGCTGCCACAGGATGATCCAAAGCAGCGCAGGCCAGATATTACCAAAGCAACTGAAATTTTAGGTTGGATACCTAAAATTGGTCGTGCTGAAGGATTAAAAATTACTTATGAATACTTTAAATCGTTACCAAAAACAGCATTGGATAAAATAGAACATAAGGATTTTACGACATATAATCGTTAAGCAAATCTCATAAATTTTTTGAAGCACTTAAATCATTTAATGATTTAAGTGCTTTTATTTTCAACTCCCATCTGTAACCAGGGATTATTAACTTTCCCAATTGGAAATTTTAAGAAGTCTGTTTAGTGTACTGTTGATTAATTGAATCTACTCCTTATATACTTATATCGACTAAAATTGTTCTTATCAATACTCTCTTAAGGGAATAATCTTGAATGATATTATATTAGGAAATTCTTAACAAAAGTGAATTAATTTATATATTAAATAATGTAATTTTTATGTGTTATTTTTGTTTAATAATTTGTTAAGGAATCATCCCAAGAGCCTATGCAAACACGTTACTTATTCATTTTAAGATACATTCTGCCTGTAACAGACCTGATCATGGTCAACATTGTGTATTTTTTTGCTTATCAATTTACTTCTTATATGGGTAGAATGGTAACTTCTGAATTGCAGTTGCATTATGTTGTTGTGTGTAACCTGATCTGGATTGTGAGCACTACTGCTTTCAGTTTGTATTCAGATTATGGGTCAAGGCGGATTGAAAGAATTTATCGCGGAACCTGGAAAAGTGTGGTGTTGCATGCGGTATTATTTTCTATTTACCTTTTCTTTTCGAAGCAAAATGATTTTTCAAGATCGTTCTTAGTGATTTTTTATGGCATGCTAGCCATTTTGTTTTTGGTGAATCGTTTTATTGGTACTTCTTTTCAATTTTTATTATTTAATCATTTACGTGGTGTTAAATCTGTTGCAATTATGGGCAATAATGCTACAGGAATGCAATTGGCTACTTATTTTGAAAAGCAGCGTTATATAGAATTCCGTGGATTTATTAACGATGTGCCTGAAGATTATCTAACCCGCGATGGGCAAATCTCTGAAGTGGTAGGAAGACAGTTCAAAATGGCTGTAGATAAAGGGATTAAAGATATTTATGTAACCATTGCGCCAGAGCGCATGGCTGATATGGCTTTGCTGACAGAGGAAGCAGAAAGGCAATGTGTTCGTTTAAAATTTATTCCTGATATAAGTGGTGCATTATTATCTCCATATACGGTTAGTTATTTAGGTAACGAATTTCCTGTGATTTCATTAAGATCAGAGCCTCTTGAAAAAATTCATAATCGTTTTAAAAAACGTTTAATTGATGTGATATTTAGTGGTTTGGTTATCCTTTTTGTATTGAGCTGGTTATATCCCATTATTGCCATTCTTATTAAAATCCAGAGTAAAGGCCCTGTGTTATTTAAACAGTTAAGAAGCGGCCGGGATGATGAACCTTTTTGGTGCTTTAAATTTAGAAGCATGCAGATGAATGACTTTAGTAATAAAAAGCAGGCGAGTAAAAATGATGATCGTATTACCTCTATTGGTAGGTTTTTACGCAGATCGAGTTTAGATGAGTTACCTCAGTTCTTTAACGTTTTTATGGGACACATGAGTGTTGTTGGTCCCAGGCCACACATGCTGAGTCATACCGAACAATATAAAGGCATTGTAGATCAATTTATGGTGCGCCATTTTTTAAAACCAGGCATCACGGGTTGGGCACAGGTAAACGGTTACAGAGGCGAAACAAAAGAAGATTACAAAATGGTAAAACGTGTAGAACACGACATCTGGTACCTGGAACATTGGAGTGCAATGCTGGATGTAAAAATCATCTTTATGACCGTAATTAATATGGCTAAGGGAGAAGAAAACGCCTATTAAATTAATTTAGGAAATGGTTATTTCGCTTGCTGTTTCATCTCGTGTATAAGCACGCTTTACTACAATAACCTATTTACGCTATTCCTTTGAGTTAACATAAATACATTCCTAATGGATTTGGGTTACTTGTATTCATCAATTGATATAATTTATGTTTCTTTGTGGATATAATTATCCCTGTATGAAGAAAGTTCTACTCCTATTAAGCTTAACTATTGCCACTTTTGGATTAAAGGCCCAATCGGTTTATCAGCCATATTCATTTCAGTTTTATCAAAAATTAAGTTCAGAAATTTATAATCCCGATACGAGGTTACACAGTTCAATGAAACCTTTTTTTATAGATGATAGTTTACTGCAGGATAAAAGTAAACTATTGTTAAGTGTTGGGGTAGATTCAGTTCGCAAATCCTGGGTGTTACGTAAATTGTTTAACGAACATCTGTTTGATATGCAGATGGAAGATTTTACTGTTTATGCCGATTTTCTGCCCGATTTTCAGATAGGAAGGGATGCTTCTGGTAAAAAAAATACTTTTCTTAACACGCGCGGTTATCAGATTGGTGGTACTATAGGCAAGAAATTTTCTTTTTATACTAGTGGTTACGAAAACCAAGGACGTTTTGCATCTTATTATGATAATTATGTAAACACTACAAATGTAGTACCCGGCCAATCTTATGATCGGAGTTCCGGAAAAATAACCAAAGATTGGTCGTATGTAACGGCTACTTTATCCTATACCCCAATAAAATATTTAAATATTACAGCTGGTTACGATAAAACATTTATTGGTGATGGTTATCGTTCTATGCTGTTATCCGATTTTTCATCTCCGTATCCCTTCCTAAAATTAACGGGCAATTTAGGAAATGTACAATATATGGTAATGTGGGCTGCCATGCAGGATCCTGGTGCGCAGAAATTATCTTATGATGCCGGTAACCGGAAAAAAGGCGGGGTTTTTCATTACTTAGACTGGAATGTTAATAATAAGCTATCTATTGGTTTTTTTGATTCTATTGTTTGGGTACAAACAGACAATGCTGGCAACAAAAGAGGTTTCGACTGGGGATATGCTAATCCTATTATTTTCTTAAGGCCAGTTGAAGCTTCAAGTGGTTCGCCGGATAATGCTTTATTAGGGTTTACTTCCAAATATAAATTTGCAAAAGAAGTTGTGGCTTATGGTCAGTTCTCTCTTGATGAGTTTCAGGCTAAAGAATTTTTCTCTTCAAAAGGCAGTGTAAGAAATAAGTATGGCTGGCAACTGGGGATTCGTGGAGCAGACATTTTTAAAGTTACCGGCTTAAATTATCTGCTTGAGTATAATACAGCTAAGCCTTATACTTATTCGTCCAGAACAAGAATTGGTAATTATGCCAATTATAATGAGCCATTGGCACATCCTCTAGGTGCTAACTTTAGAGAAGCTATTGGTTTATTAAATTATTCCTATAAGCGTTTTGATTTTACAGGAGAGTTGATGTATGCCAGGTACGGATTAGATGAAGCAGGACAAAATTACGGTAAAAATATTTTCGAGCCCTATCTTGCATCAATCAAGCAGGAGGGGAATTATACCACGCAGGGTATAAATACGAGTCTTTTTTATGCAGAGGGAAGAGTAGCTTACGTTGTAAATCCGAAATATAATTTACGTTTAGAATTGGGGGGTATACTAAGGCGCGAAAGTAATAGCTTGGGTAAAAATAATACAGGTTTAATTACTTTCGGTTTACGCAGTTCATTCCGGAATTTATATACCGATTTTTAGCAAATCCTATAAAATTTAAAGCTTCAGTTATCTCACTAACCTAGGCTATCATGTTAATTTACATGTCATCCTGATGGTAGGAAGGGATCTTTATTTGTATCGTTGCGATTCTTCGCAATGGCAATTAGCAGAAGAGATTCATTCCATTTAAATTCTTCTGTAATTTATGCCGGTTTTATACAATAAATTAATCCTCAGAATGATAAAAATATAATGGGGCTTACTACCCTGCCATACTATCTGTTGTTCTTTTTATAGCAACTTTTCTTACCGCTTCAATAATTGCATTTTTATCGTAGCCACATTCTGCCCAAAGCTCCGGCTGCTCTCCGTGGTCGATAAACTTATCAGGGATTCCAAGTCTTACTACCTGTGCATTATAGTTATTGTCGGCCATAAATTCCAATACTGCAGCACCTGCCCCTCCTGGTAATGAACCATCTTCAACAGTGATCACATTTTTGTATTTGGAAAATACCTCATTTAATAAAGCTTCATCTAATGGTTTTACAAAACGTAAATCATAATGTGCCGGATGAAAACCCTCGCTATTTAATTCTGTACATGCTTCAACAGCAAAATTACCTACGTGGCCAATCGTTAATATGGCTACGTCTTCACCATCGCAAATTTTACGTCCTTCTCCAATTTTCAACGCTTTAAAAGGTCTCTTCCAATCGGGCATTACCCCATTTCCGCGTGGGTAACGGATTACAAAAGGCCCTATATTTTCTTGTTGAGCCGTAAACATCAGGTTACGAAGCTCTTCCTCATTCATAGGGGAAGAAATGATTAGATTTGGGATACAGCGCATATAGGCGATATCGTAAGCGCCATGGTGTGTTGCGCCATCGGCACCAGCCAGGCCAGCCCTGTCCAGACAGAAAACTACATTTAGTTTCTGGATGGCTACATCATGGATTACCTGATCGTACGCCCTTTGCATGAAACTTGAATAGATATTACAAAAAGGAACCAATCCTTGCGTGGCCAGGCCAGCGGAGAAAGTTACCGCATGTTGTTCAGCAATACCTACATCGAATGCGCGTTTTGGCATGGCTTTCATCATAATATTTAATGACGAGCCCGACGGCATTGCTGGTGTAATGCCTACAATTTTATCGTTAGCCTCAGCCAGTTCTACCATGGTATGTCCGAAAACATCCTGATATTTTGGTGGTTGCGGCTTATCTGGAGTGCTTTTTTTGATTTCGCCTGTAATCTTATCGAATAGACCCGGGGCATGCCATTTGGTTTGGTCTTTTTCTGCCAAAGCAAAGCCTTTTCCTTTTACTGTAATACAATGCAAAAGTTTAGGGCCTGGAATAGCAGATAAATCTTTTATGGTTTGCGCTAAACGTGTCACATCATGACCGTCAACAGGGCCAAAATACCTGAAGTTTAGAGCCTCAAATAAATTACTTTGTTTAAGTAAAGTTCCTTTGATGCTTTTTTCAATTTTTTTTACATACTTATGTGCATTGGGGCCAAGCTTAGAAAGCCCCGCCAGTACATGAGAAATGTCATCGCGAAAACGATTATAAGATTTTGAAATGGTGATGCTGGTTAAATATTCTTTAAGCGCACCCACATTCGGATCGATAGACATACAATTGTCATTCAGGATCACCAGTACATTACTGTTTTCGATCCCTGCATGGTTTAATCCTTCAAAAGCTAAGCCAGCTGTCATGGCACCATCACCAATAACGGCCACGTGCTGCCTATTGGTTTCGCCTTTTAATTGTGAAGCCACCGCCATCCCTAAAGCTGCGGAGATGGAAGTAGAAGAGTGGCCAACACCAAAGGTATCGTACTCACTTTCGGAAATTTTTGGAAAACCGCTAATGCCACCATATACACGGTTGGTATGGAATAAATCCCGGCGGCCAGTTAAAATCTTATGCCCATATGCCTGATGGCCCACATCCCAAACTAACTTATCGTAAGGGGTATTTAAGGCATAGTGTAAGGCTACGGTTAATTCTACCACACCTAAGCTGGCGCCAAAATGGCCACCATTAACACTAACTACATCAATAATATATTGTCGTAATTCCTGGCTTATTTGTACTAAGTCAGCTTCGCTATATTGCTTTAAATCAGCAGGATAGTTAATTTTAGATAATAGGGGGCCAGCTTTTACTTGCATTCGGAATTTAGGGTAAAAAACAAGATACAAAGTAAGGTAAATTTGTTTTAATATAGAAGAGAAAAATACCAGTTTGTTGTAGCGGGTTAAGCGGCTGGGGTTTAGTTGTATAGGTATGGCGATTAGTGTTGAGCGGTTAGGGGCTGGCATTGATCAGCTAGTGATGGCTATGGAGCATTTTTGAATTCCGTTTAGCCTTTAAAGGCCTGAAAATTTTCATTATGTTTGTTACTCCACATGCAGGCAGAAAATTTTGAAATAAAGCTTCCGGTATTTGAAGGTCCCTTCGATTTGTTGCTGTTCTTTATTGAACGCGATGAACTTAATATACAGGATGTGGAGATTTCGAAGATCACGAACGACTTTTTGGCTTACATTCACCAACTCCTTGCCTTAAATGTAGAAGTAGCCAGCGAATTTATTCTGGTTGCTGCCACCCTGATGCGGATTAAATCCAAAATGTTATTGCCGAGGATTGAAGTAGATGAGGTTGGGAACGAAATCAACTCGGAGCAGGACCTTATTGCACGGCTGATCGCTTATAAGCAGTTTAAATCTGCAGCAGAAGAAATGAAGGTTTATGAAGAGGAGCGGTTAAAGCAAAACCAAAGGGGTAACATTGGCTATGATCTTACATTGGCTGCCGCCTCTTCTACAAATCAGGATGAGCTTTTATCACTGGATCTGTATAAGCTGTTAACCGTTTATCACCGGACCATGCAGAAGTATGAGCTGCGAAGTGAAGAAGTTAAACATACTGTAGTCCAATATCCCTATACCATCGAACAGCAAAAACACTTTATTGCCAACTTGCTCGATATCAATAAACAGATCGATTTTGCCCTCGTGCTTAAAAACTCAGAAAATAAAGTGCATTTTGTTTATAATTTCCTGGCTATTTTAGAGATGTTGCAGCAACAAGTTGTAGAGATAACCATTGGGAGCGGCTTTAACAACTTTAATGTGAAAGCATTATCCTAATACGGCCAAAATTAAATTTGAAATCCTTACTTTTGCACAAAAAATACAAACCTAAATATACAATGACACGCGACAACCAAATTTTTGAACTTATCGATAAAGAATTAAACCGCCAGGAGCATGGTTTAGAGCTTATTGCATCAGAAAATTTTGTAAGCAAGCAGGTAATGGAAGCTGCCGGATCGGTACTGACCAATAAATATGCCGAAGGCTTACCTGGAAAACGTTACTATGGCGGTTGCCAGGTGGTAGATGTGATAGAGCAGATTGCTATTGATAGGGCAAAAGAATTGTTCGGCGCGGCTTGGGTAAACGTTCAGCCACATTCTGGAGCACAGGCTAATGCAGCGGTAATGCTGGCTATTTTGCAACCAGGTGATAAAATATTAGGATTTGACCTTTCTCATGGCGGTCACTTAACACATGGTTCGCCTGTTAACTTTTCGGGTAAATTATATCAACCTTTCTTTTATGGGGTAGAAAAAGAAACCGGATTAATTGATTATAAAAAATTAGAAGAGGTTGCTTTAGCTGAAAAACCAAAACTGATTATCTGCGGTGCCTCTGCCTATTCACGTGAGTGGGATTATGCTTTTATCCGTGCAGTAGCTGATAAAATTGGTGCTTTGGTTTTAGCTGACATTTCTCACCCTGCAGGTTTAATAGCAAAAGGATTGTTAGCCAACCCTCTTCCACATTGCCATATTGTAACCACTACAACTCACAAAACTTTACGTGGTCCACGTGGCGGTATGATTATGATGGGACAGGATTTCGAAAACCCATGGGGATTGAAAACGCCAAAAGGCGAAATCCGTTTAATGAGTAACCTGCTCGATATGGCGGTTTTTCCTGGTACACAGGGCGGTCCGTTAGAGCATATTATTGCAGCTAAAGCAATTGCCTTTGGTGAAGCTTTAAGCGAGGAGTACGGAACATACATTAAGCAGGTAGCTGCTAATGCACAGGCAATGGCTAAAGCATTTGTAGCTAAAGGATATGGCATTATTTCTGGCGGTACGGACAACCATTTGATGTTAATTGATTTGCGCAATAAAAACATCACCGGTAAAGTAGCCGAAAATGCTTTAGAGAAAGCAGAAATCACCGTGAATAAAAACATGGTACCTTTTGATGATAAGTCACCATTTGTAACTTCTGGTATCCGTGTGGGGACTGCCGCTATTACTACCCGTGGTTTACAAGAAACCGAAATGGAACAGATTGTTGAATTAATCGATAGGGTTTTAACCAATCCGGAAGATGAAGCTAACCTAAATACCGTAAAAGCTGAAGTGATTAAATTGGTGAGTGCATTTCCACTTTATAAATAGGACAGGTAATTCGATTTAGTGATGATATATTAAAAGCAGTTACATTAATTTGTAGCTGCTTTTTTGATTAAATAAAAAGATCTTTAGCGCTTAATGCTTTAAAACAAACGTTTGTTTTATATATTTACCCAAATTAATTAGATGTAAATTATGTGTGGAATAGTGGGCTATATTGGCTATAGAGAAGCCTGGCCAATTGTACTTAAAGGCCTAAAAAGATTAGAATACCGTGGTTATGATAGTGCGGGGATCGCATTAATGAATGAAAGTGGAGAGCATATTTATAAAAAAGCGGGTAAGGTAGCCGTTTTAGAAGAGTTTGCTAAAGATCAGGATAAGTCTGGAACTATTGGTATGGGCCATACCCGTTGGGCAACCCATGGTGTCCCGTCTGACCGTAACTCCCATCCGCATACTTCAAACAATGGTAAGCTGTCAATTATACACAATGGAATTATAGAAAACTATGCTACTTTAAAAGAAGAGTTAGTTAGCCGCGGGCACGAATTTAAAAGCGATACTGATACGGAGGTACTGATTCACCTTATAGAAGAAATCCAGGGAATTGAAAATATAGATCTTTTGGAAGCCGTTCGTTTGGCTTTGAAGGAAGTGATTGGCGCCTACGCCATCGTAATTATGGATCAGGATCACCCTGATCGTTTAATTGCGGCCAGAAAAGGCAGCCCGATGGTAATTGGTGTGGGCCAGGGAGAATACTTTATTGCTTCTGATGCTACACCGATTATTGAATACACCAAAAACGTAATCTATCTGAATGATAATGAAATTGCGCTGATCACCAAAGATGATCTTTTAGTTAAAAGATTGGATAATGTGGTACAAACGCCATTAATCCAGGAGCTGCAGTTAAAGTTAGAAATGCTGGAGAAAGGTGGTTTCGATCACTTTATGCTCAAGGAAATTTATGAGCAGCCCCGTTCGATTAAAGATTGTATGCGTGGTCGTATTTATCCTGAAGAAGGGAAAGTTCAGCTTGGTGGAATCAAAGAATTTGCAGAGAAATTAAAAAATATAGATCGTATCATCATTGTAGCCTGTGGAACATCGTGGCATGCAGGTTTGGTTGGGGAATACCTGATTGAAGAATATGCCCGTATTCCTGTTGAAGTTGAATATGCTTCAGAATTCAGGTATAGAAATCCGATAATTACTGAAAAAGATGTGGTAATTGCCATTTCGCAGTCTGGAGAAACAGCCGATACCATGGCGGCTATAGAGATGGCTAAAGAACGTGGGGCAACTATTTTCGGAATTTGTAACGTTGCGGGTGCCTCCATTCCACGTTTAACGCATGCGGGTGTTTACACTCACGCTGGTCCTGAAATCGGAGTCGCTTCTACAAAGGCATTTACTGCACAGGTAACGGTTTTAACTTTGATGGCCTTTTATATGGCACAACAAAAAGGAACCATTACTACTTCAAAGCTAATCGAACTTTTAACCGAGCTTGATAATATTCCTGATAAAATCCAGATTGCTTTAGAATCGAACGACCTGATTAAAGAAGTAGCAGAAAAGATTAAAGATTCTACCAACTGTTTATTTTTAGGTAGAGGAAGTGGTTTCCCTGTAGCTTTAGAAGGTGCGTTAAAACTTAAAGAGATTTCCTATATCCATGCAGAAGGATATCCTGCTGCAGAGATGAAACATGGTCCTATCGCCTTAATTGATGAAGAAATGCCGGTGGTTTTTATTGCTACGCAGAATTCATCATACGAAAAAGTGATCAGCAATATACAGGAAGTAAAAGCTAGAAAAGGGAAAGTAATTGCGATTGTAACCCAGGGCGATACCGAGGTGAAAAAAATGGCCGATTATTGTATTGAAATTCCTGATGCCAATGAAGCCTTTTTACCGCTAATAGCAACCATTCCGCTTCAGTTATTATCGTATCACATTGCGGTAATGCGTGGTTGTAATGTAGACCAGCCAAGAAATCTGGCCAAATCAGTAACTGTAGAATAATTTACAACACGACAAACAGATAAAGCAGCTGCATTAATTTGTAGCTGCTTTTTTGATATAATAGGGTTTAAGCAAGCCTTTGTTAACTAAGCCCGATTGAACGGATGCCGTTTTGAACCGTATATTTTTTTATATTGATAAATTAAAACGGCAGGAGGAAAAGCGGGACCGCAGGCTGCCATTTTGCAACAACGCTAACTTTCAAAAAAAATAAATAATTGTCAGGGATAGAGGCGACAGGCAAAAATGACCTGAAAGAATGGAGTGGTAATCTTAAAATCTTATTAAAAAGTAAAGGGCCGATATTCTTTAGAAGAAATATCGACCCTTACCATCTAAATTAACGCTCTCATATGTATAAACGAGATTTCCAGACGATTTGTTTTTGAAAAACTAAAAAAAGTTGTTATTTTTCGTAACTACCTAAGGTTGAGGGAGAAATTCTTGTATTGCCTTTTATGTCTTTATTAAGATAACCGGTAAAATAAGGATCGGTATTCAAATCAGCGCCTTTTTTTCTGGCTAAGCTGTTTGCCGAGAGCTCAAAATTTTCCATTTCCTGGTTAATGAATAATGGATCAATATTTAAAATATTGCCGTTAATGTTATAAGTGCTGTTGGTACATCGGATTAAATTACTCCAAAAATTGAGTTGCACCATTGCAGAACTTTTCTTTTGGATATCGAGTTCATTAGTTAAACTTCCCCAAATGATGTTGTTAGTTAAATCGATTTGAAGTTTATTGTAAGCATTTACGGATAAATAATCTGAAAAGCTCAATGAGGCAGTTTTACGCGGAAAATTTATGTTGTAACCAATAAAGGTATTCTGTTTCAAATTATAATTCCCTCCCCCAACTCCATATATCAAATAATTACCGCAGTTATACATCACATTATTAAACGCGAGTAGTTCTGAGTGGTAGCCAATATAAGCTGCCACCTGCATGTTTTTGATAATGCTATTGCTTAAAATTAATTTGGGATTATTGTTAACAGATAAAGAATCGGAGGTAATGCCAACAGATGCATTTTTAATGATCGCATTTTTAATCAGTCCATATCCGGTGCGTTTTAAGAAAATTCCTTTCCATTGCCCGGGCTCATCGCTATAAATTCGTTCAAGCCTATCGCTACAAAATAGTACAGGCTCAGTAAAGTCGCCATTAACGATCAGATTTCCTTCTATGTTTAAATTGGCATCCTTATGGAAATAAATTTTAGTTCCAGGCTGGATGGTTAATGAAGCGCCACTCTTAACGGTTAATGATCCATTGATAATATAGGGTAGAGCTTTTGTCCAGATGGTATTCACATTAACTGTAGATTCATTAATAAATACAGCATTTTGTCCATAAGCTATAAGCTGAATTACCTGTTTATTCCCATTTGTATTTAATAGAATAGAATCTTGAACCAGAAAGGGTAGATTAGTTGAATTTGGATTGATCGAAACCTTGACAAAAAGATTTATAGAATCCTGGCCGTTTATGATGAGATCATTTTTACGCTGCGTTTGCTCTCCATTAATATTGATGCTGAAAGCTGAAGTATTCCCACCTGATAATCTGATTTCGGATACTTTAACCGCATCATTATTTTTATTTACAATTTTTATTCTTCTGGTTGTTGAGCCCACCGAAGTAAAAATGGTATCAAATAATAGTTCTTTATCAGAGATATTGAGTTTAGCATTTGGATCTGTGGTAATACGCTCTCCTTTCCGGCAAGCTAAACCAAAGAATGAAATTAAAAGCACTAAACCAATATTTAAACGCATAAATCAAACTTAGAAAAATGTTTGGCTACTTGCAATAGCACTTAAACCGTATAGTGGTAATTATTCTGCGAAGGCAAGTGCTGCTATGCTCACTTTTATTGCTCCTATAGCCAAGAGTGAATTGGCGCAGGCCTCAAGCGTTGCCCCAGTGGTAATTACATCGTCAACCAGTAGAATATGTTTGCCGATGATATCTTCAGGAGAATTTACCTTAAACACATCTCTCATGTTTTCGTAACGGTTATACCTGCTTTTTTTAGTTTGGCTCTCGGTAGCATTATTCCGGATCAGGTGATCTTCGCTAATGCCGATCCCCATCTGCGCCGCAATTCCTTCTGCAATAAAGGTACTTTGGTTATATCCCCTGCTCTTATATTTTTTGCGATGTAAAGGAACTGGAATAACCAGATCAATATCCTGGTAAAGCGTTGCGGTTTTTAACCTTTCTCCCAGCATATTGCCTAATAACACACCAACATCTGTTCTGCCGTTATATTTTAAGTTGTGTATTAAGTTTTGAACTTTCGCTCCTTTTCTAAAATATAACATGGCCATTGCAGCGTTAAGTGGTAAGCGGCCCCATAGCTGCTTGGCAACCCTATTATCAGCATATTGATGATAGTCGGTAAAAGGGAGGTCGTATAAGCATTTTAAACAAATCAGGTTTTCATGGCGAAGCAAAGCAGTGCCGCATGCATTGCATAAATTTGGAAATAGTAGTCCAAATAAATCAGAAGTCCATTGTTTAACCAGAAGCATCTAACTAATTTATAAAATATTTACGAGGAATACTATGTTTTTAAGGCTAGGGTGAAATATAGTTAAATGGTTTTTTTTCAGCAAAGCAGTTGTTGTGCTATTATATAAGTGCGTTCCCGCTTTCCGTTTATAGTGCCGGCGTGAAGCCGGCAGCTACCACTTCAATCGGGTTTAGGTGGCGGAGGGCAGGGGTAACTTACGAAGTTTCTAATGGCAGGGTGCAGGGAAATCGTAAGTTTTTAGGTCAAACCTCGCAGGTTTTTAAAACCTGCGAGGTTTATAAGGAGGTGTAAACACCCGATTTACCAAAAAGTTTTGTCTGAGGAAAAACTTTTTCCTGCTGAAAACCATCAACTTAGGTCAAAACCTGTGTTATTCCATAAAAAACCTTTGGCGTTGTACATAATTTTCCTACTTTTGCATCCCGCTTCGGAGGAAGAGGTTAATAAAATGAAAAGGTGGTATAGAGATACAGAGAGCAGTATTTATTTTAAAATAAATATTGCGCAAGAGAAAAAGATTGCTACCTTTGCAGCCCGGTTCGGAAGAACGGGGAGCCAGTTAAACCTGGCATATTGAAATAAGGGTAAAGAGAAAAAGAAGGCTGAAAAAATAAAATTTATTTTATTTGGAAGTTTAAAAAAGTTCCTTACCTTTGCACTCCCAACCGAAAGGAAGCGGGAAAATCGGAACGGCGGATGTTGGGAAGATAGAAAAAAAAGATTGAAACAGACGTAAACACGTTTAAGACTAACAAGACTTGAACGAACTGAAGTTTGAAGATATATAAGTGATCGGCCGTGAGGTTTACCAGATCAGAAAGTTCTTAAAAGAGATGTCAATGTAGCGTAGCGAGGTAATGGAGTACTGATCAAAGTACATGATTACGTAGCTTTATTTTAAAGGTGGTGTCTAACAGACAACATAACAAAAAAGAAGACTATTTTTAACAATAGTTAAAACTGGTCAGCATCTTACAACACATTTTACAATGGAGAGTTTGATCCTGGCTCAGGATGAACGCTAGCGGCAGGCCTAATACATGCAAGTCGAACGATATTTTCCAGCTTGCTGGAAGAAAAAGTGGCGCACGGGTGCGTAACGCGTATGCAACCTACCTTAATCTGGGGGATAGCCCGGAGAAATCCGGATTAACACCGCATAAAAACACAGGATAGCATTATCCAATGTTCAAATATTTATAGGATTGAGATGGGCATGCGTGTCATTAGCTAGTTGGCGGGGTAACGGCCCACCAAGGCGACGATGACTAGGGGATCTGAGAGGATGACCCCCCACACTGGTACTGAGACACGGACCAGACTCCTACGGGAGGCAGCAGTAAGGAATATTGGTCAATGGAGGCAACTCTGAACCAGCCATGCCGCGTGCAGGAAGACTGCCCTATGGGTTGTAAACTGCTTTTATCCGGGAATAAACCTCTTTACGTGTAGAGAGCTGAATGTACCGGAAGAATAAGGATCGGCTAACTCCGTGCCAGCAGCCGCGGTAATACGGAGGATCCAAGCGTTATCCGGATTTATTGGGTTTAAAGGGTGCGTAGGCGGCCTGTTAAGTCAGGGGTGAAAGACGGTAGCTCAACTATCGCAGTGCCCTTGATACTGATGGGCTTGAATGGACTAGAGGTAGGCGGAATGAGACAAGTAGCGGTGAAATGCATAGATATGTCTCAGAACACCGATTGCGAAGGCAGCTTACTATGGTCTTATTGACGCTGAGGCACGAAAGCGTGGGGATCAAACAGGATTAGATACCCTGGTAGTCCACGCCCTAAACGATGAACACTCGCTGTTGGCGATACACAGTCAGCGGCTAAGCGAAAGCGTTAAGTGTTCCACCTGGGGAGTACGGTCGCAAGATTGAAACTCAAAGGAATTGACGGGGGCCCGCACAAGCGGAGGAGCATGTGGTTTAATTCGATGATACGCGAGGAACCTTACCCGGGCTTGAAAGTTAGTGAATGATTTAGAGATAGATCAGTCCGCAAGGACACGAAACTAGGTGCTGCATGGCTGTCGTCAGCTCGTGCCGTGAGGTGTTGGGTTAAGTCCCGCAACGAGCGCAACCCCTATGTTTAGTTGCCAGCACGTTATGGTGGGGACTCTAAACAGACTGCCTGTGCAAACAGAGAGGAAGGAGGGGACGACGTCAAGTCATCATGGCCCTTACGTCCGGGGCTACACACGTGCTACAATGGATGGTACAGAGGGCAGCTACATAGCAATATGATGCGAATCTCACAAAGCCATTCACAGTTCGGATTGGGGTCTGCAACTCGACCCCATGAAGTTGGATTCGCTAGTAATCGCGTATCAGCAATGACGCGGTGAATACGTTCCCGGGCCTTGTACACACCGCCCGTCAAGCCATGGAAGTTGGGGGTACCTAAAGTATGTAACCGCAAGGAGCGTCCTAGGGTAAAACCGATAACTGGGGCTAAGTCGTAACAAGGTAGCCGTACCGGAAGGTGCGGCTGGAATACCTCCTTTCTGGAGTAGACTCACCTACTCGCCACGCAACATGATATTTCGATAAGGTAGAAGGTAATAAGGTAGAAGGCTTAAGGTCTTGATACTTGATACCATATACTTTATACTAAAAAGAGAAAAAAGAAACACCCAGAAGAAAACGGTGGGCTACTATAAAGGTAAGCTTAACGGAGACAAGAAGGGGAAGCCAAAGGAAGCAGTAGCGGTAAGATACTATATACTGCAAACAATGCTTACCTGGAATTAAGAAGTCCCGTAGCTCAGCCTGGTTAGAGCACTACACTGATAATGTAGGGGTCTCCAGTTCAAATCTGGACGGGACTACACATTTAAAATCCTTTTGGGGGATTAGCTCAGCTGGCTAGAGCGCCTGCCTTGCACGCAGGAGGTCAACGGTTCGACTCCGTTATTCTCCACCATTAAGGTTGAGGGTTGAAAGGTGTAGGGTAAAACCTATAGCTGAAACAAACCACAACAGAATACACACCTTATTATCGGGATAGATAATATACATTGACATAAAGATTAAGAAAGAAGAAACGCCATGGGGCACATATATAGATATAATGATATCGAAATATGAAACGGTTCGAGACCGCAGTTTTTACTAATAAGGAATAAGCTATAGGCTTAGGTTAGGGCACATTAAACCCTACACCTTTATACCCTCAGCCTTATACCTTAATAAAGTTCTTTGACATATTGGAAGAAGTTAAAAAAGAAGAGCAAACAACAATAGGCGACTGTTGTGTTTGTGCTCACCAACCCAAGAGGCAACTCGAAGGAAGGTATGAGACATCATAACAAGAGCAAAAAAGCATACCATATGGCGCAAAAGGCATATGAGTAGAAGAAAGTAATAAAGAGTACACGGGGGATGCCTTGGCTCTCAGAGGCGATGAAGGACGTGATAAGCTGCGATAAGCTTCGGGTATTTGCAAATAGGAATTAATCCGAAGATTTCCGAATGGGGCAACCCGGCATGTTGAAGACATGTCACATATAATGAGCAAACCTGCCGAACTGAAACATCTAAGTAAGCAGAGGAAGAGAAAATAACAATGATTTCCTAAGTAGTGGCGAGCGAAAGGGAAAGAGCCCAAACCTACTTTGTTACGGCAAAGTGGGGGTTGTAGGACTGCAACGTGGCATTAGCAAACAGAAGTGGAATGGGATGGGAAGCCCAGCGATACACGGTGATAGCCCGGTACACGTATAGAATGCTAGCCTAGCAGTATCCTGAGTACCGCGAGGTCGGAGACGCCTTGTGGGAATCTGCCGGCACCATCCGGTAAGGCTAAATACTCCTGAGAGACCGATAGTGAACCAGTACCGTGAGGGAAAGGTGAAAAGAACCCCGAACAGGGGAGTGAAATAGAACCTGAAACCGTGTACTTACAAGCGGTCGGAGCGTCCAGGTGGCGTGACGGCGTGCCTTTTGCATAATGAGCCTACGAGTTACTCTTCTCTGGCAAGGTTAAGTGCTTCAGGCACGGATCCGAAGCGAAAGCGAGTCTGAATAGGGCGTATAGTCAGAGGAGGTAGACGCGAAACCTTGTGATCTACCCATGGACAGGTTGAAGGTGCGGTAACACGTACTGGAGGACCGAACCGATAAACGTTGAAAAGTTTCCGGATGATCTGTGGGTAGGGGTGAAAGGCTAATCAAACTGGGAAATAGCTCGTACTCCCCGAAATGTTTTTAGGAACAGCGTCGACGTTGAGTTATATAGAGGTAGAGCTACTGATTGGGTGCGGGGGAGTCAAATCCTACCAAATCCAGACAAACTCCGAATGCTATATAATATAGTCGGCAGTGAGGCGCGGGGTGCTAAGGTCACGCGCCGAGAGGGAAAGAACCCAGACCATCAGCTAAGGTCCCCAAGTTACAGTTAAGTTGAACTAACGAGGTCCGATTGCACAGACAGCTAGGATGTTGGCTTGGAAGCAGCCATTCATTTAAAGAGTGCGTAACAGCTCACTAGTCGAGCGATCGGGCATGGATAATAAACGGGCATTAAATTGTACACCGAAGCTATGGGATTGAAATATATCGGTAGGGGAGCATTCTATCGGCAGCGAAGGTATCTGGTAATGGGTGCTGGAGCTTATAGAAAAGCAAATGTAGGCATAAGTAACGATAAGGCGGGCGAGAAACCCGCCCACCGAAAGGATAAGGTTTCCTGATCAACGCTAATCGGATCAGGGTTAGTCGGGACCTAAGGAGAACCCGAAGGGGAAATTCGATGGACAACGGGTTAATATTCCCGTACTTTTTATAACTGCGATGTGGGGACGGAGTAGTGACACTGCCGCGATCTGACGGAATAGATCGTTAAAGACAGTAGGTATTAGAACGGTAGGCAAATCCGCCGATCTAGCTGAAAGTCGATAGTACCAAGAGGCTTCGGCTAATTGGATAGCGCAGGTAATCAGACTTCCAAGAAAAACCGCTAAGCTTCAGGTTATAAAAACCCGTACCGCAAACCGACACAGGTATCCGGGAAGAGGATTCTAAGGTGCTCGAGTGAATCATGGCTAAGGAACTCGGCAAAATGGCCCTGTAACTTCGGGAGAAGGGGCGCTGGCAGCAATGTCAGCCGCAGTGAAAAGGCCCAGGCGACTGTTTAACAAAAACACATGGCTTTGCAAAATCGAAAGATGAAGTATAAGGCCTGACACCTGCCCGGTGCTGGAAGGTTAAGAGGGGATGTCATCGTAAGAGAAGCATTGAATCGAAGCCCCAGTAAACGGCGGCCGTAACTATAACGGTCCTAAGGTAGCGAAATTCCTTGTCGGGTAAGTTCCGACCTGCACGAATGGTGTAACGATCTGGGCGCTGTCTCAGCCATGAGCTCGGTGAAATTGTGGTCCCGGTGAAGACGCCGGGTACCCGCAACGGGACGGAAAGACCCCATGCACCTTCACTACAATTTAACATTGACATTGGATACAGGATGTGTAGGATAGGTGGGAGGCTTTGAAGCGGCGTCGCTAGGCGTCGTGGAGCCAACGTTGAAATACCACCCTTTCTGTATTCGGTGTCTAATCCCTCTAAGAGGGAGACATTGTTTGATGGGTAGTTTGACTGGGGTGGTCGCCTCCAAAAAGGTAACGGAGGCTTTCAAAGGTAAGCTCAGTACGCTTGGTAACCGTACGCGGAGTGCAATAGCATAAGCTTGCTTGACTGTGAGACAGACAAGTCGATCAGGGTCGAAAGACGGATATAGTGATCCGGTGGTTCTGCATGGAAGGGCCATCGCTCAAAGGATAAAAGGTACGCTGGGGATAACAGGCTGATCTCCCCCAAGAGCTCATATCGACGGGGAGGTTTGGCACCTCGATGTCGGCTCGTCACATCCTGGGGCTGGAGAAGGTCCCAAGGGTTCGGCTGTTCGCCGATTAAAGTGGCACGCGAGCTGGGTTCAGAACGTCGCGAGACAGTTCGGTCCCTATCTGTTGTGGGCGTAGGAATTTTGAGTGGGGCTGACCTTAGTACGAGAGGACCGGGTTGGACTAGCCTCTAGTGAATCTGTTGTTCCGCCAGGGGCATTGCAGAGTAGCTACGCTGGGAATAGATAAGCGCTGAAAGCATCTAAGTGCGAAACTAGCCACGAGATGAGAATTCCATATAGGACCGTAGAAGACTACTACGTTGATAGGCTATAGATGTAAAGCTGGCGACAGCACAGTCGAGTAGTACTAATCATCCGAAGCTTTCAAAGCAAACAGACTGTTGTTTGTTCTTCAAACTAACTTCTTTCAATACTGTTTAAGGTTTAAGGCGAAAGGCTTAAGGTTTAGGGATTCCCCTCCACCTTTATACCCTCTACCTTCTACCTCAATAAAATATTCAGGTGCCTATATCGGTGGTGTCCACCTCTTCCCATTCCGAACAGAGCAGTTAAGCCCACCAGAGCCGATGGTACTGCGGTAACACGTGGGAGAGTAGGTCGGTGCCAGATCTTAAAAAGAAACCCTTTAGCAGAAATGTTAAAGGGTTTTCTTGTTATATACAAGGCCTTGTGTTTAAGGCCAGCGAAATTGAAATACTGAAAGGCTAAAAGCTGAAAGAGCAAAGACCAAAGGTGGATTACGCTTTAGTCTTTAAGCTTCTTCTTTAGTCTTAAATAAAAATATTCAGGTGCCTATATCGGTGGTGTCCACCTCTTCCCATTCCGAACAGAGCAGTTAAGCCCACCAGAGCCGATGGTACTGCGGTAACACGTGGGAGAGTAGGTCGGTGCCAGATCTTAAAAAGAAACCCCTCAACAGAAATGTTGGAGGGGTTTCTTGTTTTAATGGCTTTGTGAAGTATATTATTTAAAACTGTTAAAGCATTAAATGGGATTATGCAAAGGTTCTTTTCTTAATGTCCTTAATCCCTTAATGGTAAAGGGGCCATAAATTTTTCTCACCATTAAGGCGTTAAGCAAAGTTAAGGGTTTGCTCCCGCAGATCACGCTGATCTCCGCAGAGGCCATTCCATCATCCATTTTACATCTTACCTGTTTTCCTTCTTCTGTGCCAGCTTAAATAGCCCTGATGGGAGCGGTATCCCTTTTGGGAAAAGATGATTGATCGTTTATGTTAGAATGGTTTCCCAAAAGGATTGAGCGTACAGCAGGACCGAACGCAACCTAAATGCAGAGTAAACTGCGCTCCAAAAAATGAAAGAGATTGTATTAAGAATATTGTAGTAGATGGCTTAAGCGTTCGCTTCTTCCTTAACGGCCAATTGCCCACAAGCGGCATCAATATCTTTACCACGGCTACGGCGGATATTGGTATTAATCCCTTGGCTTTTTAAGTAATTAGAAAAAGCATCGATCTTGTCGCCTTCTGCATTGGTGAAATCGGCGAAAGAAATGGGGTTGTATTCGATCAGATTTACCTTGCAGGGAATATGTTTACAGAATTTAGCTAAATCCATTGCATCAGAGATTTCATCGTTAAAGTGATTAAAAACAATGTATTCGTAAGTTACCGGATTTTTCGTTTTAGCGAAATAGTATTTAAGCGCATCTGCCAATGCTTTTAATGAGTTGGCTTCATTAATGGGCATAATCTCATTACGCTTTTTATCATCAGCTGCATGTAGGGATAATGCAAGATTAAATTTTGCACCATCATCACCGAGTTTCTTGATCATTTTAGCAATACCGGCAGTAGAAACCGTAATGCGCTTATAGCTCATGTTTAAGCCATCAGGAGCAGTAATACGCTCAATAGACTTCAATACATTTGCATAATTTAATAGCGGCTCTCCCATGCCCATATACACAATATTGGTAAGGGGATTGTTATAATTCTGCTTGGCTTGTTTATCAATCAATACTACCTGGTCATAAATCTCATCAGCATTTAAATTACGCTTACGGTCCATATAGCCGGTTGCACAGAACTTACAGGTTAAACTGCAGCCCACCTGAGAGCTCACACAAGCAGTCATGCGATCTTCCAGGGGAATTAAAACGCCCTCTACAATATTACCATCTGCTAACCTGAACGTATTTTTAATGGTATGGTCGTTACTGAACTGAGAGTTGTTAACCTGAACAGCATTAATGGCAAAAGAATCGTCCAAAGCCTGACGAAGATCTTTAGAAAGATTACTCATTTGCTCGAAACTTGTAGCCGATTTTTCCCAAAGCCATTGATATATCTGCTTGGCCCTGAATGCAGGCTGTTGCATTGCTACAAGATGTTGTTGCAATTGAGGTAGATCTAATGCACGGATATCGGTTTTTTTTGCTGTTACCATTTGTTGCAAAGGTACTTAAAAAAGCTGTAAGGCAGAAAGGTAGAAGGTTGAGGGTGCCTGCAAGATGCCAAATTTTACAATTAATTAGCTTTATCTTCCTCTGCCTCTTGAGTTTGGCTTGCTTGCAGGCTTGCCTTTTGCTGGTCTCGAATTTCTATTTGTGCTATTACTTTTGCCAGTAGGTTTTGATCCTGAGTGACCTGTCGGTTTTTTGCCTGAAGATTTTTGACCTGAAGATTTCGGTTTGAATGCTTTTTGGGGCTGTTCTTCTCTAAGTTCATGGATTTCCTCCCAGGCATTGGTTTTTTTCTTGCTGGCGCTCTTTGTTTTGGGTTTAGCTTCAGAAGACGAATGTTCGACACTTTTGGTAATCGCTTTCATCTCTTCTTCGGTAAGTTCCCTAAATTCTCCCGTTGGGATACCTTTAAGGCTAATATTCATGATGCGTGTTCGCTCAAGTTTGGTTACTTCATAACCAAAATGCTCACACATTCTTCTAATTTGCCTGTTTAAACCTTGAATTAATATGATATTGAAAACAAAGGTACTGATCTGACGTACTTTGCATTTACGGGTATTTACACCTAAAATTGGAACACCGTTACTCATTTCGAAAATAAAATCTTCGGTAACTGGTTTATTAACGGTAACCAAGTATTCTTTTTCGTGTTTATTCCCTGCCCTTAAAATTTTGTTAACAATATCTCCATTGTTAGTGAGGAAAATCAGACCTGAGGAGTCTTTATCCAACCGGCCAATTGGAAAGATCCTTTCACTGTGGTTCACATAATCAACAATATTATCACGTACGCTGCCTTCTGTAGTACTGGTAATCCCTACAGGCTTGTTAAAGGCCAATAGGATGAAATTACTTTCTTCTTTTGGTTCGATATTATGGCCGTTTACCATCACTTTATCGCCTACAAAAACCTGGTCGCCAACTTTAGCCCTTTTTCCATTGATGAAAACTGTACCCTTTTCGATATAACGGTCTGCTTCACGGCGTGAACATAATCCACTTTCACTGATGAATTTATTTAAACGGGTTGCAGAGTTATTGTTCATACTGCAATTTTACGGAAATAAATCGTGTTATCCATTCTTCATGCTGGCAACAAATGAATCGATTGTGCTTTTAAGTGCGGTTAAAGTCTCCTTGTCGATAATCGATCCTTCATCATTGATTTTCGCTTTAGCAAATGAAATAAGCTGGGGCGATACCCTCGCTTCAATTACGGTTAAAATATCGATGATGGATTGATAGGCTTTCTCGCCCTGAGTTGAAGCAACAAGTGCTAAAACAGGTTTCCCCGAAAATGATGCTGAGCTTACCGTCCAATCGAGGAGGTTTTTTAATGAGCCTGGTAAGCCCATTGCGTATTCTGGTGTAGAGATAATGATTCCATCTGCCTGTTTGATGGTTGAGCGAAGTGCCTCTACAGCCTGTGGTGGATTTTCTTGGTCTAAATCAGGATTGAAATGTGGAATAGACGCGATGGATGAAAAATTTATTACCTCAAACTCTTTATTTAAAAGTCTTGAGATCGCAGTGATGTAAAATGCATTGGTTGATGCTGCTTTAGTGCTTCCGGAGATTGCAAATATTTTTTTCATTGTTAAAAGTAGCAAAGCACATATTGAAAATCAAGGTAGTGTGGTAATCGCGAAGTCATTTCAAAACAGGCTATCGAAACGCAGCAGGTTTCGATAGCTTATTCTGAATAATTAAAAACTAAAAATTTTGGTCATCCGCACTTGGGCCGTAACTGCCTGGGATAGGAATATCAAGTAATCTTAAATAAACACCCAGCTGTGCCCTGTGGTGAGTGGTTTGGCTAAGTGAATGGCGGATGGTTTCATATTTCGAATAATCTGCTAAAATCTGTTTGCCCATACTCAATACCCAGCGGCCATTTAAATCTTGTTCCGTTGCTTTTTCTAATTCTGCTTTTCCCAGCGCATAATTTTTCTCCAGGATTTTAACCAGATCATCCGCATTTTCTACAGGTTGTTCTACATAAGGTGCTATTTCAAAATCCAGTCCCTCAGTAGTTAAAGCCATTGAAACCCAGCTCGGCAAATCAGCAATATGAACGGCAAGCGATTTCATTTTCATACTTTTTTCGTGCGGTGCCCAGTCAAATTTTTCTACCGGTACAATAGCCAGGAATTTTTTTGTCGTATTAAATTCATCTGCTAATTCTTTCAATAATAATTTAATAATGTCCATATTTTTCAGGTTTGTTTTTTCTATTGTGTGTAATTCCATAAGTAATAGGTTAGCGATGCTCATGATTTTTGGTGTTTGTTTACACAAAGAAAATATGGGCTGCTGACAACCCTATGGCAGTGTGAAAAAAATAATTTTATATGAGGTCATCATTTCGAGCGGAGTCGAGAAATCTATTGAGCATAGATCTTTCCATTTTGGAATTGCAATAGTCGCTGCGCTTCAGTCGAGATGACGAGGATTTTAATTGAATTGAAACGGGGGCTTAATAATTTACAGGAAGCAGATGCATGTAATCGCTCAGCGGCATGTGCTGCATTTTTTTGAAAGGAATGCCCATGTTTTTAAGGCAGATTATCCGGGTAAGATTAAAATCACGATATTCATTCCGGTAATGGCACCAGGCAATTAAATGCCAGCTAAAAGCATAGAAAATTAATCCGATTGGTTCTACCTCTCTTTTGCTCAACTCTTCTTTATTGTTTTTATAATCAAGCTCGATCAAGTGTTTTTCTGCAATAGCGTGTTGAATAAGCGACAGGTACTCGAAGTTAAAATTCAGCCTTTTCGGAATCTGCAATTTAATATGCTGATTTAAGGTTTCGAGTTTTTCTTTCTGACCCGTTTTTAATACTGCCTTTACTTTGGTCAAAGCTGAAGAATAATGCATGCGAATAGAATTGTCAGCAAATCCATTCACTAAACTTTCAACCAGCAGCAGGGCATTGGCTTCGTCCATATTAAAAGAAACAGGTGGCAGAAAATAGCCTTGCACCAGGTAATAACCCTTATGCTGCTCAAAACTTACCGGTATCCCTTGTTCGCCCAATGCTTTAATATCACGATAAACTGTACGTATGCTCATGTTAAATCTTTCTGCAATTTTTTCTGCGGTAATGTATTTTCTAGATTGAAAGCAGGGTTAAAATTCCGAAAAGTCGGTCAATACGATTCATAGTTTGTTTTTTGAGGTGATTAAAATTAAAGTTTTTTAATCAATTTTTCTTGTGGTACGTTATTTGTAAAAGATAAATAGATACCAATTCTAAACGATAAACCGTTATTATAATGGTTTAAGGTAATAATCTGAATTAAATGGCGGCTGTTATTCAAAAGCGTTTCTTCCGGGCAATAAAAAGTAAAGTAATTATAGGTTTTCTGTTCGCCTGTTTTGCGCTGTTATTGGCATGGGGTATCAGCAAGTTTGCTTTTACCAGGATGCTGAATACCGTGGAAGAAATTTCGGCGCCGAACGACCGTTTAAGAATTGTTAATGACCTTTCGCATAAGATAGCCAGGTTGGATCAATTGCAACGTGATGAAGCTTTTAATAAACAGGGCACCTATAGTTTTTTAAAGGAATCACGTAAATTAAGATCAAGTTTAGATACGCTGCGTAAATTATATCGTGGAGACTCTGCGCAATTGTCGAGGATAAAATCGATCAAAAATTTACTTTCCGATCGCGATAAACAATTTGTGAACTACCTTAAAGTAAGGGAAACACTGGTAAACACCAAATCTTTCTCTGACGAGGTTCAGAAGCTGAATGAGCTGGTGGCTACACGTAGCAGGCAAACGGATAGCGCAGTATTAACTACCGAAACGACTACATCAACTACTACGGTTGCACCTGAAGAAGAACAAAAATCGAGGGGTTTCCTGAGCAAACTTTTTGGGAAAAAGAAATCAGATGTTTATAAAATCATTAACGAAGAATTTAAGGTTAAGCGTGATACTTTAAATGCAAAGGCCGAAGACAGCATCATGAAAAGCATGACGGGGTCGCTAAGGAATATCGAACTGGAACAGCGTCAGAAAAGCCAGAAATTTTTAAAACGGGAGGCTGACTTATCAAGTGCGAGTAACGCCTTAACGGCTAAAATGCTACAGATTTTAAGAGAGGTTGAGGGTGAAGCGGTAGCGCAGGTAGATTTGAATGGTATACAGGCTAAAGAAGTGGTTAACGATGGAATTACACAGATCACTACCATTATCATTATCTTTTTTCTGTTAACGGTTATTCTGCTGTATTTAATTTTAGCAGATATCACCAAAAGCAACAGGTATAGAAAGGCTTTGGAGCTGGCTAAAGATGAAGCAGAATACCATGGTAAAGCGAAGCAGCGGTTCCTTTCAAACATGAGCCATGAGATCAGAACCCCACTGCAGTCTATTTTAGGCTACGCCGAACTGATTACCCAGCAGGATGTGCCCAATAAAAAAGATGTAGATGCCATTTATCAGTCTTCCATCCATTTACTTCAGATTGTTAACGAGGTATTAGATTATAACCGGATTATTTCTGGAGAGTTTAGCTTCAATAATCAGGTATTTAATATCAAAAAAGCCTTAGATGAAGTAGTTTCGGTAATGCGGCCACTAGCGGAACAGAAATCACTTCAGTTAAATACAGCACTTGATCTTGCCGATTTGGAGTTTGTAAAGGGGGATGCCTTTAGACTAAAGCAGATTTTATTTAACTTATTGGGTAACGCTGTAAAATTTACCCTTAAAGGTGAAATTAAACTTGCTGTATCTTACAAAAAACAAGGTGAGGATCTGCATTTTCATTTTAACATAAAGGATACCGGAATAGGGTTTGATGAAAAAGATATTCCTAAAATATTTAATGAATTTGAGCAGATAGAATCTCCTGAGAAATATATTATTAACCCGGCCGGTACAGGTTTGGGCCTGCCTATTGTTAAATCTTTGATTGAAACTCAGGGAGGAAGAATTTATGTGAAAAGTAAACCGGGCATTGGTACCACATTTAATATTTATATGAAATATGAAAATACCAATGAGCGTGTAAATGATGCATTAGATTTAGAGCATTATGCAATTGTAAACCCGGGAACTGTTTGGGTAATTGATGATGATAAACTGATTCTCGATTTATGTGGAATGATTTTTCAGAAAAACAAAATCCCTTATACAAGTTTTACCCAGGTAGCAAATATTTTAAATGCAGAACCCGACCCAGATTTAAAGTATGTTTTGGTTGATATGCGGATGCCTGAAATGACAGGTTTCGAATTGTGCCATTTATTAAAAAAGAAACTTCCGCAAAATATTAAATTCTATGCCATTACTGCACAGGTTTTGCCCGAAGAGCGTGAGATGGTTTTGAGTGAGGGTTTTGATGGCCTGATTATGAAACCGTTCAGGGCAGTCGATATCCTATCTATATTTGATAAAACAGAAGTATTAACAGAGCAACCCGAATTTGATTTTTCTTCCATAGAAAAAATGACTTTTGGCGATCAGGAGATGCTGGAAAAAATCTTAAACCGCTTTAAGCAGGATTCGATCGATGATGCTGCTGAACTCAAAAAACACCTGGATGAAAATGACCAGGATAAAAGCAGGTTATTGGTTCATCGCCTTGCAGGGCGTACGGCACAGATGGGATCGAAAACATTGGCCAATGCCTTTAGAGTTTTAGAAATAGAAATAGCCGAAAAAGGGTTAACGGAGAATGCCAAATCTGAAGTGCTGTTGCAGATCGGAAAACTGAATAATTTAATTGCCTTTATGGAAAAAATAGACTACGCTAATGCAGGGTAACTACTCTATCCCGTAGCGTTCCATTTTGGCATAGAGTGTTTTACGATCAATGTTTAAGATTTTAGCAGCTTTTGATTTGTTATGTCTCACTTTGATTAACGTTTCCGTAATCAACGCTTTTTCATTCTGTTCGTTAACTGCTTTCAGATCGGATGAATTGCCAGGAGCTGATTGCTGATGAACAGAAATCATCATTTCATCAGGTAATGCACTAATCTGGGCAATATCGCCCGGGCTTAATAAAACCATTCGTTTAATCACATTGCTGAGTTCGCGCAGGTTTCCCGGCCAATCGTAATTCAATAATAATGCTTTTGCTTCAGCAGATACACTTTGAACATTCCGGTCTAAATCACGGTTTGATAACTGTATAAAGTGATTGATAAAAAGTTCTAAATCTCCACCCCTTTCTCTCAATGGAGGAAGCTGAATTTTGAATTCATTTAAACGATGATATAAATCTTCTCTAAATTCCCCCTGTTGCATGCTGTTGGCCAAATCATCATTGGTAGCTGTGATGATGCGAACATTAACTGGAATCTGTTTGGTACTGCCTAAAGGCTGGATTATCCTTTCCTGTAAAGCCCTAAGCAATTTAATCTGCACTTCGTAACTCAGGTTACCCACTTCATCCAGAAACAACGTTCCTCCGTTGGCCGCTTCAAACTGACCTTTTTTATCATTTAAGGCACCGGTAAAAGCACCCTTAACATGTCCGAACAATTCGCTGGCGGCTAAATCTTTTGATAAAGCACCACAATCTATTGCCACAAAAGGTTTATCAGCACGTTTGCTTTGCTGGTGCAGGGTTCTGGCGGCAAATTCTTTCCCTGTGCCGCTTTCACCCTGTATAATTACCGACATGTCTGTAGGAGCTACCAAATTAATGTGTTCATACAGTTTATCTGCAATTGCACTTTTCCCTTTTATAAAATCGCTGTTTATTTCTTTTGGTTCAACACTTTTTAAATCCTTTTTAGTTAAAGAATTTTTGATCACCATTAATAACTCATCTGGATTAACTGGCTTGGTAATGTAATCAAACGCACCCAATTGAATAGATTTTACTGCTGTGCGGACATCATTAAAACTGGTCATGATGATTACGGGAATGGAAAGGCCCAGATCACGAAGATGAGTAAGCACTTCAAATCCGGTTCCGTCTGGCAGGCGGTAATCGATTAAAAGTAAATCGAATGTATTGGTTTCAACTTGCTTAAATGATTGCTTTACTTTGGTTACAAGGGTAATTTCGTGACCGTTTTTGGTTAAAAAACCATCAAGTAATTGAGCAAATGTGGTATCGTCTTCTAAAATCAGGATTCTCGCCATGTAACAAAAATAAGAAAAGCCGGACATAATCCGGCTTTCTTATCATAGGTAGATGTAATTATTTGGGTTTTATTGTACGGGCTTACCGTCTTTATCAATTTTAACAGAACCAGTTTCTGCTTCTTTTTTAACATTGATTAAGTAATATTCCTTTGTTCCTTCTTTAACAGACCAGGCTTCTGTAGCGGTCCATCCTTTGTACGCATCAGACTTTAATGCGGTTGTAACTGGGGCTGGAAGTTCTTCCAATTTAACCGGAGTTTTCACTGCACTGTCTTGAACTGCAACAATTGCAGCATTTTTAATTGTATTTACTTCACTTGCCTGTACTGCTGAGAATCCTGCAAAAGCTAAGAACGCAGCTGATAAAATTAATTTTTTCATGGTATATATTTTTAGTGATGCGCAACCCGAGGGCTGCGCTTATATTGATTATGCCTTATGGCGTATTTATTTTAAATTATTGAACTGGCTTACCGTCTTTATCAAATTTAAGTGAACCTGTTTCTGTTTCTTTTTTAACATTTACTAAATAATACTCTTTAGTACCTTCTTTAACTGTGAAAGCTTCAGTTGCTGTCCAACCTTTGTAGGTGTCAGATTTTAATGCTGTTGTAATCGGTTCAGGAAGCTCTTCCAATTTAATTGGCGTTTTTACTGCACTATCTTGAACTGCAACAATTGCAGCGTTTTTAATTGTATTTACTTCACTTGCCTGTACTGCTGAGAATCCTGCAAAAGCTAAGAACGCAGCTGATAAAATTAATTTTTTCATGGTATATATATTTTTAGTAATGCGCAACCCGAAGGCTGCGCTTATATTGATTATGCCTGTATGGCGTATTTATTTCTGATTATTGAACTGGTTTACCGTCTTTATCAAATTTAAGTGAACCTGTTTCTGTTTCTTTTTTAACATTTACTAAATAATACTCTTTAGTACCTTCTTTAACAGAGAAAGCTTCAGTTGCTGTCCAACCTTTGTAGGTGTCAGATTTTAATGCTGTTGTAATCGGCTCAGGAAGTTCTTCCAATTTAACTGGCGTTTTCACTGCACTATCTTGAACTGCAACAATTGCAGCATTTTTGATTGGATTTACTTCGTTTGCTTGTACTGCTGTGAATCCTGCGAATGCTAAAGTAGCGGCTAAAATGATCTTTTTCATGATGTTATGTTTTAAATATGATTGGTAACTTTCGTTACTGTTTAAATACTTGTTAATTATGTAGCGTTAATTTTGTATTGATTATTGAACTGGTTTACCGTCTTTATCGATTTTTACCGAACCGGTTTCAGTTTCTTTTTTTACGTTAATTAAATAATACTCTTTAGTACCTTCTTTAACCGACCAAGCTTCTGTAGCGGTCCAGCCTTTGTAGGCATCAGATTTTAATGCGGTTGTTACTGGCTCAGGAAGTTCTTCCAATTTAACCGGAGTTTTCACTGCGCTATCTTGAACTGCAACAATTGCATTAGTTTTAAAATCGTTTACTTCACTTGCTTTTACTGTTGAGAATCCTGCTAATGCTAATACTGTAGCTGCTAAAACGAACTTTTTCATAGTATATATTTTAAAATTTAATTTGTGTAACAATACTTGCTAATGTTTCATAATGATGCCAAATGGATATTTTTATTTAAATAATTGATTTACAGTATATTGATTTTGTGCCAAAGTTTTAATGTTGTGGAGTTTGTCCACACTTTGTGGTGAATGACTACAGGTTTTGCGGCCATTTGTTATTACTTGGTAGTGTGCCGTTGTTCTTTTGCTGTCAGTTGTTCTCATCTGACAGATTTTAAAAGTCCTTTTGAGTGGAATTTCAAACTATTGCAACTCAAGAGGTCTTTTACCTATCAGATGGTAACATCTGACAGCACGTCGGAAAAAAATAAATTTCAGTTTTTAAAAATGAAGATTTTTTTCTATCATTGAAGCCCGATTAAAGCCTCCTTAGCTCAGCTGGTAGAGCAACTGACTTGTAATCAGTAGGTCATTGGTTCGATTCCGATAGGAGGCTCTTTTTCTTTCTCACATTTCTAATTTCTTTAGAATAGTAATTTTCAAAAATGATTTTATTGTCAAAATGGGAGAGCTATAGAAAAATATTTTATTTGCTCCTGTTATTCCGCTAATTTGCGATATGTTAAAATATTTTTCAGCTGATTTAATCTTTCCTGTTTCCTCTCCACCAATCAAAAACGGAGTGGTAGTTGTAAATTCAGATGGCGAAATTGAAGAAGTGTTAACCAGAGAACATGTCGAAAACCTTGATTTGGATATCATAAAGTATAAAGGGGCAATCGTTCCAGGCTTTATTAATACCCATTGCCATTTAGAACTATCGCATATGTTAGGGCAAATTCCAGAACAAACAGGTTTGGTAGAATTTGTACAACATATTATTAAAAGCAGGCAGGGCAATATAGAAGAGATTAAAGCGGCAATGTATGCAGCCGACCAGGAAATGTTCGAAAATGGGATTGTAGCCGTTGGCGATATTTCCAATCAAATTTCATCTAAAGAAGTAAAAGAGAAGAGTAAGATCCATTACCACACCTTTATAGAGGCCATGGGGTATAATCCCGATAGGGCCGTTGCCATAATGGATGATATGAAGAGAATTAAACAGGATTTTAAACCTCTAAAAACATCTATTGTTCCTCATGCACCTTATTCAGTATCTTCAGAGTTGTTTAAATTGATTAAAGAGGAAGCCGAAAAGGATAATACCTTTATTAGTGTTCACAATCAGGAAACTGACAACGAAAATGCTTTTTTCGAAAATAAAACAGGTGGTTTTTTAGATCTCTATGAATTTTTAGGACTGGACATCACTTTCTTCGAGCCAACTCATAAAACGTCATTACAGAGTTGGCTACCTTATATTAATGCGCAAAAGACATTGTTGGTGCATAACACGGTTTCGAGTAAAGCAGATATTGCCTTTGCAAAAGAACGTAACAATAATTTATATTGGTGCCTTTGCCCTCAGGCCAATTTGTATATCGAAAATGCTTTACCTGATGTTGATCTGTTAATGGATGAAAACGTAAAGATCACCTTGGGAACAGATAGTTTGGCCAGCAACCATCAACTTAATATGCTATCTGAAATGCTCACCTTGCAGACATGTAAACAGGTTTCTTTTGAAAAACTGTTGAGTTGGGCAACTATAAACGGAGCCGAATTTTTGGAGGTTGATCAACAAATTGGTACAATAGAAGTTGGTAAAAAGCCAGGATTGAATTTAATCCAACTGTCAGCTGATTATGTAATCGAAAGTGACTTGGTCAAGAAATTGATTTAATTGCGTTTAATTCTACTTATTTTAAGTTGATTTAAAATATATTATTAGGCTGAAAAGCTGGGTATACTATTACACTTGTCTCAACTGACTATTATCAAGGAACCTTTTTCAATAATTAAATAACTAATCTAATACACAAAGAATATGAAAATAGCCATATTGGATGATTATCAGGATGTAGTTAGAAACTTGTCTTGTTTTAATTTATTACAGCAGCAGGAAGTTATCATTTTTAATGAAACCGAGAAAGATCCCGATGTCCTGGCAGAAAAAATAAAAGACATTGAAGCATTGGTTTTGATCAGGGAGCGGACAGCCATTACTGATGACTTACTTTCTAAATTACCCAAACTGAAGCTAATTAGTCAGACAGGGAAAATTTCCAATCATTTAGATTTAAATGCCTGCTCTAAATATAATGTAGCAGTTGCCGAAGGGGTTGGTTCTCCAATTGCCCCTGCCGAATTAACATGGATTTTGTTAATGAATGTTTTAAGGCAAATTCCCAATGCCATTGAGGGAATGAAAAAAGGTAATTGGCAGGAGAATATCGGCGAAAGTGTAAATGGAAAAATCATCGGGATTTGGGGTTACGGAAAAATTGGTAAAATCATTGCTGGTTATGCAAAAGCTTTCGGTGCAAAGGTTTTGGTGTGGGGTCGTGAGCAATCCATATTGAACGCAATAAACGATGGTTTTGAGGCTGCAGAAAGCAAAACCTGTTTTTTTAAAACGGCCGATGTGATTACACTTCACCTACGTTTAAATAAAGAAACCACTGGGATTGTAAAACTGGATGACTTAAATTTAATGAAAACTTCGTCAGTGCTGATTAATACTTCGCGTGCAGAACTTATTGAAAAAGGAAGCCTTATTAAAGCTTTAAAAGCGGGCAGGCCAGGATTTGCAGGTTTAGATGTTTATGAAAGCGAACCTATTAATGATAGCGGTTTTGAGCTCCTTAATCTACCGAATGTGGTTTGTACACCTCACCTTGGCTATGTAGAAAAAAACAGTTACGAATTGTATTTTGGCAAAGCATTCGAAAATATCATCAACTATATCAGCGGAAAGCCTACAAATATTGCCAACCCCGAGATATTAGATAAAATATAAATGCGATTTATACCTCCTCTTCACTACGTACCATGGCGCAGTTTTTCATCACGCTAAACAAAATTCCTCATGAACCCAATCTGTAAACTATTCAATATTAAATACCCGATTATTCAGGCCGGAATGGTTTGGTGCAGTGGCTGGAGACTGGCTTCAGCGGTTTCTAATGCAGGTGGACTGGGCATTATTGGAGCAGGTTCAATGTATCCTGAAGTCTTAAGATCGCATATTCAAAAATGCAAATTGGCAACTCACCAGCCATTTGGTGTCAATATTCCATTGCTCTATCCTAATGTTCAGGAAATTATAGATGTGGTAATTGAAGAGAAGGTAAAAATTGTATTTTCTTCTGCCGGTAACCCTGCAACATGGACCAGTTTTTTAAAAGAAAAGGGTATTACTGTGGTTCACGTAATTGCGAATACAAAATTTGCCATAAAAGCGCAGGAAGCTGGTGTTGATGCGATTGTTGCTGAAGGCTTTGAGGCAGGTGGGCATAATGGGAGGGAAGAAACTACCACTATGTGTTTAATCCCGATAATTAAAGCACTCGTTAATATTCCGGTCATCGCAGCTGGTGGTATCGGGAGTGGTAAAGCCATGTTAGCTGCTTTTGCTTTAGGTGCTGATGCTGTTCAAATCGGTTCAGCTTTTGCGGTGGCGGAAGAATCGTCTGCACACCCAGCTTTTAAAAATAAAATTATTGCTGCTAATGAGGGCGATACGAAACTAGCGATGAAAAAACTGGTGCCGGTAAGATTACTGAAGAATGAATTTGCCGATGCTATTGCCAATGCTGAAGCGGATGGAGCAAGCCGGAATGAACTGGCTGATCTTTTGGGCCATGCCAGGGCCAAACTGGGAATGTTTGAGGGAGATATGGAAAATGGTGAACTTGAAATCGGTCAGGTTTCGGCAATGCTCAAAGAAATCAAGCCTGCAAGCGTTATCCTTGAAGAAATATGGGAGGAATTCAAAGTAAAAATAGCCGAGCTAGTACAACTGCAAAATAAATTGGATATTTAAATCAACATCGTATTTTGCAATTACAAGGCTTATATCACACATCTAAGCTATTTTCAAATGCCTCTCTGTTTCCAGCCTGGTGATCAGATAATCCTTTTTACACCAGGAATCATCAGCATAATTGAGCCTAATAAAAAGCTTCCCATTACTATAAATGGGGACAGAACTAAAAATTTGATTGCCGGATCTACCAACCAGTATTTAAACGTAAGTGAAACTCCTGTAATTACCAATGGATGGAAAATATAAGTCGAAAAGGCACATCTGGATAGTTTACTCAATAATGGCGATGATTGATTCCACGAATTTTTGCCCAAGCTCAATAACGCTGTCAGAATCGAAAATCCTATGCATTGTTCCCAAACAGCATACAATAGCGATTGCCAGTGAAAGCCGCCTGAATACCAGGCAATGGGCATGTCTAGCTTAGTCCTGATCAGAAAGAACAAGGGAAAAAACATTAAACCTAACCATGCCACTCGCTTGAGGCTTTTACCAACTTTTAAAGATAAGCCATCAAACCATTGATTCTTATAAGCCAATAAACCGATAATAAACATCACGATATATTGTGGAAAGTGACCCAACTGAAATCCAAATGGTTTAAACACCCAACCAACCGGAAATACGATTCTAACCAAAAAGGTGAGAACCCCCAGGAAAACAGCAAAAAGTAAAATGCTGCCAGTACCGGGTGCTGGCATAGATTTTTTAAATTTAATAACAATCAGGTTTTTCGCGCCAACATAAAGTAATGTAAATAGCAATAGGGCTGCAACAAACCATAGTACGCCAAAATCAACCCAGCTGTGGTACCCTGAAAGATATTGCAGATAGGTAATGTGATTATCCTGTGCGAAATAATAAACTAGGTAACCCAATAATGGCGACAGCACAAAAGAATAAAACAACAATGGGATCCCCAGCCTTAAGATGCGGTCTCCTAAAAATTGCCAGCTGCCTTTTCTATCATAAGATGGTGCTGTAAAGTATCCCGCCAGTAGGAAAAAAAAGCCCATAAAAAACGATTGGTTTAAGCTTACAAAAATTGTTGATGGTACAATGGCAGCCATTTGGGTTGTTTTTTCGGTATAGTACCATCCACCCGGAGCGCAATACACAATAATAGTATGGTGTAATACGACCAACGTTGTTAAAAGTATCTTAAGGTTATCGATATAAAATAGTTTGCTGGCTTTATCTGGAGCAATTTGCTGAAGTAAAATTTTTGATGACATAACTGATGCGTTTCTTTAATGATCAGGCTTGGTTAACCCTTACTTAACGCAAACATACAATGGGAAAGGTATAGTTTATTGTAGATGTTGCCAGCAACAAACCTTTGTGATCAATAACTAGGCCTGGTACTTTGGGTAAGAAGGAGTTCTTGATGGAGGGCATTAAATGCAACAAGCTGTGACCTTGAAACGGGTACCTGATCAACCGTATGATCAAAGGAAAGCATATAGCCCTGAGAGTTTCCTGTTACATTTTTTATATAATGCATGTTTACCAGGAAGGTTCTGTGGCAGCGGAAGAAATTACGATTTGCTAAAAGCTGTGATTCAAATTGTGTCAGGGAAATTCTTTTTAGCGCTATATTTAGTTTGTTATTATTGCAGGTTGTTATTTCGATGTAATTCCCGTCTGCTTTAGCAAAAAGTAAATTGTTTAGATCTAAACTGAAATCGTCTTGCCTGACCTGGGTTTTGATGTAAATTAAGGTACTGGTCGTGTTATTTTCTAATTGAGGAGGTAGCGGTGTAAACTGGAAAATTAAGGAAGAATCATTTTTTGATTCAAAATAGAATATCGCCATCCTCATAAAAAAATACAAAAGTATACCGGCTACAAAACAGTTTCTCACCTCTTCCCATAAATAACGCCATGTCCAATTATTTGGATTTAAGTAAATCAGATCACGGATCAGGAAACTACATATCCCTGTGAAAAGAAGTAAAATGCCCATATGTGTGTATTCCCATATCAAAGACCAGCTTTTATTTTCGGAATCCTTTGCCCGTAAATAATTAACTGTAGTAAAGTAAAAATACAGGATCATTGAAGGTAATAATGCATGGGAACAGCATATGATGATATAGTTAACTCTCTGTTGTGATGCATTTACTTCAAAAGGCTTCAGAAGGATCAAAAATCCGAAGATAATACCAAAAATAACTGACACAGTTTTAAAAAGATTTTTCCCGCTGTAGCGATCTGGATAATCAATTTCCTTAAATAAATGCTTTCGGTTGATATAAATCTTCATGGTCAAAGTCCGTTTTCAGATTCATCAAATTTATAGAATTTTATGTAAGGTGGATTTGAGAAGGGGGTAAAAGCTTCAATTGGTGAAGGGCTTCATTTCTTAAATAATGGATAATTGATATGGGAATTGGCATACTAGGCTCGAAATGTTTTTTTGTACAAAGTGATTTTGTGAAATACACTGATTGTGTGAATAAGGCCAAGTCGAAAAATAGGCAATTGTAAGCTTAGATCTTATGGCAAATAGTTGATTGGTATTGTTGTTATTTAATTTAAATGAGATATGCGATAACAACCGCTTGCTTTACCTTTCAAAATTAGCGGTATTGGACTTTTTCGAGCAAAGAAACAGTATGAGAGAGATTTTGGATCATTTTATCTTTAAGTTCGATGGTTTTATTCTTCTCACTTAGCAGGCTTTTAAGCCTTTTGATCTCTTCAACTGATGCTTGTGTTTCCTTTTTACTGAGTTCGGAAAATAATTTACCCTTTTCGTAATAGCTGAAAAAATTGTAGCCTAATATTTCACTCACATTGGCCAGCAAGGAAACGTCTAATGTAGAACTATTGATGATTTCCTGTGCTTTGGTTTTGCTAATGGCCATCTTTTCTGCAAAGATGGAAACAGGAATCTCTTTGGTTTTCATTTCCTTCCAGATCATCAATCCTATATGTACACTCATTATTGTCTCCGTTTTAAAATTCAAATTACCTAAATGTTAGCCTATTCCGGAAAAATTAGTGTTAATGATAACCAGTCTAATTATAGTTTTTTGGTTTTTCAGATAATTCACCTGTTTTTTTATAAAGATTATGTTTGTAAAAAGCAAAGCTAGTATGTAAAAGAGTATTGGCAAATAACTTCAACTTTATTTATAATTCATACCCGCAGATGGGGTAGTTCTAATGTTAAACGTGATGGATTTTATAATACTTAGCCGAATAATCGCCTATAGCTTTGTTAAGTCAGTTCGGTGCCATCATTCATGTGTTAAAGAATTGTGATAATTCATTTACCTTTGCACCGGTAAACATTTCAACTTTACAACAATAAATGAAACACATCAATATAAAAGTAACAGGTAAAGTGCAGGGCGTTGGCTTTAGAGAAACGACTAAAATTATCGCCAACCAAATGATGGTAAATGGTTTTGTAAGGAACGAAAAAGACGGATCTGTTTATATAGAAGCAGAAGGTGAAGAAATCTTTTTGGAGGAATTTGTAAACTGGTGCAATGAAGGGCCAGACCGCTCACGTGTAGAAAATGTGGAGGTAAGCGATGGCGAAGTGAAAAACTATCGTAATTTTGAAATCTTTAAAAAGTAACAAGTATTCTGTATCAAGTAGCAAGATCGCTATCCTTGTATAATCTTGATACCTGATACTTTTATCTCAATCATAAATGTCTGTATATAAAAAGTTTCTTGGACAAACCATGATTTATGGTATCAGTACCATTTTTTCGAGGTTGTTCAATTTTATTTTAACGCCTGTTTACACGGGTGTTTTCGCTCCTGGTGTTTATGGTGTTTTTACCAAAATGTTCAGTTATGTGTCCATTATCAATCCAATATTGGCTTTTGGGATGGAAACCACCTTTTTCAGGTATTTAAATAAACATGAAGACCGGAAGCAGGAAGTGTACAACAATAGCTTTTTGGTAATCGCTTTTATATCAACCCTGTTTTTAATCACCGCATTAATTTTTTCCGATTACCTGGCCAGGTATACTTTAGATGGAAACATCGCCGAATTGGCCGATCAAAAATCTTACATACATTATTTCGCATGGATTTTATTTGTAGATGCCATCAGTGTAATTCCATTCGCCAAATTAAGGGCCGATGGAAAGCCATTTAAATATAGCTTAATCAAGTTTCTCAATATAGGTACATTTGTAGGCTTAAATCTGGTGTTCATTTACGTGATCCCATTCCTCATCAAGCACGATATAATGAGCGGATGGTTTACTTCATGGTATAAAGGCCGGTGGGTGGGTTATGTATTCGTAGCCAATTTAATCGCGAGTATTGTCACGCTGCTCATGCTTATTCCACAGTTTTTAGAAATCCAGTTTAAGTTTAGTAAAAGCTTATTCAATAATATGCTGGGCTATAGCTGGCCTGTTCTGGTGGCTAATTTATCGTTTATTATTAATGAAAATTTAGACAAAATTTTATTGGGTAAATACCTGCCGGAAACTATTGCCAATCATGATGTTGGTATTTATGGAGCCGTATGTAAGCTAGCGATCTTCATTAGTATTTTTAATACGGCTTTTAGGTTAGGTGCCGAACCGTTTTTCTTTAGTCATGCTAAAAATGCAAATGCAAAACAAACCTATGCCAATATTCTATATTACTTTGTACTCGCTTTATCCATCCTTTTTGTAGGCTTAACAGCCAATATCGAAATTATCAAATATTTCATCAATTCAAGGTATTGGGTGGGGCTCAACGCAGTTCCGTTTTTGTTGTTCGGTTATGTTTGTTTAGGTATTTATATGAATTTATCGGTATGGTACCGTTTATCCGATCAAACCAGGTACGGCTTATATATTTCTTTGGTTGGCGCTGTTTTTACCATCATCATGAACATTATCCTGATTCCCAAATTCAGTTATATGGGCTCAGCATGGGTATCAATGTTTGCCTATCTCATCATTATGGTTATTTCTTATGTACTTGGACAAAAGCATTACCCCATACCTTATAAACTCAAAGCAATGAGTATCTATATATTGGTTTCTATTGTTATGGTGTACTTATCTTTTTGGGTTTTTAAACGCAATATTTATATTGGAAACGGAATTTTGGTGCTATTTCTCCTGGGTATTTTCTATTTTGAGAAGAATAATGTAATGAAAATGCTAAAGAAGTAAATCACTAGAATTAATCATCTAAAATCTCACATCTCCAATCTCACATCTAATAAAATGGAAATAAAAATCATCAATACATCCGAACATCCTCTTCCACAATATGAAACTGCACATGCGGCAGGAATGGATTTAAGGGCAGCCATCACAGAAGATATAATACTTAAGCCTTTACAGCGCCTATTGGTGCCAACGGGTTTGTTTATTGAATTGCCAATTGGTTATGAGGCGCAGATCAGACCAAGAAGTGGCCTGGCCTATAAGCACGGTATTAGCATTGTAAATTCACCAGGCACAATTGATGCCGATTACCGTGGCGAAATAAAAGTTTTATTGGTAAATTTATCAGATACAGATTTTAAAATTGTTGACGGCGATAGGATTGCCCAAATGGTAGTGGCCAAACACGAAACTGTAAGCTGGCAGCCGGTTACAACTCTGGGCGAAACGGCACGCGGCGAAGGCGGTTACGGACATACAGGGAAATAGTCCACAGTCTTAAGTCACAAAATTCCTGAGTCAAAAGCAAATTATTTGGATTGATAAATGAGATGAAATACAAAGTACATTTTCTTGTTGCAGCTACTTTAGTGAGCTTCCAGTCTTTTGGGCAGGGAACGGTTATGCCGGTTGCCAATCGCGACAGCAATATGGTAAAGCAATTGTTTTTTGCAGGTTTGCGGGAGAAAATGTCTGAAAATTATGTCGTTGCTGCTACCAATTTTAATAAAATTATTGGGTTGGACCCTACTAACCATGCTGCCTATTTTGAACTGGCCAATGCAGACCTGCGTTTAGATAAACTCCCGGAAGCTGAAGAGCACATCAAACAGGCAATTAAAATAAATACTGGTAATTTGTGGTACTGGCGTTTACTTGGAGAGATCTATAAACGCACCAATAAAATGCCCGAACTGATCGGGGTATTTAACCAGTTGATCCGTCTCGATCCCGAAAACGATGCCTATTATTTTGACAAAGCCAATGCGCAGTTTTTAGCTAATCAGTTAGATGCAGCAAAAAAGACTTATGATGAAATACAGGTTAAATTCGGTGATTCAAGAGATCTGACGAATGCCAGAAAACGCTTTCAGGCAAATGGAAATGCCACAGAAAGTGATATTGTAAAATTATTGGAAGGCAACCAGGCCGATGTAAAGAACTATTTATATGCTGCAGGCTTGCTTTTGCAGAAGGGGAATGATCAGGAAGCATTAAAGGTGTTAACCAAAGCACAGCAGTTGGAACCCAATAATTTTGAGATTAACCTGGCTTTGGCCGACATTTACCGCAAGCAGAAAAATGACCAGGCAGCATTTTCTTCCTTAAAATTGGCATTTGAAAGCAGTGAAATGCCGCTCAGCGAAAAATTGAAGATCATCGCTGCACTTTTTCCTAATCTTAACCAGGCCCTTGTAGCCAAAAATGTAACTGAACTGAGTAAACTGGTAGCCGAAAAAAATCCCGCTGAAGCAAAGGCATTGGCGCTTTATGGCGATGTGCTTTATCAGCAGAATAACCTGAAAGAAGCATTGGCTCAATATCAGGCTGCTTTAAAACTTAACGAACAGATTTATGTCGTTTGGGAACAGGTAATCAATATTCAAACCCTGCTAGGGCAATATGTGGAAGCGATAAAAGTTGGCGATGAGGCCTTAAGCATTTATCCCAATCAGGCCAGTTTATATTATTATATGGCTTATGCGCTGTTTAAAACCGGTAAATATGAGCCTGCTCAAAACCATTTGAAAACGTCCTTACAGCTGGATGTGGAGAACAAAAGCCTGCAGGCGCAAATTTATGCACTTCAGGGCGATATCTACATTAATCAGAATAATTTTCCCCTGGCTAAAACAGCTTTCGAAAAAGCAATATCATTGGAGCCCGATAATTACCTCATTATGAATAACTACGCCTTCTATCTGGCGTTAAGAAATGATGAGCTAACAAAAGCATCGAAATATGCGGAAACAGCTGCCAATGCAATGCCTAATAATCCCTCAATTGCAGATACTTATGCCTTCATTCTGTTTAAGCAGCAAAAGTACGACCTGGCAAAAACCTGGATTGAAAAGGCTTTGCAAAACAATAGCAGTAAAAATGGTGTTTACCTGGAGCGATATGGCGATATACTTTTTATGAAAGGTGAAAAGGATGCTGCATTCATCCAATGGCAAAAAGCAAAAGAGGCCGGAAACGGATCAGAAGTATTAATTAAAAAGATAAATGAAAAGAAATATTTTAAATAGTGCAGTCCTGTTAGGAGCTGTAATTTTTGTTTCGGCATGTAAACCTAAAAAAGAAATTGTGGTGGCTCCTCCCACCAAAACGGAAACCAAAACAGATAATTCTAAAGCAGAAGCCTTAACCTTATTAAACAGCAAACAACTTAAGTTTAATACTCTTTCTTTAAAAGCAAAAGCAACTTTAGATATTGCCGGCGATGCAAATGACGTTACCATGAATTTCAAAATGAAAGACAAGGAAACCATTTGGGTAAGCATTACGGCCTTGGGTGGAATGGCAGAGGTGGCAAGGGCTTTGATTACGCCTGATAGCATCAAGATCATGAACCGGATAAAAAGCGAATACCTCAAAAAGCCGTTTAGTTATATTTACAATTTCACTAACAAACAGGTGAATTTTAATACGCTCCAGTCTATTTTAACGGGCAACGCGATGGGTGAGTTTTTAACCGCACAATCGGATGTTAAGCAGGAAAATGGTGTTTGGGTTGTTTCTGGAAGTAAATCGGAGTTAGATTACAAACTGCTTTTTAATACACTTTTCAAGGTATCGGAAACGAACTTAAATGACGTTAGAAACGGACAGGCATTAAAAGTTACCTATTCCGATTATCAGAAGTTAAATGAATCTTTATTTCCTAGTGCCTTGCAGATCAAAACGCTATCTAAAGCAAAAAAAATAAATATCGACCTTCAATTTGTGAAAATTGATGGCAATGTTCCTGTCGATTTTCCGTTTAATGTACCAAAGAGATTTAAGGTTGTAAAATAGCCCTTCAATTACAGTTAAATATCATGGTTTGCCAAATAGATCTGCTGCATCGCAATAGTCTGTTTGGCAATCTTTGCATTATATGAAGATTAAGTGAAGACGGTTCTGTAATAAGTGATTATGACCTTAGTATCTCAATTTTAAATACTTTTTACTGTAAAATTTTTATACTTTTGGCTTAATGAAGCTACAAAAACTCCTATTTATCCTTTTTTTAAGCGTGCTAACTCTTTCGGCAGTTGCACAAACTGAAAGCCAGCTCAGAAGGAAAAAAGAAGCTATACAACGCGAAATCGAACAGCTTCAGAAGAATTTAAATAAAACTGCCAATGGTAAAAAGCTTACTATACAGCAGATTAATACCATAAATGCCCAGATTAGGTTGCGCCAGGATAAAATTGGTACCATTAACTCTGAAATAAAAAATCTGGATAACCAAATCTCTCAGAACACAAATACCGTACATACATTACAAGGTCAGTTAGGCGATCTTAAAAAAGAGTATGCAGGCATGATCCGATTTGCCCAGCGCAACAGAAATTCGTACGATAAAATGATGTTCATTTTTGCAGCTAAGGATTTTAACCAGGCATATAAACGGATCAAATATTTACAACAGTTTAGTCAATACCGTAAAAAACAGGCTGGATACATTGAAAATACACAGCAGGACCTGAACGGAAAGATTAAAGTGCTGGACAAAACACTTAGAGAAAAAAGTGATTTATTGAAGGAACAGGAAAGAGAGCGTGAGCGTTTAAGCAAAGATAAAAGTAAGCAATCAGTAGAATTAAATAAACTGAGCAAGGACGAAAAACAGTTTAAACAGGACATTACCAGCCGTAAAAAACAACAGGCGCAGATAGACAGGGCCATTAGCGCTGCAATCCAGCGGGCTATTGAAGAAGCGAGAAGAAAGGCTGCCGAAGAGGCAAGAAGAAAAGCGGCTGAAGAAGCACGGATTGCTGCAGCCAAAGCCAAGGCTGAAAACAAACCTGTACCAACTGCTCCGGCTGCACCTGCAGCCAAAGCGAAATCGACCGGAGAATTGCTAACCGCAACACCAGAGGCAGCGAGATTGTCGGCAGGGTTTGAAAATAACAGGGGAAGGTTACCTTGGCCTGTAGCTACAGGAACAATAACAGAAAGGTTCGGTATGCATAAAATAGACCAGGCAAGTTATACCAATGATGGGGTAGACATTACTACTACCGATGGGGCGCCGGTTAGGGCTGTGTTTGCAGGTAAGGTTGCTGCAGTTCAGGTAATGATGGGTAGAACGGTGGTTTTAATCAACCACGGTGAATACTTTACAGTATATCAGAACCTGAGATCGGTTAGCGTGAGTGTAGGTAATTCTGTCGATACCAAACAAACCATTGGGGTTGTTGCCAATACTGGTGATGATGCGGTTCTGAAGTTTCAGATCAGAAGGGGACAGGCAGCGTTAAACCCTGAAGCCTGGATTAGTAAATAAACTTAAGACAAGTTAAAATGTCTATATTTGTATAAATTATATTAGTGATGTATCAAGGCACGTTATTAGAGTTTTTAAACATGGGTGGATCGGAGATCGTACTCATTTTAGTGGTAGTTCTATTGTTGTTCGGAGGTAAAAAATTACCTGAACTTGCAAGGGGATTAGGGAAAGGGATCAGAGAATTTAAAGATGCCTCTGATGGTGTGAAGCGTGAAATTCACAGAAATATTAATGCTATGGACTTAGATAAAGAAGAAGCGGAAGAAACAGCTGTAAATACCCATAGTCAACGTCATCACCCAACAGAGGAATCGCCTGTTGATGAAAAGGTTGAGTCAAGTGTGCCACATATCGATTTGGCAAAGCCTACGGACGAAAAAATTATAACTGACAAAGAAAAAGTTTAAACAAAAAGGTTATGTTAAATACAACAATAGCAGCAATGCTTGGAACACCAGAAATTATCATTATTGCGGTAGTGGTATTGTTATTATTTGGTGGTAAAAAAATTCCTGAACTGATGAGAGGTTTAGGTAAAGGTGTTAAAGAATTTAAAGATGGTAAAGATGGCGTTGATGGCGAGCAAGTAGATCCGTCTAACCGTGATAAAACTGTTTAATTGCAATAATTTTTAGTTTTGAAGAAGTACAGCTCTCTTAAGGAGATTCAAACACTCATTTCGCAAAAGCAATTAACTTTACCCGATTTATTGGCTTATTATTTTAAGCAAATTGAACAAAATGAACACCTCAATGCATTTAATGAGGTGTTTTTTTTATCGGCCGAAGTTCAGGCGAAAGCGATACAGCAGAAAATAGAAGATGGTACTGCGGGTAAACTTGCAGGGATGGTAATTGGTATTAAAGATAATATCTGTTATGAAGGCCATATCGTTACTGCATCATCAAAGATGCTCGAAGGCTTTGTATCTCCATATTCTTCTACAGTTGTGCAACGTTTGTTACAGGAAGATGCCGTTATTATCGGCCGTTTAAACTGTGATGAATTCGCTATGGGTGGCTCCAATGAAACATCATATTATGGGGTTGCTAAAAATGCGGCAAATCCAGAACTTGTTCCGGGTGGATCTTCAGGCGGCTCTGCTGTTGCCGTTCAGGCCGATATGTGTTTGTCTGCCCTGGGTACCGATACTGGTGGTTCGGTAAGACAACCGGCTGCTTTTTGCGGACAAATTGGACTTAAACCAACCTACGGACGTATTTCAAGGTATGGTGTGATTGCTTATGCTTCCTCTTTCGATCAGGTTGGTCCCATTACATCTTCAGTAGAGGATGCTGCTTTGCTCTTACAGGTTTTGGCTGGTGCTGACGATTATGATTCTACCGTTTCTCCTGTTGCAGTACCCGATTATCCTGCTCATTTGAATGAGCGTAAAAAACAAAAAATAGCAGTGTTAAAGGAAACTATTGAGAGCGAAGCCCTTAATCCCGAAATCAAATCTGCTATTTTAAAATCAATCGAACAGCTTAAGGCTGATGGGCACTCTGTTGAGTATGTTTCTTTTGATCTGTTGGATTATCTGGTTCCTGCCTATTATATTTTAACAACGGCCGAAGCTTCTTCCAACCTTTCGCGTTATGATGGTGTTCATTACGGACATCGTAATATGGAAGCGAAATCCCTGAATGAACTTTATAAATTATCCCGCGCGGAAGGTTTTGGTGAAGAAGTAAAACGCCGCATCCTTTTGGGTACTTTTGTTTTAAGTGCAGGATATTACGATGCATATTATCAAAAAGCACAACAGGTTCGTCGATTGATTAGAGAAAAAATGGATCTTCTGTTTCAGGATTACGATTTTATTCTGTCTCCTGTGGCGCCAACAGCAGCTTTTAAAATTGGTGATCATGTTCAGGACGCAATTGTGATGTACATGGCCGATATTTTTACCGTATTGCCTTCTTTAAGCGGAAATCCGGCAATTGCTTTGCCAATAGGCAATAATGAGGCAGGTTTACCGTTAAGTATACAATTTACAGCCAAACATTTTGAGGAAGATAAGCTTCTGGCTTTTTCTCAGGCATTTTTATCATAGTTTTATCGTCATTGCAAGGTACGAAGCAATTTTAATGCAAAAGGCATTATAGTAAGTATGGCAATGGCATTTTATTAACTGTTTTTCAGGCGTCGTCTGGAAGGTTCACAGGTCCTTAGCTTTCCCTTGATATGGAAAGAAAAAGGAATCTGTATAAAGGTTTGTGAGGACACAAACCACGGTTAATGAAAATTTGAACCAATAGCCCATGATTAAAAAATTACTTTTTGCTTCAATTTGTGCTTGTTTAGGATACGTTTCTTCCTCGTCTGCGCAACAAACACTCAAACTGGATAGTCTTCCTAAGATTCATAACAACATCTTTATCAATACCGATACTGTAGCTGTACCGCTTGTTTCTGAAAACCCATTAACCATGGGGCAGAACTTTATCTATAAGCTCAGGCTAGATTCTATCGCTAAAACGGTACCCCTTCCATACAACGAATACGTTCAGCAGTACATCGATATTTACGCCAAGCGTAAAGATATGTTCGGTAAAATGATCGGCTTATCAAGCTATTACTTCCCGATTTTTGATAAGGCTTTAAAAGACTATAACATTCCGCAGGAAATAAAATATTTAACTATCGTCGAATCGCAGATGAATCCGCATGCGATTTCGAGAGTAGGGGCAACGGGTATCTGGCAGTTTATGTTTGGTACCGGCAAGGCCTATGGGCTTAAGATGGATAATTTCGTAGATGAACGCAAAGATCCGATCCAGGCCAGTTATGCTGCAGCAGCTTATTTTAGAGATGCTTTTGAAGAACTTGGCGATTGGCTGTTGGCCATTGCAGCCTATAATTGCGGAAAAGGGAACGTTAATCGTGCTATTGAAAAAGCGGGATCAAGAGATTTTTGGGTAATCAGGCAGTTTTTGCCTAAGGAAACCAGAAACTATGTGCCGGCATTTATTGCTGCGGTTTATGTGATGAACTATTCCCACAAACATCAGATTACGGCACAGGCTTCGAACATGTTCTTAAAAACTGATACCGTTCAAACTACCCGTTTTGTTTCGCTATCTACACTTGCAAAAGTGTTGAATATTGATGAGACGGCGATTATAGCCTTAAATCCATCCTACAAGAAAAAGATTGTAAATGGTACAGATGATGAGCCAAAGCGTATTGTAATGCCCAAGTTAAGGGATATCGACTACGCTGGTATTTATGATGTGCTAAACAATCAGGAAGTGGATGTAAACATGAAAGTGGTAGCTGCCAGTACCGACGATGTAAGAGATTTAAGAAAGAAAAAAACTAGAAATGTAGCTACATCTGCTGTGGTGTATCATAAAGTTACCTCAGGACAAAGCTTAACAACTGTTGCCGACAAATACGGTGTAGAAGTACAGGACTTAAGGGTTTGGAACGGTTTAAAAAGCAAAACGCTGGTGCCAGGACAAAGATTAAAGATCTACGCCAAAAATCGTACACCATTAAAAGTACCATCATCGTTTTTAAGTTACAAGGTTAAAACCGGCGATACCCTGTCTGAAATTGCAGAGAAATTTGAGGGTGCAACCGTTCAAAGCATCAGAAGAGACAACCGTTTATCAAAAGCAGGGTTGCAAGTTGGGATGATTCTGAAAATTAGCAAGGGATAATACCTTAAACTGAACCATGGTATTTCTTTGATCAAGTATTCCGAAATTGTCTGGTAACAATTGGTTTAATCTATTTGGCGTTACCGGCAGATTAGTTTCGCATCTGGTTTAATTTATGAACAGCTTTTTATTTTAAGCCTCATAAAAAGAATTGTACCTTTGCGGCGTCACTAATAAGTTACTTAATGAGTAATACGAATAGAAAGCAAGATGCGTTGGATTACCACTCGCAGGGCCGTCCCGGAAAGATACAAGTAGTACCTACTAAACCAACAACATCGCAAAGGGATTTAACCCTGGCATACTCTCCAGGAGTTGCAGAGCCTTGTTTAAAAATAGCAAACAATAAAGAGGATGTTTACAAATATACCGCTAAAGGTAATTTAGTTGCAGTAATCAGTAATGGAACAGCCGTTTTGGGGCTGGGCAACATCGGCCCTGAAGCAGGTAAACCGGTAATGGAAGGCAAAGGCCTTCTATTTAAAATCTTCTCCGACATCGATGTATTTGATTTGGAGCTGGATACCGAAAATGTAGATGATTTTGTAAAAATCGTTAAAGCTTTGGAGCCAACTTTTGGAGGGATTAATCTGGAAGATATTAAGGCCCCGGAGTGTTTTGAGATTGAGCGCCGTTTAAAACAGGAGATGAATATTCCTGTAATGCATGATGATCAGCATGGAACAGCCATTATTTCTGGAGCAGCATTATTAAATGCCTGCGAAATTCAAAAAAAGAAAATAGATAAAATCCAGGTTGTGGTAAGTGGCGCTGGTGCTGCTGCAGTTTCCTGCTCTAAAATGTACCTGAGTTTAGGGGTTAAAAAAGAGAATTTGGTGATGTTCGATATCAATGGATTAATTGATATTCACCGTACTGATCTGGATGATATCCGCATGAGCTTTGCGACCACCAGGAAAGGTATTTCTAATATTGGAGAGGCTATGAAAGGGGCTGATGTTTTTATAGGACTTTCAGCAGCAAATGTTATTTCTCCGGATATGTTGGTGGGAATGGCTAAAAACCCAATTGTTTTCGCGATGGCGAATCCAAATCCTGAAATTGCCTATGAAGTGGCAATTAAAACCCGTAAAGATCTGATCATGGCTACAGGTCGTTCTGATTATCCGAACCAGGTGAATAATGTATTGGGTTTTCCTTATATTTTCCGTGGAGCGCTTGATGTTAGGGCAACCAGTATTAATGAAGCCATGAAAATTGCTGCGGTAAGGGCAATTGCCGAACTGGCCAAAAAATCGGTTCCCGAAGCCGTTAACCTGGCCTATAATGCACGTAATTTGAAATTTGGACGTGATTATATCATCCCAAAACCTGTTGATTTCAGGTTAATTACTGAAGTATCAACTGCAGTAGCAAAAGCTGCAATTGAAAGTGGCGTAGCCAGAAAAATTATTACCGATTGGGATGCCTACAATGAAGAATTAAGGAAACGTTTAGGTTTGGATGATGCCATCATGAGGGCGGTAACTACCAAAGCGAAGATGGATCCAAAACGGGTGGTGTTTGCAGAAGCTGATAACTATAAAATTTTAAAAGCTGCCCAGATTGTAAAAGATGAAAATATCGCCATTCCCATTCTTTTGGGGAATAAAGAGAAGATACAAGCCATTATTGATGAGCATGCGCTCGAGCTTGCGGGAGTAGAAATCATCGATCAGATGCAGAATCCTGAAAAAACTCAGCAATACGCAGAAGCACTTTTCAAAAAACGCCAACGTAAGGGAGTTTCTTCGATGCGCGATGCTACAAAACTATTGAGAGACCGTAACTATTATGGTGCTTCGATGGTTGAATTTGGCGAGGCCGATGCCATGATTTCGGGTCTGACCAAAAATTATGGTGCTACTATTAAACCTGCCCTGCAGGTAATCGGTGTAGAACCAGGCGTTAAGCGCGTTGCAGGTATGTACATGATGATGACCAAAAAAGGTCCTGTTTTCTTTGGCGATACCACTGTAAATGTAGATCCGACTGCAGAAGAGTTGGTTGATATTACGCTGTTGATTGATAAATCTGTTAAACAGTTTAACATCAAACCGCGTATTGCCTTATTATCATATTCAAACTTTGGTTCTAATGATGGGATAACTCCAAACAAAGTAAGGGAAACGGTAAGGCTTCTTCACCAAAATCACCCTGAAATTGTGGTAGATGGAGAAATGCAGGGAAACTTTGCCATCAACAACGAACTGTTGCAAGATAATTTTCCATTTAGCACTCTGGCAGATGCCCCGGCCAACACTTTAGTGTTTCCAAATCTGGAGTCGGGAAACATTGCATACAAATTGTTACAAGAGCTTGGCGGTGCCGAAGCAGTGGGTCCGATCCTGTTAGGATTGAATAAACCTGTTCATATTGTTCAATTAGGCAGTTCTGTACGTGAAATCGTTAATATGGTTACCATAGCTGTTGTAGATGTGCAGGCAAAAGAAGAAATTGCAACATCGAAACGAAAAGGTATATTTGGGAAAACAACTAAAAAGTAATATTACATGTACGCCTATATTGATGGTAGATTGACATTTAAAAACCCAGCCTATGTTGTGGTTGAAGCCGGAGGTATAGGCTATCATATAAACATTTCATTAAATACATACAGCGCTTTAGGCGATGCAGAAAGGTGTAAATTATATACCTGGCTGCATGTAAAAGAAGATGCACATACACTATACGGCTTCGCTGATGAAGGCGAACGCCGTTTATTTTTACATTTAATTTCGGTATCGGGTATCGGACCAAATACAGGCAGGATGATTTTATCCTCCATTACCCCCGTTGAGATTCAAACTGCAATTGTTAAGGCAGATTTGCCACTCATACAGCGGATTAAGGGTCTAGGTGCAAAAACCGCACAACGCCTGGTTTTAGAACTGCAGGATAAGTTAAAAAAAGAAGGTGTTGACTCATTAATTTCTATGCCTCAGCACAATACTGTTAAAGATGAAGCGTTATCAGCACTGGTAATGCTCGGATTCGCCAAACAAACCGCCGAAAAAACCATAGATCAGATATTAAGAGTGACAGAGGGAAGTCTTTCGGTAGAGCAACTAATTAAACAAGCTTTGAAAACTTTATAGATTTAACGCCTTTGAATAGAATATCTACATTTCTGTTTCTCATTCCTCTTTTTTTAATTGCTTCTCAAACCACTTATGCTCAAGTTGTTCCAAGCAAAACGGATACTATTACCCCAAAAAATAATTTTAGTCTACGGGAAAAAGAACGTTTAGGGCTTAGTCCGGCAGTTAATCCATTTTATCCTTCCCCTAGTAATTTAAAGCGTGTTGTAGAATACGATGCAAAAAACAGGCGTTATGTTGTTAAAGAACTCATTGGCGAAAACTTCGTTCTAAACACCCAATACCTTACCATTGATGAGTACCAAAGGCTGGTAAACAGTGAAATAAAAAGAGGTAACTGGCGTAGCATTTCTAATGCTGAAGTGAGCGACTACAGAAGCACCGGCATTATTCCGCAGATCCAAGTAAACAGTAAAGCTTTTGAAAAACTTTTTGGAGGCACAACGATTGATATTCAGCCGCGCGGTGAGGCCGAGCTTACTTTTTTAGGCAGGGTAAATAAAAATGAAAACCCGCTTTTTAACGAAAGACAAAGGGTACAAACCAATTTCGATTTTAACCAAAGGATCCAGATGGACCTGGTTGGAAATATTGGCACCAAGCTAAAAATAAAAAGCAACTATAATACAGAAGCGCAGTTTGATTTTGAAAACCAAATCAAACTGGATTATACAGGCGGTGTAGATGATATTATTCAAAAAATAGAAGCCGGTAACGTGAGTTTGCCTTTAAATACCTCATTGATTACTGGAACACAGGCGCTTTTTGGGATAAAAACACAACTAAAATTCGGGCGTTTAAACGTAACGAGTGTTTATACCCAACAAAAATCACAATCCAGAGAGATTAAAATTACCAATGGGGCACAGCAAAATACCACTACGGTAAATATCGATAGCTACGAAGCCAATAAACACTATTTCCTGTCGCAATATTTTAGAAATAACTATAACAAAAACCTGGCTAACGCACCTATCATTACCTCTCCGATCCAGATTACCAAAATTGAAGTTTGGATTACCAATAAAGCAGGAAATACCACCGACTCCAGAGATGTATTGGGTTTGATGGATTTAGGCGAAAACATTCCTTTTAACAATAATTTAATTACCGGAGGTACTTCTGGTCTGCCGGCAGGAACTACTGCTACTGGTTTCCCACAGCAATCAAACAACTTAATCTCGCAATTAAATGCTTATCAGGGTGGTGCTATCAGGCAGACAAATTCTAATGCCGTCCTTTCTTTCTTCCAAAACACGCCAGCGAATAGTAGCAATACCGATAATTTTGCTAAATTGGTTTATGCAAGGAAGTTAACTGACCGTGAATTCACTTTTCAGCCACAACTGGGTTATTTATCGTTAAACAATCCGCTAAATGCCGATGAGGTTTTAGCAGTTGCCTATCGCTATACCTATAACGGGGTGGAGTATCAGGTGGGTGAGTTTTCTACCGATGTTTCTTTTGATGCGGCTAATCCAAAAGTGCTTTATGCCAAATTGCTAAAGAACGAAACCACTAAGATTCAGCTGCCAACATGGGATCTGATGATGAAAAATATTTATTCTATAGGCGGATATCAGATCAGCAGTCAGAATTTTAAATTGGATATTTATCGTATCGATAACGAAACAGGTGTTGATAATCCGGTAATGACCGAGGGTCAGAATACGGCTAATAAACAGTGGATTGCCCTAACCGAATTCGATCGTTTAAATCAGCAGAATGAGCGGAGACCAGATGGGGTTTTCGATTTCGTGGCTGCAAACAATGCTTTTGGATCTTATTCTACGGCAAGCAATGCCAACCAGGCCAGTATGTTCGGTACGGGCAGCAATGGGCAGACCTCATTGGTTACCAATACCAATTCGGGTTATATCACTATCGATCCGGCAAATGGGAGGATTATTTTTCCTGTGATTGAACCATTTGGTAAAGATCTGGCTGCAAAGTTTTTGCCAAGCGAACAGGCATTAATCAACAAATATACGTTTACCGCGCTTTACGATTCAACACAAACCATTGCCAGGCAGCTGTTTCAAAACCAGAACAGGTATACCATCAAGGTAAACTACCAATCTGATATTTCTTCTGAATTTAGCTTAAATGCCATCAATGTTCCCGAAGGATCGGTAAAGGTTTTTGCAGGAACAATGCCGCTGACCGAAGGAGTAGATTTTACGGTCGATTATCAGGGTGGACGTGTAAGTATCATCAACCAGGCACTTTTGGTATCTGGGCAACCGATTAGAATTACTACAGAAAATAGTGAAACCTTCGGTCTGCAACAACGGTCGCTTTTCGGAACCCGTTTAGATTATCGTGTAAACAATAAACTAAACCTGGGGGGTACGATTATGAACCTGACCGAAAAACCTTTAACACAAAAGGTAAACATTGGCGAAGAACCCATCTCGAATACCATCTGGGGAGCAGATATTAACTATAGTTCACCCTCACGGTTTTTAACAAAACTGGTTGATAAACTTCCTTTTATTTCAACTAAAGCACCATCAAGTGTAACGTTTTACGGTGAATTTGCTCAACTGATACCAGGTCACCCAAGGGCGCTTAATTTTGCCGGTAGTAAAAACGGGGTAAGTTATTTGGATGATTTTGAAGCATCAAGATCGGTAATCGATTTAAAGAGTGCCATTGCGTGGCAACTGTCTGGTACGCCACAGCTTTTCTCAGAGTTTGATAAATCAAATGATTTATCTTATGGTTACAATCGGGCAAGAATTGCATTTTATAATATCGATCCAACTTTTTATAATTCTGCGGCATCTACTACTCCGGCCAATATCAGGGGCAACCGGGGGGAACTTTCCAATCACTATGTGAGAGAGGTGATTGAGCAAGAGGTTTTTCCTTTTAAGGAAACGGCAACCGGGCAGGCCTTAAACCTTACCACTTTGGATGTGGCCTTCTATCCAACCGTTAGGGGACCTTATAATTTCCGTACCACTGATTTTAGGCCAGACGGAAGTTTGTTGCAACCGAGAAATAATTGGGGAGGTTTTCAGCGGAAGATCGAAACAAACGATTTTGAAGCTTTAAATGTCGGTTTCATCGAATTTTGGGTAATGGATCCGTTTATTTATAAGCCGAATTCAGCAGGTGGCGATATTTATTTCAACCTGGGGAATATTTCGGAAGATATTCTTAAAGATGGTAGGAAATCATTAGAAAATGGTTTACCGGAAACAAACGATCCTGGCAGATACGATGAAACTGCCTGGGGGCGCGTGCCGAAATTACAACCCGTTGTTCAGGCTTTCGATAATAATGCCAATTCGCGCAGAGCACAGGATGTAGGTTTGGACGGATTATCTGATGCTGATGAAAAAGTAAAATTTGCTGCAGCAATCACTCAGATCAAATCGCAACTAAATGCAACAGCTTCAACTGCTCTTGATGCCGATCCATCATCAGATAATTATACTTATTTCAGGGGGCCGGCATTAGATCAGATTAATGCGGGTATTCTTAAACGTTACGAAAAATATAATGGAACTGAAGGGAACTCTAAAACTTCGCAGCAATCGCAGGAAGAATTAGGGCTTGAAAATTCTGCTTCCACTTCTTTGCCCGATGGGGAAGACATCAACCGCGACAATAACATGACGCAAAGTGATGAGTATTTTCAATATAAAGTTTCGATGCGCCCGGGAGATTTAAATGTTGGACAGAATTTTATTACCGATAAAGTAACATCGCAGGTAAAACTGGCCAATGGAAATACGCAGGCCGTTTCGTGGTATCAATTCAGAATCCCGATTAGCCAATACCAAGACCGGGTAGGTGGTATTCAGGATTTTAAATCTATCCGTTTCTTTAGAATGTTTATGACCAATTTTGCTGATACTGCTGTTATGCGTTTCGCGAAGTTACAATTGATCCGCGGGGAATGGAGAGCGTACAATGCTTTGAACCAGGCCGCACAAGTAATTATCGAGCCATCTTTGCCTGCACTTACGCCTGATAATTCTACTATTGAAGTATCAACAGTGAATATCGAAGAAAATGGAAAACGTTCACCAATTCCGTATGTTACGCCCCCTGGTATTCTTCGTGAGCGTGACTATAGCAATTATCGTGGCGATACCCGTTTAAATGAGCAGTCACTTTCCGTTATCGTAAAATCGTTAAGAGATGGCTATGGTAGAGGCGCATTTAAAACAGCTTATAGCGATTTCAGATCTTACAAACATTTAGAAATGTTTATTCATGCCGAGGCGGTAAATAATCAGATTTTAAATGATAATGATGTTGCTGCATTCCTGAGAATCGGAACCGATAATCAGGACAATTATTATGAATATGTAGTTCCGTTAAAGGTGACCAATCCTGGTACAAGCGATCCTGATGCCATTTGGCCGGAAGCCAACAGAATGGATATTGATTTAGTGCTTTTTCAAAATGCAAAATTAGCCCGTAACGTAGCCAAGCAAGCTAACGGACAACCATGGCCTACAAATGTACCATTTACCTATACCGATGGAACGAGAACGATCGTCGTTAAAGGGCAACCTGATATGAGCAAAGTTAGGGTATATATGGTGGGTGTTAAAAATCCGCTCCGTGCCGCCAATGATGAACGTAATGATGATGGCCTTGATAAAAATGCGCTGATTTGGTTTAACGAATTAAGATTAACTGAATTCGATGAAAGAGGTGGTTGGGCAGCTACCGGAAGATTGAACTTAAAATTAGCCGATTTTGCTGATGTAAATATTTCCGGAAGTAAATCTACCATCGGTTTTGGTTCGATCGATTCGAAAGTGAGCGAGCGGAACCGGGCAGATAATGTATTGCTTGATGTTTCTTCTGCAATGGAATTAGGTAAGTTTCTGCCGCAAAAATCGGGCGTGAAAATCCCGATGTTTGTGAGTTACTCTAAACAGGTTTCCACTCCGCAATACAATCCAAGGACACCAGATATCGAGCTTAAAAATGCTTTAGAGCAATCTACAAAAGAACAAAAAGATTCGATTTTAAATTTTGCACAGGATTATACCGTTAGAAGAGGGATAAACTTTACCAATGTTAGAAAAGAACGGACCAATAACAGTAAACCCGTCCACCTTTGGGATATTGAGAATTTTGCTGCAAGTTATGCTTATACCCAATATAACCATCGCGATTTCATTAATCAAAGCAGTATTCAGAATACCTATAGGGCATCGTTACAGTACAGTTATAGTAAAGAAGCGAAAACGATAGCGCCGTTTGAAAAGATCATAAAATCCAACATGCTGGCCTTATTAAAGGATTTTAATTTCAGTATTTTTCCAAGTGCGATTAATTTCAGGATTGATGTAGACCGCTTATATTCAGAAAATACCTTACGGAATAACGATCCGAATAATACCATCGGGCTTTACCAGAGTGGTTATGGTACTACCTTTAATAAAAACTTTACCATGAGCCGGGTTTATGGTATCGCATGGAACCTTACCCGTTCGTTACAGTTAGATTTTAATGCCACAAATTATTCGATTATTGACGAACCGGATGGAAGAATTGACGGCATGAAACGCGATACTGTTTGGCAAAACTTAAAACGATTAGGGCGCACAACCGATTATAACCACAATTTAAACGTTACCTATAATTTGCCAATTGATAAAATACCAGGGCTAAACTGGGTTACCGTAAAAACCCGTTATGGTACCAACTTTAACTGGCAAACAGAACCGCTTTCTACCTTACTGGATCCAAATATTAATTTGGGTAATACTGTACAAAATAGCAGGACTGTACAGGTTAATCCAACATTAAACCTGACTACGTTGTACAACAAATTTGGCTTTATCAGAAATGCTGGTAATGATCAGGACGGTGGTAAAACGAAGAACTTTTTCATCAACATCTTAACCAGTTTAAAAAATGTTAATGCCAGTTTCGTCCAAACTAAAGGTATTTTTCTCCCTGGTTATTTGCCAACCACGAAGTATTTCGGTATTGATAATGCGACAGGAGCACCAGGTTTAGGTTTTGCTTTTGGTAGTCAGCGGGATATCAGAGATATGGCACTGAATAATGGCTGGTTAACAACCGATACTTTACAGAACCAATTGTATGTAAATACCTTAAGAGAGGATTTTCAATTTACCGGTTTACTAGAGCCTTTTAAAGATCTACGGATTACATTAAAAGCCAATAAAGCACAGACAAGAAATTTCAGTACTAATTTTAGGTATGTGGCCAGCGTATCGTCGTTCGAGAATCTGAGTGCAATTACCACGGGAGATTATAGCGTATCGTACATCGCTTTGGGCACGGCATTTAAAGAAAGTAATTCCACTATTATTTCAGGACTATTTAATCAGTTTATGGCCAATAGGATGATCATTTCCAGAAGGCTTGGCGCTGAAAACCCAAATTCGGGAGGCATCAATGGAGGTTATGCTGATGGTTACAGTAAGGAGAGCCAGGACGTAATTATCTCTGCTTTTATGGCTGCTTATTCAGGTAAAGATGCAGATAAAACGAAAATGAATGCTTTCCCTAAAATACCGCTTCCAAACTGGAGTCTAACTTATAGCGGTTTGACACGTATTCCTTTTATTGCCGATAAGTTTTCATCTGTCGATATCCGTCACGGCTATCGTTCGGCCTATAATATTAATGGCTTTAATTCATTATTGCGTTACCAGGAAACGAATGGTGCCGTGAGTAGTAGGGATGTAAATAATAACTTTTTACCAGAATACCAGTTTGCTCAGGTAACCATTTCAGAATATTTTTCTCCCTTGGTTGGCGTTGATACGAGGTTTAAAAATAACCTGACCGCTTCTTTCGAATTAAACCGGTCACGTTTGTTGGGACTTAGCTTATCAAACAGTCAGTTGGCACAGTTATCAGAAAATAACATGGTTTTGGGATTGGGTTACCGTACCAACAAATTCCGTTTCCCATTTGGATGGTTTAAGAGCCTGAAAATGGATAACAACATGGATTTCAAGTTAGATGTAGCCATCCGCGATAATAAAACGGTGATTTACCGTGCCGATGTTACCGAAGCTGAGATTTCTTCAGGGGCAAAAAACATTACGCTTAGGCCAAGTGTAGATTATGTGTTAAACCAGAAGTTTAATGTCAAGTTATTTTACGATTCGAATATTACCAAACCTTATACCTCACAAACTTTTAATACCTCATTTAGTAATTTCGGTTTTAGTTTAAGGTTTACATTGAATTAATAAATAAGTGGCTTATATAACAGGTATAGACTTATCCTTTTGTGCCGAGAATATTCTGCTGAATACATATGCCGTTAAGAACATGGGTGCATAACTGAACAAGAGGTAATTAAAACTGATGAGATGCATGGCTCCACTGATAAGCAGGTAAAACAGAAAGAGAACAATCGAATGTGCTATCGGTCGGTCATTGATAAATCTTTTATAGCCCAGTTTTTCTATCAGGTAATGATTTATCGTTATAACCGCAGCAACTATAGCTATAAAGATAAATAAATGGGTAAAGAGTAGGTTAAAACTAAAATTATAATTTTGTGGCTTTATAATCATGATCAATCCAATATAGCCGAATCCAATTGCCATTGTTACCGGGACAGAAACAATCAGAGTCGCGAGACATACTTTTAAAGTATAAATTTGTGTGGGCTTCATGTTTGAACCTTAATTTGTTAGGTGAATATAAGGTTTTTACTGAGTCTGTATATCTGTATAATTACTGATTGGGAAGCTATGAACGAAAAGCAGGAGTGAACCTTTTCTGGAAGTTAATTTGCCAGGCATTGCGATATGTGAAAGTAAATTGTATTTTTGGAGCGTAAACGATAGAAACGCTTAAATGTTTGCGGCTATACCTGCAAGCATGATAAAGCAACGAACTTAAATAACTTATTTTCAAAATATATAAAATAATGAATTTTCCATCAGAATTAAAGTACACTAAAGACCACGAGTGGGTTAGAGTTGAAGGTAATGAAGCTTATATTGGCGTAACTGATTTTGCACAACGCGAATTGGGTGATATCGTTTATGTTGATATTAATACTGTAGGTAGCGAGGTAGCTAAAGAAGAAGTTTTTGGTACTGTAGAAGCTGTTAAAACGGTATCTGATTTATATATGCCTGTTACCGGAACAGTATTGGAAGTTAACGCTGAATTAAACGATAACCCGGAACTGGTTAACTCTGATCCTTATGGACAAGGATGGATGGTAAAAGTATCTTTAGCTGATTTAGCTGAAGTAGATGGTTTATTAACAGCAGCAGCTTACCAGGAACTGGTAGGAGCATAATCTTAATATTTTGTACAAAACACTAAAACAGCAAAAGTGGGCCATTCTTTGGACAGTTGTTGTTTTGGTGTTTTGTAATATGCACATTTCCGATTCTGTTGGAAAAAGTGGTTTTTTCTTCGAAGGTTTTGATAAAATGACCCATATGGGCTTTTTCTTTGTTTTATCTATCCTACTTTTCTATGGTAAAATAAAATACCAGCATACCTACACTTTCAGAACCCTAACCATTTTTAAGGTTTTACTTGTCAGCGCCATCATCGGCGGCGGAATCGAACTATTACAATGGAAAGTTTTTACCTATCGCTCTGCAGAATGGTGGGATTTTGGCTGTGATATGTTAGGCGCATCAATGGCGGTTTTTAGTTATGTATTGCTCCATAAGTTAAATTTCAATGATAAGAAAAGTTAGCATCATCTGTGTAATCGCGGCTATAGGTTTAAGCGGCTGCAGTATTTTTAAAAAGAACTGTAATTGCCCGAAAGTGTATTATAACAGCTATCCTTCTCAGCAAAAATAATTCTCTTACTGATCAATCTTCCTGTTTGATCTGACTACCTTCCTCAGGCTGTATTTAAAATGTTACCAAGCTTTTAACACACCTTAACAAACCTTTCGGCTTTTCTACAGTCTGATAGCTTAGTTTACATTATAATATCTAATTTTTTTGATGAAAAGAAACGTTCAACGGGCAATATTCATTGTTCTTCTATTTTGTGGTTACATCGCCCAGGCTCAAAATACTGGTTCGATAAGCGGAAAAGTAATTAACGCGAAGGATAAAAAACCGGTTGATTTTGCTACAATCGCAATTAAGAGTTTAAAAGATTCGAGTGTTGTGGCATCTGGTCAAACCGATCCTGATGGAAGCTTTAGCTTTAAAGCAATAGCTCCGGGTAAGTATAGGATTTATTCCGCCTTTTTAGGTTTAAAAACAGCAACCAAAGATATAGAAGTGGCTAAGGCAGCCGTAAATGCCGGTGACATTGCGATGAGCGATGACGGTGTTGATTTAAAGGATGTTAACGTTACCGCAAGCATTCCGGTGGTTGTAAAAACAGATACCATAGAATTTGATGGGAAATCGATCAAGGTTAGAGAGAACGCTGTTGTAGAAGATATGTTGAAAAAACTTCCAGGAGTGGAGGTGGCGAAAGACGGAAGTATTAAAGCACAGGGAGAAACCGTTACGAAGGTTAAAGTGGATGGTAAAGAGTTTTTTGGAACAGATCCCTTATTGGCGACAAAAAATTTACCTGCCGATATGGTAGATAAGATCCAGGTAATTGATGAGATGTCTGAGCAATCTCAATTTTCTGGTGTTGATGACGGTACGAGAAATAAAATCTTAAACATCACAACTAAAGCCGGAATGAAAAAGGGGTATTTTGGAAATAGTACAGTTGGATACGGTACACAGGATCGTTATGATGCAAATTTAAATGTGAACAAGTTCGATAATGATCAGCAATTCAGTTTTATCGGTCAGTTCAATAACGTAAATAAACAGAACTTCGGTCAGGGCAATGGTGTAGGGAACGGTTTTGGTGGCGGTGGCCGTGGTAATTTTGGCGGTGGTGGAAGTGGCACTGGTAGTGGTGGTATTACAACCACAAATGCTGCAGGCTTAAACTTTGCCGATACCTATAAAGATGGTACCCAGATTCAAGGAAGTTACTTTTTTAACAAATCGTCTGTTTCAAACCAACAGACAAGTTTTACTCAAAATTTATTGGGAGACAGGATTACTACCGTTTCGAACAATGCAGATAATAATACTGATCGAATTAACCATAGGTTTAATTTCATGATTGATACCAAGCTGGATTCTTCAACAACGATTAAAATCCAGCCCAATGTATCCTATACCGAAAGTGATGCAACAAACGTAAGCGATTATACCCGAAATTTGATCCAGTCGACAACTGTCGGAGATCAGCGCTATATCAGTAACAGTACCGCGCCAAACATCAGCAATAACCTTTTGGTGCGTAAAAAGTTCAAGAGACGCGGAAGAACATTGTCTCTTAATGTTAACACGAGTATCAATAATAACGATGCCGATAATTATAATTACATATCTGAAACGAATACCATTAACAGTAAGCCAACGGCTAGTTTGATCGATCAGTTGAATAAGGTAAATACAAATTCTATTAATAATACCTCCAGATTGGTATATACAGAACCACTATCTAAAACAACAAGTTTAGAGTTTAACTACCAGAATGGATATAGCCATGACAACCAGGGGCGCCAGGTATTGGATTTCAACTCAGCAAGCGGGCAATATGATCTGGTTAATCTGGATTATAGCAATATTTATGAGAACCAAACTTTAACAAACGCCGCAGGAGTAAGCTTTACAACCAATGAGAAAAAATATAACTGGAACATTGGTTTGGCAGCACAACAAACCAACCGTGAGAACACCAATCTTACAACTGGCTTGGTGAGAACACAAAATTTTATAAACTTAACACCCTCGGCCAATTTCAGATATAATTTCAGTAACTCCAGACGGTTAAATATCCGTTATAGAGGAACTACCCAACAGCCAACAATCAACCAGATTCAGCCTATTGCCGATAATACGAATACACAAAGTGTTTTTGTTGGTAATCCAAGTTTAAAACCCCAGTTTAACAACAATTTAAGCATCAACTATAACAATTTCGATTTCGCCAAAAGCAGAATGTTCTTCGCTTTTTTAAGTTTGAGTCAAACTTTTAATGCCATTGGTAACAGTAGCCAATTGGTAACTGACGAAAATGATAAGGATTTCGGTAAAATCAGAACGACTTACGTTAATGTTGACGGAGTTTATTCCGGTAATGCAAGCATCAATATGGGGGTTCCAATTTTACCTGAACGTAAATTGACCCTGAATGCATCGTTAAATGGAAACTACAACAGGAATGTGAATTTTACCTCGGGTGATAATAATACTACTGATCTGGTAAAAAATATCACGAATTCCTGGTCGGTTACCAACAAATATAATTTTGTAACCAACTTTGATAAGTTTGACCTTACCGGTGGTATTTCCGGTACCTATAACAGGGCAACTTACTCTGCCCAGCCAAACTCAACCACAAACTATTATACGCTAAACCCTAGTTTTGATATCAGTTACTTGTTTCCCGGAAATATCCGTTTAGCGGTAGATTTAGATTATATCAAAAATACAGGCAGGGGTGAAGGATTTAATACCGAGTATACTTTGGTAAATTCTTATATCAGCCGTCAGTTCTTTAAAAACAGGGGCACATTTAAAATTGCAGTTAACGATGCTTTTAACCAAAATCAGGGTATTAGCAGAACCGCAACGAATAATACGATTACAGATTTAAACTATAATGTGTTAAAACGTTATTACATGTTCTCCTTTACTTATTCGTTATCCCGTATCGGTGGAAAAAACATGAGTGGAGATATGCAAATGCCAGGACAGGGAGGTGATGGAGGCCGTCGCATGAGAATGTAATACTTTCCAATGGTCGGTGGCTCACCGACCATCAATATGATAAAAAAGTCTCGGTCTTATCCGGGACTTTTTTATTTATAACTATTCTCTATCGGTTGTTGTCTCAACGATTAACACTCAGAGAATTTCGATACCCACTTTACATTGGTGAATTCGTACCTGAGGAAGCAATTTTTTAAAAACCTTGGCACTTTCAAAGCTGCCGTAAACGATTTGCTGAACGAAAACCAGGGTGTAAGTCGTACGGCTAACAACAACACTATCCGTGATGAAAGCTACAACGTATTGCGGCGTTATTTTATGTTTTCATTTACCTATTCTTTAAACCGTATGGGCGGTAAAAACCGCATAATAAGAAACGAGGAAGGCGGCAGAGGCCGTGGTGGTAACGGTGGTGGTGGCAGACAACGAAACTAGATCATTTTAGGGTAAAAGCACTGTAATTATATCCATACTCGAGTATCTTATTTGGAATAAATCTAAAGAAAGGTTAACTTGCGCCAAATTTAGCACATGAAGCTGTCGCACCTAAAAGTTGGAGAAAAGGGAACAATTGTAGCTTTTACAGATTTAGATATGTCTGTAAAGTTAATGGAGATGGGCTGCTTGCCAGGTGAGGTGGTAGAGGTAGAGCGTTTTGCTCCGCTGGGCGACCCTATGGCAATTCGTGTAGCTGGTTATCAGCTTTGCTTACGTAAAAGCGAAGCTGATGTTATCATTATTCAATAAAAAAGCTGGGTTTGGATATTAAAGTTGCGTTAGTTGGTAATCCCAATACAGGTAAATCTACTTTATTTAACCGTTTAACAGGGTTAAATCAAAAAATTGGAAATTTTCCAGGTATCACTGTCGATAAGAAAACAGGTTTTACTAAACTTGCTGATGGTAAAGAAGCAGAGATCATCGATTTACCAGGAACATATAGCTTATATCCGAAAAGTGCTGATGAAAGCATCGTTTTTCAAGTACTTGCCGATAAAAAAAACAATAGCCATCCTGATGTTATTGTGCTCATTGCAGATGCTTCTAATTTAAAGCGCAATATGCTTTTGTATTCGCAAGTGGCAGATTTAGGTATCCCAATGATTTTGGCCCTGAATATGATAGACCTTTCTACTAAGCAGGGTATTGAGATTAATCTGGATAAATTGGCTGAAAAACTGGGCATTCAGGTGGTTTCCATTTCTGCAAGGAACAATATCGGAATTGATAAACTGAAACAGGCCATTGCCAATACAAATAAAATTGCCACACAGTTTCAGGATATTGATGTGAATTTTCTGGCTCCGGAAGCGATTAATGCCATAAAATCAAAACTCAATTCTGACAACGATTATTATGCGTTGCAGGTGCTGCATCAGCATGAACACTTAACTTTCTTTACCGAAAAGGAACAGGAGGAAATTGAACAGATAGAACAATCTCACCATTTCGAATCTTCGAAAGTTCAGGCCGCAGAAACTATAGCCAGGTATAAACAGCTCAGTACCATTTTGTCTGATGTGGTTATTGACAGGGGTACAGAAAAGAAATTTTCTTTCAGTGATAAATTAGATGCTATTTTAACCCATAAAATATGGGGATTTGCCATTTTTCTGCTTATTCTTTTTGTAATTTTTAATGCCATATTTGCCTGGTCTTCTTATCCAATGGACTGGATTGAGACTGGTTTTGGTTTTATTACCAGCGTTGGGCACGAATATTTGCCGGCAGGCATGCTTACTGATTTGTTGTTGGATGGTATAATTGCAGGTTTAGGTGGTATTTTTGTTTTTATTCCACAGATTGCAATTCTTTTCGCCTTCATATCCATTTTAGAAGATACGGGTTATATGGCCCGTGTTACCTTTATGATGGATAAAATTATGAGCAAGGTTGGCCTTAACGGTAAATCGGTAGTGCCGATGATTGGTGGTTTAGCCTGTGCTGTTCCATCTATTATGGCTGCCCGGAATATCGAAAACTGGAAGGATAGAATGATTACCATCATGGTTACCCCATTGGTAAGCTGCTCAGCAAGGCTTCCGGTATATATCCTGATTATTTCCTTAATTATCCCTTCGCAAACGGTTTTGGGCGTTTTTAACTTACAGGGTTTAGCATTGATGGTAATGTACCTGGTGGGTATTCTTGCTGCGGTATTGGTGGCCTGGGTAATGAAATTCATTATCAAAACCAAAGAAAGATCTTATTTCATCATGGAACTTCCGGTGTACCGCATGCCAAGGTGGAAAAATGTGTTTTATACCATGTACGAAAAATCGAAAACCTTTGTTTTCGAAGCTGGGAAGGTTATCATCGCCATTTCGATTATTCTTTGGGTAATGGCTTCTTTCGGACCGGGAAACCGCTTTGAAAGCATTGATAAAAAGTATGAGTCTGTTCTTAATGATACGACAAAAAATACAGATCACATTAAAACCTTGGTGGCTACCGAGAAATTGGAAAACTCTTATGTAGGTATTCTTGGCCATTGGATCGAGCCTGCAATTCGCCCTTTGGGTTATGACTGGAAGATTGGTATTGGTTTAATTACCTCTTTTGCTGCCCGCGAAGCCTTTGTGGGTACAATGGCCACTATTTATAGTGTTGATGGCGGGGATGAAGATACCTCGACCATTAGAGAACGTATGTCGGCTTCGGTTAATAACCGAACCGGTTTGCCTGTTTACACTTTTGCTACAGGTATTTCTTTGATGCTTTTTTATGCTTTTGCCATGCAGTGTATGAGCACGGTAGCTATTGTTTATCGTGAAACTAAAGGCTGGAAATGGCCTGTAATTCAATTGGCTTACATGACGGCTATGGCTTATGTTGCCGCGCTGGTTGCTTATCAGCTGTTGAAATAAAGAATTTCGTCATTTCGAGCGGAGTGCAACGCAGTCGAGAAATTATCTCGATAGCTCTCTCGACTAAATGTAAATTTCACTGGAGCTTAAAAGGCGACTATTTTATAGTAGCGTAACTCTAGCGTTTGTCGACCTGAGCGTAGTCGAAGGCCCCTTATAAATATGATTATTAAGATTAGGAGAGCAGCACCTGTACAACTATTTTGGTTTTCTCCTGCTTTCCGTTTTATCCCGATGAAACCTGTGAAACAAGCAAGCACACCATAAAAGCAAAAAAAAGTGCTTAAATCGGGATGTTCACTCCAATCAGGTCTAGGTGGCTAGGTCAGTGTTGATATTTTTGGCTGGATGCTTAACCTGCATAAACCACTATACTATCAATAACCTAATATAATAGTTTTTCCGCGCACCTTTTTAGTCTCACCCTGAGCTGAGCAGAAGGGTCAAGCAAATTGCTATTTATTGGCACAAATCTTTGTTTCTAAACCCGGTAGTAGCGGCAGCCCCCGATTCTTCGTCGGGGCTAGAGCGCATAATGGGGCTGCGGTTCCCGAAACCCTACTGAACGTTCATTTTCAAATAAAATCACTAAAGGTTTTTACCATATAAGACATATAAGGTCATCCAGGCTCAGGTATGATTACAAAGGTTGTGGCCTTTCGCCTTTAATCTTTCCGCTTAACCTAATTCAATCTGCCGCTTAATGCTTTCTTCTAGTGATATTAAAGTCTCCGTACGTTGGATGCCATTCACCGCCTGTATTTCTTCGTTTAAAACGTGGCGTAAATGATTGGTATCCCTGCAGATGATTTTGGCAAACATACTGTAGGCACCGGTAGTATAATGCAATTCTACCACTTCTTTAATTTTACTCAATTGAGCAACTGCATCTTTATACTGGATTCCTTTCTCCAGGTAAATGCCCAAAAAGGCGCAAATGTCGTATCCGGCCTTTTGCGGATCAATGATGAGATGAGAGCCCTTAATAATGCCCATTTCCTGCAGTTTCTTCATTCTCACGTGTATCGTGCCACCTGAAACAATGAGGTCTTTAGCGATTTCTGTATAGGGTTTAGTGGCATCCTGCATCAATTGCTTCAGTATATCGATGTCGAGGTTGTCAATTTCTAAATTGGAATTGTCTTTTTTAAGCATATTTTTGAATTATGATAAGCGAATTTACGAATATTTATCAATATTATAAAAATAAAATTAAATGTTTAAAATATTTGCAAGGTATTGGTTGTTCCTTTACATTTGTATCAAGCAATTAACAAAAAGGAAACGTTCTTTCAGAATTGCATAACATAATGTAGGGTGGTGAAACAGGCAGACACACCTCCTTGTCTCGGTGGCGGAGAATAATGGGAATATACCGGTTTCGGTACTAACCACTCCTTGAAGGTTCGATTCCTTCCCCTACAGCGGCTTTAGTCCTAAGTCAAGAGTCGGATAGTCTTTAGTAGACTTACGACTGCAGACTTTGGACTAAAGACTAATAATGTTGGGTGGTGAAATTGGCAGACACGCCTCCTTGTCTCGGTGGTGGGGAATAATGGGACAAACGCAGTTTATTGGGTTGACCACAAATTAATTTTTTGAACTGTAGCTAACTACCCCTTGAAGGTTCGACTCCTTCCCCAACAGCATTTTTTATGAATAATAAGTTAGTTAATTGAGCAATCCTGGATAGGTTGCTCTTTTTCTTTTTAGGCTAGTTTTTTCACATCCATCATATATTTATAGTAATATTGTTATATTACCAATCAAATTTTATTCGTTCAATGCCTGTGATGAAGAAACGTATTTCAATTAAAGATATCGCTAAACAATTAAATATTTCCATTACAACCGTATCGTTTGTAATTAATGGTAAAGCAAGAGAAAAAAATATCAGCGAATCGCTTACCAAAAAAGTTTTAGAACTGGTTGCTGAATTAAATTATCAGCCCAATACCCTTGCTACAAGTTTAAGAACAGGTAAAACAAAAATTATAGGTTTCTTGGTTGATGACATTTCTGAACCTTTTTTCTCTGGTATTGCACGCCAAATTGATGAAATTGCCTCGAGCCTTGGTTATAAAATCCTTTTTAGCAGCACCAGAAACGATACGGATAAGGCAATAGAACTATTGCAGATTTTTAAAGACAGGCATGTTGATGGCTATATTATGGCCTTGCCTGAAGGATTGGAAGAAGAAGTTAAAAAATTGATTCAAACAGATGCTCCGGTAGTACTTTTCGATCGGTATGTACCGGATGTTAAAACAGATTATGTAATAATTGATAATTTAAACAGCACCTACGAAGCTACTGAGCACCTCATTAAAAATAATTACAAAAAAATAGGGTTTGTAACCATTGATACCTTACAGCAACAGATGGTAGACCGTTTGGCTGGTTACGAAAGTGCTGTTGAAAAATATGATCTGCCGGCAATTGTAAAGAAGATAAAATATGTAAACTCTGCTGAATCAATTGAGGAGATGATCAAGTTTTTTAAAGAGAAACAACTTGATGCGGTAGTTTTTGCAGCTAACTATATTTGCCTGGATGGTTTAAGAACTTTTAGAAAATTAGGTATTCAGATCCATAAAGACATAGCTGTTGTTTCTTTTGATGATTTCGAAATCCTGGAGTTCTGTGAGCCTCCGGTTACGGCAATTGCACAGCCTCTTGAAGCCATTGCAGAAAACGTAATGAAAATTTTAATAAACAAGCTTAAAAGAGCAGGAAAGCCTGCCGAAAAAATGCAGGTATCGTTACCTACCATTTTAAACGTTAGAGGCTCAAGCGCAAAGAAATAAAGTAATAAAAAAGGGAATAGATTTAAGTCTATTCCCGCTCTGATTGTATTTTGTACAGATTAAACTGTCATTACATCTTTTTCTTTAGCTTCGGCATGTTTGTCAACCTTTATGATATAGGCATCGGTTAATTTTTGTACTTCGCCTTCACCGGTTTTAATCTCGTCATCAGAAACACCTTCACCTTTCAGTTTTTGGATTTTGGTATTGGCATCCTTACGGATGTTACGAACGGTAATGCGGCCCCTTTCGGCTTCCTCCTTAACTTTTTTCACCAGGTCTTTTCTCCGCTCTTCTGTTAAAGGCGGTACAACCAGGCGGATAACAATACCATCATTTTGCGGATTGATACCAATATTAGCTACCTGAATAGCTTTTTCGATTGCAGTTAAAAGTGATTTTTCCCAAGGTTGGATTACGATTGTTCTGGCATCAGGTGTATTAATACTGGATACTTGTGATAGTGCTGTAGCTGCGCCATAATAATCTACGAAAATACCATCTAACATTCCAGCCGATGCTTTTCCAGCTCTGATTTTAGTTAATTCAGATTCACAATGATCGATTGCTCTATCCATTGCAGATTGAGCATCCATTAATTGTAATTGTATGAGGTCGTTCATAATTGTGTGTATTTCTACAAAAATAATAATTTTTATTCCTTATTTAACCAGGGTTCCAATAGGTTCGCCATTAGCGATTTTCATGAAATTGCCATGTTTGTTCATATCAAACACAATAATCGGCACTTGGTTTTCTTCGCAAAGGGTAAAGGCTGTCATATCCATTACATTCAGGCCTTTATCATAAACTTCTCTGAAAGAAATTTCTTCGTATTTAGTGGCTAACGGATCTTTTTCAGGATCCGCGGTATAAATTCCATCAACACGTGTTCCTTTTAAAACAACATCAGCTTTGATTTCGATAGCACGTAAAGCTGCAGCAGAATCGGTGGTGAAGTATGGGTTTCCGGTACCTGCACCAAAAATAACCACACGGCCTTTTTCTAAATGCCGAACAGCCCTTCTGCGAATAAATGGTTCGCAAATCTGTTCCATTTTAATGGCAGTAAGTAAACGTGTTTTAATACCCACTTTTTCTAACGCATCTTGCAAGGCCATAGAGTTGATAACTGTTGCCAACATGCCCATATAATCAGCCTGTGCCCTGTCCATCCCACTTTTTTCGGCGCTTAAACCCCTAAAAATATTCCCTCCTCCAATTACGATTGCGATTTCTAAACCTTTATCGTGTACAGCTTTGATATCTTCAGCGTATTGTTTAACGCGTTCATTATCAATTCCATATTGTTTGTCGCCCATTAGCGATTCTCCGCTAAGTTTTAATAGGATGCGTTTGTATTTCATGACCTCAAAAATATTAACAATTTTTTAATACCGAGCTATGCTTTTTAATAATTGATGTAAATTGTTTATTGGATTTACTCTGCAAACAATAAAAGCTCCTGTTATAGAGCTTTTATTGTGAAAAGATATGAATCGTGAATTAATTAAAAATGTAACGCACGCCGAATTGTGCCTGCCAACGCGAAATCTGATCGGTAATATTTTTATACGTTGCGGTGTATGGCGTTAAATTGGCCTTATCCTGATAAGGGAATGAATAAGTAGGTTTTCCAGATGTAGCATCTAAACCTTTATAGGCCAGCAATACGGCGGTATTGTATGTTGATAATGGGATATTTGGTGTTTGATATAAGCCCCAATCACTATTTAACAGGTTGCCAAGGTTAATGATATCCAACGTAAACTGAAGTGTATTTCTCTTGCCTTTCTGACCAACAAAAAAATCCTGTGCAAGGTGTAAATCTGCTCTTTTAAAGTACGACATGATGGCGCCATTTCTCTTTGCAAATTCACCCCTGTGTTTACTAAGATAGCTGTCTTGAGTAATATAGGCATTCAATTGGTTCCAGATCTGATCCTGGGTACGCGTATCGCCAGCAAAATCAGGAACCAAAATAATATCGCCTTTGTTTTGTGGGATGTAAACTAAATCGTTCGCGCCGCCATCGTTATTGATATCGCCAGATGAAACATAACTGAATGCGCCATTATTTGCCGATTCGAAGATTAAACCAATTGTAGTAGCCGCATGTTTAAAATACTCTTTTTTATAGCTTAAGGAGGCAATAACCCTGTTCGGCTGAATAAAATTGGTATTGGCTAAAACATCCGAATTTGCATCGCTGGCAATTGCCCTTTGTGACCAGATTGAACTTGCAGTAGAGCCACCGTCATTTACTGATTTCGATTGACTGTAAGTATAGGCTACACTTGCATTAAATCCACTTAAAAAAGATTTTTGCAACTGACCTGTAATGAAGTAAGAATAGCCTTTTTTGGTATTCTGCATATAAATAAATGGCGAAATCGATGGATTTGCTGCCGTAGTACCTGTCTGTGTAGATTTTACGGTATAACGCTGTTGTCCTTCAATTCCAGGAAGGGTAATTAAACCTGTAGCATTGTTTGGTAATGCCGCATTAGAGAAATTTACCGCATTGATATCTTTAGTGTAGGATGCTTCTAAAGTGGCAATAATGCCCATTGGTAATTTTTGGTCAATCGCAACATTTGTTCTCCAGATCTGAGGATATTTAAAATCTTTCGAAGCCGCATCTACCTCGTAAGAAGTATTGGCAGCTGCGGTACCAGGTGAAGGACGGTTGGCATTTACATTTGGATTAAAAATCAAACGTGGGTCGCCAGCAGTAGATACGGTACTTGAGCTAAATAATGTTCCGGTATTAGAGGCCTGGTTAGAGATCCAAACATAAGGAACCTGACCGGTGAAAATTCCCGTACCACCACGTAGCTGGGTAGTTTTATCGCCAAAAACATCATAATTGAAGCCTACACGTGGAGAAAACAATAATTTTTTGTTTGGGAATTTAGAAATGTCTACCTGCAATCCATTCTGGAAGGTTAAAGCAGCCAAATTTGGATTTGGATCCAGCTTGGTCGGGAAATAAGTATAATCGGCACGGATACCATAGGTTAATTTGAAATTATCACTCACCTGGTATTTGTCTTGTGCATATAGACTTAAGTTATATGACGACATTTTAGCGAAGGGAAATGATCCATCGGTTAATGCAGAGTTACGGTATGAATAACTTACCGCGGGCTGGTTATTGATAAAATCATCAGCTGTTCTAAAATAATACAGGCCGTTATAATTTGGGGCAAAACCATTTAAGAATTTATTTAACTGGTTGCTGGTACCGATGGTGATTTCATGTTTACCGGCATAGATCGAGAAATCATCAGAGAATTGATAAATGTCGGAGTTTAACAAGTTATTTGCTGTAAAAACTTCATAACCGAAACTGGTTAAAATACCACCATTTCCATTACCGATATCGACCATTGGTAATTCAGCACCATTTGATTCGCGAAAATCTCTCAAGGCAGAATAACCGAGCGTTAATTTGTTCGACATATTATTGCCAATCCTGGTGTTTAACTCCACAATACCGATGTTGAAGTTATTGTTGATGGTATAACTCGAACCGAAATAAGGCATTGAAGTTGATGAAGGTGAACGGCTACCGTTTAAGCCTGCCGGAATACCCGAGCCACTGGCAACAACCTGTCTGTTCGATTTCAGATAGAAATATTTCGCACTTAAGGTATTGTTTGCATTGATGTTCCAATCTATTTTTGCCGTGATTTTATCACTTTGTGTTTTGTAAGGATAATTTTCATAAGGACCGGTTGCATAGTTGTATTTACTCATTAAATAGTTCGATAAACGATCTAGTGTAGAGGCATCTGCTGTAGAAACATTTGCACCAGATACACCTGGTCTTGATGCAACGAACGAAGTTGCAGGTGTACTGATCCTTTCCTGTTCACCCGAAACAAAGAAGAATAATTTGTCTTTAATAATCGGTCCGCCGATATTTAAACCACGTTGATTGTAGCTAAAATCGACAACAGGTATTTTGGTTACCCCGGCAGAGTACCCTGTTAAATCAGTTCCCCTGGTATAGTAATAGGCCGAACCCTTAAAATTATTTGTTCCCGATTTTACAATGGTATTAATACCCGCTCCAGTGAAAGATCCCTGGCGGACATCATAAGGTGCAATATCGACCTGGATCTGCTCAATCGCATCTAATGAAATCGGTTGAGAATTAGCCTGTCCGCCCAAACTGCCCGACAATCCGAACGAATTGTTAAACAAGGCTCCATCAACCGTTAAGTTGTTGTAAGAACCACTTCTTCCACCAAAACTTAAACCGCCAACGGTTGTAGAGTTTGCTGATGGCGTTAATTTGGTAAAATCAGATAATGAACGGCTGATGGTTGGTAAATTATCAATTTGTTGTCTTGTAATTGTTTCCCTTGCGCCTGTCCGTGAGGAGTTGATCACTTTGTCCTGCGTTCCTTTTACCACTACATCGGCAAGGTTTTGCGAAGTTTCGGTAAGCGAGGCATCAACCCTTAAGTCTTCTCCAATGGTCGTATTCAGGTTCTCTTTAACCAGTTCGTTGTAGCCAACGTAACCAATTTTGATGGTGTATGGCCCGCCAACACGAACGTTGGGCAGGTTATATCTTCCATCCGCCCTGGTTAGGGTGGAGTATTTTGTGCCCGAAGGAATATGTATGGCGGTAACTGTTGCACCGGGTATTACCCCTTTTTGATCTTTAACCGTACCAATAAATGATGCAGTAGTTACCCCTTGTGCAAAACCGTAAACGGTTACGGCAAACACAAAAGTTATTAATAATATAAGTCTTTTCATCAGTCTTTTTTTTGACAAAAATACACTGACTTGCTGCTGCTTATGTTTTGTTTATATTAATTAATTGTTAACAGTTTTCCTTGCTTAGGAAATATTAAGTTTAAATCAAGTGTATTTTCTGTAAGTAATTGACGCTTTATTTTTTCTGCACTATGTTGCGGGGGTTTAATATGGGTTACAATGAAAGCAACTTTTTTAATGGTATCACCATCCGTTAAGCTTTTAAGTTTGCCAATTTCACTGAAAAAAAGTTTTGGGGTAAGGTGTCCGAATAATTGTTTATCTGGCTGTTCGTTCGGAAAAGAAACCTCTAAAAAGATGGCTTTTAGCTGGCCGGCATTAATCAGCGGCGCTATATTTTGCCACAGGCTGGCCAGTTTATCTGATTTTTCAACTTCATCAGCGCCGGTATCTCCAAGGTACAATACATAACTATCATTGTGATTGATCAAAAAAGCAGTGCTTTTATAAGGCTTGCCATGACTCAGTTCAAAAGCTCTTACTTTCATTTCTGTGTCCGCTAATGGATAAGTATTGCCTTCAATTAGTGGGAAATAAGTATACTTTTTTAGCTGTGGTTTTTCACCTTCGTTGGCAAAATTGGCCCAGGCATCCCAGGTAAAATATTTATCCCTTAAGATGTTCAGCACCGAAGGCAGTCCATAGATGTTTTTTGATGTATCGGCTGGTGAATTGATGATCAGGCCAGCTAAATGGTCTAAATGTCCATGAGATATCAGATAACCTTTAATCTGCTTGCGCTGGATTTCTTCGCTATTGCCTTTTAGTGATTTAAAATCAATTGCTTTCTGTATGCCTGCATTTATGGTTCCCGCATCAAGGCAAACATATTTGTCGCTTCCTTTTGGTGTTATCATGTACGATGATAAATTGCTCTCATCATCGCCGCCTTTTACACCAAGCGGAATGATGGTAAATGAAGACCCCGTTCCCTGCGCCCACAAATTACTGGCATAAATGGATAGAAAGATAATTGCTGGAAGAATTCTTTTGAACATGTTGGTTTGATTATACCGTTTTACCTTTAAAAATAACCTCTTTTAAATTTAGTGCATCATCAAGCACGACTAAATTTGCCTGCTCACCCGCTGCGATATTTGCCGTTAAGCTTTCAACTCCGATTAATTTGGCAGGATAACTTGTTCCCATTTTAATTGCATCATTTAAACTGATGCCACAGTGGATTACACAGTTTTTAACAGCTTCTAACATGGTTAACGACGAGCCGGATAGTGTACCATCGGGCATGACAAATTTGTTTCCTTCCTGGATATGCTGATAAGGACCGGTTGAACAAGCTGTGACGGCATCGGTGATGAGGAATAAACGCTCTTTTAATAGTTTTTGTGCAAATTTAACCACCTCAAAGTCTACATGTTGCCCATCGGCGATAATACTGGCCATCGCCCTAGCGTGACTAAAAACAGCGGTGGGGATTCCAGGTTCGCGATGGTGGATGGGGCTCATGGCATTAAAGAGGTGTGTAGTGGTTTGAATGCCTTTATTATACGCAGCAGTAGCTTCCTCAAAAGTTGCATTGCTATGTCCTAATGAAACCACAACACTTTGATCTAGTAAGTATTGTATTACCTCATCATCCTGGATTTCTGGTGCTATGGTCATCATTTTAATAACACCATCTCCAAAATCGATTAGTTGCTTAATTTCATCTAAGGAGGCCTTTCGTACAAATGCAGGCACATGGGCACCTAATCGTTTTGGATTTAAAAATGGTCCTTCTAAATGTAAACCCAGGCAATTCCGGGCTGTTGAGCGATGTTGTTTAGCTACTTGGATACATTCGTTAAAAACTTCCTGAGAGTTTGTTGCCATGCAGGCCAAAAAACCAGTCGTTCCTTTTTTGAGTAAGTCATCTTCCATAATGTTTAACGATTCGATGCTTGGCTCGGCAGAAAACAACCTGTTGCCTGCTCCATAAATCTGCAAATCTATAAAACCTGGAACAACAATCGAATGGCTGTTTTCTTTATAATCACTTTCTTTAATAGCTGAAATGATATCACTATCGATAACGATGTCTTGGTTCTTTTTTAAATCGTTGCCCTGAAAATAGGAGATGTTGGGAATTACTTTAGGCATATCAAAACGTTGAGTAAATTAATCTTACACGGTCAAAGTTAAATATTGTGGCAATATATTAGGATAATAAGTTGAAATAACCAAATGGATGAAAATCAGTCCTGTAGAAGAAGTTTTTAAAGCCAAGTGTGGCTACTTTGAGCGCTCCAAAATGATGCATATAGACCGAATACTGTACTCCAAACTGTTCGAATCCTATTGGATCAGGAAAAGGTTGATCTTGTATTAAACAGCCATACACACAAATTATGGTTCATCAGCCTGATAAAAACTTAAATCATTATCCTTTAATTATCGGTGGTGGACCTAAAAACAGGTCCAGGTCCAGGAACAATTACAAAAATAAAAAATAATGGCAGATAAAAATAAAGTAACGGTAAGTATGGTCGGCGATTCTGGTAAAGAAGTAGGGGGCTTATACGCTTTGGGGAAGTAGGAGAGTGTTATTTCGAGCAGAGAGATGCGTAGTCGAGAATCCCAGACTCAGTCAAATCTATCTTGATAGAGCTCTCCATTTCACTGCGTTTCAGTCGAGATGACGACCATTCTTTAGAATTGTTGGGTATAAAAAAAGCTCCAATTTCTTGGAGCTTTTTTTAAATATATTTTTTGCTTATGCACCTAATTGTACGCGTTTGAAAGCAGATACAGTTAACCCTTTAGCAGTGTTATCTAAGTATTTACGAACATCCACAGAACTATCTTTAACAAACTCCTGGTTTAATAAAGTGCTGTCTTTGTAGAATTTATTCAATTTACCAGCTGCAATTTTCTCAACCATTTCTTCTGGTTTACCTTCTTGACGGATAACGTCTTTAGCAATTTCGATTTCACGTTGAATAGTAGCAGGATCAACACCGTCTTTATCAACAGCAACCGGGTTCATTGCAGCAATTTGCATAGCAACATCTTTACCAGCTTCAGTAATATCTACGCCATTAGCGCCTTCAAATACAACTAAAACGCCCATTTTACCATTAGAGTGGATATAAGAAACGATTTTTTCACCAGATATATTTGCGTATTCCTGAATAACGATTTTCTCTCCGATTTTACCGGTTAGTTCAGTGATGGTTTCGGCAACTGTACGTCCATCTTCCAAAGTGATTGCTGATAATTCTTCAGTAGTAGCAGGATTGTTGGCAACTGCTGCAGCTAAAACAGCTTGAGCTAAGTTACGGAAATCTTCAACTTTAGAAACTGGTTCAGTTTCACAAGCTAAAGCAACTAATTTACCATTTGTGCCATCCGCTGAAACATTGATTGATACCAGACCTTCAGAAGTAGCATTACCAGAACGAGCGGCAGATACTTTTTGGCCTTTTTTACGCAATAAATCAACAGCAGCTTCGAAATCGCCATTAGCTTCTAATAATGCTTTTTTGCAATCCATCATACCAGCACCAGTTTGTTGGCGTAGTTTATTTACATCAGCGGCAGTAATTTGTACTGTAGACATTTTATTTCCTTTTTTAAATTTTACAATCTTGTTATAACAATTACAGGTTACAAGTTACAAGCGCCAAGTTAAACTCATGTTAAGCCAACTTAAAACCTGAAACCAGTAACCTGCAATTAAAAAATATTACTATTCTTCTGTTTTAGTCTCTTCTGATGAAGGAGCTTCAACTTCCGCTTCAGCAGTTGCCTTTTTAGTGGTTGGTCTTTTTTCACCAGCTCCTCTTGGCTCTTTTGCTTCAGGAGCATCAGCTGCAACTTTTGCTGCTACTGCTTCTTTTTCAGCCTCATCATCTTTTTCGCGTTTACGCTCATCTAAACCTTCTTCAATAGCTTTGATAATTACATCAGTAATTAAAGAGATTGATTTTGTAGCATCATCATTCGCCGGGATAGGGAAATCGATGTTAGAAGGATCAGAGTTAGTATCAACCATCGCAAAAGTAGGGATGTTTAATTTTAACGCTTCAGTAACTGCAATATGTTCTTTCTTAACATCAATTAAGAATAAAGCTGCAGGTAAACGGTTTAAATCAGCAATACCACCTAAAAGTGATTCTAATTTAATACGCTCACGTTGAATCATTAAACGCTCTTTTTTAGATAAGATCGAATAAGTACCGTCTTTAGTCATTTTATCGATGTTAGACATCTTTTTGATTGACTTACGAACAGTAGCAAAGTTAGTTAACATACCACCTAACCAACGTTCAGTTACGAAAGGCATGTTTACTTTTTTAGCTTGTTCAGCTACGATTCCTTTTGCTTGTTTTTTTGTTGAAACAAATAATACTTTACGTCCTGATTTTACGATTTGTTTAATCGCAGCCGCAGCTTCTTCAGTTTTAGTTAAAGTTTTATTTAAATCTATAATGTGAATTCCATTACGCTCCATGAAAATATAAGGAGCCATTTTTGGATTCCATTTACGGGTAAGGTGACCAAAGTGTACACCTGCATCCAATAAGTCTTGATAAGTTGTTCTTGCCATTGTCTTTGCCTCCTGTGATTAACGTTTACTGAATTGGAATTTCTTACGAGCTTTAGCACGTCCTGGTTTCTTACGCTCAACCATACGGTTATCACGTGTCATTAAACCTTTAGCACGTAAAGCAGGTTTTTTCTCCGCATCTAGTTCAACAATCGCCTTAGCAATAGCTAAACGAACAGCTTCTGCTTGTCCTTTTACTCCACCGCCTTGTACGTTTACAGTAATATCATAACGGCCAGTAAGCTCAGAAACTTCTAAACTTTGGTTTACGATATATTGTAATGGTAAAGTTGGGAAATATACTTTGTGATCTTTACCGTTAACGGTAATTGCGCCAGCACCATCTTTTAAGTAGATACGTGCAACAGCTGTTTTTCTTCTTCCTGAAGTGTTAGTAACTGACATTTCTTAAAGTTTAATGGTTTTTGGAGATTGAGCTGCATGAGGGTGAGTTTCACCAGCATACACAAAAAGATTGGTGTATAATTTTTTACCCAATTTAGTTTTCGGTAACATACCACGTACCGCTTTCTCGATTACACGTTGAGGGTGTTTCGCCATTAACTCTTTAGGAGAAATAAAACGTTGACCACCTGGATAACCAGTATAAGAAACATATTGCTTTTCGCTGAATTTGTTTCCTGTCAATTTAACCTTGTCTGCATTAATAACGATAACGTTATCTCCGCAATCTACGTGTGGGGTGTACTCAGGCTTGTTTTTACCACGGATGATCATAGCGATCTTCGATGACAAGCGCCCCAAAATCTCGCCTTGCGCATCAACAACAATCCACTGTTTGTTAACAGTTTTCGCATTGGCCGAGACAGTTTTGTAACTTAACGTATTCACTTGCTTGTATTTAATTTATTAAACAATTTATTATTCCCATTAAATTTGGGACTGCAAAGATAGATAGAATACTTTTATTATCAAATAGTTGATTGAAAATAGTTTTGCATTTTTACCTCGCGATCGTCATGCTGAATTTATTTAAGCATCTAATATGCCGTATCGTTTTTGAGGTTGTGAAAAACAAAACCAGAAATTCTTTGATTGGTTCCAGCCGGGCTTACACTAAATCTTTTAGGTAGGTTTTGTCATTCTGAGGTACGAAGAATCTGTTTCATCGGTTGCAGATTCTTCGTACCTCAGAATGACATAGTAAATGAAGCCGTTGCAAATTTGAAAAGATGCCGCTGCAATCCGTTTAGAAATTTAAGTATAATGATAAACTTACGGCGCCATTTCTCTGGTCAATCTTGAGGTTGCTATTTGTGACTTCAAGATTTTTAATGTTCATTAAAATTATAAATCATCAGGCATGTAGCCAATTCTCTTCCTTGGTCCAATTTTCTTATCAATGAGTCTATCCAGGTAGGTGAAAACCAACTCGATATTTTTATCATGATTATTCAACGTCTTTTTAATCTCTTCGATTTCAAGTTTGAGTTCGCCATTATCTACAATAAACTGGCGTATGCGCGAGAAAATCCTTACAATCTGTATATTCACTTGAATTGCTTGCTTACTATTCAATACACTCGATAGCATTAATATGCCATATTCGGTAAAAACATTGGGTAAATAAGTCCTTCCACCTCTTTTAGCTTTTGAGGTCACAATTTGTGACCTCAAAGATTCCCATTATTCACCGGTCAGTTGGAACATGAAATCATCGGGAAAACGTTCTATATTTCGGCGGATACTTTGATTTAAAACCCTAGTCTCTACCTCATAAAGCTCTGCCAGGTCACTATAGAGCATCACTTTAAGACCCCTTAGCTCAAATTTTATTAACTACAGTATTGTCAGGGATGATAGGAAGCACTTGTTTAGCTGTCATATCATTTTGAATTGAATCTAAAGATAAAAAATGATTTATTTAAACCAAAATCGAATCTACAATTTTCCTGATCTTTTCTTCCCGAGTTTTATAATCCCCACTGATCTGAATGTAGGTTATTCCACGCTTTTCAAGCTCACTCTTAAACAGATTAAACATCTCCAGCCGCCTATCTCCAAAATCGCGGAGATGATCGGCTACCCATTCTACATCGATGTCCAATAGAAAATATAAATCATAACAGATTTCTTTTTCAAGATCATTCAGGATCTGTGGAACTTCGTTCAGATAATATTGCGAATAAATTTTGGTGGTAATCAGATCGGTATCACAGAAAACAAGCTTGTTGGCGCTGTTTGTTTTTTCCTTAACTCTTTCGGTTTGTGCTGTCCCGATTTTGATAATGTCATCAATTGTGATATCATTCGAATTGATTAATTCGCGCGCAACTTCTGGAACAAAGGTCGTTTGATAATGTAAGGCCATTTTTTCAGCCATAGTCGATTTTCCTGTGCTTTCTGGGCCATAGAAACAAATTTTCTTTACAAAATATGGGCGGACTTCTTTTGGAATAAATTCCCAATATTGAAAAGGATGATTCCTGATTAGAGTTGCCGAAACGGGGATTGATTTTCTCGGCTCATCAAATAAGATATGTTCAGCTTGTAAGTTTGATGCAAATGGTTCGCCATAAAACTCAGAGCTAAAAAGAATATCAATTTTAGGATATATCTCCCGCATTCTAATTGCCCAAATATTTGTCCTTTCATTTATGGGCAGGCTTTCATCATCAAAATCATCAGGTATAAGAGTGGGTTTTACATCAGATTGATTCTTAAAAATCTCTTTGATCCATTCAAAACGTAAAACAGGATCAATCTTGTCAGCAGGAGTGAAACTCATTGATACAATCAGTTCGTCGCATTGCGAAGCCGCAAAATTAATAAGCGCAATATGCCCATTATGAATGGGCATAAATTTGCCAATAACTAAACCTCTTTTCATGCCGTTTTAGTGTAGCTTTTATATTCTTTAATCCAATGCCACAATGCAAAAGCAGCAATAATGGTGAAAATAAAGTATTCAACCCCCATAAACTTGATGCCTTTCAAAAAGTACAGGTAAGTGGCTACAATATCTATAATCAACCAGATAATCCAGCATTCTACTCTTTTCTGGATCATTAAAAAAGTCGTGATCACACTCATCACAAAAATAAATGAATCAATAAAAGGATAAGCGCTGGGTAAATTAAATAATAGCGGCAGCCAGTTGTGAAGTTGACTGGCCAATGTACCCATTAATAATGTGCCAATAATGCCAATAGCCAATAAAGTTAAAAATTGCCTTACAGGCATAAAGCTGATTTTGAGTTCTTTATTTTTATCTTCTTCTCCAGGCCTTGGATTTGTCCATCGCCACCAGCCCATGATGTTGGTTACAAAAAAGAAAACCATTAAAAACATATCGGGGTAAAGCTGACTTTGATAATATAGAAAGGCTGATAAAAATACATTGACAATACCCATGGGCCAACTCCAAACGCTGGCTTTTGCTGAAAGTATAACGGAAATAATCCCGGTAATTACAGCAAAAAATTCTAAATAGCTCATTTTATAGCCAAGGACTGTGAAAAATATGCTATGGGTATCGAAAAAATCCATCTTTTTCTTTTTTTTGAAATCTACAAAATGCTAATGTAAATAATTTATTTGCGGCTATTGGTTTTCCATTGGCAAACAATCCAAAAATATAGCTGTTATAAGAACATCAAATGGCTAATTGCCATTTTTATTAACCAGCAGATTCTTTTATGCAATTTCTCGACCAGGTTTTCGGTTATCCTATCCCTTTATTTTTTAAGAACCTAATCATTGGTTTGATCGCAGTATCTCTTGGTATTTTAATCAAGTTTATCATTCACAAAACTTTTATCTTGCTTTCGCGTTGGTGGGATTTTATCATTATAAAATCTACATTAAAGCATTTGAGGAGGCCTGTAGCTGTTTTTATTCCTTTATCGTTCCTTAACTTCTCCTTAACGCTGATGGAAATGGCGCCAACATATCGTCTTCCAATGGCCAAAATATTAGAGATTGCCCTGACCATTACTTTTGCGCTTATTTTGGTAAGGACAATTAACGTTTTGGAAGATTATTTCTATCTTAAATATGATCTAAACAAAGAAAACAACCTGAAAGAGCGCAAAATCAGAACGCAGTTGGAGTTTGTTAGAAAGTTTATTGTTTCGCTTATTATTTTAATTACTGCTGCTATTATTTTATTGAGTTTTGAAAGCATGCGCAAAATCGGGGCGGGGCTGCTTACCGGAGTTGGAATAGGCGGGATTATCATTGGTTTTGCAGCGCAGAAATCGCTTGGAAATTTGTTGGCAGGCTTTCAGATTGCCTTTACCCAGCCGATCAGGATTGATGATGTTGTAATTGTAGAAGGCGAATGGGGTAAGGTAGAAGAAATTACCCTAACGTATGTAGTAGTCAATATTTGGGATCAACGGCGGTTAATTCTACCAATTACCTATTTTATCGAAAAGCCCTTCCAAAACTGGACGCGTGTTTCAGCTGATTTGCTTGGAACGGTATTTTTATATCTTGACTATACCATCCCAATCGAACCGATGCGGCAGGAATTGACCCGGCTTTTAAATGCTGATCCGCTTTGGGATAAGCGCGTAAATGTAGTACAGGTTACAGATAGTACAAAAGATGGTGTTATTGAAGTGCGTTTTTTAATGAGTGCTTCAAATTCTTCCAGGGCTTTTGATTTACGTTGCCATGTAAGAGAAGCGATGATTGCTTTTATCCAGAATAATTATCCTGATAGTTTACCTAAAACAAGATTACAACATCGGGATAAGTTTGCGGGTTTGTAGTTTTTATAATCTAAGACAACTACGTCATTTTTCCTATAGTCATTATTTTCAGAAGCTAAAAGATAGATTTTACCTTTAAGAGTTTCTAAGATTTCAGAAAGTGTAACGAAAAAACTATCCTGGAATAAGAGCAGCTGGTTTTAAAGATTTTTAATCGGAGAACTTTCTGGAAACTGATCACCCCGATGCTGCGATAAAGGAATTTGTGTCGCAGATATAGGCACCTTAACAGGATAATTTTTAGCACACCAGCTATCAAAACAAATAAAGTATTCTAAAACTACCTAAAAATAGGTAGTTCTTTTTACCTGAAATATGGTATTTTTAGTATAGCCACAGGTTTTGGCATTTTTTTTGGTCCCTAGAATAGTAAAACAACTAAAATCTATGAAAAAAGGATTAAAATTATTATCTCTTGCGCTTGTTCTAACGTTATTATTTTCTTGTAAAAAAGATTCAGAGGGTACTCCTGCAACAAGTGGTAAAACCGCAAAATTTACCATCACCGCAAACGGTGTGAATTCATCTGATGACTATGTTTCTTTCGTGATTGTAGGTGGTGATACTAAAGGCACTAAAACCATCTGGAAGGTAAATGGAGTGACCAGAAATAATGAAGCTGCTATTTCTTTAGGGAAAGACGATTTCACTGGAAGTACCAAAACCTATGTAATTGAGACTGTATTACCGGTTGATGTAATTACTACCAGCGTGCAGTGCCTTAACTTTAACGCCAGTTATCAGATCAGCTACAAAGCAGAGATAGATGGTAAAGTGATCACTAATGATGATGGTGTTACAGTAGATGTTAATAAAGATTATACCCATCAATTCGACTATTAATCTCTCATAATTAAATCCCCATACTGAACGGCACAGGCCAAGCTTGTGTCGTTCAGTAACTATGGAATACTATTTGAACATCCCCTTCAGTTTTGCTAATTTCTCTTGTAAATCGCCATCCGCATCTTTTGGCTCATTACGAGGCTTGAAGTTTTGTTTACTGTTGTTCGATTTGAAATCCGGCTTAGGTTTCTGCTCCCTGGACTCCCGACTGCGGACTTCCGACTTCGGATTAACTTCTGTTTTCATTGATAGCGAAATGCGTTTGCGGGCAGCATCAACTTCCATTACCGTTACTTCTACTTTTTGATGTACTTTAACGATGTCATTTGGATTCGCTACAAAACGATTCGCAAGTTGACTGGTATGCACCAGACCATCCTGATGGACACCAATATCTACAAAGGCACCGAAATTGGTAATGTTGGTTACAATTCCGGGAAGTTTCATACCCACTCTTAAATCGGCAATTTCATTTACACCATCAGTAAAACTAAAAGCCTCAAATTGCTCTCTCGGGTCGCGACCTGGTTTAGCCAATTCCTTTAAGATATCATTCAAAGTTGGTAAACCGATTTCATCTGTAACATATTGTTGTGGCTTAATCTGCTTTTGCAATTGTGTATCTTTCATTAAAGCAGAGACGGTAGTACCCAGATCTTTTGCCATTTTATCTACTACCGCATAACGTTCAGGGTGAACACCACTGGTATCTAAAACATTTTCCGCATTGCGGATACGTAAGAAACCTGCCGCCTGTTCGTAAGCTTTGTCGCCTAAACGAGGTACTTTTTTCAAGCTTTCACGGTTTTTAAAAGCACCATTTGTATTGCGGTAATCAACAATATTTTGCGCTAAAGTAGGACCTAAGCCAGAAACATAGGCCAGGATTTGTTTGGAGGCGGTATTTAATTCTACACCTACAGCATTTACCGCACTGATTACGGTATCATCTAAACTTGCCTGTAATTTGTTTTGATCAACATCGTGCTGGTATTGACCAACGCCGATAGATTTTGGGTCGATTTTCACCAATTCGGCCAACGGATCCATTAAACGGCGTCCTATTGAAACTGCTCCACGCACGGTAATGTCCTGGGTAGGAAATTCTTCTCTGGCTACTTCCGATGCTGAATAAATCGAAGCACCACTTTCGTTAACCATTACTATTGTAATGTGTGGTAAATTCAATGCTCTAACAAAAGTTTCGGTTTCTCTTCCTGCGGTACCGTTGCCAATAGCTATAGCTTCAATGTTGTGTTTTTCGCAAAGTTGTTGTATCGTAAACTCAGCGTTTTTCACATTTCCCTGTCCGGTATGCGGATAAATGGCTGTATTCTCTAACAATTGACCTTGTTTATCCAAACAAACGACTTTACAGCCAGTACGGAAACCTGGGTCAATTGCCAATACATTTTTTTGCCCCATTGGAGCTGCCAATAACAATTGACGTGCATTTTCGGCAAAAACCCGGATGGCTTCCTGATCTGCTTTTTGTTTGGTGAAAACCCGAAGTTCGGTTTCCATTGCTGGTTCCAACAAGCGTTTATAACCATCTTCTAAAGCTTGCTGAACTTGCTTTGAAGCGGCATTATTGCCTAAAATAAACTGGTTCTCTAAAATAGCGATAGCATCTTCAGCTGGTGGAAGTGCATCTAATCTCAAGATTAGTTCCTTTTCGCCACGGCGCATGGCCAAAACACGGTGTGATGCAGCTGTTTTAACCGGCTCGCTCCATTCGAAGTAATCTTTATATTTAATGCCTTCTTCTTCTTTTCCTTTGATTACTTCTGATTTAAATACAGCTTTTTCCTGAAAATAAGTACGCATTTTGGTGCGTGCCTCAGCATTTTCAGAAATCATTTCAGCTATGATATCCCTGGCTCCGGCTAAAGCTTCGTCAAGTAAATTCACACCTTTCTCTATATTAATAAATTTCTCAGCTGATGCGGCTAAATCAAAAGTATTCTGCTCAAATATCTGCAAGGCCAAAGGTTCTAATCCTTTTTCTTTTGCAACTGATGCACGTGTTTTACGCTTAGGTTTAAACGGCAGGTAAATGTCTTCTAAGAGTGAAATGGTTTCTGCTTCGTTGATCTTTTTTTCCAGTTCGGGTGTCAGTTTACCAAGTTCGTTCATCGATTTTAAAATTGCTTCACGGCGTTTATCTAAATCTCGCAACTGTAAAACCCGATCGCGGATTGCTGCTACCTCAACTTCGTCTAAACTGCCCGTCACCTCCTTACGATAGCGCGATATAAAGGGTACAGTTGCACCTTCATCTAACAAATTTATGGTTGCTGTTACTTGCTTTTCTGCAACTTTTAATTCGGCTGCAATTATTTTATGGTGGGTTAACATATCCTAAAGGTAAAAATTAAAGAAAGCAAAGCTAATCAGGATTTGCGGGATTTAATTATTTTTAGAATGAAGTTATCCACCGAAATTTGTGAGTAAGTTTTTGAAAAAAGGAATGATTATCTTTACTGCGTTCGGTCATTTTTCCATTTATAAACAGCCAGCTATTGGGAAAGAGTTTTATAAGTCTTTACTTTTCAGCTTCTGTAATTCTGTCCGGTAAGTTCTAATCTTCCAATTTAAATTTTATCCAGCTCGTCGGGAATAGCCATGTTTTTAGTGAATTTAATTCTCAGCGTGCCTATGTTTAAAGTCAGGCATGCCATTACTGATTATTTCTTTGGCTTCAGATATGGCTTTATGTATAGTTTCACGGATTTTACTATAACAGTTTTTGTGTTTCAACAGGGAAAGTAGCGATGTATTGATCGATGTCCTCTCGTTTGGGCTGTTCTATTCTCGGTGGTTTTGTAAACTGAATTTATAAAATTTATCAGAAGTTATTCGCTGATCTGGATATCGTATTTATGCAATAAGCCTGCAAGGCCAGATTTTGAAAATCTTGCTTTTTTGATCCTATTGTTATCTGGATCTATGGAGTAATTGTAAGCCGTTTTAAAATCTGCCTTTTCTAGTATTGTTCTGTCAAAAGTGACTTTTAATAAATCACAATTGTCTAATATTGCGCTGCTTAAGTCACATTCAGAGAAGTCGACTTCATGTAACTGTGAGTTTTTGAAATTGGTTTTTTTTAATTTTAATTTATAAAACGAGGAATGATCTAATTTGCAGTTAGTAAAACTAAATGCCAGGCCGAAATCGTTACAGTTATCAAACCTTAAACCAAGCATTTTACAATCGTGGAAATCAGCATCGATAAAGGATGTTTTGGTTAAATCAGCCAAACTTAAATTGCAGGAAATGAATTGACAGTCTAAAAATTTTGTACCGCTTAAATCTGAACCGGAAAAATCGCAATTGATGAATTTACAGTTTTCATATTCTGCTTTTGGAAGTGAGCGTATGGTAAAATCAGTCTTTTCGAAGGTTTGATCGGCTATGTATTCGGGCATGAACTGGAATTTAAGGTTTAGCGAAGATAAAAATATTAGTTTGGAAACCCGCGAGGTTTAATCCGATCGTCACCCTGATCTGTAGTGCAGCGGAAAGCTACGAAGTAAATTTATTTCAGGTTCTTTTCCTGCTATTAAAATTCATAAGCATTCCTTAGGTGTTCAATATTTTGAAAAGCAGGGTTGGTGTGCTTCGGTTGCGAAAACCCCGCTATCCGCTTCAAAGCCTTGGCTCGTTCCTCGCCTTCGGGTTTTCCGCTACTATCGGGTTTATTTAACCTGAGCCTTTCGTTCTTGGAATACAAAACCTGTGAGGTTTAAAATAAAAAAAAAATCCCCCAAATTGCTTTGGAGGATTTATATCTTTTGGTCTTCGGCTAAGCTCAGACTACAATTTGTAATTACTTTTTAACGTACATTACTTCTTTTACCGCTTTAACTACACGCTCAGCATTTGGTAAGCTTGCTGCAATTAAAGTTGGTGAATATGGAAGTGGAACGTCTGCACAAGTGATACGTAAAACCGGTGCATCCAAATAATCGAATGCATGTTTTTGTACCATGAAAGCAATCTCTCCGGAAAGAGATGCCAATGGCCAGGCCTCTTCTACCACAACTAAACGGTTTGTTTTTTTAACAGAGTTGATAATGGTATCATAATCGATAGGACGTACAGTACGTAAATCAATAACTTCTACATTAATTCCTTCTTTAGTTAACTCTTCTACAGCTGGGTTTACAACGCGGGTTAACATTTTACCAAAAGTTACGATGGTTACATCAGTACCTTCTTTAGTTACTTTAGCTTTACCAAGTTCGATATAGTATTCCTCTGCAGGAACATCGCCTTTATCGCCGTACATTACTTCAGATTCCATGAAAATAACCGGATCCTGATCTATAATTGATTGTTTTAATAATCCTTTTGCATCGTAAGGTGTAGCTGGAACTACTACTTTTAGTCCTGGCGTATTTGCAAACCAGTTTTCGAAGTTTTGAGAGTGTTGTGCACCTAATTGGCCTGCATTACCTGTTGGACCACGGAAAACCATTGGACATGAGAACTGACCACCACTCATTGATAAGATTTTAGCTGCTCCGTTGATAATCTGATCGATCGCAACTAAAGAGAAGTTAAATGTCATGAACTCTACAATTGGAACAAGGCCAGCTGTTGCGGCACCAGTTGCAATACCTGCGAAACCTAGTTCGGCAATTGGGGTATCGATAATGCGTTTCGCACCAAATTCATCAAGCATACCCTGACTTACTTTGTACGCACCGTTATATTCTGCTACTTCTTCACCTAATAAAAAAACGCGGTCATCTTTACGCATTTCTTCGCTCATGGCTTCGCGTAGTGCTTCTCTAAATTGGATTTCTCTCATTGTAAATTTTAATAACGGTGGCAAATATAATTATTAATCGCTTTGAAACCAAAGGCTATAATGCCTATGTTTTGTAATAATTATAGGTAATTCTCTTAATTATTTAGCCTTTTTGAAGAGGTGTTTTTTGTTTATTTGTCAAAAGAAGAAATAATATTGGGCGATTGTGTTTTTGATAAGCTTATTGTATCAAAGCTTTTGCTTTTTCCGAAATATCTTCTCCAAAAACATTTGGTTCCGATTATAGCTAACTTAATGATTAGGATTTAATAATCCATAAATTTCACTATCAAGAAATTGGCCCCTAAAATAATAATCCTGTTTAAAAAGTGCCTCTTTTACAAAGCCATGTTTGAGCAACATCTGTCTTGAAGCATCGTTTTCTACATTAATGTTTGCACTGATGGTATGCAAATTCACTTCTTCGAAACCAAAAGCAATTGATTTTTTCAGTGCTTCGGAGATAATTCCTTGTCGCCAATAATCAGGGTGCAGCATGTAGCCGATCTCGGCACGGTGGTTGGCAAAATCGGTGCGCCAGTAACCAACAGAACCAATCATTTGATCGGGATTTTCTTTTAAACCAATTACCCAGGCCAGGTTATCGCCATTTTCATAGCCATTTCTAAATCGGGAAATAAAATCTTTGATCTCGAAAATATCTTTGGGCCTTTCCCTGTCGATGTATTTCATTACCGTTTCGTTGATACGCATGGCAAAAAGCGCTTCAGCGTCGGCAATATCATGTTCGCGGAGGATTAAGCGTTCGGTTTCAAGAACCGGGAATTTTGTGAAGTTTAAGGTTAACATTTTTAAATTTAAGAGATTAACCGCAAAGCACGCAAAGTTTTTCGCGAAGGACACAAATTTTTGTCTTACCACAGAGCACACGGAGATTTCACTGAGGATATAAAGTTGATATTTCTCAATCCAGCTCTTTTACTCTGTGGCTTACTTTGTGTGCGCTGTGGTTATTTTACTAAGCAATAGCACTCTTTGCAATTTACTTTATTTCTTTGCGGTTGAAACTATTTCCCAAACAAGGTTTTATAAATAGAGTATTTGTAGTTATCCTCAACTGCGCTGGCCACAAAATAGGGGGCTTCAAAAAGTTCGGTCAGTTTTTTTCTTAATTCGGCAAGGAATTCTGGTTTGATTTCTTCTAAAAAGGTTCCGGATAGATTTTGCCTGCCAGATTTAAACCAAACGCCATCTGCGCTCATGGTTTTTACTACATATAAATTTGGTTCTACAAAACTTTTGCCCGAAAATTGTTCGTAAGCATAAGTGTATAATAAAGTTTGGATCAACGCTTTATTAATATGTTTGCCGTCAGAGTTGAATAACTCTGGAATATCTTTAAAAGTTAACTTGTCACTACCGGTTTTATAATCAATAATTTTAGTAACACGGTCTTTAACATCAACACGATCGATAAAGCCAAAAATTTTAACGCTGGCTTCATTCCCTCTTAACGGAAAACTGATTTCAGCCTCTACCTTTTGTTCTAAACTAATAATATTAAAAGGGCTTTGCGCTTCATCCTGATTTAAAATGATATTCACATACGCATCTACAATAGATATAATAACCTTTTGCATGCCTTTGTATTCCATTATCATATCTGGATTTTTGAACATCACAACATTAAAGGCTTTTTGTATCAGATGAGGAATCTGTTTGCGCTTCTCTTTAATACGTTCGGCAGTAATTTCAGCAGACCTTAAATCCTCGTAAAAATACTCCATCACTTTGTGCAGGATCGAACCAATTTCGTTGGCTTCTACCACTGCACTAATCTCTTTAGGTTCTTTAATCCCAGCGATGTAATTGAAAAAGAAATCTATTGGGTTGGAAATGTATTGAGTGAGTGCCGAAGGCGAAAGCACTTTCTTTTTGTCGAGATACTTTTGGAGGGTTTCCTGGATAAAAGCATTATTAGTTTTTTCGATGCGAACTTCTTTAAAGGCTTCGGTTTTTACCTCCAGATTAAGTTCACTATAGGCAAAATCGAAGCCGCTTTCATACTCAAGCTGCTTTAAAATTCTGCTGGCTTCACCCGAGGTAGATTCGTCGGTTAAGCTGTTATAGACAAAATTGATATTCTTTGCCCGTTGTAATAGACGGTACACCATGTATGAGGAAATGGCATCAAGATTTTCAAGAACCGGCAGGCCGTAAACACGACGTATAGAATCGGGAATAAAACTATTGCCAATGGATGATTTTGGAATAATACCTTCATTAAAACCTAAAATTACCACCTTATCAAAGTTTAAATTCCGGGTTTCAAGCAGTCCCATCACCTGAATGCCATTTAGCGGATCGCCTGAAAGCGGCACTGCAATGGCCTGAAGCGATTTTTGAACGAGATAAATTACAAAAGGGATTTCCTCTTTTCCGATATGGTTGCTAAAGGTATCGTGTAAACGGTTTAACTCCTGTATGGTTTTTACAAACAGTTCCGCATCGATTTTTTTAAGTGTTTTGGCATTTGATAACCGGGATAATACATAATCCAGCACATCCAGTAAATTAGTAACCACATGCTGCGGATCATCGATTTTCTTATAAAAAGTTTCAAATAGTCCGCTTTGTCTTAACAGGCGTTTATGATCGATCTCTACCTTGTTTTCTTCCAATAGTGCGGTTAAAATTTTATCACGCATTTTCTGGGTAAGACCCGTTAAAGGATGCGTTAAAAAAGCTTCTATATTTTTATAACTTATTTTGTCCCGCTGTAAAATTTCTAACTGACTCCCTAACCATAAATCAACTAAACCAAAGATACTTGAGGTTGATAAAGCAAAACCCATGGTTACGTTGAGGTCGATTTCTTTTCCATTCAGGTTAGTTGGAATCGTTTGCAGCGTGGGGATCAGCAGGCTTTCATCTGCTAAAACTACTACTGTTTTTCCAACAGTTTCAGCTGCTGTATAATCTTCTGATAAAATATTATTCAGGATCTTGGCCTGTGCAGATTGTCCCTGTACCTTAAAAACATTGACCTGGTGTGGGACAGATTTCATTAAACTTTCCTGTCCTGCAAATTCATTTTTCAATCCAAGCTGGTTGATGTCTTTACGTAAAAACAAACCTGCTTCCTGCGAAACATCATCTAAATAATAGGGATCGGCATCAAAATAAAATAATGCCTTTTCAGCATCTTGTAGCTGGGTAAATATTTTAGCCTCGGCCCTGCTTAATGCATTAAACCCAACAAAAATGATCTTACCTTTATCGAAATTCGAAATAAATTCCTGGTGATTCGTAATATCATCAGCCAGATGGCGGTAAACGGAACCATTAGTTAAATATCCCTGTTCTTTGAGCGTTGCGTGGAATTTATGGTAAAGTTTGGGCATCCTTCGCCACATCTTGATGAAAAGCTCCTGTTGTTTTTTATGTTTTCCTTCTGAATAGGAAGTCCAGAACTGGGAAAGAAACTCATATTGTTCGGAACTTAAATAATCGAAATCCTTGTTTATAACCGATATATCTTCCAGATCGCGGTATAATTTTTCAGCATCAACCAGATCAGCATCAATCTGATTAAAATCACTTAAGATGATCTTTGCTAAAGGAAAAAATTTGTGACTTGATATGTTTTCCAGCTTCTCTTCTGCGAGCAGTTGGTTATAAATTCTATGAAGGGTAAAAAACTGCAGGTAAAAATCGGCTATTTTATAACTGGTAGAATTGGCAAAAAAATCCTGTATGGTAAAAAATGACGGACTGAAAAATGGTTTTCCGATGATATCAGCAAAGTGTTTCTGCAAATACGCAGATGGACGTTTGTTGTTAAAAACAATGGCGCAGCTTTCCAGTTGATTTCCAAACCGGGTAACTAAATCTTCGGCAACTTCCTGTAAAAATGGTTTCATCTGCATATTATACTAATTTCAATTTGCCTTTAACTGCGTAGAAAATATAGGTTTTGATATTCTGATACCCCATTTCACTAAGTAAGGTTCTGTAATTATTTACCTGTTCAATGTGTTTATCACTTTCTTCCAAAGTAAATTTATAATCGATGATTATTACTTCATTGGCGTTAATTAATACCCGGTCAGGACGGTGCAGTTTACCATTGGCATCAATAATATTTTTTTCTACAATGCTTTCGCTTGCGTTAGCAAAAATGGCCTGCAGTTCTGGATTGTTCAATACTTCCAGTGCTGAATCGGTTAATTTCTGCTTTTCTTCTTCTTTGATAATGCCCTGTAAAACCAGGTTTGTCGTGTAATCTTCTACTTCATTTGTATTACTTGCACTGGCTAGAATATCGTGTAATAAGGACCCCTTTCGGCCTGATTTTTCAATGTTAACCAGGTGTTTTAAATGTTTTTCTGCTGAGGGAACATAGAGTTCCGATAAACGGGTTGTGGTTGGATAACTAGTTAAGTTGATGAAATTCGAATCTTCTGTCTTACTTTCAATAGTTACAGGTTCTGCAATTTCGTACACGCCGTTTTCATCAAACTGCTCATCAAAAGTGAAATTGATTACATCACCCATATTGGATAATTTCAATTCCTTTTTGGTCATTGTAGCAATGTAAAGGTAATCTTTTGATCGTGTGGTAGCCACATAAAGCATGTTAAGGGCATCCATATTATTATAAAGAAGTTCTTCGTAATATGCCTTTGCAATTGCCGAATCGGCCAATGCTTCGTTGTATTTTAAAGGGATACCTTTCAATTCTTTATAAACTGTTTCTTCCGATGAAACCCAAAAAGTGCTATTGGGTTTGCCTTTGATCTCCCAATTACAAAAAGGAACAAAAACAGCCCTAAAAGCTAAACCTTTCGATTTGTGGATAGTAATAATCTGTATCGCATCGGCACCTTCAGGCGATGGTAATGATTTTTTAATACCGTCTTCTTCCCACCAGGTTAAAAATGAAATGATGCCTTTTTCGCCAAGTTTTGCAGCAGAGGCAGTCAGATCTCTAAATGCCAGCAGGTAGGGAAGATTGGCAGTTAAGTTTTTCAATCCATAACTTTCAATTAATATCTCTACAAGCTCGGGAAGTGGAAGTTGTAACCAACTTTGCCAGTTTTCGCATAGCTCAACCGGTAAAACAGTGGTAAGTGTACTTAAAGGTTTATTGCTAAGGTTAAAGTAATAATTGGCATCAATCTCTTTTTCGTGCAGCGAATGATAAAGTGCAATACAGTTGGCTTTATATAATGCTGTTTGTGCTTCTAAACCAATAAGTACTTTTAAAGTATTAATAATGAGCTGTATGGCAGAGTTGTTAGAAATCAATAATGCATCGCCAGACAAAACTGGCAAGCTATGTTCCATTAATTTTTTAACAGTTAATAAAGCTTCGCTGTTCGAACGAACCAAAATGGCAATATCTTTTAGCGCATACTGCTGTTCGTTTTTGAGGTAATTTATTTCTTCAACAATATCATCTAAGGCTATATCTCTAAAAACAGTTTCTGTAAACCGGGCTTCATGAGGTGCATGATCTTTACCAAACTTTTTAATCTTAATGGTTCCTCCTTTTAAGGTATTGGTAGCAAAGTTTTGGGTAGAGCCACTGTAAATATCGGTAATAATTTGTTGGTAGTGCTGTTCTTGCCACCATTTGGAAATGCTTTCGGGTTTGGTAGCGAGGTTTTCGTTCAGTTCGTTCTGCAACGTTAATGGGATAGCCTTATAAAGAAAATTATTGAAAGTGATGACGTTTTCAGAACTCCGGTAATTCTCTTCTAAACTTTCTTCCAATACATTTTCAGCACCAACATCTAACCTGGCATGTTTATGAAGAATGTTCCAATCTCCATTGCGCCAGCGGTAAATAGACTGTTTTGTGTCGCCAACAATCAAGTGATCGATTAAATCCTGACTAGGCGTAGCCATTGCATTGGTCAAGAGTGATTTAAAACTTCCCCATTGGCTTGTAGAGGTATCCTGAAACTCGTCGAATAAAAAATTACGGTAGCGGTTACCAACTTTCTCCCAGATAAAAGAGGGATTGTCGCCGGCATCTTCTGTAATTCCCGAAATCAGTTTTTGTGCATCACTGATCAGCAGGTTATCATTTTCGGCCCGGTATTCTTTCAATAACACAGCAATTTCCTGCATCAACCTTAAATAATAGAGGTTTTTATTAAAAGCGATAGCCAAACTGTAGTTCGGTAAATGCTTTAAATAATGCGCTTTTAACTTTTGCAGTATCGGATTTACCGTATCATAAGCTTCAGGAAAATTTGCATTTTTTTGAAACCATTCTTCGGGCTCATCAATTAAATTGAAAAGTGGTTCAATCTTCGAGAAATCGCCTCTGGCAACTAGAATAATTTTAGCTAGTGGACTTCTCGATTTTCCTTTTAGGTGTTCAGTTTCTACCCCGATTACATTTAAAGCTTCGTTGGCTTCTGTTGCCAGTGAAACCAGTTCCTCTTCGAAGTTCTTGATTTCTGCCTTGGTAATACTAATGTATTTTTTAAATAATTCGTCGATGTTTTCTAAACCTAACGCGCTAACTGCATCTTCAAAAATCTGGAAACGTTCCGAAAATATTTCGCCGATCAGGTTATAGAGTTCAAATTTATAATTCCAGCTTTTATTATCGCTGATGCGTTCGATGGCCAGATCGATAATCCATTGCAAAAGCTGTTTGTTATGGTCTAAAGCTTCATCCAGTTTATTTACAAGATCATCTTTCACCTTATCATAATTCATTTCTAAATTATAATCGGCATTAAGGCCCAGTTCGAAGGCAAAACCCCGGATTACTTTTTGCACAAAACCATCAATGGTGCTCACCGAAAAACGGCTGTAATCGTGTAAAATTTTACGGTAAATTTTATCTGCTTTAAACTGCAGTTCCTGAGGATTTAATATCGGATAGGCGAGTAAAATGATTTTCCGATAATCTTCAATTTTTTTTGATGGATTACCCTTTGCCAACCCTAACAATACTTCCAGAATCCTGGTTTTCATTTCCTCCGTGGCCTTATTGGTAAAGGTTACCGCTAAAATTTCGCGGTATTTATTGTCGCCGCTGAAAAGCAGCGTAAGGTAATGTGCAGTTAAACTGAACGTTTTACCAGAACCTGCGGAGGCTTGAAGAATTTTGAGGGGTTGGGGCATATAGTTTTTCTAATTCCCCTTCTTTGGAGGGGTGCCCATAGGGCGGGGTGGTTTAATCTCTTTTAATTAGTGTTTAGGATAGTTGCTTTCCATATTCTTTAACAATATACTCTTCCAAGCCCATGATTACATAATCCATTTGTTTCATCACATCATCAACTGTAATCCGATATATTTTTAATCCTAATGAATTAAATATTCTTCTCTCAATTTATCATAAACTTGTTTGTCATCGTGACTACAGCCATCAATTTCTATTACTAAGCCAAGCCGCTTGATATAAAAATCAACGATATAATTTCCGATTATACGCTGCCTGTCAAAATCTATTTTATGAAATCGCTTTTTAGTCACCTGCATCCAAAATAAGACTTCTGGTAAATTTCCAGCTTGCCGAAGTGCTTTTGCTCGTTCTTTTAGTCGGGGTTGATAAGGTAAATCAATAATGGGTGTTGTGCTTAAGGTTGTGCCGTTTACTACAATTTCAGTTTGCAACTTCTTTTTTAACACCCCGTCCTGCGGACACCCCTCTGGGAGAGGGGAATGCTGAATGCCTAAATCGGCTGGAGTGTTAGTTTTGCTTTGCATTTTTTGCTTTGGATTTTATGGAGTGCCCATAGGGCGGGGTGGCTACTATAGACTCATTATTATTTTACCCTAACTTACAACAATTTAAAATCTGCACGAAATCAGGGTATCAACAATTAACTTCTAGTTGGATTTTTTATTTTTCCTTTTATTAAGTGTTTTATGACTGATCCTTGCCGGACGTTCGGCCATTTCGATGGGTAGGCCGAGCAAATCGCGGATCACCACCGATGCACATGCACCACCAAATGCTGCGGGCAGATAAGAAACTGTGCCATAAGCAGAACGTTTGAAATTACTTCCATCTGTCATGATCATAGAATTTTTATCCATTTCTTCTGTAGAAAAAACTGCCTTTATTTTTCCTGCATTAGGAAGTTTATTCAACCTTTTGCGTACATAACTTGCGAATACACATTGATAAGTATCAGGAAGAAGTGTAATTCTCAATCGTGTCGGATCCATTTTACCACCAGCACCCATAGAACTCACGATTGGGATGTTTTTTTCCAATGCAGTTCCCAATAAAGTAATTTTAGGCATCACACTATCAATACAATCCATAATGTAATCGAATTTTGATTCTAAAATTTCCCTGCACTTTTCGGGTGTTAGGAAGGTATTTACCACATGAAGCTTTAATTCAGGGTTAATAGCCAGTAAACGTTCCTGCATAATTGCCGCTTTACTTACACCATGATTGGTTGCCAAAGCGGGTAGCTGTCTGTTCCGGTTGGTTGGATCTACCACGTCACCATCAACAATAGTCATTTCTCCAATTCCTGAGCGGCAAATAAATTCGGCAGCAAAAGAACCCACTCCACCTAAACCGATTACCAAAACATGTTTCGATTGGAGTTTATCTATTCCATCATTCCCAAGAAGGAGGGCAGAGCGTGAAAGCCAGCTAACATCAGACATATCAATTTTTATATTAGCCACAGATGAAAAGGATGAACACAGATTTTGGGTTTTGCCTGTATTGATCTTTGCTAATCTGTGGTTAGTTTTTTACTACATTTTGTCACGGAGACAAGGATTAACGCGGAAATATTTTCTCACGTGGTTTCTATCTCAATGGTTAACTTTTTAAGTTGTTCCAGTCTGCAAAAATACGAGCTTTAAGTTCATCAACTGTACATTTTTTTAAAATGGCTGCGGCCTTGTAAATTTCTTTAATCGAAATATCAGCATCATCTGTTTCCAGGAAAAAATTATTGGTACTTTGAATCAGTTTAGCTGCACCAGAATTCTCTTTTAAAGCGGCGATTCCAAAAGATAAAAGGAATCCTTTATCTAATAATTGTTTGCCAAGTTGCTCATTTTTGTTGAAACCATGGATAATCATCGGCACTTTAACTTTTAATCGTTCTTTAATGGCAATTAACTCTGAAAAGCATTTAACACAGTGTAAAATCAGGGGTTTATTGATTTTTTCTGCCAATTCAATCTGCTTTTCCAAAATAATAAGTTGATTTTCCAGATTTTCTCCCCTTAGCCGATCTAAACCGCACTCTCCAATCTGTTTTACATTTGTTTGATTGGCTACAACGTTTAGATATTTCATCTGCAGTTCCAGGTGATCAATTTTCGCAAACCAGGGATGAAGTCCAACAGAAATTGGCTTGGTTTTAGGCATCGCTAAAAAGATATCGCTGGTTAACGACAAACTTTGAATGCTGATTACCCCAGACTGGGTGGCAACTTTGTGGGTATGTATGTCTAAAAAATCCATTACAAGGTAAAGATAAGTAAAAATGGAAGATGGAAAATGAGACGGCTGATGGAGAATATCAGATATAGTCGTTGTGTCAGATATTTCTATCTGACACTTTAAGAAATAATTTTGAATCAATGGAGTTGCTACCTTTTACTGTTAATTGAGTAGTCTGTCAGATGGTAACATCTAACAGCACAGAAAATGACCAATGTTTCCACTCTGTAAAGAATTTGCTAATGATCTATAACATTACTAGACTTTATTACATTTGTTTTGTTATTATTCTAAAAAATCATGAAAAGATTAATCATTCTGTTCACGGCAGTATTAATTACGACTGCAGCATTTAGTCAGGCGAAAAAAGAAGGCGTTCATATTTATAACCCACAGGCCGATGCCAGGGCGGAAATTGCTGCGGCTGTTGCAAAAGCGGCTAAAGAAAATAAACATGTTTTATTGCAGGTTGGAGGAAATTGGTGTACCTGGTGTATCGCGTTCCATAACCTGGTTGACAGCACCACTACATTAAAAAAATACATCAACGATAATTTTGAAACCGTTTTGGTTAATTACAGCCCGGAGAATAAAAATGAAAGCGTTTTGGCGAGCCTGGGTTACCCTCAACGTTTTGGTTTCCCGGTATTTTTAATTTTAGACGGCAAAGGAAAAGTATTGCATATTGAAAATTCTTCTTATTTAGAAACGGATGAAGTTGCGGCTAATGGCAAAAAGAAAGTTGGACATGACGTTAAAAAAATTACTTCGTTTTTAAAAGGCTGGACCACAACGGCGGTAAATCCTGAAACTTATAAAGCGAAAGCTAAGTAGAGGGTTTAAGGCTTAAGTCCGATCTATAAAACCGAAATCTAAAAATTAATAAAGCCGTCCCGATTTTACATCTGGATGGCTTTATTGTTAATCGTTTAGCCCATCTTCGTCTACCTCATCATCGAGGTTTAATTCATAAGAGGCTCTGGAAGCTTCGTCAGCTTGCTCCAGTAGATCTTTATCATGCTCAATACTGGTATCATCGCCACTAATTTCGTTGATATTTTCTACGTCGTCTTCTCTGCGCAAAGCATCGTTCGGATCGTTTGAATAATTGTCGTCTTCTGGATCTATCATAATATTGAGGTTTTATCATTAAATAATCGTTTTGAAGGCGAAATTGTTTTGGGGAAAAGGCTTAAAGGTAAGTCCAAAGAATTATAACATGATAGATAGTTTTCCGTAGTAAAAGATTCTTCGCTATGCTCAGAATGACAAAATACTAATTCCTTGTGCCTTCTTGTCTTTGTGGTCTTTTATAACCCCTCACCAAATTTATAAAATGGAGCAATACTTACTGGTAATTTACCTGTTGGTACTAACCTATTATTAATTACGGCTGCTGCAGAAATCTGCATGAAATCTTCTTTCTGATAGGCTACCACTAAACCTTTGCTATTTTCTAATCCAGATAAGCCAGCAAGGTTATATGGATTTGCAAACAAGGCAAAAACAGCATTTTTAGCTGATAATTCTTTAATAAAATTCTTTACGCCTGCATTTAGAGGCATGTTATTAGCAGGTCTTGATCTGTTATCGTGGATGCCTACAATCACCTGATCAAATGCGCCGATTTCACGGGCAATGTTCGAAATCTGTGTGGCACTGGCATCTTTATCCAATACATAATAAACAGAGTTGTAATATCCTTTAGAAACCTCTTTTTGGAAAGTGGTAACCGACGGCACGCCAATGCTGATAATGGCCGTTCTTCTGATCGGGATGAGGCGTTTGATATAATCTTTACCTTTTAACAGCGTTACGGATGCATTGGCCAGTTCCTGTACTAATGCGTTGCTCGAGTTGCGGTTTATACCTGCAACAACACCCTGGGTTACAACAGTATCGCGCTTGGCTAATCCAGCCCAATATTTTGCAGTTAAGATCTTACGTACGCTCTGATCGATTTCAGCCATGCTTACACGATTCTGTCTTACAGCTTTACGCACCAGTTTTATGGCTCTATCGCTATTTTCTGATAGTTCTATGATATCGTTACCCGCAATAATGCCCATTAAATCAGCTTCACCATTCTTAAAATATTTTACAACGCCTTTCATATCCATCGCATCCGAAATTATCAACCCTTTAAAACCTAATTTCTGTTTCAAAATGCCCGTTACAATCGGTTTGGATAGGGTAGAAGGCAGATTTGGGGTAGCATCTAACGATGGGATATTCATGTGTGCAATCATGACACCCGAAGCACCTTGTTTAATCAGCTCTTTAAAAGGATACATTTCTAAAGTATCCAGGCGTGTAGCGGAGAAGGTAAGCTGCGGTAAATCATAATGCGAATCTACATCAGTATCGCCATGGCCAGGGAAATGTTTCAATGTGGTTAATAAACCTCCATCCTGCATACCTTTCATATAAGCGGCAACCTTATTGGCCACGTTATATTTGTTTTCGCCGAAAGAACGGTAATTGATTACGGGGTTTTTAGGATTGTTATTGATATCGGCATCAGGAGCTAAATTCATCTGCATCCCCATGCGCTTATAATCTTTAGCCACTTCAAGACCCATTTTATACAATAACTCTTTGTTTTGAATGGCACCCAAAGTCATTTGATAAGGATAAGAAATGGTACTATCCAAACGCATACCCAAACCCCATTCGCCATCATTTGCCACAATTAATGGCACCCTACTCAGTTTTTGATAAGCATTGGTAGCTAAAACCTGTCGGCCAGGACCTCCCTGAAAAAAGATCACTCCGCCTAATTGTTCTTTTTTAATTACCTGACCAACAGAATCAGTATATTTTTTCCCCAGATTGGTATGCGCCCTGACAAAGAACATCTGCGCAATACGCTCTCTGCGATTAAGTCTGTTAAAAACCGAATCAACCCATTTCGGTTGGTTGGCCAATAATTCTAAATAGGTTTTTTGTTGCGCACTTACAGAAAATGCAGTGCCGAAAAGGGCAATAAATATAAATAAATTTTTTCTCACGTGTTTTGTTGTATCAGCTGCTAAATTAATCATCTAAAGCCTAATCAAACAAAAACCAATCCAAGTAATCGATTTAATACAATTTGTTGTAAGCCTGTTGATTTATGGTAATAAAGATTGATGCTATTTGTACATTCCTTTACCCTCTATGAAGTCGATTACTTTATCAGGAAGAAAAAACTGAACGTTTTTTTTCTCCTTTATGGCCTTTCGGATAAAGGTGGAGGATATTTCCATTAAAGGTGTATTGGTAAAAGTAATTGCAGGATGGTTTTCCCAATCGCTAACATTTGCTCCAGGACGGGGGTATACATAAATTTGGTAATTTTTTAACAATACCTCGTAGTTTTTCCATTTTTTAAATGAAACGAGGTTATCAGCACCCATAATCAACACAAATTCTTTTTCGGGGTATTTTTCATGGAGATAAGTAAGTGTATCAATAGTGTATGAAGGCTGCGGCAATGCAAATTCAATATCACTTACGCGGATATGTTCTGCATTTTCAGTAGCCAGTTTGGCCATTTCCAAGCGATCATACATATTGGTTAAACCACTTTTATCTTTCAAAGGGTTATGGGGAGATACCACCAGCCATATTTCATCAAGCGCCGTGTGGTTGGCCATATAATTGGCAATAATTAAATGCCCAGTATGGATGGGGTTATATGAACCAAAGAAAAGACCAGTTTTCATGTTTGTGATTTACCAAAGCGCTTTAACCTTATAAAAGCTAAAGTTTTGATCTTTTGTTAAAATCGTTAAGTTTTCTGACATGCCTTGAGCAATTATAATCCGATCAAATGGATCGCGATGATAAAAATCTAATTCATTCAGCTTAATAATATGATCAAATGAAATTGGCAATATTTCTATTTGATTTTGATCCAGAAAGTCTAAAATTCTATCGAAGTCTGCATTTAAAGAAAGCTTATTTAGTTTGCATTTTATCGCAATTTCCCAAATACTGACAATACTAATAAAACATTGATTTTTTAGATTTTTGATTTCATCAATTATCTTATTTGGCAAAGATGAATCTCCATTTATAAACCAGATAAATGTATGCGTGTCCAATAGAAGCTGCATTACATATAATCTTTAAAGTCTTCTAATGGTTCATCAAAATCAGCAGTCATTTTAAAGAAATCTTTGGCATAGCCAAATTGTCTTTCTTTCAGTTTCTTACTGTCTTTCGACTTTTTCTTTAGGGATGAGACAAAATCAGACACTTGCTTCTTCAAGTCTGAAGGCAATGAAGATATTTGGCTATATAATTGAATATCAGTCATCACTCAAATATAAAGATTTCTGCTTTCTTTAGAAAACTATTTCTTCAAAAAATCTCCGACCAACTTCTCCGCTTCTGCACAAGCTGTACTCAGATCGTAATTTTTTAAAATCACATCAAACTTATCTGCATAAAGCAGTTCTTTTTCAGCTTTAATAAAACGTTCCTGTAATTTCTCCGGACTATCTGTTCCGCGACCACTTAAACGTTCTTTTAGAACATCTAATGAGGGTGGCTGAACAAAAATGGCTAAAGCATCTTCTTCATATTTTCTTTTCAAACGGATACCGCCTTCTACATCTATATCGAAAATTACATGTTTCCCATCATTCCAGATGCGCTCAATTTCTGAACGTAAAGTGCCATAAAAAGTTCCGTTATAAACCTCTTCAAACTCCACAAATTCCTGGCGGGCTACTTTGTGCAAAAACTCTTCCTTGCTAATAAAATAATAATCGTTTTCATGTGTTTCAGCACCCCTCAATTCGCGGGTAGTCGCAGAAATAGAGAAGCTCAGCTCAGGAAATTTCGTTAATAAATGATGTACTATAGTGGTTTTACCTGCTCCTGATGGTGCCGAAAATATGATTAATTTGCCTTGCATTTTTAAAAATTTTGCGATTGGCGTCTGGCGTTAAGCGCTTGTCGCTTTCCGCCTAACGCTACAACACATTCAGTAACTGTTCTTTTATCTTCTCTAATTCTTCTTTCATACCTACAACAAACTGTTGCATTTGGGCATCATTTGCTTTTGCTCCCATAGTATTAATCTCACGTCCAATTTCCTGAGAAATGAACCCCATTTTTTTACCATTTGCCTCTTTGCTTGCCAAAGTTTGTAAGAAATAATCGCAGTGGCTTTTTAAACGTGTTTTTTCTTCGGTGATGTCGATTTTATCGATGTAATAAATCAATTCCTGCTCGAAACGGTTCTGATCGATATTTACTTTGCCTACCGCATCGTCTAAAAACTGAGTAAACTTATCGCGGATTGCAGTAATCCTTTTAGGTTCTAATTCCTCAACTGATTTGAAATATGAAAGAATGTTTTTAATTCTTAGTTCTAAATCGGCTTTTAAAACTGAGCCTTCATCTTCTCTGAATTTGTTAAAATTGGCCAAAGCCGAGTTGAAAATCTGAAATAAATTGTTCCACTCATCTTCACTTACACTTTCTTCCTTGTAACTGATTACATCAGGAAAAGTTAATGCAGTTTGCAATAAGTTACTGCTGTCAGCCCCTAATTCGTTGTTAACGGCAATAAGCTGTTTGTAGTAATGACTTAATAGTGCGGTATTGATGGTCGCACCTGTAACTTCACCATTGGTGCGTTCTACATTGATGCTTAAACTTACTTTTCCTCTTTCGATATCTTTACTGCAGATGTTGCGCAGGATCAACTCTTTATCGGAAAAAGCTTTAGGATATTTTAAATTCAGCTCCAGAAATTTACTGTTGAGCGATTTGATTTCGACACTATACTTTGCGTTTGCATAATCGGCTGTTGCTAAGCCGTATCCTGTCATGGATTTTATCATGCGCAAAGATAGGGTTTTAAGCCGAAAGGAGAAATAATAATGGGAAAGGAGCAGAGCTATAGCTCGTATAATAAAACATTTTTTATTTAGAAAATCAGCGTTTAGTGTTTCTTTGAGAATTGCAGCCCCGCTTTATGCTTTATCCCAATTTCATTAAGTTAAGGGTTTTTAGCCACAGATGCGCATAGATAAACACGGATTTTCATATCTGTGCGCATCCTTTCTCTCTGTGGTTAAATTATTTTCTTATGCCTAATGGCTTAACTTAATGACATTGCACTTTTATACCGATGAAAAATCGCGATTCCCGCTGCATCAGATAGCTAGCCGATCGGGTTATGTACAATGAGGAGTAGTTTTTGGCAGGAGCCTGTTACCTAGAAGGTGCAGAACCTCTGCTCGTAAATGTGGCAAACTATGAGCATGAGCAGAAAGAATACTATTGCCGAATACAGTAGATAAAATCCGCCAATAATTTTCTCATAGGCATTAACGTTTCTTTAACAGTTTGCAAGGTTAACAAATGTTAATTTTACAAAAAATATCTTATAGATATGAAAGCATTTTTGATCATGTTATCACTTTCATTGCTATTGTTCATTTTACCTAAAAAAACGCTCGCTCAAATTACATCAGCTAAAGGAGTTATTTTAGAAAAAGGAACCCAGATCCGTATTGCTTTAGCTGTAGTGACCAATATTAATAATAAACAAGCTGTAGGAAGTAACGATATGGGGTTCTTTCAGGTAAAAGCCAAACCAGGCGATACCCTATTGATTACAAAAAGGCATTTCGATAATATTTATGTGGTCGTGCCTGGCAATCAGGATTTGGTTATTAACTTGGTTAGGGCTGATATGCTGCTGGATGATGTAACAATTAAGGCAGAAAACAAACAACAAAACCTATCAGCTGTTAGGTTAGAACACCGTAAGAAAACTTATTTTTATGGTAAAAAGAAAAACCCGCTTTATTATGTGCGTTACCCGTTGGCTGCAATAATGGAGCTGTTTAGCACAGAACGGAAAAATGCAAAACGTTTTGATCATTATTATGATAACGAGACAAAAGAGTTAGAAATAGACCGATTTTTCAATGTTAGTCTGGTTAAAAACAACACCAGTTTAACAGGAAAGCAAATGAATAAGTTTATGTTAGATTATAGACCGAAGCATAAACAGATTAAAAACTGGAACACCTACGATGCAGCTAATTACATCAAAAGATCTGCAAAACAGTATTTAGATACTTTAAACACCTCATTATAATAAATGAAATATTTAAAATCTATTCTGTTACTCATTATCTTAGTGCAAGGCTTAGCCGTCACGGCACAGGATTTTGTGCTGAAAGGTGTAGTAATCGAAAAAGGTTCAAATGTGCGGATTGCTCTGGCCAGTATTACGAACATCCGCAGTAAGACGGGTGCAACCAGTAACGATATTGGCATATTTCAGTTAAATGCCCGGATTGGAGATACACTGTTTATTCAAAAAAGAAATCTGAATGAGCAAAAGATAGTGGTTAAAACAAATGATGACCTGGTTGTTTATCTGATCAGGGGAAGTACCATGCTAGACGAGGTTACGGTTAAAGGGCAGACCAAGAAGCAGGAGATGGAAAATATTAAGCGCGATTTGAAGCACAACGGCTCTTTTTATGCCGGTAAACCGCCATTAATTTTATTAAATCCCTTCGGTGGTAACCCAATAACTTTTTTTTATGAGCTTTTTGGAAAAACGCCAACCAGAGCACGTAATTTTAACCGTTATTATAAAAAAGAACTAAGTTTGATCGAGGTAGACAAATTTTTTAATAAAAGTTTGGTGTCGAATAATACTTCCTTAACCGGGAAAGATCTGGACAAGTTTTTGCTTGATTATTACCCAACACGTAGCATGACTCTTAATTGGAGCAATTACGATGCTGTTAAATATATCAAAGAATCGGCTAAGAAATATAGCGATACTTTGAAATACACAAATTAACACACCATGAAAAATTTTAAATTTGCCTTTATACTCTTCGTTTTTACCTCAGTCAGTTTCTTCGCAAACGCGCAGGATTTTATTGTGAAAGGTGTGGTGATTGAAAAAGGCTCAAATATCAGAATTGCATTATCAGAAATTACCAACCTGCGGACGGGAATAGGTGTAGGAAGCAATGATATTGGTCTATTTCAGTTAAAAGCGAGAATCGGTGATACGCTGTTGGTAATCAAAAGAGATCTGATCGATCAGCGTGTAGTGGTAAACAGCGAAAAAGATCTGGTTATTTATCTGGTTAGAGGAAGCACCACCCTGGATGATGTAACCATCAGAGGAAATACCAAAAAACAGGATCTGGATGAAATTAAGCGGGAGTTTAAAAACAAGGGGGTGTACAACGGAGGTAAAACAACGGTTTTGTCTGCCATATTTAGCCCCTTAAATGCTTTGTATAACCTCCTTGGTAGCGATCCTAAAAATGCACGGAGATTTGGCAGGTATGCTGATAATGAAATCAAGCAATCGCAGATTGATGTGTATTTTAACCAGAGCATTATTAAAAACAATACAGAATTAAGAGGCGATACCTTAGAAAAGTACATGCTAAACTGCCGGCCCGAATTTGATAAAGCGCAATACTGGAACAGTTACGATTATATTAAATACATTAAAGAATCCTCAAAGAAATTTACAGATACGCTTGGAAAAGGAAAGTAAGGATTAGTCCTGAGTTTTGAGTTGGACGTTTGGGTGTATAGAATAAAGTCCGAAGTCCGGTGTCGGAGGTCTGAAGTTTTAACCCGTATCGACAATTAATCGATTATTTCCAACAATTTAACAATCCCAGCAATAAAGCAATTAAGTTTAAGATCGTAAACAGCTAACCCAATGGTAAGTGAACCAGTGAAATTTTATATACTCAATGTTTCGCAAGCTTTTTCAGCTGCTAATTTTTCAGCGTTTTTCTTGTTGTAATCTCTTCCGGTACCTACTTTTTCGCCTTCTACTACCGCACTAATGGTAAATAGTTTGGCACTTTCGCCTTCACCATTTTCAGCCAGTTCGAACAATACATCCTTACCATGGCGTTGGCACCACTCAATTAATTTACTTTTAAAATTGGTTTCAGTAAGTTCCAGGGTATGAATATCGATATGGGGTTTTACAATTCTGCGCAATAAAAACTCTTTGGTAAAATTGTACCCTTTATCCATATAAATGGCACCTATAATGGCTTCAAAAGCATCGCCCAACATCGAATTGTGTTTGGTTTGTATGCTCACTGATCGTTGATCAAACTGGATAAGTTTATCAAAACCAATTTTTTTCGCCAACTGATTTAAATTAGCCCGGTTTACAATCTTCGAGCGCATTTCGGTTAAAAAACCTTCTTCTTTATAGGGATAATGTTTAAAAAGCAGCTCTGCTATTACAGAGCCGAGAACAGCGTCGCCTAAAAATTCCAGGCGCTCGTTGCTGCTCCTGCTTCCATTTTTTAGGATTTTTGCTGCAGAACGATGTCTGAACGCCATTTTATAGAGCGTAACATTGCCTGGAACAAAGCCTAAAATGTTTTTCAGCTTTTTAACAAACTCCTTTTCAGGAGAGAGATAAAGTTTATATAATTTTAATATCGGCATTAAATAAATAACACAATTAACGGCTAATCAGCATATTTAACTAAGTTATCTATTTTTAATTAGCATACAAAATTATATAGCAGTGCTGTTCTAAATTAATCTTCGTATTTCTTGAAAATAACAGAAGCATTATGGCCACCAAAACCGAATGTATTACTTAAAGCAGCTCTAACAGTACGTTTTTGTGCTTTGTTAAAAGTAAAATTCAATTTAGGGTCAAATGCAGGATCATCTGTAAAGTGATTGATTGTTGGAGGAACTATATCATTTTTAACAGAAAGAATTGCTGCAATAGCCTCAATAGCTCCGGCGGCACCCAAAAGGTGACCAGTCATTGATTTGGTTGAGCTAATGTTTAAGCGATAAGCATCCTCACCAAATAATGTACCAATGGCTTTGGTTTCACTAATATCACCTAGTGGAGTAGAAGTGCCGTGTACATTGATATAATCTATATCAGCAGTTGTTAAACCAGCATCTTTCAGTGCATTAGTCATTACCATTCTAGCGCCCAAACCTTCAGGATGAGGTGCTGTGATGTGATTCGCATCTGCACTCATTCCACCGCCTACAAGTTCTGCATAAATTTTTGCGCCTCTTGCTTTTGCGTGTTCAAGTTCTTCTAAAATAATGGTTCCTGCACCTTCACCAGCTACGAAGCCATCACGGTCTTTATCAAAAGGACGCGATGCCGTTGCCGGATCTTCGTTACGTGTTGATAATGCATGCATGGCATTAAAACCACCCATACCTGCCTCATTGATGATTGCTTCAGAACCACCGCTGATAATTACATCAGCCATACCCAAACGGATATAGTTAAATGCATCTATCATTGCATTTGTTGAAGAAGCACATGCCGAAACAGTTGCAAAATTTGGCCCACGTAGGCCGTATTTGATAGAGATATGCCCTGGAGCAATATCTACGATCATTTTAGGGATAAAAAATGGATTGTATCTTGGCGTGCCATCTCCCTTGGCGAAATTCGAAATCTCATCCAAAAAAGTTTTCAATCCACCTATGCCTGCACCCCAGATTACTCCGATCCGATTGGTATCTAATTTTTCAAAATCAAAACCACCATCTTTCACAGCCTCATCTGTTGCTACAAGAGCATATTGTACAAACGGATCTAGCTTGCGGGCTTCTTTTTTCTCCAGAAAGTCTTCAGGATTAAAATTTTTAACCTCACATGCGAATTTGGTCTTGAACTTTTCAGTGTCAAAACCCTTAATAGGAGCAGCGCCACTCACCCCGTTAGTCAATCCTTCCCAAAAATCGGGAACATTATTGCCTATAGGAGTGAGCGCACCCAACCCTGTTACTACTACTCTTTTTAATTCCATTTATACTGAAAAAGCGTAATTCTATTTAACGTTTTTTTCCAAATAAGCAATCGCCTGGCCAACTGTACCGATGGTTTCAGCCTGATCATCAGGAATAGCTACATTGAATTCTTTTTCAAATTCCATAATCAACTCTACGGTATCTAAAGAATCTGCACCTAAATCGTTGGTGAATGAAGCCTCTGGCGTAACTTCGCTTTCGTCAACACCTAGTTTTTCTACGATAATAGCCTTAACTCTTGAAGCAATATCAGACATAATTTTATAATTTAATGGTTAAATAATTCTGTGCAAAGAAAAATAAATTCTTACAATTTTCAAATGTTTTTATTTCGATACGTAATTTTGGTACCTCAATAACACAGCGAATATAGAATTAGTTTTTTAATTTCGTTCTGTAAATAATTTATTTCGCTTTGAATAAGACTTACCTAAAACTTACCTTAGACCTTGATTTTATACTAATTGCGATCACAGCACCCCTAAAAGACTATGTGCTTTGCCACAAAATTAATACCCGGTTAAATACACAATTTGAAAAAATAGAAGATCACGAAATATTTTTTAATATCGACGAACCGGCCTGGTCTTTCTCTAAATATTACTTTTTTGTAGAGCAAGGTGAGGTAGAATACTACTTAATTTGCAATAAAAGCAGCGATGGTTTTCTAATTCCAGAGATGAGCAAAGTTGATTTTTTTATTATTATTAAAGAATTTATTGATAAGGAAGACTTGGATTATTTAATTAATGGACTGAATAAACTGCCTGATATACAGGTAGCTGCAAAGATAGATCCGGCTAAATTAAAAAGCCGTGAGAATTTGGTAATATAAAAATTATATACATGGTGTATTAAATACACTATATTTGACGGTTACAAACAAAGAACAAAAAAACAAAATATATAAAATTTAATGCAGTTTGATTATTTTAGATAATAATTTTGCTTTCTTAAACTGCATTGCTAAAATCAATTAATAAATGAAACCTTTTCATTCGAGAACTAAAATTGTTGCCACGCTTGGGCCTGCATCAGCAAAACCAGATGTATTATATAGTATGTTTAATGCAGGTTTAGACGTTTGCCGTCTAAATTTTTCACACGGATCACAAGCAGATCATCAGGCTGTTTTGGATACCATCCGCGATTTAAATAAAAAATACGAATATAATGTAGGTATCCTTGCCGATTTACAAGGCCCTAAAATCCGTATTGGTTTAGTGAAAGAAGGTGGGATTAACCTGATTAATGGTAAAACTACCGTGATTACCACTACCGAATGTGTCGGTAACGAAGAACGGATTTACATTACATACCAAAGCTTCCCTCAGGATGTTCAGGCTGGCGAAATTATCCTTTTGGATGATGGAAAGCTTCAAATGAAAGTAATTTCTACCAACTTAAAGGATGAAGTTGTTTGCGAAATCGTTCACGGTGGTATCTTAACTTCAAGAAAAGGTGTAAACCTGCCAAATACTAAAGTTTCTATCCCTTCATTAACACCAGAAGACCGTGAAAACTTAGAATTTGTTTTAGAAAACGATGTAGAATGGATCGGTTTATCTTTTGTGCGCAAGGCTGAAGACATTATCGAACTTAAAAAGATTATTGCAGAGCGTGGCAAAACTGCCCGTGTAATTGCTAAAATAGAAAAACCGGAAGCTATCGCTAATATCGATGAAATTATCGCTGTTTCTGATGGTATTATGGTTGCCCGTGGTGATTTAGGTGTTGAATGTCCGATGGAAGAAGTTCCATTGTTACAAAAAATGATTGTTGCTAAATGTAGAGCAGCTTCTAAACCAGTAATTGTGGCTACCCAGATGTTAGAAAGTATGATCACTACACCTCGGCCAACACGTGCAGAGGTAAATGATGTAGCTAACTCTGTTTTAGATGGTGCTGATGCGGTAATGTTAAGTGGCGAAACTTCAGTTGGTGAATTCCCGCTGATCGTTATCGAAACCATGCAAAAAATTATCCAGAACATTGAGCAAAACAATTATCCTTTCAACCCTGATAAGTTTTTAAAACCAAAATCACCATCTTTCTTAAGCGATGCGATTTGCGATTCGGCTTGTTTCTTAGCGAAACAGACCAATGCCGTAGGTATTGTATCGATGACTTTAAGCGGTTATACTGCTTTCGAAATTTCGAGTCACCGTCCGGAGGCTTTAACCTTTATTTTTACCAGTAACAGGGCCTTATTAAATGCAGTAAGTTTGCTTTGGGGCGTTAGAGGTTTCTACTACGATAAGTGGGAAAGCACCGATAACACCATTATTGAGGTAAACGAATTCTTAAAAAGCAAAAAAATGGTTAAACAAGGCGATATTGTAATCAATACCGCTGCTATCCCGATGGAAGCAAAAGGAAAGACCAATATGTTAAAAATTACAGTTATAGATTAATTTTTCTAACATCATATGTAAAATGCTCCCGATTTTAACCGGGAGCATTTTTTTTATCAATAAAAAATATACTTTTGCAATCCAACACGGAGAGGTGTCAGAGTGGTCGATCGAGCACGCTTGGAAAGCGTGTGTACTGCAAGGTACCGCGGGTTCGAATCCCGCCCTCTCCGCAAATATATAATCAAATACACAAAAATGCTTTAGACTTTATGCTTAAGGATTTTAGGCAGGTGTAAGCGGTTTGATTCGTTGTATGATATATACAAAAACGGTTATCAGTTACCTTCTTATTGGACAAATTCAGTTTTTGTCTTATATTAATTAGTTTGATTGTTAAGCGATTTATTAATTATTACCTGGCAATAATCATTTTCTTTATCATTTCTCAAAATTTTGCATCATTTTTTTCTGATTTCCGCTACGCATGATTCCATTAAATAGGAATTTTTTAATGGCTTGATTGTATTTAAAATCTGATCAGTTCTCAGGAATGTGCAATATTCAAGATAAAATAATATTTATGCTTCATTATTTTAATTTAAATGAAATCGATTTAGTAAGCTGTATTTGATTATATTTATTAAGGTTATTGACCTTTATCAACAATTGCTTTGATATAAGTCAATATATATTGGTTTTTTATTGACAACCTTTGAGAATAACTATCATTAAAACTGAGTTAACCAAATGGATAGTTTAAATAAAATAGCTCCACATCAAAAAAAATAAGTTATCAAATGCGCGCCAGTCAAGATAGACAGATACTCTTTAACTCCGATTTTTAGCCTACCCCGTCAAAGACACTTCTCAGCGGAGTTAAATGCCCAAATTTTCACATCAAAAGTGCATATTGTAGGCTTGCTATGTTAGATTGTCTGAAGTCGTTTTAAAGAAACCCTATCATCACGCCAGGCTTATTAAAGTGAGTTGTTTTGATGCTGAAAAGAGTAGTTCTGTTAGGGTTTTGCCTATTCAAAGGAACTTTGCTGTCGTCGGCAAAAAACTCTTCATCAGGTAGTTTTGATCAGTAATAAACAATCACCGATATCGCAAAGTGATTGGCGGTCCAAAAGATAAAAAAAAATATTGAATGGAAGGATCTAAGATATTGATTATTCTCAAAGATTCCGGGCTAAGGTCCAAAATTTCAGACATACTACTGTTCAGTAAGTATGTAGTTGAATTAACTGATAGTGGAAAGCAAGCGATGGAGATAGTTAAAAGCCACCGTATCGACTTAATTATCTGTGGAATTGAGTTATATGGAATTGATGGGTATGGCGTTGTGAGAATGCTAAACAAATTTGTGGATACTGCAGGGATTGGGCTGATTATGTTATTAGAAACCGGGGATCAGACCGCATTGCGCAGGGCAATGGAAATCGGTGCAGACGGTTATCTGTCAACTAGTTTTGATGATGCTGAACTTTTGAACCAGGTGGAGGTAAGGTTAAAGAAAAAGAGATTTCAGCAAGAACTTTTTTTAAAACAGCATTTTCAGGAAAGAAGCATGATCAAATCTAGCAACGAAATGTTTTGGCTGGATGAGAAATTGGACCGGCTGAAAGCTCGCTTCTTTAGAAAGAACCAGACTATTTATTATCAGGGGGAATATCATTCAGGTCTTTACTATCTGGTATCTGGCAATGTTAAGACATTTATCTCAGATAGCTCAGGAAATCTCTTAATCACCGACATCTATGGACCAGGGGAGTATTTTGGACTTCAGGATTTTGCTCTGGGTTCTCATGCTTTTCACACCTCAAAGGCGATATCAGACGCTGAAATTATCGCAATTCCGCTGAAAGATGTTAATGAGCTTATAGTTGAATATCCGGATATACTAAGAGTTTTTGTTAAAAAACTTGCAAAGTCGGTAAGGGATATGGAAGAAAAGGCAATGGCACTTGCTCATGCCTCAGTACGAGAGCGGGTGGCAGCTGCCATTATCAGACTTGCAAAGCAGGGGAAGAACTCTTCAGATAAAATTCGTGTCAGTCTCCCCAGAACTGATCTGGCAAATATTGTTGGCATAGCTTCAGAGACTTTGAGTAGGATTCTTAGTGATTTTGCCAGGGATGGGCTGATAGAAAAAGACGCGAATGACATTCTCCTTAATAGTATAGAGAAACTTCGGAAAGTAAATAAGTAGTAGAATCATGGGGTGTATTTACAGATTTTAACCAAAATTTTCCAGTTAGGTGTAATTCTGAAAAGAATCAAGGTTTCAATTGTCGATGGTCATGTTATCGCCTTCGCTAGATAAGGAACTTAGATCAATTGACTTAAAGCCCCATATACATTCAAAGGGAAGAGAATTGTTTTTGCAGTTGTTGAGCATGCTAACAGATAGGTTAAATACAATGAAAATAAAATCAATAAAAGAAATTAAATTATTCCTCAATTTTTTTCTGCCAATTATAAACAATAACCACCGCCACGCATTGCGTTATGTTTTCAGGCATTCTATCTTTGCAGAGATTCCGACTGGTAATAAAATTTCCGTAAGTAGCTTTTTGGGTTATTCAGATAGCTTTATTCTAGTATTACAGGGATTTGTGAGTGGATATATTCTTGAGTTTCCGATGCCAAGACGTGATGTTTGGTTAGGAGTATCTGGTAGCGTATACTTTAACGAAAGCCTGATAAACGAAGTTAAGGGATTCAATCTTGAGGCTCTGGAAGATTCCTGGCTATTGATAATACCCCGCAAAGAACTTGAAAAGGGCTGTGATGATTACCCAATATTAAACCGACTTTTTAGTCATTTGTTATTTCCAAATGCAATAAGAGATCTCAACAACATAACACTGCTCTCTAAACTGGATGGCCCCGAAAACAAGTTAAGGTATTTCAAAACGATTTATCCTAAGGTCTGGAAACAGGTGCCTGAAAGGATTTATAGAACTTACCTCATTCAGCCAGACCTTTAGTCGTGAGCTTGGAAAAAGCAAATTTGATTCTTTATACGCTATGACAATTTTACTTTGTTTTAATGGCTAATTAACATAACCTGAAGTACTTCCAGTAATCGATATTATCTACTATGACCCGGCTATTCTTTACCTATTTTTTTTTATCCATAGTGTTTTTGGCAGCACTAAATTTTTATGGAGAGTTACATTATTTCCGAAGTTTTAAAATCGACATTCTAGGTTTTGCCGACACCACTGATCTTTTGATCTCTGAAAGGGGTTTCTCCATAACAAAAGAGTTAGCAATTTCATTTTTAATGCCCTTTATTATTTGTTTGATATTTATTGGTTGCAGTTGGGCTAAAGACACATGCTCCGAACTGGTTTTTAGAAATTTATGCTTAATTATCGGACTTGTTCCAATTATACTTTTTTTCTGCTTATCCTTTCAGTCTGGTTTAGAAGAGGTCTTAGTTCCATTCCTTGTTACCTTGGTGTTATTCTTGTTTTTGTGGATTGTTGTATTTCATGTAAGGCTATTTCAACTTAAATGTGTCTGCATGCATCTATTTTTGAGCTCATGTATTTTAGTGGGATTTTTTAAAATTGCCAGTATTGACAGGCATATCAGCACCAAAATGACTTCAATTAAAGTATCTCTACCATATAATGATATGGTTACGGCTGAATTTTACAAACACTCAATTTTTTTGGGAAGTACTGAGGATTTTGATTTTTATTACGATATAAGTAATGAAAGGGGGATAATTGAACCAAAAGGCAATATGTAGCCAGGAGTTTTGCAGCATATTTTTTGATATCATTTGTCCATGTTGTACCGGAATGAGTGTCCTGTTGTCGAATATCTGGATTCATTTTGTTTATCAATACCGCTTTTATCGCTAAATACAATGTTTTTTAGTCAACATATATAGTTGAAAAGAGAAATTGCAGTTAAGTATCAGGTCAGGTGTCCAAAAGTCTGAGGTAATTTGTCTGGCTCTTTGCACGCTCCTCTGCGGCCTATGCCCATTTTGTATCATGATTAATACCAATCGTTTGCCAAAACAGTATTATTTTTATCGCAAGATTAACTAACATGATGAATAAATATTGGCTTACCGTAACGGCTTGTACTTTGGCCATTACGGCAAATGCTCAGCAGAAGGCTTTAACCGTTAAAGATTATGAAAAAGCGGAAAGTTTTATGAGCTATAACACCGCAAAGTATATCGACCACGCCAATGTACAGCCGAACTGGCTCGAAGGTGATAAATTTTGGTATAGCACAAAAAACAATGGTACTGAACAGGCTTTTCTGGTAGATCCTGCAAATAAAACCAAAACAGCCACTACTGATTATAAAGGAGGCGAAATGCCATCGCGACGCATGGGTGGCCACAACGAGGTATTATCACCTGATGGAAAAAAAGCCATTTTAATTAAAGATTATAATCTTTTTGTGAAAGATGTGGCCTCAGGCAAATTAATACAGCTCACCACCGATGGCATTAAAGACTATGGTTATGCTACCGATAACGCAGGCTGGAAACACAGTGATGCCCCAATTTTACGTTGGTCGCCCGATTCAAAAAAGATAGCGACCTTTCAGCAAGATCAAAGAAATTCAAAAGATATGTACCTTGTAACCACTAATGTGGGTGCACCGGTACTAAAAGCCTGGAAATATCCTTTGCCTGGCGATAAGCAGATTGCAACCATCCGTAGAGTGGTTATCGATGTAGAAAACCCGAAAGTAATTTCGCTTAACATTCCTGCAGATCAACATCGGGCAACTTTGAGTGATGATATATCAAGCAGTGGTACTTTTGATGATATCGATTGGAAAGCAGATGGATCGGAAGTTGCTTTCGTGTCGACTTCACGAGATCATAAAAACGAAAAGTTCCGTATTGCCAACGCCACAACAGGTGCTGTTCGCGAAGTTTTCGAAGAGACTGTAAAAACACAGTACGAATCGGGGCAAGGAGCTATCAACTGGCGTTATCTTCCTGCTTCAAAAGAAATCATCTGGTATTCGGAAAGAGATAACTGGGGACATTTGTATTTGTACGATTCAAGTAACGGAAAATTGAAAAACCAGATTACCCAAGGCGATTTCGTAGTTTCTCGTTTGATTAAAGTTGATGAAAAGACACGTACGCTTTACTTTTTTGCAAACGGCCGTGAGAAAGGAAATCCTTATTTTAGTTACCTGTATAAAATTGGTTTCGACGGGAAAAATTTAACCAACCTAACTCCTGAAGTAGGAAATCATGTTGTATCACTATCTCCTTCAGAAAAATATTTTATCGATAGCTATTCGCAGCCTGATGTGCCAGCAGTTACTGTTTTGAGAAGCATTGACGGAAAACTGATCAATACTTTAGAAAAAACAGATGTTTCGAGATTAATCGCTACAGGTTGGAAAGCGCCCATTTCGGTTTCGGTGAAAGCCAAAGATGGTAAAACAGATATCTATGGTCTGGTTTTTACACCAACAAAAATGGATGCCAGCCAGAAATATCCTGTTATCGATTATATTTATCCTGGGCCACAGGGTGGTAGCGTAGGCAGCTGGGCATTTGCAGCTTCGCGTGGCGATAATCAGGCCTTGGCCGAACTGGGTTTTATTGTTGTGGTAATAGAAGGAACCAGTAACCCCGACCGCTCTAAAAGTTTTCACGATATGAGCTACGGCAACATGGCAGAGAACACCTTGCCTGATCAGATTGCGGCCATCAGACAACTTTCTGCAAAATATCCTATCGACACGACAAAAGTAGGTATTTGGGGGCATTCTGGTGGTGGTTTTGCTACTGCTGCGGCAATGTTCCGTTATCCGGATTTCTTTAAAGTGGGTATTTCTGAATCAGGAAACCACGACAACAGAAATTACGAGGACGATTGGGGCGAACGCTATAACGGCCTGGTAGAAAATTCAGATTACGGAGTTCAGGCGAATCAAAATTATGCTAAAAATTTAAAAGGTAAATTGATGCTGGTTCACGGCTTGATGGATGATAATGTGCCACCATACAATACGTTATTGGTAGTAGAGGCGCTTGAAAAAGCAAACAAATCATTTGATCTCGTTATTTTTCCAAACAGTGCACATGGTTACGGTGCTTACTCGCCTTATATGATGCGCCGCCGCTGGGATTACTTTGTACAAAACCTTTTAGGTGCAGAACCACCTAAAGATTACCAGATGAAAGGCCCAACAGCAAGATAATTTTTTTGAGGCTGTATGCAACTGCATATAGCCTCAATGTTTTTTAACATCACCCAAATCCGCTCACCACAAAAACAGATTCTTCAGTTATGTTTTCATGAAACAGAATTTTCTGAAAAAGCATCACCTTTTTAAAAGACTATTTATAATTTAAATGCTCAATTAAAGGATATCCCAAATCTTCTCAATCAGGTCAATTGGCTAATACTCTCCTTTCCTAATCATTTATTAAGCTTTTGATTCCATATTTCTCAAGTGTAGTCTTTGTAGGTTTCGATAGTTCTATCTGTATCGTTTAACTGTTTTCTCGGCTAAAAACAGGTGTCTTTTTGCAACCCCAACATCAGTTTCTTGCGGGTCGTAAAGAATACATTATGCAATTTATAGCTACAAATAATTTTAATTTTTATGGTTTTATATGATTTATGAGTTATATTCATACTATAAATTTGATATTTCGGGTAATTTTAACTGCTCGCTTTTGACGATTAATCATTATACTAAACTAAATGACAATAGCTTTGGAGCCATTATATGGACCGGACTTATTGTATCAAAAAATTATGGGACAACAAGAACTGTTTATCATTTTAGAGCCCCCATTCTATGTCATTACAGGCCAGCTGCAGGCCATAGCCAAAAATATAGTATATCCAAAAACAAAAATACCAGCCTGGCAGAAAGATGCCGTAGTTTATTGCCTTAACAAGATAAGTTTTATAGTCCATCGAAATGGTGTTAACGATTACCAAAATGTGCTCGTGGAATCCTATTCGCCCATTAATAGGAACCGATATGAGTTAAAAACAGCTTATTGTTTTGATGTCATAAATATCGGGAACGATCCCAGAGATTTTGAATTGCCAAATCAAGAGCGGGCATTTATCATTGGAGTTATTCATTGGCACCAGTTATCAATTACAGTGTAATCAAGTAAATATCAATATAAAACCAAAAACCATGAAAAAGAGTCCGCCCTAAATTCCAGCACTAACACCTCTTAAAAAACTAATTTCTAACCAATTATAATAAATTACTATGAACATCACTTTACCAGGCAATTGGTCTGTTTTGTCTTTGAAACAGAAATTGTATTCACTAAAGAAACTCATCAGTTTAAGTCTCTTAATTCTTTTATCCAGTACGGCAGCTTTTGCCCAGATCACTGTAAAAGGTATGATATACGATACCGATAAAACGCCTTTAGCCGGCGCAACCTTGCAAATAACGGGTACGAACACCAGAACACAAAGCGATGCAGAGGGTAAGTATCAGATCACTGCCCCAAACGGAACAAGCCGGCTAACGGTAAGCTTTGTAGGTTACGAATCGCAAACGGTAAGTATCAACAATCAAACCCTGCTTAACATTACCTTAAGTTCGCTTAATAACCTCGAAGCTGTTGTGGTTATCGGTTATGCTTCAGTAAGAAAAAATGATTTAACAGGTGCCGCAACAACCGTATCGGCCAAAGATTTTAATAAAGGCCCGCTAAATGCACCTGATCAATTGATACAGGGTAAAGTTGCAGGTGTACAGATGATCAATAACAGTGGACAACCGGGTGGTGCCTCTACTGTTAGGATAAGGGGTAATTCTGCCATTACCGGAACAGGGCAGCCCCTTTATGTAGTAGATGGGGTAGCGCTTGACGGAAGATCGGCCAGGCCATCAACAAGCGCAGGTATTGGTACAGCGCCTGATGGCAATCCTTTAAACTTTATCAATCCGGCTGATATTGAGTCGATGGAGATATTGAAAGATGCATCGGCTACGGCAATTTACGGTTCGCGTGCTGCCTATGGTGTGGTTTTAATTACCACAAAAAGAGGAAAATCCGGTGAGACCAAAATCGATGTAAGTGCATCTGCAGGCGTAAGTAACATTGCAAAGCGGGTTGATGTTTTAACGGGCGATGAATACCGTGCAGCACTGCAGAAATATAGCCTTACAACCGGTAATTTCGGAAACAGTGTTGACGCTTTGGATGCGATTACCAGAACAGCATATAACCAAAATTACTCAATTGGTATTAGCGGCGGTACCAATGGTAATACATTTCGTGTTTCACTTGGCTACCAGGATCAACAGGGGATCATCAAAACAACCGATTTTAAAAAATACAGTGCCGGCTTTAATGGTAATTTCAAATTTCTGGAAAGTAAAAAGCTGGGAGTGGATATTAACATGATCAGCAACCAGTACCTGGAAAGTGTAGCGCCAATTACCACTGATGCGGGGTTTACAGGAAGCTTAATTTCGCAGGCATTATCGTGGAATCCCACACAATCTTTCTATAATCCCGATGGTAGTTTATTTATAGATTACGGTTCTACCACCATCAATCCTCTAGCTGCCCTGGCTGCAAATAACGATAAATCGAAAGTGTCTACCATTTTGGGCAGCGTTTCGCCATATTACAAAATTACGCCCTGGTTAGAGTACCGCATGCTTGCCAGCGTAAATTATAGCGCGGGTATCAGAAGGGCATCTACCAGGAGCACTTTAAACCTGCAGGGCATCCAGCCATCCGGAACTTTTCTCGGCGGTTATGCCAGCTACTCCAACAACGAATTGATTACCCAACAGTTTACCAATACCTTAAACTTTAATAAAGAAATTGCAAGCAAGCTAAACCTGAACGCGATTTTAGGTTATGAGTATTCAAACTTTATCAACAAAGGGGCAACCAATACCGCAACAGGTTTTGGCGATATCGCTGCCGATTATACCGATGCTTTTCAAACCACGGCACCAGCCAACCGTACATTTTCGACCTTTAATAACCCTATAACAGAATTACAATCTTATTTTGCAAGGGCAATTTTTAATTATGATAACAGGTATATCTTAACTGCCACTTTCAGGGCAGATGGTTCTACCAAATTTGGTAAATCTAACCGTTATGGTTATTTCCCTTCTTTTGCCGCCGCCTGGGATATCAGAAAGGAAAGTTTCATGTCTGATACCCAATGGTTAGATCAGTTAAAATTACGTTTAGGTTATGGTAAAACGGGTAATCAGGACTTTCCATCTGGTTCTGCCCAGCTCCGTTACGATTTTGGAAATGCGAACGGTTCGCCTATCCTAACGCCGATCAATAATGAAAATGCCGATTTAAAGTGGCAATCGGATAAACAGGCGAACGTAGGTATCGATTTCGGACTGTTTAAAAACAGGTTAACTGGATCACTAGATTATTTTAATAAAAAAACAAACGATTTATTGTTCCCGCAAATTGCATTTTCTCCGGCAGTTGGTGGTAATGTGCCTACCTGGGTAAATTTACCGGGTCAGATCATCAATAAGGGATTGGAGTTAACGTTAAATGGTACAATTATCGATAAAGATAACTTTACATGGTCTTTAGGCGGTAATGCCACTTTTATCAACAATAAAGTTCAGAACATAAATGGCATTATTAAAACAGGTTCGCTAAACGGCCAGGGTTTAAGTGGTGTCACAACCGAAGTGATCCAGAATGGTTTACCACTTTTTGCCATGGTTACCCGCCAGTATAATGGTTTGGATGCGAGTGGCTTTTCGCAATATACCGATGATGGCTTTACCGCTTATTATGTGGGTAATCCCAATCCGAAAGTGATTTTAGGTTTAAGTACCAATTTAAGGTATAAGAAATTCTCGTTTACGGCAAACTTAAATGGTTCATTTGGTCAGGATATTTATAACAACACCGCAAATTCTGTATTGGCCATTTCCAACCTGGGTGCCCAGCGGAATATTTCTGCCGCCTTGGTTAACTCACCTATTCAAGAGTCGCTTGCAAATCCAATTGCGGCTTCATCAAGGTATATCGAAAAAGGTAATTACCTAAAGTTGGCTAATGCCACCCTTAATTATAATATCGGGAACATCGGTAAATCAATAAAATCTTTAAACGTTTATGTTAACGGCCAAAACCTATTTGTAATTACAAAATACACCGGTTTTGATCCAGAGGTGAATGTAAACAAAGGTGTTAGCGGGGTTCCTTCTGCCGGGATAGATTATACGGCTTATCCAACAGCAAGGACCTTCAATTTTGGTGTTAATTTTTCCCTTTAATCTTTTAACTATAATAACATGAAAAATAAATATATTTTCAGTTTCGCTGTGGTTGCCCTAAGTTTTTCAGGCTGTACCAAGCTGGATGAAAACCTGAATGGCCAGGTTGGTAGTGGAGCAGTATCATCAAATAATGTTGCCGGGGTATTGGGTGCTACATACGCCGCAATGATCGGTCCTTACCAGGCACCATGGAATTGGGCTGCTTTGCAGGAAGTAACGTCTGACGAAATTATAGTGCCCACACGTGCAGGCGATTGGGACGACAATGGTGCATGGCGCGCATTACATTTACATAAATGGGCACCAGATCATACCCGGATCTCGGATGTGTTCAGGGATTTAAATAGTATTTCTTATGTGGCTACAAGTGTTTTAAATGCAAGTCCAAATGCGGGGCAGGCCGCGCAGGCGCGTTTTTTACGTGCATTTGCCCAATTTTCTGTGCTGGATGGCTGGGGGCAGGTGCCTTATAGGGATCCCGGTGAAGGTGTTACCAAACCATCCCGTGTAAGAAATGCAGCATATGAAATTACTTACCTCATTAGTGAGTTAACGGCAATAATTCCCGATCTGCCTGCCGGACCTGCAAATGTTGCCAATAAAAATGCGGCCAGAACACTTTTAATGAAACTTTACCTTAACAAAGGAGCTTTCCTGAACCGCAATACACCAACTTTTGATGCTGCAGATATGGCCAGGGTAATTTCGCTTGCCGATGAAATAGCAGCCGGAGGTTATGTGCTCACGGCAAACTACTTTGATAATTTTGCCCCAACAAATGATGTGCTTTCAACTGAAAACATTTTTACTGCACAAAATTTAGGTGGTGTAAATGGCAGCGATCTGGATGGTCAGTGGAAATGTACCACACACTATAACCAGGACCCGAGCGGTTACAACGGTTTTTCGACCCTATCAAACTTTTACGCAAAATTTGAAGCTGCTGATAAACGAAGAGGCGGATCTTATACTGGCCAAACCAATATTGCAGGTGTTAGGGTGGGGTTTTTAGTTGGTCAACAGGTAAACCAGAATGGGGTAGCCTTAAAAGATAGAAAAGGCAATCCATTGGCCTTTACGCCAGAGGTAAGCATTATAGAAAGAGACCCTAACCATTTGGAAGTGGCAGGTATCCGTGTGATCAAATATCCGATTGATTATGCCAACTCCGGATCTAAAAAACCTGATAACGACTGGGTTTATTTCCGTTATGCCGACGTATTATTGATGAAAGCCGAAGCCCTGTTAAGAACATCGCAGCCAGCAGCTGCCTTAACCATTGTGAATTCGATCAGAACGGTTAGAGGTGCTTCAATTTTACCAAGTTTAACATTGGATATATTATTGGATGAGCGTGGCCGTGAGTTATATTGGGAGAGTTTTAGGAGACAGGATTTAATCCGTTTTGGTAAATTCCTTGCTGCATGGCAGGAAAAACCGGCAAGTGAAGCTAAATACTTACTTTTTCCTATCCCCGATAATCAGCTTGGTAATCCAAATCTTATACAAAATCCAGGATATTAAAATTTAGTAGACATCGACGGGGCCTAACCCTTAACAGGTTAATTATTTCTGTTAAGGGTTAGGCCTCTTCTTTTTATTAAAACCGATAGTATTTATCAAAATGGATGAAAAGAGTAATTCTCATCTCAATAGTTATTTTTTCATCAGTTTTAAAAGTACACCATTTGTCCAGCCAAAACCATCCTGTAGTGGATATTCGCCACCACCACCCTTACTGTCCGTTTCTACCACATTATACTTTTCCATTAATTTCCCGGTTTCTTTAAATACCGAAATATTAAGGCTTATCCACCTTGTACTAATGGTATCAGCCAGTTTATCATAGCCATAATTGCGCAACCCAATAATGCTGATATATTGCAGCGGTGCCCATGCATTTGGCGCATCCCACTGTTGTTTTGTTGTGGTTAAGGTTGTAATTAAACCGCCGGTTTTAAAAAAATCCTTTGCTAACTTCTCTTTAACAGCTTTCGCCTGTTCGTTTGTTGCCAGCTTAAAATAAAGAGGAAAAGCTGCCGCAAGCGTAAGCTGATTGGATAAAGAGCGTTTTTTCCAGTTATAGTCGGTAAAAAAGCCCTGTTTTTTGTTCCAGAAATATTTAAGGATAGCAGTTTTACGCTTAAGCGCCTTTTTGGCAAATGCAGCGGCCTTTGCATTATTGCCCGCCTCTATGTTTGCCGCCGAAATTGTAGTTTCCAGATTGTACAACAATGTATTTAAATCAACAGGAAGCAGATCTGTAGTAATAATCTGGCTATAGTTTTTACCGTCGGCAAACCACCTGCTGCTAAAATCCCAACCCGATTCTGCAGCAGAACGTACATTTCTCAGGAATGTGGATGGAACTTGCTTTGTTGATTTTGCTGCTTCAAAATCTTCCCTGTACGATTCTTCACGTGGCTGATCGCCGGCATCGTAATAGCGGTTTAAAATGGTGCCATCTGTTAATTTTACCACGTGGTTAATGGCTTTTCCGTTACCTATATTACTGGCACCTTTCATCCAGAAATTGTACTCTTTCTCCAATGCATCCCTATAATCCCTAAGTTTTACATCCTTACTATGCTTTGTTAGCAGTTGAACCATAGCAGCAAAAAACGGGGGTTGCGAGCGTGTTAAGTAATACGTGCGGTTCCCATTCGGGATAAAACCATATTTATCGATAAGGAAAGCAAAATTATCAACCATATCTTTTATGGTTTCTGTTTTATCTGCCTTTTGCAGGCCCAACATGGTGAAATAAGAATCCCAGTAATAAACTTCCCTAAAACGGCCACCCGGAACAATGTAGGGTTTTGGCAATGGCAGTAACGAAGTTTGATAAGTGGAAACCGTATCCGGATTTCTTTTTAAAACCGTCCACAACGTGTCTAAATGTTTTTCGATACCTGCATTGATATCCGAATGGTAAGCTGCGTGATGGTTTTCGGGCAGGCTAAAGTATTCGCTTACAAATGCTTTTAAATCAAAATTTTTGTCATTTTTGTGCGTGATATAAGCGTTCATGATTTCTGAAGGCTTCCTTTTTGGGATGGCATCCACGAAAGATTTACTATCAGGATAAATTCCTGCCATCTGAACTTGCTCAAATAAATTAGGATAGGTTTGCCTCGGACTCAATTCCTGCTGTGCAAATAACTGACAGGAAATAAATAATAACCAGGTAAGTACCATTATTTTAATGCACGGCAGGTTCTGACTTTTCATATGGCTGGTGTTCTTAATAAGAATTAATTATCATAAAAATATCTCTTTTTTGACATAATCAGGTGAAAAGAATCTATCTGGATCTTATTAGCAAACAAAGATTAACTTACATTCGTTTTAATTATTAAACAACTTTCATGGGAAAAACCAGAGATCAAAATAATGTTATCATTACCGGTGCTACTGGAATGGTTGGAGAAGGGGTATTGATGCAATGCTTAAATAGCCCTGAAATAGATGGGGTTTTAGTCATCAATCGCAAACCTTCTGGTTATAGCCATGCAAAGCTGAAAGAGATTATCCATCCTGATTTTTTCGATTTCTCGGCGATAGAAAGTCAGCTGATTGGTTATAATGCCTGTTTCTTCTGTTTGGGCATTACTTCAGTAGGCGCTGATCAGGAAACCTATTATAAAATGACTTATACACTTACCATGCATGTTGCACAAACGTTGAGCAAACTCAATAGCGATATGACTTTTTGTTATGTTTCTGGTGGAGGAACCAATGCGCATAGCCGTTTGAAATGGGCACAGGTAAAAGGCAAAACGGAAAGCGATTTAACAAAATTACCTTTTGAACAGGTGTTTAATTTCCGTCCGGGTTTTATCAAGCCATTGCCAGGTCAGAAATATGCACATAAATTTTATACCTATATCAATTGGTTATTTCCGCTTGGAAGGGCTGTTTATCCAGGTGGATTTTGCACAATGGCTGAACTGGGCGATGCGATGATCAATACTTTGAGCCACACTAATGAGCGGCGGATTTTAGAAGGGAAAGACATCATTGCCTTATCAAAAGAATAAGCCCGGGCGCTACAATGTGCTCCCGGGCTTATTAATTATCAGCCCCTTACAGATCGGTTTAGGTTTGTTTATTGTTTTTAGCAAATTTTAATATAATACAGCAGTGGCATCTTTATCTTTTTGTGATAATACCGTGGCACCTGAGCCACATTGGCCGCCATTCATGATCGACGATGCATCGGTTCCGGTTACGCCAGGTACATTTGTTGCACTTGATTCACCGATAGCTGACCAGTTAGTATGTCTGAATGAGATACAGTGACCAAACTCGTGACAAATTGTTCTGGCACGTTGTGCAAAAGAATTACCGGCAATGTAATTTTTATTGATTTTAACCAAAGCACCTGCACTTCCTCCCGAAGGGAACTGTCCCTGGCCACAAACACCATTTCCTAAATTTTCATTTTTGATCAGAATGTCGTAAGGTGCTGTTGTTACAACGCTAAAGCGTAAGGTCGAATTTGGAACAGCATTCCATTGGGCAATGGCACTATTGATCTCACTGCTCATAGAGGTCATAGATGCATCTACAAAAATCCTGATATTTAATTTTTTCGTTGCATTTACGATGCTTCCGGTATAATACTGTTCGGTTTTTAGCCCCGTATTTGCAGGAATTTCCATGTTTTTAGGGAATATAATATCTTCCTCAACAACATATTCATTTCCATTATCAACAATACTCGATTCAGGGAAGCCTAAATTTTTAATGTGCTGTAAAACCTCATCGGTGTTTTTTACAGTTTCTTGTGGTTCTGGTGTTAATGTTTCCTGGTTTTTTTTACATGCTGCAACTACTACTGCAACCATCGCTACGATCGCGATTCTTTTTAGGTTTTTTTTCATGGGATATAGGTTAGTTAATCCTTAAGAGCTGATGAAACAAATGTAACAGAACATGTTACATTATTTTTTACCTGTAGGGTAATTTTACACCAAGACTTAACCAATATGCTTTGTAATGTTTTAAAGCTGTATTTGTATTTAAAAATTTACACAAACAGTCTGTTTTACGGGTGTTTCTTTGATTTAAATTAAAGTTTTAAAGAAGATGAATAGTTAATTCCATATCGCTCACTAATTAAAAAAGGGCACTACCAGTTTTATTCTTCTTACCTTACCGAATTATGGCCAGAAAGGCCCAAATTTTATAGTATGCAAAATGAGAGTATAGCCTTACAGGCGAAAGTGTTTTTATATCATTTAAATAATGCTAACAACGAAAATGGTTTTCGGGCTACAGAATCGTGGAAATTTAGCCAGGTAAATGAGGAGGGAAAGGCCGCAATCGAGCACGATTTCTTTCCTACAGTTTCTTTTCATGTAGATCCCAAAAAGATACACGATTTTACAGCCAGTGTATTATCGCAGCTCAAAGAGCAGCCCAAAGTTAATGTGCCCGATCTTAATGTTAGTATCCAAACCGGGTCTGAATATTTTATTGCCTTTTCTCCTAATAGGGTGATTAGATAAGATTGGTATTGCTTAAAGTAGATTAGCGCATTCTTTTAAAGAATATATCTTCAATTGGAGGAAATTTAGCTGGTGAATAATATTTTCAGCTAAGTTTTTACGCTATTATAATTTAGGAATAACCGGTGCACTCACGACGGATTATAATCTTTATAATGTAATGGCGAAATAAGAATTATTTTATTTATTTAGTAGTATAAAACAATAAATAAAAACGCTATGAATTTAATGCTAGGGGCAATAACCCTTTTTGCCGGCGATTATGCGCCTGTAGGGTTTGCGATATGTGATGGCTCGCTGCTATCAATCACTAAAAATACGATGTTGTTTTCTATCCTCAAAACAAGGTATGGCGGCGATGGCAGGTCGAATTTTGCCCTGCCTAAACTTCCGTCGGTAGAAGGTGCAATATATATCATTGCTACAGAGGGCTATTATCCCGCACATCCCATGGATTAGAAATTTATGATTTAACAAAAAAGGTGATGATCTTGCAAGATCATCACCTTTTCATTATTTCTTATTATCGTATTTCCGCTGGTTGTCCTTGTTCGAAGTCTGATCAGATCGTTGTCCGCCGCCGTTGGTAATGCCCTGGATTTTTTTATCCGTTTTAACATCATGATTTGCCCGATCTGCTATTGAACTGCCCTGAACTGTGGGGTTGTTTTTTGGTGTGCCCGTATTTTTCATAATTATAAAATTTAGTGAATAATATTACAGAACGCTACATTAACAACCAATCTGGTGCGGGATATGTTTTGATTTTTTTGAGTTATTACTTCAATTAATCGTCATTTCGAACAGAATGCATTGCAGCCGAGAAATCTAAGAAGAATAGATCTCTCCATTTCGCTACGCTTCAGTCGAGATGACGAAGATTTGAAAGGCATACGTGACCAATGTAAATCACCAATGAACCAATGGCTACTGAACGAATGAACAACTTTAGTACAACAAAAATATAGTTGGCTGTTTATGCAAGTCTATTTCCTCTTTTCGCCAGTTGTAAACACTTTGGGTCTTAATAAATTCATCTGCTGCGGTAAGGTTGCTAGCTACACACACTTGTGTATTGGGTTTGCAGCTTTTCAGCACTTCTTCAAAAAGCTGGTTATTGCGGAAAGGTGTTTCGATGAATATCTGTGTTTGTTTATAGCGGCTTGCCGATAAATCCAGGTCTTTAATCCTTTTGGTGCGTTGCTCTTTATCGATTGGCAAATAACCCCAAAAGGCGAAACTTTGTCCGTTAAAACCTGAAGCCATTAAAGCTAACAAAATTGAACTTGGTCCTACCAATGGTACCACTTTAATACCGCGTTTATGTGCTTCGGCAACAATATCGGCTCCTGGATCGGCAATGCCAGGGCAACCTGCTTCGCTCATCAAACCTACATCTTTTCCGGCATTAAGCTCCACAAAAAACTGACCTAAATCGGTACGGTTATGTTTTCCATAATCGTGTACGATCAGATCTTTTTGAGGGGTTTTTAATCCAGCCTCCTTTAAAAACTTACGGGCTGTTTTACTGTTTTCTACAATGTAGGTGTCAATCTGGTTAATGGTATCAACCAAATAAGGGGTAAACGTTTTGTGTGCTACCTCTTCAGCCAATGGTACGGGAATAAGGTATAAAGTGCCTTTTTGCATGCTACAAAAATACTCACAATAAATAGAATTTAAGTTCTAAAGTTTGCGGTGCTCGCAATATAATCTCTTTTATAAGCAAAGGTGTAGCAAATTTTATTTCTAACTGACTAATTTTCTGCACAATTAAACTTCACTTAAAACGTTAAATATTAGTTAAATATGCCCTGCAACGCAATATTTGAAGGAAAACGCTAAAACTATGCTTGCATATTAAACCTTCTGTAATTTTGGTTCTCTAATTGATACACACACGTTAGGTTATTAAAATAAACACACAAATGAAAACACTGAAATCTACGGCACTTGTGCTGGGGCTCTTTGCGCTCCTTGCCGGAACCACAACCCTTGTCAGGGCACAAGACTATCAAAACGATTACCAGAATGATGGTTACAGTACTGGCAATATCTCTTTACAGACTTTTTACGACGAACTTTCGCCCTATGGTACCTGGATTCAGGATCCACAATATGGTTATGTTTGGCGACCAGATGTAGATCAAAACGAATTTCGTCCATATTACACAAACGGGCGTTGGGCAATGACAGAATATGGCAATACCTGGGTTTCTAATTACGATTGGGGCTGGGCGCCTTTCCACTATGGCCGTTGGGTAATTAACAGTTACAGGCAATGGATCTGGTTACCTGATACCAATTGGGGACCGGCTTGGGTAGATTGGAGAAGTGGCGATGGTTATTACGGATGGGCACCTATGGCACCAAGCATCAGTATTAATTTAAGCTTTGGCCGCCGCTATGCAGTACCAGAATTTTGCTGGAACTTTATTCCACAACGTAATATTTATATCAATACTTTCCCAAGATATGATTACGGTCGCAATAATGTATACATCCGCAACACCACCATCATCAATAATACTTATGTATATAACAGAAGAACTTATTATGGCGGTCCAAGGGTTGAAGATATCAGACGTGCAACCAATAGAGATGTAACAGTTTATCGTTATGCGCAAAGTTCAAGGCCTGGCGCAAGCAGGGTTGGTGGCAGAGAGGTTTCTATTTACAGACCAAGACCTGAACGTAATGCACCAGATAACCGTAATGCTGCACCAAGAAGATTTGAACAAGGTAATGCTGGTATTAGCAGAGGCGGAAGAAACGAAGGATATACCAACCGCGATCAAAGAGGCGGTAACCCGGGCAATAACGACAACCGTTTTGGATCAAGAGATAACCGTACTTCTACACAACCAAATAATGGTAATGTAGGTCGGGATAATAACAATCAGCCAAATAACAGGGGCGAGGCTTATAATAGGGATGCAAACGGACGTATTAGTCGTGGTGGCACTAACGGAATTGATAATGGAAACAGGCAGGATAATGCAAATCGTGGCCAGGATCAACAACGTTTAGATCAGATCAGACAGCAGCGTAATCAAGACCGCATGAGCACAGATCAACAACGTAACCAACGTAATATGCAGCCACAGCAGAATGATCAGCAACGTGCTCAAATGGATCAACAAAGAGCACAACGTAATGAACAGATGCAACAGCAACGTGCGCAACAAGTGCAGCAGGAAAGAACCCAACGCGATGCACAGGCTCAGCAACAACGTAACGAGCAGATGCAGCAGCAACGTACACAACAGGCTCAACAACAACAGCAGGAAAGGACTCAGCGCGATGCTCAAGCTCAACAACAACGTAATGAGCAAATGCAGCAGCAGCGTGCGCAACAAGCCCAGCAGCAACAACAAGAAAGAGCACAACGCGATGCGCAGGCTCAACAACAACGTAATGAACAGGCACAACAGCAACGTGCCCAGCAAGCGCAACAACAGCAACAAGAGCGTGCACAACGTGATGCTCAGGCTCAACAACAAAGAGCTCAGCAGCAGCAACAAAGACAAGAACAAAGAAGAGAAGCTCCACCACAACAAAGAGGTGGAGGTGAAAGTGGAAGACCATCAAGAGGTGGTAGAGGATAAATGGAAAGTCCCGATGAAAATCGGGACTTTTTTATTGATGAACTTTTCTGAAGTGTGTTTAGGTGTCTAAGGTGGTCATAATAATGCAAAAACTGTTTAGTAATATCTGGTTTTAAGCATTTCATTTTAATGTTGACCACCTGAGTCACCTTAGAACATTTAAGTTTTAAGTACGATTGTCATCCTTAGAGTACAGCGCAATGGAGGGATTTATATAAGTTAGTTTTAATATTTAGATTTCTCGGCTACGTTGCACTCCGCTCGAAATGACGTAACTAAGCTTGTCCTGCGGCTGCATGAAGGCCACTTAAATCATTCCCCCTAAAAGTGCTTTCGGCATTTGGGTGCAGGTTTTCGGGATCGAGTAAAAAAGTGCTGATTCCCAGTTCCAGTCCAAATTTGATTTCCGATTCGGCATCATCGCCAATAATTAAAATATCATTTTTATCAAGGTGATGTTGATGGATCAATTTTTCAAAAGTTTTTTTCTTGTCCGCTATAGAAACATCTACCACATGCACTTCTTCAAAATCATCTGCGATGCCCAGCATCTTTACTTTTGAAAGCTGTTGTTTTGGAAAACCGGCCGTTACAATAAATTTCCGTCCGATTAAACTTTTGATGTGGTGATAATCGTCGCCCGGCTTTAAAGGCCTGGTTACTTCTCTGTTTTGGAGATAAGAAATCAAATCAGGCATTACTTCTTCTTTAAAACCGTATTTTTTTGCCACTTTCAGAAACGGCGTTTTTAACATTTCCTGCTTGGCAAGTTGGAAATCATCTTTACTAATGCCTAAATCCATACTTTCCAAGAAACGGTATAATTCACCCATCAACTGTTCTTCATTCGGTTTGGTAAAATAAATGGTATTGTCAAGGTCTATAAAAAATATGCGCTTCATTGTGGATTGGTTTTTGTAAGATGAAAAAAATAAAAACACCTGTGGGTTAAATATGTTTAATAACTAAATCACTAAGATCATGAAAAAAGAGACAAAAATTATAGTAGGCGTATTAGCCGGAGCAGCATTAGGAGCAACCATCGCATTGGCATTATCATCAGATTCGACCAGCGATCTGAAAAGTAAAGTATCAGATTTTTTTGCTGATCTTTTAGATGCTTCTAAAGATAAATTAGCAGGTTTGGCAGATAAAGCCACAAGCGTTGCAGATAAGGTTAAAGATAAAGTAGCAGAAATAAATGCGTAAAGAATTGGAAGTGCCGGAAATATCCGGCATTTTTATTCTATATATTTTCTAACCAACATCTTGATGAACATTGCTTTTCATGGTGCTGCCCGTACGGTTACGGGGAGTAAGCACCTTATTACCTTAAAAAACGGTACCCAAATATTATTAGATTGTGGCTTATTCCAGGGAATGGGCCATGTTACCGATAAATTAAACGATTACTTTGGTTTCGATGCCAAAAAAGTTACCTATCTCGTTTTATCACACGCCCATATTGATCATTGCGGTTTATTGCCCAAACTGGTTGCAGAAGGTTTTGAAGGTAAGATTTTTTGTACCCCGGCCACTATGGATCTCGCCCGCATTTTAATGATGGATTCTGCCAAAATCCAGATGCAGGACGCTGAATATGCAAACCGCCACCTCCGCCACGGCGAAGAAATGGAAGAAGCGCTTTATACAGAAGAAGATGTTATCAAAACACTTAGTCTGATGAAGATTGTGGAGTATGAAGAAGATTTCGAGATTGAGGAAGGCATTCGGCTGAAGTTTACTGATGCAGGTCATATTTTAGGCAGTGCTGCAGTCCACCTTACCATTACGGAAGATGGCAAACCAACCCGGATTACCTTTTCCGGCGATGTTGGCCGTTATGGTGATCTGCTTTTAAAAAATCCCCAGCAGTTTGATCAGGCCGATTATATTCTAATGGAATCTACTTATGGCGATTCACTGCATAAAGATCTCGATCCGATCGAAGATCTGCTTTTGGAAATCATTAATAATACCTGCAAAGTAAAAAAAGGGAAAGTAATTATTCCGGCTTTTGCTGTTGGCCGTACACAGGAACTGCTTTATGCTTTAAACGGATTGGAACTAAAAGGTAAATTACCTGATGTTCCTTACTATGTAGATAGTCCGTTATCGTCAAAAGCAACCGAAATTCTTAAGAATCACCCAGAAGTGTATAATAATGGGGTTAAAGAAACCTTAAGAATAGACCATGATGTGTTTGGATTTAAGGGCCTGCGTTTTATTGAGAGTGTAGAAGAATCGAAAGCTTTAAATGAAGATCCAAGGCCATGTGTAATTATTTCTGCATCGGGTATGGCAGAGGCTGGTCGAGTGAAACACCACATCAGAAACAATATCGGTAACCAGAAAAATACGATTTTAATGGTGGGTTATTGTGAGCCAAATTCACTTGGCGGCAGGTTAATCGCCGGACAAAAAGTAGTTGAAATTTTCCGTGATGAATACGAAGTGAAAGCTGAAGTACAATCGATAAAATCGATGAGTGCACATGGCGATTATGAAGATTTATTACACTTTTTATCTTGCCAGGATCCGGCGAAAGTGAAACAATTGTTTCTGGTTCATGGAGAGTATGAGGTACAACAGCATTTCGCAACGAGGTTAAAAGATAATGGTTTTAAACATGTAGCCATACCAGAATACCATCAGGTGTTTGAACTTGAGTAACGGTTAAGCGTTGGTCTGGATTTGAGATCTATACCCTTATTCTCCATGTTTACGTTTGATTTTACTAGGATTACAAATCCTTAACTCTTTTAGACGGGATTACAAATCCCGACTAGCAATGAGTTTGATTTTATTAGGATTAATCGTTGGTCTGGATTTATAATCCAGACCGTTGTTTGCCAGATTTCAATCTGATTTTATAAGGGTAACAAATCTCCTAGTCGGGATTACAAATCCCGACCAACTGCGAGATGCTTCGTACCTCAGCATGACAACTTAATTTTTGCCTCGGGATGATCATCATATCATTCCATTTCCCATCTTCCCTCATACCTCTTCCATTTTCCCTATCTTTGCTCCCATGGATGTTTTTGGTAAAGCGCTAACAGATATTTATAGAACGGGAGAGGCAGAAACTCTTTGGCTGCATAATTCGTATGGTGAACCAGAAGAAATGCCTTTAGAGTTTTTCTTTCGTGATGATGAAGACATGCCTGTTTTAGAACTTCAGGCTTTGCACATGTGCAGTGGCAAGGTGTTGGATATTGGCGCCGGTGTAGGTAGTCATGCCCTGCTTCTACAGGCTTTTAATATTGATGTTACGGCTATTGATATTTCTGAAGCAGCAGTGAACATTATGAAAGACCGTGGTGTGAAAAAAGCATTCGTACAGGATGTTTTTACCTATGAGGAGAAATTCGATACCATTATTATGCTGATGAACGGTATCGGTTTAACAGGGAATTTGCCTGGTTTTAAAGATTTTCTGATCAAGTTAAAAGACCTGATCAATCCTCAAGGGCAGGTAATTTTCGATTCTTCTGATATTGCTTATTTATATGAAGATATGCCCAAGCCGCAAAACCAATACTATGGTGAGGTATCTTACCAGTATGAATATAAGGGCGAAAAAGGCAATTGGTTCAACTGGATTTATATAGATGAGGGAACTATCAAACGTACCGCAAACGAAACGGGATGGAATGCTGAATTGATTTTTGATGATGGAGAAGATCAGTATTTGGTAAAACTAACGCTAAAGGCATAATCAAAAACTAATTTTTACGCTTCTGCGGATACTAAACGAGAAATTACATTGACTAATCCAAAAAGAGAACTATTCCATCAGTTTTTGATAAAATCCAACAATTAATTTGAACAGATCTTTGTACTCGGTAAGGGGTAATGTTTCAGGTTTATCGAATACATCGTGGTAGGCTGAAGGGCCGCCTTGAGTGTAAATAAAGAATGCAGGAACACCTTTTTCAGTAAAGAAATAATGATCACTGTTGGCTGCTTTACCTCTCTGGTTTATTTTTGAGATATACTGATTTTTATTGTTAATGGCGTTGAGCATAGCAAATGCTTTAGGGTAAACAGATGCATTAACCACGGTCATCCCAGCTTCGCCAGTTCCAACCAGATCGAGGTTAAGGAGGAATTTTATATTACTTAAGGGAACCAAAGGGTTCTCTACAAAATATCTTGATCCTAATAATCCGGCTTCTTCAGCTGCAAAACAGATGAAACCAATGGAGTAGGGTTGAGGATGGGCAGCATAATATTTGGCTAAACTTAATAGGGTAGCCACGCCAGCCGCGTTATCATTTGCTCCAGGGAAAAAGGTATCAGCCCCCATACCACCCAAATGATCGTAATGTGCGGTAATGATTAAAATGGAATCGGGGAATTTAGTGCCCTTAACTAAACCGCAAACGTTAGCAGCCTCAAAGTTTCGAATGAATTTGTTTTCAATATCAACACTGATTTTTTTTGGTATTGAGGTAAAATTCTTCTTATCGAGCTGGATGGTGGTTACTTCTCCAACTTCAGTAGCTACAGACCAGGTTAATTTATCTTTTAGTGAAACTTGTAGTGATGACGAAGCCCGATAATTAAGGCTATCATTTGGAGTTAAATTTGCTACTTGTTTAATACCCGGACTTTCATTATTTACAATGAAATCTTTACCAGGAACAAGTTTTTGTCCATTGATGGCTACCATCATTTTTCCAGGGAAGGTGTTTACAGGAAAATTAAAAGGCTGCGTATAAGAATTACCTATTGGCAGCAGACCAATTTTTTGATATTCTGCTGTAAGATATTCTGCTGCTTTTTTCATCCCATCTTTGGTATAACCTCTACCCCAAAATTCTTTTGAGGTAATGGTATTTACTACATTTCTGGTATAGGTAGAATCTTGAGCGAAGCTGTTAACGGTTAGAAATAAAAAGAAAATGAAGCCAAATTTTTTCATCCCGAAATTTAATAAAATAAAGTAATTGTTAGTCGGGATTTGTAATCCCGATTTTGGAATCAAAAATTCATCTGGTCGAGATTACAAATCTCGACTAACATTACATTTGGTCTTTAATCCAAAGAACTACAGATCCAAGTTAAATAAACCTGATAGAGCGTAAAGCCCGGAACGAGGCACGTGGACTGCCCCCAAAAAGTTGGACAAACTTATTAATTATTTAAGACTTGTGTCCGGTATTCAACCGGGCTCATTCCATTTAAGTTCAATCTTATCCTTTTATTGTTATAATAACTAATATACTCATCAACATCACCCTTCAGCTCCTCCACCGACAGGTATTTTTTGCGGTAGAACATCTCAGACTTTAGCGTACCAAAAAAGTTTTCCATTACAGCATTATCCAGGCAGTTGCCCTTTCTCGACATACTCTGTATAATTCCATTCTTGAGCAGGATTCCCTGGTAACTCTTCATCTTATATTGCCATCCCTGGTCGGAATGCAGCATGGGTTTGGCATTACCTGGCTTTTTTTTCAATGCCTGGTCCAGCATATCAGTAACCTGCCCGAAGTCCGGCCTTAGGGATTGCGAATAACTTATAATCTCTCCATTGAACAGATCAATTATGGTAGAGAGATACAGTTTCTTACCGGTTACATTGAATTCTGTGACATCGGTCGCCCATTTTTCAAACGGCCTGTCAACGTTAAACTCCCTGTTGAGTATATTTGGGACTGTTTTGTTCTCTTCTTCTTTATATGATCTGTATTTCTTAAGTCTGACGGCACTTTTCAGGCCCATCTCTCCAGTCAGCCTCAATACCGTCTTATGGTTGATGATGTGCCCTTCCTTTTTCAGCTGGAGCAGCATCCGCCTATAGCCATATCTACCTTTATGCTGCTTGTAGAGTTCATTGAGGCGGCCCCTAACCACTCCGTACCTGTCGGCCGTACCATTACATTTCATATGGTAATAAAATGAGCTCCGTGCCATACCGGCCACCTCTAAAAGCACTGGCAGGTCAAACATATTCCTTAATCCGTGAATGATCAGCGCTTTTTGTTTTTCTTTGATTCTTCTTTCTGGATTAAGGCCCGTAACTTTTTTAAAAACGCGACCTCCGCACGTAAACGATTGTTTTCTTCCAGGACCTGTTCATGATCTGTCAACAGGGAAGGTGCTTTTTTCGGAATCTTTGGCTTCATGAGTCGATGTTTTCCTCTTGTTGTTTCAGACAGTCCCTCGGCTCCAGCAGATTCGTATATCCTTAACCAATTGGATAGGACACTGTTACATCTGATGTTAAAATGAAGGCATGCCGCCCTCAAAGATACCTTATTGGAAATAAAGTAACGGATAACCTCAAGTTTGTTTTCCAGTGAATAGTCTGTCGACTGGGGGATTAGTCCGGCCTCGCCAAAACGTTGATAGAACTGTACCCACTGATAGACCATACGCCGTTCGATACCATTTTCCCTTGAGATTGAATCCAAAGGTTTCTCTCTACTTAAGACCTGACCGATGATAGCCAGTTTAAATTCCAAGCTATACTTAATTTTTCTGCTCATAAAATGCTCCTCTTAAAGTGTCCAACTTTTTGGGGGCAGTCCAACGAGTGAGGACTTGCAACGATAGCAGGACTTTAGTAACCGAAGTGCGCCAGACTTCGATTTTCATAAAATATTACCTACACACCCAAGTGATACGGCATCGTTTAACATGAAAAATGGCTGACAGTTAATAGACCATTGCCATTAACCATCAACCATTCATTATAATTTTAACTGCTTTACTTTACCAAATATGGCTGTAAAGCGGTTTTAATTTTTTCTTTGTTCTGGTTTGCTGACCATTTTTCTTTAACAGATTGATCGCCCAAGCTAAAAAGTGTTTCGTAAAGCAACTTGCCATTGGCCGTGGTTTGTACTTTGAAAGTGTTTTGAGATCCGATAATATCGGCCCAAACGCCACGTACATCAGCCCAGTAAGATTTTTGGCTGGCCCACCATTTTTGTGCATTGGCAAAAGTTTTAGGGTCTATTTTAGTAAATTCCTCATAACCTTTTTCAACGGCTAAAAGTTTATCGCCACTGGCAGAGCGCACAATTTTTTTATTGTCCTGCTCAAACATCCAACCATCTTTGGTAACGGTTATTCTGCTGCCGCGGTTTAATACATTGTAATCTTTACGTACGGTAGATTCTCTTCTCGGAAGTGGGGAATCGGTTTCGCTAGACCAGGAATCGTGACCACCAACATGGCTCCATGTTCCATAGCCCTGGTAACGTGGACTATCATCAACCTGATAAACTTTTTGGGTCCATTTGCCTTTTACATCTGCTGGTGTTAAATTGCCTTTTTTCCATGCATTACCTTCGGTATAAAGCATAATGTCGGTATCTTCATAAGTCCAGTCCTGACGCCAGTGTTTAATAACCGTAGTATCGTTAATGGCCAGCATGTGTTGTATCACAATTCTTTTCGGTTCGTCAACAATAATTTCGGCCCATTCGTTACCATGGCTTTCGTAAGGTTTGCTGAATTTGTAATTTGGATCAGGTGCGGTTACTTCGCCATAATTGAAATTCACCTCATAAAAACCGGCTAAAGATTTTATTGCTTTCCGATCCTTTTCCAGCTTTTCTTCCGGCGAGTCAACTTTTGTTTGCGCATTAGCATTAAGGGTAATTAAACCGCTTAAAACTAAAAATAGATTTAAAAATTTCATGTTTATTAATAATTAGGATGTACTTATTTTTCCGCTATTGTGGGATTTTTTTTCTTTTTTCCTTTTCCCCACCAGATAATAAATCCGGTTATAGGTAAACTTGCTGCAATAAGACTGGCAAAAAATGCCATTATTTTTCCGGGAAGGCCTAAAATAGCACCAACGTGGATATCGTAATTCATGCCAATTATAGTTTCACCTCCGTTTTTTTCTGATTGGTTTGTTCTATGTAATAATTTGCCCGAGTACTGATCGAACTGTAAAATATCATAATTCCAGTAAGTTTCTTCACCACGGTAACCTGTGGCATAAATAGTTGCTGTACCGCCACCCGCCAGCGACATACCAATGCGGTCTTCGTTTTTAAAAATCTTTTTGGCCTGATCAAAGGCAATATCGAATGGAACAGCATTACTGGTTTTTGTTGAGTCAGATTTTATTTCTACCACTTTTGGTGGGGTAGTGGTTCCTGATGCGACAACATAAACTGCTCCCTGAAACCATTGAAAAGCCCACACCAGGCCCGTTAAAGCCAGCATCAGGGATATGATCATGACATAAAAGCCCAGTACATTGTGCATGTCGTAATTAATGCGCTTAAATTTGGCTTTCCACTTTACTTTAAAACTCTTATCGAAGTTCGATTTTTTGAGATTTTTTGGCCACCACATCACCATGCCTGAAATGAGCAGGAACACAAAAATAAAAGTAGACCAACCGATAACCTGTTGACCAACCGGATGATTGATCAGCAAACTCCAATGAATCATTTTAACTACTGCAAAAAACTCATATTTATGATCGGCCACCAGGGTTACTTTTCCTGTGTAAGGATTTACCAGTACCAGATCGTAATAATCAACTGAGTCGAAGTACCAGAAGGCTTTAGGATTACCAGCTTTATAAGTGCCAAATTCCCATGCTCGCTCCGGCGCTTTATAAGTAGAAATAAAATCAATTTTCTTTTTATTTCCCAATGCTTTTTCGGCATTGGTTTGCAGCAAACTTAATGGCAGGGTTTTAGGGTTTGACGGAACATTAACAAAATATGCTTTGCGGTGAATCAGCTCAGTAATTTCCTTTTGAAAAACATATATACATCCGGTAATGCCCAACATCAATACGATCAGACCCGATGCGATACCTAACCACAGGTGCAGCCAGTCACTGATCCGTCGTAACCGCGATTTTTTATTCTTTGATTTTATTGATGTTTTTGTTAGTGTCATTAGCAAGCTGAATAAAAAGAACCAATTAGGCTTTTTCAAGACGAATTGGCTTTAAATTTTGTAAAATTTACGACTACTTAACCTCAGTAGTATAAGTCACTAAATGCCAAACTTTGTCGTAATCTTTTCCATTTAATTTTCCAGGTGTTTTATCTTCTGTAAAGGCTTCCAGAAAATAATTTCCTTTTTGTTCTGGCTTGAAAGTGAATTTTCCTTCTGCATCGGTTTCGGTAGGCTGTGCTTTTCTTTCAGCATTTACAACCGTTAACTGCTGTTTTGCAAAAGGTGTTTTGTTATAAATTACCTGATGAATTGATGTTTCGCCTACACTTAAAGCATGTTTATCTGGTCTGATGGTTAGTGCTGCGGTAGCGGGGAAAGCGGTATTAATTTTTGCATTTCCTACTGCAACATCTGCAAAAGCATAATATTCAATTTTAGCTTTCTCATAAATGTCAGCAACTTCATGAACCACAGAAAGTTTATAAGTGCCTTCCTGATCTGGAGTGAAGCTTGCTTTAAAGAAACTTACATCGGCAGCAGTAGTTAAAACTTTCGTTGTTCCGTTTGGAGCAGTTACAACCAGCTTAAATTCTTTTAAGTTGCTAAACCATTTTGCGGCAGAATCAGGTTCGTTGCTTTCATATTCTCCGAAGAAAACTTTCACTTCCTGTACCTGCCCTTTTTTGCCTGTTGAAGCTGTTTCTATCCATAAAGCATGTGCAAATGCACTCGAAATGCTAAAGGCTAGAAATAAAAATAGTAATGAGATTTTAGTTTTCATGTTTTCTAGTTGGGTTTTAAAACCAGGAGAAACTGATCTGATCCAGCTTCTCCTGATTAATTTAATTTAAAATTTATAGGCTACGCTTACTCTGTAGTTTCTTGGTGCTTCGGCCTGCCATGAGTAAACCGGTTGGTTGTAAGTTGGGGCGTTCCAATAGTTGGTATAATACGCACCGCTGTATAAATACTTATCCAAAATGTTAAATACATTTGCAGTGACTTTTATTTTTTTATTCGACCAGAATAAACCTCCATCAAGTTTAAAATAGTCGGGAAGATTTTCATTTGCATTTTCTCCACTGTAGGTGCCAACAGCCCTGTCGACAAGATAGGTGAAGCCTCCTGAGATGCCGAATCCTTTAAGCACTCCGTTCTGTAATGAGTAGGTTAACCATGCGTTAGTGGTATGTTTTGAAAAACCCGGTACCACCTGACCAACAAAAACGCCTTCAACTCCATCTGCTGCCTTTGTTACTTTCGCATCGGTATAGGCATAGTTTGCAATTAAGTTTAATCCTTTGGCCAATTCGCCACGAACATCAAACTCTACGCCCTGTGCTCTTTTTTCGCCAATTACGATGCTAAAAGTTTCTCCTGCCTTATTGGTAGGATCCCCGGTAATCTCGTTTTGTTTGGTAATCCTGTAAAGGGATAGGGTGGTGTTCCAACGGCCGTCAAACCAGTCTTTTTTGATGCCAAATTCTTTATTGTTACCGGTAATGGGTTTTGCGGTACCAACATCGCGGAAAAAGCCGGTTTGTGGAGTAAAGGCTTCGTCATAAACCGCGTAAACAGAGGTGTTTTTATCAACTGATACACTTAAACCTACCCTTGGGGTAACATGCTTTGCTTTATCTGCCGGGCTTCCGTATGCCGATTGGTTAACATAGGTATAACGGCCGGCAAGGGTTAAACGAACAATATTATCGAAAAATCCTAATTCATCCTGCACATAACCACTCAGGTATTTTTGATCCATTAAACCGCCTGCTGCAATTGCCCTTTCTTCTAACGGAGTAACACGGTCGAAATTTGGATACCCGTTTGATGGAAAGCCATAATCAGGGTTATATACATTAAATGGAGAACTGGCCAGGTCTAAATCGTGAGATTGACCCCAATCGGCTATATAATTTTTCTTGCCCCCATCAAAACCAGCTAAAATCCGATGTGTAATACCTCCGGTTTTAACTGTTCCATTCACAAATAACTGCGCTAATTTCATGCTGCTTTCGGCATCCCATATCCCAACATTACGAATGATAGTGCCATTTGGATATACCGCTGATGGCCATGAACTTGTACCATTTTGTAGATATTTGTAATAAGCTGCCTGAGCAGTTAATTTCCAATTTTGACCTAGTTGTTGTGTTAGGTTTAATGTTATACTATGATCATTGATTCGGGTAGGCTGTACCCCAGGTTGTGTTAAGGTAAATTCTCTTGGTAAGCTGGCATACCCGGCGGTATTAAAAATGTAATAAGACCCCACTTCGGTCATTTTTGCATTTTGCAAAGTATATTCTGCTGTTAGCTTAGTGCCTGGCGTGATCTGATAGCTCAGTACAGGTGCAAAACTATAACGGTCATTTTTTTCGTATGGTCTAAATGAAGCTTTGTTTTGCGCCGCAGCGTTTAACCGGAATAAGAATTTGCCATCTGCTGTTAGCTTATGGTCAAGGTCGATTGTTGTCCGGTATAAATCAAAGCTTCCGGCAGTAAACGAAACCTCTCCCTGGTTTAAACCAGTAGGCTTTTTGGTTACCACATTATACATTCCGCTTGGATCGCCATTGCCAAGCATAAATCCGGCAGGGCCCTTAACAAACTCAATATGATCAACAAAACTCATGTCTTCCGTCAGTGGTCCCCAGGAAGAAGAAACTACATTAAAACCATTACGCATGGCCTGAATTTGTGATCCACGCATTAAAATATTGGTGTACATGTCTCCCCAGTGTTCAAGGCGAACTGCGCCGCTTACATTTCTGATCAATCCATCACTCATACTAATGATCTGCTGGTCTTTAAGGATTTGATTACTTACGATTTGAATGTTTTGTGGCGCCTCTAGTAATGGCTCGTTTAACCTAAGTGTAGCAGAAGGTAAGCTTACTTTGTATTTTTGATTAATACCTGCTATTGTAATTTCCTCCAGCGCCTGATCATTTTCTTTTAATACGAAATCGATAACTTTCGTTTCTCCTGCAGCGATTGTAACGCTTTTTTCTGAGGCATCGATACCAACTGCAGAAGCTTTAATTGTATAAGTACCGGCTTTAACACGGTGAATGGTATATAAGCCATTATCATCTGATGTAGTGCCCTGCCCCTTGCCCTTTAATCCAATTGAAATATAAGCAGCAGGTTTTCCGTTAGAGGTGGTAACCTTTCCCTTTATTGTTCCAAATTGTTGTGCAAATGAAAATAAGCTAAAGAGAGAGAGTAAGAACGTTAAGCCAATAGGTTTAATTTTATTCATTTTTTAATTTTATTGTTGTTTTTATTAAAATTTATAAGTCATGCTACCGGTAAAGGTTCTTAAGTCCTGTGGATTCATTGTGCTGTAGCCTGTCCAGTATTTTTGGTTGGTAAAGTTGTCTACTTTGGCACCAATCCTGAATCTTGGGTGATCATAGAATACTGATGCATTAAAGATTTCGTAAGCTGGCAATATAAATACACCCTGACTTAAGCTGTTTACAATTTTGTTATCGCTGGCGTAGTTACCACCGGCACCTAAACCAAAGCCTCTTAGCGAACCTGCAACAAATTTATAACTGATCCATAAGTTTGCAGCGTACGGTGAAGCTGAATAAGCATCTCGTCTTCCTTCAACATCAGCAGAAGCATTTTGTAAGTGGTTATCGTTATAGGCAAAACCCGCAATAATGTTTAAACCATTTAAAGGGTTGGCTACAATTTCGGCTTCTATACCTTTGCTGATTTTGTTACCATCCTGGATCTGGGCATTGGGATTACTGGCATCTTGATTATAACCCCTTACAATATCTTTTACTTTGATGTAATAATAAGATACCGATCCTGTCAGCCTACCATTAAACAGGTTGCTTTTAACACCGCCTTCTATTTGATTAGCTCGCTCTGGCCTAAACGCATCACCTTTATAATCTATGCCGTTAATGTTGTTAAAGCCGTTTTGGTAGTTAGCAAATAGCGATAACTGATCTTTAATAGGTTGAAATACCAAACCGAATTTTGGCGAGAAAACGGTCTGTTTATAGGCACCAACTGGTGCAGCACCCGCTCGGTTTGAATTTCCTTTGTTATCAAAACGGTCTACCCTTATAGCCGCCAAAGCAATTAACCTGTCTGTTAAATTAATCACATCAGAAGCATAAGCACTATAAGTGTTCGATTTAAAATTAACCGGATATTTAGAATAAGCATTAGCTGTATAAAAGGCAGCTAAATTGTGCTCGGTGAAATTATTATAGTTGGCACCGGTTCCGTTTTTGTTGGTTAGATCGAAAGTATCGATCGAGTAAAATAACTGATCAGAATTTTGGCGTAAATAATCCAAGCCCAAAACTAGTCTGTTCTTGATTGAACCCAGGTTAAAAGTACCATTAAAGTTTTGTTGGATTTCGTAAGTATAAGCCTTACTGTTGTCGGTAGATTGATCTGCCCTTGATATTAAATCGGCACCTGGAGCAGCTGTTGGATTGCCCAAGGGCGGATAATTGTTTGGAACTAAGAACAGATAAGTACCACGGCCGTTAGAAAAACTATAGCTTGATGAAAAACTGGTGTGTGATGACCAGTTGTCATTAAATTTATAATTGGCCTGACCGAAGAAATTTGTACTGTTATATTTTTGCTTCATTGCATCACCGGTGAAGGATTTATCGTAAGGTATGCCAGATTGATCAGCCCGATCAAATCCAAGGTCTTTTACCGGGAAATAGAAGAATACAAATGGTTTTAAGGTGTTTTTACCATTTGCAATTTCAGCATCAAAAGTAAAATCTAACTTATCGTTTACCTTATAGGCTAAACTCGGTGCAACAAAGAAACTCCTGTCAAATACATTTTCCTGAAAAGAGCCTTTGTAGTTATAAGATGCGTTGATGCGTGCATAAATATGGTTGGCTTTATCAATCGGAAAATTGAAATCGGTACTAACCCTGTTTAAATCATAGCTACCTGCCGAATAGGTAACCTCTCCGCCTAATCCTTCAAAAGGTTTTTTGGTGATGCGGTTAATCAAACCTCCGTAAGAGGTTAGCGTACTGCCGAATAAGGTTGCAGACGGACCTTTAATTACTTCAACACTTTCAATGTTTGCCGCATCGTTACGGCTGGTTACGTTACCTGCAATTCCGTTTCTCAGTTTCGATTGAACAATAAAGCCCCTTGATGCATAGTATGCGCCACCGTCGCCTCCACGGCCGGTTGATTCCCACATCTTTTGGATTCCTACTGCGTTACGTGTTGCATCGTCGACCGAGAATATCAATTGATCGTTAAATGTTTCTTTAGTAATGGTGGTATAAACCTGTGGGTTTTCTAAATTGCTTATTGGCATTTTAGATACATAATCGCTCTTTTGAGCGCCATATTTATTGGCTTTGCCTTTATTGATATTGACCTCACTAAGCTGATTTGAATTTTGGCTGATCACAAAATCAATTGTTTTGTTTTCTCCTGCTGTGATTATAACTGGTTTTTCTATGCTCTGAATGCCAACACCCGATGCACGGATGATGTAAGAACCAGGTTTAACTCTTTGTATTTCGAAAACACCTTTATCATTGGTAACATTTCCAAGTCCTTTTCCTTTTAAACCTACCGATATATAAGCAGCAGGTTTTCCATCAGACGTAGTAACCGTACCGCTAATCGTCGAGAACTGCTGGGCGAAAGAAATTAGGCTGATAAAGGTTAATAGAAATGTTAAACTGGATAGTTTGATTTTAAACATGGTAATATTTATTTGGATTAATTCTAAACAGTTGCAAAATAACGTTAGAAAATTGTATAATCCAAATTATTTTGAACTATTCTAAATAGGGTGAAATAGTAGGTGTTTATGGGAAGTTTTAGTTTTTGGAACTTTTTTGTGCTAAAAAAACAGTTTAACGTTTTAGCTGCTATTCTCATGCAGATTTTACTTGATATTTCTTTATTAAAATCTATCTGATAAGTAATTAGCTATCCCTATTCTAAAAATGACTGAAAATGTGATTTTATTTGATTTAAATATGCCGTTTGGTGCAATAGCGCCATGTTTTAAATTGCAAAAGTCAGGTGTTGAAGAGTTAAATGTTAATTAATGTTAATTTTTTAAGTTAAAATATGGTTTTAGTTAGCTAAAAAGCAGCTAAATAAGAGGTAAAAATGTTGATACTTTTAGGTTATAGTCAAACTAACTAACCACTAACTAATCATCAATGGAAAAAACTTCTACAAAACATTGCTATGTGAAATTTTTAACGGCAACATTATTTTATCTACTCATCCCCTGGCTGGCCTTCGCCCAGAAAACCATTAAGGGAACAGTTGTAGATCAAGCCAACAAACCCATACCGGGGGTTTCAATCATCGAAAAAGGTACCAAGAATGGCACCGCTACCAATGGTGATGGGAAGTTCAGCTTAACGGTACAAAATAATAATGCGATAATCACGGCCAGGATTGTAGGTTATCGTTCACTGGAAAAACCAGCATCCACAAGCGGTACATTAAACTTTTCTCTGGAAGAGGATAATAATACACTGAATGAAGTGGTTACGATCGGTTATCAAAAAATTACCAGAAAGAAAACTACAGCTGCGATTTCCAGTATTTCAGGTAAAGAGCTGGCTAACTTACCTGCGGCAAGTTTTGATCAGTTGTTGCAAGGTCGTTTATCCGGAGTAAACGTTCAAAACTTTACTGGTCAGCCGGGTGTAGCCCCTACAGTATCTGTAAGGGGTAACTCTACAGGTAGCACAGGTTACGATCAATATAATGTAGTGAGATCACCGCTTTATGTGGTAGATGGTGTTCCTCAATCATCTGACGATCTTGTTCCGCCAGGAACTGGTACGGGCACCAACTACATGGCCGGCCTTAATCCGAACGATATTGAATCTATTGATGTGTTAAAAGATGCCTCAGCAGCAGCTATTTATGGTTCAAGAGCAGCCAATGGTGTAATTTTAATTACAACGAAAAAAGGTGTTGGCGGCGATACAAAAGTAAGCTTTAACTCTTATTACGGTATGGTGCAACGTCCTAACTTAAGGCAGGCTACCATGGGGACTACAGAACGCAGGCAAAAAATGGAGGTACTTCAAAGACAGCTTAGTTACGATCAGCGTGTACAACTGCCCTATATACTCACAGATAGCTTAAATCCGGCTTTTAATGGCCATACCGATTGGCAGGATTTATTTTTTCAGACTGGTAAAATCAACGATAATAACCTGAGTATAAGCGGTGGGAGCGATAATGGAACAACTTATCGCTTTAGTGGAGGTTATTATGATGAAGATGGTATTGTAAAAGGAACGGGCTATAAACGTTACACTACACGTTTAAACCTTACCTCAAGAGCAATGAATAAAAAATTGATGATCAACCCAATATTTTATTATTCAAGTTCCAGCAGGGGTAGAGGAAACGAAGATCCAAACGATCCGTCCAAGCCTACTAAAATTGGTTCGGGGAATTTACCTTCCTCGCTTTTCAGCATATCTCCGGAAAAATTGGATTATTATGTAAGTAAAGATGGTGAAAACCTAAATAAAAATGTGGCAAACCAGTTTGGTGTAAATCTGAATTTATCCTATGAGTTCAGCAAAAATTTCACTCTAAACTCACAATCTTCTTACACTAATGACAACACCCGAAGAGATGTGAGCATGAGTAATGTGCTAAACAGTGGTTTTGGCAACAGTTCTTCCAGTTTCTCTTCGAGTGCAATGGGCTTAAGAACATCGAATTATCTGGCTTATAATGGTTCGATTAAAAAACATTCTTTTAGTGCGGTAGCCGGTCAGGATATTGAGTATAGTTTGTTTCAAACTACCCAGGCCAGTGGCTACGGTGGTGCATCAGATTATATTCAGACCGTTAGTGGTTTTAAACAGGAGAACATTTATGGCTATTCAAATTACATAGCACATGGACTAGTAGCTTATTATGGTCGTTTTAATTATGATTATGATGGCAAGTATCTTTTATCCGGAACAATACGGACGGATGGTTCATCTGGTTTTGGTGAAAATAATAAATATGGAGTATTTCCTTCCATTTCAGCAGGCTGGCTTCTTTCAGAAGAAAATTTTATGAAAAACTTATCCAATAACCCTTTCACGCTAATTAAAATTAGAGGAAGTTATGGGGCCACAGGTAATGAAGATCGCAGAAATGCTTATGTACAATACAACCGCTATCTTGTAAATAATGGTGGATTTGAGGGAAATGGGACTGCTAACGGTGTGTTCTACGGCATTACGGGAGCTACTTCTTACAACGGTGTTACCGCTATCACTCCTAATTTTGTAAATGGTGTTGCGCAGAAGGATTTAAGCTGGGAGAAATCTACACAATGGAATATCGGTACCGATATGGAAATTGACAACGGTAGGTATGCCATTTCATTCGATGTGTACAATAAAGAAGTAAAACAAAAGCTTTTCAATGTTGATTTGCCGGTTACATCAGGTTATAGTAATGCCTATACTAATGCTTTTGCAGTACGTAATGCAGGTATGGAGTTGACTTTAACTGCTAATCCTATCCGCAAGGAATTTAAGTGGTTTAGCTCTTTTAATATTTCCTACAATAAAAACCAGATCATGAGTTTGCCAAACGGTGGCCGTGACATTATCTTAAGTGGAGATCGATTTGATAAAACCCATGTGCTTTCTGTAGGTAGTCCAATCAACGCCTTCTATTTATACCGTACAAAAGGTGTATTTTCTACTTCAGCAGATATTCCTCAGAATCCTTATACGGGAGAACTATATAGAAATAGTAACGGAACGTTTAATGCAGGAGATTTTTATCTTGCTGATTTGGATGGAGATTATTTTCTGGATGTTTTCAATGATGGTATTAATCCGGATAAAGCGCCAGTTGGTGATCCAAATCCACGTTTTACCGGTGGTTGGACAAATAACTTTTCGTATAAAAACTTTTCTTTGGGGATTTTTGTATCCTTCACTTTGAAACGTGATGTATTAAATCTATTTGATTCAGATCGTTTTGCAAATTCTCAGGCTGGTGGAGCAGTAAACAATTTTGCCTACTTCTCAACACCGGATTTGGATCGCTTGAATATCTGGAGAAATCCTGGAGATCAGGCTGAATATGCCAAGTTCGACTTGGGAACCTATCGTTATTATTACACAGGCGCACAAACCTTCTTCCTGGAAAAAGGTGGTTATGCAAGGATCAGAAGCATCAATCTTGGTTATGATTTTAGCCCTAAACTTGTAAGGAAATTGGGTTTAAGTCAGCTGAAATTATACGCAATTGCTGATAACGTATATATGTTCCAGCAATCAAAAAAATTACCAGATGCAGAAGCCGTAAACGGATATGGGGAGTATAATGGAACAGGGTACCCTATTCCAAGAAAATATACGCTAGGTGTACAAGTTCAATTTTAATATCGTCAATAAATGAAAAATATAATCACAAAAATCGGTGTACTTATTACAATAGCTACGATGGTTACCGTAAGTTCCTGTAAAAAGTTATTGTATGAAGAACCTAAAGATGCACCTTATGAGCAAACATTCTGGCAATCATCCAGGGATGTTAAAAGTGCTATCGCTGGTAATTATGCAATAATGCGTAGTGCTATTACCAGTAAAAATAATCGTTATTTTATGTATGGTGATGCTATTGCCAAAAACTATTTTACGATACAATATGGAGGAGACGGTTTAGAAGGGATTCAGGGCGGAGATTTTACCTTTCAATACAATATCAATACGCTGGCAAATTATACGTTGTACTATAAAAGTATTGCGATGTCTAATCTGCTTTTGAAAAAAGTTAATGCCATGAGCGATGCGCAATTTTCAACTGAAGACGATCCTGCTCAATTCCGAAATTCGGCGATTGGTCAGGCATATTTCCTTCGTGCATTAAGTTACTTTATGATGGTGAGGGTATGGGGCGATGTACCATTGGTTACAGAGGTTTATGAAGATCCGATCAATGCACCTCAATTGCCAAGAAGTCCAAAAGCTGAGGTCATGAAATTGATTGAAAATGATTGCCACAAAGCAATTAATTTATTAAGCTGGAGTTATGCCAATACCGGAGACGCAAAGGTTACTGCAAATAAGGGCTCGGCATATGCCCTTTTAGCTCATTTGTATCTTTGGAGAGCAACAATGTCTGATGTTTCAGTTGATGCGCCTAATTTGACTGATGTAAATAATGCTGATACGACAATAAATACATTAATTAACAAGGGAGGTTATGCTTTAACAGATACGGCTAATTATAAAAATACTTTTATTGGTCGATCTTCAGAAGGAATATTTGAAATTAACATTAGCGAGAATACATTGGAAGGTTCTAATAGTTCTATAGGCGCGTATTTTTTAAATGAGAATTATATAAAAGGTAGTGGAAACAATCCTCGTTTTTACACCAATCCTTCGTATCTTAAAGATCATTTCAAAACCAATACCGATATACGTTATAAAAAGGGCTTTGACTTAACCAATCCGGATAAGCCAATGAGTGTAAAATACAGTAATGTAACGTACAGAAATCCTGGAGAGAAGTTAAACCCTTATCTGAGTAATAACATTATCATTTTCAGATTGAGTGATATGAAACTACTTAAGGCCGAGATTGCGCTTTACAAAAAGGATGCGGCTACAGCAGCTGGTATTATTAATGATTTCAGAAAAAGAAATGATCCAAATCCGGTATTAATCCCTGTCGGGAGCTCTGTAGATCAGGTAATGGATGAATATGCTTATGAGCGTGGTAAAGAAATGTACCTGGAAGGACATCTGTTTTATGATTTGCTTAGGACCAGAAGATACGGCCTCATTGTGGATTGGCTTACAGAAAGCAGGTTCAGAAAAGAAGGTTTTTATTGGCCTGTAGATCCTGCATTGTTTAGAAACAATACCTTATTGAAACAAACACCATATTGGTTGGGGAAAGTATAAGTTGTTTTTATTAGAGATTAAAAAAATATGAAAAATAATATATTAGTATATCTTTCATTACTATTACTGGCGCTAACGGCTTGTAAAAAAAATGATTATAAAAGGGATGGCGGCCCAAGTGATCCTAAAGTAAACTTAAGTACTTACGATTACTTAAAGTCTAACCGCAATTTCGATTCCTTAGTGAAAGTGATAGACAGGGCAGGTTTAAAAGAAGCTGTAAATGGTGATGTAACCTTTTTTGCAACAACAAATTATGGAATAGCAGAGTATGTAAAAGCCAAAAAATATCAGAAATCGATCGAACTTGGCGAGGAAAATTTTGATTTTGGTATCAAAGACATTCCAGTAAAGGAACTGAATGATTCGTTAAAGACCTATTTATTTGCGGGTAAGATCAACAGAGACCAGATGACAGTTGGTGGTAAACTTTATAATAGTTTATTGGGGGCTGTTCCAAATGTTCAATACATGATTAAATTAAGACGCTCTTATGACTACACAGAGATTGTTAATTATGTAGATTATGTAACTTATACTAAAGTAATCGGAACCCGTGATGATAAGGAAACGGATCAAAGTGCTATTCCCGACTCAGAAAAAGACAAGGCTGTGGATTGCCAGACATCAGGAATCATAACAACCACTGGCATTGTCCATGTATTAAATGGATATCACAGGTTGTTTTTTAATGCGCAATCGTTGGGCAATTAATTTAATCGCAATTAATTATGAAAATTAGATATATTTTAGGCTTATTACTCTTATCATTAAGTGTAATAGCATGTAAAAAAATAGTAAATGGCTTTCTAAGTGATTCCATTCGATATAAAGACAACAATATTTATGCAAAGAGAGGATTGCCTCTTTTTCAATCAGATAGAATTAATGCAGATGGTTCTACGCCACCGTTTACCTATAAATTGCTCAATTTGAGAAACGAAGATGGTTCCCCTGCGCCTGCCGAGTTCTCTAAAGAATATGAAATCACTGTTTTTAAAACTGGTGCCAATTTTGATCCTGAAACAGATGTAACCCTGGAGTTGTTAAATAAGAAAAGAGAGGTAGTTAAAAAGAAACCAATGGAGTTTAATGAGTTGAGTGGTCAGCTTACCTTTAACAAAGCGTCTGGTTTCTTACCCTTGGGAAGATATGTATATGATGTAGAAATGACGAATGGTACTGGTACTAAGTTGTTTCCTAAGCTAGCGACTATTAACGTGGTGGAGCCCGCAATAGATGATTTATTCGAAATTACTGATAATGTTGCTAATGCATTTAATGATGATACTGGTGTTGCGACACTTATGAAAAAGCCAACTATTACCTGTACAAAAATTTCATCTTCAGGTGCAAGAGCGATACTGAAAATGGTAGATAAGAACGGAAAAGTCTTTAATCCGAAAGCAGGAGAAATCATACAAAGAGGTGATCGACCGGTTTTTGAAAACTATGCAAAGTTTAACCCGGTTATAAAGACTGATACAGCAATGATCTGTGATTTTGAATTAGCGCCTTTTCCACTTACCAAATATGTAACACCAACAACAGATTGGGGATTTTTAATGTATTACCGTATTCCAAGCCAATTTGTAACTGTTGATGGTTTTCCTTCATCGCCAGGTTTTTCTGTAAACCCAAGGTGGTCTTGGAGACTTAAAATGGAAGGTACTTATATTGTAGAAGTTAAATTCCCTGATGTAACTAAAAAATAGAGGAGAATACCATTTTCCTGAAAGGAAGATAGTTCCTGTTTAATACAACTAAAAACGGCAATTTTCGATTTGAAAATTGCCGTTTTTATGAAAGGCGAATACTACAAATTATTTTATTTGATCGGAATAACCTGTAAACTTAGTGGTCGTTCTGTATCATTTGCAGGTGCTACCAAACCACCACAAATAATGTCATAATGATACCCTGCTGTAAAACTGGTACTCTCGGAAGTAGCTTTAACTGCTCCCGATGAAGTTTCTTTTGCATCCAATGTGTAAGTTCCGGCATCTACAGCAACGAAACCGCTTGCGTTTTTGTAAGCTTTATTGGTAACCAGCATGGTCGTTGCGCTGGTTTTTGCCAGATCCAGAGCAGGGGCATCAGGCGATAAGTTAATAAAACGGATGTAAGCTTTATCGGTTGATGGGATAGAAAGGTCATCACTAATGGTATAAACATCCAATGCAGCAGGTTTATTAATCAAATAAGAAGAGTAATAGGTGCTTGCATTCAAGGTAATCGTTTTGGTTAATAAGCTCTCGGTACTGCTGGCCGTTGTAAATTTTAAACTGTAAGCTTCAGCTGCGTAGGAAACATAATTAACAGTGCCTCCAAATGGTAAAGCTGCTGAATTAACCATATTACCGTTAAAATAAGCATTGTATGTTGCCAAAGATGGTGATGCATTGATTATCCTTAAATAAGAGATGATAGGATCGGCAGTTTCGGTTTTTTTACATGAAGTTAGTGCGGTGAAAGCAATTAGAACAAATAAAGTGATCGATTTGAAATGAAATGTGGTAAAATTCTTCATTGGTTTAAATTTTATTTAATATTTAAGGAGTACCCATAAAACGATAGTCAGACCGCATTCGCTACAGGCATGTAAATATTAGATTTAAGCAGCATAGAAGGATGTTAAATGTTGTTAAACAGATGTTAAAATTATTAACGGAATGATGAAGGTGAGATGAAAACAAAAAATGGAATTAACTGTTCATATGGAGTTTACATAAACGTTTAATAATTTTAATGTTAAATAACACTTATAAGTTTAATTTTGATTAACCACTAAACCTTTTAAAAATGATAAAGAACATCTCAAAATTAGCAATCATCTCTGCTGGCGTATTTGCATTTTCTTCTTGCAGCAATTCGTCAAAAGATAAACCGGCGGATACAACCATTACTAAGACAGAAACAACAGTTAGTATTCCGGCGAAAGAAGAAAATGCGCCTGACGGTACTGAATTCACTGTTTCTCCTGATAGCGCAATATTAGGTAAATCAAAAGAGGCGTTAGTTAAGGTTACTTCTGCATCATCTATTGATTTAAAAGATGCAGAAGGAAAAGCGACAGGTGCAGAGTTGACAATTAACTTACAGGTAACAAATAAAAGTACCTTAGAAGCTAAGAAATTTTTTGCCGTATCGAGCTCTGATGCAAGATTAGAATTGGATAATGGAACTTCAATAACGGGAACAGAGCGTTCAGGAAGTACCAATCCTGAACCTGAAGCATCATCACAAGCGGTATGGTCGTTTCAGCTTCCACCAAATTCCAGCCCTAAAAAATTAAATTTCTTTTTGGACGGAACGAGGGTTTCAGTCGGCCTATCCAAAAAATAACAAATCAAAGCCCCGAAATTTCGGGGCTTTTTCTTTTCCCGTAATAATTATAAAAATGTAAAAAAGTTAAAAAATATTGTGTAACTCGATTTTTATTTAAACCTTTGCACCTCAATAGAGTTAAAGCCGTTTTAATACGCAATAAATGATTAAACAGATTTTATGTAAACTTTCAGTTTCCTCAACACAAATGGTGTCTGGGAAAGGCTTGTTTATTAATCATTTTCAACCCGTATTTTATTGTCCCGCAAGCCGGCAAAATTTCACTCCACGTATTTAGTACCTACGCTAAACGTAACGAGGAATTGATCCTCTCTAAAAACCCAATTAACAAGAATACTTATAATTTTTCGTTAGAAAACGAATGGATATTAACGAATTTATAGTGCAGGTTGCACTTCCTGAACATCGTGTATTTGCAGAAGAAATAGTAACCGAGATGGCCGAATCGGCAAAAGCTCGTGGAACAGGCATTGCCAAGCGCTCGCCTGAATACATTTCCAATAAAATGCAAGAAGGTAAATCGGTTATTGCTTTCAACAAAGATGGTTCCTGGGCAGGATTTTGCTATATCGAAACCTGGAGCCACGGCCAGTTTGTAGCCAATAGTGGTTTGGTAGTAAGCCCTAAATACCGCAAAGCCGGATTAGCAAAAGCCATTAAAAATGAAATTTTCGGTTTATCGAGAAAGTTGTATCCAAAGGCAAAAATCTTTGGTTTAACAACTGGTTTAGCGGTGATGAAAATAAATTCAGACCTGGGTTACGAACCAGTAACTTACAGCGAACTTACCCAGGATGAAGAATTTTGGAAAGGCTGCCAGAGTTGCGTAAACTTCGAAATTTTAAAAATGAAAGAACGTAAAAACTGCATGTGTACTGCCATGCTTTACGATCCGGCTGAGAAAAAACACGAAGTAGCTAAGCAATTTGCTGAAGAACTGCAAAAGAAACCTAAGTTATACGAGCGCTTTATGCGCATTAAACAACGTTTAGTTGTTAAACCTAAGCCCAAAACAGGCTTAAAAGCCCTTTTATTTTTATTTACCTTTTTATTTAATAAATAGCATGAAAAAAGTTGTTTTAGCATTTAGCGGAGGATTAGATACCTCATTTTGTTGTATTTACCTAGCACAGGATCGCGGATTGGAAGTTCACTCGGTAATTGTAAACACCGGTGGTTTCACTGATGAAGAATTGCAGGAAATTGAGAAAAGAGCATATGCTTTAGGCGTAAAATCTCATGCTGTTGTAGATGAAACTGAAAGTTATTATGAAGGTTGTATTAAATACCTGGTTTTTGGTAACGTACTAAAAAATGCAACTTATCCATTATCGGTTAGTGCAGAGCGCGTAAGTCAGGCTACTGCAATTGCAAACTACGTGAAAAAAATCGGTGCAGATTATGTGGCTCATGGTAGTACAGGTGCAGGTAACGACCAGGTACGTTTCGATATGATTTTCAATATCCTTATTCCAGAGGTTGAAATCATTACGCCAATCAGAGATTTAAAACTATCCCGCGAAGCGGAAATTGAATATTTAGCACAACATGGTGTAGAGTATAGCGCTGAAAAAGCAAGATACTCAATTAACAAAGGTTTATGGGGAACTTCAGTAGGAGGAAAGGAAACTTTAACTTCTCACGAAACGTTACCGGAAAGTGCCTGGCCAACCCAGGTTTCTGAAACCGAATCGCGTAAAATTGAACTTACTTTCGAAAAAGGTGAACTGGTAGCGATTGATGGTGAAACATTAGCACCTGTAAGGGCAATTCAAAAATTACAGGCCATTGCGCAACCTTTTGGCATTGGTCGTGATATCCATGTGGGTGATACCATCATTGGTATTAAAGGTCGCGTAGGTTTTGAGGCTGCTGGTCCTATTATCATTATCAAAGCGCACCATACTTTAGAAAAACACACCTTAACCAAATGGCAGTTAAGCTGGAAAGAACAATTATCATCTTTCTATGGCAACTGGTTACACGAAGGCCAGTTTCACGATCCGATTATGCGGAATATTGAGGCTTTTTTAGCTGACACCCAAAAATTTGTGAGCGGTAAAGTGTTTGTTGAATTGTTGCCATACCGTTTCCAGATAATTGGTATTGAATCTAACCACGATTTAATGAGCAATAAATTTGGTAGCTACGGCGAAATGAACAACGCCTGGAGCGGAGAAGATGTTAAAGGTTTCTCTAAAATATTTGGTAACCAGGTAATGATCTGGCACAAGGTGAATGGTGAAGAAGCCTAGTTTTATGTAAGATGTATGATGGAAGAGGTAAAATGTAAATCCATATCCTCTCTTGATACTTGGTACTAACTACTTGATACTTAAAAAATGAGCGAAATCCTTTCTAAAGATAATTGTTTAAGCCACTATAAATGGGGCGATAATTGTGATGGATGGAATTTTGTAAGCAAGCCTGATGCAGTAATTAAACAAGAGTTAATGCCGCCTCAAACTGCTGAGAAATTACATTTTCATACTTATGCAGAACAGTTTTTCTTTATATTGAAAGGGAAGGCAACATTTTTAATTGAAGGCGAAACATTTACTGTTGACACCAACAAAGGTTTACAAATTAAAGCGGGCGATAAACATAAAATTTTGAATGATGGCGTAGATGATTTAGAATTTATACTTTTTTCCTATCCATCAACCCAAAATGACAGAACTGATTGTGAATAATATAAAGATAAAACAAATAGGATTAACAGAATCCCATCTCGTAGTTGGACTGTTTAACCAGTATCGCATATTTTATAAACAGTTTTCAGATATCGGCATGGCCAAAGCTTTTATTGATGAGCGCTTGCAACATAATGAATCGGTCATTTTTATAGCGATAGACGAGGATACTGAAAAATCGGTGGGTTTCACGCAGTTATATCCTAAATATTCTTCAATAAGATTAAGCAAAAATTGGATTTTGAACGATCTGTATGTTGATGAGGTTTACCGCAAGCAGGGAATTGGCGAAAAGTTGATTAAAACTGCTATGGATTTTGCCAAAGCCAATGGATCTACGTTTGTACAATTGGAAACTGCTGTAGATAATTACACCGCACAGCACTTATACGAAAACATAGGCTTTGAAAAACAAGGCAATGACGAAGAATTTTTTCTTTATAAAATAGCATTAAACTCATAGAGATGAATAAAATTAAAGCAGGAATAATTGGCGGGGCGGGTTACACTGGCGGCGAAATGCTGCGTATTTTGGTTAACCACCCAAATGTTGAAATTGCTTTCGTAAATAGTACCAGTAACGCCGGAAACCTGATCTCAGATGTACATACTGATCTGATCGGTGATACAGATTTAAAATTTGTAAGCGATATTCCACAAGATATTGACGTATTATTTTTATGTGTTGGCCACGGCGATGCTAAGAAATTTTTGGCTGCTAACCCAATCAACGAAAGCATTAAAATTATAGATTTATCTCAGGACTTTAGGTTACATGAAAAAGCTAAATTCGAAAACCGCGAATTTGTTTATGGATTGCCAGAACTGAACCGTGATAAAATTAAAGCAGCTAAAAATATTGCAAACCCGGGTTGTTTTGCAACTTGTATCCAATTGGGTTTGTTGCCATTGGCCGCTAAAGGCTTGATTCAAAATGAGGTTCACATCAATGCTACTACCGGATCTACCGGTGCGGGACAGAGTTTATCTACTACTTCGCACTTCAGCTGGAGAACTAACAACCTTTCTATTTATAAAGCTTTTGAGCATCAGCATTTAAACGAAATCAGCGAGAGTTTGTTGCAGTTGCAACCCTCACTATCTGAAGCTTTAAATTTTATCCCACAGCGTGGTGCATTTACCAGAGGTATTTTAGCTGCCATGTACCTGGAAAGTGATTTAAGTTTAGAAGAAGCGCAAAACATTTACGAAGATTATTATAGTGCTCATCCTTTTACGCACGTAAGTCGGAAAAATATCGATCTAAAACAGGTCGTGAATACCAACAAGGCATTGGTACATACAGAAAAACATGATGGCAAATTATTTATCATTAGTATTATTGATAACCTGTTAAAAGGTGCCAGCGGACAAGCGGTTCAGAATATGAACTTAATGTTCGGCTTAGATGAAACAGCGGGACTTAAGTTAAAAGCAGCCAATTTCTAGGCAGAGGGCAGGAAGGCAGAAGGCAAAAAGGTCTGGATTCAGATCTAAAATTTAAATGTATGAGAGATTATCAAAAACTAGATGTTTGGAAAAAGGCTCACTTATTTACTTTACAGGTTTATAAGGAAATCCTCCCTATAATGCCTATTGAAGAAAAATTTGCTTTAACCCAACAAATTCGGCGGGCCACCTATTCTATCCCTTTAAATATTGTAGAAGGAAGCGGTAAAAACACAGATAAGGATTTTGTCCATTATCTTGATAATGCACTTGGCTCTACAAAAGAAATAGAATATACTTTTATTCTCATCCGTGATTTAGCTTACATCAGTTTAGCGGTTTATGAGGCTGTGAATAAAAGTGTTAATGAAGTTAAGGCGATGTTAATCGCATTTATTAAATTTTTGAGAGGCGGTGGAAAAGGTTAGGCTATACAAACCCTCAACCTTCCGGCCCTCAACCTTCAAACCTTATTAAAAAATGAACTTATTCGACGTTTACCCACTTAACGATATAGAAATTACCAAAGCAGCCGGCAGCAATGTTTGGGATGCTAACGGACAACAATATTTAGATTTGTATGGCGGTCATGCTGTAATTTCAATCGGGCATACTAACCCACATTATGTAAACCGTTTAACTGATCAGTTAAATAAAGTTGGTTTTTATTCAAATTCAGTAAAAATTCCTTTGCAGGTACAACTGGCACAGAAACTGGGCGAAGTATCAGGCAAAAAAGATTTCCAATTGTTCCTGTGTAATTCGGGAGCTGAGGCAAATGAAAATGCTTTAAAACTGGCTTCATTTTACAATGGAAGAAAAAAGGTAATTGCTTTTACGGGGGCTTTCCACGGACGTACCTCTTTAGCGGTTGCCGTAACCGACAATCCTAAAATTGTAGCACCGGTTAATCAGACCGAAAATGTAATCTTTTTGCCTTTCAATAATGAAGTCGCTTTAGAAGAAACTTTCAAATCACAGAGTAATGATATTTCAGCGGTGATTATTGAAGGTATTCAAGGCGTTGGTGGCATTAAAGAAGCCTCTAAAAGTTTCCTTCAAAAAATACGTTCACTTTGTGATGAATATAATGCCGTTTATATTGCCGATAGTGTTCAGTGCGGTTACGGACGTACAGGGTCGTTTTACTCGCATGATTACTCAGGTGTAGAAGCAGATGTGTATACGATGGCAAAAGGAATGGGTAATGGATTTCCGGTAGCGGGAATCTCAATTGCACCGAAATTTAAACCTTGGCACGGAGAGTTGGGTACAACTTTCGGTGGTAACCATTTAGCTTGCGCTGCGGCTTTAGCTGTTTTGGAAGTGATGGAAAAAGATAACCTGATCAAAAATGCTGAAGAAGTTGGGAACTATCTCATTACTGAATTAAAGAAATTTGAGCAGGTGAAAGAAGTTCGTGGCCGTGGCTTAATGATTGGTATCGAATTGCCAGAAGAACTTGCCCATGTTAAAAAGGAACTTTTGTTTAAGCATTTTATTTTTACTGGGGAGGCAAAACCCAATGTAATCCGTTTATTGCCGGCATTAAATTTAACGAAAGCACATGCTGATGAGTTTTTGGTAGCTTTTGAAAAAGCGGTAAAAGGCGTAGGGTATAAGGTTTAAGGTGATGAGAGACTATAAAAAACTTGACGTTTGGAAAAAAGCACATGAATTAAATACTTATTAAGAAGGATATTGCTGTTAAATTTCCAAAAGAAGAAAGGTTTGAATTAACGTCTCAACTTACTAGAGCATCATTATCTATTCCTTTAAATATTGTTGAAGGATGTGGGAGATTTACTGATAAAGATTTTGCCCATTTTTTAGATACTGCGTTAGGCTCAACCAATGAAATTGATTATTGTTGTTTATGTGCCTCAGAATTAAAATACATAAGCGAAGAAGAATATTTAAAAGTTAACCAAGCAATTAATGAAGTTAGGGCAATGCTAATTTCTTTTTTGAAATTTTTAAGAGCGGGTGGAAAAGAAAAACCTTAAACCCTACACCTTAAACCTTATACCTTAATATGAAACTTTTCACTTCCGTACACGATGTCCCAAGCATCAAACAGTTTGTAAATGATGCGCTTGCATTAAAAGCGAATCCTTATGCGCACCAGGATTTAGGTAAAAACAAAACCTTAGGTTTAGTTTTTATGAACCCAAGTTTACGTACCCGCTTAAGTACCCAAAAAGCGGCCTTAAATTTAGGTATGAATGTGATGGTAATGAACATGGATAAAGAAGGTTGGGCATTAGAAACGCAGGATGGAGTGGTAATGAATGGCTCTACTGTTGAGCATATTCGTGAAGCTGCTGCGGTAATGGGCCAGTATTGCGATATTTTGGGCTTGCGTTCTTTTCCAAAGCTGAATAACCGTGAAGAGGATTATAGCGAAGATTTCTTCAATAAATTTGTGAAATATTGTGCAGTACCTGTGGTGAGTTTAGAAAGCGCAACACGTCACCCTTTACAAAGCTTCGCCGATATTATTACCATTCACGAAACCTGGACAAAGAAACCGGATGGCCGAAAACCTAAGGTAGTTTTAGCCTGGGCACCCCACGTTAAGGCATTACCTCAGGCGGTGCCAAATTCTTTTGCAGAGTGGATGTGCAAAGCTCAGGCAGAAGGAATGATCGATTTTACCATCGCCCAGCCAGAAGGTTATGAACTTTCCAATGATTTTACGCCTAATGCCGATATTCAGTATAATTTGGAAGAAGCTTTAGTTGGTGCTGATTATGTGTATGTGAAAAATTGGAGTAGTTATAAAGAGTATGGGAAAGTATTAACTTATCCTGATGGCTGGATGATGAACAACGAAAAGTTAAAATTCACAAATGATGCTAAAGTGATGCACTGTTTGCCTGTTCGTCGTGATCTGGAATTATCATCAGAGATTTTGGACGGACCAAATTCATTGGTTATTCACGAAGCCGGAAACCGTTTATGGGCAGCACAGGCGGTAATTAAAGCGATGTTGGAGGAATTGTAAGTGATGTCCCTTTGCCTGGGTTTGTGTCCTCACGAACCGAAATTATTAACTATTAATATGGTTCGTGGAGACACGAACATGGTAAGAATAAACTATGAAACAACTCACAATCATAAAAATCGGTGGAAACGTAATCGATAATTCAGAAAACCTTCATCAGTTTTTGCTGGATTTTACTGCATTGCCGGGAGATAAAATTTTGGTTCATGGTGGCGGTAAAATTGCAACTGAGCTTGGCGAATCGCTCGGCATTGAAGCCAAAATGGTTGAGGGCAGAAGAATTACCGATATTGAAACATTGCGGATTGTAACCATGGTTTATGCCGGACTGATCAATAAAAATATGGTTGCCCAGCTACAGGCCAAGGGTAGTAATGCTATTGGTTTAAGCGGTGCTGATGGTAATGTGATCAAAGCAAAAAAACGGCCGGTTAGTACCAAAACTTATGGTGCGGATGCGGGACCAATGGCAGGAGCCGTAATTGATTATGGCTTTGTGGGTGATTTGGATGAAAATTCTGTTTCTTCAACGACTTTAGATAGTTTGCTTCAGGCCGGATTGGTTCCTGTTTTATGTGCCATTACACACGACGGTGCTACACAACTTTTAAATACCAATGCCGATACTATTGCATCTTCTGTTGCGGTGGCGATGTCTGCTTTATATGAAACACGTTTGGTATATTGCTTTGAGAAAAAAGGTGTACTTAAAGATGTGAATGATGACGGTTCTGTAGTGAGAGAAATCAAAGCTGATGAGTTTGAAAGTTTAAAAGCAGATGGAACGGTGCAGGGTGGAATGATCCCCAAATTACATAACGCTTTTGAAGCAATTAAAAAAGGAGTTTCGGCAGTATACATCGGTAAAGCCGATGAACTTTCTGAACTTGCAGAAGGCACTTTTGGAACCAAGATGCTGAAGTAAGGTTTGAGGGAAAAGAGGTAGAAGGTAGGAAGGCTGAGGGTGTAAGGTTTTTGGTTAAGTGCATAAACTCATCGCTAAAAGATTTTAACACCAAGATACAAAGACACTGATTGAATTTGTAATTCTTTGTTTTGCTAGCTTTATGAATGTAGATTTATAGGCATTTATAGGGGGAAAGAAACCGATTAACCGCTGCTTTTGCAAACTAAACCTGATAGTAGTAGAAAGCTCCCGATTTTTCATCGGGACTTGTAACGGATAGCAGGACTGAACGTCAATAGCATTACTGCAATTGCTTTTCGAAAACCGAAGAAAAAAAATATAATCTGTGTAATTAACCCGAAGGAAAATTAGTAATCATGTCAAAAAAAATAGCCATAATTGGTAGCGGAAATATTGGTTTATCTTTAGCAAAAGGTTTGGTGAAGGCCGACTTTGCTCAAGCAGGCGACATTACGCTTACCCGTAGAAATACCGATCATTTAAAATCATTTGCAGAAGTGGGTTTTAATATCAGCAATAACAATAAACAAGCCGTGGTTGATGCTGATGTTGTAATTTTAGCCGTTCTACCCCAGCAATTAAATACGGTTTTAGACGAAATTCAGCCTTCAATTATTCCCGCTAAACATTTGGTTATTTCGGTAATTTCAGGTGTAAGCTGCGCTGCGGTTAGGGAAAAATTAGGCGAAAATGTTGAAGTGGTTCGTGTAATGCCTAATACGGCAATTGCCATCGGGCAATCCATGACTTGTATGGCCAGCGATAATGCATCAGTAGAGCACATTGCAGATGTGACGAAAATGTTTGAAACGGTTGGTTCAGTTGTTAAAATCAATGAAGATTTAATGACTTCTGCAACGGCATTATGTGCTTGTGGAATTGCGTTTTTCTTAAGGGCAATCAGAGCAGCATCACAAGGTGGTGTAGAAATTGGTTTCCATGCCGATGAGGCTTTGAAAATGGCCGTTCAAACGGCTAAAGGAGCAGCCGATTTGCTTTTATTACACGGCACACACCCGGAATCAGAAATAGATAAAGTAACTTCGCCGAAAGGTTGTACCATTGCCGGTTTAAACGAAATGGAACACAATGGTTTTAGTTCTTCCTTAATAAAGGGTATTAAACTTTCAGCTTTAAAAGCAGGAAATTTATACACTAAAGAAGGTTAGAGGTGTAAGGTTTAGGGCATAAGGTCTTAATCGCAAACATAAAATTGAAAGCAAAATAAAAGGTAGAAAGTTTAAAGATGAGGTTATTCATGATACTTGCTACTAATTACTTGATACTATGTTACTAGAAAATATACAAAAAGAAAGTCTGGATTTATTGCGACAGTTGATCCGTATTCAGTCTTTTAGCAAAGAAGAAGACCGGACGGCGAATTTAATTGCGCAGTTTTTGGAGGAGAGAGGGATTAAAACTCAACGTAAAATGAACAACGTTTGGGCTTACAACAAACATTTCGATGCGACAAAGCCAACATTACTTTTAAACTCGCATCACGATACGGTTAAGCCTAATTCTGGTTATACCCGCGATCCATATGACGCTGCGATTGAAGGAGACAAACTGTTTGGTTTGGGTAGTAACGATGCAGGTGGTTGTTTAGTTTCGCTAATTGGTACATTTTTATACTACTACGAGCAAGAAAATTTAAAATATAACATCTGTTTGGCCGCAACTGCCGAGGAGGAAATTTCGGGTAACAATGGTTTGGAATTGGTGTTGCCTGATTTGGGTGAGCTTGAATTTGGCATAGTAGGCGAACCAACAGAAATGAATTTAGCCATTGCTGAACGGGGTTTATTGGTATTGGATTGTGTATCACATGGAAAAGCCGGTCATGCGGCACGTGAAGAAGGCGAAAATGCCATTTACAAAGCATTAAAAGATATCGAATGGTTCAGAAATTATCAGTTTCCTAAAGTATCTGAGGTTTTTGGTCCGTTGAAGATGACGGTAACGATTATCAATGCAGGTTCGCAACATAATGTTGTACCTGCAAACTGTACTTTCACAGTTGATGTACGTGTAACTGATGCTTACACCAACGAAGAAGTTTTAGAGATTATCCGGGCGAATGTTGATTGCGATGTTACCCCGCGTTCTATCCGTTTAAAGCCATCGTCGATTGATAAAAACCATCCGGTTGTTCAGGCTGGTGTTGCACTGGGAAGAACTACCTATGGTTCGCCAACTACATCCGATCAGGCTTTGTTGGATATTCCTTCCGTAAAATGTGGACCGGGTTTTTCTGGCCGCTCGCACATGGCTGATGAGTTTTTATATGTACGCGAAGTAGCTGAAGGTGTTGAAGGATATGTAAATATGCTCAAACCGGTTATTCAAGGTTGATGGTTTTAAGGTTGAGGGCGTAAAGTTCGGATGTGTAACTTAAATGCCCCTTTATCTTTTAAAAGATTCAAAACCTTTGTGCTTAGTGTCTGTGTGGTAAAAATAGCCTTGTGTGCTTTGTGAAAAACTTAGCGCCCTTCGCGGTTAAATAGATTATAATGAAAATTTGGCAAAAAAATATAGATGTAAACAAATTCGTAGAAACCTTTACGGTTGGTAAAGACCGCGAACTGGATCTGCAAATGGCAAAATTTGATGTTTTGGGCTCTTTGGCACATACCCAAATGCTCGAAACCATTAATTTGCTAACTGTTGAGGAATTGAAAACCGTTCAACAAGAGCTGAAAAATATTTACGCTGAAATTGAAGCTGGAAATTTTACCATCGAAGACAGTGTAGAAGATGTACACTCGCAGGTAGAATGGCTGCTTACCCAACGCATTGGCGAAGCGGGCAAAAAAATTCACAGTGGCCGTTCGCGTAATGATCAGGTTTTGGTTGATTTAAAATTATTCTTCAGGGCTTGTATTGAAGATATGGTTAACCAAACTTCAACTTTGTTCAATCAATTGATCGAACTGAGCAATACACATAAAGACAAATTAGTGCCGGGTTATACGCATTTGCAGATTGCCATGCCATCATCTTTCGGTTTGTGGTTTGGTGCTTATGCTGAAAGCCTTGCCGATGATATGGAATTGATGCTCGCCGCCTGGAAAATCACCAATAAAAATCCATTGGGTTCTGCTGCTGGTTATGGTTCATCATTTCCTTTAAACAGAACTTTAACAACCGAATTATTGGGCTTTGAAAGTTTAAACTATAATGTGGTTTATGCACAGATGGGCCGTGGCAAAACCGAAAGGATTTTGGCGCAGGCGATGAGTGCTGTAGCTGCAACACTAGCTAAAATGGCGATGGATGTTTGTTTATTCATCAACCAGAATTTTGGCTTTATCAGTTTTCCGGCAGAACTGACCACAGGTTCGAGCATTATGCCGCACAAAAAAAATCCGGATGTTTTCGAACTGATCCGTTCGCGTTGTAATAAAATTCAGGCTTTGCCAAATGAAATAGCCATGATGATTACCAATTTGCCGTCGGGTTATCACCGCGATTTACAACTGTTAAAAGAAAATTTATTCCCGGCGATTACTTCTTTAAACGAATGTTTGGAAATCGCCACTTTTATGTTCCAGAACATCACCATCAAGGATGATATTTTGAAAGATAAAAAATATGACTACCTGTTTAGCGTTGAAGTAGTGAACGATCTGGCGCTACAAGGTGTTCCATTCAGAGAGGCATATAAAATTGTTGGCGAACAGATAGAAAATGGTACTTTTGCACCTTCTGGCCAGATACATCATACACACGAAGGAAGCATCGGCAACCTTTGTAATGAGCAAATTGCTGCAGCAATGCATGATGTTTTGTCTCAATTTGGTTTCGGAAAGGTGAATAAGGCAATTGAAGATTTGGTTAAATAAATTTTGCTAATTTTGTAATTATGACAACTTTAACAATAGAAATTAAGGATAAAGACGCAGGTTTCGTAAAAGAGTTCCTAAGCAAAATTGGCGCTAAAGTTAAAGTAGAACCAACAAGTCAGATTACTTCTGAAATTGCTCAGGCTTTAAAAGAAATTAAGGAAATGCAGCAAGGAAAACGTAAGCCTTTAAGCCTAAAAGATATTTGATGGCTAATGAGGTTATCTATTCCGCCGTTTTTATCAAAAAAGCTAAAATTTACAAAAAGAAATATCTTTCTTTAGTAGACGATCTACGAACTAGAAGAAAAACTTTTAGAAAATCCTGAACAGAGAAATGATCTGGGTGCAGGTTTATACAAAATTAGACTTGCTGTAAAAAGCAAAGGAAAAGGTAAAAGCGGAGGATTTAGGATAATAACTTATTTAGTTTCAAATATGCCAGATGGCGTCATTATCAATATGCTTACTCTATATGATAAATCAGAGGAAAGTACTATTAATAAAAAAGAACTTCAGAAAATAATTAAGGCATTATAATTTCCTAATAACAGTTTTAATATACATGAAGCCATCCTGATTTCCACAAGGAATAATTACAAATCATGATCGTTTCATCACCAGAGAAATAAAATATAAACAAATGAAAGTTTCAGTATTGGCCAGTTCATTAATCGGCTCAGAAATTATAAAAATCGGTAATGAAGTTAACGAAATGAAGCGCAAAGGTGCTTCGATCGCTAATTTAACCATAGGCGATTTTGACGCAAACATTTATCCGATCCCAACCGAATTAAAGGCTGGAATCGTTGATGCTTACCATGCCAACCAAACCAATTATCCACCAGCTGATGGAGTTTTGCCTTTACGCGAAACGGTTTCAGAATTATTGAAGGATAGATTCGGATTGGAGTACAACACCAATAGCATTTTAGTTTCTGGTGGTTCGCGCCCTTTAATTTATGCTACTTATCTGGCGTTGGTTGATCCGGGAGATACCGTGGTTTTTCCTGCTCCATCCTGGAACAACAACCATTATTCTCATTTAACATCTGCCAAAACCATCGCAGTAGAAACCGATGCTGCGCATAATTTTATGCCAACAGCTGCGCAATTGAAACCGCATTTAAAGGGGGCAACTTTATTGGCTTTATGTTCGCCATTAAATCCAACCGGAACCATGTTCGATGCAGATTCGCTGGCTGAAATCTGTGATGCGGTATTAGCAGAAAATGCTTCGCGTGGTGCCAACGAAAAGCCATTATACATGATGTACGATCAGATTTATTCGCTTTTAACTTTCGGAAAAGAGCATGTAAATCCAGTTTCTTTGCGCCCGGAGATGAGACCGTTTACCGTTTTTGTTGATGGTAGTTCGAAATGTTTAGCGGCAACCGGTGTGCGTGTAGGATGGGGCTTTGGTCCGGAGGATATTATCAATAGAATGAAAGCTTTGGTAGGTCATATGGGTGCCTGGGCGCCAAAAGCCGAGCAGGTTGCCATGTCTAATTATTTTAACGATAAAGCACAGGTTGATACTTTCTTAACCAGTTTTAAAGGTCAGATTCAAGATAGCTTAAATGCACTTTATAATGGTTTTAACGAATTAAAAGCAGAGGGTTTTAATGTTGATGCTGTTGAGCCAATGGGCGCAATTTATCTGACTATTAAAATCGATTATATCGGAAAAACCACTGAAGATGGTCAAGTTTTAAAAGACAGTGCAGATGTGAATTTCTATCTGATTAAAGAAGCTGGGGCAGCTTTAGTTCCATTCTCTGCATTTGGGAATGAAGATAGCATGCCTTGGTTCAGGGCATCAGTAGGGGCTTGTACTTTACAAGATATTAAAGATATGTTGCCAAGGATTAAAAAAGCATTAAGCAAGTTAAAATAGATAAAATTGGACACCCATTCAAACAATTACGGGAGATGGGTGTTCAAATAAAAATCTCATTTTACGCTTTATGGAACCCAAATATACGCCTCAAGGATACGCTTCCCCATCAGCTATTCTTACTTCTCTTGCCATCGGTATTTTGGCATCTTTTATTCTGCCTCTTTTTTATATTATTCTTGGTAGACTGATTCCCAATATTTGGTTCATCGCTATTATCGCTGTGTTTTTGGGAATGGGATTGGGTTTTAGTATTGATATTGGTGTCAGAATCGGAAAGCTCAGGAATAAAAAGATCGTTACCATCATTGCAATCTTCTGTGGACTGTTTGCCTTTTATATTCAATGGGTATTCTTCGATACCTTAGCCTACAGTAATAAGGGTTTTACCTTTAACCTGGATAGCGCAGATTTAAAGATTTTGGCTTCTGATTTCTTTTTCCTTTTTACCCATCCTAATATTTTGATTCAGGAAATTATTAATCTGAATAAAATAGGTACATTTCGCATCGAAAGTACAGGTACCATTAGTGGCGTATTGTTGTGGATTATTTGGGCTGGAGAGTTTGTCGTTATTCTTGGGGGCGCCATTTTTGCCGTTCTCAATGGTCAGGCAAGCATGCCATACTCGGAAATAAATGACCAGTGGATGAAAAGACGTAAAATCCATAACCGTATTCCTGTAGTTGTAAATAAAGAAGAAATTTTAAATGAGCTTGTTAAAAGAGATTTTACAGTCTTGAATGATCATCCTTCCTTGCATAGCGAAACAAATTATGCCGAAGTAATTATTTTCGAATCAACAGGAGATTCGACAAAGTATATCAATATAATTAACGTGACCAACCTAACCGGTAAACCAAAAGATAAAAAAGTGAAGAGTATAATTAAATATTATGCGCTTCAGAATGCGAATATTTAAATAAGGCTATTTCAGGTCAAAACCATAATTCTAGGCAAGAACCAATGTTTTTCTATTTTTTTTATTCGATATAACATAAAAAACCTCGCAGGTTTTAAAACCAACGAGGTCAATTTACAATTTTGACTAAGGACTAAGGACTAAGGACTAAGGACCCCCAACTAATCTTCCCTGCTTCCATCATCAGCCATCCTTACCATTTTAGGCTCAAATTTAGCCACTACATCAACAAGTTCAGTTTGTGCGGCCATTACTTTGTGGATGTCTTTATAAGCCATTGGTGCCTCATCTAAGCCGGCTCCAATTAAAGTAACATTATGATCCTTTAAAATGGCTTTCATATCCGATTTGGTAATCGATTGAATCGCTTTGGTTCGGCTCATTTGTCTACCTGCGCCATGTGATGCTGAATTGATTGCATTCATATCACCTTTTCCCCTAACCAGAAATCCTGGTGCTGTCATACTGCCGGGGATAATCCCCATTACGCCTTTACCAGCCGGTGTAGCTCCTTTACGGTGAACAATCACTTCTTCACCATTAAACATTTCTTTCCAGGCAAAATTATGGTGGTTTTCTACTTTCGCCAAAACTTTAGCACCAATGGCTTTAGTCAACCTTTTATGGATCACTTCATGACAGGCAGAAGCATAATCACCAGCTAAATTCATGGCAATCCAATACTCTTGTCCTTCGGCAGAATTTAAATCCAAATAAGCAAGGTTTGCAGCCTCTTTAGGAAGTTTACAGATATCTTTTGCCAGCTTGGTATAATGTCCTGCAACAGTCGCACCAAATCCACGGGAACCTGAATGGGTTAACAATGCTACGTAACGGCCCTTATCGATATTTAAAACCTCATCACGTTCCGCAAAGTCGATAATTCCCCATTCTACAAAGTGGTTTCCACCACCCGAAGTGCCCAATTGAGCCCAGGCTTTTCCATGTAGATTTTTTAGGAAAGGGGTGCTGCTGAAAGCCTCATTCTCTAAAACATCATGATCAGCTTTTTCATTACCTGTAAAATTTTGACCTGCACCAAATTTGGTAAAGGCAATTAATTCACGTTTGTACATCGCATCCTTCCCGAAATAATGTTTTTCTGGGATATCGAAAATACTCAAAGCCATACGGCAACCGATATCTACTCCGACACCATATGGAATAATCGCATTTCTCGTAGCCAATACGCCGCCGATGGGCAAACCATAACCTTGGTGGGCATCAGGCATTAATGCACCTGCTACAGTAACCGGTAATTTCATAGCAATATCCATTTGATTTCGGGCGCCTTCTTCAATATAATCAGGGCCAAATACCGAGTAGGGTTTCACATGGTTTACCAGTTTTATAGTTTCATCTTTTTGTGCATTGGCTTCTTCAATCACAGCAGTTGCAAGTGGGTTTAATACTTCGTCATCCAAAAAACTTTCCGGATAATCTTTTACTTTTTTAAATAAGGCTAATAATTCTTTTTCTTCAATATCCGCAAAATTTTCTTTCAGGATAGCTAAAGCCAGGCCTACTACTTTTCCTTCGGTATAACCTATTTCGATCAGGTTATTACCTGTTATGTTGTTGTTCATTGTTTTGTTTTTTTAATTGGCATAAAGTGCTGCTCGCATTTCTACAAGTAAACATTCAATTTGTCGCTCATCTGGTTTATCCTGAAGTTTACTTGTAAGCGTTTCTTGCTCAATTTGTAGCATCAGTTTTTCTGCCATTTTTAATACTTCATCATAATCAAAATCTCCTCTTTTTATCGAAAGAAGTTCATCTCTGTTTTGCCGTTTCACGGTAAGTTTTCCATCACGCGCAATTTCTAGTGCCACTTGCAAAAGCCTTATGGTATGCATCATGTTTTTCGCGTCGTAATCTTTGCCATGTGTCTTATTTAACTTATATCGTTCCTCATTCCGTTTTTCTACCCATTCCCAATATTCGTTATGTTCCTTGCAATAGGAGGAATAACTATCCTGATTGAAAAACAAATACCCAATTTCTTTTTCTCCGTTAGGTATAGAGGATACTGAGACATCATTAGCGTTTTCCTTATTTGCAATCCCTTTGTAACCAAATCTCTTTTCTGCATCATAAAATAGCGCATAAAGGTTTTTAGCATTTGGAATTTTAGATAAGCCGCAATCCACCTTAGAAATATTATGTTTTTTAATCCACGTATTTGCTTTAACCGATGAATAATTCTCTGTAATGAAACAAAAATCCAAGACCGTTTTTCTCTTTTTTGGCATCGGGTTTAATATTTTCTTGTTCAAGCCCTTTGCTTTTCTGATCTGTGTCAAGGCATATCCACCAAAGGTATCTTTGCATAGTTTCGACAAAATCATATCGATATTTAGCCTATTCATTATGGGATGCTTGTATAAGATGCATTCTTCTGGAGTAGCTAAAATTTCTACGATGTTTGGGTTGTTCTTGATCAATAACTCGACAAACCGGCCGATTTCATAATATACTTCGTCGTTGCTTTCATTGCTGATCTGAGGGATATATCTCAACCCAAAAAACATTTCTTTTGGCATATAATATATTCCTTTAAGATCAGTGTCTGACTGTGGCGTATCCAATCCGTAAGCTTTGCTGCCGCTTAAACATTCAAATAAAAGTAGGTTCTGATCTTTTAAATCTTTAATCGTCATAATGGCTTATTGTATTTCTAAAAAAGGTATCGAGCATTTCGGTATCAAAACTTTCTTTCGGCAAATCTTTAGCTCCTTCAGTACAGCTTTTAAATTCATCATCAATATACCTTCGCAAGTTGGGGTCTATTTTGATGATAAAAGCCTCTGCGGAAGTAGATTTTAGCACAATCAGATCTTTAACCAATGTTTGAAGGTACTCTGGCATTATCGTTAAAAGTGGACCAATGGTCATTGGAGCAATTGTATTTTTCTCTAAACACCATTTTGCCGAAAGTAAAGGTCGCAGTACGTAAAAAAGTTTTTTGATCTTAATTTCGTCACCATTTATTATCGTATCCAATGCACTATGTGCTATTCCTAAATAATGATTAATATTCGTTTTTCTATAAAAATAAGACTGGCACAATGTCCATAGTTCGTTTCTAAAATCATCTTGTTCTCCGTATATAATAGGCGATTGCAGCCATTCGAAAGGAGTAGTGTTCGATTTCCGGATCAGTTTAAGTACCTTTTTTATATCCCAACCATAAATATCAAGTTCGTCGTTGATCGGAAAACCCAATTGATCATCCTTTTCTGAAACAGAAAGATAGTAGTTAAGCGGGCGAACATAAATAAAGCGAACATCAAAATCGCTGTCCGGTGATGGAAATTCCCATCCGCGACTTCCCGATTCGCAGGCAAATAATATTTTGATATCATTTGATCGTTCGATTTCTGCAAGTCTGTTTATTATGTTGGTTTTCATTTCATTCTTAATTAATCCCCGGCAGGCAACATTCACCTGACCGAGGGGTTTCTAAATTTAGTTTATTTTACGAAAATCTGTTTCAATTGATCTACAATTTGTCCACTGCCCGATAAGCTGATGTTATTGATTTTCTCCGCGATTTTCTCAACGTATTCCATCTCTTTCAACTTATACAACATGTTATTGTCTTCCATCAATTTAGCAGTATTCAGCAAACTTCTGGTCGAGGCCGTTTCTTCTCTTCGGGTAATGATATTGGCTTGTGCCCTTTTTTCGGCAACTAAAACCTGGTTCATAATCTCCTTAACGTCACCAGGTAAAACAATATCTTTAACACCACAGTTCGTTAATTTTACACCCAGGTTTTCAACTTTATCCAAAGTGATGGCCATTACCATTTCGGCAATTTTTTCTTTGCTTTCCATCAATTCGTCAAAAGTCATAAGGCCAATAGATTCTCTTAACGCTAATTGCATAGTGATATACAATTGTTTTTCGAATTCTTTGTTCTCCAATAAGGCTTTGATGATGTCATCAACTTTATATTGAGTGCTGAAATTCACCCTCAATTGTGCTTTATCCTTTGTTAAGATTTCTTGTCCGATGATTTCCATATTCAATTGCCTCATATCGGTTTTCAAAACTTGAATGGTGGTACTGTTTTTCCAGTAAACATAGTTTCCGGCTTCCAATACGTGTTCAAATTTACCATCAATAAATAACAAGGCCTTTTCGAAAGATTCTACCTTATAGGCTCTGATGTAATTTAATAATGGTGCTTTCTCCAACAAGTTTTTATCAATTGCTTGGTCAATATTAATGTTACTGATGTCTACCTTAACAAAATCATATGTTGACAAACCTTTCCAGATGGCATGTCTGCCAGCGGTTAAAACAGATTTGAAATTTTTGTTTTGATAAAGCAAGGCCAATTCGTTGTCGGCAACGCTTACTAAGTGAATCAAATTCACAAAATCTGCATTTTCCAGCAAAATATCCAATTCGGCAACCGAGTAATAGTACTCCTTGGCCATGTCGTATAATGTCATACTTTCGCCAAAACCTAACCAGTAAGTTCCAGCTGTTAAAACGTTTTTTAATTTTCCTTTTTTAAACACCAATCCAACATAATTGGTGTTAATACTTACTCTTTTCATGTTTTTTGATGTTAAGATTTATAATTATTTGATTTTTTCTTTACAAAGCATTGCAAAAGCGCATTCATTTGTTTCTTGCGGAAGTAAGAAGAATTATGATGTTTTTAAGAATGAAATCAAGCTTTATTAAGTAGGTAAATCCGAGGATTTAAATAAATTTTTCGGCGAGATTTGATTTTTAAATCAGCTCTTTCATCGTTTTTACTTACAAAGCAAAAGGCAAATTGCGTTTCAGATTTATCAAAAATCTTAAAGCCGAATTCGGTTTTACAATGCTGTTCTTTCGAGCGATTTTAAAAGTTGCTCCTCTTTTTGTTTTGGAGTTTAAGTCCTAAACGCTTACCAATTAGCTATTCCAAGTGACGGTTGGAAGCAGGATTCGAACCTGCATGGTTTGGTTGTTATTCTACCCCTGAATTATTCCGATTGCTCGGAAGTGGGATTCGAACCCACGACACACAACGTGTTTAGACAGTCTATCATAATTCTTGTCAGCATATTCTACGCAAATTGCCCGAATACTTTGGGGCTATTCTGAAACCCGCAACAATGGATAAGTTTTATTTAGTATTGCCATTCCGATTATTCATCGGAATTTCTTTATATATATTGATTTACCTAAACTGTTTAATTGCTGCCATTAACCCTGTTCCGCATATACGGAACAGGGGCTTCATATTTTGCTGTTCTAATTGATCAGCATGGCGGAGAGCGCGTATTATTGAAACAGTTTAATTGTATTGTAAATCAGTTATTTATTATTCATATTTTTCAAAGAACTTCATTATCGACTGGCGACATTACAAAGATGCTACTACCACTACGCGGCTGATTTGCGTAGTAAAAATTATTTTGCCTATAATGTGTCAATTGCTTGATAACTAGAGTGATAATTTTAATTTTTCCATCATATTATTTCTTTTATCCTCCAATTGCGCAGTTGTATTGCGTAGATGATAAATGCTTTGCTATATTTAGTTAAGTTTTCCGATCAGATTTTTAGCTTTAAACTCAAATTGATTAAAAATGGCAGTAAATAAATTAGCACTTATCCGGTATAAAACCATCGACGATTGTTTGAAAAACCGTTTTCGTAAATGGACATTGGAAGATCTTATAGAAAAGGTGTCTACAACCCTCTACGAACTCGAAGGCATTACCTCAGGAGTAAGCAAGCGGACCATCCAGGCGGATATTCAACTGATGCGAAGCGATAAGTTGGGCTACAATGCGCCGATTATAGTGAAGGATAAACGCTTCTATGCATACGAAGATGCTGGTTTCAGTATTACCAAAGCGCCGATCAATAACGCTGATGTAGATAAGATGAAAGAAATTGTTGGTGTACTGAAACAATTTAATGCTTTTAATTATTTCGACGAAATGAGCGATATGATTGCCCGATTGGAAAATAACCTCTACAAATCAACCAAACAAAGCGGTAATAACATCCAGTTGGAAAGTAATAAGTTGGTAAAAGGATTGGAATGTATTCCGCCATTGTACCAGGCGGTTTTAAATAAGCGTTCGTTATTGATTGAATATAAATCGTTCAAGGCGCAACAATCGCAACAGGGGATTTATTTTCCGTATCTATTAAAAGAGTACAGAAACAGATGGTTTTTGATCTGTAAAGCAAAAAAAAGAGCAGGAATTTTAAACTTAGCTTTAGATCGAATCATAGAATTTCAGGAACTGCCCAACGAAGAATTTGTTGCTTACAAAGGGGTAGATTTCGACCGCTATTACGATGATTTAATCGGCGTAACCAAAAATGAAAGCGACCGGGCTCAAAAGGTCATTCTGGAATTTACCAATGACCATGCGCCTTATGTGGTTACCAAACCTTTACATTCTTCGCAGGTGGTGTTAAGTAAAAACGACAAAACAACAACGTTTAGGATTGATGTGGTTTTGAACTACGAACTGGAGCGTGAAATTCTGGGCTTTGGTGAGTGTGTTAAGGTGCTTTCCCCAAGATTGTTGATTTCGAAAATTAAAAGAAGATTGGCGCAAACTTATAAGCAATACGCAATGAATGAAAGTACCAATGCCGAAATATTGAACCCCTAAGATTCGGACATTAACCGTTAATTAATAATGTTAACCGTAATCTGATGTTTAAACAAGGTAAAATCCTTCACCGAGTGTAATGAATAAGATACGGGATAAGCAATAGCTGTATTGTTAAATGCCTCAAATTCCTGCACCAGTGCTTTGATCTCGTTCAGATTTTTAGCAATCCTGATAAACGATTTTTCGCTTCCTCCCCTGGCATAAAAAGTAACTTTTGCTGTGCTTAAAGATTGAATTTGTGCGGATGTTAACTCCTGTTTTAAAAGCACGGCTTTTAATGCAGTTTTCAATGCGGCAAAATCGGCATCGGCTTCTGCTAAAATCAAGGTGTTATTGCCATATACAACACTATTAATGTAATACGCATTGTTCGTTTCATTAATTTTGGCTGCATCTTCTACAGATAACAATTCTGTTTTACCGGGAAGGTTCATATCAAGCGAAAATTTCCCATTATTGGAGAAAAAATAAGTAGCATGCTTTTTGGCGATCCTGGTGGATGTAGTGATTCCGATTTTTTCAAAGATTGCTTTTACATCTTCATTGTTTGAAAGGAAGTATTTTACTACATTATAATCCTTAAATTCTTGTTCCGAATAAGCCTGGCTTTCAGAGGTATTTTTGAAGACCAGATTTTTCGTATAAGCAGAAATCTTTTCCGCAGACGGAATATCGTTAAAGAATTTGTTTGCCGTGCCAGTAATTGAGGTTGAGGCCGTTATGGGCAATTGAGTGTATTTATCTTTTAGGGAAACGAATTGAAGATCGTTTCCGTTTTTTTTGATGTTAAATATTGCCCCGGGAAATATCTGTGCTACATTACTGTCATCAACAATAAAAGAATTGAACTCCCAGGTTAAACTTTCTGTTTTATCTATTTGGGTAGGGATGACAGGATCAGGAACAGGATCAGGAATTGTATCGTTAGTTTTCTTACAGGAAACAGCAAATAAAAGCATAGATACAGCCAAAAAGTAATTTATTTTATTTTTCATCAAGCTAAGTGTAAATGCCCGAATCTACACAGTTTTTAGGTTCGGGAAGTTGTTTTTAGGTTATGATTGTGTTGCCATTGCGTAAACAAATAAACCTCGCAGGTTTTGAAAAACCAGCAAGGTTTATGTTGTTATTAAAAGCTCTTCCGGCAATCTTGAATTAGCTTTTAAACTCGCTCGTTTTGTGGAATTCGATATCAGGATAATCCTGTTTTGTTAAATTAATCATATACTCACTATCGGCCAGATAAACCGGGTTGGCTTCTTTATCAAAACCGATGTGCTGTTGTTTACGTTTCACAAATTCATCCAGTTTTTTTCTATCAGTAGAGGTTACCCAGCTCGAACGGGTATAGCTCAAGGTACGGAAACGACATTTTGCGCCATACTCATGCTCTAACCTGAAGTTGATTACCTCAAACTGAAGTTCACCAACTGCACCGATTACTTTCCTGTTTCCGGGTTGCATCACAAATAACTGTGCAACTCCTTCATCGGTTAGCTGTTCAATACCCTTTTCCAATTGTTTGGTACGCATAGGGTCCATGTTTTCTACTTCTTTGAATATAGATGGAGAGAAACTAGGGATTCCTTTAAACTGCAGTTTTTCACCTTCGGTTAAAGTATCGCCGATTTTAAAGTTTCCACTATCGTATAAACCTACCACATCGCCCGGCCAGGCCTCTTCAACAATACTTTTCTCATTGGCCATAAAATCCATCGGGTTAGAGAATTTTAATTTCTTATCCTGACGGGTATGGTAGTAGAATTTATTGCGCTCAAACTTGCCGGAACAGATCCTTAAGAAAGCAATCCTGTCGCGATGTTTGGGGTCTAAGTTGGCGTGAATCTTAAACACAAAACCACTAAAATTTTTCTCATCTACCAATACATCACGTTCTTCCGCTTCTCTATGACGTGGGCTTGGTGCAATATCGATAAATGTATCTAAAAGTTCTTTTATCCCGAAGTTGTTAATCGCACTGCCAAAAAAGACAGGGGCAACCAAACCATCGGTATATAAATCTTTATCAATTTTGCCGTAAATGCCGTCAACCAGTTCTACGTCGTCTTTCAACGTATTGATCTCGTTTTCTTTTAAGTAATTCAATAAAGATGGATCATTTAAATCGCTTGCCGCCACAACCGAATCGGTTACTTTAGTTTTGTCGGAATTGAATAAATTTAAATGTTTGTTGTAAATGCTGTAAACGCCTTTAAAGGTATGTCCTTGGCCAATTGGCCATGAAAGCGGGCATAGGCTGATGTTTAGTTTTTCTTCAATTTCATCCAATAAATCGTAAGCCTCTTTACCTTCACGGTCCATTTTGTTGATGAAAATGATTACCGGAGTATTACGCATACGGCAAACCGACATCAGTTTTTCAGTCTGTTCCTCCACACCCTTTACACAGTCTACCACCAAAATCACACTATCCACAGCCGATAAAGTTCTGTAAGTATCTTCCGCGAAATCCTTGTGACCAGGCGTATCCAGAATATTGATACGTTTACCGCTGTATTCGAAACCCATTACAGAAGTCGCAACCGAGATACCACGCTGTTTTTCAATCTCCATAAAATCGGAGGTATTGCTCTGGTTCGCTTTGTTCCTTTTTACCGCACCAGCAGTATTAATGGCACCACCAAAAAGCAGAAATTTTTCTGTTAGTGTGGTTTTACCTGCATCGGGGTGACTAATAATGGCAAAGGTTTTACGTTTTTCTATTTCAGGGTTAAGCATAATAAAATTTTGGGTGTAAAAGATGATGAAACCGGGTTAAAGGAATTTAACAGCGATAAGATTTGAATATTGTTGTTTCATCAGGACGCAAAGATAATAAAAAGCTTTATCATTAATTGTTAGGTTGTTGTATTGTTTTATTGTTGAGGTGAATAGATTTAAAGAATGATTTGGAAAAGTAGTGATAGCTGTTCTTTCGTTATTGCAGTCCTGCCATACACTCTAATCCCGACCTTTCTTCCTTCTGTGTGGCTCCATCTTTTTAAGGCGTTACGCTAGCTTGCTTTGAAAGTAAACAGGTTTTACCGAAGAAGGCCCGTCAATCCCAAGAGCCGGGAAATCAAAAAAACAGTTGCATTTCAGGTAAATTGGCACTAACAAACCTGAAACGCAGTGGTTTTGTGTTTCATGTTTTCAAAACCTTTCACCTCCCCCGTAACTAACAAAACAAAGTGCCACTGTTTTTTTGATGCGTAAGGGATTTGTGTAAAAGGCCCCTTGCCGGATTGACAAAGCGCTTTGGGCACTTTGGCGCTCCAAAGTACCATGCCCCGCGGCATAGAGCGGTAGAAGAATGTTAAAATTAATTGTTTTCACACGCTAGGATGTAAACTCGGAACAGAGCTACCGTTTCTGTCAGGTTTAGGTTGCTTCTGCAGTAATTCTATTAAGGTTTTTTATTCCGCTAATCAAGAAATTATTGATTAAATAAACGTGGTGACGAAAAATATCCACTTAAAATTAAAATTTCTCATCAATCATTCTTTAGTTTTGTGCTAAAATGTTTAGCTTTATTCATCCCTCCGTTTATTGCTAACTAAAATTTTACTGCCGATGCCTACTTTGGAAGAAACTTCTATGCCCGCAGAAATTGCGGCTAAATTTGTTAATTATACCTCAAAACACGTTTTCTTGACGGGAAAAGCCGGAACAGGTAAAACAACTTTTTTGCGGAAACTCATCCAGCTTACGCATAAAAAGGCGCTAATTGTTGCACCCACGGGTATTGCAGCCATTAATGCATCAGGAGTAACCATTCATTCCCTTTTTCAGCTTCCTTTTGGAGCATTTTTCCCTGATGCTGCCGGAGCTTTGATCAATGAAAATATCAATTTTAACTTCAATACGCCCAAAACTTTAGTAAAACACTTAAACATGCAGGGCAATAAACGCCGCATGTTGCAGGAACTGGAATTGCTGGTAATCGACGAGGTGAGTATGTTACGTGCCGATATGCTCGATGCCATCGATTTCGCTTTACGCTATGTACGCCGTAACAGGAATCTTCCATTCGGTGGGGTACAGTTATTATTCATTGGCGATTTACACCAGTTGCCACCCGTGGTAAAAAATGATGAATGGCGTATTATGGCCAAGTTTTATAAGAGCATTTATTTCTTCGATGCCTTAGCCCTGCGGGATAATCCACCGGTTTATATCGAACTGGATAAAATTTACCGCCAGGATGATGCTGTTTTTATTGATCTGCTGAACAACCTGCGGAACAATAAAATTACTGCTGAAGATACCGCATTGCTCAGGCAACATTTTAAGCAGGATTTTAAACCTTCTGCCGATGAAAATTACATCACTTTAACCACCCATAACAATAAAGCCGATAACATTAACCGCGAAAGGTTGACCCAACTGAAAACAAAATCATATTTTTTCGGAGCAAAAGTTCAGGGAGAATTTAATGAATATGCTTACCCGAATGATAAAAGTTTAGAGCTCAAGGTTGGCGCGCAGGTAATGTTCATTAAAAATGATATGACGGCCGAAAAGCGCTATTACAATGGTAAAATTGGCGTGGTACACCATATCGAAAAAGATGTAATTGAAATTGAGTTACCGGAAGATAAAGTGGTGATCCAGATTTCGCCCTACACCTGGGAGAACGTAAAATATAAACTGGACGAAGCAACGAACGAAATTAAGGAAAATGTTGCCGGTTCATTTATCCAATATCCCATTAAACTAGCCTGGGCCATCACCGTGCATAAAAGTCAGGGTTTGACTTTCGATAAGGCCATTATTGATGTAGGTGATGCTTTTGCACCTGGTCAGGCTTATGTGGCCTTGTCGCGTTTACGCTCATTAAAGGGTTTGGTTTTAACTTCTCATCTTCGCGATAGTGGTTTGCAACAGGACCAGAATGTACATTACTTTTCTAAAACAAAACAATCTTCTGAAGTGCTGAATGAGCAGATTAGTATAGAAAGTTATACTTTTATCCGCAGTTACCTGCTCGCGGCATTCGATCTGAACCTGATCCGCTACTACTTAAAAGAACACCGTCAGACCTTTGATAAAAGCGAAAAATCGGCCAAGCAAAGGCACGAAGATTGGACCGATGCTGTGTATACGGATTTTCAAAAAATTACTGCTACGGCCGATACATTCGTTAATCAGCTGAAAAACCTTTTCGCACAGCAAACCGAACATACTTTGTTTAATGTATCGAAAAGAGTAGAGGCTGCCTTAAAATATTTTAATCCATTGGTTAAGGAGATTTCAGACCGTTTTCTGGCTCAAATCGAAGTGATAAAAGAAGAAAAGCAAATTAAAACCTATGTTACAGAGCTTTTAGAACTTGAAATTTTAGTGTATGAGCAATTGAAAAAAATGCATAAAAGTAAAGCATTGTTGCAAGCGCTCATTGCAGGGAAAGAGTTTAGCAAAGCTGATACCGATGCGCTGTTGAATACGGTTGAAAGAAACAACCAGCTCCAAAAAGCGATCCAGTTAAAGGGAGAAACACTGAAAGTAAAATCTGCAGCCGAGAAGAAGAAAAAAGAGCCAAAAATCGACACCAAACTGGTCAGCTTCGAGCTTTATGAGCAGGGTAAAACAATTGACGAAATAGCCAAAGAACGCGGTTTTTCTGCCGGTACCATTGAAGGCCATTTAGCCTATTATGTTTCAACACAACAATTGGATGTAACCAAATTGGTAAAAGCCAATAAGATCAGAAACATCAGTGATGCGGTGGAAAGCCAGAAAACAAAGTCGATGGCTACGATAAGGGAGTTTTTGGGAAAAGATTATTCATTCGGCGAGATCAAGCTCGTATTGGCATCGTTGTTCCCGTCGGAGGAATAGGTTTATGCATTAACCATATAAGACATATAAGAACATATTAGCCATGGTGAATAAAGAATATCTAAAATCGTTAATTTATAAAATTAACTGAGCAGCAATTGAAGTTCATAAAACACTTGGGCCAGGTTTATTGGAAAGCGTTTATCATAAATGTTTGAAACATGAAATGGATATTCGTGGAATAAGTTACAAATCTGAAATGTTAGTGCCGGTTTATTACAAGGAAATTTTAGTTGAGGCAGAATTATGGTGTGATTTGTTTGTGGAAAATAGTGTAGTTGTTGAGTTAAAGGCTGTCGAGAGGGTATTGCCTATCCATGAAGCACAAATTTTGACCTATATGAAACTTTTAGAGGTACCAATGGGATTGATAATTAATTTCAACTGTTTGAATATTTATGAAAGCGGACAAAAAACATATGTAAATGACCTCTACAGATTCTTACATTAGCATCGTATCTGTAATCTCAAATGTTCTTATATGTCTTATATGGTTAAAAAGATTTAGCAAATTGTTACCTTAGCAATTGTGGAGAAAGTTAAAGTTTTAGCGCAGTACATGCCGGAACCAGCGGCACCGCTAATTGCAAAATGGATCGATTATTTTCAGTGCGAATTTAAAATCGCTAAAACCCGTTCTACCAAACTGGGCGATTACCGCCATCCTTATCAGGGCAAAGGCCATCGCATCTCCGTTAATTTCAATCTTAATCATTACGCCTTCCTGGTTACTACTGTACACGAATTTGCGCATTTACTCACCTGGAATGATTTTAAGAATAAGGTAAAACCACATGGATCAGAATGGAAAAAGAATTTCCAACGGATGATGGTCCCTTTTTTTGAACTAAATATCTTTCCTGCCGATATCTATAAAGCAATAGATAACTATATGTCGAATCCGGCAGCCTCAAGCTGTTCTGATCTACACTTATCGCGTGCCTTAAAAAAATACGACAGTAATAAAACGGAGACTTTACATTTAGAGCAGCTTCCCATTAATACCAACTTTAAAATCAAAGATGGCAGACGTTTTACCAAAGGCGAGCAAATTAGGAAACGGTACCGTTGTGTTTGTTTAGATGATAAGCGGTTGTATCTGTTTAATCCTTTGGCCGAGGTTTTTGTGGTAGAATAATGAAAGTCGTCATTTCGAGCGGAGTGTAACGAAGCCGAGAAATCTAACTCGATAGATCTCTCCATTTCGCTGCGCTTCAGTCGAGATGACGATTTTCAATATTTTATCTATACAAACTTAAACTCATCGCCATCAAATAAACCTTTGTCGCTTAGTTTTAATCGTGGGATCACCAATAAGGCCATAAAAGAAAGTGTCATAAATGGAGCAAGTAAAGTAGAACCTAAATCTTTCGCAAATTGATCTATAGAAGTATAGCTTTCCGCAACTTTATAACCATTATGGTTGCTCATTAAGCCTGCAACCGGTAAAGCTAAAACTTCTTGTTTTCCATTCCCCAGTGCCACTACACCACCAGTTTCTTTAATTACCAAATTTACCGCTTCACAGATGCTCTTGTCATCGGCACCAACAGCAATAATATTATGACTATCATGTGCAACACTTGAAGCAATGGCTCCCTGTTTTAAACCAAAGTTCTTCACAAATGAAATAGCAAGAGGAGCATCATGGTAGCGGTTTACCACCACCATTTTCAAAACATCGTTTTCCAGATTGCTGATAATGTTATTATTTAAAACTTTTGGTTTGGCCACTAATCTGTTGGTGATCAATTGTCCATCTAAAGCTTCGATTACTGGAATTTCTTCTTGTCCAATGAATGGGTAAACAAAATCTTCTTCTTGTTTCAAGCTGCAATCGAAATGATTTACCGATTCGCGATCTTCTACATGTTTTACCCAATTGCCAACTGTTTTGCCATTTTCGGCAAGCAACAGTCCATCAATATAGGTTTGTTTAACCTTAAATGTTTTTAAATCTTCAAGCACGATAAAATCTGCATCATCATTGATTTGAAGGGAGCCAACATCTAATTTGTAATGAAGAATAGGATTGATACAGGCTGCTTGCAAGATATTGAAAATATCAATTCCCTTTTCTACTGCTCTTGCACAAAGCTGATTGATGTGGCTTTCTACTAAACTGTCGGGATGTTTATCATCACTGCAAAACATCATCATTTCCGGCCAATCGTTCAGCAAATGGATCAGTGCTTCAAAATTTTTTGCTGCACTTCCTTCACGGATGAGGATTTTCATGCCACGTTGCAATTTATCCAGCGCTTCTTCGGAAGTAAAACATTCGTGATCAGTAGAAATTCCAGCATCTATATATTGCTGAACCATATCACCGCGTAAACCCGGAGCATGCCCATCAACAGGTTTACCGAGCGCGTGAGCCGCAGCAATCTTTTTCAAAACCTCTTCATCTTTATAAAGTACGCCGGGGAAATTCATCATTTCGCTCAGGTATTTTATTTCCGGACGCTCTAAAAGTGATTTTACATCATCATGATCCAATTCAGCTCCTGCGGTTTCAAAAATGGTAGCAGGGACACAGCTTGGAGCGCCAAAATTGAATTTAAAAGGAACGGTATTTCCGTTTTCGATCATAAATTCAACGCCTTTCATACCACATACGTTGGCAATTTCGTGCGGATCGCTAATTGTAGAAACCGTTCCATGAACAACCGCCAATCGTGCAAATTCACTTGGAATTAACATACAGCTTTCGATGTGCACATGACTATCTATAAAACCTGGTGAGATAAAATATGCTCCTTCTTTCTGTTCAGAAATTTTTGAGATAGATTTTATTTTTCCATCCTCAACCTCTACCTCGCCAAAGAAAATATTCCGCTTTGTGATGTTGATGATATTCCCTTCGACTTTGAAATTGCTCATGCTGTTTATAAATTAGCCACGGAAACACGGATTGGCACGGAATTAATAATTAATGTTCTCTGCGATTTCTGTGTCTCCGTGGCAAAACTATTTAATATTTCAATAATTTATCAATCGTTTCTACTAATCTTGCTTTAGCCAAAAAATCTTCTTCTAATATTTTATTCATTGGAATAGCGGTATCTAAACTTGCACAGCGCATTACCGGGGCATCAAGATGAGAAAAGCAATGTTCTCCAATCCAGGCAGATAGTTCGGCGCCAAAACCATTTGTTAACGTATCTTCATGCAAAATTAAAGCCCTTCCTGCTGCTTTAACCGCTTCCCTTACAGCTTCTTTATCCCAGGGCTGTAGTGTCCGCAGATCAATTAACGTGGCATCACTTTCTGGATATTGCTGCAGGTAATCTAACGCCCAGTGTACACCTAATCCGTAGGTAATGATCGCGAACTTGCTTCCTTCGGCAAGTGTGACTGCTTTACCGATTTCTGTGGTATAATAACCATCCGGAACAGGAGCCGTTAAACTTCTGTAGAGGTATTTATGCTCAAAATATAATACAGGATTTGGATCTTCGATCGCGGCTAACAATAATCCTTTTGCATCTTCAGGGAAAGCCGGATAAACGATTTTTAAACCTGGTGTTTTGGTAAACCACGCTTCATTACTTTGTGAATGAAACGGACCTGCCCCTGTTCCGGCACCAGTGGGCATACGCACTAATACATCGGCCTTTTCGCCCCAACGGTAGTGTGTTTTAGCCAGGTTATTCACAATCTGATTAAAGCCGACGGTTACAAAATCGGCGAACTGCATTTCTACAACAGCTTTATAACCATTTATAGATAAGCCCAAGCCTGCACCCACAATAGCTGATTCGCAAATTGGGGTATTACGCACCCTGCCTTTTCCATATTTAGTGGTAAAACCATCCGTAATTTTAAAAGCCCCGCCATAATCTGCAATATCCTGTCCCATTAAAACCAGATTCGGGTATTTCTGCATGGCCAGGTCCAAGCCATCTGTTATTGCGTCAAGATATCTTTTTTCAGTAGCAGATGGATTGGGTGCAATAACTTGTTGTGTGTAGGGAAAATACATGTCTGCCTCTTCCTGATTGGCATTTGCAATCGGCTCCACTTCGTTAAAAGCTTCTTCAATTTCCAGCTCTATATCTCTTTTAACCTGAATTTTGATGTCGGTAATGGAATCTGAGGTTAAAACACCCTGCTCAATTAAATAGGCTTCATAATTACTCAAAGGATCTTTCTTTCCCCACTCATCCAACAGTTCTTGCGGAACATATTTAGTGCCGGATGCTTCTTCATGACCACGCATCCTGAAAGTCAGGCACTCTACCAAAACGGGTCTAGGGTCTTTTCTGATTTCCTTTGCCAGTTGATCAATGGTATTATAAACTTCCAGAATATTATTTCCATCTATCTGAATACCTTCCACACCATAACCAATGGCTTTGTCTACCAGGTTTTTGCACCTAAACTGTTCAGACTTTGGAGTGGAAAGGCCATAGCCATTATTTTCGATTAGAAAAATAACAGGCAGATTCCAAACTGCAGCCACATTTACGGCTTCGTGAAAATCGCCTTCACTCGTGGCACCTTCACCGGTGTAAACTAAAGTAGCGTGTTGTTTATTGGCTAAAAGATCAGCCAGTGCAATACCATCAGCCAAGGCCATTTGCGGCCCCAAGTGAGATATCATCCCCACAATTTTATAATCTTGTGTGCCGAAATGGAAGGAGCGGTCGCGGCCTTTGGTGAAGCCGGTAATTTTGCCTTGCCATTGGGCCATTAATTTTTTTAAAGGAATATCTCGGGATGTAAAAACGCCCAGATTGCGGTGCATCGGCAAAATGTATTCATCGCTTTGCATGGCTAAGGTGCTGCCAACCGCAATGGCTTCCTGACCAATGCCCGAAAACCATTTGCCAATTCTACCTTGACGCAGCAGCTTGAGCATTTTGTCTTCAACCATCCGGGGGTAAAGCAATCTTCTGTATAAGTTCAGTAAGAACTTGTCGTCTTTATCACCTCTGTTAAATTGCATATCTGGTTATTTTGACTAGTGACTCTGGACTCAGGACTTCCGGCTTTTCTTCAGCTCTTCCCATTGTTTAGCAAAAGATTTATCGGCAACTTTAGGCATCTCTCGGTATTTGCCCCAGCTTTTTTTGAAAAAACTTTTGAGCATAAAATTTTTAAACTTTCCACCGAAGAAATCCATCCATTTGCGTTTTTGCATCATTTTGCTGAACATGCTCCAGCCAATTTCTTCTTTTTTTTCATTTTCGTGACCTGCAGCGGCATCTCTACGGTTAAGTAAGAGCATTTTATGAATATCGATTTTTACCGGGCAAACCTCCGAGCATTTACCGCAAAGACTTGACGCATAACTTAAGTGTTTAAACTCTTCCATACCCTTTAAATGAGGCGTAATTACCGAACCGATTGGGCCACTATAGGTGGTGTTATAAGTGTGACCGCCAATGTTTTTATAAACCGGGCAAGCATTTAAGCAGGCACCACAGCGGATGCAGTACAAGCCTTGTCTCTGGTCTTTTTGTGCCAATAGATTGGTACGTCCGTTATCCAGCAAAATCACATACATTTCCTCCGGTCCATCAGTTTCATTTGCTTGGCGTGGACCACTTAAAATAGTATTATAAACCGTTAAGTTTTGCCCCGTTCCATGCGATGCCAGTAAAGGCCAGAACAGATCAAGATCTGCCATCGAAGGGATTACTTTCTCAATACCCACAATAGCAATGTGGACTTTAGGGAAAGTGGTGCTTAAACGTGCATTGCCTTCATTTTCTGTTAAGGCAATACTTCCGGTATCGGCAATTAAAAAATTCCCGCCGCTAATACCAATATCAGCATTCAGGTATTTATCGCGAAGTAATTCTCTTGCTTTTTGTACCAGCTGCGGAGGAGTGGCATCGATAGGCGTGCCAAATTTATCGTGAAATAACTGCGCTATATCTGTTGCACTTAGGTGCATGGCCGGGGTAACAATATGGTATGGCGCCTGGCCAAGCAACTGGACAATGTATTCGCCGAGGTCACTTTCTAAAGATTCGATGTTGTTCTTTTCCAGGAAATCGTTTAGATGGATTTCCTCAGTGGTCATCGATTTTGATTTAATAACTGTTTTGCCGTTGTTTCTTTTGATGATGTTGAGGATTTCCTGTTGGGCTTCTTCAGCATCGTTGGCCCAGATTACCTTACCGCCACGGCGTTGGAAATTTGATTCGAATTCTGGTAAGAATTTATCTAGGTTTTCCATCACACGCCATTTAATTACGTGCGCCTTTTTTTTCGAGGCTTCGAGGTTTTCGAATTTTGATAAACCGCGTTCAACTGCAGCATTGTATTTACCAATATTATAATTTATGGTTTTACGGTGCGGTAAATCGAAAGCTTTCTCATCAGACTTCTCTAAAAATTCCTCGGCAGTTTTCATCAATGGCAATTTCATTATAGGGGTAACGAAGAATAGCTGCTTTTAGTTTCAGGCTATTCTGTTAAAAACCAAAGATAGGAAACCCTGTTGAGTTTATTTTTAGAAAATTGAAACAAAGGCGATTATTGCGGAGGGAGATGTTTACCAAATTACACTAGTAATATATTTTTTAGCTATTTCGTCGCTCGATATAAGATCTAAATCTAATTCCATACTTGTTGCAATAATAATTCTGTCAAATGGATCGCAGTGAATAAAAGGAAGCGTCTTAAGGATTTTTAATGTCTCAAAATCAATTGGGAGAATATTGATTTTATTGGCATTACACGAATCTATTAATTCTTCAAGTGAATATTGTAATTGCAATTTGCCAAGAGATTGCTTTATGGTAATCTCCCATAAGCTTGCAATGCTTAAGTAAAGTTGTGTGGTTGAATCTTCTAAAATTTTTCTCGCGGCTTTAGATAATGCAATATTATCATCTTGCATCCATAGTAAAACATGAGTATCAAGCAAATACTTATTCACTACATATAATCTTTGAAATCATCCAATGGTGCATTAAAATCATCACTCATCTTCATCTTCCCCTTAAGTAAACCGAGTTTTCTGGGGCTATTTCCCTCATCTTTTTTATTTACTTTCTTTTGTAAAATAAAATCAATAAAGTCTTCTACCTCTTGCTGATACGCAACAGGGATCATTTTAATTTTTTCTAAAATATTCAACTGATCCATAAACACGCTTTTATCAAAAATAACATTTTAATCTTGAAATATAAAGTTGCAAATCACTGTGCATAAAAAAGTCCCGGTGTAAAACCGGGACTCTATTTTTAATCATTATTTCTTTGGATTTCCTTTTCCGTCCATATCTACTGCCGGTCGTTTTGGTCTATTTGCCAATTCCCATGCGGTAAAGTAGGTCAGTTTTGCTCTTTTAGCCAAAAGTGGGAAGTTAATTTTGCTTACTTCATCGCCAGGTTTGTGGTAGTCTTGTTGTAACATGCCGTCATAATAGAAGATAATTGGAATACCCAATTTAGCAAAGTTATAATGATCTGAACGGTAATAAATCTGCTCAGGATCTTTTGGATCGTCGTACTTATAATCCAGTTTCATTTTGGTATAAGTAGCATTTACCTGCTCACTTAAATTAGCCAGGTCGCTACTTAACATTCTAGAACCCACTGAGTAAATGTAGTTTGCTGAATCTGGTTTGCCCAAATACTCTTCACCAGTACGGCCAATCATATCGGTATTTAAATCAGCAATGGTATTGGCTACCGGGAAAACAGGATGCTCAGAGTACCATTCAGAACCCCAAAGACCTTTTTCTTCTCCAACAACAGTCATGAAAAGGATACTGCGTTTAGCGCCCTTACCTGCTTTTTTGGCATCGGTAAAGGCTTTCGCCATCAATAATACACCAGTAGTTCCCGATCCATCATCATCTGCCCCATTGTTTATCTTGTCTTTTGCGTTTGGATCAGTTTCTAAGCCAATATGATCGTAGTGCCCAGTTAAAATTAATACTTCTTTTTTAAGTATCGGATCAGAACCTTCTAAATAACCCAAAACATTTTCACACCTAACTGATGCTTCATTTTTAGCGGCACTTGCTGAAAAAGGAACACTCACTATTTGCGAAGCAGGAGTAAGGCTTTCGGTAATTTTCTTTTGTAAATCTGCTACGGTAGTACTGGCTGATTTTAACAGATCATTTGCCAGTGCTACAGAGATTGAAATGCGCGGAATTTCGTTTTGCTTCTGAGCCTCAATAGCTGCATTGGTTTTTACCATTACACGACCGTTATTTTGAGCTTGTTTGCTATTCTCAGTAATTCTATCTACACTTGGATCGATCAGGATAATGGCTTTAACATTATTCTCTGCGAAATATTTTGCTCTCGCTTCTAACATAGCACGGTAAGCTGCCCTGTCAATTCTGGTACCTGGTTTAATGGTCGGATCGCCGCCGTTAAACATCATCACTACTTTGCCTTTAATGTCAGTTCCGGCAAAATCGTTATAATTGTCTTTTTTGATTCCGTAACCAATAAATACAATCTGATCAGTAGAAAAAGTAAAACCCTTATCGCTGATTAAGCTTGGTGAAACGATATAATCTTTTTGGTATTCTTTCGGCTGACCGTTAACCGTTACATGGCTTTCTTTTAGCGTAACGTTAACAAGATCGATCTTTTGGAAATAGCTGCCATTTACAGGGGCTTTTAGGCCTAAAGATTTGAAGTAGTCACGGATATAATCTGCTGCCATCCAGGCACCTTTAGTACCTGTTTCACGGCCTTCATATTCATCAGACGCTAAAACCGAAAGGTGTTTGTAAGCATTTTCCGGATTAATCGCCTTGCTGAATTTTATCGCATCCTGATTAGGCTTAAGGGGCGTGATTTGGCCAAAGCAACTCGCTGATACGAGCGAAGCCAAACCAATGGTTAAAAACTTTTTGTTCATTATGATAATAGTTAGTTGAGTTTGTTGTTAACACGAAATTTTCTCTACCCTGTTCTGATGGCGACCGCCTTCAAATGCAGTGGTTAAAAAAGTTGTCGTTATTTCTTTTGCCAGTTCTTCTGAAACAAACCTTGCTGGAATGCACAACACATTGGCATTATTATGCTTGCGCACCAAAGAGGCAACTTCATTTTCCCAGCATAAACCTGCTCTGATATGCTGATGTTTGTTCGCGGTGATGGCTACACCATTTGCCGATCCACAAAGTAAAATACCATAGGTGAATTCTCCACTTTCAACAGCGCTGGCAACAGGATGTGCAAAATCAGGATAATCAACAGAATTTTCTGAATGAGTACCAAAGTCTTTTACTTCGTAATCCTGTAAAAAATCTTTTAATATTTCCTTGTAATCAAACCCGGCGTGATCCGCTCCAATAGCAATTTTAATTTTTGTATCAGACATTGTCAAATTTATAGAGAATTATAAAATCTATTCGTAATGTTTTTGTTAGTTAGCGTAGAAAGCAGCATCAGCCTTTTTCTTCTTTTTTTCGATGTAGGCCGATACAAAAATACTCGCCTCATACAATAAGAATAGTGGTGCTGCCACCGTCAACATCGTTAAAATATCTGGTGTTGGGGTTACAATGGCTGCTATAATTAATATAATTACGGTTGCATATCTTCTACTTGATCTCATTAATTTGGGTGTCATAAGACCAAGTTTAGAAAGAATGAATATAATGATTGGCAATTCAAAAATAATACCTGTTCCGAGGGTTAATGTAGCTATTGAAGACACGTATGAATCGATAGTGAAAGTATTCTTAATTTCACTACTAACCGTATAGCCAGTTAAAAAATTGATGGATAATGCACAGATTATAAAATATCCGAATATAATACCTATTATAAATAGAACAGAGGCGAAAAATACAAAGCCACTTGCAGATTTACGTTCATTTTCGTGTAGTGCCGGTTTGATAAAACGCCAGATTTCCCATAATAAATAAGGAAAACCAAGAACAATACCACACATTACACAGACATTTAATTGCAGGTTAAACTGTCCAGCCATTTCGGTATTGATAATTTCACCATTAATTTTAGTGATACACATATCCTTACCCAATGATGGAAAATGCTCTACCAGTTTACACATCATGCGGTAGGTCCAGAAATCTGGCTTTTTAGGGCCAAAGATTATTTTATCAAGGATTTCCTCGTTAAAATAAAAAGCGATACCCGTAAAAACGGCAATGGCAATTACGGCTCTGATTAAATGTTTACGGAGAACATCCAGGTGATCGAAGAAAGACATTTCTGCCTCTAATGTGGTGCTCTTTTGCCCGATAGCTTTTGTAAGTAGATTTTTTTTAGTGTCGCTCATGTTGAAAACAAAAATACCATTCTATTTGAATAGAATGGTATTTACGTGTTAAATATAGAAATAGTTTATATTATTATGAGAAATGCTTTGACATATTAACTAAGTCAATTTAAAAATTAGTTGTAATGCCCTCTCAATGAATAGATCTTAACGATATGTTCTGTTTCCAAAACCTCATAAATAATTCTGTGTTCTGAATTAATCCTCCTAGACCACTTACCCGTGAGATTATATTTTAATACCTCGGGTTTTCCAATGCCTTCAAATGGAGAATTTCTTATGGCGACTAAAAGACTATGGATTTTCTTTGTATAATACTATTACCTGATTTCTTCCAAAATCTAAATCATCATTTGCTCTTGGAAGGAAAACTATTTCCATAGATTTTCTAAATCAACTTTTGTGACTTTTCCCTCTTTGAAATCTTTATCTCCTTGCAAAATTTTTTCTACAAATTCTGGATTGTAGGGTTTACCTCTTTTTCAAAAGGAATCTTCATGGCTTTTAAAACCTGCTTTACAGCATTTAATTGAGCCTTGTTTTCCGGATGTACAATTAATGTTTTCATAATTCAAATTACTGAAATAGTTCTAAAATTTTTAATAAAGAAAAAATCCCATTCTGTTTTACCAAAATGGGATTTAAATTTTTATAATCGTTTATATTATTCCGTAAACTCGAAAGTTTCCATAAACTTTGTGGTGAAATTTCCTGCCCTGAAGTTAGGATCTTTCATCAATTGTAAATGGAAAGGAATGGTAGTTTTAATACCTTCAATTACGAATTCGCTTAATGCACGCTCCATCGTACAAATAGCCTCTTCCCGTGTCTGCGCTACACAGATCAACTTGGCGATCATTGAATCGTAGTTAGAAGGAATCGAATATCCTGCATAAACATGTGTGTCAACACGAACACCATGGCCACCCGGAGAGTGGAAATTAGTAATTCTACCTGGTGAAGGACGGAAGTTGTTCGCTGGATCTTCTGCATTGATACGACACTCAATGGCATGCATTTCCGGTGTATAGTTTTTGCCTGAAATCGGGATTCCGGCAGCAACTTTAATCTGTTCTTTAATTAAATCGAAGTTGATTACCTCTTCAGTAACCGGGTGCTCTACCTGGATACGGGTGTTCATTTCCATGAAGTAGAAATTACGGTGTTTATCAACCAAAAATTCGATTGTACCTGCTCCTTCATAATTTACAGCCATAGCGCCTTTAATGGCGGCTTCACCCATTCTAACACGAAGTTCATCAGTCATAAATGGAGAAGGAGATTCCTCAACCAATTTCTGGTGGCGGCGTTGAATTGAACAATCGCGTTCCGATAAGTGGCAGGCTTTACCAAACTGGTCTCCTATAATCTGGATTTCAATGTGGCGTGGATCTTCGATATATTTCTCTAAATATAAACCATCATTACCAAAAGCAGCACCAGATTCCTGACGGGCACTATCCCAGGCATTTTCGAAATCTTCATCTTTCCAAACTACCCGCATCCCACGACCACCACCACCGGCAGTTGCTTTCAGAATTACAGGGTAGCCCATTTCATTTGCAATTGCAATACCTTCTTTAACACTGTTAAGTAAGCCTTCAGATCCCGGGATTGTTGGAACACCCGCAATTTTCATGGTTTCTTTTGCTGAAGCTTTATCGCCCATGCCATTAATCTGCTCTGGGGTAGCACCAATAAATTTGATGTTGTACTCGCGGCAAATGTTAGAAAACTTAGCGTTTTCTGATAAAAAACCATAACCTGGGTGTATGGCATCGGCGTTAGTTAATTCTGCAGCCGAGATAATATTTGGGATATTTAAATAAGAATCTTTACTAGGTGGGGGGCCAATACAAACAGCCTCATCAGCAAAACGTACATGTAAACTCTCGCGATCTGCGGTAGAGTAAACAGCAACCGTTTTGATGCCCATTTCCTTACAGGTACGGATAATACGCAAAGCGATTTCACCCCTGTTGGCAATTAGTATTTTTTTAAACATAATTTTTTAATTGATGATTACACCGATGATATGATTACACTGATCATTTAGCGTAATGTAAACCGATATATTCAAATTTTAAATTAAATGCCATGGTTCGTGTCGCCACGAACCATTTATATTTTTCAGTTTGTTAAATGCAAAACTGAAGATCATCGTAATTTTACGGTATTCCGGTTAGTGAGGACACAGACCGAGGCGTAAGGTAACGTTATTATTAAATAGGTTCTACTAAAAATAACGGTTGGTCGTATTCTACAGGTGATGCATTATCAACCAATATTTTGACAATACGGCCTGAAACTTCACTTTCAATCTCGTTAAAAAGTTTCATTGCCTCAATAATACAAACTACTTTACCTGTGCTAACCTCATCGCCAACGTTAACAAACATTGGTTTTTCCGGACTAGCTGAACGATAAAAGGTACCGATCATTGGCGATTTAATAGTAATGTATTTTGAAGTGTCTTCTGCAGCAGGTACAGCAGGTGTTGCTGCATTTGGAGCAGTAGGAGCTGTTGCAACAGGGGCAGCAGCCTGTACAAGCGGAGCTTGTGGTACGGTAGCATGCACAACTGTTGGTGCCTGGTTTGTTTTGATCGTGATTTTGAAGTTTTCCTGCTCAATAGCAACTTCATTTACTCCAGAACGAGAAACAAATTTAATCAGTTCCTGTATTTGTTTGATATCCATTTTTTAGGCTTTTATGTAAAAAATAGTGTTTATTGAATTAACTAAGTTATACTTTTTTTGTTTTATTTTTTATCTGAGTCGTCTATGACTTCTGACTAAAGACTTCTGACTAATTTGTATCGTAAGCCCATTTAAGGTACACTGAACCCCAGGTAAAGCCGCCACCGAATGCAGCTAAAACGATGTTATCGCCTTTTTTCAACCTGCTTTCCCATTCCCATAAACATAATGGAATGGTTCCGTTAGTTGTATTTCCGTAACGTTCGATGTTAATCATCACCTTATCAGTTGTAACGCCCATGCGGTTTGCAGTAGCGTCAATAATGCGTTTGTTGGCCTGGTGCGGTACTAACCACGCCACATCATCAGCGGTTAGGTCATTGCGTTCCATAATTTCGGCAGCAACATCAGCCATATTGGTTACGGCAAATTTAAATACCGTTGGTCCTTCCTGGTGAGCAAAATGCTCTCTGGCATCAATGGTTTCGTGGGTTGCAGGTTTAACTGAGCCACCGGCTTTCATGCCTAAGAAATCTCTTCCGGAACCATCTGTTCTTAAAATAGAATCCTGGATACCCAATCCTTCTTCATTCGGCTCTAATAGGGCACAGCCACAACCGTCACCAAAAATAATGCAGGTTGTACGGTCTTCATAGTTAATGATTGACGACATTTTATCGCCACCAACTACTAAAACTTTTTTGTGTCTTCCTGATTCGATAAATGATGCACCTGTAGAAAGTCCGAAAATAAAGCCAGAACAAGCGGCCTGTAAATCGTAACCCCATGCGTTTTTAGCTCCGATTTTATCTGCTAAAACGTTTGCTGTTGCAGGAAAAGTAAAATCAGGAGTAGTGGTGCAAAAGATAATCAGTTCAATTTCACTTGCATCAATTCCCCTCTTTTTAAGTAAACCGTTTACGGCATGAACAGCCATATCTGAAGTACCTAAACCTTCTCCCTTTAAAATTCTACGTTCTTTAATTCCCGTTCTGCTGGTAATCCATTCATCCGAAGTATCAACCATGGTTTCTAACTCTGTGTTTGTAAGCACATAGTCGGGAACGTAACCATTTACTGCTGTAATAGCAGCGTGAATTTTACTCATTTTAAGAATTTTAATAAATTATTTAAATGCCATTCTAATTTTTTCTACCAATCCGGTAGTAATCATTTCCCTAGATTGGAGAACCATATTTTTAACAGCTAGCGGACTGGAAATTCCATGTCCGATAACAACAGGAGCGTTAACACCCAGAACCGGGCTTCCACCGTATTGTTCATAATTAAAACGATCAAAGAACTCATCTTTAAGCCCTTTTTTGATGGTAAGCACGTAAAACGATTCTGCTAATTTTAGCATTATATTTCCGGTAAAACCATCGCAAACAATCACATCGGCTTTATCATTAAATAAATCCCTACCTTCCACATTTCCAACAAAGTTGAACAGGCTGGTTTCTTTCATTAACGGGAAAGTAGCCATGCTTAGCATATTTCCTTTTTCATCTTCTTCGCCAATATTTATCAGGGCAACTTTCGGGTCATTGATCTGCAACAAATTTTCTGCATATAAACTACCCAAAACGCCAAATTGTAATAAGATATCAGGTTTACAGTCGGCATTTGCACCTACATCTAACAGTAAGCCGGTACCGCCTTTAATTTTTGGAAGAATTGTACATAAACAAGGTCGGATAATGCCAGGGATGGTTTTAACGCTAAAGACTGCGCCAACCAACATGGCTCCAGAGTTACCAGCACTTGCGAAAGAGTCGATTTTACCTTCTTTTAAAAGGTTAAAACCAACAGCTATGCTCGAATTCGGTTTCTGAACGATTGCTTTGGTGGGATGTTCGCCCATACCAATTACTTCATCAGTATGAACGTATTCAAAATGATCTGGATTAAAACCTTCTTCTGCAAGAATGGGTTTAATCTGTTCGGTATCGCCAATAAGAACTAAATGCTCTCCAGCGTTAAGCGATTGATGAGCAGCTATTGCTCCCAAAACAATTGCTTTGGGAGCATAGTCTCCGCCCATTATGTCGAGGCCTATTTTCATAGAAAAAATCTGTTTGTGTTAAGTCAGGTGTAATCCTGAATTTTTCAGTTGACTAAGGTATGACTAAAGCCGCTGAAAACACAAACAATTTTTTAAGAAAATTACCCTATCTGAGTATTTTCGATAACCAGTTTGCCGTTGTAGTATAAGTTACCATCAACGTTGTAAGCACGGTGAGGTACGTGGATAGCACCTGTTGCCGAGCATGTTGCTAAAGAAGGAGTAACAGCTTTATAGTGCGTTCTTCTTTTATTTTTTCTCTGTTTCGAGATTTTCCGTTTTGGATGTGCCATTGCTGTATAATCTAATTATTTTTTTAACTTATTAAGGGCTTCCCAACGTGGGTCGCTTGTTTGTTCATTTTCTTCAGCCTGCTTTTGGATAGATAACTGATTTAAGCGATCAATCATTTCCTGATCGCAATCTTTACCTGCCTGCTCGCAGTTCTTGATATAAGGTACCGCTACGTTAATCATTTCGTATAAAGGCCCCGATATATCAATCTCGGTGTCTTTTCGGCTTAATGAGATAATTTCTTCATCATCACTTTCCATTTCGGCTTCTGCAAACTTTACGATCTGACGTTCGTAAAGATTTACCGGGAATGAAAACTCAGATAAACATTTATCGCAATCTAAATTTACGGTGCCAATAACTTTGAATTTTAGAAGCAACATAGTCTCTTGTTTATCAAGTTCCAGGTCTACTTTTAAATTTCCGCTTTTGATTAACGAATACTCAAATGCATTAAAAAAGGTGTCATCAAGCTCATAATCAAACTGATGGGTTCCCAATTTTAATCCGGTAAACGGTAATGAAAATTGTTTTAGTGGGTTCAAAGTACTGTAAAATTTTAGCCTGCAAATGTAGGGATAAAAAAATTAGATTAAAAATGTTTTTTAAAAATTGTTAGCGTTAATCGGACAGGTTTTCAGAAAGTTAATCCAAATACGGAGAGACCTTAAAGGTTTCTGCTAGTTGGGATTTGTAATCCCGACTTAGAAGACAGGATTTTTATTCATTAAGTGGATTGTAAATCCACAGTTCATTTTGCCGGGATTGCAAATCCCGATCAACAAAAAGTTAATTGAAAGACCTTACAGGTTTCGAAAACTGTAAGGTCTGTAAGAAAGCTAGTCAGCCAAAACCATTTCCTTCTTATTTCTGCTCCATTCGCTCCATGAGCCAACATAAAGTTTTGGAATAGGCAGGCCTGCGTAATCCATAGCCAGTAGCGTATGGCAGGCGGTAATGCCCGAGCCACAGTGAACAATTACATTTTCGGGTTTTACATGGGCAAGGGCTTCTTCGTATTTTTCTTTCAATATTTCGGGCGCCAGGAAAGTACCGTTTGCGTCTAAATTTTCGGTGTAAGGAATATTTGCCGCACCAGGGATGTGGCCTGCAATTAAATCGATAGGTTCGGTGAGGCCTGCAAAACGGTTGGCATCGCGTACGTCAATCACAATGTAATCGTCGGTTTTGGCTACTTGTTCCACTTCATTGATATCTGATAAAGGTAAGTTCCATGCTGTGATTTCGTATTTTTCGACAGATTTTGGGATTTCTACTTTATCAGTGGTTGGGAAACCTGCTTTAACAGCCGCCTGAAAGCCTCCATCAATTACCTGCACTATTTCATGACCGATCGCTCTTAGCATCCACCAAAGCCTTGCCGCTGCGTTACCGCCGTTTTTATCATCGTAAACAATAACGTGACTATGCTTTGTAACTCCGAGCTTCTGCAATACGGAGGAAAACTGTTCAGAAGTTGGTAAAGGATGACGTCCGCCAATTGCAAAATCACCAATGTTGGCTAAATCACTGTTTACATCAGCAAAAAGTGCACCTGCCAAATGTTGTTCATCGTATCTCGGTTTTGAGCCTGCACTGGCATCTATAATTACGATTTCGTCATCCTGGTTTAACCAGGTTAATTCTTCAGGTTTTATAATTGGTGATAGTGATTCCATTTTATTTTTTTATTATTCTTGCAATTATAGTAAGGATGGTTCCAATAATCAAAACAGGAAGCCATAAAACAATTGAGTATTCTCTGGGATCTTTTAAAATGAAGCTTAAGTCTCCCCTGTAGCTAAATAATGAGATGCCGTATATAAACATTATAATGCCAATTATAACTAAGGATATTCCAAATTTTAAAAGCATATTATTTTGCTTTTAATGCCCACAATCCCAAAACCGGTCCAATAGCCAATACCATATAAAGATATTGAATATTTAGCTGTTTTGATAATGAGCTGACTACCTGAATGCTAATGATGGTAATGGTAAAACCGATACAATTGACCATCGTTAATGAGGTTCCTCTTAAATTTTCTGGTGCATGTTTAGCAATTAAGGAAGAGAATAGTGGCGAATCGGCCGTGCCGGATAAACCCCAGCAAAATAAAAAGATAAGAAAAGGATAAACAGAACTGCTGAATAGGAAAACTGGAGAGAGCAGACAGCATAACCCTGAAATGGAAAGGGCAATAGTGGCAACTCGTTTTGCACCAAATTTTTGTGAGAGCAAACCGCCAATCATGCAAGATAAACCTCCCGATGCGATAATTAGGAACGAAAACAGCGGTATATATAAAGTTGCATGCATATGTTTAGTGTTGTAAATCAACAGCATGCCGGGTAAAAAAGCCCAAAAGGTGTAAAGTTCCCACATGTGCCCGAAATAGCCGAAAGCAGCAGATCGAAAATCAGGATCTTTAAATCCGTTAAAACAAGAACGGAAATCAAATTTTTGTCCGGTAGTTCTAAATGGGCCGTTTGGCACAAACCAGAAAATAGCAATTGCTCCAGTTAGAGATAAACCCGAAGTAGCAAAGATTACATATTGCCAGGCAAAATTTGCTGTAAATGTTTTTAATAAATGAGGGAAAGCAGTACCCAAAACCAAAGCACCAACTAAAAAACCTAAGGATTTTCCCAGTCCGTCTTTAAAATAATCGGATGCTATTTTCATGCCAACGGGGTAAATTCCAGCCAGCATAAAACCAGTTAAAAAGCGAAAGAGCAATAATAAATGGACATCGGTTAGTTCTAAACAGATGCCAAGATTAAACAAGGCGGCTGCAATTCCGCAGATAAAGAACACTTTTGAGGGTGAAAAAATATCAGAAATGGCAAAAAATGCAAATACTAAAGTTCCGCTAATAAAACCAAGCTGCACCATACTGGTCAGATTGGCCAAAAGGTTGGTTTCAGCTGGGAAATTTTTAACAATATCAGGTAATACCGCATTGCCAGCAAACCACAAAGATGTACAGAGAAACTGCGCAATAACAATTGTAGGAAGGATGTAACTGGTTTTTTCAGTGCTGCTCATTTTTAATTTGCTGCACAATTTTAACTAAAATAAACCTGATTGGACGAAAAGCCCCAATTCTTCATTGGGCTTGTAGGAAAAGCAGGACTTTCGGAACCGATGGAAAACAAGACCTTGCTTTGCAAAAAAAAAGTTGACCACCTAAGCCACCTTAGTGCATCTGAGTTTAATGTATCTTTGGTCTTTCAGCTTTAGTCTTTCTGCCTTTTACCTTAAGAAGCATCGTCTTTAATATCAAACTGCGTTTCCACTACCTTTCCGCCTGAACGCAACTGGTTAGCTAACATTTCTTCCTGCTCCCGACGGTTTTTTACAATGTGAATGGCTGAAAACAAAGCCTCTGTAAATGAAGTGGAATCAGCCAGGTCCTTACCTGCAATATCGTAGCCTGTTCCATGATCAGGAGAGGTACGCACGAAGTTTAAACCAGCGGTATAGTTTACGCCATTGTGAAAAGCTAATGTTTTAAAAGGAATTAAACCCTGATCGTGGTACATGGCTAAAACGGCATCAAACTGTTTGTAGCTGCCATTGCCGAAAAAGCCATCAGCAGGGTATGGTCCAAAACAAACAATACCTTTATCGTAGGCTTCCTGAATGGCTGGTGTAATAATTTCAGCTTCCTCTGTCCCTAGCAATCCATTATCGCTGGCGTGTGGATTTAAACCCAGAACGGCGATTTTTGGTTTTTCTATCCAAAAATCTTTTTTCAGACTTTCGTTAATCAGCTTTAACTTACTGATGATTTTCTCTTTTGTAATCGAGGTTGGAACATCTTTTACAGGAATGTGGCCAGTAACTACCCCAACCCTTAAATTTTCACTGATCAAAAACATCAGCACATCTCTACTTCCGCTTTTTTCCTGAAGATATTCTGTATGGCCCGGAAAAGCAAAAGTTTCTGATTGAATGTTGTGTTTATTGATTGGCGCAGTAACCAAGGCATCGATATCGCCATTTACCAGGTCGGCCGTTGCGCGTTCCAGAGATAAAAGGGCATATTTTCCGCCTGTAGCCGTAACCTGACCCAATTCGATTTTTACATCTTCTTCCCAGCAATTAATCATGTTTGCCTTTTTTGGCTGTGCCTGGTTGGCATGGTTAACTACATTAAAACTGAAATCGCCCAGATTATTCGCCTTTCTATGAAAAGATGAAACCTTGGTGTGGCCATAAACAATTGGAGTGCAATAATTTAAAATAGCAGGGTTGGATAATGTTTTAATGATTACCTCTAAACCTATGCCGTTTACGTCGCCTATACTGATGCCAATTTTAAGTTTATCGCTCATAATTACTGGAAAATTTTAGCGCAAATTACTGATTTTCGTTTAAACCCTTTAAAAAAAATGAAACCGCAAAGCATGCAATGTGATTTGCAAAGAAATAATAAGCCTATCTTTGCGTCCATAGCGTCGAATCTTAGCACCTTTGTAGTTAAATATTCGATTAATTTTAAGGTATGAGTTTAGTAAAAGCGAAAAAACATTTAGGACAACATTTTTTAACTGATAAAGGCATTGCCAACCGCATTGTAGAGGCTTTGGTAAATACCGATAAATATAATCAGGTTTTAGAGGTTGGACCGGGAATGGGAATCTTATCTGATTTTTTGCTGCAGCGTACAGATCTGGAAACTTATCTGATCGATATAGATACAGAATCTTTCCATTTTTTAAATGAAAAATACCCTCAGCTTGGCGATCGGTTGATTAATGGCGATTTTCTGAAACTTGATTTCGATGCTATTTTTCCAGGGCAATTTGCCATAATTGGTAATTTTCCGTACAATATCTCTTCGCAGATTTTATTTAAGATTTTAGATAATCGCCACAAGGTTGTAGAAATGGTTGGGATGTTTCAAAAAGAAGTAGCCCAACGTTGTGCCTCGCCTGCAGGAACCAAAGACTATGGAATTTTAAGTGTATTTCTTCAGGCCTATTATAAAATTGAATACTTGTTTACGGTTAAACCTGGTACATTTAATCCACCGCCCAAAGTACACTCTGCAGTGATCCGTTTAACCAGAAATGAAGTGGAGACTTTAGATTGCGATGAAAAATTATTCTGGCGTGTGGTTAAGGCAGGTTTTAACCAACGGAGAAAAACTTTGCGTAATGCTGTTTCTGCTGTGATGCCTAAAGATAAAATGGACGATCACATCTACTTCGAGAAACGTGCCGAGCAGCTAACTGTTGCAGATTTTGTGGCACTAACACAGCATGTGAGTAAGTTGATGGAAGTTTAATATATCTGTTGTCATTCTGAATGCAGTGGAGAACCCGACGACTCTGCACAGCAATTTTTTTTTAAGCGCAAATCCTGTAGTTGATAGGAGGGGTTCTGTCCTGCTGTACATTGCAATCCTTTTGGTAAATTATCTGGATAAACAATTTATATTATCCAAAAGGGATTTCCATTGCCATCAGGGCTATTTAACGAGGTAAAATTTCAAAGACCCAGATGCTTCGTGCCTCAGCATGACAAAAGTGAAAAAATATCACTGTAATCCTAAAACCTGTGTAATTATCCGCTAAGCGATTCTTGCAAATCCGTGATTATTTTCATTGAATTTCTCCTTTCCTTTGCGACATAATTTTAAACATCATGGTTAATTACAGCGAAATTTTCAGCGAACAAGGAATGGATTATCAAACCTATCGTGCATTGATTGATCAACTTCTGTTAGAGGGAAAGGCTACTGGTGATGTAACTTACGATTTGCACTATACTAAAATGAATGTGCAAAGGATGAGTCGCGTGGATAAAACAGTTAGTTTAACTGATGAGTTGACTTCAACCATTGATCATCTTAAAGAAAATTATAAATTTTTAGTGATTACTGAGGGCTGGTGTGGTGATGCTGCCCAGATTGTTCCGGTGTTCAATAAAATTGCGACTGCATCATTAGGTAAAATTGATCTGAAGTTTGTGCTTAGAGATAAAAATTTGCCCTTAATTGATGCGCATTTGACTAATGGAGGACGAGCAATTCCTGTTCTTTTAATTTTAAATGAAACTGGCGATAAAGTTCTGGCGACTTGGGGTCCAAGACCACAAATTTTGCAGGAACTTTTAAAAGAATGGAGAAAAGAAAGTACTGAAATGCCAGTTTTAGCGGAAAAACTTCATGGCTGGTACGCTAAAGATAAAACGCAGACTACACAGGCCGGGTTAAATGATGTATTAAAAAGATTAGAGAGTTAATTTTACAGAATAAGTCGTCATCTCGACTGTAGCGAAGCGAAATGGAGAGATCTGCCTAGATAGATTTCTCGACTGCGTTGCACTCCGCTCGAAATGATGTTATTGCGAGGATTGTTCGCACAAGAAGTAGCCTTAATCAACAGAAACAGTTAAGCCTTCCTGCTGTAAAATTTTACGATAAACTTCCATTTCGGTAAATGAGCCTTCTAAAACCGGACATTTCCCATCATTATGCACTTTCCATGCAATTTTTTCAGCCTGCGATTCGTTATAATCCAGGTATTTCATCATGCAGTAAATCACATGATCAAAAGTGTTGATATCATCATTCCACAAAATAAGGCGATGTACGGTTTTTAGGGAAGTTAAAATTTCTTCGAGCGTAAAGGTCTCTTCTTTGGTTTCTGTAGACATGGTGCAAAAATAACTATTTTTATGGAAGATGTAATATGTTAAATGGAAGATGGTTGTGATTATTTTGGACTATAGAAGTAGACTTTTTGGCCTTTGCATTACATTTTCCATCTTACCTCATACATCTTACATCCCTTTTAATACATTTGTTAACCAAATAATATACGAGTATGCACCAGTCTAAAATAGCCGGAATAGGTTACTACGTTCCGAAAAATGTATATACCAACGATGATTTAAGCCGTTTTATGGATACCAACGATGCGTGGATCCAGGAGCGTACCGGTATTAAAGAGCGCCGTTTTGCCGACCGTAATGAAGAAACCACTACTACAATGGGCATTGAAGCAGCCAAAATCGCAATCGAAAGGGCGGGAATTACCGCAAAGGATGTCGATTTTATTGTTTTTGCTACCCTTAGTCCGGATTATTATTTTCCAGGTTGTGGTGTATTGTTGCAGCGTGAAATGGGCATGGGCGAGATTGGTGCTTTGGATATCCGGAATCAATGTTCGGGTTTTGTATACGCACTTTCGGTGGCTGATCAGTTTGTAAAAACTGGTATGTATAAAAATGTGCTGGTAGTGGGAAGCGAGAAACACTCATTTGCAATGGATTTCGAAACCCGAAGTCGTAATGTATCGGTGATTTTTGGTGATGGTGCAGGAGCTGTGGTATTGCAGCCAACTGATGAACCGGGGAAAGGGATTTTAAGTACACATTTGCATAGCGATGGTGCAGATGCCGAAATCCTGGCCATGTATTATCCAGGTTCCCATGCCAATAAATGGTTGAAAGATAAACCTGCCTATCCCGAACAGGAACTTGGCGGTTTGTTTATGACACAGGAAATTTTAGAAAGTGGTGCCGCATTGCCTTACATGGATGGGCCATCGGTTTTTAAAAAAGCAGTGGTAAAATTTCCTGAAGTAATTAAGGAAGCTTTAGCTGCAAATAATTTAACGGAGAAAGATATTGATATGTTAGTACCCCATCAGGCAAACTTGCGTATCAGCCAGTATGTACAGCAGTTGTTGGGCTTAAACGACGAGCAGGTTTTTAATAATATCCAGAAGTATGGCAATACTACAGCGGCTTCTGTTCCTATTGCCTTATGCGAAGCCTGGGAAGCGGGTAAAATTAAAGATGGCGATCTGGTATGCCTCGCCGCATTCGGATCGGGATTTACCTGGGCCAGTGCACTGATTAGGTGGTAACTATAGGTTCGTCATTTCGAGCGAAGTACAACGAAGCCGAGAAATCTATGTCTAAAGATTCCTCCATTCTGCTATGCTTCAGGAGAGGAGTACTTGTTTGTGTGAACCATCTACTCTTTTCTCACCACATTGATTACCAAACGGCGATATGGATACTTCATTTTACTTAGAGAAATTTAAAAAAGCAGCTGATCAGCTCGATCAAAAAATGCTTCATGAAAAAGAAATCGAGGCTGCTGTTGGAGTGGTTTTGGATGCTGTATTTTTAAAACTCTATAAAAAATCGTGGGCAAGTTCTGCACGGGATCCCTTAACTGCAGTTTCGAGGATTTTCTTTTCCATTTGGATAAATGATACCGCCATACAAGAGCAAAAGATTTATTATAACATTCATGCATTTAAACTGAGGCATCTCAAAGGCTACGCCATACAAAGCAGACAGTTTGCGGATCTATTTAGAAGCAGCTTCAATATTTTTGAAACCCAATGGCCAAATGTGAGGGTTAGTTATGGTCCGCTAACTTTAATGCAGGGCTGGGTAAGGTGTGATGCAGACGATTTTCAAAATGAAATTTTATCACTGGCTAATAATTTTCTATCGATAGCACATTTGGTTGATGATACACTAATTCAGTTTAAAAAGTAAAGCTGGATTAGGAGTTTTGAACAAATATAAGCTTATATGTTCCCTTAAATGGTTTAGTTTTTATAGGAAATGAGTGGTTTGTGGCTCTTGGCGAACTTTAGCCCCGCCATTCGCTGTAGCTCCGATAGAAAAAATCGGAGGCTGCCGCTACTGTCGGGTTTAGGAACAAGGGTTTGTGCACCCTGCAACCTTAAAAATGAAAGACTGGTTTTGCCTATTAGCCCCGGTTGAAGCGTTACCCTGCAGCAACGAGGCACGAGGCAGCGAAGCGTATAAGCGTAAAACGGGAAGAAGCTTTTTATTTAGTACAAGCCTTGCGCTCCAAATATAAATTGGTATTTTTAAAACTAAGAAACTATTCGATTGAAACTTTAATATGAGCAAAAAAGAACTATCTGTAGAACGGACGCATGAATTGCTGTATACATTGAAAACCCGTTTCGAGAAAAACATGGAGCGCCATAAAGGTATCGAATGGATTAAAGTACAGGCAAAACTGGAAGCGAATGCTGACAAACTCTGGGTACTTGATGAAATGGAAGTAACCGGGGGCGAACCCGACATTGTGGATTATGATGAAAAAACAGGCGAATATATTTTTTACGATTGTTCGGCAGAGAGTCCAAAAGGTCGTAGAAGTATTTGTTATGATTTGGAAGGACTAGAATCAAGAAAGGAGCATCAGCCAGAAAATAATGCTATTGATATGGCTGCTGCAATGGGTATTGAGCTGTTAACAGAAGAGCAATATCGCTTTTTGCAGCAACTTGGCCAGTTTGATACGAAAACATCCAGTTGGATTGTTACTCCTTCCGGAATCAGAAAATTAGGGGGTGCTCTTTTTGGTGATCGGCGCTACGATCATGTGTTCGTGTATCACAATGGCGCACAATCGTATTATGCTGCAAGGGCATTTCGTGGTTTGTTAAAAGTGTAACTAAGGGTTACAATAGCTTTTGATAACAAAAGAAACGCAGTCCGGGGCGCTTGGCCAGGTTAATTTCGCCACTAAACTGATAACCAAGTTTTGGGAAAAGCGCTTGTGTGGCCATGTTTTTACTGTTGGTGTCTACTCTTAAGATAGAGATTCCCGAAGTTTTTGCTACCTGTTCGGCCTGGTTCATCAAAGCTTTGGCAATGCCCTTGCCCTGGCAATCCGGATCTACGGCTAAACGATGTGTAACAATGGCTTTTTCCGTAATGTTCCAACCAGCATCTGCATATTCAGGATCCTGATCTGTCGTAATTGCTGAAACACCAACAATTTCATTTTCCATTTCAGCTACCCATAACTGGCCAATCGTAATATCTTTTGTAAATACTTCAGGGTTCGGATAATCATCTCCCCATTGGAAATTTCCTGAAGCACGCATCAAAGGAACAACCTTGTGCACCAGTTGCATAATTAGTGGTATATCTTCTGTAACGGCTAATCTTATTGTCATGAGTGCAAAGATAATAGATGGGTTTATTCGTTCAGTTGTTTGTTGGTCATTTGTTTGTTGGTATCATTTTAGGGAGCTTGAGTGGCCGTCAACTGAAAATTGTTAACTGAAAATTGACTTCAGGCTTTCGACTAAAGACTTCTGATTTTTTAAATCTTCATCAAATCTTCATCTTTCTATCTGATATTTGGGCATATCGCTCTTCATCATATTCCGGCTTCTAAAGAGCTGTTAAGGAATTGTTTTCCTATTGTTTAATTCTGATTTTCATATTGTTAACATAAGGTTAAACTTAATTTCAAGTTAATATTCAGTTAACATTAAGACTGTTGTTTTGTGCCAAATAAAATAACAGAAAATGAAATCACGTATACTATCGCTAGTAAGTATTCTTGTACTCCTGGTCACGTTTGCTCAGGCGCAGGTTACAACGTCTAGTATTAATGGAAAGATTAAGGATAACAAAGGTATCATCCCTGGTGCAACCATCGTTATGGTACACGTTCCTACAGGAACAGTCTCCAAAGGTTCGTCAAACGAATCCGGGCTTTACCGTATTGGCAACTTAAATCCTGGTGGACCATACAAAATCACCGTAACTTTTGTAGGTTATAGTCCAGTAGTAAAAGAAAACATTTATTTAACCCTTGGCTCAGATCTAAAACTTGATCTTGATCTTCAGGAGCAGGGTAATCAACTTGCTGATGTAAGTATTAAGGGTCAAAAGGGCGGAACAAAATCTGGCGCAGGTACCAGCATTGGCGAAGGTCAGATTAAAACCTTACCTACCATGAACCGCAGTTTGCAGGATGTTACCCGTGTAACGCCTCAAGGTAGTAAAGACAATACCTTTGGCGGTACCAACTTTAGGTATAACAACGTAACCATTGATGGTGCGATTAACAATGATGCCATTGGTTTTAGTCCTTCTTTGGGTGGCCAGAGCGGAAGTTCGGGCATGCCGGGAAGCAGTACACGTACCAACCCGGTTTCGCTTGATGCGATCCAGGATGTTACCGTTCTACTTTCTCCTTACGATGTTAAAGTGGGTAACTTTTTAGGTGGTAGTATTAACGCTGTTACGCGTGGTGGTACCAACGAGGTAGTAGGATCGGTTTATGGTTATGGCCGTAACGCTTCATTGATCGGTAGAAATAAAATCGGCGATAATGCAAAAGAGCCTTCTGCCTTTCACGATTATCAAACCGGTTTCCGTGTAGGTTTCCCTATTATAAAAGATAAGTTATTCTTCTTTACCAACGAGGAGATTACCCGCCGTCAGGACCCTGTTATTTTAGGTGCAGGATCATCTGACATGAAATTACTTACTTTATCTGACGCACAGAAAATTTCTGACCGCATGAAAAATGCTTATGGTATTGATGCGGGTTCATTCGGAGATTATAATATTTATTCGCAGTCTAACAAATTTTTTAACCGTTTAGATTGGAATATCAGTGAAAGTACCCAGTTAACCATCAGAAATAACACCATTGTTTCGAAAGCAACAAACTTAGAAAGAGATCAGTCTAACTTCAGGTTTGGCGGTATCGATTTTAAACAGAATAACAACCAATCGTCAACCGTTGCCGATCTGAAAACCCGTTTCGGAAATTCAGCCACAAATAACCTGATTTTAGGTTACTCAACTGTACACGATTTCCGTACACCTCTTTCTGATCCTGCTATCCCACAAATTGAAATTGGCTCTAATGGTGGTACTATTTTCCTGGGTACAGATAGAGAAGCAAGTATTTTTAATATGAAGCAAAATACTTTTGAACTAACGGATAACTATTCATTCAGCAAAGGCATACATAATTTTACAGTGGGTACCCACAATGAATTTTATAAAATCAATTACGGTTTTGTAAATGCCTGGAACGGTAGGGTAGCTTATGATAGTGTTGATGACTTCTTAAACAACAAGCCAAAAAGAGTACGTACAAGTTTTGATTATGCTGATAATACCCGCGATAATATTATTGCGAATCCGACAGCTAAATTCAATGTTAATCTTTATAGCGCTTATGGGCAGGATGAAATGCGTTTGAGCGATAAATTTAAACTGACATTAGGTTTGCGTTTCGATATGGCTGATTTACCAACCATGCCAACTTTGAGTAGTAAAACAACTAACTCACCAGTTGATCCTAACTATGCTACAACATATACCTATACCCAACCTTCAAACATTAATAATAAGTTTTTAAATAAAGTTCAGATTTCACCAAGATTAGGCTTTAATTTCGATGCATTGGGTGATCAAAGTTTGATTGTACGCGGTGGTAGTGGTTTATTTACCAGTCGTGTACCTTTTGCCTGGTTAGGTTATGCGTACTACAATAATGGTGTAAACTATGGTTCTTATGATCTTAAACCTGCAACAGGAAACAAGGTTGTGACGCAAGTGCCTGGTACCGATCCAATTAAAGATGCATTAGGTGGAAATGGCGAAGCAGGATACGCCGCCAAACAAGGCGTAAACATTAACGATGCAAATGGCGCAACACAAGTAGATTTAGTGGATAATAATTTTAAAATGCCAAAAGCATGGAGAAGTAATCTAGCCTTTGATTTCAAAACACAGGATAACTGGAAATTTACTGTAGAGGGTATTTATAGCAAGGTTATTAAGGATGTTGCTTTCCAGCAAATTAACTACGTAGATAATCCAAAATACATGGTTTATGATACTCAAAAACAACAGCCCATTTATTCAGGAACGAAAATCAATCCATCGTACACCAATGCCTATTTATTATCAAACACCGATCAAGGATATAAATATTCCTTAACAGGACAGATTAGTAAATCTTTACCGTTTGGATTAGATGTAATGGTGGCTTATACTTATGGTCAGTCAAAAGATATTGCAAACGGTATCCGGAACTCGATGGAATCTAACTGGCAGTTAAATCAGGCTTTAAGTCCAAATAACCCAGGTTTGGCTTATTCTAACTTCGATATCCGCAACAGGATTATCTCTACCATCAATTATAGGTTAGATTGGGCTAAAAACGGTAAGTATGTCTCTAACTTCTCGTTATTCTTCAGTGGTCAATCAGGTTCTCCTTATTCATTGGGTTTAGTGAACAGTACAATCAATGGAACCGGACAAACCGTAAGTTTAATGTATATTCCGGCAGCTGGCGAAACACAGAAATTTTTTGCCAATACAGCTGATGGAATTGCACAGGCAGCAGCGTTTGATAGCTACGTCAATAGTGATAAATACCTAAGCACCCGTCGTGGCGATTTTACAGAACGTAACGGCGCACGTACCCCTTGGAACGTTCAGGCTGATTTCCGTTTCTCTCAGGATATTCAGGTTACAAAAGGTAAACACCCACATGTACTTACTTTAACTTACGATATTGTTAACCTAACCAATCTGGTAAATAAAGATTGGGGAATTCAATATTTTTCTCCTAATACGTTCAATTCAATGGCTAGTGTTGGTTTATCACTTGCTAAAGATGCTACAGGAAAAGTAATTTCTGCAGGTAGCGCTACTACTTATCCTACTTATAGCTTCAAACAAAGCGATGTAACTTCTTATTCAAGAGATTTCTTTGCGTCACGTTACCAGATGCAATTGGGAGCGAGATATAGTTTCTAATCTTTTTTTTAAACTAATATATAGCGGTCTGGCCTAAATAAGGTCAGGCCGTTTTTTTTGGAAAGCGGTTTTTTGGCTCACATCCTGTTTAAAAAAGCAGCGGATAATACCATCATCATCGGCGATTCGCACGTATATACTGATGTAAATCATTTTGATGATTTGGGTTTCGACTTAAGTACCCACATTAACGAGCTGATGTTAGCCGAAGCTGCCCGTATAGTGGATTTTGATGTACGCAAACTGCAAAGTACCTGGGCCGGCTTTTATCCGCAGCACCCTACGAAACACATTGTAACTTACGATCTGGACGACCGTATCCATATCCACACCGCCATTGGCGGCAAAGGAATGACCGCAAGTGCCGGTTATGCCGCAGAAAGCATCAAGGAAATATTCAGTTAGTTTAATTTGCAGTTGAGCAAATAATACTTCTTTAAAAAACATAATAATTTCTTAACACAGTTGATCATTAGCGTATTGTAACAATTACTAATTTTATCTACTGTGTTTTTAGTTAATAGTCTGTCACCTTAAACCTTATCCTACTGAGAAAATCAGCATATAAAATATCACATCTACTATCTATCACCATTAACATTTAATCCTATGAAAAAAAAACATCTATTAACGCTTGCGTTGGCGCTAGCCGGCGTGACATTTTTCAACGCGTGTAAAAAATCGCAATTGGAAAAAAGTCCACAGGAAAACACTCCTAAAGGGCCAAAAGGTTACATTTCGCAATTTAAAGGGGCAAAACGCTTACCTACCGAAGTGATCAAGGTTAACGTATCCGATACCAGAACGATAGCCGAAATACTAGAGCAGAAAAAGCAGAATACGGTTGAGGTGCTCAGAGACAGTGTATGGGCGAGTGGAAATGGTAAAACACTTTTTCTACAGTCTACAGAGATGCCAGCTGTTTTTGATAACATCCGTCGTCAGGTTTACCTTGGTGCGATAATCAAAGCCGAAAATGCTGGTAACCCTTCCAACTTCTTGCCCGTTTTTGTTACTGCGGCAGAGCGGAACCCGATTACCATTTATGCTTCATTTCCTACCGATAGCATTTCTAAAACACTTGCTTCTCCTAGTCCAACTGCCGAAAGGGCCTATCTTCAGGCTGCGCTAAAAGTGGGTAGCGGCCAACAGCTTTCTTCTTTCAGGTATGAAATGGAATCATTCAAAAGATACGAGGAACTAAAACTGTCATTTGGAGCAAACGTCTCAGTTGCAGGTTTGTTCAAACTTGATATCAAAGATTCTACTGCACTATCAAACAATAAAACCAGGGTACGTGCTGAATTTACGCAGGAGAATTTTTCTGTCAATCTGGAGCCGCCTATCGACAAACCTTTCTTAAAAGATCCTATTGATAAAAGCAAATTTGGCCAATACGATCCATTAATCGTTAGTTCGATAACTTATGGTAGAAAGGGAATTATGACAATAGAGTCTGATTCCAGTTTCAAATCTGTTACCAGCAGTATAAAAGCGGTATTCAATTTACCATTGCCTGTGCTTAAAGATTCGTTGAATATTTCTGCACACCTTACAAAAAGTCAGATCGACGTATTGAACAACGCAAAGATCAGTATCTATATCATTGGTGCCGAAGGTAAAGATCTGGCCAAAATCATACAGGGGATTCCCGGTTTTGCACAGATCATTGCTGGTGGAGGCGAATTCTCATGGCAGGCTCCAGGTGTTCCGCTTTACTACACGCTTAATTACCTGAGTGATTTCAGTACCTATTGGAATAAATTTCAGGTTCAGGTACATAGTAACTAAAAAACAGAATATTTACGAGTAGATGATGAATAAACAGGAGGCTATCTGGCTTTGCCAGGCAGCCTCATTGTTGTTTAACCCAAATCTGAAATATATGTACAACAATAAACTCATACTGTTGCTAAGCCTTGCTATATGCCTGCTTTCCTGTAAAAAAGATATTGATCGCGCTGAAACTTTAACCGAAAATACCCAACTGAAAAAAGGCCTGCCCTTATCTTCGGTATATGGTAATCTTAAAATAGAACCTTTGGGCATGATCACGATTGAAGGCGGCCGAAACAAGGAACTAAAGGATTTTCTAGACAGAGCAAAACAGAATACCACTACTTTTTTGAGAGACAGCAGCTGGACTGATGGTTTTTCCAAAATATACCAGTCTGATGAAATGGTGGTAACCCCAGATAACGAATCCTATGTTTATCCTGGTTCGATTATTAAGAGTGCCTCTGTAGCCAGTGGAAATTTTTCGCCCTTAAAAGGTTATGTAAAACTTCCTATCGATATTTTGGCCTCTTTTCCATCTGATAAGGCTGCAGGTAAAATCGATACACCGTCGCTTTCTAAAACAAGGGTTTTTTTAAGAAATGCACTGATGGATCCTTTTTTTTCGGGCAGGCAGCTGGAAGATTTCTCTTATGCATCTTCGTTTTTCAATTCTTATGAAGAATCCAAGCTCTCTTTTGGCTATAACCTGAACGAAAAAAGACTATTCTCTTCGGTAAATAGCTCCTTTAATTCTGCAAATTCCAGAACTTCTTATTCAACCGGGCTGATACTGACTTACCTGGTCAAGAATTTTACCTTGGCCATGCCTTCCGATCCTGTTACAGGTCAGCTGATCGATTACACAAGAACGCCCTCAAGTGTATATGAAGGGGTTTCTCCTGTGTATATCAATTCGGTAACCTATGGCCGTTTCGGTTTTCTGATGATCGAAACCAACTCCAACAGCGCTGCAACCAAAACGGCATTTGAAAAGGTGGTGAAGAAAATATTCAAAAAAACAACGGAAACATTCACCTTTGAAGAAGAGAGTATATTCAATTCCAGCAGGCTAACCGTATACCTGATGGGAAGTAATGGAGGGGCCGTAACCCAGCTAATCAACAATCCCGGAAGTTATGATGGCCTTTCAAATTTTATCAGCGAAAGCCTGGGCGAATTTACAGCAAACGATCCGGGCGTACCGGTTCAGTTTTCCTTAAAATACCTGAAAGACAATTCGCCCTACAAACCCATATTCAAGGTTGATTATTACTATTAACAGTTATTATGGAAAAATTTAACATTCCGCTCCGTTTTATAGCAAAAAATGCCAGTTCTGTTATGGTGTTGATGTGCTGTTCGACCTTGTTTTTCTCCTGTAAAAAAGATCCGTCAGATCCACCTGTCGAAACCCAGGTAGAAGTTAGAAAAGAAAAGATCATGAGCAATCTCGATTCGCTCTATGCCTATGCGCAACAAATCTACCTATGGAACAGCGAACTCCCGGCTGGTAAGGATTTTAAACCAGCCAGATTTTATGACGGGGGAGCCGGTAATGAAATCGATATTTACAAAAATGAAATATTTGCGCTAAGCAGGTTTGCGATAAATCCTTCCAATAACAAGCCTTTCGAATATAATGCAAACGCTGCCGGGATTCCCAAATATTCATCATTGATTGAGACAGGTTCTGCCGGTACAGTACCCAGATACAATAGTGACGATAATGGGTTCGGTCTGGCATTTGTGGGTACTTCGGATGGTATCAGGATATTATATGTTGACATGAATGCTCCCGCCTGGCAGGCAGGGCTAAGGCGTGGACAAAAAGTAGTTAGCATCAATAATGAAAAAGCAGTTGCCTCAACGGGCTATTATAGCTATATATCTTCTGCACTGAATGGCAGTAACCTGTCTATAGTTACCGAGACCTTGGAGAACAATCTTCCGGTTAACAGAACAATACAACTCAAAAAACAGTATTTCGTGCCTAGTCCCGTACTGAAAAGTGCTGTACTGAATGTTGAAAACAAAAAAATCGGCTATATCGCTTACAAGAGCTTTACCGACGAGGAAAATACCAGGCAATTTCTCGGTCCGGTACTAAACCAGTTTGCTGTTAACGGAATATCGGAACTGATTGTAGATTTACGTTATAATACAGGAGGATACCAAAATACCTGCAGATACCTCGCAAATTGCATAGCCCCGCAGTCTGCAGATGGAAAAATGATGTTTACTGAATACTACAACAGCCAGATGCAGGCCGGAAAAGCTGATCTTCTTGCCAACCAGCCAATATTGGGTTTTGATAATAAGCCTGTTTATATTAATGGGAAGATTGCCACGCTGCACGATATTGATTATAGCCCTGCTGCAAACAGGAATAATTTTGAGATCGAGGGAAATGCACTGCACCTGGAAAAAGTAAGTTTTATCGTTAGCAGTCAAACAGCATCGGCAAGCGAGCTTCTGATCAATGTATTAAAGCCTTACCTAAAGGTTCAGCTGGTAGGCGTATCTGCTGATGGTTCGGGCAATGTAAGTACTTATGGAAAGCCTGTGGGCTTTTTTGATATAAAAATAGATCGTTACAAAGTTTATCTAGCAATGTACCAGACCAGGAATGCCAATGGTGAAGGCGACTTTTTTGATGGTTTGCCTGCTGGTATTTCAACCATGGATGATGTAACGGTCGACTTTGCCGATATTGCCGATCCTGCAGTTAAAGCCATCGTTTCTCCTACGACAAAATCATCAGGTAGCGCAATTAAGAAATTGGGAACAGTTAAACAGGTTCCTGCCGGCGGAACCGTAGAAAGCCCAAAGATTAAGAAATACATCGGACTTTCTTCTACTGGAGAAGGGCTGATAAAAGCATACAGTGATTTTAAACTTAAAAGAAATTAACAATGAAAAAAATCAATATTTTATCAGGAGTCATGCTCCTGATCCTTTTTATTGCATCGGGTTGTCGCAAAATGGAATCGGATGCATTGTTTAGCGCTGCTTCAAAAGATTTTAAGGGCCTAAAAAAATCTGTTCTTAGCCCTTTTAGCGTTAAAAATAATGAATATTCCAACCTTGGAAGTTTGGGCGCGGTACTGGAAAGGCGTAAAATGGATGGCGGTAGTTTCGACGGACCTCCATTAATCGCTGGCACTTACCGCACTGGCGAACTGGTTAGTGATTTTGGTGCTGATCCGAATAAAGTAATGTTCGTGGAATCATTCAAATCAAATGTTTTTGTAATATCCCCAGAAATGGGACTGAACATTTTTCCGGGCGCCATACTGAATGGCAACAGCATACGGGCCGATGTTTTTGCCCCAAGTATCATTCCGAATATCTCGGCTAATATCCGTCCCGTTAACCTGTCAACCAGTTTGCCCGTAAGTGGAACAAAAGTAGCCAAAACGGTAATGGCCAGGCCAAGCAGCGATAGGGCATTTGTAAGGGCTGCGCTTAAAGATCTTAACGACATTAATCCAGGAAGAATTGGTGCAGCAAGGCTCCAGTTCGAAATGACATCATTCTCTAATTACGATATGATCAAAACCCTTTACGGTTACAATAAAAACCTTGATCTTTTTCTCTACAAACAGGGAAATACCACCACTGGAGGTTCTCAGTCTGTTACACGTAGCACTGGCTTTATTCTAAAATTTTATCAACAGAATTTTACAGTAGATGTAGATGTTCCTTCAGATTATAACGAACTTTTTGATCCTACCGGACTTGATACCGCTACCGTATTCGGCGGTAAAAGCCCATATTATGTTAGTAGCGTAACCTATGGAAGGATGGGCATTATGACTATTGAATCCAATAGTGACTCCGCTTCGGTTTATAATGCGGTAACCAAGCAGATCGGAATACTGCAGGGGCTGGTGGGGATAGGTACTTCGCTTAGTGATTCGGAAAAACAGATCCTCGAAAGTTCTGAGATTAAATATGCCATAACAGGGCCAAACGGGGATAAAAATGTAAGCGATCTGAAAACCATCAGCAGCCTGGCAGGTTTTGTAGAGGTACTTTCTTCAAATTCGACTTATTCAATGGACGATCCCGGGGTTCCAATCAGTTTCAGGTTAAGGTACCTTGTTGATGATACTAATGTAGAAGCGCCATTTGAAATCAATTATGGGCCATTTAATAAACCTTATGCCAGGATCGAATATAGGAATATTGTTGCAGGACAAAACAATGCCTATTCTTACCATACCTCCGATATCACCCTGGTATGCTATCCTACTCAAGATTGTATCCCGGGAACAGAGGTTCCTCCATTGAATTTTATTTCCTTTGCCTGGAATTTTACCTCGAAGATAAGTAGGGGAAAAAAAGGCGATCCAGTGACCCCGATTATCCATTCCCGGCAGGATGTGGTTAGAAATTCAAAAAACAGATCACTTCTCCTCATTCATTCAGGTGAATATAAGCATCAGCAGAATTTTGCAGGAGATGACAGGGAACAGTATGAGGAAGATTACAGCCTGTTATCCGGAAAGGGATACTATGCACTGCCAAGCAAATATTTTTAGTAGGAAAAATATGTAAGTTTAAATACCATTTAGGGTGGCTTTTTGATTATGCCCGGCAATTTACTCTGGAAAGATTTTTTATCTGGTTAATTATTAGTGTGTTTTAATAATTCTTTAATGTTTTTTTGCATAAATAATTTAAAAGCGCTAATATTGCACTCCCAAAACAAACAAGCTTTATTGTGCCGAAAAGTACAATGCAGCCCGTTTTCGGAAACAACCAGCACTCCTTCTTAGCTCAGCTGGTTAGAGCATCTGACTGTTAATCAGAGGGTCGCTGGTTCGAGCCCAGCAGAGGGAGCCAAAACCTACAACGAAAGTTGTAGGTTTTTTGCATTTAGGGCTTGGTGAGAAGTTTATCTTGAGCGCATCACGAGTATGTTTAATTCTGACTGGCCAGTCTAATGGCTTGATCAAGGATTTCATCTTTACCTTTCTGTATTCCTGGAATACTATTCTTTACCATAATTCACTTCTTTAAACATTATTACATGCATAATAACGAGCAAAATTTTTAATTAATTTAAATATTAAAATTGTGGTACTAGCAAAAATCCAAAAAGAAGAAATACCATTTCAAGGCATTTCTCTTTTTGGATTTAACTGTATTAGATTACTTATGTAAAGCGCTATTTTAAGGCTTTATAAGTTTATACAAAGATTCCACCGGCACCGTATTCTTCAATACCATCTGCAATCCCGGATTCATCTCGCTGTGTATCAAAGGATGTGTATTCGAAACGGTAGCAACAATAGCACCATATTCATTCATCACCGGGCCTCCGCTTGATCCTGTAGCATAATCCGCTGAAATAACGACCATTTCACGAAAGAACTTTCTATTTGGTTCTCCCGCTTCCTCCAGGTATTTGTCCATCACGTTTCCCTGTGAAAAAAAGTAATGCATCCCTTTTGGATGTCCCAATACGAATACCTTTTCGCCCACTTTTGCACCTTCTGCAAGCGGTAAGGCAGGCAAAACCTCACCATTTGTTTCCAGTTGAAGTAAGGCTAAATCGTTTTCTTTTGAGGAAGTCAATACCGATTTTACAGCATAGGTACGTCCATTGGCCATACGAACAACGAAACCTAAAGGCTTATTGCCGTCAGCCATATTCGCATACTGGGCGATTACATGATAATTTGTTACCATTATCCCTTTGGGATCAATAATGTAACCTGAAGATTCGCTGATATGTGCATTAGAACACCTGGGACATAAATAAACACAACCTGTAATTACAGTAGCCGCTTTTGCACGTTCGTAGATGGCATTGGCCGTTAAAGCTTTTTTAGAAGGTTTAACAATTCCAACAGCAGCTGATTTAGATGGATTAGCCAGCATCTGTTTGGCATCCTCTAAAGTAACCGTCTTCACTTTTAAAAGCAAAGAATCTACAGATTTCTGATAATCGGCTGCTATTTTGGCATCATTGGTGAAAACCTGGGCATGAGCAATACCGGCTATCAATAAATTGATCAGTAAAATAGCGATTTTCTTTATGCCACTATGTTTTTTAAAATTCATTTTCATTTAATTTTCTCCGTTATGGCGTCATACTGGCGGGCTGTTTTCCCATAGGATTCTGATGCCGACTTAAAGTAATCTTTTATGGCTGCTTTCTGAGCTTCCGTCGCTTTCGGAGTCTGCTTAAATAAAACATCTTCCAGAATGCCTTTAAAAACGGTGTTGGTTGGCAATTGCTGAATATACCGTTTATAATAAGCGATCATTCCATCCAGATCTTTATTGACAACAAACAAAGCAATCCTACAAATATGATTTTCAGGTTCCTGTGGATCTAATTTCAGCAAGGAGATGGTATAGGCGATGTCCTCCACCTCTTTTGGCGTAAAAAAAACATTATACCGAGCACCATTTTCGTAAGCAATGATATACATATCTTTACGAACCTTATCAAAGAGGATTCTATTAATTACTTCCGTACCCATAGCAAGATCCAAATGTTGTTTCTCTAGCATTATCTTTCTGAAAAACGGGCTGCCAAACTTTACCGTTCCTAATGCCATTTCAAGAAAATCTACGCTAAAACGCTCGTATTCCTCGGCATGATCAAATATCTCTTCCAAAACAGGTGATGGGTCTTTAGAATTTTGATATAAAGCTTTAGCATAAGGCAACCCATTTGTCAAGTCTTTTTTTGCCTCATAAGCCGCTTTTAACCCTGCGAGCGAATTTTTGGGATCTAGTGCCGCTTTTACTTTTTCAATAAAATCTTCGGCACCGGCTTTTCCCACCACCCTGTTAATTTCCTGTCCCGAAGCACTAAGAATTAAAAAAGTCGGGTAAGCACTGACGTTGTATTTTTTCGCAAGCTCCTTCCCCTCTCCCTTTTCCATGTCGAATTTTACAGAAACGAACTTTGGGTTGAAATAATCGCCCATTACCTTTTTGGGAAATTCCATTTTAGCCATCTCAATGCATGGAATGCACCAGCTGGTGTAGCAGTCCATAAAGATCAGTTTAGGGCTGGCAGGGTCGGAAGCTTTAGCCATCGCTGCACGCATTGTCAGCTCCTCAAATTTTATACCCTGGCCAAAGGTTGCAGTATGGCATAGGGTAATCAATCCAATATATGCTGAAATTAAAAATAGTCTCATAGTAAATCCCTGGGATGTATTATAATTTTGAATTGATTAATTCTGCTAGTTTTGGATCTGACGGTCTCGGAGCGTCAATAGCTACTGTTTTGCCGTTTTTATCAAATAACATGTAACGAGGCACGGTTTCCAACTCATAGTCATCTGCAATCGGCCCCTTGCGGTTAGAAAACAAATGCAAGCCAGACATTTTCTTACTTTCTACCATTTCCTTCCATTTTGCTTTATCGGTATCAATGGAGAGGCTGATAAATGTCACATTCTTTCCCTCAAAAGCTTTTTCCATAGCTTCAAGGGCCGGTAGCTCGTCCAAACATGGTTTACACCAGGTTGCCCAAACATCAACAAGCACCACTTTACCAAGGTTTTCTGACAGACGGTGCATTTTTCCATTCAGATCGGGATATGAAAAATCTATCCAATCTCCTCCTGCAACCCTCATTTTAGCGCGGGCCTCTAACACTTTCATTTTTGCCTTCTGTTTCTCAGTAACCATAGAAGACCGATAGGTAGCCAGATAACCTAAAAGATCGAAAGTTGCGCCTTTTTCAGCTTGAGCTAAAGCGAAATCTGCTTTTAACTCTTTATCAGTGATCTCAGGTACAAGTAATTGGCCTCCTATACCTTGTTCGTTGTTGTATATAATGTGTTTTGCAAAACCAAAGTACTGCATTAAGTTAAAACCTATAGGTAAAGTCCAGATTTGCTTATCAGAAAAAGTCTCATTTTTAAACCAATTAACCAGATAAGGAGGATATTCATTTTTATTACCTACATTTAAACCAGTCGCAATCGGCACTAAAACATCAAACTTATAGCTGTATGGCAGGAGGAATTTAACTTGTTTATCAAAAGAAGCGTTTCCAGTATTGATGTTTTGAACAAAATCGGCAACTGGCTTTTCCAACGAATCCAACACCTTCACATAGCCTTCACTAGGTAACGCATATCCCTTTGGGGTATAACCATACTTTCTAAGCGGAAGTAACATTTTATACCAGTCGGCAAAAACCTTATTTTCTTTATTCACTTTTCCGGAATACGTAATGGCCCCATCGCCAGCGTCAATCATCAGATTTTCTCCTTTATGAAGGTAAAATGGATAGAGCTCTCCATACATGCCAACATACCTGATCACATCCAGATCCGAAGCACTCAATTCAGCAGTAAAAGTTTTCGTTACTTTATCGATTTTTGGTTCGGCGATTAAAGTTAAATCTGCATTTTCTGGTTTGGCGATAAGCATACTCTCAGCTAGTGCACCATTGGGAAGAAGCTTCTTAAATTTACCTGTAATGGTAGCACTCTGTGCAAATGCCGTCAGTGACATCGTCGCCATTAAAATAGCAATAATTGATTTTTTCATGTATTTATTTTTGAATAGGATGGGTATGGCGTGCATTCGCCACACCCGTTAAGTAGTTTATAAAGTTGGGATGCCTAAATCTGTTAATATTTGGCGTATTAAATTATATTTTATCATGATTACAGGATTTGTGCCATATAAAGCTTTAAATTCTGCATCCGTACGCCCAAGTATGGCTTCCACGTACATATTTGCATCCATAGAAGGCGTTGCAGGCGTTATATATGGATTTGTTGGCTCCGCATCAATAAAGCCTATGGCTTGTAATGATGGACTTACGCCGGCAGGTAAACCAGTTACCCTGGAGTTGAGGTAAAAGGTAGCCAGGTCATAAGCGTCACTAACGGTAACAAATTTCCTGGTAGCGTTGGCAAATTTGTCCAGTATATCGGCGTATTTAGGCCTAAGCATAGCATTTGTAAGCATGGCCCGCAAGATTGCTCCTTTATACTGTACTTTTGTAGTTTGATCCATGGTAGGAATGTTCGCAATCTGACCGATTACTACGGTATTTAAACCCTTAAAAGCATATTTAAAACCATTGGTATTCAGGTTGGCGACCAATAAAATACTGGGCACATAAATGCCTTTCGGTAATACAGGCAAAATTTCGCTCTTTAAATAAGCAAGTGCAGCAGGTACATCCGCTTTGTTGCAATAACTAAATGAATAAACGAGGGGTGGCGCTCCAGCCTGGAGACCGCCAATGGAGTAACTTAAAGACAATTTCTCATAATGGGTGAAATTTCGTCCAAAAACATCTACACGGGCTTGTGTACCAATTGTATCATTAACGTAAACCGGGATACCAGTCTCTTTAAAGAAGAGATAATTGCCATGAATGGTGGGGTCGTTGGGATTATCATCCACAACCAGCCAGTTTTTATCATAGTCCGGAAAAACGGTTACCTCCTCTTTCCGGCATGCAGTTGCCAATAAAATAAGGAATATACCTGCGATATAAATTTTATGATTCATATTAAATGATTTTATAAAGGTTGAACAGTACGTACACTTCTAACGGGATTTGTTAATGTACCCCTGTTGAATTCTATGGCATAATTTGGAATAGGAACCTGCCAGCCCGCCGCATCCTGTGCAAAAGATTTTAATACATAATTGCCAATGGGGGTATATGCATTGGTTTGCGCATTATAGCTGTAAGCAGGATGCCTGATGTTAAAATCCTGTGGAAGCGGGTATTTGGAATTTACCGCGTACCGCCGTAAGTCAAACCATCTATGTCCTTCAAAACACAATTCCCGTCGTCGTTCTGCCCTGATAAATTCAACCAACTCACGATTTGCTGCTGGTATTTGATCCATACTGGTATTACGAAACCGTTTCAACCGCAGTTTCTGGATTTCATTTCTTGCCTCTTCAGTCGCTCCAGCCATAGCTAAGGCCTCTGCATTGTTTAAAATTACTTCTGCATAGCGGAGCGAAAAAATACAGGATACCTGTTCCGGATCATTGGAGGTTTGCCAGCCACGGTATTTCGCAGGCAACCAGGATTTAGTTTTAGCAGACTTTTGAAAGAAAGCATTAAGTCTCAGATCATCTGAAGCATAAGTACTCATTAAATTAGTTGATGCTTTAAACGATGAAGCCCTACGGTCGTCTCCATTCCATGCAGATGTAGAATCATTCAGAAATACAGTAGCAATTGTATGCTGTCCCATGGTGAAAATGGATTCACCGGAACTCCGGGAAGTGAAATTGGTATTCGGTGAATATTGGTTCAGGTCATTAAGCGTGTAACCCATTGCGTCAAAACTTTTACCTGCAGCGATTGCTTTATCATACTGTTCCGTATATAAATATACCCGGCTTTGCAGGATTTTCACCGCTGCAATCCCAACCCGTATTTTGGTGCCCGGATCATAGCCCTGTAAGTATTGTTCGGCCTGTTCCAGATCGGCAACAATCTGTTTATAAATCTTATCATTGTTGTCTCTTTTAAAATAATTGTCTTCTACTTTTTCAGAGATCTTCAATGGAACACCTTCATCTGTAGCAGCGGAGCTGACACGGTATGGACTGCCATAAACATTTTGTAGAAGAAAATAATAATTGGCCCTTAAGAAATAGCATTCACCACGAATATGTTTTAAGGTTGAATTGTCGGATGTCTCAGCCAATTTTGACGCTTGAAATAGAATGGCGTTTATTGCACCAATATGCTTATATATCCTCTTCCAGAATAAATCATCCCAGGAAAGGTTTAAGATATTTACGGCGGGGCTCTGCGCCCAGTTGTGGAATCCAGAAAGCTTATATAGTGGTGTCGCCTTGTCGGTTTCCACAAAGTCAAGCGCAAACTGTTCGGAATCGTCGTCCATCACATGGAGCCATGGTGCGATGGTTATACCATTATCTGAAAGATCGCTCAATGTTTCCTGACCGTTAATATTAATTGTAGGGCTATTCATGAATGCCTCTCCGATCATCAGTTTGTTCAGATCATCTGTGTTTTGAACATATTTCAGATCTGTTGAGTATTCCTCCAAAAATTTGCTGCAGGATGACATCAGCAACAATACAGGAAAAAAAATATAAATGTATTTCATAATGCGTTGGGTTTAAAATGAAACATTGATGGTGCCTGAATAAGTAGGTGTTAGTGCCAGATTGATGTTTGGAGTGGAACCTGACTGTGTTGGGTCCTGTCCTTTCAGCATTTTACTGCTGATAATGAAAAGATTGGTGCCGGTTACACTAACATATGCTGAACTCAGGCCCATTTTTTTAACTAATTTTTCAGCAAAGTTGTACCTGAAAGAAGCAGACTGAAGCTTCAGATAATCTCCGCTAACCAGCCTGATGTCCGAATTGTCATACAGCTCATAAATACTTCCCCCAAATTGATACGCTGATGCCGCAGATTGAGTCCACCAGGGCGAATTTAAATAGTTGTTTGCCAGTAGTCCGGGTATATTGGTGTAAGCTTCATCTCCGGGTCTGCGCCAGCGGTCTACAAACTCTTTACGAAGGTTTTGCTGTGGATAGGCAATTGCCGTTCCGTAACCTGAAGCGATTTTCATCAGGCGAATCTTGTTGCCCAAAGAGTAGGTTAAATTGAAGGATAAGCCAAAGTTTCTCCAGCCGAAATAATTGGATAAACCACCTTGAATAAAGGGTTCGCGGCGTCCGGACTCGCTCATTACCTCCAGATACACGTCTTCTTTTTTCATTGAACCATATTTTTGTTGATAAGCGGTTGCCTGTTCCGCTTCTGTTCCGTAAAAAATCGGTGAACCGTCTACCGGGCTCAGTTCCTTAAACTTGTAAGAGTAAAATGTATTTAGTGGCGTGCCTGCAAGCTGAACAGTTCCTGCCAGAAAGTCATTATAGCTTAAATTATCAACCAAAACATTATTTCTGTTGTTAATTGTACGATTTAAAACTTTGTTCAATACCTGCCCAAGCTGTGGGTCAAAGTGCCAGACAAATCCCCGCTTTGAACCACTCACTCCCACATTATCAATGGCTTTAATACTTAAGCTAACTTCAATGCCCTTATTTTCCAGTGTACCACTATTGATCACATACTTTTCTACACCATTAATCTCTGATACCGTTTTATCAAGAAATGCATCTTCGGTCTTTTTATAGAAGTAGCCAACCGATCCGGTTATTTTATTTCCAAGCAAGGAGAAGTCCAGTGCAACGTTAGAGGAAGAAGTCCGCTCCCATTTCAAATCCGGATTTGGAAAATTGGCAATTTCCGCATACTGTGAATTGTAATAAATGTTTGAAATAAGACTTTGTTTAATGACCATATTGGCAGATTGGCCGGGCAACATATTTCCCTGCCAGCCCCATGAAGCTTTCATAGCAAGATCATTTACCCAGGAAACATTTTTCAATAAATCATCTTTCATATTCCATCTGCCAGAAACGGCCCATATTGGCAGGAATCTATTGTTCGATCTGGAACCGAATAAGTTTGACTGCTCACCCCGGATATGTACATTCAGGATATAACGGTTGTTCCAGGAGTAACCCGTGGTACCGTACCAGGCAAGGGTATTTGTTAATTGACGGTTATAGGAGCCAAGGGCATCTACGGTAGACATCCATTGCTGATAATATGCTGTATTGGTTGTGGGCACAACATCGAAATAACCGCCCATTTCAGGGAAATATCCTCTCCTGGTGATGTTGAAGCCTTTATATTCAGAGGAAATGGCCTCGATACCGGCACTTGCATTGATCGAATGTTTAGCATCTTTTCCAAAATAAGTGCTGTAATTTGTCTGTAAACGGGCAGTATACCCGTTGTTATGCGTTTCACTTCTTTGCAATTCACCGCCGACAGGTGCAAGATCTGATCGGAGATTCTGGTTCCCCCTTATTTTATAAATGTAATAAGTGTCTTTCGTATAATATAGCTCTCTGTTGTTGCTGCTTGCATTGTAAGCAAATGTACCATCTACATCCAGGCCACTCATTACCTTGTATTTTATTGTTGCCCTTATGTTGGCCGAAATAAGGTCGGTACGGTCTCCTGAATTTTCCTTTTCTTTAAGAATGTTGTAGTTATAAAAGGGGGCTCCGCTAATCTCTTTCGGATAAAAAAAATAACTGCCATCTGCATTGAAAGCCGGGATCGTTCTGCTGGTATTGTACGCATAATCCATCAAACCCAATTTTTGTGGGGTATAATCTCTGGTCGAATAGTTACCGGTAAAAGAGATTTGAGCCATAAATTTTTTATAATCTGCAGTGATGCTCATGAGCGAAGAATAGCGTTTATTGTTCTCTCCCTTGATTGCACCATTTTCATTCTGATAGCCTAGAGAGGAATAATATTTAATTCCACTAGCCCCACCAGAAAGGCTTAAATTATGATTCTGGGAGATGGCATCCTGCGTTAAAAGTCCCATCCAGTCTGTATTTACATTTGCGTAATAATCAGTTAACCGTTTAAACTCATCGTACTTTATATTGCCTGCATAATAGTCCTGAAGCGCTTTTTCGTAACCCGTAAACTGCGTTACATTGTTGTACTGCATCCCTCGTTCAATCATCTCTTTAGACACGTCTATACGTTCCTGCGAGTTCATCATATACATGGACTTATCCGAATACCTTGGGTGCCTTGAAAAGCTGGTTGTGCCCGAATAAGAGATTGTAGGCTTGCCAACTTTACCTTTTTTTGTTGTGATCACAATCACGCCGTTACCAGCTTTTGCACCATAAAGTGCCGTCGCCGACGCATCCTTAAGCACATCTATCTGATCAATATCCTGAGGATTTAGTCCCGCAATTGCGTTGCCTAATAAATTTACAAAGTCGAGGTCATTGATATCTTTTGGATTAACATTAACCGGATCGGTCAATACAATTCCATCTAATACCCATAGCGGCTCTCTGTTTCCTAAAATCGTTGTTGTGCCCCGAATCCTTAATCTGGGTGCGGCACCCACCTGGCCCGAATTCTGCATAAAGATCATCCCGGGAACCCTACCTTCCAATAATTTATCAATGGTATTGATTCCAGGGGTGATTATACTGTCCATTTTAATGGTAGTTATTGAACTTGTCAGTTTTCTGCTGTCAATCTTCTCATAACCCGTGTTAACAATCGTTACTTCATTCAGGGCTGAAGAAACAAGTTCCAGTGTAATCGTTCTGGCCCGCATGGCATTGACTTCCAATTTGGCATAGCCAAGGTGATGGATCTCCAGAGTGGCGTTGGCGTACTGGGTTGGAATTACAAATTTCCCATTTTCGTCCGTCCTGGTCGAAAAATTTGAACCTTTAACTTTAATTGTAGCGCCGTCCAGGGGCTTGCCGTCCTCTGCAGTCACTCTACCCTCTACCGGAGTCTCTGTCAAACCAGAAGGAGCAGATGCGCTCTTATCCAGTATGATAATTATACGGTCTTTGATCTCGTAGGTGAGCGGTTGTTCAGCGAACAATTTCCGTAATGCATTGATTAACGGTTCGTTAATAAGTTTTAAGGTTACCGGTTTGGCTTTTTTTAAAATCCGGTCGTTGTATGAAAAATCATATTTCGTTTGCTTACTGATGGCCTCTGCTGCCTGTACGAAAGGCGCATCTTTTAAATTAATGGAAACCGTTTGCGCACTTAATTTACTACTTAGTTGTAGCACAAAAAAAGCCAGGAAGATGAAGATAAATTTAACAATAAATGGTGATGTGCTGCTGTTGGTAACAGTATCGCCTGGTTCAGACGGCACACGCCTCCCTTTGTCCTTGTGGATAAGGAAATAGTTCATATTTTTGTAAGGTTAGTTAGTTTGTTTGAATGGTTTGTTGATTATTTCTCTGAATCGGATCTATCTATCACAGCTGATGGTGTGCCCACACCGTCAGCTTTTTAACAGACGCCGAAAATTACATGGTAAATTCTAGCGCATAAGCTTTACACTCCTTCCTTTGATCTCAAATTTTAAATCCGTTATTTTTTCGAGTGCGTGTAATACGGTAGATAATTTTTTATCCCTGCTGATTGATGCATGAATCTGGATATCGGCAGGGATTCCAGTGTAATCGACATCCAGGTTATACCAACGTTCAATCTGCCGCATCACTTCGGTTAATGGGGTTGCTTTAAAACGGAACTGACCGTCTTTCCAGGCAACAAATAAACTTGCGTCAACTTCAGCAATTTCGAAACCAGCGCCTGTGAGTACAGACTGTTCTCCGGGATGCAGTTGCGGTGCCTCGTTTTTGCCATCTCTGCTAAGTTGTACGCGACCATTGACTAAAGTGGTAACCGTTTTATTTTCATCCTGATAAGCGTTGACGTTAAAACTGGTTCCCAAAACCCTTATCTGCTGTCCCCTGGTGCTCACAATAAATGGCTGGCTGGCATTATGATGTACTTCAAAATAAGCCTCACCAACAAGTTCAACCCTTCTTTCTTTACCGGTAAAGCTTGCCGGATAAGATAATGACGAGGCTGCATTAAGCCATACTTTGGTACCATCACTTAGGGTAACAGAATATTGTCCCCCTTTTGGGGTACTTAATGTAAGATGCTGATCTGACTCTTCATTTTCAACCAGTGTTCCATCTTTATAGCGGACAATTCCATTTTTGGTAATAATCTCTTGTTTTTCGCCGTTCAACTGATATACGGTACCTTTCGATGAAATTAAAGATGCGCGGTTGGTTCCAGGTTGTATATCAGTAATGTAATTCTTTGAGGCTAGTTTATCAGCCGAATCATTTTTTAAAATAAAATATACAGATAAGGATACAAAAATAAGCACCGCAGCGGCTACTTTAGTGATCCAGGAAATTCTGCCTATCAATGTGGGTTTTTTCAAGCCTATGTTTTGTTGAATTTCAATCCAGGCCAAATCCGCTACTTCAGCAGATCTTTCATTAAGTATATCTGAAGGAACATCAGACGCAAAATGCGCTTGAAGTAATCGGTTTAATTGCTCCTCGTTATTTCCTGTCTGAAAAAATGAGTGTAATTGAAATAATTCCTCATCATTGATGGTATTATCTATGTATTTTTCAAATAAAAGTTCAACTTTAATCTTTTCGTTCATCTAAATAGGCTGTTTTATCCACAGCATATAATGAATACACATGAAAAATAAAAAATAGCACCCCTAAATCAATTATTTTTGAAAAAAATTGGAAGTAAACATAATAAAAGTTCAAAATGCTTGGATTTTAGTGCAAGCCTCACCCTTTTATTAGCCTCCTGAATATGATGATTGATAGCAGATGCGCTGATCTTCAACTCATCACTAATTTCCTGATAACTCCGCCCTTCTAACTTATGCATGACATAAACCTTTCGCTGTCGCTCCGTCAGTTTACTCAAAGCCATGTCCAGCAATGCTTTAGTTTGCGATGCATCGTCTGCATCATCCATAGGATTGTAAGCTACATCCGGATCGATTTCGCTCCGCATAAGCTGGTCATAAATATTTCTCCTAAAAGCATTTTTTGAAAGGTTTGCTGCCATTTTATAGAGCAACGCGCCAAAACTAAGTTCGGGATCTATTGTTTTACGAATTTCCCATATCTTCATGAAGATGTCCTGGAGGATGTCTTTAGCTATTTCTTCTGATTTTAAAATCTGAATCAATTTTGAAACCAGGCGCTGTGCATAACATTTATATATTTCTTTAAATGCAGATTCGTCCCCATCCCGCAACTTTCGCAGCAGTTCTTTTTCATCAGTGATGGCTATTTTTCTCAAGAAAATCAGAAGTTAGTTGAAATCGAAGGTAACAAAAAAGTAACTTAAACACAATAACCTGGCTTAACACTCGAAGTAGGACATCAGTGTAGAGCGAAACGGCTCGTTATTCGTTCAGCTTACAGAAGATAAGTACCGCATACAGAACAGTTCAAACAAAAAAAGCAAACCCGGTAAAATCCGTCGCTTGCTTTTATACTTAACGCCTGTTTAAAATTAAAATAAAAGTTATTTCATATGTCAGTCTGAAGGATAATTATTTCATAAAATCAATATTAAAGACAGATCTTTTTGGCAAATAGTAGGCTGCGCGAGATCGTCATTCCCAACTTGATTGGGAATCGTAATGCAAGTGCTTTAAGATTCCCGCCTGCGCGGGAATGACGGTCGTGCTAGTGAATTCTGTCAATGGAAGCGTAGTCGAAGGCCATTCAACACATTAATAAAGCAATCGACTACCCTCATTGTGATAGCAAAAGGCTAATTTTTTTATAAAAATTTAAACAGGCTCTTAAAATCGCATATAAATTAACCCTGCTGTTCAGGCATGCCGTTCGGGTCCATCCATACATATTCCCAATGGTGACCATCAAGATCATCAAAACTATGCTGATACATAAAACCATAATCGGTAGCCGGATTAGGTATCGTTGCGCCAGCTGCTACTGCTTTGTCTACCATTTCGTTAACCGCATCTTTACTATCAGCCGATAAGGCAATGGAAGTTTCTATGGTTTTGTGTGCATCTATAATTTCTTTTTCGGTAAACGTTTGAAAAAAGGTTCTGGTCAGCAGCATGATATAAATAGTATCGCTGATGATCATGCAGGTTGCTTTCTCATTGGTAAATTTGGGATTAAAAGTATATCCGAGTTTGGTGAAAAATTCCACCGATTTGTCAAGGTCGTTAACAGCCAGGTTTACGAAAATTTGAGTTGCCATATGGTTTTTATGATTTAGTATATTTCAAAGATATGCTAAAGTTACATGGGGATTAACGTGCAAAAACGACAAGTTAAGGGGTTGAACGCGACTTATTGATGACTTGCCCGTTTGAGAAAGATTATGGAAGAGAAAGCACTCAGAAAATTAAATCAATAGCGGCTTATAATCAATTGTAATTATTTTTATCTTTAATTTTTGGTAGTGGCCATCAATTTTTTGCAAAACTTAAACCATTACATCTACTAGCCGCTCATGAAACGAATATTACTCCTTCTAACCGCCTTACTGCCCATTTATACTTTCGCTCAAAAGAAATTGCCAGTTGTAAAGGCAAGTGTTGGCCAGGCAAAAATTTACGAACAGGAGAACGCAGTATCAAACTGGTACATCAATCCCAAAATAAAACCAGATGTTTTTACAACCGGTAAGTTCACAAAATCTAAACGCGTAAAATTTAAAACCGATATTGATTCAATCGTTTTTAGCATCAGCCCGGGGCAGAAAAAGGAATTTATTGTTTTATTAAACGGCAAAGATTCGTGCCTTACTCAAATTACCGCTCTTGCGCTAAAAAACTTAAATAAAGTATCACCCGAAATTCACGACTCAATACCTTTTTTCGTTAATAAATTCAATACGAATTTTTTGCCGGTCGTTTTAAATGGCACTGACTCGCTGTTGTTGAATTTTGATTCAGGTGCAAATGACATAGACCTTACCAACGCCGCACTGTCGAAAAAGGTGAAATCGAAACTCAAACTTTACGACACAGAATACGGTATAAAAATTGGAAACCATACCTACAAGAGCAAGATTTTTGACATAGAATTAGCAGGCAACGAAACCGACGGACTGCTGGGGTGGGATATATTCGACGGCATGATTGTAGCTCTGGATTATGATCAGAACAAAATGATGGTGCATTCTACCATGCCAAAGGAGATTTTACAGGATAAACAATACACCCGTTTTAAGATCACCTATATCAAAAACAAACCTTTTATCGAAAGTGAAATTTCGCAAAGCGGAATTAAAAATAAAAGCCTTTTTATGGTTGATTTAGGTTACCAGCGTACGGCTATGCTTGATAACGATTTGCTGCGGGAAATGAAGTTTCCAACCGAAAAGATGGAAGTGATCAAAAAGGTAATGATGCATGGAACAAGGGGTAACGAAGTGCCGGTAACCACAGTAAAGCTGCAAAGTTTGAAGATTGGCAACTTTGAACTTAAAAATGTTCCTGCACAAGTGATGGAACAAAATAAGCCCATGCCTGGCGTTAGCGTTCATTACTTTGGAACCGATATTCTGAAGAGATTTAATACGGTTTTTGATTTTCAAAATAATGTGATCTATTTAAAGCCAAATCATCTTTATGATGTTGCGTATGCAGATCAAAAGAGCTAATATCATTTGTTTTTTACCGCAAAGATCGCTAAGTAAGGGCGCAAAGAGGCAAAGTTAGGGAGTTCTCTCGCTCTGCTATCGGATAAAGTACAACGAAATGCAGAGACCTTTTGAAGTGTGAATTTATATCAATCTTTTTTACCACAAAGATCACAGAGTGAAGGCACAGAGTTAGGGTAAGGGTGGAATGTCATTAAGTTAAGGTTTTAACCACAGATCTACACGGAATTTTATATCTGTGTGCATCCTTTTTATCTGTGGTTAAATGGCATTGGAGTAAGGGGGATAGATACAGGCTTTAGATCCATCTTACATCATCCATTTTACATAAGACTCCGGTTTTTCGTTAATTAATAAATTGTATCTGCTGTACCAAATAGGCCTTCCCAAATTGCTGCGGATCGTGTACCACTGTAGCTTTAATGGCCTTCCATTTTGGCCTTTGTCCATTTTGCCAGTTCGCACGGATTTCCTGGGCGTTTAACCAGATTTCCTCCAGCTCATTCTGAACGGTGCTGTTTGAATAAGTGAGCTGTAACTTACCTGGAATCATATAATAATCATTTTCTGTTTTGCTCAGTGTTATTACTGGTCCTCCAGGTACATAAGAAGTAATCAGCTGCAAGGTAAAAGATTCAGTTCCTTTATACTGCTCTTTGCTGATTATCTTTTCGAAAATAAAGTAGTATTCAGGTCCGTCTTGGAGGGGCACTTCATCGCGGTTGAACCTCGCTTTAACACGGTAAGTATAACCAGGCTCCCGCTGATCAAAACCGGAAAGCGAAGCACCGGCATCTACATTACCAGGCAATTTTAACAGCTGATCGTTATCTGCACCGTAGCGATGACTTACCAGTAGTTCAACTTCTTGTCCGTTTTTTAAGTTAAGCGGGCCATATCTTTCTGATTTTTTACAAGAAACAAGTGCGAAAACGATGAATAAAAGAAGTAGGTTTTTCATAGAGATGCTATTTTTAGATAATTTCTACTCCTAAAACGTAAAGATAAAGACAGACGCTACACCAGATTGACCATTTTATTTCTCCCGCAGATTTAAAAGATTAACGCAGAGCGCACCAGGATATGTTTTGTTCCTTTTGCGCAATTGACTCCCGACTTCGGACTATTTCCATTCTATTATTCCAATCTAAAAAACACTTATCCCCCAAAAGCCTACGCTCGTGTACTTTGTCTTTTTTCTTAAAATTAGTTTTCGTTGCTTTGTTCAGCGCAGAAAATTTTGGTAAAGAAATCCTACATATCACTTTATTGGAAATGTCAGCTGATTGGCTGGTCGGTGGCGGCTTTATATTGGGCATTCCAAGGCTGGTCTGCTGCAGGTAATTTTAGATTCGATTTGGCTGTTGTGCAGTTTGTTTCGGATGTGGTGATGTACATTTTGATTACCCACTTATACCGTAATTTTGCAAATAAAAACCGTTGGCAGGATCTTTCAATAGAGAAACTGATCTGGCGGATGTTAATTGTTATTCCGGTAATGGGTATTTTTTATCTGCTTGTTACCACTGGTAAATTGTACCTGATGAGGCTGTTGTTTCTGAGCCATCCGCCACAGTCGTTTACTGAATTTTTTAGTGTAAATGCAGCAGGTATTTTTGTTGCTGGTATCCGTTTAATGGCCATATGGCTTTTGGCCTATCATCTTTACCATTACGCAAAAAGAGAAATCAGGTTATCGGTAGAAAATGCCAGACTGGAACTTAGCTTTAAACAATCGCAGTTGAACAATCTTTCTGCTCAGTTAAACCCCCATTTTCTATTCAATGCACTCAATAATATAAAATCTTTGGTGTACACCCGCCCCGATGCTGCAGGTAGGGCAATTGACCTGTTAAGCGAACTGTTACGCAGCGGATTATATAAGGGTAGTGCCATGCTCATCAGGTTAAATGAAGAAGTAGAGCTGGTTAGAGATTACCTCGAGCTGGAAGGTTTGAGGATGGAAGAAAGATTACAATACGATTTGGACATCGATATTTCGCTATCTGGTCTGATGGTGCCACGTTTGTGCATTCAAACATTGGTAGAAAATGCGGTAAAGCATGGAGTTGCCTTAGAAAAACATGGTGGAAAGATTGAAGTAATAATTAAGGGATATGATGGATTTGTAAATATCCGTGTCTTAAACCCGGGCAAATTGGAACAGGATAAAACGACTACAGGAATCGGACTTCATAACCTGAAAGAAAGACTCGATCTCAGTTATCATCACCGTGCGTCTTTTAACCTGTATGAAATGGAGCAAAAAGTTTGCGCCGAAATTAAAATTCCGATCAGATGAGAAATATTAGGACGCTGATTGTTGACGATGAACGTGGCGCAAGGCAGGAGCTGATGAGGATGTTAAAAAGCTATCCTGAGATTACCGTATTGGGAGAGGCTACTAATGCTGATGAAGCTGAACAGCTCATCGGACTTTTAAAACCCGAACTGATTTTTTTGGATATACAGATGCCTGGTCGTTCGGGTTTCGATCTGTTAGAAAATCTGGTACATGTGCCACAGGTGATTTTTGTAACCGCTTTCGACAGTTATGCGGTGCAGGCTTTTGAAGTAAGCGCCATGGATTATCTGATGAAACCTGTACGTGATGAACGTTTTAGAAGTGCAATGGATAAAGCCATACAAAAGATTGGTGCGAATGATGGCACAGCTATTTTTGTGAAAGACAGGGGCAAACATCATCTCATCAAGTGGAAAGATGTGCATTTGATCGAGTCGGTAGAAAATTATGCGCGACTCTTTTTCGGCAAGGAGCAGGTATTGCTCAAAACCTCATTAAATAAATTGGAAGAAAACCCCGATTGCCAAAGGTTTTTTAGGGCAAGCAGAAGTATATTATTTAACCTCGACTACATCAGTTCAATAAAAAAAGATGATGAGGGGATGTTTGTAGAGCTTAAGATGGGAAATTTAATCAGGATATCAGAACGGCGGGCCGTTAAATTAAGGAGCCTCATTAAAATATAAACTATAATTTTTTGATCATGAAAATAAACTTAGTAAAACTAGGTGTGGCTGTGCTATGCCTCATCATGGGCCTGGAAACTTTTGCACAACAAAAACTAACCTTGCCCGATAGCAGTAATTACATCATCAACGATAGTGTGATGATTAAAACAAAATACGGCATTACTTTATCTGCTGTAGTGGTGAGGAAAAAAGGTGTTCGACAGAAATTACCAGCAGCACTCTTTTATTTTATCTATTCCAATACCAATAGAAGTTTGATGGAAGCCAAATATGCAGCTGATCATGGTTATGTTGGTATTGTTGCAGATGCCAGAGGAAAACGGCTCAGTCCCGATATGCCGGTGCCTTACGAAAATGAAACCAAAGATGTAAATGCAGTTATTGACTGGATTATCCAACAATCATGGAGCGATGGCAGGGTGGGGATGTATGGTGGAAGTTATTCAGGCTTTGCACAATGGGCAGCGGCTAAACACTTACATCCAGCATTAAAAACCATTGTGCCCTATGTTGCAGCTATTCCAGGGCTTGGCTTGCCCATGGAAAATAATGTTTTTTTAACTGCCAATTACCAGTGGGCCTTTTATATTACCAACAATAAATATACTGATGATGAGGTAAATAACGACAAGGTCCGCTGGCGCAACATGAGGTTTAATTGGTGGAATAGCGGGGCTGCTTATAATAAGATCGATAGCGTTGATGGAACACCAAATCCATTGTTGCAGAAATGGCTTAGCCACCCTGATTATGATACCTACTGGCAGTCGATGGTACCCTATGGTAGCGATTTTAAACACATCAATATTCCGGTGCTCAGCATTACCGGTTATTACGATGATGGACAGGTTTCGGCATTAGAATATCTCCGCGAACATTATAAGTATAATCCATTAGGTGAGCACTATTTAATTATAGGTCCTTATGATCATTTTGGATCGCAGATAGGTGGAGTAGCCAGGCTAAGAGATTATGAGGTAGATTCAATAGCGCTAATCAATACCCGTGAAATCACTTTCAAGTGGCTCGACTATATTCTTAAAGGCGGAAAGAAACCTGCATTGTTAAAAGATAAGATCAATTTTGAGGTAATGGGCGCAAATAAGTGGAAGCATGCTTCTTCATTGGCAAAGATGGAGGATTACCACATCCGCTTTTATCTGGACAGTGCTGAAAACGGGATGATGCTATCGGAGCAAAAGCCAGCCAAAGAAATTTTCATGCATCAGCAACTTGATCTGGCAGATAGAACTAAGTTCTACAACGATTATTATCCTGATCCGATCATCAAAAAAGAAATCGATAGATCCAATGGATTGTTTTTTATCACGAAGCCAATTAATCAAGCCGTTTCAGTGTCAGGCGCACTAGAGGGGCAGCTTAAAGCCATCATCAACAAAAAGGATATGGATGTAGGCCTCATTCTGTACGAAATTACTCCATCAGGCAAATATTTTCAGCTCTCTTATTATTTAGGAAGAGCCAGTTACGCATATGATATGAGCAAAAGGAACTTGCTTAAACCTGGGAAATTAGAAACTATACCTTTTTATAGGTCGAGAGTATTCAGCAAGCAGTTGCAAAAAGGCAGCAGGTTGCTTTTAGTGCTTAATATTGATAAAAATCCTTTTGCACAGATCAATTATGGAACCGGCAAGGATGTGAGTACAGAAAGTATAAAAGATGCAGGCAGCCCACTCAAAATTGAATGGTCTACACAGAGTTTCATTGAACTTGGTTTTTCGGCGGATGTTAAAGGTTTGTTTTAAATAAATATTACCGCTTGTTGTAGGCTATATCATATTTGTAATTCCATTCGAATTTGTTCACGTTGAGCTTGTCAAAAACGCCTTTCTAGATATTTAAACAGATCCTTCGACAGGCTACCATTGACGTTGCTTTACAAATTACTATTAATCAACACTTTAATTACTTTAGTGTTTCCGCCCAGCTAGGCCATAGCACGATATCCCCGTTCTACTTAAATCCGGCCTAACAAATTTTTCGGGCTGCTCTGTCCAAGCCACCCTACTAGCTTCGAAAGAAAAATTTTCAGCCGGCAGTTTTTGTTTCTTTTTGATGCCAAAAAGAAAGAGCCCTTCGGCGGCGGCGAGCCGAGGCAAGACCGCGCCCTGGGAAAAGAAAAGACAATTATATGTCACTCATATTGATTTTAAACAATTAATTAACCCTCAGGATGACAATTCTATATTTATGATACAGTCTCTTGAGCACTACGGATTTATAATCAATTTATAAATATTTAATAGCCCCACCGATTCTGAACTTATCCAGCGCTGATAGTTTATTATAGCACTATTGTTCTCATAATTTAGATATTTGCAGCTGCTAACAATTAACTGATGAAACCTTACCTGCAACTATTCGATTTTTCAAAGAAAATAAATTACAGAACTGAAATTCTTGCAGGTTTAACGGTAGCCATGACAATGATTCCCGAATCTTTATCGTTTGCTATACTTGCGGGTTTCCCTCCTTTAACCGGTTTGTATGCTGCTTTTATTATGGGCTTGGTTACTGCAGTTTTGGGCGGCAGGCCAGGCTTGGTTTCCGGTGGGGCAGGTGCAACGGTAATTGTACTTATTTCTTTAATGAAAAGCCAGGGCATAGAATATGTTTTTGCGGCGGTGGCTTTAGCAGGGCTAATTCAAATTGTGGTTGGTTTGTTTAAACTTGGGAAATTTGTCAGGTTGGTTCCACAGCCCGTAATGTTCGGTTTTGTTAACGGTTTAGCGGTTATTATATTCATGTCGCAGTTAGAACAGTTCAAAACCCTTGTTAATGGTAAGGTAGAATGGTTGAGTGGTATGCCTTTATATATCATGTTGGCTTTGGTATTATTCACTGTTGGCATAGTGGTTATCCTCCCAAAAATAACCAAAGCCATTCCATCCTCACTGGTAGCCATTATTGTGGTTTTTCTCGTTGTTTTATGTTTTGGGATTGATACCAAACTGGTTAAAGATATTGCATCAGTAAATGGTGGCTTTCCTCCCTTTCATATTCCGAAAGTACCGCTGAATCTGGATATGCTCAAGATCATTTTCCCTTATTCACTTATTATGGCTGGTGTGGGCTTAACAGAAGGCCTGCTTACGTTGAACCTGGTTGATGAAATTACAGAAACCAAAGGCAATGGAAACAGGGAGAGTATTGCACAAGGAATCGCGAATATTACAAATGGCTTTTTTACCGGGATGGGCGGTTGCCCGATGATTGCACAAACGTTGGTTAACCTTTCGGCAGGAGCGAGGGCAAGGTTATCGGGTATTATTGCGGCATTAACCATACTCGTTATCATTTTGGTAGGTGCTCCGGTAATCGATCGTGTACCTATGGCCGCGCTGGTTGGTGTAATGATGATGGTAGCGATTGGCACTTTTGAATGGATGAGCTTTAAAGTGATTAATAAAATGCCTGTGCAGGATATTCTCATCGGGATTCTGGTGGCTGTAATTACCATTTGGCTGCATAACCTGGCACTTGCCGTATTAATAGGAGTAATTATTTCGGCACTTGTTTTCGCCTGGGAAAGTTCTAAACGGATACGTGCCAGCAAATATATTGATGCTGATGGTATAAAAACCTATGAAATATTCGGTCCCTTGTTTTTTGGATCAATTGCCCATTTTAATGAGCTGTTTGATGTAGTACACGATCCGCAGCATATTATTATTGATTTTAAGCATAGCCGCGTTTTTGATATGTCGGGCATTGATGCGCTGAATAAACTAACTGAACGCTACCGTTCGGTTGATAAAAAACTCCAATTAAAACATCTGAGTAACGACTGTAAACGCCTGCTGAAAAATGCTGATCAGATTATTGCAGTAAATATTATAGAAGATCCTACTTATCGGGTAGCCACTGAACAATAAATTAGGTTAAGCTTTTGTTTAAGGTATACCACCATTTTAACCATACTCACTGCAGAATATAATAAGGGGTAATTACTGTGCACAGACCAAAACTATTGCTGGTAGTTTAATGGTAACGCTTTGTCCATAATCAAATTTTTTACTAAAACGTTTAAGTGTTTTAAGAAATTGTAACCTAAAATTGTTCGGATTATTGTTGAAAAATATCCTTATATGCTGTTTTATAGGATGTTAATTTTTTAAATTATTTTGATAATATTTACTTTTTACTTGTCTGGCTGACAGTTATTTTAGTATAATTAAATATTATTGTGCTATTTAATAAAAATTTCATAAAAATGACAATTTATTGTTAAAACGTTTTAGTATATTATATATTTGAGTTAACCAAATACTAAATTTTATGAGAATCCCTAACTATTACTACCAGAATTCCTGTCTTTTTAACCTAGGACATATCTTGCCGTTTCCGAAAAAATAAGTTTTAGAAATCATTTTTTTACCAATTAAAAGATCCATTAACTATGCGATACTTATGGGCGTGCCTTGTTTTTTTTGCCGCGTTTACGTTAAACGTTTTACCGGTTTTTTCGGTAGGTAGAAAACTTCATAAAGGCCTAACGATTAATTATTTGATCCTTCAGGATACGACGAAAATTAAGATCGTGTCGGCTAAAGATTCTTTGCGAAAAGATAGTCTTGAACAGATCAGGAAAAAAACACTTTACAACAAATTGGCTGGTGGTGTACAAAAAGACACCAGAGATTTATCGCTCTTCCCTGCTATTTCATTGCAGCAAAATTTAAAGGGCAATTTTGCTGGTCTTTATGTTCAGGAACCCTCAGGCGAACCAGGTTCTATTCAGAACATGTTTATTAGAGGAGCTGCAATGCCGCTATTATCTAAAAAGGATTTGTACGATGCTCAGCCTCTGGTAGTTCTCGATGGAATCCCCTTGGTGCGGGAGCATCCTTTTGCTTTTGACATACAACAATTCGATTTTAATAGAATCGGTCCTGCAACTAATTTATTGTCCGGTATTGATATGAATAATATTGCATCGGTAGAGGTACTTAAAGATTTAGGTTCCACTTCTGTTTACGGACCAAGGGGTGTTAATGGGGTAATTGTTTTAACCTCAAAAACAGCAGTGGGTAAATACCGCGCTATATCTTTCAACTCGTATATAGGTATGGTACAAAAACCATTTGTAAATACCATCAATGGTAAATATGAGAATGAGTTCAGGCAGCGCTTTTATGATGTATATACCACAAATGGCAGGTATTCTGATGATGAAGAGTATCCGGTATATTTAAGCGATTCGCTAAATAATGTGTACAGTGGAAAATCAGACTGGACAGATTTATACTATAAAAATGCGCTGGTATATGGCATTAATTTCTCACTTGCCGGCGGTACGGATAGGGCTAATTTTAGGTTTGCATTGGGCAATACCAAAAGTGAAGGTGTAGCAGATCAAACGGGTATCGACCGGTATAGCGCCACTTTCAATATCAATATGAAACCAACCAAATGGTTGTTGTTTTCGACTATGATTAATGCGAACCGTTTAAACCGCGATAGAAATAAAACCTTGCGTGACCGCTTTGCACAACTTAATTATTTTCCTGATTTAAGTGCGCCTCTACCACCAAATAAAGATTTCTATGGTTCATACCTGCAAGAATATAAGAAAGGTTTTGATGATAATAAAACAAACTCTATTCAGGGCTATGCCAAATTAGAAGGGATTTTTGGCCGGTTTAAGGTGGTTTCATCTTTTAATGCCGATTACAGTGAGGGCTATAGAGATGTTTTTTATGCCAGAACGCTTTTGCAGGGAAACAGTTATGCATCCAATTATTATGGCTTTAGCCAAAGATTAATGATGGATAACAAGGTAACTTACGATTTAAACCTGAATAAGATTCACGATTTTCATTTTGCCTTAGGGCAATCCATGCAATGGGATATTTATAAATATAGTAACGCCTACGCTTATAAAGGTGTTAATGATTATATTAAAATCAATCTGCTGGATTCTAAACCTAAAAATGACGATGGTACGGATAATGGAGGTTATTTAACACCAGTTGCCTTTCCAAGAGAATTGACTTACCGGTTTTTAGATAAAACAGAAGATAACTTATTGTCTTTTTATGGAAAAGCCGATTACTCATTTAGCGATAAATACTTCTTATCAGCCATATTACGTTTAGATGGCTCTTCAAACGCACAACCAACAAGCCGTTGGTTTTATTCGCCAACTATTTCTGCCGCCTGGAATATCAAAAACGAGTTTTTGAAAGATAACAGCTCGGTTGATGATTTAGTATTGCGTGCAAGTGTTGGTAGAATGGGGCGCACCTTTAGTTACGATAATTATACACAGGGACCACAATATACCGCTTCAGTTGGTTATACCGGTAATTTAACGGTGCCCGGATATAATGCATTTGGTGTTTTAACACGCCCTTATCAATTTGGCTGGGTAGGTTATGGTGTGCCATGGTCGTATTCAGATCAACTTAATGTTGGTGCTGATGTGGCGATGTTGAAAAACCGTCTTCACGTTTCTGTTGACCTTTACAGCAAAACCGATAAAAACCAATTAATTGGGATCCCTGCTTATGCCGAATATGGTTATAAACAATCTATCGAAAGCGGAATGTCTGTTAACAACATGGGTATCGATTTTACAGTAAGTGCTCAGATCATCGCAAAAAGTAAGTTCTCATGGAATTCGGCCTTAAACTTCAATCACAACAATAACGAATTGAAAGCATTGCCAAGAGGATTGGATCAGTTGGTAGTAGGGAACAGATTTTTAAAAGTTGGCCAGCCGGTAGATCAATATTGGTTATTGGAAAATAATGGCATTTATACTTCAGATGCTGATGTGCCAGCGGTTAACGGGCAAAAATTAAAATATAAGGGAATTGTTTTAAAAGCCGGCGATCCACGTTGGAAAGACCAAAACGGAGATAATACCATTGATGATAACGATAAAGTATTAAAAGGCCATTCATTACCAACCCTTGCAGGTGGTTTCGATAACAATTTTAGATATGGCAACTGGAGTTTAGGTACAAGTTTCTATTTTAATTTAGGAAGAAAACTGATCAACCAGGAGATGGCTAATCATTTTGATTTTGTTAACCGCGAAGGCAATACCGATATCAGTTCTGTTAAAGAAATTACCTTCTGGGAGAAACGTGGCGATTACACAAAATATCCACTTTACAATCCATGGAGTACAGTAATCCCATACCGCGCAGATCAGGATCTTTTTTTAGAGAATGCTTCATTCTTAAAATTAAGACAGGTTTCATTAGGTTACGAACTGGGTAATTTACTCAACAAGAGGAACATCAAAATCAACAAATTCTTCGTATACGGTGCAGTGAGTAATATTTTCACCATCACGCCTTACACCGGTCAGGATCCAGAACTGGTGAGCTACGATGGCGTTGATACAGGTTATGGCCAACCCATTCCGAGAATATATACCCTGGGTGTTAAAATGGAGCTATAAGATGAAAACAAGAACTAATAAAACATCAAGTAAGATGAAAAATATATTATACACACTTCTGGTTTCTATAATTGTCTTTTCGAGTTGTAATAAAGCTTTAGAAACCGATTCCACCAGGGTTGTAGGCGAAAAAAATGCCTGGAATACAGTAGAGGATGCCCGATCGGGAATTTTGGGGGTTTATGCTTTAACACGGGCTGCTTTATCAGATAACAACGGTCACTGGATTTATGGTGATGTTAGAACAGGAGAGTTTTTAAGTCCAAAAAGACAGGATTTAAAGGCTGTAATCGGCAATAATTTAAATGCATCATATCCCGTAATGGAGGCGTTATCTGATTGGACAAGGTTTTATGCCATTGTAAACGGCGCCAATGTTTTCTTAGAAAATATCGGGCATGTAAAAGAAACAGATAAACGATACACGGGCAATAACATGACCGTGGATATTGCGCAAGCCAGGTTTTTAAGGGCTTTTGCCTATTTCTATATGGTGAGAATCTGGGGCGATGTACCATTTATTACCTCATCAGACGAAGGTAAATTTACCAATAAACCCCGCGAAAGCCAGGCCAGGATTTTAGCATGGGCTGAACAGGAAATGCTAAAAGCAGCAGCTGATCTGCCATTTATTTATAGCGGTGGCGATGTGCAGCAGCCAACTGATTATTATAATGAAACTTCAGGCAGATGGGGTGGTGCTTTGGCTACAAAAGTTACGGTATATGCGGTTTTAGCTCATTTGGCAGCCTGGAATGGCGATTATACCAGCGTTTCTAAATATGCTAAATTTGTTGAAGATAATTATGGCAGAAGTGCCGGCAGTTTTACGGGAAGCGCTGATTTATCGAACTCCAATGGGTTCTTCTACAATAAAAACACCAGGCAGATGTTTGGTTTTAACTCCGATTATGGCCACGTGGATGGTTCATCTACCGGGCATATTGAAGAGTTAACTTTAGCTGAACCGGTTATGACCAAGTCAGTTCCGGATATTTATCTTCCGAAAGATTCGATTCTGAAATATTTCAATGTTGCCAAAGATCAAAGGTTTGCCGTTGATACATTAGGTCAGGCAAAATATGATGGAAGATATTTTACGAACATAAACGGTAAGTATCCCATTTTCAGCAAAATCAAAGTGATTCAGGGCGGAGGAACAGATCCGAACTTCAGGTATTTTACCAGTGCTTTGGTTTTTACCCGCTTAGAAGATATCGTGTTATTAAGAGCAGAAGCGCTGTCTGTCTTGGGCGACCAACAGGGAGCTTTAAATGAACTGCTTTCTGTGATGGGTAGAAGGTATGATGACGGGCTTTCTATAAACATAGACGACGTCATAAAATTAATCTTCGAAGAGCGCCACCGCGAATTGTTGGGTGAAGGCTCAAGATGGTATGATTTGATCCGTTACAACAAGATCAAACAGAACGACGCCAAATTTATGAATCTCATCAATTCTGGTGGAATTTACTGGCCTATATCAAGAAAACTCCTTTCCCAAAATAGTTTATTAACTCAAAATGCTTACTGGCGCTAATGATAACGGATATGAAAAATTCAATAAAATATATGGGTGCGCTGGCAATCTTATCATTGCTTACGCTCATCAATTCGGCCTGCAAAAAGAATGGAGGATTTTACGATGCGCCAGATCAGAATGTAACCTTTGCCGGCAATACTTACGATTATTTGAAAAGCAAACCAGGGGTTTTCGATTCGCTTATTGTAGCGATTGACAGGATGGGTTTGAAAAAAACATTAACCGATAGTAATGTTACGTTATTTGCAGTCAGCAATCCAAGTTTCCAACTGGCTTTACGGAATCTAAATACGTTAAGGAAACTATCTGATAAAGACCCGCTTTTTTTGGCCAATATTGATGCCATTCAGTTAGATACGATGACTTCGTACTACATCATCAGAGGTAAGAAAACAACCGATTCATTAAAACTTCAGGATGGCTTAGACTTGAAAAGTGTACATATTGGTTATCCGATGCATGCGAGTGTAACCAAAATATCGGCTTCTGGCCAGGTTGGTGCCGGACCGGAGGTTATTAATTTTGATAATACCAAAAAAAGCAAATTCGTTCGCAACTGGGCGACCAGTACAACCTCATCAAATAACATTAAAACCAAAAATGGAATCGTACATGTAATCAGTGCCGATCATGTATTTGGCTTTAATGAATTCGTTACCCGATTAACTTTTGTACCACCACCGCCAAACCTTTACCTGGAAATTGGTGGGATATTTTCATCAAACCGCGAAAATGGCGGAGGTATAACCAGTGGGGAAAATTCGAGAAAAGTAATTGATGGTGATGACCATACCAAATTCCTGGCCGACTTACAAGGCGAACTATGGATGAGGTTTGAACTTAAAACACCTGCTGTTTCATCTGTATATACCTTAACATCTGCAAATGATGCCAACGAAAGAGATCCTAAAGCATGGACTTATGAAGGCTCTATGGATGGTTCAACCTGGGTAGAATTGGATAGAAGATCTAACTTCTTCTTTGAAGAAAGATATCAGCAAAAAGTATTTAGGTGTACCAATACGGTTGCCTACAAATTTTACCGCATTGTGATTACCGAACTCAGAAACAGTGGCACATTCCAGTTGGCTGAGTTTACCATAAACAAAACGAAATAAGTAATGCAAAATAGAAACATTAAAATAAATAGCCCGATGAAATCGATCATATATAAATATTTTGCGCTCCTTTTACTTGCTTTAACCGTTTGCAGTAGCTGTAAAAAGATTTTCGATTTACCCGATGAGAAAGATTATATCAGCAATAATGTGAATTTTAGCAATAAAATTCTGGAGCCAATAATCGGAAGAACCAATCTTATCGGTGGCTTTAACAGCGATAACTCAACCAACCCCATTACGTTCGAAATTGTAAACGTCAGGTTTGGGGATGGAAAGCCGGTGAGCGATCTTTTTACAACGGCACCAACATACGTATGGACAGCCCCTTACACCGGTTTGGAAAAAAGCCTGGCTGAAATTGAGGCAAAAAGGAAAATTGAAGCACATCCGATATTCGAAATACGTTCATCAGGCGAATTCATCTTATGGCCATCAGCTACCAACCAGATATTGAAACCCCGTCCGACGGATAGTACCAACTTTTCTCAGGATACACGCTTTTTTGATGTAAAGGTTAAAAATACCGGTGGCGAGCGCCTGATCAGGGATTTTCAGATCAGACCTTTTAGAGAGCGCCCTTACGAGCCATCGAATGATTTTAATGCTTATACAGGTTTGCCTGCCCCTGATCCAAAATTTCCGTTAGACAAAAATCTGAGAGATTATATCCGTCCTTATCTGAATAATGTTATCGGGGCTACTTCTAATTTAAACTTAGTGAGCAACAATGATAAAAAGGATGCAATTGTTTACATCCGTCCGCTAACATCAGGAGGTAATGGCCATTCGTTACGCATTGTGGTTTTGGGTAAAGATTCTTTACCGATCGATCCTAAGTTTTTCAATGAAACGGTTTGGGATAAAATGATCCATGGTTTCAATATACAAAAAACCGATCAATATGTTCAGTATGATGTTGCTTATCCGATACCATTGGTAGAAATCCCTACATCTTATGCTAGAGGCGGATCGAGGGCAAAAGCAGAGCTGAGTTACTCCCGGATTGGTTTTGGGGGTACACGTACAGTGGCCAATTTCGGTGTCGATTTCGCTATTTATAAGGCTGGCGACTGGGAAATCGTCTTTTATTTCAAAAATGAGAACCCAAAATTTGCTAACGAATAGTTGATCAATAAAGTTAATATTATGAAAAGAAATATACTTTTATATACATTACTTATTGTATGTATAATCTGTTGTACGAATGCCTATTCGCAAGAAAAAAATATTATTGTAAATGGCAGGGTTCTGGATAAAGACACCAAACAGGGGGTGCCAGGCGTATCTGTTGTTCTGCAAAGCACCAATAAAGGCTTAACGCAAACCAATGGCGATGGAAGGTTTTCGGTTAACGTACCTGTTGGAGGAACACTTTTATTTAAATTTTTAGGGTACAATACCTCATCGGTTAAAATTACCAATCAAACCAATATCACCGTAACCATTAGCGAAGATCGTAAAGATCTGAATGATGTTATTATTGTGGCTTACCAAAACAGGCCAAAAGAAACAACTGCCGGATCGGTAACGGTGCTTAACGCTAAGGATGTATCCGATATCCCGGTATCAAACATTGAAACCCTTTTACAGGGTAAAGTACCAGGGTTAAATATCCAGAACAATACCGGTGCCCCTGGTTTTAGGGGATCGGTACAGCTTCGTGGTTTATCGAGCTTAAGTATTTCGGGTAGTGGTAACGATTCATTTTTACAACCTACATCGCCATTATATATTATTGATGGCGTGCCTTTAGATGCAGATAAGGCAGCAGAGTTTGGTTTTCAAACGCAAGGTCCCGGGGTGAGTCCACTTTCGCTAATCCCTCAGGAGGATATCGAAAATATCCAAATCCTGAAAGACGCGCAGGCCACTTCCATGTACGGCTCAAGAGGTGCTTATGGGGTAATCATCATCACCACAAAAAGAGGTAATTCTAAAGTGCCGCGTATTAAATATGTATCGAACTTTTTCGTTAATGCTCCGCCTAAATTACGCGAAACATTAGGCGGTAATTCAGAACGCCAATTAAAAATTCAGCAAATTATTTTAAACGCAGAAACCATTAATCAAATCAGAGGAATTAGCAATACACCTTTTCTTGCCGATAGTTTAAATGCGTATTATAATAACTCTACCGATTGGCAGGATGTATTTTATCAAACTACCTTTAACCAAAGTCATAACCTGGCTTTAGATGGTGGTGACCAAAAATTTAATTACAAAGCCAATATGGGCTATTATGCCGAAAAGGGTGTAATTAAAAACACGGGTTATAACCGTTACAATTTAAACATGAACATGGAGTTTAAGCCGAATGATAAATTTAGATTTTTCGGTTTTGTTAATGGTTCGGTAGGTAAGCAAAATAAAGGTAACGGTGCGGGTTTACTTCAATCGGGTGTGGCTTCAAACGGTCAGGCATCAACACTTTTGCCTCCTCCGTCTTTTTATCAGGCATCTGGCGGGGTGTTATCTGCTTTGCAGACGCTAAACGATAATAATTCCAGAAATTTGAGAGCTAATATAGATGCACGTTACGAATTTATCCCAGGTTTCGCAGGATCTTCTACTTTAAGTTATGATTATACCTCAGATACTGAAACTACATTTACGCCAGCTGCAGCCAACGGATCATTTGCCAAGCTTTATGATTACAACGGCAGAAATTTCCAGTTATACAATAGAAATGCAATCACTTACGCCAAAACACTAGGTGAAAAGCATAATTTCTTTATCAACACATTTAATGAAATTTATAAACAAGGCTCCCAATCATCAATTAGCCGGCAGGAAAGAATTCCAAACGATCAGCTTCAGGGACCAGTTGGGTTCGATGGTTATTACTCAAGAGGTGGCGGTGTTTTAAGTAGCTATAAAAATGCTACAATTGCCTCTTTCGCTGGATCGCTATCTTACGATTACGACAAAAAATACGTAGCTGAGTTCTCTTACCGTTTAGATGGTACCTCATCAAGTGGTTTGGAAAATCCATATTCCAAAAACTCTTCAATAGGTTTAAGATGGAATTTCAACAAAGAAAACTGGTTAACCGATCAAAAATGGTTAGACTATGGTAGTTTAAGGTTAACGTGGGGCCAAAATATTGTGCCAACAGGTAATCTTCAGAGTATTTATGGTATTTATAACCTGAATGGAAATTACAACAATACGCAAACCATTGGGATCAATTACGATTTAATTCCAAATCCGGCTTTAAAGCCAACCACTACAAGTCAGTATAACCTTGGTTTTGATATTGGTTTCTTAAACAGATTTTCGATCGTTGTGGATAGTTATTTTAAAAAGGTTGATAATTTATTGTTCGATCGTGTTTTATCAAATACTACAGGCTTTAATAAACTATCGAGTAACGATTTGGGGATCGCCAACTATGGTACCGAGATTAGCTTAATTGTTAAAGCCGTTACCAGCAAAGATTTTGACTTATCTTTTTCGATAAACGGTGCATATAACCGAGATGTGCTGTTAAAATTACCTGAAGAGTATAACGGGCAATATATCCGCTTTGATGGTTCCGGTTATCTGCAGCATAATGTTTTCCGCGTAGGCAGAAACACCCTGTCAAACTATTTAAGAATTAACCAGGGAGTTTACAAAACAGATGCGGACGTACCTGTAGATCCGGTTACCGGAAAAAGATACCAAACAAACAATACCTTCTTTTACGGAGGAGACCCGATCTTAAAAGATGTAAATGGCGATTATATTCTGGATGGCAGAGATTACGAAATTACCGGAAACTCACAGCCATTGATAACAGGTGGTTTATCGTTCACCATGAGGTATAAAAAATGGGGTCTAAATATGTACGCCAGTTATACAGCCGATAGAACGATCTTAAATAATGCGCTTGCCGATCGTATTGCCATCATGAGAGATCCTTATGCACTAAATGCCGTAGTACCATTAGGCGATTTAAATATCTGGCAGAGACCCGGCGATGTAGCCAAATATCCATATCCTTATGATTTTAGCCGTTATGGAAATATCCAGCCATTAAGAGCTGATCAGACCTTATGGCAGGAAACTGGTACGTATCTGAAAATTAACAACTTAACGCTTTCTTATATGTTCGATAAGAAGTTGATAAGCAGATTCGGACTGGCCAATTTAAGGATATTTGGTTCTACCAATAACCTGATTACATTTTCTAAGTATAGTGGCCCTAATCCAGAAAACGTAACCGCATTGGGTCGCGATATTTCTAACGGCTATCCTGTGCCACGTACCTATAACATTGGTTTAAACTTAGAACTTAATACAGGCAACTAAAAATATTGATTATGAAAAAAGTTATTATTTATACTTTGGTTATTGCAGCATCTTTTTGCTTGCCTTCATGTAAAAAGTTTTTAAACGTACAGCCTTTAGATAAACTAACAGGGAACAACTTTTTCCAGACTAAAGAAGATGTTGTGGCCAATATTTACGATTTGTCGAGGATTGTTTTTAGCAAAATAAACGAAACACATTATGTTGGTGCGGTTGGAGAATACAGGTCAGGTGAGGTATTACACGAAAGCCAGTCTGATAATGCCGCCTCACGCGAATATGTGGAGTTCTTAGGTCGGAATGATTTATTAAACCTGATCAGAAGAGGGCAGCCCTGGGACTATTATAATTTTGACAGAATAACAGATTGGACTGGTTATTACAGGGCAATTCAAGGTGCCAATATTCTGATTGCGAAATTAGATGAAGGTGTTCCAGGTGTTTCTGAAACAGAAAAAGGTCAGTTTAAGGCTGAAGCCGCATTTATTCGGTCACTTTGTTACTTTACCATGGTGCGGTTATTTGGCGATGTGGTGTATTATACAGATGCATTTCATTCTACATCCTTACCCCGCGAAAATTTTGTATCCGTATTAAATAAATGTATTGCCGATTTAAATGGTTATAAAAATCAAATTCCATTTACCTATAGCGATCCTGCTTTAAAGGGCGTTCGGGCAAGTAGAGGCAGCATCATTGCCTTAATGATGGAGATGAATATGTGGAACGCAGGTTTCGACGGCGCTAACGCAAGAAAATATTATCAGGCTACTGCAGATCTGGGTAAAGAATTGGTTGCAAGTAATGCCTATCGATTATTGCCGATTTCAGACTGGTCCACAGTGATCAAGGGCCGTTCGGATGAAAGTTTGTTCGAATTTTATCAAAGTATCAATTATGGAGATGCCGTACTGAATGTTGCACCAATTGCCGATATGTTTTTGCATTACCCATACAAAAGACCCGAATATACCCACCGTGTAAGTTTTGCTTATTACAGGGGCGAATACATGCAGAAACTCTTTCAGGATGGGGGCGACAAAAGGATCACCACCTGGTTTAACGAAGATATTTTTGCAGACAATGGTAAGTTCATGTTATTAAAATATGCGAAGAACTCTTTCATTGTAGGTGAGGAAGATGCCAATCCGGATAATACCTTTATGATTTTTAGGTATGGTGGAGAACTCCTGCTGGCGGCAGAGGCGCTTGCAAATATAGAAGAAGATGCCGAAGCCATAAAACTGGTAAATATGGTAAGGAACCGTGCCGGTGCATCTCCATATACGTCTTCAAATGGAGATCTTAAAGAATTTATTTTTTACGAACGTTCAAGAGAACTTATCGGTGAAGGGCACCATTACTTCGATTTGGTTAGAACGAAGAGAATTTTAAATAGCCAGTATTCCTACAACGTGCTTACATCCGATAAATTTAGTCGTGGTGCCTGGACCTGGCCAATTAACTCAGGTGCACTAAACAACAACCCATTCATGAAATTGAATGATTACTGGGTAAATGGTGGTAATTAATTTTTATAATAAAAGATATATGAAAAAGCTAATTTTTGCTTGTGCTGCTGTACTGCTGATATTAAATGCTTGTAAACGTGATGAGTACTACCGCGATGGAGGTTTGGCTAACCCTAACTTTGAAGGCAATATGCTTCAATATTTGCAGGCTAAAAAAGTACCTTTTGATACCATAGCTCAAATTGTAAAACTGGCGGGTATGGAAAGTGCCTTTTCTAATGAAGACTTTACTTTTTTTGCGCCCGATGATGAGGTAATTAAAAAAACAATCGGAACAGTTAAAACCGATGGATTAAATAATTTTCTTTTTTATTCAGGAAAAGATACCGTTAAAACGCTGGATCAGATTAGTCCGGTAATCTGGAGGAGATATCTGCAACGCTACATGTTTAAGGGTGTGAATAGGTTAAAGGACTATCAGCAAATCGATTTCGATGTTAAGAGTGTTTATCCGGGCGGTTTGTATTATTCTCTTGGTGGTAACATCTCAAATATCGGGGTAACCTATGGTACCGCAAACAATATCAAATATATCGGGTACCGCCAATTGAACTTAACTTATATCCCTGACGCTTCAAAACCTAATGACAATTGGTACATCAACAAGGTGGCATCATCTGATATAAAACCTACCAATGGCGTTGTACACACTTTGGCCTATAATGACATAAGAGGCGGCGCTTATTTTGGCTTTAACGAGAGTGATTTTTTTAGTGATGTGTATTATAGTGGGTTAATGCCTTCTGATTCTTCGAAATAAAATCACATCTGGTGTTACCTCAAGAAATTAAACGATGAAAAAAATTAAATTAATATTCGCAATAATCACTTTGATTGCTTTTAGCTTTCAGGGATGTAAAAAAGCAGATGAAGTGATCCCTGATCCTTATGCTGATGCTAAATCACCTTTAGGTGTTGCCATTTCCCAAACTGATGTACCTGTTCCTGCTGTTGGGATTGTAGGTACATCTGTAGTCATCAAAGCTTCAGGTTTTGATAAATATAAAAATCAATTAACCTTTATGTTTAACGGTGAAAAGGCTGAGGTAGTTAGTGTAACGGCCACAGAAATTACAGTTAAAGTTCCCGAAACCGGAAGTACGGGTGTAACATCAATCGCTATTGGCGACCAGTTATTTATTGGTCCAACCTTTACCGTAACGGGGCTGATTCAGATCGATCCTACTTTCAAAGCCATAGCAGGTACCAACGGGTTTGTCAGTCAGGTGTATGAAATGCTTGATGGAAGGAACGTTGTGGTTGGTAATTTTACAAATTTTGATAACAAAGGTGGGGTGGTTCCCATCAATAGGATCGCAAGAACATCATTAGATGGAGAATACGACCGTACTTTCCGTACAGGAAGAGGGTCCAATGGTGGCTTAGCCAGTATTGTAGAAATTGGTAACCGTTTTATTATAGCAGGTGGCTTTTCAGGATTTAACCAACGGACTGAAAACATCAGCAACATTACCAGTTTGTTTACAAGCGGAGCAATTGACACTGTAAAAATTCAGACAAGAAGAAAGCCAACAGTAACCGACACTGTTACACAAAAGTGGTTTCCGAAGTTTAACGGTGGTACAAATGGTTTTATTGACCATGTATACGCCCACCAAGGAAAAATTTTAGCAACCGGCGATTTTAGGTTTTATGTAAAAAGAACTTACGATAAGTTTAATTACGATTTATCAAGGGATACTGTAATATTGGACAGTACAGAAATCCGACAGATTTTACGCTTTAATTTAGATGGCAGTCTTGATAAAACATTCCGTTTTAACACTGCTACCAATAAAGGAAAAGAAAGTGCAAACGGACGTGCATATACTTACATGCATACCGAGGCAGAGAAGCTGGAAAAACTGGTTGTGTTTGGTAATTTTACCACTTTCGATGGTCAGCAAGCTAACCGCATTGTGAGGTTAAATGTTGATGGTAGCATCGACCCTACTTTTACACCAGGTACAGGTGCCGATAATGGCATATATTCTTGTACTTATAATGTAACAACCAAAAAATATGTGATCACCGGAAGTTTTACACATTATAATGGTAAAGCAGCAGTAGGTGTTGCCGTTTTAAACGATAACGGAACTTTAGATGAATCATTCGCATCACTCTCCTTCGAAGGTGGGCAAGCTAATTTTGCCAAACAGCTTAATAATGGGTTAATAGTAGTAAGCGGGTATTTTATTAAATACAATGGCATCACCAGAAATGGGTTTATGGTTTTAACCCCAACCGGAACATTGGCAAAAGGATATAATTCTACAGGCCCTTTTAATGGTAGCCTGTCTGATGTAATCGAAACCAAATCGGCAGATGGTAAAAAAGCACTATTGCTAATCGGTGGTTTTAGTCGTTTTGATAATTTACCATTATACAACATTATTAGAGTAACTATCGAATAATAGATTAAGCTAACCAGGATATAAATTAAGATGAGTATGATGAAAAAATATAAATTATTGATTGGCTTAATCGCAACAATAATTACCACGGCCATATTTTCTTGTAATAAAGAATTCGAAAGAACAATTGGAGATAAGAATGCCAGCGACACAACAACTGTTAAATACGGAAACCGTAAGGTACTTTATTTGGTTGTTGACGGAGCAAGGGGGCAATCGGTTTTAGATGCAAATACGCCAAATATCGATGCGATTTTGCCACACGCGATCTACACATGGGTAGGTTTAAGTGATGCTGAGGCAACCGGAAATGCAACCAATTGGGCAGACATGTTAACCGGCGTTAAAAAAGATAAACATAAAGTTACTACTGATGCATTAACGAATAACAATCTGCAGAATTACCCAATTATCTTCAACAGGATTAAAGAGGCCAGTGCAAAATCGAAAATTGTTACCTATACCTCATCAGCGGTTTTTAAATCATTAAATTCAGGAGCCGATGTGAGTAGCCTGGTGGCAGATGATGATGCGGTAAAAGCCGGATTGATCAGCAATTTAACTAGTGATACTGCAACGGTTGTTGTAGGCCATTTTACAGGGGTTAATGCAGCAGGTGCAGCATCCGGGTATGATGTTTCTTTTCCGGCCTATAAAGCAGCTATCGAAAAATTCGATACTTCTGTAGGTGAAATCCTCGCTGCATTAAAAAAACGTCCTGATTATAATAATGAGCAATGGCTGGTGGTTATTGCATCAAGTGCAGGTGGGCAATATACCTTGCCCTCAAATGCCGACGACCAAACTATTTTTAGCCAGCCAAAAGTAAATTCATTTGTCATTTATTATGCACCAACTTACAACAAACGAATTTTAACAAAGCCATTTACCGGTAACAGGTATTTAGGCAAAACAATCCGTTTTAAAGGGGAAGATGTGAGGGCGCAGGTTGATGCTGCTGACGCAGATATTTACAATATAGATGACACTACAAAAGTGACCATAGAACTTAAGGTTAAAAAGAACGAAGACAAATTTTTCTGGCCAAGTGTTTTAGGTAAACGTAACGAGTGGTCTGGCGGACACCCGAGTGTAGGCTGGGTAATTTATTTAGAAGAAGATTATTGGTATTTTGAGTGGCGGGGTACTAAAGATGCAGATTACCAACAATGTAGAGGGGGGAGTTTTGCCAAGGGGAAATGGACAAATTTAACAGCAAAAATAGAGGTGCGTAATGGACAAAGGTTTGTGCGTACCTATACCAATGGCAGCTTTAATAATGAGCTCGAAATTACAGGTTCAGGTTCGTTGGCAAATTCGAATCCTTTAAAACTGGGATTTTTAAACGGAAATGGACACGGGGTACCAGATGTATATGTAAGTGACATCCGCTTTTTTAAATTTTCTGTTCCGGATGGAATGATCGGCAACTATGCCTGTCAAACTTCAATCGACCAAAGTCACCCATACTTCAATTTTCTGGTAGGGTATTGGCCAGCAACGGATGGGAATGGTAATATCATGGCAGATATAAGTTCTCAGGCGCATGATTTTAAATTTCAGGGAACCTATGCCTGGGAGAGTTTTAACGATTTAATTTGTCCTCCGGCACCCGAAACACTGGCCATATTTGTTCCTCAAACATCAGATATCCCTGCACAGATTATAAACTGGTTAAAGATTGCCAATAAACAAACATGGGGGCTTGATGGCCGGGTTTGGTTAGATCAATAACAGATTTGCTGATCATTTAAAATATCATAAAATGAAAAAAATTATATATATCGCATTGATAAGTTTAGCCATCATTGGTGTTTATTCTTGTCGCAAATCACAAATAGATGATTTAAAATTGCCGGATCCCAATACCAGAAGTGTAACAGGAGAAGGGATTGTTGCAGGAAACGTTTCTATAGATAACGAATACATTAAAGTTCCTTTTAAAATTTCTTTAACAGGTGTTGCAGAAGAGGCTTTTCAGGTAGGTTTAACTTTAAATAACGATACCGTTACGCAGTTAATTAATAACGGAACCATTACAAATGCAATCCTGATGCCATCTGCAGGGGTGGAATATCCCAATGTGATCAATGTGGTTTATGGCACCGATAACAGTGAAGGTGTTGCTATTGTTCGCCGGTCAGTATTGGAACGTAATTATGGTAAAAAAGTTGTTTTCGCGCTAAAGCTTTCAGCTCCCGGTAAAGGAAATAAGATTGCCGCCGGCAAATCTACCATCTTGGTTATTATTAATACTACCGATCTGCTAAAACCTACTGACCTCCATTATTTAACTTTAAATGGAGGTGGTACCTATAATGTAGTGTACCAGGGCGATTACATTGTAGGCCCTGCCGGGGTAACAATTCCGCTTATTGTAAGTTTAGAAAACCAACCCTCAACAGCTTTCAATATTAAAATTAAAGAAAACATAGATACCATTGCTACTTTGGTTGGGCGGGGAACTTTACCTGCAGATGCAATACACCTGGATGCTAAAGATTATAGTGTTGATACTTTGGTTCGGTTTGCTACAGGGGCTTCGAGTACAATCGTCAGACTTCAGATCCCATGGCCGGTTTTCGACGCCAACATTGTTGCAAATAAAAAATTTGCATTCGCTTTCAGCATTAGTGAGGCTAGCAATCATGTAATTCACCCAACCAAGAGTAAATTAATAGTGATTGTAGATCCTAATGTAAATTTGGATAACAACTCTTACATCACCGGAAACGGTACTGGTTTAACAGCAAAATATTATACCAACACCCAATTAGACCCGGATGATGGACGTGCGCCATTTGTAACCAGAGTTGATGAAACCATAAACTTTAGTGGTGATGGATGGCCAGACAATGTGAAAAATGCAGCTGGAACTCAATTAAGCAGGGATAACTTTGCCAGTAGATGGAAAGGCGAGTTTTTGGCACCAGTACGTGGTACTTATACTTTTTATCAAACCCGCTGGGATGATGGCTCAAGATTATATGTTAATGGTGTACCATTAGTAGACGATTATACCACCCAATGGGATAAAGATACACGTAAAGGCACCATATTTTTAGAACGCGGAAAACGGTATACCATTGAAGCGCATCACCGTGAAAATGTAGGCGGGCAGCAGGCTTATCTTGAAATTGAAGTGCCGAATATTTTATCAAAAAGAGTAATACCAAAATCTCAATTGTTTCCAACGCCTTAAATATTAATAAGATATGAAAAATAACGTAAAAAGATTATTCAGTATTCTATCTCTTTTAATACTTATTGTAATTACAACAGTAAAGTGTAAGAAAGATGCAGAAGAGATTGCTCCTGTGGTAGATGAACCTAAACCAACTGCAGGTTTTGATTATGCCGTAGCCAGTCCGACAAAGTTTTTAGAATACCAGTTTACGGGTACCTCTACAAACTATAAAACTTTGTTATGGCAATTTGGCGATGACAGTACATCTGTAGCGGTTAATCCAAAACACGTGTATCGTTTTCCAGGCAAATATAAAGTTACTTTAACCACCAGAAACAGCCAGGGCTATTCGGCTGCAAAAGAAGTGCTTCTAAATATTGTAGATCCAAATTTCGATCCAACAAAAATTGGGGAGAATTATATGCAGACAGTTGGCGGCATATTCTCGGTAAATTTAGAGGCTGGCGCTGGACCTAATTCTGATGAGGGATCAAAAAAACTGGTTGATGGCGATACCAAAACCAAATTTTTGCAGGCAGGTTTTGATGGTACTCAAAGATGTACTTTCGAGCTTGCAACACCACAGGTAGTTGGTGCTTATACTTTAACTTCAGGAAACGACGCTGAAGACAGAGATCCCAGGTATTGGATTTTACAGGGATCATTAGATGGTATTCAGTATACAGACCTACATACGGTAACCACTTGTCCATGGCCAGCGCAAGGTGAGAGAAATGTTACTAAAAGGTATTATTTCGACAACTTTGTTGCTTATAAATTTTACCGTCTTTATATCAAAGCCAACAGGGGAAGCAGGGTTTTCCAATTATCTGAGTGGACCATCAATAAAAAACAACCTTAAGTAATAAGCGCTCCACACAATTTGAAGAATACATGAGGCTTAAAAACTTCATGTATTTTTTTAAAGAAGTCAAGTTAGAATAACGGACAGGCCATAAAACTTGACTTCTTTGAGATTTATTTTTAAATAAAAGAAGTCAAGTTTGCCGGCATTCTGTTCGTTAAAACTTGACTTCTTTAGACTCTGTTTTAAATGTCGTTCAGACAATTAAAAATCGGCTTCTCTTGCAAAAAGTAAATTATATTTTATACATTAGTAAAACGTTTAACTAAGCGTTACATCTAACCAGAATATAACATCATATTTTCGATACACACACAAATTATGAACAAAACCAACACTTTAAAATTCTTAGGCATACTAGGCTGCATGTTTGTAGGCAGTTTGCTAAAGGCGCAGGAGCGCAAAGCCCCGGCTTATCCCCTAATTACGCACAATACCTATTTCAGTATCTGGTCTAACACAGATAAATTAAACGAGTCTTCAACCCAACATTGGACCGGGGCCGATCATTCTCTTTTAGGTATGATTAATGTTGATGGAGGGATTTATCGTTTTTTGGGTAAAGAAACCACTACCTATAAAACGGTTGTACCTGCATCAGATGAAAAAGGATACGTTGTAAAATATACAGAAACCGAACCTCAGGGTGATTGGAAAGCTGCAAACTATACCACGAGCAATTGGCAAACAGGTAACGCACCGATAGGAGATGATGCCAAAAACGTAAAAACATTGTGGAAATCGCACGATATCTGGGTTAGAAGAACCTTTAATGTAGCCAATCCGGCATCAATAAACGAACTTTTTTTAAAGATCAACCATGATGATAATATTGAGGTTTACCTAAACGGAAAGAAAATCTACACTAAAGAAGGCTGGACCAATAACTTCCAATACATTGCCTTAAGCAATAGTGATAAAAGTGCTTTAAAAGCCGGATCGAATGTAATTGCCATTCACCTCATTAATACCGCCGGTGGCCGTTTCCTGGATTTTGGTCTGGTAGAAAAACTAAAAGACAATGCCGAAAAGGTACAGCTGGCTAAACAAAAAAGTGTTGATATCAATGCCACGCAAACCATTTATAACTTTACCTGCGGTAAGATCGATCTAAAATTAACTTTTACCTCTCCCTTGTTAATGAACGATTTGGGTTTATTTGCACGCCCGGTTTCTTATGTTTCCTATCAGGTAAAAGCAAATGACGGTAAAACACACCAGGTAAAGGTATACCTGAGTGCATCGTCAAATATCGCAGTTTACCGTCCTACGCAGGAAGTAACGGCGAGCAAATACAGCACGGCCAAATTATCAGTATTAAAAACGGGTACCGTAGAACAACCCATTTTGCAAAAGGCAAGTGATGATATGCGCATTGATTGGGGTTACTTTTATGTGGCAACGCCGAAAGCAAGCAATGCCATCCAGTTTGTAACGGACGAGAAAGATGCAGCCGATGCTTTTAGAAAAGGCAATTCTGCTTCTACAGCTAAACAAGGCAAAATGCTTGCATTGAATACCGTTATTCCGTTTGGTACAGTCGGTAAGGCTGCGGTAGAAAAATATGTTGAATTAGGCTATGATGAAATTTATTCGGTTCAATATTTTAATAAAAATTTAAGACCATGGTGGAATACCTCAGGTAAAGAAACCATCAAGGCACAATTGACCGCTGCGGCCGATGAGTACAAAACTGTGATTCAGAAATGCGAGACATTTAACAAAAAATTATATGCCGATGCCTTAAAATCTGGCGGTAAAGAATATGCCGATTTATGTGTTTTAGGTTACCGCCAGAGCATTGCCGCTCATACGTTGGTAAAGAGCCCGCAAGGTGAGATTTTGTGGTTATCTAAAGAAAACAACAGTGGTGGTTTCATTAACACCGTCGATGTAACTTACCCTTCGGCACCATTATACCTGATTTATAATCCTGAATTGTTACAGGGCATGTTGAACGGCATTTTCTATTTCAGCGAAAGCGGAAAATACCCTCACCCTTGGGCCGCGCACGATCTGGGAACTTATCCGTTAGCAAACGGGCAGACTTATGGCGAGCCAATGCCGGTTGAAGAATCGGGCAACATGATTATTTTAACCGCAGCAATTGCCAAAGCACAGGGGAATGCCAATTACGCCAAAGCGCACTGGAAAACTTTAACCACCTGGGTTGATTATTTAACCAAAGAAGGCCTGGATCCGAAAACACAGTTGTGTACCGATGATTTTGCCGGTCACCTGGCCCGTAATGCCAACTTATCGGTAAAAGCAATTGTAGGCATTGCCTGTTATGCGCAAATGGCACAAACCCTTGGTTATGATGATGTAGCCAAAAAATACCGTGCAATAGCCGAAACTATGGTGCCAAAATGGATAGAAATGGCTGATGCCGGCGACCATTATGCCTTAACCTTTGATAATAAAAACACCTGGAGCCAGAAATATAACCTGGTTTGGGATAAGGTTTTAAATTTAAACCTGTTCCCTCAAAAAATATATGATACTGAAACTAAATATTACCTGACGAAACAAAATAAATACGGTATCCCATTAGATAGCAGAAAAGCTTATACTAAAAACGACTGGATTTTGTGGACTGCCACTTTTGCACCAACCCAAAAAGAATTCGAGGCTTTGGTGCACCCTGTTTATAAACACGCCATCGAAACCGAATCAAGAGTGCCTTTAAACGATTTTTACGATTCGAACACCGGTATCCGCGATAACTTTAAAGCGCGGAGTGTAGTTGGCGGTTTTTATATGAAGATGCTTGCCGATAAATTAGCTGGCAAATAAATTTACCCTTTTAAATTAACAATCAAAGGTTCTACATATAGTTTGTAGAGCCTTTTTTATTTCCCCATAGACTGAATAAGCAGGTATTATTCTATCGGTTGGTGTCGCATCGACCGAAATAAAAGATGTTTTTATTAGGAAATGGGCGTGCAGTGGTTCTTAGAGTCGCTCAGTCCCGCCATTCGCTATAGCTCCGATGGAAGGAATCGGAGGCTGCCGCTGCTGTCGGGTTTAGGAACAATGGTTTCTGCATCCTGCAACCCCGAAAGAAATGCTGTTTTGGTCCAATAGCCCCGGTTGCAGCGCTACCCTGCAGCAACGAGGTACGAGGAAGCGAAGCGTATAAGCGTAAAACGGGAAGGAACTGACTGTTTAGTACAGGTATTGCGCTCCAAGTGCAAAATGGTGTTTTATCCTTTTGTAGTTTATCCTTGACTTGCGCTTATGTTTTCATCAAAACTCAAACTCCAGTTGATTACTTTCGGGCTTTTCGATTCCCACATCATCATAAAACCGCGATAAGGTAATGCCTAAAAGCCTCACCTGCGTTGTACCGATAGCTGCCTCTTCCAAAAGTTTAATCGCCTCGGCATAAATGACTTCGGCTTTGTTTATGGGTATAGCAAAAGAACGGCTGCGCGTAATGAGTTTAAAATCTGCAAATTTAATTTTTAAGGTTACGGTTTTGCCTTTTAATTGATGTTTTTCCAAACGTTTAGCTACGGTTTCACTGATCTGTTTTAGCAGATCGTGCATCACCGAATCTTCATTGGTATCTTCCGAAAAGGTGTCTTCTGCGCCTACTGATTTGGTTTCGCGATGCGACTGAACTGGACGTTCGTCAATACCACGAACAATTTTATAATAAAACCTCCCTGATTTACCGAATTGGGCAACAAGCTGGGCTTCTGTTAATTTTTTTAAATCGGCACCGGTATTAATCTGCATGGCCTTCATTTTGGCACCGGTAACTTTGCCTACCCCAAAGAACTTTTCAACAGGAAGTTTTTCCATAAAAGATTCAATCTTCGATGGGCCAATAAAAGTTAAGCCATCAGGTTTGTTCATGTCTGAGGCTACTTTAGCCACAAATTTATTGATCGATACACCTGCAGAAGCCGTTAAGTTTAGCTCATTTTTAATGGCATCTTTTATTGATTGTGCAATATCAATTGCTGATCCAATTCCGAGTTTATCTTCCGTAACATCGAGATAAGCTTCATCCAGTGAAAGGGGTTCTATGATATCGGTGTACCGGCTAAAAATTTCCCTAATTGCTTTAGAAACTGCGGTATAAGCATCAAACCGTGGGTATACAAAAATTGCTGTGGGACAAAGCTGATAGGCTTTGCTGCATGACATTGCCGAACGGATTCCATATTGCCGCGCTTCGTAACTTGCTGTTGCCACCACACCACGGCTATCGGGTTTGCCACCAACCACTAAGGGCTTTCCACGGTATTCAGGAAAATCGCGTTGCTCTACAGATGCATAAAAAGCATCCATATCAATATGAATTATTTTTCTTAAAACCGGTGGATTTAAATCAGACATGTAATGATCTAAATTTCGTGATTTTTATCAGGATTATTGAGCTAGATTTTTTTTCTTTACAAAATATGGAGGGAGTACCGACTTTGTTTAAGCAATTGCCTGAACGGTTTTATTTAAGGGGATTGAATAATAAGATTTTGAGCGAAGCTAAATTTATGAAGGCAGATCTCTCCGTTCTGCTGCGCGCCAGTCGAGATGACGATCGTTTCGGAAAGCCATACACCTTAACCTTACACCTTTATCTAGTCCAACAATACTTCCACCTTATTCAGCAGCGAATCCATCTCGAATGGTTTCTCCATAAAATCATTAGCACCTGCATCGATTGCAGATTGCCTGATGTCTCTACTGGCGGAGATCATTAAAATTGGAATTTTACTAAATTCCGGATTGTTTTTAAGTTGCCTGCATATGTCCCTGCCATCATATCCACTCATCCAAATATCGAGCATAATCAGGTCTGGCTTGTTTTTTACCGCATCTATTACTGCCCCACCGTCATATGTAAATTCAACATCATAGCCCATTACTTCCAAAATCATAGTCACAGCATCAACAATTCCTTCGTCATCATCGGCGATGAATATTTTCTTATTTCCCATTTTTTAATTTTATTTCATCTAGTTTTGTTTGCAATAGGTAAATGAGAAGGTGATTAATAGCGTATAATGATTAATGCAGTAAAGATGCTTTTTGTTTTAAAAAAAATGAATATTTATTTAAAGAATTTTACCAATTGGCGATTATATATGGTTTTTAGACTAGATTTCTTAGCAAAATGCTTAGCTATGTAATAGAATGCGAAACGCAGAATTTTAAAGCTTATAAATATTTCGGACATTTATCGTTTATATTTACAGCGTTTATTCGACTTAATTGGGTTTAACAGCCAAAAATGGATAGTATTAATATAAAAAAGTTAGCAGAAGCATTAAAATTATCTACTTCTACAATTTCGAGGGCTTTTAGGGATAATAGTGACATTAATAGTGTTACCAAAGAGCGTATACTGGCCAAGGCGAAAGAGTTAAACTACCAGCCCAACCATTACGCCAGTAATTTAAGGGAGCAAAAAAGTAAAACCATTGCCGTCATCGTTCCCGAATTAGCGAACAATTATTTTTCGCAGGCCATTCACGGTATTGAGCGGGTAGCCAGAGAAAATGGTTACCATATTCTGATTTACGTAACCGATGATGATTATAAAAAGGAAGTAACTTTCATTCGCCACTTACACAATGGCAGGGCCGATGGCATTATCATGTCCGTTTCAGGAGAAGCCAATGATCATAATTACCTCAATAAATTTGGCACCAAAAGGCTACCTCTTGTGTTTTTCGATCGTATTTATGAAGACATTGATACTCCAAGGGTCATTACAAATGATTATAACAGCAGTTTTCTGGCAACAGAACATTTAATAGAGCAGGATTGTAAAAGAATTGCTTACCTGGTGGTGAATAAAAGTTTATCTATAGGTAAGACCCGTATGCAGGGCTATCTTGATGCACTGGCCAAACACCAGATTCCTTTCGAAGAAAATTTAATTGTAGATTGCAGTAACAGCTATGAAGAAAATAGTGTGATCATTAAAGAGGCTTTAATGCAATTGAAACCAGAGGGTGTTTTTACCTCGGTAGAGCGCTTGGCTTTTGCTACCTATTATGCTTGTTACGATCTCAATATTAACATTCCGAAAGATTTAAAGGTGATCAGTTTCTCGAGTTTGGAAATCGCCCCTTTGTTAAATCCTTCACTTACTACGATCACCCAACCGGCCACCGAAATAGGAGAGGAAGCGGCTAAATTGTTGTTTACTATTTTAGATGATCATGCCGATAAGAACCTGCCAAACGAGGTGGTTTTAGCATCTAAAATTATCAAGCGGAATTCTACCGTAAATGGTAAATAAAGCCCTTGAAAACGGACTGATTTTTAGCCCGAAATTTTCAAAAAAATTCTTCACTTAGTGTAAAATAAGCAGAATTCTGATTGATTTTCGGGAACGTTCCCGAAAGATGACTGAATTTTGATCTAATTTTTTCGGGAACGTTCCCGAAAAAAGCCTTAAAAATGGCTTAGTGTAATTATTACACTTAAAATTAAAAATTTATGTTTTTAATTTATTGATTATCAAATAAATATTAATTTATTAATTAATTAATGTTGTTTTTGAATTAGCGAAAAAAGTTGGTTTTTACGAATATTTTCTTGTCAATATTTTAGCCAAAAATATATTTTTTAAATAAATTTTGAAATATCATTAACAGCTGTAAATTAGGCCTGTGTGTAAATCACTATAATATTTAACCAAATTTTTATACTTAAACGAGCTTCAAATATGAGAGTATTTTACCTGTTAAAACAGGGGCTTTTGGTGCTGTTAGTTTTTTCAGCATTAATGGTAAAAGCGCAAACCGGATCTATATCTGGTAAGGTGCTTGATGAAACCGGCCTACCATTACCTGGCGCTTCTGTAGTTGTTAAAGGAACAACAAGAAGTACATCAACCGATGCTAATGGTAATTTTAAACTGGCAGGATTATCGAATGGTTCGATAACGCTATCTGCAAGTTTTATCGGCTATCAAACCCTTGATAAAGCTGTAAGCATTTCAGCAAATGCTACCGTAAATTTTCAATTGGTGCCTGATGCACAAAAACTGAACGAAGTTGTGGTAATCGGTTACGGTACTGCCGAAAAAAAGAATCTAACCGGATCAATCACTACGGTAGGTGCTAAAGATTTCCAAAAAGGAACAATTACAACCCCTGAGCAACTTATCCAAGGAAAAGTAGCAGGGGTTAACATTATTAGCAGTAGCGGTCAGCCAGGGGTTGGTAGTCAGATCCGTATCCGTGGCGGAGCCTCATTAAATGCCAGTAACGATCCTTTAATTGTTATTGATGGAGTTCCTTTCAGTGGAAAATCAATCGATAATGCACCTAGTCCTTTATCATTGATCAACCCGAACGACATCGAGACCTTTACTGTATTAAAAGATGCAAATGCTACAGCAATTTATGGTTCCAGAGCATCCAATGGTGTAATCTTAATTACCACCAAAAAAGGGGGTACAGGTGCGCCGGTAATTAATTTCAGTACCAGTAATTCTGTTGCAACCATTGCAAAAAAGGTAGACGTGCTTTCAGCAGATCAAATCCGTACTTTTGTAAATGCCAATCCAACCGCTGCTTATGATGTGGGCAAAACATTTGTTTCGCTTTTAGGAAAAGCAAATACTGATTGGCAGGATGAAATCTTTCAAAATGCTTTTGCAAGTGATAATAACCTCAGTATTGCAGGTAAATTTCATAGTGTTCCATATCGTGTATCAGCAGGTTATTTAGATCAGCAAGGTTTGTTAATTACCGATAGGTTTAACCGGGCAACAGGTGCTATTACCGTTTCCCCAAGATTATTTACCGATCACTTAAAAATTGATTTAAGCCTGAAGGGTACATTAACCGAATCCCACTTTGCCAATGATAACAATAATGCCATTGCCAATGCCATCCAGTTTGACCCTACGCAACCAGTTACCGCAAATAATCAGTTTGGGAATTATTTCGAATGGTTAAGAGCAGACGGATCCTTGAATCCCAACGCACCAAGAAATCCGGTAGCGCAGATCATGTTAAGAAATAATAATGGAAATGCCGCCCGAAGCTTCGGAAATGTAAGGTTCGACTATTCTTTCCATTTTTTACCAGAGTTGCATGCTAACTTAAATTTAGGTTATGATGTTTCTAAAGGCACAGGACGTATTTTTGTTCCGGCATTTGCCGCCACAAGCTTTTCAACTAACGGATCTTCTACTCAATCTCTGAATACATCCAACAATAAGGTATCAGAATTTTATTTAAATTATGCCAAAGATGTGGCCAGCATCAGAAGTCGTTTTGATGTAACTGCTGGTTATGGTTATTATGATAATGCGAAAACAAACTATAGTTTTAATGAATATAGCGCAACAGGGGTATTAAGAACAACGCCTAAGTTTCCATTCTCTGTTGACCGCAACAAACTATTATCCTACTACGGAAGGTTGGTTTACACCTTAGCCGATAAATACATCCTTTCAGGAACCATGCGTGCAGATGCGTCATCAAGGTTCGCCGAGGAAAACCGTTGGGGTTATTTCCCTTCAGTTGGTTTTACCTGGAGAATTGCGGGCGAAAACTTTTTAAAGGAAAGTAAAGCGGTTTCAGATTTAAAACTGAGATTAAGTTACGGTGAAACGGGTAATAAAGATGGAGATACCGTGGGCGATTACAGTTATTTAGCTAAATATTATTCGAACAGTAATACGGGACAGTATCAGATAGGCAATACTTTTTATGATTATTACGCACCATCTGCCTATGATCCGGACTTGAAATGGGAAACCACTACTACCTATAATGCTGGTTTAGATTACGGCTTTTTCAAAGGAAGAATCTACGGAGCAATAGACGTTTATTATAAAAAGACAAAGGATTTATTGGCTACGGTGAACATTCCTGTAGGAACAAACTTTAACAATAATTTGATTACCAATGTGGGTAATATGGATGTAAGAGGCGCTGAGTTTAGCTTAAATTTTGCAGCTATCAAAACGGAAAACATTTCATGGGATTTTGGCTTCAATGCAGCTTATAACAAAAGAAAAGTAACCAATTTAACCTTAAATCCTGATCCGGGAAGTAAGCAAGGTGCTGGCGACATTACTGGTGGAACAGGGGTTACCATTAAATACAATGCGGTAAATCAACTTCCTGGTGCCTTCTACGTTTACAAACAGGTTTATAACAGTGCCGGAAAGCCACTGGAAGGTGTATATGAAGATTCAAATGGCGATGGTGTAGTGAACTCAAGTGATCAGTATTTTTATAAGTCGCCAGATCCTAAAATTACTTTGGGATTCAATACTGCCTTCAGCTATAAAAAATGGACCATTACTACGGTACTGAGAGCTAACTTAGGCAATTATGTTTATGATAACGTATCATCAAACTTTGGTATTAGAAACAATATCCTTAGCTCAGCGGGCTTAATTAACAATGCTGCTGTAGATTTCTTAAATACAAATTTTACTACAAGTCAGTATTTAAGTGATTACTATGTTAAAAATGCTTCCTTCTTAAAAATGGATAACCTTGGCCTGGCTTATGACGCCGGTAAGTTATTTAAAAATAGCAACACCAGTTTAAGAATTACGGCCAATTGCCAGAATGTGTTTGTAATCTCTAAATATAAAGGGCTGGATCCTGAGTTAACAGATGGTATCGACTTTAAGTTATATCCCAGACCAAGGACATACACTTTAGGTTTAAATGTTGGTTTTTAATAAAGATAAAGAGAAATGAAAAATTCGTTTAAAATAATATTGGCAACCACAGGTTTATTACTTTCTTTAAATTCTTGTAAGAAAGATGCCTTAAATTTAAAGCCTACGAATGATGTAACTGCCGACGTGGTATATGCTACGCCTGCAGGATACAAACAAGAGCTGGTAAAATTGTACGCTACATACGCATTAACCAGTCCAACAGGATCGGATAATAGTGATATTGGTGGCTTAAACGCTGGTTTTGCAGATTTCTTCCGTTTATTCTGGACTTCCCAGGAGCTGGTAACCGATGAAGCAATTTGTGCCTGGGGAGATACAGGTATTCCGGAATTAGATTATGCTACCTGGAATAGCGATAATCAATTTTTAAGAGGTTTATATTCTAAAAGCATTTTGCAGATTACGATTTGCAATGAGTTTCTTCGCGAAAGTACACCAGAGAAGCTGGCAAGTCGCAATATTACTGGTGCAGATGCTTCAGCCATTCAACGTTACCGTGCAGAAGCCCGTTTCTTAAGAGCATTTCAATATTGGGTTTTATTGGATGGTTTCGGAAATCCCCCTTTCGTAACAGAAGAGGATGCGATTGGCAAAACCAATCCTAAACAAATTCAAAGAGCAGCTTTGTTCGCTTATGTAGAATCAGAATTAAAAGCGATTGAAGGCGATTTAGCCGATCCTCGTACCAATGATTATGGCCGTGCAGATAAAGGAGCCGACTGGGCGTTGTTAGCCAGATTATATTTAAATGCCCAGGTATACACGGGAACTGCAAAATATACAGAAGCCATTACCTACTCAACTAAGGTGATCAACTCTGGTTATTCATTAAAAGCCAATTACAAAGATTTATTTTTGGCCGATAATAATGTAAATAATACAGAAAACATTTTAACCATTAATTACGATGGTGTAAGAGGAACAAATTTCGGAGGAACTACCTTTTTGGTTAATGCTGCAATTAATGCAGACATGAGCCCTGCATCATATGGAGTACCTTCAGGTGGTTGGGGTGGTAACAGGACCCGTCAGAATTTACCGGCATTATTTCCTGATCCTAACGGAACGGCAGATAAACGCGGGATATTTTTTGGTACGAAAAGCAATGTAGATGACATTGGTGTATTTACAGATGGTTTAAGGGTAACCAAATTTAAAAATGTTACCTCCGAAAAAGTTACACCTCCATCGTTAAACGGAATATTCAGTTCATTGGATTTTGCATTATTCCGTTTAGCGGAGCAATACTTAATCTATGGTGAAGCCGTAATGCGTGGTGGTTCTGGCGGTAGTACAGCACAAGCACTTACTTATGTGAATAATTTACGTCGCCGTGCTTATGGTAACAATAGTGGAGATGTAAGCACCCTCTCTGTAGACTTCTTTTTAGACGAACGTGCCCGTGAATTGTATTGGGAAGCACACCGTCGTACCGATCTGATCCGTTATGGCAAATTTACTGGTTCCAATTATTTATGGCCGTTTAAAGGAGGCGTTAAAGCAGGCGCAAGTTTACCGGCTTACCGTAACTTATATCCAATTCCGACAGCAGATTTAATTGCCAATCCGAATCTGGTTCAGAACACAGGTTATTAATCTTAATATTTTATAAAGATGAAATCAATATTCTTTAAATCCTTAGCCTTTAGCTTTATCACGCTCTCGCTATGGTCATGCAAAAAAGACGAAATCCGTGCCATAGCCAATGCAGGTACCGGAGGTTCTTTAAAAAGTTCAGCTACATCGGTAGTTTTGGATAAAAGCATGCTCACTACCAATGTGGTTACTTTTACTTTAAGCAATGCCAATTTTGGGTATCAGGCAGCTGTTATCAATACTTTACAATTGTCTCCAAAAGGAGCAAACTTTGCAGCAGATAAAACAAAAGAAGTAATTATTGATCCAAATGCGACTACTAAAAGTTACAACGGGTTGGATTTTAATAATTTACTGCTTTCTTTAAATCTATCTACTGCTGTAAATTCTGATGTAGAAATCAGGGTAAAAGCGGCCATCTCCAATGCGATAGCCCCGGTTTACAGCAATGTAGTTTCTATAAGTGCAAAACCATTTCCTTTAACTTCCTGGGTGTACGTACCGGGGGCATATCAGGGATGGAGTCCGCCAACGGCTGATAGCTTAGTTTCTGTCGCCGGAAATGGCATTTATACCGGAATTATCAAGTTTGATGGTGGTAATTTTAAGATTACTGCTGCTAAGAAATTTGACTTAGCTTATGGCGATGCAGGAGGTGGTAAACTCAGTACTTCCGGTGGTGATATCAGCTCCGTTTCGGCGGGTTTTAAACTGCTAACTGTCGATCTTAATGCGAATGTCTACACCATCGCCGATGCAGATTATTGGTCAATTATTGGTAATGCCATTCCCGGAAGTAACTGGTCTGTTGATACTGACCTTAGTCCGGTAAACGATGGTAAAAACACATGGACTGCAACAGTTGCTTTAACTCCTGGTGTCTTTAAGTTCAGAAGAAATCACGATTGGGGAACCAGTATTGGTGATAATGGTGGAGATATTAATGTTACTGTCGCTGGTACCTATAAGTTGATCTTAACACTTAATGCTGATGGTAAGACAGGTGCTTACACCTTGGTTAAAATTTAATTATTAACTATACTATTCCTGTAGAGATTTTTGATCTCTGCAGGATTTTTAAAATATTAAAAAGTTTTAGCATGATAAAATCGCCTACCTCTGCTACCTTTCCTTCCGTTAATTCTTCTGTTTTAAATGCTCAAACTAAATTCCATGCAAATGCACGGGGATTTAAAAAAACGTTGACTATTCTTATTGTACTGTTTAGCAGTATCAATCTTTTTGCCCAAAAGTTAGAGCGGGTAGAACCAATGTTCTGGTTTACAGGTATGCTCAATCCTAAGTTGCAATTGCTTGTTCATGGCGAAAACATTGCTTCAAGCTCGGTTTCATTAACTTATCCAGGGGTAAAACTCGTAAAGGTTAACAAAGTAGAAAACCCGAATTATTTATTTCTCGACTTAACAATTGCTCCATCAGCCAAAGCCGGCAAATTCCCGATTAACTTTGCGCTTAACGGAAAAAAGACATTTACTTACACCTACGAATTAAAAAACCGCGATAAAAGTGCGGGCAGGATTCAGGGCGTAACCAACAAAGATTTTATTTACCTGCTCATGCCCGATCGTTTTTCGAACGGGGATAGAAGCAACGATGTTGTTCAGGGTTTAACCGAAACCGCATTAAACCGCGATAGCATGTACTACCGCCATGGCGGTGATATACAAGGTGTAATTGATCACCTAGATTACCTTAAAGATTTAGGCATTACGACAGTTTGGATGACACCAGAGGTAGAAAATGATATGCCACAAGCTTCATATCATGGCTACGCAGTAACCGATCATTATAAAATAGATCCACGTTATGGCACAAATGCACTTTACAAAAAGTATGTAGAGATTGCCCATGCCAAAGGATTAAAAGTGATTAAAGATATTGTACACAATCATATTGGTACCCAACATTGGTTTTATAAAGATTTACCGATGAAAAGCTGGTTAAACCAATGGCCAAAGTATACGCAAACGAGTTACCGGGATCAGACTGTGATGGATATACATGCCTCTGCGGCAGATCGTAAACAAATGTTAGATGGTTGGTTTGTACCTTCAATGCCCGATTTAAACCAACGGAATCCTTATGTTCAGAATTACCTGACCCAAAACCACATCTGGTGGATAGAATATGCTGGTATTGATGGTTTACGTTTGGATACTTATGGATATAACGATCCGGTTTACATGGCCGATTGGGCTTTGAAAGTTCAGGCAGAATTCCCGCACTTATCTGTTTTTGGCGAAACATTGGTAACTGCAGTGGCCAACCAAGCCTTTTTTACAGGTGGTAATACGGTTAACCGCGGTTTCGATACCCACTTGCAGGGTATTACCGATGCCACTTTAAAAGATGCTATTTACGAAGGAATAAACGGGAAAAACGGTTGGGTAGACGGGATTAACCGTTTGTATGCTACCTTAGCGCACGATTTTCTTTATAAAAACCCTAATACCAACTGTATTTTTTTAGATAATCATGATATGAGCCGTTTCTATTCGATGGTTGGTGAAGATTTCGATAAATACAAAATGGGAATGAGTATCTTGTTAACCATGCGGGGCATTCCGCAGATGTATTACGGAACTGAAATTTTAATGAAAAATTTCTCCAATCCAGATGGATTGATCCGTTCTGATTTTCCTGGGGGATGGGAAGGCGATAAAAAAGATAAATTCATTGCCGATGGACGTACAAACAAAGAGAATGAAGCGTTCAACTTTGTAAAAACCTTAGCGAATTTCCGCAAAAACAGTCCGGCGTTGCAAACAGGTAAATTGATGCAGTTTGTACCGCAAGATGATATTTATGTTTATTTCCGCTACAATGTAGAACCAAAAGGCACTGTAATGGTTATTGTAAACAATACTGAAAAAGAAAAAACATTAAATACCGATCGTTTTGCAGAAAGAACAGCAGGAATTACTTCTGCTAAAAACGTAATTTCGGGCGAAAACATCGAATTCAAAAACATTAAAGTACCCGCTGAGACCACTTTGGTGCTTGAATTAAGGTAGAAGGTTAAACGGTATAGGATTTAAAATGCAGGGCTTTACATCTCGATACTTGATACTCACTACCTGATACAAAAAAATATAATAAAAGATGCAAGAAAATCTCAAATCTCAAGTCTCAGATCTCAAATCTCAAATCAAAGCTTGTCTTTTCGACCTCGACGGTGTGCTGGTAGATACTGCCGTTTACCATTATAAAGCCTGGAAACGTTTAGCCAACACTATGGGTTTCGATTTTACAGAAGAGCAGAACGAGCAGTTAAAAGGCGTTAGTCGGGTAGAAAGTTTAAACAAGATTCTCGCCTGGGGCGGAGTAGATAAAACCGATGCCGAAAAAGAAGAACTTGCCAGTTTAAAAAACGGCTGGTATGTAGATATGATTACCAAAATGACACCTGCTGAAGTTTTACCTGGAACGGTTGATTTCTTAACCGCGATTCACAAAGCCGGTTATAAATTGGCATTGGGCTCAGCCAGCAAAAACTCAGGGATCATTTTAGAAAAAACAAATTTGGCCCATTTCTTCGATGAAATTGTTGATGGAAACATGGTCACTAAATCAAAACCCGATCCGGAAGTATTTTTAAAAGGAGCCGGACTTTTAGGTTTTAAACCCGCTGAATGTGTGGTTTTTGAAGATGCTGTTGCCGGTGTAGAAGCAGCAAAAAGAGGCGGAATGAAAGCCATCGGTATCGGCGAAAAAAGCGTACTCACCGATGCAGATGTGGTAGTAAGTGGATTAGATAAATTAACAGTTAAAGATTTAGAAGAGTTGTAAAGGAGTAGCAAGTATTAAGTAGTGAGTATCAAGTAGTGAATTTATCTTGATACCCGATACTAATTACTTGATACTAGTAATTCGCTACTTGATACTAGAATATGAAAAATTACATTAAAGCAGATGAGTGGAATATTATCGAAGAAGGCTTTGATCCACATTTAAATAAAATTTCGGAAAGTATTTTCAGTTTGGGTAATGGACGTATGGGCCAGCGCGCCAACTTTGAAGAAACGTATACCGGAGAAACCCTACCTGGAAATTACGTTGCAGGTGTTTATTATCCAGATAAAACACGTGTGGGATGGTGGAAAAACGGTTATCCCGAGTATTTTGCGAAAGTATTGAACGCTGCAAACTGGGTTGGTATCGAAGTAAAACTAGATGAAGAAATCCTTGATCTGGCAACAGCTGAGGTAAGCGATTTTAAACGTGTGCTAAACATGAATGCGGGATACCTGGAGCGGACGTTCACGGCAAAATTAAAAAGCGGTAAAACCCTAAAAGTTAAATCAACCCGTTTTTGCAGCATTGCTGATGATGAAGTTGGCGCCATCCGTTATAGCATTACGCCATTAAATTTCGATGGTAAATTAACATTAACGCCTTTTATTGATGGTGATGTTAAAAATCAGGACAGCAACTATGATGAAAAATTCTGGGATAAAGCTGCAGATGAAATTTCTGGAACCGAAGCTTATATCAAACTAAGAACAAAGAAAACTGAATTTGAAGTTTGCACAGGGAGTAATATCGAGCTGTATAAAAACGCGGAGAAATTAAATCTCAATCCAGAGGCTGTTCGTAAAGAGAAATTTGTGGGACAAACTTTTTCTCTTGAGGTAAAAGCAAATGAAGAGATCACGCTGGTTAAAATTGCGGCGAATTTATCTTCAGAAAATTATCCCAAAGAATCACTTTTAAAAGAAACAAAATCGGTAATAGCTAAAGCATCTGCTAAAGGATTTGATACCTTGTTAAAGGAACAAACTGAAGCATGGGCAAGCAAGTGGGAAGAAAGTGATATCATTATCGAAGGCGATGTTTCTGCTCAGCAGGCTATTCGTTTCAATATTTTTCAGCTTTTTCAAACCTATACCGGTAAAGATGATCGATTGAATATTGGTCCGAAAGGTTTTACAGGAGAGAAATATGGTGGTTCAACCTATTGGGATACTGAGGCCTATTGCGTGCCTTTTTACCTGGCAACAGCTCCACAGGAAGTAAGTAAAAATCTGTTGGTGTATCGCCATAAACAATTGGGTAAAGCCATAGAAAATGCAGCAAAATTAGGTTTTAAAGATGGTGCAGCACTATATCCCATGGTAACGATGAACGGTGAGGAATGCCATAATGAGTGGGAAATTACTTTCGAAGAAATCCACCGTAATGGTGCCATCGCTTTTGCCATTTTTAATTACATCCGTTACACTGGCGATGAAAGTTATCTTTCTGATTTTGGTTTAGAAGTATTGATCGGCATTGCACGTTTCTGGAAACAACGCGTTAACTGGAGCAACGACAAACAGCAATATGTAATGCTTGGTGTAACCGGACCAAACGAATATGAGAACAATGTAAATAACAATTGGTACACCAACATTTTAGCAGCCTGGTGTATGAAATATTCAACTGAAGCTGCAGAAATAGTAAAACAACAACAACCGGAAAAATATAACAGCTTATTAAAAAACTTAAATTTCGATCAAAAGGAGTTTGCAGATTGGGCTGATATCATCGAGAAAATGTATTACCCACAAGATGAAAAACTGGGTGTTTTCTTGCAACAGGATGGGTATTTAGATAAAGAACAAACTTTGGTGAAAGATCTTCCTGCCAGCGAACGTCCGATTAATCAAAAATGGAGCTGGGACAGGATTTTACGCTCGTGTTTCATTAAGCAGGCCGATGTCTTACAGGGCTTATATTTCTTTGAAGAAGATTACGATCTGGATACGTTAAAACGCAACTTTGATTTTTATGAGCCACGTACCGTGCACGAAAGTTCCTTATCACCTTGCGTACATAGTATTTTAGCAGCGAAATTAAACGACGAAGCACGTGCATACGAATTCTACTTACGTACTGCACGTTTAGATCTGGATGATTATAACAACGATACAGAAGATGGTTTACACATCACGTCTATGGCAGGAACCTGGATGAGTGTGGTAGAAGGTTTTGCCGGCATGCGTGTGCGCGATGGTAAATTGCAGTTTAATCCTTTCTTGCCAGGTAAATGGAAATCTTTTTCATTTACCATCGGCTTCAGAGGCGCTACCCTAAAGATAAATATTACCGCGAGCGGTATCAGTATTAAAAATAATGCCGCTGTTGATTTAGAAATTGGTATCAGAAACCAGTTTTATAAATTGACTGGAAATACTGAAATTGAAGTAAACAACACAGCGTTGGTATGATTGTAGAGGTAAAATGTAAAATGGAGACAGGACGGAGATTTGCCTCGACTGATCGTCATTGCGAGGAACGAAGCAATCTTAATGCGGTAGCCTATATTTTGGCAATTTTCTTTTTACTTATTTCATCATCATCCTTTGCACAAAAACAAAGTACAAAAATGGACGATAAACAGATCGTTATTTACCAGTTATTGCCCCGCTTATTTGGGAATAAAAATAGCACGAATATACCCTACGGTACCATTGAGCAAAATGGTTCGGGTAAGTTTAACGATATTACCGATAATGCCTTAGATGGCATAAAAGAACTCAGCGTAAATTATGTTTGGTATACCGGAGCACTTGCCCATGCAAGTTTAACTGATTATTCTGCATACGGAATTAAACCTGATGATGCCGATGTGGTAAAAGGAAGAGCAGGTTCGCCCTACGCCATCCGCGATTATTACGATGTGGATCCTGATCTGGCTGTTGATGTTAATAACAGAATGAAGGAGTTTGAAGCGCTAGTGAAAAGAACACATGCTAAAAACTTAAAAGTGCTGATCGATTTTGTACCCAATCATGTTGCCAGGAGCTATCATTCCTATGCAAAGCCAAAAAATGTAATCGATTTTGGTGCCCAGGATGATGTAACAAAAGCATTTAGTGCTCAGAACGATTTTTATTATACTCCTGGTCAGCCGTTTGCCCCGCCAACTGGTGGTGCAAAGCAAACACCAATTACGAGTTTGCAGGATGGAAAATTTGATGAAAATCCTGCTAAAGCAACAGGGAACAATGTGTTTTCGGCGCAGCCTAAATACGACGATTGGTACGAAACCATTAAGTTAAATTACGGCGTAGATTATCAGAACGGAGAAAAACAATATTTTGATCCCATTCCGCCAGTCTGGCGGAAAATGTGTGATATTTTAACCTATTGGACCAATAAAGGAGTGGACGGTTTTAGATGCGATATGGCCGAAATGGTACCCATTGCTTTTTGGAACTGGGTCATTCCACAGGTTAAAAAAGTGAATCCTGATTTAATTTTTATCGGAGAGGCCTATAATCCAAAAGTTTATAAACAATATTTAGATGAAGGTAAATTTGATTACCTCTACGATAAAGTGGGTTTATATGATGGTTTAAAAAGATTGATCAGGAATGAACCAAACGCAGATGTAAAAGATATCCGTTTCGTTTGGCAGAAAGAGAGCGCCGGTTTTGGCCATCGCATGTTACGCTTTTTAGAAAACCACGACGAAGAACGCATTGCATCTGCCGGATTTGCAGGTAAGGCCGAACTGGCGCTACCCGCAATGGTAGTTTCGGCAACTTTAGGTAGCGGTCCGGTAATGCTTTATTTTGGTCAGGAAGTTGGCGAACCGGGAAAAGGTCAGGAAGGATTCGGCGGAGATGATAACCGGACGACCATTTTCGATTATTGGGGCGTTCCGAACCACCAGAAATGGATGAATAATGGTGCTTTTGATGGTAAACAGTTAAATGAAAATGAGCAGAAATTACGCGCTTACTACCAACAGTTATTAAAAGTTACTTCCACAAGCGATGCTGTAATAAATGGCGAAATTTATGAAGTGCCTGTTGCTGGGAACATGAACAACCGCATGTATGCTTTTATCCGTTACTCTGACAAACAGCGTTTATTGGTCGTGGCCAATTTCGATCGGACAGAAACTTTAACCGCCAATATTGAAATCCCTGATAAGATTTTAAAAGTTAAACATTCATCGCCGGTTACGGATCTTTTAACAGATAAAAAATTGAATATCCCGGCAGGAACTAGCATTCCAGTAACCTTGGCGCCGGTTAGCGCTCAGGTGATAGAATTTTAAAGATTTTTGCTATGCGTCTTGCGTTATGCGCTTAGCGGAAAAAACTAAAACTAACCACAGCGAACATAAAGTAACAGTACAGAGAAACACGAAAGATATTTATTCTCGGTGAACGCTGTGTCAAAACTCTGCGTTCTCTGTGGTGAAAAAATGAGGCACTAGTTAGCGCACAGGTGATAGAATTTTAAAGGTTTTGCTATGCGTCTTGCATTACGCGCTTAGCGAAAAAACTAAAACTAACCACAGAGCACATAAAGTAACAGTACAGAGAAACATGAAGGATATTTATTCTCAGTGAACGCTGTATCAACTCTGCGTTCTCTGTGGTGAAAAATGAAGCACTAGTGAGCGCACAGGTGATAGAATTTTAAAGATTTTTGCTATGCGTCTTGTGTTACGCGCTTAGCGGAAAAACTAAAACTAACCACAGAGCACACAAAGTAACAGCACAGAGAAACACGAAGGATATTTATTCTCGGTGAACGCTGTGTCAAAACTCTGCGTTCTCTGTGGTGAAAAAATGAGGCACTAGTTAGCGCACAGGTGATAGAATTTTAAAGATTTTTGCTATGCGTCTTGCGTTACGCGCTTAGCAGAAAAAACTAAAACTAACCACAGAGCACACAAAGTAACAGCACAGAGAAACACGAAGGATATTTATTCTCGGTGAACGCTGTGTCAAAGCTCTGCGTTCTCTGTGGTGAAAAAATGAGGCACTAGTTAGCGCACAGGTGATAGAATTTTAAAGGTTTTGCTATGCGTCTTGCATTACGCGCTTAGCGGAAAAACTAAAACTAACCACAGGGCACACAAAGTAAAAGCACAGAGAAACACGGAGGAGATTTATTCTCGGCGCACTCTGTGGTGAAAAATGAAGCACTAGTGAACGCAGATTTTATTAATGCAATAGAAAATAACGCCATGCACCCCGCGCTAAGCGCATAAACTAAACAAAATGAGCTTAAAAACAATATTCGAGAACCCCAAATTAACAATCGCACAGATCATCAACATGAGCATTGGTTTTTTCGGGATTCAGTTCGGTTGGGATTTACAAAGGGCCAACATGGGGCGTATTTACGAAAACCTCGGTGCCAATCCCGATCAGGTTCCATTGTTGTTTTTGGCAGCACCTTTAACAGGATTACTCGTTCAGCCGGTAATAGGTTACCTAAGCGATCGTACCTGGCATCCAAAATGGGGTAGAAGAAGGCCTTATTTTATGCTTGGGGCCGTTGTGAGTAGTATTGCTTTAATTTTTATGCCGCATAGTAGTGTGCTTTGGATGGCGGCCGGACTGCTTTGGGTTTTAGATGTTTTTGGAAACATTGCCATGGAACCTTTCCGCGCTTTTGTTACCGATAAATTGCCCGATAGTCAGGTTAACCGTGGTTTTATTATGCAAAGCATGATGATCGGTTTGGGTGGCAGTGTAGCTTCGGCCTTACCGTGGATTATGAATAATATATTCCACTTAACCAATACAGCAGAAAAAGGGAGTATTCCGGAAAACGTGAAGTTTTCTTTTTACATCGGTGCCTTTTTCTTTTTCGCAGCAGTACTGTGGACAGTGCTTACTACTAAAGAATACCCTCCGCAGGATGCAGATTTTAAAGAAAAGTTAAAAGAAAGTAATAAAGGTTTTGGTGGTGGCGCCAGGGAAATTTTTCATGCCTTAAGGAATATGCCGAAAAGAATGCAGATTGTTTCTTTGGTTCAGTTTTTTACCTGGCCAGGTTTGTTTTTAATGTGGTTTTATTATACCACGGCAGTAGCCGTGAATGTTTTTGGCGGAAAAGATGCTGCCGATCCGGTTTATGCACATGGTGCAGATTTTGGCAGTTTAACACTCGCTTATTACAGCGTTATTACTTTTCTGTTTGCTTTGGTGCTGCCAAAAATTGCCGATGCATTGGGCCGTAAAACTACACATGCCCTTTGTTTAGTCTGCGGAGCCATTGGTTTAATCAGCGTAGCCTGGGTGCACGATAAAAACATGCTGTATTTATGCATGACAGGAGTAGGCATTGCATGGGCCAGTATTCTATCGATGCCTTATGCCATGTTAAGCGGCTCGCTGCCCAAAGATAAAATAGGGATTTACATGGGCATCTTCAACTTCTTTATTGTATTACCTGAAATTATTGCCTCCCTTGGTTTTGGATGGCTCATGCGCAATGTGCTCAATAACGACAGGCTTTTGGCAGTACAATTAGGCGGTGGATTGATGATTTTAGCAGCTATAATCTGTTATGTATTCATCCGTGAACCAAAGAAAACAGATGAGATTCTGACTTCTAAACTGGAAGTAGAAGAGAATAGATCGGTGTAAAGATATCCATGGTCTGTGCCCATATTCCGTGGTGACCCAGTCCGAGGCGGATAAGTTATTTATGTCTATCTCCCTGGTTACATATTCTAGTAAAATGGCTTAATTTACAAATAGAGGCTGTATCCTAATCATAGGATTATCATCCTGTGTAGTTTAAGCGTAATTTAAATAAGAGTCTACTGCAGTATTGCTGTATGTTTTTGAAGAATTGGCATACTAAAAGCAGTGCTGGCTTTTATAGTAACATTTCTAATGCGCTTTTTGATTAACGCTACAATAGTTTGATATTTAGCAACCAAACCAAACTAGATGAAATTCAGATTTATACTCGCTACATTTTTAAGCATGGGCATTTTTGCGTATGCACAACAAGGACCAAAAAAAGCCCAATCAAAAGAAACCATAACCACTACGCAGGTTACCGTTAAAGACGAAGCTAAATCTTCCGCAAACGAAAGGAACATTAATGTGGAGAGCTCGGTAATTACCAATCATTCGGTAAACATTGATGGCAAAGCTGTTCCGTATAAAGCCACTGCTGGTACATTACCGGTTTGGGATGAAGACGGAAAACCGATTGCTGGTTTGTTTTATACTTATTATGAACGGAGCGACGTGCAAAATCGTGATAAGCGGCCTTTGGTAATCTCTTTTAACGGTGGCCCGGGCTCGGCTTCTGTTTGGATGCACATTGCCTATACTGGTCCGGTGGTGCTGAATATTGATGATGAAGGTTATCCTGTACAGCCTTATGGTTATAAAGAAAATCCATATTCTATTTTGGATGTTGCCGATATTATCTACATAGATCCGGTTAACACGGGTTATTCCAGAGCGGTGAGCAAAGATATTCCAACCAATAAATTTTTTGGTGTACGTGCCGATATTAAATACCTGGCCGAGTGGATCAATACTTTTGTAACCCGGAATAACCGATGGGCTTCGCCAAAATTTTTAATTGGCGAGAGTTATGGTACCACACGTGTTTCAGGTTTGGCTTTAGAGCTGCAAAACAGTCAATGGATGTATTTAAATGGTGTGGTTTTGGTTTCGCCAACCGAACTCGGTATTGAGCGTAGCGGCCCTGTTGATGCCGCCTTGCGTTTACCGTATTTTGCGGCTACCGCATGGTACCATAAAGCTTTATCCGCCGATTTACAGAGCAAAGATTTAACAGCCATGCTTCCTGAAGTAGAAGGTTTTACCATTAATGAGTTAATTCCGGCTATTTCGCAGGGCGGGATGCTGAGTGCCGATAAAAAGAAAGCCATTGCCGTAAAAATGGCGCGTTACTCCGGTCTTTCAGAAAAAGTGATACTAGATTATAACCTCAACGTACCTACTGATTTCTTTTGGAAAGAGCTGTTGAGAGATAAAGGTTTTACTGTTGGCAGGCTAGATTCGCGTTATCGTGGCATAGATAAAATGAGTGCAGGTGAAGGACCCGATTATAATGCAGAGCTAACTTCCTGGCTGCATTCCTTTACGCCAGCTATCAATATGTATATCCGCAACGAGCTGAATTATAAAACCGATTTGAAGTACAATATGTTCGGTTCCGTTTACCCATGGGATAAAAGTGGGGATCAGACCGGAGACAATCTCCGCCAGGCTATGGCTCAAAATCCGTATCTACATTTATTGGTACAATCTGGTTATTACGATGGAGCCTGCGATTATTTTAATGCGAAATACAGCATGTGGCAGTTAGATGCCGCTGGTAAATTGCAAGACCGTATTAGCTGGGAAGGTTACCGTAGTGGACACATGATGTATTTACGTAAGGATGATCTGAAAATGGCAAATAACCATATCCGTGAATTTATCAAAAAAGCATTACCAAAAGCAGGCGAGGCCGCTAAGTTCTAAAATTTTAGCGTTGACAAATTCCTGTGCACGTTGCTATTAAATTTGTCAACGCTTAGGTTTATTGAAGCGCAGTTGCAGAACAATAGTTAACGTTCGTCCTGCTTTGCATTGCAAGTCCGCGCTCGTGCCTCGCTTGCGTGCTTTCCATTGCAATCAGGGCTAGATAGGTTAGGGCGGTGGCATGGAAACCCCTCATAGTAGCCACAGGCAGGTGTAATCTAAACCTGACAGCCGCGGCAGCCCCGGATTTTTCATCTGGGCTAAAGCAAATGGCAGGACTGTTTCAAAAAAGAATTACTGCAATTGCTTTTCAAATTATAAAGACTGATAATAAAGCATCGATACATTCTAATTTGAGATTCTAGAGTTGACAACTTTACCACCACCGTGCCGATGAAAGTTGTCAACTCTTTTAAACGATTTATCCCCTCAAAAACGCAAACAAAAAACTGTTCACTGCAAACTAAAAATAATTACTTATTTTTGTGGTTCAATTATGCAGCAAATAAAAACATCATTCGATTTTGAAAAACCTATTGCCGATTTAGTTCAGCAGATAGAAAAGGTTAAGCAAGTTGCCGAAAAAACTAAGGTAGATATGTCTGCCACTTTAGACGAGCTTGATGGTAAATTAGATGAAACTACCAATAACTTATATAAAAATTTAACCGGTTGGAATAAGGTTCAGATGAGCCGTCACCCAGATCGTCCACAAACTCTTGATTACATTAACATGATCTGCGATGATTTTATCGAGATGCATGGTGACAGAACGGTTAAGGATGACAAGGCGATTATCGGTGGTTTTGCTTCCATCAATGGTCAAACGGTAATGGTTATTGGTCACCAAAAGGGTAAAAACACCAAAGAGCGTCAGTTCCGCAATTTTGGTATGGCCAACCCCGAAGGTTACCGTAAAGCTTTACGTTTAATGCGCTTGGCTGAAAAGTTTAATAAACCGGTTGTCTCATTTATCGATACAATGGGTGCTTATCCTGGTTTAGAGGCAGAAGAGCGTGGACAAGGTGAAGCTATTGCCAGAAACTTACTGGAAATGTCTATCCTTCGCGTGCCGATTATTTGTGTTGTAGTAGGTGAAGGTGCTTCCGGAGGTGCTTTGGGCATCGGTATCGGTGATAAGGTATATATGTTAGAACACACCTGGTACTCGGTAATCTCTCCTGAATCTTGCTCATCTATTTTGTGGAGAAGCTGGGATTTTAAAGAGAAAGCTGCTGAATGTTTGAAATTGACTTCCGATGATATGTTTGGCAACAAATTAATCGATGGCATTATCCCAGAACCCCTTGGTGGCGCTCACCAGGATCCGGAGTTAATGGGTAAAACTTTAAAAGATTACCTAATTAAAGATTTAGCTGCTTTAGGTAAACTAAAAACAGATAAACTGATCGAACAACGAATTGATAAATTCTGTGCGATGGGTGTTGTAAACGAATAATCATTAACTAAAATAAATTTGAATCCTGTTTGGCAATGCTAAACGGGATTTTTTTGTGCGCTCACGCTCGTTTCTAACGAGCGTGTAAATAGTTTACCGTATTTTACGGTGTTAGTATCGATATATTTAGCTTGCTTTACGATATAATCGTAAAGCTATTGCTGCACTCGTTTCTAACGAGCGCAAGCAATTCAATAAATATTAATCAATGTCTAGTAATTCAATTTCTATTAGTCCTCCAAGCCCGTGATAATTAGACGCTGAACTATAAATATAATGTTCAGCTTCAGATACTATTCCAGCTCTAATTGGATTTTGATGAATGTAATTTAACTTTTGGAATGTAAAATCTGAACTGATTAATTCAACAGCATGGTAACCGTCTTGCCAAACCTTATAATTCTCAATTCTTGTCAGGTATTTGCCTGCAAATTCAAATTTATTCAGCAGCCACTTTTTCCTGCTTTCATTTCCTGAAGTAATCTCTTCGATAATCGCCCTATTCGTAAACTTCTTAAAATCTCTAATAATTTCAAAAAGCTTTACATCTCCACTCGCAGAGGCAATGAGATGTATATGATTGGTCATCAGGCAATATGTGTAAAGTGTTAATCCTTTGTTGGATTGGCAGTATTTCAGTGAATTAATAATAATTTCTTTATACGATGAACGGGTGAATATATCTACCCAATCCACAATCGTAAAAGTTAAAAAATAAATGCCTTCCGGATCTCTTGCTTGGTATTGGTTTGACATATATTAAAAGTATTTATTTATTCAGAAAAATCATAATTGCTCACGCTCGTTTCTAACGAGCGTGTAGATAGCTGGTTGTGTTTATGACCTATCCGAAATTTAGATTTATATCATCCTTACGATAAAATCGTAAGGCTATTACTGCACTCGTTAGAAACGAGCGCAAGCAAAAAACGAACGCAAACGCAAATAAAAAAAGCAGCTACAAATTAATGCAGCTGCTTTGTAAAGTATTTTAAGATTCGCTTATTATTGTGGACCCTGTTGAGGAAAAAACATCGACAAACGGCTTTCTAAACTGTTGAAGGTTTTCTGTAGCTTATCGCTCAATTTATCCTGACCTGCAGCTTTACTTGTTTTAATCATTCTGTCCAGATAATATAAGCCGGTTTGAATGTTCTGAGATCCGGTTAAACCTTTTGATTGTGAAATATCAGCCAGATAGTTTAATTCCTTATTGATATAATCGCCAGATTTTTCTAAAATATCATTCGCTCTGGTAGTTTCACCTAGTTTATATAGATTTTCAGCCATATAGAATTTCACTACAACGGTACGGATGCCGAAGAATTTATCAGGCATTACCGCGAAATATTTATCTACTACTTTTTTAGCTTCGGCAGTTTTACCTTCTTTAATTAGGCTGTTGGTTAAGCTACTAAAGAGATTCGTGAAAATGAAAGTATCATCTGATGATTGCGGATCTAAATATTTAGCGGTTTTCATATTTCCCCACTTAAATTTAGTCATCACGTTATTATACAAAATCGGGGTATTTAATTGCTCTGGTCTATCCTCAGATGCTGTAGTATCAGCTTTAAGCGGCAATAAACGCATGGCCAAACCTTCGCTGTATAAATACTTGTCTAAGCCGTTATATTGCTCTGAAGGAACAGTAGAAGCGAAATAAATCGGACGTTTCCAGTTGTTATGTGCAAGGATATCGAACATGGCCAAAGTTCCTTTAGTAACATAACCTTTATTAAATTTCCAATCCATGGTGGTGGTAATTTTTGAAGCATCAGCTGCAGGCACTGTTCCTGTGCTGATTACCTGCTGCGGATCTACCGTAATTTTAAGGTTTTTAGTTGGCAGGAAGTTCGATTTTGATCCATCCTGCATCGCTACTTTATCGCTCTCATCGTTTGATAACAATAAATCAACTACATTTTTAAGCTCAACATTACCTGCAATTTTATAATCATCATATGGCATTACATCTCTTTCACCCTGTACATATTGTTCAGGTTTCATGGTAATTGGCAATGGCGCAGATTCATTTTGTTTTTGTCTTAAGCCATTGATGTACCAATCTGTATCAAATAAACTTAAGTTTACAATACGCACATCAGGACGCACATTTTCTACCTCCTGGATATACCAGAGCGGGTAGGTATCATTATCGCCATAAGTAAATAAGATGGCATTTGGTGCGCATGATTGTAAGTAATCCAAGGCAATATCATGAGGAACCATTTTGGTAGAGCGGTCGTGGTCATCCCATCCTTGCTCGGCCATAATTACCGGTGCAGCCAATAATCCAATCACCGTTGCACCAATGGCACCGGTAGTTGGGGTTAGTTTTTTAAACAGCCATTCTTTAATGGCGAGTGCCCCGAGCCCAATCCATATGGCAAAGGCATAAAAAGATCCTACATAAGCATAATCCCTTTCGCGGGGTTCTAATGGTTTTTGATTTAAGTATAATACAATCGCTATACCTGTGAAGAAGAACAGCAAAGCCACAACGCCAGCATCTTTCTGGTTGCGTTTAAAGTGCCAAAGTGCGCCGATTATTCCCATAATCAACGGTAAAAAGAAGAAACGGTTATATGCTTTATTATCAATTGTTGATGGCGGCAAATGACTTTGATCCCCACGTAACCAGCTGTCAAATGGTTTAATACCACTAATCCACTCGCCTTCAAATCCGCTTCCCTGACCTTGCTCATCGTTCTGGCGACCAACAAAATTCCAGAAAAAGTAGCGCATATACATGTAGCCGATCTGGTAGCTGGCCAAAAAGCCAACATTATCAACTAAGTTCGGGTGTTTACTATCATCCAAATGCATCCATTCTTTATAAAAACTGGCATGTTTAGGGTCGTCGCTATACATACGAGGCAATAAAGTGTTGTTGCTATATTCGTAATCGGTTTTTTTACCCGCTACCTCGTATTTTTCTTTTCCTTTTCTCCAGATGGTTTTACCTTCTGTTACACCTGTTCTTTCAGAGTTATAATTAGGACCGTAACCCAATGGCCTATCACCATATTGCTCACGGTTCAGGTAGCTTAAGAAAGAGAAAGCATCTTTAGGTGCACTGTTGTTTAAGTTCGGATCTGCTTTTGCCCTGATGATGATCATCGAGAAAGATGCATAACCGAAAATGATTAAAACGGTAGAGATTAAACCTAAGTTTAATAATCTCTTTTGATGCTTGATCGAATAACGGATCCCCCAAACCAGGGCACCGATTAATAAAATAGCGAAGAATAAAACGCCCGTTCCGAAACCTAGTCCTAATGTGTTAACAAAGAATAAATCGAAATAAGCACCGAATGAAACCAGGTATTGGATAATACCATATTGGATTACCGCTAAAATTAAGATACCAACAATAAGTGTTTTGAAAATACCTGCTGTGGTTGCTTTATCTGTTCTTTTAAAATAATAAATAAAAGCAAGAGCCGGGATGGTTAATAAGTTTAATAAGTGGATGCCAATTGATAAACCCATAATATAGGCAATAAACAATAACCAACGATCGGCACGTGGCTCATCGGCATGCGCTTCCCATTTAAGGATAGCCCAGAATACAATCGCGGTGAATAACGATGATTGTGCATAAACCTCAGATTCTACTGCCGAAAACCAGAAACTATCAGAGAAAGTATAAGCCAAAGCACCAACGGCACCCGCACCCATAATACTGATCAATTTATCGGTTGTTAATTCTTCACCAGCTTTTAATACTGTTTTTTTAGCCAATGCAGTGATGGTCCAAAATAAGAATAAGATAGTTGCTCCGCTTGAAACAGCCGAACCAACGTTCATCCAGTAAGCGATTTTAGTTAAATCTCCAGCTGCGAAAATGGAGAAAAAACGTTGGATCATTAAGAATAATGGTGCGCCAGGCTGGTGAACAACCTGCATTCTGAATGCCGATGCGATAAATTCACCGCAATCCCAAAAACTGGCAGAAGGCTCTAAGGTTAAAACGTAAGTTAGTGTAGCAATTAAAAAGCAGATCCAGCCTACTATATTATTAACTTTTGAATAATTCATTGGTTTATTTAATGATATTAAAAATTGTTTTCACATAAAAATGCTGCCGAAATTAACTATTCTAGTCGATAAAACAGGTAAATTTTTGGATTGATTTAACAATTTTTAACGGCTTAAGGCCTTTAACATAAAGGATTTTAATTTATTGGAGAAGCAAAAACCCATAAGCGGAAAGGTGAAATCTGCCTATGGGTTTAAATTTAGAATGTTTTTTGACTAACCCGTTGCGAACGGCGTAAACCTGGTGATTAGATCGTTATATTGTTTTTCGAGATTTTTACTCAACGCACCTTGCTTAAAAGCCTCAGTTAATTTTACCATTTGCCCCAAATAACCAAGGTAGAAACGAACATCCTGCTCTGATGACAACTGACTTTTGCTTTCCGAAACATCAGCCAGGTGGATGAGTTCCTTACCTACATAGTCAGCAGTTTTTTTGATCATTGCATTGGCTCGGTTCAAATCATTTAACCGATACAGGTTTTCAGTAAAATAATAGGTGCTCATTACCTGGCGCATACTGTAAAATTTAGCCGGAATTACCTCAAAATATTTATTTGCCACGTTTTTGCTCTCTGCAATTTTACCTTCGTTTATCAAGCCAGTTAATAAGCCATTAAACATATTCGACAACATGGTTACATCATCAGCAGATTGCCTGTCTAAATAGTTGGCATTTTTAATGTTGCCGAAACCATATACATTCATCAGATTCTTGTACAAAGGTTTAATGTTGATGCGCTCATAATCTTCTGTAATGGCTGTATCTGGTTTTAATGGAAGCAGCCTTTTGTTCAATCCTTCCGAATAAAGGTATTTGTTCAATCCTACGTATTGCTCATCTGGCATGCCTCCGGTAAAATAAATCGGTCGTTTCCAATTGTTATGCATTAAAATGTCAAATAAAGCCAGCGTACCTTTGGTTACGTAATTTTGGTTAAATGTCCATTCCATACTGCTCGCAATTTTGCCTGCATCCTCTTTGGGTACGGTTCCGGTATCCAAAACCTGCTGCGGATTCACCGCCAGTTTAAGGTTTTTGGCTGGCAGCACATTGTATTTAGAACCATCTGTCATGGTTACTTTATCTTCGTCGTGATCAGATAAAAGCACATCTAAAATTTCCTGTAACTCAATATGCTGTGCAATCTTATAATCCTGATAGTACATAATATCCCTCGTGCCTTCAACGTATTGTTCATGCTTTAGCGTAATAGGCAAGGGGGCTGATTCATTTTGCTTTTTTCGCATCCCATCGATGTACCAATCGGCTGTAAATAAACTTAAATTCACCACGCGCACATCCGGACGGATATTTTCTACTTCCTGTGCATACCAAACCGGATAAGTATCGTTATCACCATAAGTAAATAAGATGGCATTGGGTGCGCACGATTTTAGATAATTGACAGACATATCCCTCGCTACGTGGCTATCAGAACGGTCATGATCGTCCCAGCCCTGGTTGGCCATTAGAATTGGGGCTCCAAACAAGGCAATGACTGATGCGAAAATACTTGCGCGTGTTGGCGTTAGTTTTTGGAAAATAAAATCCTTTAATCCAAATACTCCTAAGCCAATCCAGATTGCAAAAGCATAAAACGAACCCACATAGGCATAATCCCTTTCACGCGGCTCAATCGGAACTGAGTTTAGGTAAACTACAATAGCAATACCAGTAAAAATAAATAGCAAGCCGATGATACCTGCGTCTTTTTGGTTTCGTTTAAAGTGCCAAACGGCACCAATTAAACCAATAATTAATGGCAAGAAGAAAAATCTATTGTATGCTTTATTTTCTACAATTGATGGTGGGAGGTTTTTTTGACTGCCAAGCCTGATGGCATCCAATGGTTTTACTCCACTAAGCCAATTGCCATCTTTTCCGCCAAACTGTCCATCTTCGTTATCCTGCCGGCCTACAAAATTCCACATAAAATAACGCATATACATCTGTCCGGTCTGGAAAGAGAATAGATATTTTAAATTATCGATAAGTGTAGGTTTATGTTCATCATCAAAACCCATATAGCTTTTGTAAAATCTTACATGTTCGGGTTTATCGCTGTACATGCGTGGCAGTAAAGTTTTATCAGCAAAAACATATGCCGATTTTGTACCGGCCGGTTCGTATTTTTTGTCGCCTTTACGGATAATTTTGCCCGTTTCTTCAATGCCAGTTTTTTCTGAATTGTAATTCTCCCCATAAAGTAAAGGCCTGTCGCCATATTGGTCGCGACCCAGGTACCTCGAAAGTGAGAATACATTATCCACATTATAATTGTTCAGATTAGGTTTGGCCTGTGCCCTGATAACCAATAACGCAAAAGAACTGTATCCAAATAAAAGTAGTACAGTGAATAACAGGACCAGATTTAAAGCCCTTTTGTTTTTAAGGATGGAATAACGGATGCCATACACCAGGCCTCCGATCAATAAAACAGCAAAAAACAATATACCCGAACCAAAGCCAAGGTTCATGGTATTTACAAAAAAGTAATCGAAGCTTGCTGCAAGCGATACCACGTATTGGATTAAGCCAAATTGTACTACAGCCAAAGTCGAAATGGAAACAAAAAATATTTTTATAACACTTTGCCAGCTTGGCGATGGATTCTTTTTAAAGTAATAAACAAATATTAATGCAGGAATGGTAAGCAGGTTTAAAATATGCACACCGATAGAAAGCCCCATAATATAGGCTACAAAAAGTAACCATCGGTCTGCTTTTGGTTCATCAGCCTGCGATTCCCATTTTAAGATACCCCAAAATACAATGGCACTGCAAAGCGACGACATGGCGTAAACCTCAGCCTCTACAGCCGAAAACCAGAAACTGTCAGAAAATGCATAAGCCAAAGCCCCAACCAAACCGGCACCCATAATGCCGGTGATTTGCTGTTTGCTAATTTCTTCACCTTTTTTAATTACTGTTTTCTTTGCTAAAGCTGTAATAGTCCAGAATAAAAACAAAATGGTTCCTGCGCTTGCAAGGGCCGAAGCAATATTGATAAAGTAGGCTACTTTAGTTTTATCGCCAAAAGCGAATACCGAAAATAACCTTTGAATCATGGAAACTATTGGAGCGCCAGGCTGATGCACTACCTCCATTCGGAAGGCTGAGGAGATGAATTCGCCACAGTCCCAGAAACTTACGGATTGATCTAAAGTTAAGATGTACGTGAGTGCGGCAATGCTAAAGCAGAGCCAGCCTCCAATGGTGTTGATCCTTGAGTAATTCATAGTTTAATTTTAGTCTTTGATAATAAATGATTTAAGTGGTTCGCAGTAAAAAAAGTCGTAGAAAAAAATAAAATGTTGCACGCTATATGATGATTTTTTTATCTTTGCATCGCAAACAAAGAACAGCAGGAAAGAAATTAAAAATATTTTAAAATCACTCTTGCATATTTAAAATAAGGTTCCTACATTTGCATTCCCTTTCGAGGAGAATATCCTTGAGAAGTTTTTGTCCGATAGTATAAGGGTAGTACAACGGTTTTTGGTACCGTTTGTCTTGGTTCGAATCCAGGTCGGACAACGAAAATTTAATAACGGATCATGTTTTAAATAGACATGATCCGATTTTTTTTAACCGTAACTACACGAACCCATGCCATTGCAGTTTAACCCGGTAAAGCTTTTTTCCGGAACAGGTTCTAAAGGATTATCACTTAAGATTGCCGAGCACTACGGCAAGCCACTTGGTAGCGTAACCATTCACAAATTCAGTGATGGAGAGTTTCAACCTTCCTTTGATGAGTCAATCCGTGGTAGTGATGTTTTTCTAATCCAGTCTACTTATCAGCCAAGCGATAATTTAATGGAGCTTTTGCTAATGGTTGATGCTGCTAAAAGAGCATCTGCACATTATATTACGGCAGTTGTTCCTTATTATGGTTTAGCACGTCAGGATAGAAAAGATAAACCGCGTGTAGCAATCGGTGCCAAATTGGTGGCTAACTTATTGAAATCAGCAGGTATTCACCGCATCATGACGATGGATCTACATGCTGCACAGATACAGGGCTTCTTTGATATTCCGGTTGATCACTTGGATGGATCGGTAATCTTTGTGCCTTATATCAAAAGCCTGGGCTTAAAAAACTTAACTATCGCATCGCCAGATATGGGCGGTTCGTATAGGGCACGTACTTTTGCGAAATTTTTTAATGCTGAAGTAATTATTTGTGATAAACGCCGTAAACGTGCCAACGAAATCGAATCGATGTCGATTATCGGTGATGTGACCGGACAGGATGTGGTATTAATCGATGATATTTGCGATACAGCCGGAACCTTATCAAAAGCTGCGGCTTTGATTATGGAAAACGGTGCAGCAAGTGTAAGGGCAGTTTGTACACATGCTGTATTATCAGGAAAAGCGATAGAAACGGTAGAAAATTCGGTATTAACCGAACTGATCGTTACGGATACAATTCCATTAAAACAGGAAAGTCCGAAAATCAGGGTATTAAGCACAGCCAGTTTATTTGCAAGGGCAATTGCCAATGTAAATGAACACGGGTCGATTAGTGATCTGTTTAGGGTTTAGTGTAAAGGGTTTAGTGATAAGCGGTTAAAACGCCAGCCGCCAAACACGAAGCGATAAAAAGAGTTTAAATAAAGTTGAAGGTAGAGGGTTGAAGGCTTAAGGTCTTGATACTCGATACTTAATACTGACTACTAATAAATAAATATAAATAAAAATGAAAACAATCGCAATTAGCGGTTCTCCAAGAGAGAACGTAGGGAAACGCGATGCCAAGGAACTTCGTTACGAAGGTAAAGTTCCGGCGGTATTGTATGGTGGAAAAGAGCAACAACACTTTGCTGTAGTTATTGCTGACTTAAGAGATGTTATTTATACCCCGGATGTAAACTTTGTGGAGATTGATGTTAACGGTACTAAAACTAAAGCTATCGTAAAAGACACTCAATTTCACCCACTTACCGACGTATTAATGCACATCGATTTTCTTCAGTTATTTGACGAGAAAGAAATCGTTATGGAGATCCCGGTTAAATTAACAGGAACTTCTCCAGGTGTTAAAATGGGGGGTAAATTAATCCAGAAATTACGTAAACTACGTGTTAAAGCATTACCAGCTAACATGCCACAAAACGTAGAAGTAAGCTTAGAGAAATTAGAAGTTGGTAGTTTATCTCGTGTTCGTGACCTTAAAGGTGATAAATACGTAATCACTAACACTCCTGAAGATACTATCGTTTCTGTTGCAATGTCTAGAGCATTAAAACAAGCAGAAACTGAAGCTGCTAAAGGTAAAAAATAGTACAAGGATTTCACAGATTAATGTGATTTCACAGATTTTAAAAGCGGTGCAAAAGCAATTTTGCACCGCTTTTTTATTTATCAAGTTTAATCCACTAATCGCTAACCGTTCCTATATTCATTAGGAAGCTATTTGGAATGAATCAGTTAAATTCTTATTATACACTCCCGACTTCGGACTCCTGACTTCGGACTTTTTTTTATCTTTGCCCCATGAAATATCTTATAGTTGGCTTAGGGAATATCGGACCGGATTATGCGCACACCAGGCATAATATTGGTTTTGATATTGCTGATGAACTGGTTAAAGGTTTAGGTGGTAGTTTCGATAATATCCGTTTGGCATATTATGCTGAAGTGGGCTTTAAAGGTAAAAAACTGCATGTAATTAAGCCTACTACTTTTATGAACCTGAGCGGTAAGGCCGTTAACTATTGGATGAAGGAGCTGAAAATAGCACCAGAAAATGTACTCGTTATTGTTGATGACCTTGCATTGCCTCTGGGAAAGCTAAGATTAAAACTGCAAGGCTCAAGCGCTGGCCACAATGGCTTAAAAAGTATCGAAGAAGTTTGTGGTGGGCAAAACTACGCACGCCTTCGTTTTGGCATTGGTAACGATTATCCGAAAGGCAGGCAGGTAGATTTCGTTTTAGGTTTATTTGATAAGAATGAACAATTGGAACTCCCTGCGTTGATTGATAAAAGTGTAGAATTGATTAAAAGCTTTGTTACTATTGGGCCAGCCCATACTATGACGGCTTTTAATAAATAGATGGTTAATTGTGTAAATCATGCTGTCATCCTGAGGGTTAATTTATTTAATAAAAATCAATATAAAATGACAGTATTAATCTACGCGTAAAAATCCCTTGAGTTAACGTCATTTCGAGCGGAGTGCAACGCAGTCGAGAAATCTAACTAAATAGATCTCTCCATTTCGCTGCGCTACAGTCGAGATGACGACCTTTCTATTGGTGTCCTGTCAATGGTAGTGTGGCCAGAAAGATTGCTTGAAGAGCAATTGCAGACGCACTTCTTAATGTTTGTTCCTGCTTTGCATTCCAAGTCCTCGCTGCGCTGTGGGCTTTCTATTTCAATCAGGTCTAAAAGGCAGTGTCTATACTGCTATTCAGGGTAGATTATATAGATTTCCTTTCCTAGTCCAATACCTTTGTCCTCATATATCATTTTGACTGATTTTATATCTTCTATGAACGATATCACGGATCAAGCTGTTGTCATCCTGAGTTTAACGAAGGATCTTTTATTGGCTAAGAATTAAATAACCATATAAGAACATTTAAGCTTATATGCCCTTAAATACCTTAACGGTAGATAAATAGGCAACTGTCTCTCTCTACACGATACAACCCAAAATAGTAGTATTGCCCTTGCTACCTAAACCCGATCGCAGTGGTTCCGATTTTTCATCGGAAGGAACGGAGAGCGGGACTGCACTAACCTAGAGCATCTGCACCTGATTTCCAAAAAAAAGATAATGGTTCTTGTTATGAGACTGTCTATCGTTTTGGTGAGCTACAAAGTACGAAATAGAATGAATAGTCTTGGAGTGTCGTCATTTCGAGCGGAGTGCAACGCAGTCGAGAAATCTATTTTCCAATTTAATCAGGCTCATAGATCTCTCCATTCCGCGATGCTCCAGTCGAGATGACGATCTTTCTATAAGAATCTTTTATTTATAACTTAGTCGAAAGGCCAGCGCTTGCAATTACGAAAAGCTTTAAACAAAAAAAAGACCATCTTTCGATGATCTTTCCTGTAAATATGTTTTAGTTAGTGTTTATTTAACTTGTTCTTGAGCCCTTGCAATGTAAGCATCAATTAACTGTGCTTCTGCGCTCTCAGGATATTGAGTTTTAACTTTAGTGTAAGCATCAACTGCACCTTTAAAATCTTTCAGGTTTTCATTCACTAAACCTAATTTCTTTAAAAACATTGGTGAAGTAAATTTACTAGCTTTATCAGCTGCTTTTTTATAATACGTAGAAGCTTGTTTGTAGTCTTTCAACTCGCTATAGGCATCACCTAATAAACCTAAAGCCAATGGATCTGCAACTGGGCTACCAGTAGCACTATATTTGTTTAATGATTCTATAGCTTGTTTATATTCGCCCTTACGTAAGTAAATACCACCCAAATAAAGATTAGCTAAGTTTGCAGATTTAGTATTATCGTACTCTTTAGCAATCTGTTCTAAGCCTGGGTAACCACCTTCGCCTTTAACAGCTCTGTTCGATAGCGAATCTACTCCAACAGATTGTTCTGCTTTGTACATTTTGCTAGCGGCTTCTTCAGCACGACCTTTTAAATACACGCCTTGATACCAAAGATATATTAAAACTAATAAAACTACAGCGCCTGCAATAAACAGTAAGCTTTTATTATTCTCTTGTAAAAATGAACCTTTTTTAGTTGGTTGAATTGTCTGGTTATCTGTTGTAGACATGTTTGTTTAAAAAATTTAAGATTGCAAAAATACATTTTTCAATCAAAGTATCAATCTTTATTTTGAAGTATTTGATTAAACATTAGTTATTTAGGCTTGCAGATCGTAAAATGATTACGATCATTAGCGCAACAAGCTAATTAATGTATTAAACCAGGTTTGGTTGTCGCTAAAAATACCACTGTGGTTAATCACCAGGTATACGGTTTGACTTTCCGAGCGGCTCACAGTCGATCTAATTCTAATGGGTTGCCAGAATGCACCGAAATTTTTTGCAGATGAAGCTGGGAATAAATCGTCGAAACCCATATAAACCTCTTCTATATTTGATAATGGGAGTTCCAATTGTTCATCTCCGGTAATAAAGAGACCATTGGAGGCCAACAAAATATCGCCCTCGTGATTGTGAACTGGCTTTAAAAACGAAAATAGACCTGCGATTTTTCTAATCCAGTTCGAATTTTTATCATTGGTCAGTTCGTGGTCATAAGACCATAGAACATTCCCTTCTAACATTTTTTGTGCAACCATTTATTTTTCCTTGCGATGAAAGTACAATTTTTTTAAATGTTATTAACGTTTATTTTAAACAATGGATGTTAAGAGGCTAAAAAAGGGTAAATTTGTGACATATTTATGTGGTTAAAAAATATTACCCTTCTAAATTTTAAGAACTATACCGATGCAGATCTCCGTTTCTCGGAAACTGTAAACGTTTTTACGGGTAACAATGGCTCTGGAAAGACGAATATGCTCGATGCGATTCACTACCTCTGCCTTTGTAAAAGTTACTTTAACCCCATTGATAGCCAGCAGATCAAAACCGGTGAAGAGGTTTTTATGATCCAGGGCGATTTTGACCGCAGTGAAAAAAACGAAAAAATTTCCTGCGGTGTAAAACGCAATCAGAAAAAGCAATTCAAACGCAATAAAAAAGAATACGAGAAATTGGCCGATCATATAGGTCTTTTTCCGGTTGTAATGGTTTCTCCCTATGATGTGAACCTCATTATGGAAGGTAGTGAAGAGCGAAGAAAGTTTATCGATAATGTGATTTCGCAGACTGATGCACATTACCTGGATCAGTTGATTACCTATAACCGCATTTTGTTAAACCGGAATGCTTTGCTAAAGCAGATCGCCATTACCAGAAAGTATGATCCTACGCTGCTCGAAATTTTGGATGAACAATTGGTTATAGCCGGCAACAAGATATTCGCCATCCGAAAAGCTTTTATGGATGAGTTTATTCCATTGTTTAACCAATATTATACCTACCTTACCGAAAATAAGGAAATTGTTGAGTTGAATTATCAATCGCAATTGAACGATGCGGCTTTTGAAGAGCTATTGAAAAAATCAGTAGAAAAAGACCGTGTGCTCGAGCGGACCACAACTGGGATTCATAAAGATGAGATGGCTTTTATCATCAGCGGAATGCCTTTAAAAAAGTTTGGATCACAAGGACAGCAAAAGTCTTTTTTAATTGCCTTAAAACTTGCACAATACGCTTATCTCGCTAAAAACAAAGGATTTAAGCCATTGCTTTTATTGGACGATATTTTTGACAAGTTAGATGATAATCGTGTTCAAAAATTAATGCAAATGGTTTCTCACCACGATTTTGGGCAGATATTTATTACAGATACAGGAAGAGAAAGAGTAAAATCAATTTTTGAAAAAATAGAAGTTGATGTAACTTTGTTCGAAGTAGATAACGGAACGATACAAAATGCGTAAACCCAATGATGTTACCGTAAAAGATGCCATCAGCAAAATGCTGGATGTGTATCGTTTGCGCCGTAAGTTTGATGAAACTTCAGTCTTGTCTATCTGGCCGGAGATTATGGGCACTGCAATTGCCAACCGTACCAAACAGATTTATATTCATGATAAAAAATTATTTCTGAGGATAGAATCTTCTGTCATCAAAAATGAATTGGTTATGGTGCGACAAGGAATAATCCAGAAATTAAATGAGCACGCAGGCAGTGAGGTCATTACCGAAATGGTGTTTTTGTAAGGCATAATAAAAGGGCAAAGTTTAAAAATAATGCCCTTTATATTTTACCAGAGATTAAATGCCGACTAAAGACTGTTGACTTCGGACTCAAGACTAAACTAGCCCCTTCCGCCAAATATCTTCGATAAAATCCAGATCACTATCGCAACCACTACTACAACTACGATTACGCCTACCCAAACGCCGGCTTTAAATATACCTTCTACCAGTTCGCAACTGCTTAAGGTGGTGCATAAAAATGCAATCAGTACTAATGGAAATGCTCTTTTCATATTCATGTTAATTTGTAATAGCTAACATCGAATACCCAAGAAAGTTTTAATTGTGGGCTTATTTAGCCCAATTCTAAAGAAATTCCTGTTTAGTGGTGTCAGATGTTACCATCTGACACATTATCCATCATTTTTTTGATAGGATTATTCAATAAAAAAACAGTCAGATGGCAACATCTGACTGCACATTAAAATGATGACTTTAATTATTTTATTAAGATGGTTTACCTTGCCTCTTCCGTTGCCCATTCTCCATCTTACATTACAATTTATTTTCCGTTAACCTTCAACAGCTCAACTTCGAAAATCAAAGTGCTATAAGGCGGAATGTCTGCTCCTGCACCGCGTTCGCCATAAGCCAGGTTGTAAGGGATAAAGAATTTATATTTTGAACCTGCTGGCATTAATTGCACACCTTCTGTCCAGCCTGGAATTACACGGTTTAGTGGAAAAGAAATCGGCTCACCTCTGTCGTAAGAGCTGTCAAATTGTTTTCCGTTTAATAATGTTCCTTTGTAGTGTACCAGTACCGAGTCCGTTGCCAGTGGTTTAACGCCAGTACCTGCCGTTAAAACTTCGTATTGTAGGCCACTTGCAGTGGTTTGTACACCTGCGCGTTTTTTGTTCTGGTCTAAGAAATCTTGTCCTTCTTTCATAATTGGTGCGTATTTAATTTTATTTGCTGCTTCTTCAGCTTTGTTTTTTACTGATGATGCCTTTGCTAATGCTTCATTTATGCATTGTTGGGCTTGTTGTTGGGTTAAAATAACTTTTCCACCGGTAAATGCATCTTTCAGTCCTTTTAACAATACTTCGTAATTTAAGGTTGAAAGGCCGGTTGTTTTTAAACCGGCACCGATTGAAGTACCAAAAGCATAACTGGTCGAATCTAAAGTAGATTTTAAACCGATGTTAGGAACTGATTTTTTACTGGTTGTAGTCGGTTTTTTTGCAACTGTTTTTTTTGCTGCTGTTTTGGTTTGTGCATAAGATGCAACAGCGATACCAGACAAGCATACCGCTAATAAAATTCGTTTCATTATTTATGTTATGGAGTAATTAATTCCAACAGGTTTAAATGGTGGATTGTATTTAAGGCCGAAAGATACAAAATAGATAAAACAATAAAACCCCGAATATTCGGGGTTTTATTGTAATTTTTTTGTGTAGGAAACTAGAAACGTTCGTCTGCTTTGAAGAAGAAATTACCTTCAATTTCTGCATTTTCATCAGAATCTGAACCGTGAACTGCATTTGCATCGATCGATTTTGCGTATTTCTGGCGGATTGTACCTTCTGCAGCTTCAGCCGGGTTAGTAGCACCAATCAATTTTCTGAAATCTTCAATCGCATTGTCTTTTTCTAAAATAGCAGCAACAATAGGTCCTGAAGACATAAAGCTTACTAAATCTTTGTAAAAAGGACGCTCAGCGTGAACAGCATAGAACTGACCAGCAGTTTCATCTGTAAGTTTAGTATATTTTAATGCAATGATTTTGAAACCAGCATTAGTAATGTCGTTAATGATTGATCCGATATGGCCGTTTGCTACTGCATCAGGCTTGATCATGGTAAAAGTTCTGTTAGTGCTCATTGTGCTTTTGATATCAATTTTTTTGCAAAAATACGTTTTAATTGATGAATAATCAATATAACTTGTTTTTCAGTCTTGAATGGATGATGATAAGGATCAAAATAGTAATTAACCTTGTTCTGATTACTAATTTAGCTGATGTTACCAGGTTTATATTTCAATCTATCATCCTGCTCATTCTAAAATCTTTAAATCCTAATCAATCCTAATCTAAATTTACTTAGCTTTGCAGCGCAAAAAATATATGCTTACATTAACTGAATTAAAAACATTATTGGCTACGCCACAACGAATTGTGATCACTACGCATCACAAACCCGATGGCGATGCAATGGGATCATCTCTGGGTTTATATGGATATTTAATTCAAAAAGGCCACCATGTTAAGGTAATCACCCCAACCGATTACCCTACTTTTTTGCATTGGATGCCTAACAATAGCGACGTAATTATTTTTACAGAAGCGCAGGAAAAGGCAGCACAATTGGTTGATGAAGCCTCGCTCATATTTTGCCTTGATTTTAATACCCTAAGCCGCATAAATGAATTAGGCGAACTGGTTAGGGCTGCAGGTGCTAAAAAGATCATGATCGATCATCACCTCGAACCAGAAGATTTTGACGATTACCGCCATTGGGATATCAATGCCTGTGCTGCTGCGCAATTGGTTTACGATTTTATTGTAAATCAGTTACAGGATGGCGAGTCGATCAATAAAGATGTAGCTTCTTGCCTTTATACGGGGATAATGACCGATTCGGGATCTTTCCGTTTCTCATCAGCAACCTCGGAAGTATACCGTATTGCCGCAAATTTGATCGATTTAGGGGCCGACCAATCGAAAATCCACGAATTGGTATACGATAACTCGAGCGAAAACCGACTCCGCTTTTTAGGCTATTGCCTATCTAATAAACTGGAAGTTTTAAGAGACTATAATACAGCCATCATTTCGGTTACCAAAGAAGAATTGGCGCAGTACAACAGCATTACCGGCGATACAGAAGGAGTGGTAAATTATGCCCTTTCCATCAACGGTATCCGTTTAGCCGCGCTAATTATAGAACGTACCGATAAAGTGAAATTATCTGTCAGGTCTACAGGCGATTTTCCGGCTAACGAAATCTGTAAGAAATATTTTAATGGTGGTGGACACAGAAATGCGGCTGGCGGTGCATCAGAAAAACCTTTAGCTGATGTAGTAAACGAATTTAAATCGATATTAGCAGAATATAAAGAACAATTGATAGCTTAGGAAAAAGAAATAAAACAATAAAAATTTAAAAAAAAGTCAAATTAATAAATGAAAAAGGGAATTATTATTCTAGCAGCAGCCACTTTAGGTTTAGCAGCATGTAAACAAGAGAAAAAGGGAGCTGGTGGCTTACTATATACCATTCACCACTCGGCAGGTAACGAGAAAATCAAAGAAGGCGATATCGTTAAAATGAATTTTATTCAGAAAAACGATAAAGATTCAGTTTTATCAAGCACTTTCGACAGCGAAACGCCTGCAGTATTTCCTGCTCAGAAAAAAATGTATGCTGGTGATATGAACGATGTTTTAACATTGTTTGGAGAAGGCGATAGCGCTACTTTTAAGGTAAATTTAGATACTATGGCATTTCATAGTAAACAACCTAAACCAGAGCAGTTCAAAAATGATAAATACATCACTTTCACGGTAAAAATCGAGAAAGTATTCAAGAAAAAAGCTGGTGAAGCTGACTCTACTTTTAACAAAAGAGCTCAGGAGTTTTTCCAGGCTGATTATAAAGCTACTTCAGAAAAAAAGAAAGCCGCTGAACCTGCTAAGTTAAAAGCTTATTTAGATGATACTAAACTGGCAACTAAAACTACTGCAAGTGGTTTACACTACATTATCGAAAACGCAGGAAGTGCAGAAAAACCAGCTTTAGGCGATACCGTACTAATTGAGTATACTGGTAGAGTAACTAAAAAAGGTAAAGATGGTAAGTACAAAATCTTCGATACAAGTGATGAGAAACTAGCTAAAGCAGAAAACGAATTTAAGGCAGGTAAACCTTACGGTCCTCAGAAAATGCCTGTTGGCGGAACAATCCCAGGATTTACTGAAGCTTTACAGTTAATTGGAAAAGGTGGTAAAATTAAAGTAATTATTCCTTCTAACTTAGGTTACGGCGAGCAAGGTGCACCACAAGTTGGTATTATGCCTTTCAGCCCAATTGCTTTCGATTTAGAAATTAAAGATATTATCAAAGGAAAACCAGGTGCAGCAGCTCCAATGCAAATGCCTGCTCCGGTAGTTAAAAAATAATTTTTTTTAAAAAAATTTATAGTCCTGCTTATTCATTTAAGCAGGATTTTTTTTGCTCAGCTTTTTATCAACTCATCAAGAAATAAAACATTCCAAAGATTTATAAAAACTTATTATAACCTATCTTTGTAGTGATCTAATAAAACAGTATGCATTTTGAAATAGGATCTGCAGACTGTTTTTTAATAAATAAATAAATGAAAAAAGGAATAATTATTCTCTTGGCAGCAGCATTAGGACTAGCTGCCTGTAACAAATTCGAAAAGGGTGAAGGAGATATGACTTACAAGATCTATAAAAGTGAAGGTAAGCCAAAAATTCAGGATGGCGATTATGTAAAATTAAACGGAGTTCAAACGGTAGAAACCAATACCAATCCCGATTCGGTAATGGTAAATACCTACGACAATGAACGTCCTGCTTTCTTTGCCATTAGCAAATCGATGTTCAAAGGCGATTTAGCCTCTGGATTGAAATTACTTGGTGAAGGAGATAGCGCCGTTTTTAAATTGAACCTCGATTCGATGGAGAAATATTCAGGTCAGCCAAAACCAAAAGGACTAAAATCGAATATTGCGTCATTTACCATTAAAATTGAGAAGGTTTTACACAAAGGAAAAGATGCTGATTCTGTTTTTGAGGCAAAGAAAAGACTTTTTTTTGAGGCTGAATACAAAGCGCTAAACGAGAAAAATAAAACAGTAGAACCTGCTAAAATAGCTAAATACGTTGAAGAGAATAATCTGAAAGTAACTACTGCGCCATCCGGACTACAGTATGTAATTTTTGCACCCGGCAATTCAGAAAGAGCAACTTTAACGGATACGGTATTAATGGACTATACGGGTCAGTTTACCAATAAAAAATCAAACGGAAAATTAAATGTTTTTGATACTTCGGATGCTAAAATTGCAAAAGAGGCTGGAATTTTTTCTGAAAGTGTACAATATGTGCCGCGTAGTTTGCCTTTAGGGCAATTACCACAAGGTGTTATCCAGGGAATTCAGCTGATCGGTGTTGGCGGTAAGATTAAAATGATTTTGCCATCAAAACTAGGTTTCGGAGAAAACGGAGGTGGACCAATTAATCCGTTTACGCCATTGGTTTTTGATGTAGAGCTGAAAGGTATTATTAAACCAGGTGCAGGTTTGCCATTGGCTAAATAAAGTTGATCATATCTTATAGGTTTTCGAAATCATTAGACCTCGCAGGTTTTTAAACGGCATCGCCCTCAATAAGGCCGCTAAAAAATAATATAAACTACAAGCTAAACCTGCGAGGTTTGCAAAAGAACTGATTACTGAAAATTGTAAACTGATAACTGATTTGGGCGTTACCCAAGCTACGCAAGGGGCGGGCTTTTCAGGGCTACGCTTCGCTCCGGTACCAATGAAGGATTGGTACTGAACCCTTACCATCCCTAACGCAAACCTAACTTTTATAAAACTGAGTTCGAAAACTTAAACCCAATCTTTAAAAGGTTTAACCGTGAGGTTAGAATTGTAATATTTTGCCTCTTCGGTAACTTCAGTGCTTGCCCAATCCGGTAGATCGAAAGTTTCTTCTTCACTTTCCAGTTCAATTTCGGCAACAATAAGGCCTTCATTGTCACCAGAAAATACATCCACTTCCCAAAGCTTACCGTTAAATTTAATTTCATAACGTGTCTTAGAAAGTTCAGAAACAGCAAAATTGTCTAATAATTCTGTTGCTTCAGTTACCGGAATTTCATATTCATATTCTAACCGTGTCGCGCCAATGGTTTGGCCTTTTATGGTTAAAAAACCTTTAGTTTCTGTTGCCCTTACCCGTATCGTTTTAGCTTTATCGGCAAGTAAATAACCCTGTCTAAAAAGTTTTCCTTCCGGTTTATTCAGGTTATCCCACTTTTGCTGATCGATTAAAAATTTGCGTTCTATTTCTTTTCCCATTGTAGATGTTCGTCTTTCCCGCGAAGCAGGAATCTTAATGCTGATTGGTTAACGTGCTCTTTTCTGTAAATCTGCAACGGGCATACTAATCAATCTTCCGATAGGCTGTTTACCGCGATAGGTAATTACGCGCAACATACTGGCATCTTTTGGTACCTGTAATGCTGCTGTATATTTGGGGTAAAAACGGTCTGGAGTAGAGTTGTCAAAGCTATAGTAGATGTCCAAACCATCTATTTCTGGAGTTAATTCGATCATTAACTGTTTATCTGCACTGCGTTTTACCGTAAAAATCGGATCGTAAATAGCAGGAGAGTATTTAATCTCAGCAAAATCTAAACGTTTGAAATGCTGTTGCGTACGATCAACAAAGTTTGTCCAGTTTTTCTTTTCAATCGGGCTCCATATTGATTCTGCAATAGCAAAAGCACGTGGATAAACCATGTATTCAACCTGGCGGAAAGTGAAAATCTGTTCCGTCCAGAGGTTGGCCTGTGCACCAATCACATACTGTGCATTTACGCCTGCCGGAACAGGGTTAAATTGGTAAGCTTTATTTAATCTTAACGATGCATACACCTTTGGCTCAGTAATGGCATCAGCCTGCATGTAATCTAAATAAGCGAAATCGGTCGGGCTCATCACTACATTGTGTTTTTCGTTAGCGGCCTGGATGCCATATTTCATTCCCCTCCAGCTCATCACTGCCGCTGTTGGTGATACGCCTCCTTCAAGAATTTCATCCCAGCCCATAAATTTTTTACCTTTCGAAATCACGATCTGTTCTACACGTTTTTCAAAATAGGCCTGAACTTGCGGAATGGTTTTTAAGCCTTCGCGAAGCATTAAAGCTTTAACCTGATCATTCTTTTCCCAAAAATTATGAGGGGCTTCATCGCCACCCATGTGAATGTAATCGAAGGGGAAAAGTTTAGCTACCTGTGTAAGTACCGAATCTAAAAATACATACACTTTCTCGTTTGCCGGACAAAGCGTATTATCAACCAAAGCTGTTGGCGGTGCACCACGGCTCCAATCCATAATTTTTTCACCCGAGCGCACTTTATAATTGACCGCATCTGGCGTACATGATAATTCGGGATAAGAAGCGATAATGGCCAAGCTATGCCCTGGAACGTCAATTTCTGGTAATATATTTACAAAGCGTTCCTGTGCATACTGAACGAGTTCTTTAATATCTTCCTGTGTGTAAAAGCCGCCATAAGTGCGGGGTTCATCTGGAGTTGGTGGGGTGAAATCGCCGAATGTACCGGTTTTTTTAACACTCCAGGCACCAACTTCAGTTAATTTGGGCAAACCTTTAATTTCGATTCTCCAGCCTTCATCGTCTGCTAAATGCAAATGCAGTAAGTTAAATTTATAACGAACCATGTCGTCTATAAACTGTTTTACTTCCTGTTTAGTGAAAAAGTGACGGGCCACATCGAACATTAAACCTCTCCAGCCCAATTTTGGATAATCTACCACATCAACACAAGGAGCTTTCCATTTAACATCTTTCACCAGTTCTTTGCTTTCTATTTCGGCAGGGAAAAGCTGAAGCAAGGATTGAACACCATAAAAAATCCCAGCTGGCTGGTTTGCTGTGATGACAACCTGGGTAGGGTTAACATTTAGTTTATAACCTTCTTTACCGAGTTGAGCATCCTCTTGCGTATTTAAAATCAGTTTGATCGTAGGATGGGTCGAATTGCTTACGGTGCTTACAAATTTACCTGTGGCTGTGGTTATCCGGTCAGAAAGATAAGTAATTGGTTGTTTTAACTCTGCGCTTTTAACCGCTTGTATAATTACATTTTCAGGCAAAGTAAAGGTACCTGCCTTTTTCATTAAAGATACAGGCTCAGGTATAATGGCAATTGGTGTTTTTGCAACTTCGCTTTCGGCCTCACCGATTTCAGTTTCTGTAACGATAGATTGGGCGAAAGTATTGGCTGCAAAAAAACAGCAGGAGATGATCAGGACTAATTTTTTCATTAAAATAATTAAAGCGGATTAACCGGATAAGTATAATCCGCAATTTATTAAAAAAGATTTTAATCGGAGGTATTTGTGCGAAAGGAAATGTACAAGAAGTAAGGCGCGGAGCGTATGGCGGTTGGCGGTGAGATAAAATTGTGACGGGATTTATGCCATTATTTGTCAGTCTGAGCGTAGTCGAAGACTAATTGCAAATCTTTCTACTCCAGATACTTCATTATATTATCAATGACGGATTTTAAAAAGATCGGTCGTCATTGCGAGGCACGAAGCAATCTTACAACCATCGCTACCAGCGTGTGCTTTAAGATTGCTTCGTCGGCTGAAAAAGCCTTCTCGCAATGACGACTTCTCGTAAATTACAAAAACTGCGTTAGCCATGCTCTGGCTTTCTGATCATCCGTAAATGATTTTATTGGGATAGGCGGGTTTTGAAACTTAAACATGATCTTCATAATCAATTGTGATAAACCAGGTTTCGAAACCATTGCCATAGCAGTATAAATTTGAGGTAACTGCTCTGTTGAAAATTTTCGTGTTTCTTTGTCCGGAACAGGAGGATTTTTCAAATAAATTAACAGTGGAACTTTCTTATTCCCCGTAATTTTCTTCACCAGCGCAACATTGGCCGAAATATTTTCTACAGTACGTAAAATGCTTTTGTTGTACGAAATCAGTATTCCGGTATCTGTTAATAAATAATCGGGAATCTCGCCTTCGATAAGGTTGTTATCTCTATCATTACCCATATTTTATCCCCTTAAATGATAACCTTTTGGTTTGGTAAAAGCCCTTAATCCCTGGTGGGATAAAGTAGCACCGATACCTGAATACTTTCTTCCGCTCCAGGGCAAGGCTGCACTCACCCGATCGCAGCAATTCCAATAACCCGAACCTGCATCAATCTGAGACAGTATTTTTTCAGCCCTTTCCTGATTGGCTGTATAAACCGATGCCGTTAAGCCATAATCGGTATCTTTCATCATTTTAACGGCTTCAATATCGTCTTTTACCTTCATAATGCCGATAATCGGGCCGAAACTTTCTTCCTGCATCACCAGCATATCATTGGTAACGTCCGTTAAAACTGTTGGCTCAAAATAATAACCTTTTCCTACAAGCGCTTTGCCTCCGGTTAACAATTTAGCACCTTTATTTAAAGCATCTTCCACCTGTTTTTTCAAGACCGCTATTTGTTCTTTCCTCGTTAAAGGGCCAATATAAGTGCCGTCGGCTGTGGGTGAACCACTTTTCCAGCTTTTAACTTCGGCAACAAAGGCATTTAAATAATCGTCGTAATTTTTCTCATGGACATAAATGCGCTCAACGGAACAACAACTTTGGCCATTATTGTAAAAAGCGCCATCAGCTGTACCAACCGCTGCAACGACTACATCGGCCACGTCATCAGCAATATATAAAGGATCTTTTCCACCTAACTCCAACTGACAGGGAACCATTTTTGAAGCTGCTTTTTCGTAGATGAATTTTCCTGTTTTATAGGATCCTGTAAAAAAATAACCATCGAAGTTCATTTCTAATAGAGCTGCGCCTGTTTCTTTAGCACCAATGGCGATTTGGAAAACATCATCAGGTACACCTGCTTTTTTTAACAGTTTTTCGATCTTTAGTCCGGTTAAAGTAGCATATTCTGATGGTTTGTACATCACTGCATTACCACTTAAAAGTGCCGGAATAAAAACATTTACACCAACCAGGTAAGGATAATTCCATGCCGAAATGTTGCAGACCACACCTAAAGGTTCGTATTTAATAACCTCTTTCAAACCCGGTTCCTCAACCATCACCTCATCAGCCAGATATTTTTCGGCATTAGCCAGCATCCATTTAATGCGTGCCCTTGCGCCGTTAATTTCATTACGCGATTGTTGTAAAGGTTTGCCTACTTCGCTGGTTAATACCGCCGCCAGTCTTTCTATTTCAGCTTCCAGTAAATCACTGAACTTAGCGATCACTAAAATTCTTTCCTGAAGAGTTTTATTTGCCCATAGCGGCTGCGCTTCTTTTAAAGCATCAAATTTTAGCTGAAGTGTAGATGAATTATCCTCCTCCAAACTGGTAATGATTTCTTCTGTTGCGGGGTTGATGATCTGCATTTTAAAATGATTTGTAGATTAAAACGATTACACAGATTGATGTTTTATTTGTGAATTGACTGCATGAATAAATGCCTCGTGTATATTTTTGCTAAATGGACTGTGCTGATCTTTCAAACGCTCGGGATGCCATTGCACAAATAACAAAAATGATTTTCCTTCCGGTTCCAATCGTTCCATGGCTTCGGTAACCCCATCAGGAGAAATTGCGCTCACCACCAATCCTTTTCCGGTTTTATCGGTACTTTGATGATGGTTGCTGTTTACCAATCCTTTATCCGTATTTACAATCTGGTTGAGCCATGAGGATGAATTCACCAAAATTTCATGGTAGCGGTCTGATTTATCGTGTATTTTAGAATGATCGAATTTTCCCCAGGTTGCGATGTCGGGAATTAAAGTGCCACCAAAAAATACATTTCCTACCTGCATGCCGCGGCATATACCTAAAACCGGGATTGAATGAGCTTCGGTATAGGTTAAAACTTTAAATTCAAACTCATCTCGTTTTTCATCGATATCATCCTCATAGCAATAAGAATAATATTCGGGCTGGTTATAAAATCTCGGATGCACGTCCTCTCCTCCTGTTAAAACAATGCCATCACATTTTTTAATCTCGTCGAAATTGTTAAGCTTGTATCCGAGCTGGATTACCTCTACATTTTGGTTGTAGGATAAGACCCAATCCCGGTAAATGGCGTATTTACTGCAATCGGTAACGCCAATAATTATTTTATCAGACATAGTCCATTATGTTTTGCCACAGATTTTTACAGATGAACACAGATTTGGATTGTGACCTTTTATTTAAGTAATACCACCTTTATCTGTGCTCATCCTCTTTATCTGTGTTTAATGATTACTTTAAAGAGCACTTAAGTACAATTGTTTAAAATCTTCTCTGCTTACTGGTTTAGGATTGTTTGGATGTGCGAAATCTGCAAATGCTAAATCGGCAAGTGTTTCTATGTGTTCATTTTTAACGCCAATATCACTCAATTTATGCGGAATATTGACTTTCTTGTTCAAATCGAACAGATATTTTACAACGGCTTCGCCATTTTCCTCTTTAAGCTCGAGTGTTCGGGCAATTTTTTTAAACCGGTCTTCAAAACCCGCAATGTTGAATTGCATACCATAAGGAATATTCACTGCATTTGCGAGGCCGTGGTGGGTATCTAAAAGGGAAGAAAGCGGATGCGCCAACGAGTGGACTACGCCTAAACCTTTTTGAAAGGCAATGGCGCCCATCATCGAGGCCATTAACATTTTGCTCCTGCTTTCTAAATCGGGCTTATTGGTGGCGCGTTCCAACGAATCTTTGATCAACGAAATACCTTCTAAGGCAATTCCATCGCACATTGGGTGGAAATTTTTGGCCAGATAAGCTTCCATATTGTGTGTTAGGGCATCCATACCTGTTGCTGCCGTTATGAAAGATGGTAAATCCATGGTTAACTCCGGATCTGCGAAAACGATCTGCGCCATTAATTTTGGCGAGAACAAGATTTTTTTCAGATGGGTTTCATCATCGGCGATTATGGCACTGCGGCCCACCTCACTTCCCGTACCTGATGTGGTTGGGATGGTAATAAAATGGGGAACATCGTTGGTTACGTAAATATCACCACCGATTAAATCATCATATTTAAATAAATCTTCGCGATGGTTAACACGCAGTACAATGGCACGAGCAACATCCAAAGCTGCACCTCCTCCAATACCAATAATGCTATCGCGATGGGTAGCATCCCAGGCATCGGTGCCTTTGTAAACATCGCTTTTTATCGGGTTTTTGTGTATGTCGCTAAAAACCTCGACAGAAATGCCTTTTGACTTTAAATCTTTTACAATGCTTTTAAAAAACGGAAGCTGGGCAATGGTTGAATCAGTAACAATCAATGGCGCTTTTAATTGGTTTTTGCTTAAATAAGCCGGTAATTCTTTTACGGCACCTGCACCAAAACGGATGGTTGTGGGGAAATTAAACTGATGGATTTTATCAAATATCATGATATTCTATTTTACTATTTTAGGTATTTAAGGCCTCTTCTTTGTAATTTATTTTCAAAATATTAGGCACCTAAATCTATGTCATTTCATTAATAAACTTAACAGTCTACAATTGCTAAGATGTTCTAAGGTGACTTAGGTGGTGAACATTTTAGCTTGTTGGAATTGCAATAGTCTACTGGAGATTTTTTTTTGTCATATTATTTTTATTGAGAAGCATTACTTTAGATATTTTTCTTTCTTTTAAGCTGCGATTTTAGGATTTATTGAGCTGTTTGCAAACTCTAATGGCGATAAGTACCCTAAGTATGAATGTCTTCTTTTTCTATTATACCAGACCTCTATATATTCAAAAATGGCTAAACTAGCCTTCGCTCTTGTTTTATATATCTGCTGGTATATCATTTCTGTTTTTATAGTTTTAAAGAAACTCTCTGCAACTGCGTTATCCCAACAGTTTCCTTTTCTGCTCATGCTTTGCTTTATCCCTAAGCATTCTAATTTTTTTCTGAACTCGGAACATGCATATTGTATACCTCTGTCTGAGTGAAAAATTAACTGTTGGGTAATAGGTCTATTCTTTATAGCCATTTCTAATGCCTTTATCGTGGTGTTCTCAGCTTCCATATTTTCACTTAATGACCAGCCTACAACTTTTCTATCCGCCAGATCTATAACTGTTGTCAGATATAGCCAACCTTCCCCAGTTTGTATATAAGTGAGGTCTGAAACCCATTTCTCTCTAATATTGGCGGCATAAAAATCTCTATTAAGGAAATTTTCTGCTAAGGAGTAAGTGTGCTGTGAATCTGTTGTCTGTACCCATTTCTTACGGATGGTACTCTTTATACCCAATCTGCGCATCAGCCTGGCAACTCTGGGCCGAGAGATAAAGATCCCTCTGGAACATAATTCGGCAGTAATACGCGGACTCCCGTAACACCCTTTACTCTCTGCGTAAATCTTGCTTATCTCTATCATAAGATAATTATCATCGGTAAGCCGCTTACCCTGGGGGTTTTTTAACCAGTAATAAAAACTACTGTTGTTTATTCCAAATACCCTACACATCCTTTCAACAGAAAATATCTTTCGGTAATCTTTTATAAATCCGAATATCTCCCGTCTCCCTTGGAAAAGATGCCTACCGCCTTTTTTAATATATCACGTTCTAGCTGGGCTTCTTTAAGCTCCTTTTGAAGTTTCCGAATCAATTGCTGCTCCTCGCTAAGGCTTGTAGTATCAGCTTTTGCAATTCCTTCGCGCTCTTTCCATTTACTTAAAAGGTTCGAACTTATACCCAATTCTATTGCAACATCCTTTATCGAACCCCGCGCATGGGCCAGATCCAAAGCCATTCTTTTAAAAGGCTCATCAAATATTCGTCTGCTCATATATTCAAATTTAAAGTTTAATGTTTAAATCTGACAAATAAAACCCTCCAGTCAAATGTAGCAACTCCATGTTTTATTTTTACCACCTTAGTCACCTGAGCCCACCTAAGGTTAGATGTTAAATATCCCCCTAAGGCATTAGTATTCCCAATCAAGTTGGGAATGACGACTCTACTAAATAATTTCTAAATACCTTTTCAACTCCCAATCGGTTACTACTTTGGCATATTGTTTACATTCCCATTCCCGTGTCATCGTAAAATGATCAACGAAATTTTCGCCCAATAATGTTTTGGCCAGATCAGAATTTTTCATCTTTTGTGTTGCCTCGAATAAATTACTGGATAATACACCGTTTGATAAATCGGCATATCCGTTTCCTTTGGTAGCAGGTTGTTCCAATTTAAGTTTGTTTTTAATACCGTACATTCCGGCGGCTAAACAAGCAGAAAGTGCCAAATATGGATTGGTATCAGATCCTACTATTCGTGTTTCTAAACGTGAAGCTTTTTTACTTCCCGGCAATGCGCGCAATGCCGTAGTGCGGTTGTCGATGCCCCAGGTCACGGTGGTTGGTGCCCATGCTCCCTCAACCAAACGCTTATAACTGTTTATGGTAGGGGCAATCATCGGTAATAGGTGTGGCAGGCAATGCAGCTGACCAGCGATATAACTTTTCATCATTTCGCTCATTTTATCCGGATCCTTTTCCTCATAAAATAGGTTGGTTTTGTTTTTACTGTTCCATAAGCTTTGATGCACATGTCCGCTACAACCAGGTAAGTTTTCGCTTATTTTAGCCATAAAAGTGGCAAGGATACCATGTTTATAGGCAATTTCTTTTACGGCTGTTTTAAATAAAATAGCCTGGTCAGCAGCTTGTAAAGCCGGAGCATATTTGATAGCTGCTTCGTAGACACCTGGTCCGGTTTCGGTATGCAAGCCTTCAATCGGGATGTCAAATTTATTAAGCAGTTCGAACAGGTCGCTCATAAATTCATTCCGGTAAGTGCTTCTTAAAATGGAATAGCCGAACATGCCCGGACTTAAAGGTTTTAAATTGGCAAACCCTTTCTCATATATGGTTTCTGGTGTTTCCGAAAAATTGAACCATTCAAATTCCTGTGCAAAAAGTGGTGAGAAGCCTTCATTTTCACATTCTGTGATCAGTTTTTTTAGCAGCTGTCTTGGGCAAACAAAATTTGGTTGATCCTGGTCATCAATAAAATCGCCTAAAAAGAATGGTACCTCATTTTCCCAAGGGATTTTTCGAAAGGTTTTTAGGTCGATTTTCACCTGGGCATCTGGATAACCTGTATGCCAACCCGTGTATTTTCCATTTTCGTAAGCTACATCACCAGCATCCCAGCCGAAAGTAACATCACAGAAACCCAGGCGACCTTCAACCAGTGAAGCAAACTTTTCGGCAGCGACATATTTCCCTCTTAAAATGCCGTCAATATCAGCAACAGCCAATTTAACTTTTCCTGATGGATGATGTTTTACATAATCAAGAATTTCTTTGCTCGTACTCATTAATCTGCCTTTTTAAAGATTTTATATAGAAGAAATATGCCTAAAATAATGCTTGAGTAAATTAAACCTAATTTAAGATTATAAATCAGCATTGCGATGAAAGAAACACAGGAAATAATTAATGCGACTATGGGAAATAGCGGGTAAACAGGCGTTTTAAAAGGTCTTGCCATTTCAGGACTGTTTTTTCGGAGTACCATTACTGAAACCATCGATATGATATATAAAGTTAAGGCACCAAATACAGAAATAATGATAATTTCGGCGGTTTTGCCAGATAAAAGTGCGATGATGCCAATGACCATATTACCGATCAGAGCATTTGCCGGTGTTTGAAATTTTGGTGAGATTTTTCCCAATATTGCGGGGATGCTTTTCACTCTTCCCATTTCGTAGGTAGACCTGCCAGCTGCTAAAACCAATCCATGGAAGGAGGCGACCAAGCCAAATAGGCCAACCGTAATGAGTAAGTGGTACATTAAATGATTATCGCCCGTAATCATCGAAAGGGCTAAAGGTAGAGGTGAATCGGAAGTCTCGCCCGATTTCCCGTTTTTATATACAATAGCTTCCCAACCACCGATTCCAATGGTGGAGATAAAAACCACTACGCATAATACAACCAAAGTAAATATACCCCAGCCAAAACCTTTGCTGATATCGCGCTGTGGGTTCTTGGTTTCCTCGGCTACATTGGCAACCCCCTCAATGCCCAGGAAAAACCAGATGGCAAAAGGGATAGCTGCGAAAACACCACTCCAGCCATTTGGAAAGTTGTTATGCACCAGGTTTTCAGCATGAAACTTGGGTAAGGTAATGCCTGAAAACAGCAACAGCTCGCCAACAGCCAAAATGGTGATAATGACTTCGAACGAAGCAGCAGCCTTTATACCATAAACATTTAAAGCCGTAAAAATGAAATACACCGCAATTGCACTGGTAAGAATGGGTACCTGCGGGAAAAATGCATTAAAATAAGCGCCTATGGCGAAGGCAATGGCAGGCGGCGCAAATATAAATTCGACCATTTGGGCAATACCCGCAATAAAACCAATGTTTTTGCCCAACGCTGTATTGGCGTAATCGAAAACACCTCCAGCTTTTGGTATGGCGCAGGCCAGTTCGGCATAACTGAAACTAAAGGTAATATACATCACCATGATGGCAACCGTAGCAATGGCCATGCCCAACGTACCCCCTTTTTCGAGACCTAAATTCCAGCCGAAATACATTCCCGAAATTACATAACCCACGCCAAGCCCCCAGAGCATAAAGGGGGTAAGCGTTTTCTTTAAGCCATCTTTTTGTTCCATGGATAGGATTATATAAGATTTAAATAGGTTTATAAAATTTGCTCGAAAATGATAAACTATTAGCCTCGGTATCTGATGTTTAAAGTAGTAATTATTTTCGAATCATTTCACTATCACTCGTAATTGCTGCAATAATTTATTGTTAATTTTTTTAAAGCGCTTTTGAGCATTTATCCGTTTTGTTATCTTGCATAACCAAACAATATCTTTATGCACGAAAACGCTCTTCGGCCTTCTGAAAATTTTAAGAAGATGGCAGCCAAGTCTGTACAGGCTATTACCTTATTTGTTGCCACCTATATAGTATTAATAATATTTACATTGGCGCTAACCGCAGTTTCCTGTTATTTGGGGATAAAGCTCATGGAATATATCAGCTCTTCCGTTACTTTTATTTTGGGCATTGGTTTGATAGGTTTTGGTTTTATGATCCTGTTTTTTCTGGTCAAGTTTATGTTTAAGAGCAATAAGCTGGACAGGTCTCATTTATTGGAAATTACCAGGGCCGATCAGCCTGAAATCTTTAAAATGATTGATGAAATTGTTTTAAGTGTACAAACAGATTTTCCGAAAAAAGTATACCTATCTAATGAGGTTAATGCTGCAGTTTTTTACGATTCGAACTTTTGGAGCATGTTTTTCCCGGTGCGTAAAAACCTGATGATCGGATTTGGTCTGATTAATACCACCACTGCTGATGAACTGCGTGCAATATTAGCCCATGAGTTTGGCCACTTTTCGCAAAAGAGCATGAAGGTTGGTATTTATGTATACCAGTTTAACAAGGTTATTTACGATATGCTTTATGAAAATGAAAGTTATGATAAAGTAACGCGTGGCATAGCGAACGCAAGTTCTTATATTGGTATTTTTGTGCTGATTTCTGATAAGATAATCGGTTTAATGCAACAGATTCTAGTGCGTGTTTATCAGGTTTTAAGTGAGAGTTATAGCAAACTTTCGCACGAAATGGAATTTCATGCCGATGCAGTTGCTGCAGTTACCGTAGGTTCTAAACCCCTTGTTGATTCGTTATTGCGCATGCAGCTCGCAAGCCGTTCTGTAGATATTATCTATAACTATTACGAAAGAAAAATCGATGATTGTGTTATTTCGGCAAATATTTTTCCACAACAGATTTTGGTAATGAATTTTTTGGCTCAAAGGAATAAACTGCCTTTCGAAAATGGATTCCCGCAGGTGAGCATTGGTTATTATAACCGCTTTAACAAATCAAAAATATCCTTTTCCAATCAATATAGTTCACATCCAGAAACCGATGAGCGTATTAAAAGATTAAATGACCTCAGAATTCCTGTTGGAAAACCATACAATGAGATGGCGAACACACTACTTGTAGATCAGGAAAGAATAGCTGAAAAATTTACAGCACAGATATTCCAGCGTGCAGTTTACCGAGAGCAACCATCGGTACAGCACTTAAGTGACTTTGAAGTAGATTTTTTGAAAGAAAATGATCAAAATTCTTATCCAGATATTTTTAATGGTTATTTCGATTATAGAAATCCCTATCATCAGTTTAATATAGATTCATTTGATCTGCCAACAATTCCATCTGAATTGAGCGTTGAAGAGTTTTTTGATGATACCAACTTAAGCGTAATGTATGAGTTGAAGGCATTGGAATCAGACCTGGCTACAATAGATAATATAGATTCACAGGTGATCAATGTTAAAACATTTAATTACGATGGTAAAAAGTATTCGCTGGCTGATTGTAGGGCAATGATTGATTATTTGAAGGATGAAATAAGCAAGAAAAATGGGCAATTGGCTCTGCTCGATGTAAAGGTTTTTGAATATTTCAGGTTTTTGGCAAAAGAAAATCAAATTGAAGCAACATTTAAATCGCTTTCGATCAAATATAAGCAGGTAGCCGAAGAATTTACGGTTCAAGAGAATGCTTATTTAGATCTGGCCAATGCAACAAGATTTATGCATACATCAGCATCCAAGGAAATGATCAAAAGAAAGATGGTGGTGGTTAAAAAAGAAGAGAAAAAATTTAAGGATTGTTTGATTGCAATCGTTAATGATGATGCGTATGCCAGTTTAATAACAGAAGAGGCAAAAACAGTCCTCACTGAGTACTTAAAACACAATTACAAGTATTTTGGAGCAGATCTTTATTTTGATGAAGAGCTTAAGGACTTATTTTTTGCCATGAATTTTTTTGGAGTAGTTATATCCGAAAGGCATTTTCTTACCAAAAAAGAACTTCTGGCGTTTAGCGCAAAATTGGCAAATCCGGTGTTTAGCTGAATAAAAAGCCAGTAATTAATACCACTGGCTTAAATCTTACTCCGAATCGCGGTTTTTATTTACAATCTGGCTGTCTCTCGTGTTTTTCTGCACCGTAATAGCGCCAAACAAGGAGAGTAAAAAGGCAAAGGCATAAAATCCTTTTTCGCTAGGCAATAGGGTGGCATTCCACAAACCAATTACCAATAAAGTGATGGTTAATAGTGTAGAGAACCAACTGATGCCATAATAAATTTCTGTAACAGGAATTCCTTCCAATTTATCGCGAACAGCTTTTTGTAAAGAGATTACGGCGAAAAGGCCAAACATTAATACGGTGAAATAATATCCTTTTTCATTAAGAAGCATATCAGAACGCCACAGACCTACAATAAAGCCGATCATTCCGATACCTAATGCCATCCAGGCAGCTGCCACAAATGCATTTGATGGTTTTTGATTCATTGTTTTGAGATTTAATTTAATTCAATAGTCAACGCTAAAGATTGGCAAAAGGTATAAAAATTAAAAGAGAGTATTTCAAATTATTTTTTGAATGCTGAGTCTGGGAGATAATTTTTATGGGATTGGGCTAACTGATATCAATAAAATAATCTGGGTAAAGATAGAAGGGGTGTACAGGTGGAATAGAATATAAAAATCTGTGTTTATCTGTGTGTGCATCTGTGGTTGGAAATTCCTGATGGATTTAATTACAATGCTTTAAAGAAAGAAAATCAAACAAAATCCCATCTTTTGCATTATAGCTGTATAATCTTACCTTAGTTATATGCGAACATTGCTTACTTCTGCCCAAATGCGCAGTGCTGATCAGTTTACGATTGCCAATAAACCCATTGCTTCTATCGATCTGATGGAAAAAGCGGCGAGAGCTTTTGTTCAAGCTTTTTTAAGAGACGAGTTCGATACCAATAAAAGCCTGGTTATAATCTGTGGGAAAGGAAATAATGGGGGAGACGGACTTGCTATTGCACATTTGCTTATCGCTAATGGATATGAGAATTTAAAAGTCTACATCATTAACTTCGATGAAAAGCAGAGCGACGATTTTGCAATTAACCTGCAACGGATTGAGGAAACACGCTGTAAAAAAACGATTATTAATCAGGCTTCTGATCTAAAGCATTTGAAAGCCGACTTAATTATTGATGCCATTCTAGGCTCCGGCTTAAATAAGCCTTTGAGTGGAGAATTTGAAACGCTTGTGCAGGCCATAAATAAGCTGAATAAAAAAGTATATGCGGTTGATGTACCAACAGGTTTTTTTGCTGAAGGTAAACTCCCGAAAGATTATAACGGTATAAAAGCCTACAAAACAATTTGTTTTCAAAGACCGAAAATTAATTTTTTCTTCCCTGAGTCGGCCTTGGCGACTGAAAAATATGAAGTGGTTGATATTGATCTGGATGAGGCTTTTATCCAGAAACAAGATGCTGATTTCTATTTACTTGAAGAAAGTGACATTGAGAAGATTCTGCAGCCCCGAAAATTGTTCAGCCATAAAGGTACTTATGGTCACGCACTTGTTATTGCGGGAAATACCAATACCATGGGCGCGGCTTTGCTTTCTTCTATGGCTTGTTTACATACAGGCGCGGGATTAACCACTGCTTCTATTCCACAGAGTGGTTTAGCCGCTTTAAATACCACCTTACCAGAAGTCATGGCCCTGCCAAGAGATGAATACACAAGAATAGAGAACCCAAAGAAATATCAGGCCATTGCTATAGGCCCAGGTTTAGGTACTGAAGCGGAAAATGAAAAACTGCTCGAAAGCCTGATTTTGGCTAACCAGATGTTGATTATTGATGCAGACGCTTTGAATATTTTGAGTGAAAGGCCCGATCTGATCGATAAACTTGTCGCAAATACCATTATCACCCCGCACATGAAAGAGTTCGATCGCTTATTTGGTGAACATGATAATTGGTGGGATAGGGTACAAACAGCCAAAGAAAAGGCCATCAAGCAAAAGATTGTTATCGTTCTTAAAAACCAATATACTTTTATTTGCCTGCCAACAGGCAAGGTACTCATCAATCCTACAGGAAATCCGGCGATGGCGCAAGGTGGAATGGGCGATATTCTCACCGGCATTATTGCAGGTTTTGTAGCGCAGAAATATTCGGCAACAGATGCCGCTCTTCTGGCTTGCTACATTCATGGAAAGGCAGGCGATCATTTAGCACAGGAACAATTTGTCGTTACCGCATCGCATCTTACCGCCAGGATATCAAAAGAAATTAAAGCACTCATCTCAACCTAGTTTGTGATGCGCTTAGCCACAATTGTGGGAAAAAAACCTTTACTAAACTACTATTTTTTTAGTTTATAATTAATAGTTTACACAATATTTAAATAACAGATACTTTAAAAACGGAAAACAAAATTATTATGGCACAAAAAGAGTACACGCTGAACGAACTCATTAAGGAATCAGCAGAAAACCCGGCAGAAAACGATTTTTTTGAACTGGAAAAACCGGCCATGCTGGAGGTAAATCTTAAAAATCAAAAAATCCTGGCAAAAGCAGGTTCGATGGTTGCTTACATCGGAAATATTGATTTTAAAAGAGAAGGGCTATTGAGCAAAGGTTTGGGGGGGTTGTTAAAAAAAGCCATATCTGGTGAAGGTACCTCACTGATGCACGCTACCGGAACTGGCAAACTATATCTGGCCGATGAAGGAAAGAAAGTAAAGATCATCAAACTTCAAAACGAAGCCGTTTTTGTAAATGGTAATGATGTATTGGCTCTGGAAGAGAGTATTAAAAATGATATAAAAATGCTAAAAAGCATCGCAGGGATGATGAGTGGTGGTTTATTTCAGGTTAAACTTTCGGGCAGCGGTTATATTGCCATAACCACGCATGGCGAACCAATTTTATTAAGGGTTACAGCCAATCAGCCTGTATATACCGACCCGAATGCTACAGTAGCCTGGTCTGAGAATTTAACACCTAACATTAAAACCAATTTAACTTTCGGTTCCTTCATTGGAAGAGGAAGTGGCGAATCTTTCCAATTAGAGTTTTTTGGCGAGGGATGGGTATTGGTACAGCCTTACGAAGAAGTGAAGTACGCAGCTAAGTCTTAATAGTAGAATCGTCCTCGACCGCAGTGGAGAGATCTTAATCGATAAGGTTTCTCCATTTCGTTCACTCGGGGCAACAAGATTTATGCGTTAAATATATAGGCGTTTTTTTGGAAAGCAGTTTGCAAAAGCATTTGTGTTTAGACAGTCCTGCCATTCGCTTTACCTCTCTGCGTTCGGTGCCCGCTCCTGTCAGGTTTAGGTGGCGCGGCCAGTATTACTATTGAGGGTTGCAGGAACCAAAATCTCTGCCTTAAGACTATCCCCTCTTATTTGCAAGAGGGATGGGTATTCGTACGGCCTTGTGAAGAAGTGAAATATGCAACTAAATATTATATTTTAATCGTCATCTCGACTGAAGCGCAGCGGAATGGAGAGATCTATCTATACAGATTTTGCTTCGCAGAGCCTCGGGTTCTCGACTTCGTTTCACTTCGCTCGAAAGGACGATTCAGGGGTATAAAAACAAAAAATCCCGGCATTTCATCAATGTCGGGATTTTTTATATTGATTAAAAATTTTAAATTAAACGCCACCCATTACGGTTAGCTTATCCATTGTAGGGTTAACGCTTCCGCCCATAGGCTCTAAAGTTACAGCAAATGCCTGTGCTTCCTGAATGGTTTGCATTTTTAATAGTGCCTCATTATTGGTTGAATCTGTTTTTCCAAAAACACCCAAGCTTACCGGTTTACCATTTACCAAGGCCCACAACTGATATTGATGTTCGGCATCGGTTTTTGGTAAATCCATAGCCACATAGTTAATCAGCACACTTTTATCTTTTTTGTTCCAGTACACCTTCATTTTAGAAGTTGGGCTAAAAGCCTGCCCTGCCATACGGATGGTTGCCCACTCTTTGCTATCGGCCATGGCTGCCATATTATCCAAGCCCTGGTTCTCAAACTCCAGTTTGCTTACAACTCCGGCAAACTTTTGTTTATCCAGGTTTAAACTTGCAATCTGGTCATGCGCAGCGTTCAGTTTGTTATAAGTAATAAACAATGCGGCTGTACTTACTACCAATAAAGCTATACAAGCAACTAAGGCGTAACGTAAAGTTCTCACTTTCGCATCGCTTCCATCTAAACGTATAATTTTTGGTTCTTCTGTATAAAGTGGTTCGGGTTGAACATTCACATTCTCTTCAACTTCACTTAACCCCAACTTTTCGAATAATCTTGTTTCTACATCTGCAGATGGTTCTACCGCATTTTGAATAGCATATTGCTCCATAGCTTGCTCAATGGCCGCTATTTCATCTCTTACCTCAGGGTTTTGAGATGCCATTTCCTCAACCTGCAACGTTTCTTCAGGTGATAAATCACCTAAAACGTACAGCTCAAGTACTCCAGATTCGATATATGCTTTTAAATTTTCCACGCTCAATTAAAATTCCTTCTCAATTCAATAATAGCCAACCGGATCCGGGTTTTCACCGTACCTAATGGCAGATCTAACTTTTCTGCGGCCTCCACATGCGTGAAGCCCTTGTAATAAACTAAATCAAGAACTGCTTGTAAATCCGGTTTAAGGTTATCTACAAGTTGCTTAACACCAAGAACATCGGGGTTAAACGTAACCTTGTTTTGTTCATCAACGAAACTTACGTTATTTTCTATATCTTGGTTTTTGAGTGAATTCTTAAAGTCTTTAGAACGGAGTTTATCGATCGATAAATTGCGGGCAATATTCATCATCCACGTAAACAAACGTCCTTTAGTATGATCATAGTGTGTTGCAGACTGCCATATTTTTACAAAAGTTTCTTGTAAAACATCTTCTGCAAGCTCTGTGTGGGTAATAATGCGTGAAATGACACCGTAAAGCGCCGACGAATACATGCTGTACAGTGTTTTTAGTACCGCTGGATCTTTCGATTGCAGTGCTTGAACAAGTTCAGGCTCGGTTAGAGTTAATTTTTTAAATGCAGTCACTATTGATCACTAAGATACAATACAGAACATTAAAAGCAAAAAAAAGTTTTATAATCGTATTCCATTTCGGAATACGATTATAAAACTTTTGAAGTTATTAATAAGTGAATTAGACTATTCCTTCAATTGGGAAAAGGTGTTTTTCAGCATGGTAAGATGAACGTACCAGTGGGCCGCTCTCTACATATTTTAACCCTTTTGCCAAGCCAGCTTCTTTGTACATCGCAAAAGTATCCGGGTGGATCCAATCAACTACAGGATGATGATTACGGGTTGGTTGTAAATATTGACCTAAAGTTAGGATGTGCACGCCATTAGCCACTAAATCGTCCATGGCTTCGAAAATATCTTCTTCGGTTTCGCCCAAACCAAGCATAATGCCTGTTTTTGTTCTTAAACCAAATTCCGAAATTCTTTTTAAAGCTTCTAAACTTCTATCGTATTTAGCTTGGATGCGTACCTGTCTGGTTAAACGCTTAACGGTTTCCATATTGTGCGAAACCACTTCCGGACGTTCTTCTAAAACGCGGTATAAATTATCCCACTGACCTTTAAAATCAGGGATTAAAGTTTCTAAGGTAGTGATTGGGCTTTCTCTGCGGATAGCCTGTAAGGTTTCTGCCCAGATGATTGAACCGCCATCTTTTAAGTCATCACGATCTACCGAGGTAATTACGCAATGTTTAACCCCCATTAATCTTACTGAATCTGCAATACGGTTAGGTTCATCAACATCAACAGCCAACGGCCGGCCTGTAGCAACCGCACAGAAAGAGCAACTGCGGGTACAGATGTTACCCAAAATCATGAATGTTGCCGTACCTGCACCCCAACATTCTCCCATATTAGGGCAGTTGCCGCTTTCGCAGATCGTATGGAGCTTGTGCGTGTCTACTAAACTGCGAACTTGTGCATATTCTTTACCAACAGGTAATTTTACACGTAACCAATCTGGTTTACGTTTAACTTCAGTCACAGCAGGTACTACCGGTAAATCAATCATGCTACAAAGTTAACGAATAGGATTGAAATGTTACAACGTAGAAATGTTTGAAGGTTGTAATAATTGGAGGCGATCCTTAATTGCGGGTTAGCCAACTTGCGAAGTCTGGCTGGGAAGAGGCAGAGCTAGACTTCGCAAGTTTAGCAAGGGCCTGCCTGTAGTGTCAGATAGAATATCTGACACTATTGAAAAATTAAACCAAATTCATTTCAAAAGCAATCTGCCGTTTATTCTCTTTAAAGCCTACCCGTTCATAAAATTGATGACTTTCAATACGCTTAGTGTTGCACCTTACCTTTAGTTTTTTCACTTGAAGCTGTTCTGCCCAAAGTTTTACGCGTTCAATTAACTGTTTTCCAATTTTTAAGTTGCGATAAGCAGAATCTACAATCAATCCTCCAATTTCGACAAATGGATCAGATTCTATTCTTAAGGTATAAAAACCATGAATCCAGCCTACTACTTTGTCGTCAACTAAAGCAACAAATGCACAGTTGTCGTTGCTGTTATTAATCTGTTTAATTCTGGCTAATATTTGCTCAATGTCACTCTCGTAACCCAATTGTGTGGACAGCCAGGCAACACTTTCTGCATCTTTTTTGGTTATTACTCTGATTTCGACCATCGTTAATAAGGTATTATGTTGAACTAAATTAGGATTAAAAAATTATTCTCCCATCAGATGGTATCATTTGACGGAATGCATGCCCGGCGCTGGCCAACTTACGAAGTTGCATGGGCAGGAGCTAGGGCTAACTTCGTAAGTTTACGGTCCCAAAAGCATCAAGCCGTGCCTCCTAAACCCTATTGCAGCGGCAGCCTGAGCCTCTTCGGCGAAGCTATAGCGGAAAGAGGGACTGCTATTGCCGATGAGCTATAACGTACTTTTTCATATAACCTTTAAAAAGCAAATTTTAATTTTCAGTGAGATGGTAAAATTGGCAATAGGGAAAATAAAACACCCCGTCCTGCGGCCCCCCTCTGATAGAGGGGAATGATATACCTCCAAATGAAAAACTAACCAAGCATTAATTGCCTTTCAAATGTTACTTAAAAATCATAACCTTAACATTGCAACTTTTAAGGTTTTAACTTTCTAACTTAATATTACATTTGCAATATGAATACTGGCTTACAGCTTTATAATACGCTTTCGCGCAAAAAAGAACTTTTTCAACCCTTAAATGCACCCAACGTTGGGATGTATGTTTGCGGTCCTACTGTTTATAGTGATGTGCACCTGGGTAATTGCCGCACTTTTATTTCTTTCGATTTAATTTTTAGGTACCTTAAATATGCTGGTTATAAAGTACGTTATGTACGTAATATTACCGATGCAGGTCACTTAGAAGGTGATAGGGACGAGGGCGATGATAAATTTGCAAAACGTGCGAAACTGGAACAGCTTGAGCCAATGGAAATTGTACAGAAATATACTTTGGGTTTCCATGATGTAATGCGCATGTTCAACACGCAGCCGCCAAGTATCGAGCCTACCGCTACCGGACATATTATTGAGCAGATCGAAATGATTAAGGTAATTATAGCCAAAGGTTATGGTTACGAAGTTGACGGCAATGTATATTTTGATGTAGAAAAATACAGTAAGGAATACAATTATACCATTTTAACCAACCGCAATCTCGAAGATATGCTGAACAATACCCGGGAACTGGGTGGTCAGGATGAGAAACGCGGAAGGTTAGACTTTGCCTTGTGGATAAAAGCAAAGCCAGAAACCTTAATGCAGTGGCAATCGCCATTTGGCATGGGCTTTCCGGGCTGGCATATCGAGTGTTCGGCCATGAGCGCCAAATATTTGGGTGCTGAATTTGATATTCATGGTGGTGGAATGGATTTAGCAGCAACGCACCATACCAATGAAATTGCACAATCTGAAGCCTGCAGCCATAAACAGCCTGCCCGCTATTGGATGCACACCAATATGCTTACCGTAAACGGTACGCGCATGTCTAAATCTGCCGGCAATGGTTTCCTTCCTTTAGAATTGTTTACTGGTGACCACCCTTTACTGAAGAAAGGCTTTAGCCCGATGACGGTGAAGTTTTTTATGTTACAGGCTCACTACCGGAGTACATTAGATTTTTCTAATGAAGCTTTAGACGCCTCGGAGAAAGGTTTTCGCCGCTTAATGGCTGCAATTGGCTTGTTAGATAAGTTAACAGTTTCTGAACAGAACGATTTCGATATTGATGCATTGAAAGAAAAATGTATTACTGCGATGAATGATGACTTTAACAGTCCGATTTTGGTTGCAGAGTTGTTTGAAGCAGTTCGGATTATCAATACTGTGTACGATGGTAAAGGGAAAATCTCTGCAGAAGCACTGGAAAAGTTAAAGCAACTGATTAACGATTTCGTTTTCGATATATTAGGACTGAAAGATGAGGATGCCGGGGGTAACGACTTGAACGGCGTTTTAGATATGGTGATTAACTTAAGAACGGAAGCAAAAGCGAATAAAGATTATGCCACTTCTGATCGTATCCGTATTGGCTTACAAGAGTTGGGAATTCAGCTTAAAGACGGCAAAGAAGGGACCACCTGGAGTAAGGCTTAGGTAGTTCTAAGTCTATAGTTCAAAGTCGATTTTAGCAATGAGAAAAATTGGTTTAGTAGGTGGTATCAGTTGGGTATCTACTATAGATTATTATCGTTTTATAAATGAGGGTGTAAATGAGCGTTTGGGTGGGTTAAATTTCGCTGAATGTTTAATTTACTCCCTTAATTTTGGCGATGTTCAGGATAAAACATGGGAAGGATCGTTTGATCTTTTACTCAATGCTTGCGAAAGTTTAAAACGAAGTGGGGCAGAAGCAATTGTACTCTGCGCCAATACGGCACATCTTTTTGCAGATCAGTTACAAGAAAAAATAGCTCTGCCTATTATCCATATCGGTACCGAAACCGCTAGAGCCATAAGTGTTACTGGAATTAAAAATATAGGACTCTTAGGGACCGTATTTACTATGGAAAAGGACTTTTATATTAAAAAGCTCGAAGACCATGGGTTAAATGTTTTGGTGCCTTCTAAGAAAGAAACCCGCGATTATATACAGTTTACCCTTAAAGAAGAATTAGGTAGAGGTGTAATATTGGAAGAAACAAGGGCACAATATATCCAGATAATTAATGATCTGATCAAGGAAGGAGCTGAGGGGATAATTCTGGGATGTACCGAAATCCCTATGCTGATCAATCAGGATGACTTTGAGATTCCGGTATTTGATACTACCAAAATCCATTGCGAGGCGATTGTGGATTACATGCTTTCTTAGATCACACTTTATTATACTAGGGCTGAAAACAAATCTCATAAGTTTTCAGGCTCACCAAGAATTTGTCCCCCTTTGAAGGGGGCAGGGGGATGAAGAAAATCATATTTAATTTAAAGATGAATAATAACAGCAAATTGTTTTCTATATTTCATTTTTCTACTTTTCAATTCTAAGAAAGGTTACGATATCATGCATAACAACCACTACAACTCTAAATTAAAAACCTTTGCCAGAGACCATCGAAATGATAGTACCAAGGCAGAGATAAGAATTTGGTGTGAATTGTTGAGGAATAAGAAAATGTTGGGATATTCCTTCTTAAGACAGCGACCAATCGGGAATTATATTGCAGATTTTTTCTCAAAGGATTTAAAGTTGGTCATTGAGGTTGATGGACTTAGTCATGAACGAGAAGGACAATTTGAAAAAGATAAAGCTCGTGAACTTAACCTGAACGCATTGGGCTTTCATGTCCTGAGATTTAATGATGATGAGGTAATGAACGATATTGAGAATGTGAATATGACCATTCAGCATTTCATAGCAGAATGGGAAAAAGATCATCAGAGACCTTGTTAAAGAAACAAGTTTTCGCATAGTCATCCCCCTACCCCCTTCAAAGGGGGAATGGACTATTTCTAAGCAATTAATTCTTCCCCCAGGGGGATGAGAGATAATTACACTACTTTGAACAATTTTCCGTTAGATTAAACAATGAATAAAAAACTTTTAATACTGCCTTTATTCGCATTAATTGCATTTTATGCTTGTCAGAACAAAACAAACCGAAATGTTGATGAAAATGTAGAAAAGGCAACAGGTTTAGTTTCTCCTGATTTTAATGCCGATAGTGCTTATGCTTATACCAAAGCTCAGGTGGATTTTGGTCCAAGGATTCCAGGTACCACGGCTCATCAAAAATGTGCAGATTATTTGGTGGCAAAATTAAGGTCGTTCGGTGCAGAAGTAAGTATCCAGGGTGAGCAAACGCAAACTTATGATGGGAAAAGCTTTCTGCTGAAAAATATCGTTGCCGTTTTTAATCCAGATCAAAAAAAGAGGGTTTTAATTACTGCACACTGGGATGCCCGTCCATTTTCTGATCAGGATACCGACCCTGCAAATCATGCAAAACCTTTTGATGCGGCAAATGATGGTGCGAGTGGGGTGGCGGTGATTTTAGAAATGGCACGTCAGATTCAACAGAAACAGCCAAATGTTGGAGTTGATTTTATATTGTGGGATTTAGAAGATTATGGCAAAGCCAATGATGAGACACCAGATGAAACTACATGGTGTTTAGGCTCTCAGTACTGGGCTAAAAAAGCAATTAAGGCAGGATATAAAGCTTTGTACGGCATTAATCTCGACATGGTTGGTGGCGGTAACGCACAGTTTACGCAGGATGAAATCTCCCGTCAGGCTGCTCCAAATGTAGTGAACAAGGTTTGGGACATTGGTAATGAAATTGGTTATGCTTCTTACTTTACGAAAATTCCGAGTGGGAAATTAGTTGATGATCATCTTTGGGCGAACAAAGCAGGCATTCCATCTATCGATATTATCCATTACAATGATAATAGTGGCTTTTATATCAATTGGCATACGCAATTGGATAACTTACCCAACATTGATAAAAATACGTTGAAAGCCACCGGGCAAACTGTTTTAGAAACTATTTATAGAGAAAAATAACTGTCCTTAATGTGTAATTGTTAATTACTTTTAAGTCCATACATTAAAGAAAATTCTATATTCGCCAAACAATATTATCTTAATTAATAATGAAACAATTATTTTCAACTGCAATAGCTTCGCTTTTCGCCCTGGGTGCTTTTGCCCAAAAAAGCGACGGAACAACCAAATCTTTAGTAAATGCTGAAAAGGATTTTGCTAAGTCAATTGCCAAAAATGGAGATAAAGAAGCTTTTACAGACTATTCGACAACAAGCACTTTAGTGTTTAGGCCAAACCCAGTTAATGCTAAAACTTTTTATGCTGGCAAAGCAGATGCTGAAAAGGATGTAACATGGACGCCAAACCTTGCAAAGGTATCACGCAGTGGCGATTTAGGTTTTACCACAGGGCCATATGAAGTTGGAACTTCTGAGAAAAAATACGGTCAATATCTATCGATCTGGAAACCGGAAAACGGCAGGTGGAAACTAGCTATTGATTTAGGAACGGAAAGCAATAAACCTTTAGCTAAATCTAGCCCACAGTTTACTGAACCTAAAGATCATGTTGCTCCAAAGTTCTTAAATGAAAAAGAAATTAAGGCTGGTAAAGATATTATCTTAACTACCGAAAAAACACTAAATACCTTGTTAAAAACACATGGCATTGCAGCATTTGGGGGCTTTTTAACTAACGATGCACGTTTACTTTTTCCGGGTAACGAAGCCATTGATGGAAAAGGAAAAATTATTTCTTTTTATAATGGAATGGTTAGCAAAATCAATTTGAAAACAACAGGGGTAGATAAGGCAATCGGTAGTGATTTGGCCTATACTTATGGTGTGGCTACGATTGATTACAAGGCCGATTTACGTGAAAGTTTTAATTACGTTTTCGTATATGAAAAGGCCGCCGATGCCAGCTGGAACTTAATTGTACAGGCTTTTGTGCCAGCAGAAAGATAAAAACAAATGTGAATTAAAGAAGGGCTATCCATAAAAAGAAGCCCTTTTTTTATTTTAAGTTTTGCCATTACCTGTAGTTGGGATCAGATTTAGCTTAATATTATACCCTATTTTTGAGAGTTGACAACTTCCGTTCCTATTCGTTATTAAAGTTGTCAACTCACTAATAAAATAGCTTATTTTACGTTTAAAATTCATGCACAAAAAATTACTTCTATTATCTGTTCTCATTTTATTTGTCTTTCATGTTTCTGCCCAAAGGAAGAAATTCGATGTACAGGGTAAAGCCGGTGCACGTGGCATTATGCCCGAAAATACCATCGAAGGAATGTTAAAAGCTATCGATTTAGGCGTTACCACCTTAGAAATGGATGCAGTGATTTCGAAAGATAAACAGGTTGTACTTTCGCAAGAGCCTTATTTCAATAACGAGATTTCTTTGCAGCCAAACGGTAAACCGATTACTTTAAAAGATCAGAAGAATTATAACATCTATAAAATGGATTATGAGGAGGTTAAAAAATTTGATGTAGGGAGTAAAGTCCATAGTCGCTTTCCCGGGCAGATGAAGTTTAAAGCTTACAAACCGCTACTCTCTGAAACCATAGATGCAGTTGAGGCTTACGTTAAGGAACACAAACTAGCCAAACCGGTTTATAGTATCGAAACGAAAACGATTAAAAACGGCGACAATGAATTTCATCCTGAGCCTGCAGAATTTGTGGAGTTGATTATGGATGTCATTAATTCGAAAAAAATTGCGAAAAGAGTTATTATTGAATCGTTTGATATGCGCACGCTGCAGTACCTGCACGAAAAATATCCAAAAATACAAACTTCATTATTGATTGATGAAAAAGAACCCTTTGAAGATTATATTGAGAAATTAGGTTTTAAGCCTACTATTTACAGCCCTTACTCGGTTCTGGTTGGTAAGGGTTTGGTAGACCGCTGCCATGAAATGGGTATTAAAATTATCCCCTGGACGGTTAATACGGTGAAGGAAGTAAATTATTTTATGAGTTTGGGGGTAGATGGCATCATTACCGATTTCCCAAACATCATGGGGCAAATCAAAAAATAAAGAAGTATAAAAAAAGCGTTCAGATTTGAATCGGAACGCTTTTTTTATGCTTTCTGAAAAGAAGGCCCTAATGGTGTGCTTCTGGTTTTTCGTGCGCTGCTTCAGTTTTTTCATGATGAGCAGATGCTTCTTCGTGGTTAAAGATTGGTCTGGTGAAATAGACACACAGTAATAAAACCAGAATCCATGCAGCCAATGGTAAAGCCCAAATGCCTTTTGTTTGCTGAGCCGGTGCGTGTGAATCGTGAGCTGACATATCGAATATTTTTGATTTAAAAATTTATGCTTTGTAATTGTGTGGTAAAGATAGTAACAAAATTAAAATAATAAGAGCAATTTGGCGAATAGTATTTTAAGGTCATCCAGCGTATTAGAAAGGGATAAAAGGCACTGCCTTTTATCCTTGTAAATCATAAATCATTGCTTTTGTGCTATTCATTTTGCTTTTAATACGGTTTTGATGCTCCTTTAAAGTGCTTTGTTCATCCTGAACGGCATTAAACAGTTCGGCTTTTTTGAAATGGTTTGCCGCTTCTTCAAAATTTTGCTGTTGCTCAGCATGTAAGCCCAAACATTCGTATATATGTGCTTCGCAAACACCAGGAACAAGTAAAGCCTTCTCTGCAACCTGTTTCACCAGTTTGTGCATTTTGAGCGTAATAACAAGTTCCAGATAGGGTTTATATACTTCTGGAAAATCGGAATCTAGCTCAATGCAGCGTTTATAATAATAACCCGCGGTTTTGTAATCTTTAAAGTGGTTTTGATAAATATCGCCCAATTGAAAATATGCTCTTGCATAATCAGGGTCGAAAACAATAATTTCGTTAAAATACTGAAGTGCCTTGGCTAGTTCGCCCCAGTGCAATTCTTCAATGGCCTGTAGATATTTTTCTTCTACAGTGGTATAAATGTCCATAACGGATATAATTAATTTTGATAAGCGGTTAAATGCTTAGCAAATACGTAATAATTGATTTTTAAATTTGGGTTTTGTTTGTTAAAACTTAAAACCGCGTTAAGGGTTGGGAAGGAAATTTAAGTCAATACCCAAGCCCTTTATGCCACAAGACGGGCTAAAGCTTAATCGTTGGATATGTAGTTGACGTAGCATTTCTGTAAATGATGTTGCAAAGATATTTATTTTCAGTGAATTGCAAATTATTTTTTTCAATCGATCAGCTTTTCATATTGACCAACGCATTTTTAATCTGTCTCCTATGCCTTAAAATATGAACAATGGCATGTTCGAGCATCTGTTCTACATCGTATTGTTGCCCCCACCTCGTGTTGATCTTTTTTGATTGATCGAACTCTTCCATCGTGATGTCTGGATTTCTGTTGAAAAAGTCCTGGTTATATTTAAACGCTTCCCGGAGCCTTGAAATATAGGGTGCCACCTGATCAAATTGCAATCGTTCCGGTCTGACTGTTTTCACTCCAATAGAATTTTCGATATATACCGCATAACTGAACATCGATGCGGTTACATGTGTCAAAATAGTTTGGATGGAAATACAATCTGTATTTGAACTTTCTGGCTCAATGGTTTTTAGTAGTTGCTGTTGGCTGATTGGTTCAATTACTGTAATCACTTCATCAACCGCCTTTTTATATTCATCCATTAGTGCGGCTATAGCACCGGTAAGTTATTGGTATCCATTGCTTATTTTTGAAATGGTTTTTCCTGATGCTTTTATCAATGCTTTTACTTTTTTATTTCTATAGTCAGATACTTTTTCAATGTGAATATGCTTGATTAACTTTCCTGTCCCCCAAAAAACAATTCATTGCTTTCTGAATGGATTTCGAATATAAAACCCCTTAAGTCTTTTTAAAGTTGGATAAAGCTACATTCCTTAGATTTAAAAAAGTGTAAAAAATCTAAATGTATTTCACGATTGCCACTCATTCGTTTCTCTGAATATTTACACGAATATAGCTTGTAGAGTTGACAACTTTAATAGCAAAGAGGCAAGAAAGTTGTCAACTCTTGCATTAATTTTCTAATATTTTGAAATAGGATTTTATGTTGGTCGAGATTTGCAATCTCGACCTGCTGTATTGTGGATTTGTAATTCACTAATAGAAGTTAAAAATTCTGGCTCATCAGACGGGATTACAAATCCCGACTAGCTTAATGCTACTACAATAAATCTTTAATGATTTTCTCGATTGATAAACCTTCAGCTTCTGCGCGGTAGTTACGCACAATACGGTGACGTAATATAGGCTCCGCTACAGCTTTTACATCTTCAATATCAGGAGAATATTTTCCGGTTACAGCGGCATGGCATTTTGCGCCCAGCACTAAAAATTGCGAAGCACGCGGGCCTGCACCCCAGCTAATGTATTTATTAACGGCATCGGTAGCAAACTCACTGTTTGGACGGGTTTTAGCAGCCAGTTTAACTGCATATTCCAATACGTTATCGGTTATAGGAATATCGCGGATCAGTTTCTGAAAATATTGGATATCATCTGCGTGGATAATTTTCTGCAGTTGAGTGGTTTTATTGCTTGTGGTGTTTTTTACGATGTTCAATTCATCTGCAAAGGCAGGATAGTTCAATTGAATGTTGAACATGAACCGATCTAATTGAGCTTCGGGTAGGGGATAAGTTCCTTCCTGTTCAATTGGGTTTTGTGTGGCCAAAACAAAGAATGGTTTTGGTAAAGTATGGGTCTGGCCAGCTGCGGTAACCGATTTTTCCTGCATGGCTTCTAACAAAGCCGCCTGGGTTTTTGGCGGTGTACGGTTAATCTCATCAGCGAGGATAATATTAGAAAAAACAGGCCCTTTTATAAATTTAAAATGCCTGTCTTCTCCTAAAATCTCTGCGCCAATAATATCGCTGGGCATTAAATCGGGTGTAAACTGGATCCGGTTAAAATCGAGGTCTAAAACAGATGCAACTGTTTGTACAAGTAAAGTTTTAGCCAATCCAGGTACGCCAACCAACAAACAGTGTCCGTTACTAAAAATGGCGATTAAAACAGATTTTATGATGTCATCTTGTCCAACTACTACTTTGCCTATTTCGGCTTTAATGTTGTTGAAAGATTGATGAAGTGCATCAACAGCTTCTACTTCGTTCTTATACTGCATTGGTATTATTTTGCGGCTGTGGTTTTAGTCCAGATTTTTAATTCATCACAGGTATTAAATTCGTCGTCGATTTTAATGTAAGTATTTTCGCGACGTTTTTGAAACCATTCGCTTAAAGTACGATTAATTTTATCACTCTGTGCAGCATCTCTGATTTTTGGAAAATCCTGAGCTAAGTTTGCTTTGTGCGGTGGAATTTTAGATTTTAAATATAAAATGCGGTATCCTTGTTTTCCATCAGCTGCAGTAAATAAATCTGGTTTAGAAATACCACCGATTTTCATACTATCGATTACCAGAAACACAGAAGGATCTAATTTGTCAACAGGAATAAAGGTACTTCTTGCCTGAACATTTTCTGCATTAAGCATCATACCACCATTGTACTTGCTCTCTTTATTGTCTGAATAAAGATTTGCCGCAGCAGCGAAACTTATTTTTTTACCAATAATGTTATTGTAAATGCTATCTGCATGTAATTTTAAACGAGTTAAACTTTCTGGGGTAGTTTTAGGCGAAATCAAAATATGTCTAACGTGTACCTGCTCACCTCTACGCTCTAAAACCTGTAAAAAGTGAAAACCATAATCTGTTTCGAATACTGGCGAAATTTCTCCGGCTTTTAACTTAAATGCCCAGGCCGTAAATTCTTTAACCATGGTGTTCCTGTCGATAAAACCGTAATCACCACCATCGGCAGCAGAACCTGGATCTTCAGAATAAGTTTTTGCTAAAACACCCATATCCTCGCCACTCTTAACCCTTAAACGAAGCGCTTCAATTTTATCGCGGAATTTCTGTTTTTCTGCTCTGGTTAACTGTGGATTTAAAATCACTTCACCAACTTCAACCTCGGTATTAAATTCCGGAACGCTATCACCCAAAGCTTTGAAATACTTTTCTACCTCCATTGGCGTAACATTAATGTTTTCGGTAATTTTTTGTTGCATTTTTTGTGCAATCAATTCATCTTTTACTGATGGTCTGATTTCATCTTTGTACTGCAAAACAGATTTGTTTAAGAATTGCTCTAAACGCTCCTGGCCGCCTGCACGCTGCATACTGTAACGCATACGTTTGTTAACCTCATCATCAACCGCACCATCTTCAACCATTACCGAATCGATTTCAGCCTGTTGTTTGAGCAGCTTTTGGGTTAAGGTTTGTTGTAAAATTTTACATTTAATCTCACTGTTAGGCTGGTTGCCCTGATAAAGATATTGTGTGTATTGTTGGTTTAAATCTGATAGCAGGATAATATTATTTCCTACAACAGCAGCAACTTTATCTACAGTATGCTTTTGAGCGAAACTGTTTAAAAACAGGCAAATTAAAGCGGTTGCTACTAAAAAAACTTTCTTCATTCTATTTATTATATTTTGCAAATTTAATACTTATGGTCAAAAAAATCAGGTTGGTTATAACTTGGCAAGCTTCTTCAACTCGTTTTCGTTAATTTTGATCTGATATTTTTGTTTTAGGCCTTTAAGCCATTTTTCTTCTAAACTTAGTTGGTAATCGGCAATTACCTCTCCTCTAACTTCGTTTAAAGGTTTATTGTAATTTTGTTGGTTTTTTGTGTAAAATTCATTTATCGCCTGCTCGTCTTCCTGTGCCTTGTTCCATATTTTTTGTTCAGAAACATTGAACATTAAAACACCTTCGCGGTATTCGTTCAACAGGAAATCATGATCTTTGCTACTCACCCCAGCTTTTTTATGTGTGGTCAATGCATCCTCATAAGTTTTAATTTCTTCCTGGTAACCAGCGTTTTTATCCAATCCCATTTCACGGGCATCTAAAACCTTAAGCTTAAAATTTATATACAAGTTTAAATAAGCCTGTAAAGTATCATACGCAGCACTAATGTTTCCGTTATGGCTTTTTTTGTATGCCCACATAAATTCTTTAGCACTTATTGATTTACCGTTTATCACAGCCACGTTTTGTGCAAACGAAAAGCTATAAATAAAGCTGAAAATAAATAGGCAATAAGCTTTCCTCACGCAGAGCACTCTATAAATTTTAAGGGATAAAAGTAACAATTAGCGACGCTATTATAAGATATTTAACTAATTTTAACAGAAATTATTATCCAACAAAAATACGAATGGAAAACCAGGTTACCAACAATGCGAATGCTTTACGTTTATTTTTTACCGAAGAGGTTTTTTTGGTAAAGGATGAAAGCGTAGAAATTCTGCCTTTGCGTAATCCAGAGGCAGTTTCGGCTGTCGAAAATGCTTCCGTTAATGAAGTAAAAGAACCTGTTTTAAAACCAGAAATAACGCAAATTCCTGGGATTAATCCTACAAATTCTCCTAAAGTTTATCCACAAGCGCCTGAAATTCCGCATATTGTGGCCGAACCAGCACCTGAAAAAACGTTTAAATTTTTGGGTGGAAATAAAAAATCAGTACTCATTTTAGTTAATGATAGTGAGCATGACGTAAGTACCGAACAAGGCAGAGAACTGTTGCGGAAAATTGTTAAAGCTGTAGATTTAGGTACCCCCGATTTTGCCATCCTAAATTATTCTAATTATAAAGGAACGGATTTCGTAGAATTACGCCGGTTTTTTAAACCTGCCATCATGTTATCTTTCGGAGTAGCATTTGCAGACTTGCGACTGAACCTTACCTGGCAGAATGAAATCATCGTTCACGAAACCACCAGAATTATTTTTGCGCCTAACCTCCATCATCTCGATAGTGATTTAACCGCTAAAAAAATACTTTGGGGGCATCTGCAGAAAATTAAATAGCGATTTCGCAAGCGTATCAAGTATTGAGAATCAAGTATCAAGTGCCGGGATATGGCATTTTAATTCGGCTCCAAAAACCTTAAACCCTACACCTTAAGCCTTTTACCCTTCCCTAAAATGAAAAAACTTGTATTCGCCACTAACAACCAACATAAAACTGAAGAAATTCGCGCTGCACTTGAAGGTAAATATGAAGTATTGAATTTAGAAGATATTGGTTGTTTGGTTGATATTCCTGAAACTGCTGATACTTTTGAAGGCAATGCAACTTTAAAAAGCAGTTATGTGGCTGAACATTTTAATTTAGACTGTTTTGCCGACGATAGTGGCTTAGAGGTAGATGCTTTAAACAACGAACCGGGCGTTTATTCTGCCCGATATTCAGGAAGTCGTGATAGCCTGGAAAACATTCAACTGGTTTTAACTAAGCTTGAGGGGAACCCTAATAGAAAAGCAAGGTTTAAAACCGTGATTTCTTTAATGCAGGGTGGTGAAAATCACATTTTTGAAGGTACAATAGAAGGTACAATCAGAACAGGATTATCAGGTTCGAAGGGTTTTGGTTATGATCCCATTTTTCAGCCGGATGGTTACGATATTACTTTTGCTGAAATGGATATGGCAGAAAAGAATAAAATCAGTCACAGGGCTATTGCACTAAAAAAGATGTTGGATTTTTTGAAGAGATAAAACTATAGACTTTCCCAGACTATTAAATTATGATGGGTCGTCATTTCGACCGTAGTGGAGAAATCTTTGAACTTTTCATCAAAAGATTTCTCCATTCCGCTGCGCTTCAGTCGAAATGACGATCACACTTATTTACATTTTACCAACTGCCTTTTTCACTTGAGCAGAATCTTTTTTCACTTGTACTGAGTCCTTTTTCGGTAGGATGGGTTTAATGCCAGAATTGGTTGCGTCTGCCTGTTTAGTTTGAGGTAATTTCTTATCTACATTTAAGCTGTCTTTTCCCAATGTATTTTTCGGTTTAACCGCTGGTGCTGATGATTTATTTGCCGGAGTTGTGGTTTTAGCACCAGCCACAGTTTTACCTGCAATTGCTTTTGCCTTTGCTTTAGGCTTAGTTTTACCCGAAGAGCCTATGGCATCTTTTTTTGATTTCGGACGTTCAGTCGGTTTCCATGAAAATCCTTTCAAAACATGATCTTTTGCAATCGTATTTTCGGGATTCAGCGCCCCTTCTATCCCCTTGATATAAACAATTTCTTCAATGGCATTTTCATTATCCTTAAAAAGGAACTTTATCCTGCTGCTTAGGGTTTGGTTCATTTCTTTATACACCTTGGTGCTGTCATCCTGGGTATAATAAATACTTTCGGCATTACCATCTACATAAAGGGTCTTAAATTTTCCATTCGTAAAGAAACCCGTCATTAATCTTCCTTTTATTTGATTAAACCTTAAAGAATCTTTTGGTGTATTTACTAAAAATGCGTTCCTGAATGCCTGTAAGTTATTCAGTTTTTTATTCTTGAACTGTACAAATATCGTGTCGCCAACTTGCTGAGAGCCTTCCGACCAGAGGATAGGGTTGCTGTAGCAACGTAAGGTAGAATCGGCACTGGTGTAGAACAGACTATCGGTTTTGGCCTGTATATTCGTTTTAAAAATTTTAACGCCGTGGTAAGCCTTGATAATACGCGTTTGAACAGTGTCTGCTGGGTTAAATTTGGTCGTGTCAGTTAATGCTCCGGCTTTTAAATTCCCCAGAACTTTTGTTAAGCTATCTTTAGCGCCGTATTTTGTTAGCTTCTTTTGCTGGCTATCGATTTTTGTTTTTGAAATTTTCTTTACAATTGGTGAAGCCCCGTTGGTAATCTTTTTTTGCAAACTATCGATTGTGCTTTTCGATACATTTTTTGTAATCGCATTGGCTTTATCAGCCAGCTTTTTCATACTATCAGTTTTAAGTTTAGGCAGGTTTTTGATAATGGAATCGGCCTTGTTCTTTAAAAGATTATTTTTATGTAAACTATCGGGATTAAGCTTGGGCATTCCTTTGCTAAGTGAGTCTACTTTCGATTTTAAACTATCGACGCTTTTATCCTTCAGGTTAAGCAGGTCTTCCGTATCGGCATCGCCTTTGTTCTTTTTCTTTTTATCAGCCTTGCCATTTTTACGCTTATTTCTGTCTTCTTTTTGGATAGATTCAGCTTCAGGTTTATATTTTGGCTCCCCTTTTCCTTTCTTTTCTCCGGTATCTTCATCATCCTCGCCAACCTGATTGTCGGCTTTAATCGAAATTTTAGGGACTAGCTTCAAGGTTTTTTGCAGTACCATCTGCGTTTCTAAGGTATCGGCGCCCATCCATAAACTGTCTGGTCTTTTTTTATTCTTCACCATGACCGAATCTTCGGTGCCAATTCCCAGGTAAGCATTTCGGGTAACCAATGTCCTTTGATCCAGTTTATAGTAATAGCCCAAATCGCCGAACATTTTCATCTTATCTTTCGTGTCAGAAAAAACAATGTTTTTAACCGCCTTGCCAACCCCCTGCTTACCATAGTAATATAAGCTATCGCCTTTTAAAGAACGCGTACCTTGTGTATAAAGATTTTTCTTTCCAAAAAAGGCATCTTCCGTTGCGGTATTGTATTGGCCATTCTCTGTATACAGGTTGTCATCCTTGCCCTTGATATTGGTTGGCCCATAAAAATAGGTCCATTTATCCTGGGTATTGTAGCTCATGGTATCAGATTTGATGGTTGATTGAGGCGTTACTACCACCACATCATATTTAAAATAAGCTACGTTTCTTCCGCTAAAATAATAACCGTTTTTACTGGTAAGGGTTACATCTTTATTTACAATTTTGCCTCCACTGGTATAAGTTCCTATTTTGGTGAGTGTGTTGTAATCTAAAATATTAGTGGTTAAAGTTGAGGTTGGGTCTCTCATCACCACATTTCCTGTTAAATGTGCCTGCTTTTTATTTCCATCGTATTCGAGCTGATCGGAATAGATATCTGTATTTTCTTGATGGATATGAACACTTCGATAAGCCTCAAAATAATTTCTTTCGCTATAAAAAATAGCGCTATCGCAAGTTAGGGTCGCATTGTCTTGTTGGAAAACCGGATTCCGTAAATAGCTTACCTTATTTTTAACATCTCCTGTTATCTTGGAAAACGAAACGATTTTAATCTTCGAAGCAGGTTGCTGGCCGAATAAAAATACTGGACTGATTAGAAAGAGTAAAAAGACAAATAGTTTTTGCACACTACAAAGTTAGTTTTTTGTTCCGAACGTTCGGAATACCAGTTAAAATTAAATATTTTTGGTGGATGTTACCCGTTAAACAATTTCAGGATTTTATTGAACAGCAGCAGCTGTTTGTTCGGGCTAACAAGATTCTTTTGGCCGTAAGCGGAGGAGAAGATTCGGTATTAATGTTGCATTTGTTTAAAGCAATAGGCATTGATGTTGGTGTGGCACATTGTAATTTCAATTTACGGGCTGATGAAGCACAACGCGACGAAAGTTTTGTTGCACTATTGGCCAAAAATTTGGAGTTACCTTTTTATGTAACGCATTTTGATACCAAAAAATATGCGGCCGAAAATAAAATTTCTACCCAGATGGCCGCACGCGATCTCCGCTATAACTGGTTTGAAGAAATTAGAAGTAAAAAAGGCTACGATTACATTGCCCTGGCACAACATCAGAACGATGCGGTCGAAACGGTACTCATTAATCTTACCCGCGGTACCGGTATAAGTGGATTGCACGGTATTTTACCTAAACGGGATTTACTGATCAGGCCCTTGCTCTTTTTAAACCGGCGGCAGATTGATGAGTTGGTAAAGGTTAATAATTTAGATTTTGTAGAAGATAGCTCGAACGCAAGTATAAAATACACCAGGAATAAAATCAGATTACAGGTAGTACCGCATTTGCAGGAAATCAACCCTAATCTCGAAAAAACATTTGCTGAAAATATTGCACGCTTTGCTGAGCTGGAGACTTTTTTAAATATCCAGGTCCAGAAAATTGCAAATAAAATTCTAAATAAAAGGAATGATGGCATTTATATTCCTTTGGATGAGATTTATAAATTAAACCCGCAAAAGCTACTGCTTTACGAGTTGCTTAAGCCTTTTAATTTCGGCGAAAATGTAGTGCAGGAAATTTTAGATAGTTTAAAGGCATTAAGTGGTACACACTTTTTTAGCGCTACCCATCAAGCCATTATCAATAGAAATGATCTGGTTATTGTTGAAAAAAATATATCGGTCACTGCTAATCAATTTATCCATCCAACAACAGAAAACATTGCTTTTGCCAATGATGAAATTTCGCTGACGTTTACCGATATGGTAGAATTCGAAATTAATTCGAATAAAGCATTTGTTAATGCCGATAAATTAATTTTTCCTTTGGTACTAAGGAATTGGCAAAATGGAGATAAATTTATTCCACTGGGCATGCGTAATCTTAAAAAGGTAAGTGATTATTTTATCGACGAGAAAGTTCCCCTACATCTGAAAAGCGTCACCCCAATTCTGGTTAACGGGAACGGTGAAATTGTTTGGATTGCAGGTATGCGGCAAGACAACCGATATAAATTAACTACAGCAACAAAAAAAGTTGCTATATTCGAACTCAAAATTAAATAAGTGGAAAGCAAATACGCCTATATCGAAAAACAATACATCGGCCGCGATTATGTGCGCATTTTCATCAGGCTAATTATGGCTGCTTTCTGTTTTGCCGCTTACGTTTACGAGCGCGATCGCGACAATACGCAAGATTTGTTCCTCGTCGTAGGCTTCGGGATTATTGGGGTTTCTATGCTTTTGCTTTTCCTTATTCAGTACAAAATTGTGGTGGATAATGGTAGCATGATCCTGGATGGCCTTTGGACAACCAAGCGTGTTAAGATCGATCTAAATAGCATTGTTGATGTGCGTAAGGCAACTTATAGCCGTTATTTTTTCAATAATCCGGTTTACAACCTGCACACAAAAGGTACAATCCGCTTTTATTCATCGGGTAAGGATGCAGTGGTTTTAACCGATAGAGATGGCCTGGAATATTTTATTGGTACCCAAAGGCCAAATGAACTATTCCTTGTTATAAAAGAAGAAATGCGCAACCTTAAATAACTTTATTTCATTTTCCGTCTACTCATTTTTATATAATTGTTTCTGGTTTTGGCCCTGATGTGATACCTATCTGATGTATCGCATTGTGAAGGAAAATTAATAATCGCATCTTATTACATTATTGCAATAAACCGACACGCATTATAGATTAAAATCGGCTACATTTGCGGTAACAACAATACATTTACGATGAAGATAGGAATTGTTTGCTACCCCACTTTTGGCGGTAGTGGAGTAGTTGCAACAGAACTTGGTAAAGCACTTGCTAACGAGGGACACCAGGTTCACTTTATTACTTATAGTCAGCCCGCGAGGCTCGATTTCTTTTCTTCCAATCTGTTTTATCACGAGGTATCAGTAAGGGATTATCCACTTTTTGATTACGCCCCATACGAATCGGCGCTGGCCAGTAAACTGGTAGATGTTGTTCGGTTTGAACAATTGGATGTGTTACACGTTCATTATGCCATTCCACATGCATCTGCAGCTTTTATGGCGAAGCAGATTTTAGCGAGTTATGGCCTTCATATTCCGGTAGTAACCACTTTACATGGTACCGATATTACTTTAGTGGGTAAAGATCCAACCTATAAACCTGTGGTTACTTTTTCTATTAATCAAAGCGATGGGGTAACTACAGTGTCGGAAGATTTGAAAGAAGATACCTATAATCATTTTGAGATTACTAAAGAAATTAAGGTCATCCCAAATTTTATAGATTTTTCGCGATTCAGTTTACAGGCAAAAGGACACTTTAAAAAAGCGATTGCACCAAATGATGAACGCATTTTAATCCATACCAGTAATTTCAGAAAAGTGAAACGTACAGCTGATGTGATCAGGATTTTCGAAAAAGTACAAGCAGTTATTCCATCAAAACTATTAATGGTAGGGGATGGGCCAGAACGCGCCTATAATGAGCAGCTTTGCAGATCGTTGAATATTTGTGAAAATGTAAGGTTTTTAGGTAAGCAAGATGCCGTAGAAGAAATCCTGTCGGTTTCAGATCTTTTCTTAATGCCGTCAGAATCTGAAAGTTTTGGTTTGGCAGCATTAGAGGCTATGGCTTGTAAAGTGCCCGCAATTACCACCAATGCCGGCGGTTTACCCGAACTTAATATTGATGGCTTTTGTGGTTACATGAGCAATGTTGGTGATGTAGAATCGATGGCGGCCCATGCCATTGAAATTTTAAAAGATGATGAAACGCTTAACCGTTTTAAAGAAAATGCGTTTAAAAGGGCACAGGATTTTGATCTGAAAAAGATCCTGCCGATTTATGTTAGCTATTATAAGGAAGTAATCGAAAACTCTTTGCAAGCTAAATATTAACAATAAGGCTCACTTTATATTTAACCACAGATAAAAAGGATGTTTACAGATGATAAATCCGTATTTATCTGTGGTTAAAAAACTTAAGTATTGTATTGGGAATTCCCTGGCTGATGATCCATATTAGTAATATTTAAGAAAAGTAAACTTTCTCTAAATCAAATGATTATAAATCGTATCTTTGCAGCCTGAAACGGTTTGGAGGATAAATATTCCTAAATCATTTCGACAAAATTAAAAATAGGTTATCCCAAATGAAGAAAATAGTTGATTACAGAAAGCTTTTGAGTGTAGATAAAAATGCTGAATTAAAAGAGCTTAAATCTGTGTACCGTACATTGATGAAAGATTGTCACCCTGATAAATTTCAGCAGGAAGAAGAGAAATTAGATGCAGAAGCCAGAAGTAAAGAAATTATCGAAGCTTACCATTTCCTGGTAAGTATTGCGCCAGAAACACGCGAACAGAATATCGAAACGTACACGCAAACTACAACATTATCGAATATTCAGGATTTTGAATACAAACAACAGGTTTTAAATATCCAGTTTTTTGATGGAAGTGCTTACGAATATTTCGATGTTCCAAAAGCAATCTATGTGAAATTGGTTAACGCCGATTCGCCAGGTCGTTTCGCCCGCAGACATATCTTTAATGAATTCCCATACCGCAATGTAGCCAGAGTTGCAGAACCGGCATAATAAGCGATATTTATAATATTTAAATGGCTCCAATGACAATTGGAGCTTTTTTTTATTCCTTAATAGCCGATAATATTAGTTTTCTATATCGTTTGGTGCTATAAAGATACTGAGCTAAACTACCATTGAAAGGTTTAGGTAGAACGGTCGTCATCTCGACTGGAGTGTAACGGAATGGAGAGATCTTTGAAGCCAGTTAATTTAAAAGATTTCTCCACTGCGGTCGAAATGACGATTTATCTTAACCTGTCATCCCAAGCCCCTTGTTTTTTCTAAAACTGAATTCTCATGATGACGTGCGATCAAAATCAAGGTATTCCGACCATTGTAATTCTTTGGGCAGCGTCTGATTGCTAAATTCAAGATGAATTACCCTTCTTTTTTGATTGTTTGTTGTTCTGCTCGAGCTATGCAGGAGCAACGGTTTCATAACCATAAGGCCACCCCGCGCTACATTGCAGCTAACTTCTTTTTCGATATTCCAGTCGATCGTTTCGGGCCTGTAGATGCCTTTACTGTGCGAATTCGGAATTACTTCTAGCGCACCATTCTCTTCATTGGTATCATCAAGGTGAATGCGGATGGTAAAATTACTTTCAAGGATATTTAGCGGTGGCTGTACAGCGAACTGATCATGTTTCTTAGTGTAAGGGCCAAATCCTGGAATTTCTACTTTCTGGTTAACAGAAATAGTCAAATCCTGATGATAAGAAACAAACCAATTCGAAGTTTCGGGTTTGTCGAAGTAGATTGATTTAACAAGAAAATAATCTTTGCCAAAAATCTCTCGTATGATGGCTTTTAGTTTTTTATTGAAAATTAGCTCAATAGTTCCTGGAACTTCTTTTAAAAATTGGCGTATTGCAAAAAGATCGTCTGATTTCTTAAATGTTTCTTTTTTGGTATCTGCTCCGTTAATAGCCGCCTGGATATCTTGAATTTCCTGATCTGTAAATACATTATCAAGCACGGAAAATCCTGATTCCTTAATTTCTTTTTCCTTAATTGTTGAATCCATCACCTCAATTATTCAACATGGGTTTAAAGCGGTTATCTTTATTTCTCAAATCCAAACCGCCTTCATAAACGGATTTAAAATTAACCAGGTAAAAACTCCAACCATTATGACAACCCAGGCGGATGTTCCGTTTTGAATGATCATCTTCAGGGATATTCTTTTGGGTCAATTCTACAACGGTATATTCAAATTCTTCATGCAGCTTGATCTCAACCAAACAAGCTCCGGCAAAAGTAAACTGAAAATAATCCTTGCCATTTGCTTCGGTTACCGTTCCATTTTCGATATGCTCATAAAGGTACCAGATCCATTTATACCGATCGCCTTTAAGTGCGTTCTGCGTTTTACTGAGCAGTACTTTATTCTCGTCAGTAAAGGACGCATCGCTTAAAAACCATTTTTCAATTTCAATTGCTTTTGTCCAGGCGTTGTAGATGTCCTCAACTTTTGCTTTAATGGCGATTCTGATAGTGAATTTCGTCCAATCGAAGTTTTCCATTGGCTAAATTTTGGGTGATTAATTAAATACTAAACAAACCGGAGCACCAACATCGATCCTTTTGCCGCTATCGGTTAATTTACCGGTTGTTTTGTTTCGGTTAAAAATAACAATGTTATTCGTATACTGATGTCCGATCAATAAGAATTTTCCGGTCGGATCAATCGTAAAGTTTCTTGGCCCTTTTCCCAGGGTACTTACCGTTTCAATAAATTTCAATTTTCCGGTAGATAAAATAGAGAATGCAGAAATGCTATTGGCATCGCCACGGTTGGTTTCGTATAAGAATTTTCCATCAGCCGAAACATGGATATCTGCGCCATCAATTTTTCCTGTAAAATCTTTCGGCGTGGTGCTGATCTCCTGGATTTTGGTCAAACTTCCATCTGCATAAGCAAAAACAGTTATGTTGCCGTTAAATTCGTGCGCTAAATAGGCAAATTTTCCATTCGGACTAAAAGTAATGTGCCTCGGGCCAGTACCTGCATTGGTTTTTATAACCGACTTTACCGTTAATATTTTTTCTTTCGCGGTTGGATTATAATTGTAAATATAAGTTTGATCTTCGCCCAGATCGTTAACAATTAAGTATTTATGATCTGGTGTAAATTTTGTCATGTGTACATGAGCGCTTTCTTGTCTTCCTTTCGGATCAATGCTTTTTCCGGTATGTTTGATGATCTGCAAAGCCTCTGTTAAAGCCCCGTCAGCTTTTCGTGAAAATACCGCTAAGCTACCACCACTATAATTGGCTACAATTACATTTTTGGCATCAACGGTAATAAAGCAGGGATCAGCACCATGACTGTCAACTTTGTTTAAAAAAGTTAAATCGCCTGTTTTGGCATCATATTTAAATGCGCTTACCGTACTGGTAGCTCCGGTTTCGTTAACGGTATAAATAAATTTGTTATCAGGTGAAACGGCTATGTAACTTGGATTAGCAGTGTTTTTTGTAATGCTTTTTATCTTGGTAACAGCTGTTAAAGTATTAAAATCGTAAGTGTAAATTCCTTCGCTTTTTCCTGGTGCAGTATAGGTGCCGACAATGAGATTATAGTTGGTTTTTTGAGCGAAACTAAGGGTCGATAGCATAGAAAGAATAAGCAATGAACTGAGTTTTTTCATGAAACGATGATGTTGATTTTAACAAATATAAATAAAGTTGGCCACGGAGGCACAGAAAACACGGAAGATGTTTTTTAGTTATCGTCCTCGTTTGTAACGAGGATGAATGAGAGATGCATTTTTAATGCATGTTCATTGCTGGGCGATACAATCGTCTTTCTCCTGCATCCTCGTTAAAAACGAGGACGATGGAGAAAATCAAACTCTGGAACGCTGTGCTTTCTCTGTGCGCTTTGTGGTAAAAAATAGCAGTATAAAAAAAGGCAGCCAATTGGCTGCCTCATGTATTATTTTATTAAATGTTTAATCTGAATCAATTCATGTTCTTCAAGATAGCGCCATCTGCCACGTGGTAGGTCTTTCTTGGTTAAATTGCCATAAACAACGCGGTCTAATTTTTCTACATTATAACCTAAGTGTTCAAAAATACGGCGAACAATCCTGTTTTTACCACTGTGGATCTGGATACCGATTTCTTTTTTGGTTCCACCTGCAACGTAAGAAATGTTATCTGGTTTAATCAGACCATCTTCTAATTCTAAACCAAAAGCAATTTTGTTCAAATCGCCTTGTGATAAAGATTTATCCAGTTCAACATTGTAAATTTTAGTGATACCGTTTTTAGGGTGTGATAATTTATCAGCCAAATCACCATCGTTTGTCATTAACAACAAACCTGTGGTATTTCTGTCTAAACGTCCAACTGGATAAATGCGCTCGCGGCTGGCTTTATCAACCAACTGCATTACCGTACGGCGTTCCTGTGGATCATCAGTAGTGGTGATGTAATCTTTTGGTTTGTTCAATAAAACGTAAACCTTTTTCTCACGTTTTAATAATTCGCCGTTGTAACGAACCAAATCCTTTGCAGGGTCTACTTTATGTCCGAGTTCAGTAACAGCTTCACCATTTACGGTAATAATGCCGGCAATAATTAACTCATCGGCTTTACGACGAGAGCAGATGCCTGCATTTGAAATATATCTGTTTAGACGGATTAGGCCTTTATCTTCGTTTGTTTTGCGGCCTTGGGCAATAACAGTGCGCTCCGGGCGGTTAAATTCTGTATCTCTTGGCTGTGCATCCTCGCGTTTTCTAAACGGGCGGGTGTCGCCTTCCCTTGGCTCTCTGGGTTTTACATCTCTTGAACTTCCAGCACTTGGCTTGAAATCGTCTGATTTGCCTCTTGATTTGTAATCTTTATATCCGCCCTCTCTTGGTTTGTAATCCCTCGATCCCTCGTCCTTAGATTTGAAATCGCGTTCACCTGTTCTTGGTTTATAATCTCTCGACCCACCTTCTCTTGGTTTAAAGTCGCGGTCGCCAGTTCTCGGTTTAAAATCTCTCGAATCTCCATCCTTAGATTTGAAATCACGCTCTCCTGTTCTTGGCTTATAATCTCTTGCACCACCTTCTCTTGGTTTAAAATCCCTGTCTCCTGTTCTTGGTTTGTAGTCTCTTGATCCGCCTTCTCTCGGTTTGAAATCACGGTCGCCGGTTCTTGGTTTGTAATCTCTCGATTTACCTTCTCTTGGTTTAAAACCACGGTCCTCTCCTGCTGAATCTTTAGATTTAAATTCACGATCGCCGAATTTGAAACTCTGTGGTTCCGAATCTTTAGATTTGAAATCACGTCCGCCTGATCTTGGTTTGAAATCTTTTTTGTCTCCGAAAGATTTTGATTTGAAATCTTTACTGTCTGCGCTTCTAGGTCTGAAGCCTTCTTTTGAATCGGATGATTTTTTGAATTTACTGTCTTTGTTGTCTGATCTTTTTCTGTCAGACCCGGCCGAACTACTTCTGCCTTCTGTTCTCCGACTGTCTGATTTGGACTTGTCATCCCGACTGTTCCTGTTGTTTTTATTTATCATGATACGCTTTTAACCGCATTAAAAATGCGGGCTGCAAATTTATGAAAAAATGATGAACATAACAATTCTGAGAGCTGAAAAATTAGATAAAAAAATAGCCTCTAATATAGGGAAAATTGACTGAAAAACAAAAATTAAAATCCACGTTTAAAGCGCTTTAAAGGTCGATTTCTGCGCTTATTCTTGTAACTATTTGATAATGTGCTTATTATTTTTTACCTTTGCCAGCGTTTTTATATAAGTTCACCAAAAAAAGGAGGAAAATGTTAAAGAAACACATCGTACCATTTGCGGTAGTGGCAACACTATTTATCTTGGCAAAAGTGTTCGCTTACCAAATGCCCTTAGCACAAAAAAGTCTTTTAAAAGAAGAAAAATTAAACACTACAATACCCAAATCTGATAGCCTAAAAGTAGAAAAAGAGGAAGCTCCTCAATCTTTAATGGCACAGTTGAATTTCGCGGAAGAAACCCTGCCATTAGGCGATAAAAAGGTAGAACGCAAAATGAAAAAAATTCTTGCAGCACACACTTACGGAAATACCCAAACCAACCGCCTGCATGCAAAAGCAGCAAAATGGTTTCCTGTAATTGAACCCATTCTCGCTGCTTACGGAATCCCGAACGATTTTAAGTATTTGGCTTTGGTCGAATCTGGAATGGCAGAAGGGGTTTCTCCAAAAGGTGCAGCCGGAATCTGGCAGTTTATGCCCGGCACAGCCCGTACCTATGGATTAAGAGTAAATGGGGATGTTGATGAACGCTATAATTTGCGCAAATCGACCATTGCAGCCTGCAAATACATTAAAGAAATGTATAAAGGTTTAGAAAGCTGGACATTGGTAGCTGCTGCTTACAATGTTGGCGACGGACGCTTACGCAAGCAGATCAATAATCAAAATCAGGATAATTACTACAAAATGAGGCTTAACCGCGAAACCGGTGGCTATGTTTATAAGGTGATTTCTATGAAACAGATTATGGAACATCCGAAACGTTACGGTTACGCAAAACCGCGCGTATTATTGGCCTACAACGCCGAATAATATAATTAAGATAAAGACAAGCATTTGGTAAGGCGTCCCGGTTTTTAATCGGGACGTTTTTTTTGGAAATAATTTTGCAGATTATTGGCTTACACCGATTTGTTTTCTGATAAATATTGTTTTACCACAAAGTCACGAAGACACAAAGTTATTTTTATACATCATGCTAACAAATTAACCAATGGCTAATGAACCAATGAACAGTTTACAGTTGGCAATTTGCAGTTACCAATTAACAAATGACCAATGAACTATTGAACTAATAAACCAATTTCCTTTCTTTGCATTATGTTCAAACTGCGGATCAATAAAATCATCAATCAACCCGGCGATAATATTACTTTTCAATTTGAAGATTTGGATCAGTACCCTACGTATTTAGCGGGACAGTTTTTATCATTAGTTTTTCAGGGAAAGCATAAAGAGGTAAGAAGGTCGTATTCGTTTAACAGTTCGCCTGATGTTAATGAACCTTTAGCAATTACGGTAAAACGTGTGGAGAATGGGGAAATCTCGAGGTTTTTACACCATAAAACTTCTGTAAACGATATTCTTTTGGCTCAGGAGCCGCAGGGACTGTTCAGTTATGTGCCAGATGAAAATTTAGAACGCGATGTTTTTCTTTTTGCTGCAGGGGTTGGCATTACCCCATTGTTTTCGATTATGAAAACGGCATTGGTGCGGGAGAAAAAATCGTTGGTCACATTAATATATAGTAACAGATCAAAAGAGGAAACTTTGTTTTATGATGAACTGACCGAATGGCAACAGCAATATCCTGATAGGTTAAAAATTGTCTGGATTTTTAGCAACAGCAAAAACTTAATGACGGCCAGGCTGAATAAATTCTATATCGAGAATTTAATTAAAGAACATCTGCATTTTGAACGGGATAAAGCACTTTTTTACAGTTGTGGACCGGTTATCTACATGGATCTATGCCGGATTACCTTATTAGGTATGGGTTTCGATATTAAACAGATTAAAAGGGAGACTTTTGTACTGCCGGAAGATGAGGTTGATGAAGACGATAGTTCTGAAAAAGTAGTCGATAAAAATACGTATTCGGTTGTTTTAAATTTTAAAGGGGAATCATATAATCTTGAAGTTCCTTGGCCAAAAAGAATTTTAGATGTAGCACTAGAAAATAAAATTAAACTTCCTTATAGTTGTCGTGGTGGCGTATGCAGCACCTGCGTAGCCAATTGTACGAAAGGTGGCGTAAAGATGGATTACAACGAAGTGCTTACTGATGATGAAATTGAAAGAGGTAGAGTGCTGGTCTGTACGGGTCGCCCAACTGAAAATGGAACGACGATAGAGTGGTAGGTTAGTTCATTGGTCATTTGTTCATTAGTCACTTGTTCACAGGTTCGTTGATTAGCGTAACGTTCATAGTAGTATCGTCATCTCGAGCGGAGAGAAACGGAGCCGAGAAATCTTTTGAATATATTTAATTATTGAAATTTAACGTAATTCTCTGTTGAGGTGGCAAATAACTGTGACCTTTAACCTTTGTAGTTTCTATATCATTTAATTAGCAATCTTTATTTTATCTAAAATACAAAACCGTTCCCTCATAATCAGCGTTTATCTGGTATGACGAAAACTTTTTTTGTGCTTATCATCTGCCTCATCTGTTTACAATCTTTGGCTCAAGATTCAATAGCCTTAAAAAGAGAGTTTGCCAATAAAGAATATATTCATCTGTATAAAGAAAATGCTGATTTAGCTTATACGGCACCGGGCGGGGAATTGGGTGCACCTTCAAAATATGTAATCAACGGTAGGCTTACTACCACTTATATGCTTTTGGGTAGTTATAAATCGCCTATTGCCTTTGCGATTATTCCTGATTTTACGGTCCGTGTGCGGACCGAATTCTCAGCTGCTGTACGAACACCGAGTTACCGTTTAGGCGGAGCGCTTTATGCGAGGTTAAATCCGGATCCCGAACATTATAAATATGCCGAACTTGCTTTTACACACCATTCAAATGGTCAGGATCAGAGCGCATTTAATCCTGACGGTACAATTAATACCCGTACAGGAAATTTTAATGCGAATTATTTAACGCTTTCCTATCGTTTTGGTGATTTAACACCAGTTAACCCAGATGGAAGTTATTATTCATTCAATCATCGGCTTGGTTTGCAGTGGTATAAATTTTTCAGGTATGAGCCTGCACTTAATGAGGGATTTGGATTTACAAGAGTGCTGTATGGTTTCTCCTGGCGCAGGTATGATGAAATCGAAAAAAACGCAAGGAATAAGCAGAAAGTTAAAACCGAAAAAGAGACCTGGCGTTTAAACACTGAGTTATCTTATGCCGTAAATAAAATTCCATCCAAAAATTTTGCCAATATCCAGAAGCGGTTAAATGCCGAAATCAACTTCAATTACAGTTTTCCTTTTATGAATAATGTGTTTTTGATGGCTGCGGTTGGTTATTATGGCGAAGATAATTACAATATCTATTTTCAGGATCATTACGGTTATGTGCGCTTTGGCTTATCATCTGGTTTCCTTAGAAATAGAAGCCGACATTATGACAATTAATAGGTAATACAGATTGGTTTTGACTTTCATTTTGATAAAATTTTTAGCATTTTTGCGGATTGAAATCTGGTCTTTTTTAAGACCCGGTTTCGGCCCCAACTTTAAATAAAATATGAGCAATAAATCTATCGACCTCGGCGAGCAAAAAGATGTAGAAGTATATGGTGCGAGGGTACATAATTTAAAGAATATAGACGTTAGTTTTCCGCGCAATCAACTGGTTGTAATCACTGGTTTAAGTGGCAGCGGTAAATCTTCGTTGGCTTTTGATACCATTTATGCGGAAGGACAGCGCCGTTACATGGAAACATTCAGTGCCTATAGCCGCCAGTTTATGGGCGGTATGGAGCGCCCGGATGTGGATAAAGTTTCGGGACTAAGTCCGGTTATTGCCATTGAGCAAAAAACCACCAGTAAAAATCCACGTTCAACCGTGGGTACAATTACCGAAATTTACGATTTTATGCGTTTGCTTTATGCGCGTGTTGCCGATGCCTATTCGTATAATACCGGTGAGAAAATGGAGCGCATGAGCGAAGACCAGATTCTGCAGAACATCTTCAATAAATTTGATGGTATGGCCGTAAATATCCTTGCCCCGGTAGTTAAAGGCAGAAAGGGGCATTACCGCGAACTTTTTGAGCAGATCCGTAAACAGGGTTATGTGAAAGTGCGTGTAGATGGGGAAATTAAGGATATTGCTGCTAAAATGCAGGTAGACCGTTATAAAATCCATGATATTGAAGTGGTGATCGATCGCCTGATTATTGATGTGAAAGATAAAAAACGCCTGCTCGATTCACTGCAGATTGCAATGAAAATGGGTAAAGGGGTAATCAAAATCAGCGATAAAGATAATAATGTAGCACATTTTAGTAAGTTTTTGATGTGCCCAACTACAGGGATTTCTTATGATGAACCCCAACCCAATAGTTTTTCGTTCAACTCACCTTATGGCGCCTGTGAGCGTTGCGATGGTTTAGGGTATATTTTTGTAGTCGATAAAGATTCGGTTATCCCAAATCCAAAATTGAGTATTTTAAATGGTGGTTTGGCTCCTTTGGGCGAATATCGCGATATCTGGATGTTCCAGGTATTAAAAGCTTTGGCAAAAAAATACAGCTTCTCGCTTTCTACGCCCATTGAAAAATTAAGCGATGAGGTCATTAACATCATTTTAAGCGGTTCACCCGACCTGATTAAGGTTGAGGTAGAATACAATAAATGGAACGTTCAGAATTATAACATCACTTTTGACGGGATAATTAAAATGCTCGAAGAGCAGAACGAAAAAAGAAGCGAATCAGCATCTGACGATATGGACGAGTTCAGGAAACTAAAAACCTGTCCGGAGTGTCACGGTGCACGTTTGAAGAAAGAAAGTCTGAATTTTAAGGTAGATGGCAAAAACATTTTTGAACTGTCATCAATGGATATCAACAACCTTCATCAATGGTTTGAAAAAGTTGATGAACGTTTGTCCGACCGTCAGAATATCATTGCCAAAGAAATTTTAAAGGAAATTAAAGCGAGAATCGGCTTTTTAACCGATGTGGGTTTAACTTATTTAACTTTAGATAGAACTGCCCGTACACTTTCTGGTGGTGAGGCACAACGTATCCGTTTGGCTACGCAGATCGGTTCGCAGCTGATGAACGTCATGTACATTCTAGATGAGCCAAGTATCGGTTTACACCAGCGTGATAACGAACGTTTGATTAATGCACTTAAAAATCTCCGCGATCTTGGAAACACCGTTTTGGTGGTAGAACATGATAAGGATATGATTTTAGAGGCCGATTGGGTAATTGATGTGGGGCCTGGTGCCGGTATTCATGGAGGTACCGTTGTAGCCGAAGGAACAGCCGCACAGATTCTGAAATCGAATACCTTAACCGCTGATTATTTGAATGGCAAAAAGCAGATTGAAACACCAAAAGTCCGCAGGAAAGGTAACGGGCATAAATTGTCGATTGTTAAAGCTACGGGCCATAATTTAAAAGAGGTTTCAGTAGATTTTCCTTTGGGAAAATTTATTGCCGTAACCGGTGTTTCTGGTAGTGGTAAATCAAGTTTAATTACCGAAACTTTATATCCTATTTTAAACCACCATTTTTTCAGGGCCAAAAAAACACCTTTGCCTTACGAAAAAATTAATGGCTTAAAAGAAATAGATAAGGTAATCGAGATTGATCAGGCACCGATTGGCAGAACGCCGCGTTCAAATCCTTCAACCTATACCGGCGTTTTCTCTGATATCAGGAATTTGTTTGTTCAGTTGCCCGAAGCAAAAATTCGGGGTTACAAACCAGGCCGTTTTTCTTTCAACGTAAAAGGTGGTCGTTGCGAAACCTGTCAGGGTGCAGGTTTAAAGGTGATTGAAATGAACTTTTTGCCCGATGTACAAGTTCCTTGTGAAGAGTGCGGCGGAAGAAGATACAACAGGGAGACTTTAGAAGTCCGTTTCCGTGGAAAATCGATCAGTGATGTGTTGGATATGAGTATTGAAGATGCCTGTACTTTCTTCGAAAATATTCCGATCATCTACAGAAAGATCAAAACCTTAAAAGATGTTGGTTTAGGTTATATTACTTTGGGCCAATCGTCGGTTACTTTATCAGGAGGGGAGGCGCAGCGTGTAAAACTGGCCACTGAACTTTCTAAAAAAGATACCGGAAAAACCTTTTATATTTTAGATGAGCCTACAACAGGACTTCACTTTGAAGATATTAACGTGCTTTTGGGCGTATTGCAGGAGCTGGTTGATAAAGGAAATACCATTTTGGTGATCGAACATAATTTAGACGTGGTTAAAGTTGCCGATTGGGTAATTGATTTAGGAGAAGAAGGCGGTGCTGGCGGCGGAAGAATTTTGTTTGAAGGTACACCGGAAGGTTTGATCCAGAACCCGATCAGTTTAACCGGGAAATTTTTGAAAAAGGAAATGGAATGGATTCCGCAGAATGGAAAGTCTGAAGTCGGAAGTCCGGAGTCCAAAGTCAAAGCACCGAAAAAAAGCAAAGCTGAAAAGAAATAGAATTCCTTGTACAGGTATCAAGAATCAGCAAATCCATCTTGATACCTGATACTTATTACTTGATACTATAACAAAACATGATCTTCACCGATACCCATACCCATTTATATTACGAGCAGGATGCCGAGAAAAAGGCCCAGTTAATGGAGCGTTGTTTTGAAAGCGATGTGAACCGTTTGTTCTTGCCCAATGTTGACGTGAAATCGATCGCAATGATTGATGACCTGGTGGCGAAATATCCTGAAAACTGTTTTGCAATGGCCGGTCTCCATCCCTGTGATGTAAAAGAAGATTACCTTGCGCTGTTAGATGAAATTTATAAAAGTATTGCTAGTCGGAAAATTTATGCCATTGGCGAAATAGGGATCGATTTATATTGGGATAAAACCACTTTAGCTATTCAACAAGATGCTTTTCGCAAGCAGATTGGCTGGGCAAAAGAGCTAGGGTTGCCAATTGTAATTCATTGCAGAGAAGCTTTTGACGAAGTTTTTGAAGTATTGGAAAGCGAAAGAGATGAAAAATTACGTGGTATATTCCATTGTTTCACCGGAAATTTGGCTCAGGCAAAACAGGCTATTGACCTTAATTTTTATTTAGGTATTGGTGGTGTGGTTACGTATAAAAAAGCGGGTTTGGATCTGGTATTGGCAGATATTTCTTTAACTGACCTGGTTTTAGAAACCGATTCTCCTTATCTGGCACCGGTTCCTTTCCGTGGTAAACCCAATGAGAGCAGTTACCTGGTTTATATCGCACAAAAACTTGCGGATATTTATGGTGTTTCTATTGAAGAAATAGCGGATGTGACTACGGAGAATTCGAAAAAGATTTTTGGGGTTTAAAGTCGCGTCATTGCGAGAAGGCTTTTTCAGCCGACGAAGCAATCTATTCAGTGGGTTTAACCATAGCGTCATTATAAGTCGAGTGCAACACAGTCGAGAACCCGCAGGCTCAGTGAAGCTAAATCTATTGAGGCAGATTTCTCTTTAAACCTAAGGTCGGTCGTCATTTCGATCCGATAACTATCGGATGAAGTGCAACGTAATGGAGAAATCTGTTTCGCAGGATGCAGTAATTGATTTTTGAGAATCCGTCTTGTGGGAAAATTATCAATTTGACATGTGTTTGATGTTTAAATTATTAAATTGTTAATTTAGCTTTGCTGCTCGGTCTTTTTATTGCTAATTTAAAAATATCGCCCAATCATTTCTAAATTTTTAGTTTCTTTGCGTTGAGCAACCTTCACTAAACCAAATGACCAAAATACTTATAATTTATACCGGTGGCACCATCGGTATGGTTAACGATCCTACAAACGGGATGTTGATTCCGTTTGATTTTCAGCAGATAAAAGAAAATGTTCCGGAACTGGGCCGTTTAGATTACCAGTTAGATGTACACTCTTTCAATCCGGTTTTGGATTCATCAAACATGGATCCTGAAATATGGAAAACATTGGCCGAACTCGTTTACAATGAATATGATCAGTACGATGGCTTTGTGATCCTGCACGGATCGGATACCATGGCTTTTACCGCTTCTGCACTGAGTTTTATGCTCGAAAACCTCGATAAACCTGTTGTTTTAACCGGATCGCAGTTGCCTATCGGAGAAATCAGAACCGATGCCAAAGAAAATTTAATTACTGCGTTAGAAATTGCTGCAACTAAAGAAGATGGCAAAGCATTATTCCCTGAGGTTTGCATTTATTTTGATGCGCAATTGTTCAGGGGTAATCGTTCTATTAAATACAATAGTGAAAAGTTTGAGGCTTTCCGTTCGCCGAATTACCCGGTACTTGCAGAGGCCGGAGTACATTTACAGTTTCACAGAAATTACATTTTAAAAGCTACCGGCGGTGAGTTAAAATTGCATACCAATTTTAATTCGAATATTGGTGTGCTTAAATTATACCCGGGAATTACGCCACAAGCCGTTCAGGCCATCACCGATTCTAAAGTAGATGCCATCATTTTAGAAACTTTTGGCTCTGGTAATACCTCCACCGCACAATGGTTTTTAGATAGTTTGCGCCAGGCCATTTTAAATGGAAAAATCATTATTGATATCTCTCAGTGTAAAAAAGGATCAGTACAACTTGGTCGCTACGAAACCAGTAGGGAATTGTTAAAAATGGGCATTGTAAGCGGCTATGATTTAACTTTCGAAGCTACAGTAACCAAACTGATGTTTGTAATGGGCTTGGGGCTATCTGTTGAAGAAAGCCGTAAATTGATGGATGAATCGTTGCGGGGTGAGTTGACTAAAGATTAATGTCGCAATCCCGAGAGGTGTTGAAAATATCTAGAAAGCGTAAATTTTCAATTGCAAACTGATTTGGGCGTTACCCAAGCTACGCAAGGGTCGGGCTTTTCAGGGCTACGCTCCGCTCCGGTGCCGATGAAGGATCGGCACTGAACCCTTACAATCCCTAACGCAAAACCCACCTTTTCAAAACCTTACGGGCTTCCGAAACCTAAGAGGTCTGTACTAGAATAAGTAAAACTTCTGCAATTATGACTAACATCATTTCGGTTATAAGTATTTAGCCCTATTTTTGCTGAATAGATCCGTCCTGCTGAACTTGTTTCAGCATCTTTTTGGTAAGACCCTGAAATAAATTCAGGGTGACGTTGCGAAGAAAACATGAAAATAGAACAGATATACACAGGTTGCCTAGCAGAAGCCGCTTATTACATCGAAAGTGATGGTGAAGCTGCAATTATTGATCCTTTAAGAGAAGTTGCGACGTATTTAAAGAAAGCAGAAAAAGCTGGTGCTACCATTAAATATATTTTTGAAACGCATTTTCATGCCGATTTTGTTTCCGGTCACGTAGATTTGGCAGAAAAATCGGGTGCTGAAATTATCTATGGTCCAACTGCAAAAACCGAATTTAAATCGCATATCGCCAAAGATGGTGATCAATTTAAAATTGGTAAGCTAACCATAACGGCATTACACACTCCTGGCCATACCTTAGAATCGACCACTTATCTACTAACCGATGAAAATGGAAAAGACCATTGCATTTTTAGTGGCGACACCTTGTTTATCGGTGATGTAGGCCGTCCGGATTTAGCGCAAAAAGGACATTTAACAATGGAAGATTTAGCAGGAATGCTTTACGATTCGTTAAATGAAAAGATAAAACCTTTGGCTGATGATGTAATTGTTTATCCTGCTCATGGCGCAGGTTCTGCCTGTGGAAAAAGCATGAGTAAAGAAACTTTTGATACCTTAGGGCATCAGAGACAAGTTAATTATGCTTTAAAGGCTGAAACAAAAGAACAGTTTATTGCTGAAGTAACGGATGGCATTATGCCTCCGCCCCAATATTTTGCTAAAAATGCCGCCATTAATAAAGGTGGTGTAGAAAGCATTGACGATGTTTACGAGAAAGGCTTAAATGCTTTAACCCCGCAACAATTTGAGGATCTGGCCAACCAAACCGGGGCTATTATGCTCGATACCCGAGATCCGCAGGTTTTTGCAAAAGGTTTTATTCCAAATTCGATCAATATTGGTTTAAATGGTCAGTTTGCACCATGGGTTGGGGCTTTGATTACTGATTTGCAGCAACCTATTTTATTGATTACTGACCAGGGAAAAGAAGAAGAAACGATTACGCGTTTAACCCGCGTGGGTTACGATAGTACCATAGGATATTTGGATGGTGGTTTCGAAAACTGGACTGCAACAGGCAAAGAAATCGATACTATTGAATCTATATCAGCAGAGGCTTTTGAGCTGGCGGCATCAAATGGAGAAATTACTGCGCTTGATGTGCGTAAACCAGGCGAGTACGAATCAGAACATTTGGAATTTACGCTTAGCCGTCCGTTGGATTTTATTAACGAATGGACTGGCGAAATCAATCCGAAAGCGACCTATTATATTCATTGCGCAGGTGGTTACCGATCAATGATTGCGGCTTCTATTTTAAAATCGCGTGGGGTAGAAAACGTGATTGATGTAGCTGGTGGTTATGGTGCGATAAAAAATACCGGTTTAAAAAGAACTGATTTCGCCTGTCCAAGTAAAGCAATGCAAGTATAATTGGTATAAAAAAAGACTGGCTAAGCTTTAACCATTTAAGTGATTTAAGAAAATATAAGCTTATATGCCTCTTATATTTCTTATATGGTCAGCGAAAACGGTAAATACCTAATGTATTTATATTGTTTTATGCCTTAAAAATTTTAATAAATAGTCAATTGGCAAATCAAAATCATTACGACGTATTAATTATAGGTGCTGGCCCAATAGGGATGGCTTGTGCAATTGAAGCCCAAAAAGCAAACTTAAGCTATGTCATTATAGAAAAAGGTGCTTTGGTTAACAGTTTGTTCAACTACCCGGTATTTATGACCTTCTTTTCTACTTCGCAGAAGTTAGAGATCGGGGGCGTACCTTTTGTAACCATCAACCCAAAGCCTAACCGTAACGAAGCCGTAGAATATTACCGCCGAGTTGCCGAAAAGTTTGATTTAAAGATCAATCTTTTCGAGCGGGTGCAACAGGTGGTTAAAAATGAAGCTGATGTTTTCGAAATCAAGACTTCTAAAACAGATTATACGGCTGGAAATGTAATTGTGGCAACTGGTTTTTATGATGTACCTTTATTAATGAATGTACCAGGTGAACACCTGCCAAAAGTAACACATTATTATAAAGACCCACATTTATACACCTTTCAGAATGTAGTGGTGGTTGGTGCCAATAACTCGGGTGTTGATGCTGCTTTAGAAACTTACCGCAAAGGTGCAAATGTAACCATGGTGGTAAGGAGTGGTGAACTTGGTCCGCATGTTAAATATTGGGTTCGCCCCGATATACAGAACAGGATTAAGGAAGGTGAAGTCACTGCCCTTTTCTATTCTGAACTTGTTGAAATAAGGGAAGGCGAAGTGGATATTAAAACACCAGAAGGGATTAAAACGATTCCAAACGATTTCGTAATTGCGATGACGGGTTACCAGCCAGATTTTTCGATGTTGAGAAAATTCGGAATCGATCTGCCCGAAACACTTTGCCCAGCCTATAACGAAGAAACCATGGAAACCAATGTAAAAGGTTTATACCTGGCTGGTGTAGTTTGTGGTGGTTTAGATACCCACAAACTTTTTATCGAAAACTCGAGGGTACACGCCGAAATGATCGTGAAAAATATTTTGGGCTAGTGTCTTACGAAGTTTGGCCTTGGGGTTAGCGATGGAATAACTTCGTAAGTCTATACTAAATTCAGGGTTAATTACAACGATCGTCATCTCGACTGAAGCGCAGCGAAATGGAGAGATCTATTTGGACAGATTTTGCTTCGCAGAGCCTTCAGGTTCTCGACTGTATTGCACTCCGCTCGAAATGACGACTTCTTGCGATTGGACATCTCCACTTCAATATTTTTGGATTAAAAACTGATCTCTCAGCATTAAGTTTCAATTAAATCAATAAACAGGAACCTTCAGCGTACTTTCTACAAAACTTTCAATAGCAGTTTCCACACCCGGCAAATCCTTCGAAGTAATATATGATCCCATTACGTGGTTACCTGCATTGGGTATAGCTACTTTTCTCTTTAAATTATCAGCCGTACCCAGTTCATCGAACATTTTTAGCATGGCATCAACCTTAACCACCGGATCCTGTTCCAGCTCATTTTTATAATAATAAAGCAGTAAAACAGGTTGTTTTACCTTTTTAAAGGTTGGTTTGAGCATGCTGCTTTCAATAAATTCTTCCAGTTCTACCAACGATTCTAGCCGGTAATTGGTGTACCAGTATTTTTTGTATTCGTCGGTGCGGTCGTCCACTTTACGTTCGTCGCCGCCTACTACTTTACGGGCAATCTGCAAACCCCATGGGTTGTTTAAAAGCCAGGCATTTTTATCGTTAATGGCCACATTTGGCGACATTAAAATCAAACTATTAATTTCTGGATAGGTTGCCGCTAATTTTAATGCCACTGTGCCACCGGTAGAGGTACCCACTAAAATTACTTTTTTACCCAGTTTTTTGCCGATGGCATAAGCCTGTTTGCTGGTTTCCCAAAGGCGGTCGGCCGTAAAATATTGCATGGGTGCCAGGGTATCAATTCCGTGATCGGCCAGGCGGGCAAGGTATAAATTGGCGTGTAATTGCTTGGCTAAATTTAAGTGTACCGGGTTGCCTTCTGTTTTTGATGCCGAAAAACCATGTAAATACACAACAGCATATTCGGTTTGCTGGTGAAGGCTATCGGCCCATACAATTTCAGCTTCGTTGCCGGGTTTGATTTTATGCATGGATTCTATGCTGGCTACATAACCGTCCAGGTCTTCCAGATCGGGTACTTTGGTCAGCTCTTCACTAAATACTGGTTTTTTAGGTTTTGGGCCTAACAAATAACCAGCAATAATGAATGCCGAAAGGCCAATAATTACTTTGTAGCGTTTTTTCATGCCGTTAAATATTGGTTTAAATGTAAAATTTGAATTTAAATAAAGCTAATTTTTAGGGGAATTAATTATCGCTTTGAGGGGCCTTTTTACCTGCACTGCCCCATCATATTAAACCTGATAGCGCCAAATAGCCCACAGCCCGAAGCATGAGGGCGAGGACTATGGGCAATAGCAGGAGCAAAGATGTTAAAGATTGCTATCCTTTGCTTTTCAAATCCTTAATAATAAGATTGCAGATTACCTTTTTATGGGAAATTAGCTTAAGTTTGCAATCAAAATTTTTCGACTTAATGCCGGGAATCGAACAGATAAAAACACCTATAGCTGCTGATATTAAAGCGTTTGAAAAGACCTTTAAAGAATCTATGCATAGCGACGCACCGTTGCTGGATAGGATTACCCATTATATTGTAAAGCAAAAAGGCAAACAAATGCGGCCGATGTTCGTATTTTTTGCGGCTAAACTGTGTGGCGGAATTACAGAATCAACCCACCGTGGAGCTGCTTTGGTAGAGCTTTTACATACGGCCACTTTGGTGCATGATGATGTGGTAGACAATGCTTACGAACGCCGTGGCTTTTTCTCCATCAATGCTTTATGGAAAAATAAAATTGCCGTTTTGGTTGGCGATTACTTATTGGCTAAAGGATTATTACTTTCGGTAAACAATAACGAGCACCGATTGTTACAAATTGTATCGGAAGCGGTGAAACAGATGAGTGAAGGAGAGCTACTGCAGGTAGAAAAGGTGCGGAGGATGGACATTTCGGAAGATTTATATTTTGATGTAATCCGACAGAAAACGGCTTCTTTAATTGCTTCTTGTTGTGCTGCGGGTGCTGCTTCTGCAGGTGCGAGTGATGAAATAATAGAAAAAATGCGTCTGTTTGGCGAAAAAGTTGGGATTGCCTTTCAGATTAAAGACGATACCTTCGATTTTGGAACGGATGACGTTGGCAAACCTTTGGGTATTGATATTAAGGAGAAGAAAGTAACCTTGCCTTTAATTTATGCCTTAAATAAAGCTGAAAAGACAGAACGCAAGAAAATGATCAACCTGGTGAAAAACCATCAGGACGATCCGGTTAAAATACAGCAAATTATTGATTTTGTAAATGCGCACCAAGGTGTGTATTATGCCAATGAGAAAATGTTGGAGTACCAGAATCAAGCATTTGATATTCTGCACAGTTTTGATGCAGGTGAAGCCAGAACAGGTTTAGAACAACTTGTACTCTACACCACTGAACGTAAAAAATAATGGGTAACGAATTACTTTTTAGCTTAGGTTTTCTTCTTTTTATTGTACTGATTCTTGCTTTAGACCTTGGTCTTTTTAGCAGGAAAGAGCATGTAGTGAGTTTAAAACAAGCCGGGATAATGAGTTTGATTATGGTTGCCCTGGCCATCGGCTTTTATTTTATCCTGCTAACTGAAGGGCACCAGCTGCATGGAATTAAGGATTTTTCCCACCTGCAAGAGATCGTAACCAAACACCAGCACCATATTAAATTAATTCCGGGCGATTTTGAAGGAAGTTTGGCGGTTTATAAGCAAAACCTCGGACTGGAGTTTTTAACAGGTTACGTAATTGAGTATGCGCTTTCGGTAGATAATATCTTTGTTATCGTACTCATTTTTTCAGCCTTTGCAGTTGAAGAAAAATATTATCACCGGGTATTGTTCTGGGGGATATTGGGTGCAATCATTATGCGTTTCATCTTCATTTTTGTAGGAGCTGCATTAATTACAAAATTTGCCTGGATACTTTATGTTTTTGGTGCTTTCCTGGTGTTTACTGGCGTGAAGATGTTTTTCAGCAAGGAGGAAGATGATAAAATTGATCCGGAAAACCACCCTGTAGTTAAATGGGCTTCGAAAATATTTTCCATTCACCCTAAATACGAGGGTAAAAACTTCTTTGTTAAAATAGACCATAAAAGAATGGTTACGCCATTGTTTTTGGTGTTGTTGATTGTCGAATTTACCGATCTGTTATTTGCTGTGGATTCTATTCCTGCTATTTTTGCGGTAACAAAAGATCCTTATATTGTATTTTTCTCTAATATTTTTGCCATCATGGGCTTGCGTTCCATGTTCTTTTTACTGGTAAATATTATTCATAAATTCCATTATTTAAAAACCGGATTAGCATTTTTACTGGCTTTTATTGGTGTAAAAATGCTAGGACATACTTATCTGGAGAAATGGGGTTTCACCACTGAGCATTCACTGATTGTGATTTTAAGCATCCTGGTGATTAGCATTGTTGCTTCGTTGGTTTTTCCGAAGAAAAAGGTGCATGTAAAACCTTAGTTTACCATCTAAAACATTTTGCTAAAATTATTTTAACCACCTAAGTCACCTGAGTACATTTAAGTTTTTTACTTTGTAAAGTACTAAGTGGGCAGCTGCACTTTGTTATGTGGCCTAGCAGATTTTCGTAGGAAAAAGCACAAAAAACTTTGCAGTTTCACCAATACTTCCACAGACCAAGGCAGTGTTTAAGCGAGTGTGGTGGCAATGAGGTTAGGACAGAGCCTATAGACTGCCGCAATTGAGATTTTTGTAGTTTTTTACAAGAAAGGATGCAAGCCTTGATCTTTTGTTTCTTTTCTATCAAGAGAAAAGAAAGAGCCCATCGGCGGCGGTGAGCCGAGGCAAGGTTGTGCATGGGGAAAAGATTGCTAATTCTTTTCTTGCGGTAAAGAAAACTAAAGCAAAATAAACGTTACAGCTGGCAATCTCTATCTAAAATTTGTACTTTCAGCAGATATAACTAAACCTAATGAAATACCTTTTCTCCACTGCCCTTCTTTGCACCACTTTATTTACCAATGCACAAGATAAATTTGGCGATGTTTTTGCCAAAATCAATACTGATGTACAACAAAACTCAAGAGCTTATCAAACCTTAAAATATGAAACCGAAACCATCGGTCACCGTTTAACGGGCTCTGCAAATGGAGCAAAAGCAGAGCAATATGCCTTCGATTTATTAAAATCTTATGGCTGCGAGGTAAAATTTCAGCCTTTTGAAGTGGAAAGCTGGGCAAGAAAAACGATCAATGTAGAAATTGGTGCTGATAAAAATAGTCTGACCAAAATGAAGGCCGTTACACTGGCGCATTCGCCAGTAAGTGCGGATGTTACAGGTGAAATTGTAGACGCTGGTAACGGATTGGAAGCAGATTATCAGGCCAGTCCTGAAAAATTTAAAGGTAAAATTGCTTTGATTTATCTGGGGGTGTTACCAGGCTCTCCTGCAGGAACGAAATCATTACACCGCTCAGAAAAAACTGCTATTGCCACAAAATATGGTGCCATTGGTGTAATTATTATCAATACGGTAAAAGATGGCGTGCTTTTAACCGGAACCGCTTCGGTAACGGGTAAATTGATTCCAATACCTGCAGTTTGTATCGGTTTGGAAGATGGAATGGCTTTGAAAGAGAAAATTAAATCGCAGCCACAAACAGCGCATATTGCCATGACGAACTTTTCGGGTTTGATTAAAGCCCGCAATGTAGTGGCTACCTTTAAAGGAACTGAATTGCCAAAAGATAAAATTATAGTTGGTGGGCATTTGGATAGCTGGGATTTGGCAACTGGTGCTATCGATAATGGAATCGGCTCTTTCGCGATTATGGATATGGCAAGGACTTTTAAAAAACTGAATTTAAAAACCAAACGTACGGTAGAGTTTGTATTATTTATGGGTGAGGAGCAAGGTTTGTTGGGTTCTAAAGCTTATATCGATCAGGCTAAAAAAGACGGAACCTTAAACCAGGTGAAGTTTATGCTGAACTACGATATGACCAACGATCCGAAAGGTTTCTCTACTTCACGTGCTGAAATGAAAGACCTTTTTACATCCTGGGGAGCTGATATTGTAAAGATTGATACAGGCTTTAAAAACCTGTTTAATGCTGGTGCAGGTTTACACAGCGATCATCAGCCATTTATGTTAGCAGGTATTCCTACCGGAGGTGGTTTCGGAGGTAAATTGCCAAATAATTCCGGACCATTTTACCATTCCGATGGCGATAGCTTTAAACTGGTTGATGAGCAGGAACTTAAAAATACGGTACGCTACAGTGCCATGTTAACTTATGCATTAGCCAATACACCAAAAATCCCGGTAGGTGTTCAAGGCGAAGAAGAGCTAAGGGCTTTTTTAGAATCTCAGAACTTAAAGGAGCCTTTGAGTATTGCTGGTGAGTGGAGATGGAAGTAATGATTGGATAGATTCGCTTCGCGGGTGATTACACAGATTTAGGGATTACACCGATTAGATCAATCCGTCATTTCGACCGTAGTGGAGAAATCTATTTAATTAGTTTTTAAATAGCTAATTCAATACAGATGTAAATTGGAGCATCAATTACCCGCTAATATAGCTTTCCAATTGCGAAATGGTCTGTTTCTGATCAGCAATAATAAACTTTACCACATCGCCGATGGAAACCATTCCTTTTACTTCGTCGTTTTCTACAACTGGTAAATGGCGGATGTGTTTATCCGTCATCAATTCCATACAATGATCAATACTGTCGCTAAACTTGATGGTAATGGGCTTAGCTGTCATGGCTTCTTTGATCAGGGTATCTTTTGATGATTTCCCTTGCAGGATGATTTTTCGGGCATAATCCCGTTCCGTAAAAATACCATGAAGTTGCTGGTCTTCCATCACCAATACGGCGCTGATATTTTTTTCTGTCATTACTTTTAAGGCATCCAGAACAGAAATATTCTCTGATACGGAGATAATGATGACCTGTTTAGTGTCCAGCAAGTGTTTTACGCTTTTCATAAAGTTTAATTTGGTTATAACAATTTAAGAAATAATTAGCTGGATATCAAAGTTTTATTTTGATGTTTTGGGGGTTTTAAAAGAAGTCAAGTTTTTAATATGCACCTTGCCATGCCAAACTTGACTTCTTTAGGAGCATATACCGCGGGACCTGATTAATCTAAACCTGACAGGAATGACAGCCTCCGTCCCGATTTTACATCGGGATTCATCGGAGCTATAATGTATGGCAGGGCCGAAGCTGAGCTAAGAATTACAGGACTTGCTTTCCAAAATAATAAATAAGACATGAAGTTTTCAAATTGGGTATAAAGAATCGCATCACTATTTTACAATCCTCAAACCAGCTTGCTCTTTTAATTATTTGGCTTTCACAAAGGGATGCCGTAACTTTGCATCACATTTAAAAACAAATAATTATGTCATCAGTAGAGACAACCTATATCCCTTACAAAGTTAAGGACATTTCACTGGCAGAATGGGGCCGTAAAGAAATCGGATTAGCCGAAGCAGAAATGCCAGGTTTAATGAGTTTACGTAAAGAATTCGGTCCAACACAACCGTTAAAAGGTGCGCGTATTGCAGGTTGTCTGCACATGACCATCCAAACGGCTGTATTAATCGAAACATTAGTGGCCCTTGGTGCTGAAGTTACCTGGTCATCTTGCAATATTTTCTCCACACAAGATCACGCTGCGGCTGCAATTGCTGCTGCGGGTATTCAGGTTTATGCCTGGAAAGGTTTAAACGAAGAAGAATTCGACTGGTGTATTGAGCAAACTTTACACTTCGGTCCGGAACAACAACCATTAAACATGATTTTGGATGATGGTGGCGATTTAACCAATATGGTTTTTGATAAATACCCTGAGTTGATTGCAGCAATTAAAGGTTTATCAGAAGAAACGACAACTGGTGTTCACCGTTTATACGAAAGAATGAAAAACGGAACATTGCACTTACCTGCAATTAACGTTAACGATTCGGTTACTAAATCTAAATTCGATAACAAATACGGTTGTCGTGAATCATTGGTTGATGCGATCCGTCGTGCTACTGACGTAATGATGGCTGGTAAAGTAGCTGTTGTTTGTGGTTATGGCGATGTGGGTAAAGGTTCAGCAGAATCGTTAAGCTCACAAGGTGTACGTGTTATTGTAACTGAAATTGACCCAATCTGTGCTTTACAGGCTGCAATGGAAGGTTACGAAGTTAAAAAATTAGCTACAGCGATTAAAGAAGCTGATATCGTGGTAACTACTACAGGTAACTGTGATATCGTTCGCGAGCAACATTTCAGGGCATTAAAAGATAAAGCGATTGTTTGTAACATCGGTCACTTCGATAACGAAATCGATATGGCCTGGTTAAACGGTGCTTATGGCGATACCAAAGTTGAAATTAAACCTCAGGTTGATAAATATACCATTGATGGTAAAGACGTAATCGTTCTTGCTGAAGGTCGTTTGGTTAACTTAGGTTGTGCAACTGGTCACCCAAGTTTTGTAATGAGTAACTCGTTTACCAACCAAACTTTGGCTCAGTTAGAGCTTTGGACAAACACTGGTGCTTACGAAAACAAAGTATATACTTTGCCTAAACATTTAGACGAAAAAGTTGCCCGTTTACACTTAGAAAAAATCGGTGTAGAATTAGATGTTTTGGATCAACACCAAGCTGATTATATCGGCGTACCGGTTGAAGGTCCTTTCAAGGCAGATACATACAGGTATTAGTCCTGAGTCTTCAGTATAAAGTCTGAAGTCGATATTACGAAGAGGGATGTGCAGATTTGCATATCCCTTTTTTTATTCCCCTCTCCCAGAGGGGTGCCTGTAAGGCGGGGTGTTTTTAGGTGTTTTTTTGAAAACGTACGTTTAGTGCTCTTGGCAGGCATCAGTCCTGCTATTCATTCCAATCTTTTTGTTGTTCTTCGACTACGCTCAGAATGACAACAAAAAGGATTTTCATTTCTATCAGGTTTATTTTACAAAGTGTGTGGTTCTTTTAACGCTAAAATCCTAAATTTAACAAAACTAAAATAATGAAAAAGTTAATATTTGCCGTTTTACTTGGTGTATTTTCAGTTGCTGTAAATGCCCAAACCACACCTCAAAAAACTGTGGCTGCAAAAGTGGTAACCAAACAAGTGGTCGATATTGCCTGTGGCGAATGTCAGTTTAAAATGAAAGGTAAAGATTGCGAATTGTCAGTTAAAATTGATGGCAAACCTTATTTTGTAGATGGTAAAGGCATTGATGATTTTGGCGATGCCCATGGTAAACATGGTTTTTGCAATGCGGTAAGTAAAGCAGAAGTTACCGGCGAAATCGTAAACAACCGCTTTAAAGCAAAAGAAATAAAGTTATTGCCAGTTAAAAAATAGTGGGTTTACCGCAAAGAAAGCAAAGTTTTCCGCAAAGGGCCGCTAAGTTTGATTTAAAAACGGTCTGAACCCAACCTTGTGTTCTTTGTGCGTTTGTGGTCAATTTATTGTGCGATCTTTGTGAACTCTGCGCCTTTCTTAGCGTCCTTTGCGGTTAAAAATGAGATAAATTATTCAAATTCCTTTTCCAAACCCTCTCTCAAATCGAAAAGCAACCATTGTTTATTCTTCACATCAGCTTGTTTCGTTTTTAGCAACTGGATAAAATCTTTTACACCAATTTCTTCATTCCCGTTGCCATGGATCAGTACAATGCTGCCTGCATTAGGTTGCTGTCCTTTGGCCAGCCAGGCATCGCTTCCAATAGGGATTAATCCATAAGCTTCAATTTTTCCGACTATTGCCTTGTCTGATACCAATCCCGGAAAACGGAAAAATACCGAAGGGGTTAAGCCGTTTTTTAACATTAATTTTTCGTTTTCCAGTACTTCTACATCTAAATTGGTTCCAGGAGCCAACAGAAAATTTTCGGCTAATGGCAGTTTATTTACCTGATGGTTATAAGTATGGTTTACCCAGGTAATATTCAATTCTTTTTTCTCTACTAAACTTTTTAACCAATTCAGGTCATCCTGATGTTTTAGCATCCATTTACCTGAAACGGAAACCGCAAGCGGGGCGGGCAGCTCTATCTTTTTAAATTCGTAGAAAACTGATTGGAAGATAATCCGGTCTAAAGCCTTATGCGAAGGACAAAGATCGATCGTTAAGGTAATTCCCTTTTCGTTCGGAATGGCATGGTCGATCCCCGCATTTTGAAGCTGTAAATCTTTAGCTGCTGCGGCTTCTATTGATTTTATATAAGCCGTATTTTTAAAAATCGCTAATACATTTTGGAACTTTAAGCTGCTTGTGGCATAATTACTGGCCAGATCTACTTTAGTATCTAAAGTTTCAGGATTCACCAGCAATAGATATTTATGGTTATTTGCCGAAAAACTTCTAAGTGCAATCAACTTCTCATTAGTACGTGTTGCCAGAGCATAACTTACCTTGTAGCGTTTAATGTCTTCAAAATTTTGCGCAAAAATTTGAATGCAGAAAAAGCAGCTGCAAAAAATAGTGATGAGCAAACGTTTAGATAATTTCATATTTCCTTATTTAAAATCTTTCTAATTTAACGCAAATCCGTTATCTTTACAAACATCGCCATGAACAAAGAAAAAGCAAAATTATGGTTTAAGCGGGTGGGGCTGGTTGGGTTTTTATTCTTCCTGATTAAAGGATTAATATGGCTTGTTGTGATATATTTTGTTGGTAAAAATGTTTCTTAGGTGGTTTATTGAGTTGTGCGAATTGCATAGATCCTGCAGCAATCATTCTATTTTTTTCTTAGTGTCCTTCATCCCTTAATGGTGATATTTTTTTATCATTAAGAAGTTAAGGTGAGTTCTCCTGCATCATTAAACTTAAATGCTCTCAGGTGACTAAGGTGGTCAAAATAATAACGAAGCTTAATTCATTCGAATTTCTTTAATGCCCTTAATGGTGAAAACCTACCTAAAAGTAAATAACATATTCGCCAAAAAATTCCAAACAAAAACAATTACAATCGCAAAAAACTTCGCCACATAAAAGTTGGTTCCGTTTTTCCTTTGATGGAATAGGTAAATGATGAAGGTGTTTAAACCCAAGCCGATTAAACTCACCACTAAAAATTTACTGAATTCAGTTGCCCAATGGGTGTTGGTACTTTCGAATGTCCATATCCGGTTAATGAGATAATTATTGGTTACGGCTAAAGTAAAACCAATGGCATTAGCAATGTATTTATTGATCTTGATTTTCTCTTTGCACAGCCATGTCGCGCCGAAATCTATCGCCATCCCGAGGAAACCCGTTAATCCAAATTTTAAGATGCGGAAGAATAAATCCATGTTAATGTATTTTAACCAGATAAAAATGTTCTAAAACCTGTGGACGTGTTTTGGCATTTAAAAATTTACCCGTCAGTTTCGTAGTATGAAAGTATTCAAACGATTTTAAAATTTCAGCATTGTACTCGCTTTTTAGTTTTGCTAATTCCTGTTCCGGAATGTATATCACTAAATCTTTTAGATGCTTTGATTTGTCGAGATCACTATAATTATGCAGATATTTTACTTCTCCCGGGGCATAAAAATCAAAAGAAAAGGCATCTATATAATTTAATACTGCAGGTTTAGCGGTAGGATAATTTTGCTTTAACCAATTACCTGCCTGCATCCCCGATTGATATTTTAAAAGGGCAGGGTAGAAAAAAATGAATAGAAATATCATTAATCCCACAGATAAAAATGCACTTCTGGTAATGATGGTTTCCAATAAAATGCCTTTAAATAGTAAGAAAGAGATGGCGAGAATAACAATCAGGACCCCAATAATTAAATATGGGTTTTCAAAACCAAAGAAATAAGCAAGTGCAGAAAGCAGAGCAATAACCAATATGAAAATGATGTTCTGTATAATGAAGAAGATTTTTAAGCCTTTGCTGTCAAGCTTCCTTAGGTACAAGGCAGTTATGATCGAAAACTGGGGAAAGATGATCAGGATGTAATGCGGCAACTGAAATTTAGAAAGAGAAAAGATCAGAAAAGTAACCGCTGCACTTGCCCAGATCATAATGCTTTCAGGAGCTAAAGCAATTCTATTTTTTCTTTTAAACAGATTTACTACGGCCGTATAAAATAGTACAGACCAAGGGAGGAATGCCCAAAGGGTGGTATGCAAGAAGAACGAAATATCCCCTTTGCCTTTAATTGGCCCATTGTTAAAGAAACGCCCAAACTGACTGTCCCAAAAGAAAAACTTTAAACCCGAAACACCAGTCCTTTCGAAAACAATTTTTTCGGGATGCAGATCGAATTGCGTGTAAAGCGAATACAACTCAGGGGTAATAAAAACAAAAATCAAAAGGATGGCGATATACCATTTTGGTTTTAAAAGCTGATGGTACTGTTTTGTAAGCAACCAGTAGATAATAAAGCCTGCAAATACAGGAATCAATACAAAAATTCCTTTGATTAATATTGCACAGGCCGCAAAAAATGAACCTGCTACTAGGTGCCAGAAAGAATTTTGATGTGCCTTATAGTAATGGTAAATAGATGCTAACGTGAAAGTTGTAATGTAAATTTCGGCCCTAACATCAAAAGTAGAGGTGATGATATGTAAGGCACTCAGAAAAATTACCGCACTGATTAACCCGGTTTTTTCATCGTATATATCTTTAGCTAACTTGTATAAATACCATGCACCCAATAAACCGAATAGAAATGATGGTAATTTATAGGCAAAGGACGATATTCCGAAAATTTTAAAGGATGCTGCAGAAATCCAAAAAGTGAGGTGGGGTTTATCCAGCCAGTCGGCTCCACGGCCGTAAAGATTAAACCAATCTTTGAACAGAATAATGTTTTTAGACATGGAAGCATACAATGCGCCATCGGGCTCCATCACGCCGCCAAAAAGTGCTGGTATACTCGCAATTGCAAGTAAAACGATCAGGTATTTATATAATGTTGTATCTTTTAAGTTCATTTACAAGAAGCAAATATGAGCAAAAAAAAGTCAAATTTTTTTAAGGTTTAAGATTAACAAAGGCAAAGCCTTATCTTTGCTTCATGACAAAGTTATCGGTTAATATCAATAAAATTGCTACACTTCGCAACAGTCGCGGAGGTAATAATCCTGATCTGGTTAAGGTTGCATTAGATTGCGAACGTTACGGTGCGCAGGGAATTACCGTGCATCCAAGGCCTGATGAACGCCATATCCGCTATCAGGATGTTTACGATTTAAAGGCTGTTATAACGACAGAATTTAATATTGAAGGAAATTGCAAAGAAGATAAATTTGTTGATCTGGTTTTGGCCAACAAACCTGCCCAGGTTACTTTGGTGCCCGATGCGGAGGGTCAGATTACTTCGAACCATGGTTGGGATACCATCAAGCATAAAGATTACCTGAAAGAAATGGTAGCTGTTTTTCAAAAGGAAGGCATCCGCGTTTCTGTTTTTGTTGATCCGGTTGTAGAAATGGTCGAAGGCGCGGCTGAAACCGGAACAGACCGTATCGAATTATATACCGAAGCCTATGCGCATAATTATTTTGCCGATCGGGAAAAAGCAATTGTAAATTATATCGCGGCTGCCCATCATGCCAATACTTTAGGTTTGGGGATCAATGCCGGTCACGACTTGGATCTGCACAATCTGCATTATTTTGCTCAAAGTATTCCAGGTTTATTAGAAGTTTCAATCGGTCATGCGTTAATTAGCGATGTACTTTATTTAGGTTTAGAAACAACCGTTCATAAATATTTACAACAACTTGCTTAGTTTTTAACCACAAATCACACTAAGAAGTGCACAGAGAAACAGAGCCTCTGCGTACTCGGTGAAAAACTCTTTTTCTCTGTGGTTAGATAATATAAATATGTTAAAAGGAATTCTCCTTGTTTTTTTTGGTGCCTGTAGTTTTGGTATCCTGTCTACTTTTGTAAAACTCGCTTACCATGAAGGCTATACTTTGGGTGATGTTACCGGTGCCCAGGCTTTTTTCGGCGCCTTAATTTTATGGGTGTTGTTTTTCTTTCAAAGTAGAACAGCAGCTAATAAGGCTAAAGTGGTTCCGGCTAAAACACCTTGGTGGAAAATGATAATCGCAGGAACCTGTACGGGCTTGGTGAGTATCTTTTATTATCAGTGTGTAAAGCTGGTACCCAATTCGGTAGCGATTATTTTATTGATGCAGTTTATCTGGATGAGTATTTTAATGGAATACCTCATTTTTAAAAAGAAACCTACTGGCTTACAATTAGCCGCTATTTTATTGGTTCTGGGTGGTACAGTTTTAGCCAGTGGAATGGTAGAAACCAGCATTGGAAGTATGGATTTAAAAGGGATTGGTTTTGGGTTGTTGGCTGCACTTTGTTATGCGGGTTTTTTATTATTAAGTGGTAGAATCGGGAATGAATATGCTCCTCTAAAGAAAAGCGCCCTGATGATTACTGGTGCCTGTATATTGATCTTTATAATTTTTCCACCAGCATTTTTGTTTAACGGTGCTTTAGGTGGAAGCTTATTAAAATGGGGCTTAATTATCTCAGTTTTCGGTACCGTAATCCCGCCTTTATTTTACGCTGAAGGCGTGCCCAGAATTGGTACTGCCATTAGTTCTATCTTAAGCGCTGCAGAATTACCTGTTGCCGTAATGATGGCTGGGTTTGTATTGCAAGAGCAGGTTTCATTTTTAAGGTGGGTTGGTGTTGTGGTAATTTTATCGGCGATGGTTTTACCAAACCTGAAGTACCTTAAAAAAGATAGAAGGTAGGAAGGTTGAAGGTGTAAGGTTGAAATACACGATAAATAATCCTCCGACTTTCGGACCTCGGACACCCGACTTATTGAAAAATTAAATATCTTTAAAAAGCATAAAGCATTTACACATGAAAAAACTTACCATTTATATTTTATCCCTGATCATTATCGGCTTAGCCGGATGTAAAACCAAAACCACCATCAATCAGGATGAGGCAGCTGAAGTGATTACCAGCTACTTAAAAGCCAATCCCGAATATAAAACCACCAGGTTTAAATTTGGGGAGATGAAATTTAACAGTACAAACGATATGTTCGAACTGGGAAAATATAAATCTTTGGCGAGCAAAGGTTTGGTTACTTTAAGCTTAAAAGAGGCCAAAAAGAAATTCCTTTCAAAAGATAGCAGTTACGTTTATCAGATCACTTTAACCGATAAAGCAAGTCCGTTGGTATTGAAACAGGATGCCTACAGGGCCACTGTAAAAGTGGTAGAATATGTTTTATCAGACGAGAAACCAGTCGATTTTGCTCAGGTAAACTCAAGTACAGCAAAGGTTACCGTATCACTTAAAATGACCACTACTGATTTCGAACCTTTTGATAAAGACGCAAACAAAAACAGCAACTTCATTACCAAAACGTATAAATTAAAGTTGAGTAAAGATGAGGGCTGGAAAGTGCAGAAGTAAGAAAAGGACTATAGCTGAAAGATCAAAGATAAAAACGGAATGCCTATTGCGCACTGTAACCTCTGTGTCTTGTAGTGCCTTCGTTTTTAAACCCGACAGAAGTGAAAATCCTTTTTGTTTGCAGCAATCTTGAATAAGCTGATAGGATCTCAAAAAGATTGAAACGAATGGCGGGAGCAGACTTAAATTTTAGCACAGCCACTGCTTTCCAAAATCTTAATGGATATAAAAAGTTAACTGCCCAGACTTTTTTGAATAAAGGTTTTAAGCTTTTTAAACAAATCTTCTTTTTTAGGCCTTTCCTTGCCATTATGGGTTAAATTGTTGTCGTAATGCTTTTGCATCTCTTCAGCATAGTCTTTTTGAGTTTGGCTACCCGACTTTAACACCTCGATAAACCGAACGGCATTGTGATTTAAGGTACTGTTAAATGAAACTGCGTAGTACTCGCTCCGTTCCGATGGATTTCTATTGTTGTTGTTTTCCATCGCGCCGTTTTCTGCAAAATAATCGACATGAAGAATAAGCGGGTTTAATTTTTTCAATCTCTTAGTGCCTTTACGCTCATTCCTCCAGGGATGTTCTTTTTTATAAAGTTGCGCAAGCAGAAAATCCTTTTTCCAAAGGGTAATCTGGTGCGACATTAAATAATTTGACGCCTCGTTATCGATCTCCGCAATATTAAATCCTTCAATAAAATTAATGGTTCCTTTAGTTTTGTAAACGCCAGAACTATGGAGTTTAACCTGTTGCCAATCGTTTTCAATTGCCTGTTCGAACAGTGCTGTAAAGAACTTAGGATTTACAGGTTTGCTTAACCACATATCTTCCTGGAAGTAGAGTATATACTCTTCATCTAAATTGCTTAAAAGCGTTACCAGCCGATCAGCCCATTCGCCTTTGCCCGATTTGATGTTTGCGAAGCCGCTCACATCTGCGGTTCTTTCTTCTGTAGCGAAATAATAATTGCATGGTATTTTAAAATCCCAGTTTTCTGAGAAAGTGTAATCAAAACCTTTATAAAGAAATTCATAACTATCGCAGGCGTGAACTAAAAGTGCGACGTTATTTTTGCAAGTTGACATAAAAGGGCATAGGGTAGGTAAATGCTTTTCAAATTTAAGAAAATGCTTTTTTCGTTTGCTTTGGTAGCTAATATTTTACGTTGCAGCTGCTTATTGATTCGGATCAACTGATGCAAAAAGATTTAAGTTAACCATAGCGACAAAATAAATTTTAGAACAACCACCGCTTTCAAATAATCAAAATATTGGCTTAAAATTGAATAAACGTTTGTCCTGGCTTTTGCTAATAAAATCTATCTATTTTGTAGCTTTTAAGTATAAATAAGACGCCTTTTTTACACTGATTGATAGTGAAATACAGCTTCGTTTTTGCTACCTTTGCACGCAAATTTATTATTCATACCGCATGAGCTTAAATATCCACTACAAGGAAGATTTTCAAAATCGTCATATTGCATCAAATGAGGCAGATACAGTCGAAATGTTGCAAACTGTTGGCGTAAATTCTATTGATGAGCTGATTGAACAAACTGTCCCGACGGCAATTAGGTTAAAACAGCCTTTAAATTTGCCTGCAGCAAAATCAGAAACTGAATATCTTGGTGCTTTAAAACAAACTTCATTGTTGAATAAAGTTTTCAAAAGCTTTATCGGTCAAGGTTATTATGATACCATTACCCCAGGTGTAATTTTACGTAACGTATTCGAAAACCCAGGATGGTACACACAATATACGCCATACCAGGCAGAAATTGCGCAGGGCCGTTTACAGGCTTTGTTAAATTTCCAAACCATGGTTATCGATTTAACCGGAATGGAAATTGCCAATGCATCTTTATTGGATGAAGGTACCGCTGCTGCTGAAGCGATGTTTATGCAATACAGTTTGCGTAAAAATCAGGCAGCTAAAAAATTCTTCGTTTCCGAACTTGTTTTTCCTCAAACGATCGATATTTTAAAAACACGTGCTAATCCTTATGGTATTGAACTGGTTATCGGAAGTCATTTAGATTTCACTGCTACCGAAGAATTTTTCGGCGCAATTGTTCAATATCCGGCAGGAAACGGCGAAGTTTTTGATTATGCTGCTTTCGCATCGGCATTACATAGTCAAAATATTAAATTAACCGTAGTTGCCGATATTTTAAGCTTAACCTTGTTAACGCCTCCAGGCGAGTGGGGAGCTGATGTGGTAGTAGGTACAACACAGCGTTTGGGTATCCCAATGGGTTTTGGTGGACCGCACGCTGCATTTTTTGCAACTAAAGAAGAATATAAACGTAATATCCCGGGTCGTATTATTGGTGTAACCATTGATAGCCATGGCGATTACGCTTTACGTATGGCTTTGCAAACCCGCGAGCAGCACATCCGTAGAGATAAAGCAACATCAAACATCTGTACCGCACAGGCATTATTGGCTATTATGGCTGGATTTTATGCTGCTTACCATGGTCCGAAAGGATTAAAAGCCATTGCAGAACGTACACACGGTTTGGCTATCAGTTTAGCCTCTACTTTAAAAGGTCTAGGTTTTGAGCAGTTAAATTCTGCTTATTTCGACACCATTCGTTTCGATTTAGGCGATTTAAAAGGCGGTATCCATTCAGGATGTATCGATCACGAAATCAACTTAAACTATGTTGGTAACGTAGCAACCATTTCGTTCGACGAAACCAGCACTTTCGAAGATGTAGCTTTAATTGCTAAAATCTTTGCAAAGGTTAAAGCTATCGCAGCAGATCAGGTTGAGGTGGTAGAAAATGTAGAAACTGTTATTCCAGCCGCTTTACAACGTACTTCGGCTTATTTAACACATCCAATTTTTAACTCGCACCACTCAGAACACGAGATGTTGCGTTATATCAAATCATTAGAAGCAAAAGATTTATCGCTTTGCCACTCGATGATTGCTTTGGGTAGCTGTACCATGAAATTAAATGCGACAGCAGAGATGATCCCGGTTACCTGGTCTCACTTTGGCCGCATTCACCCATTTGCCCCTGCTGATCAGGTATTGGGTTACTATTCTGTTTTTAATGAACTGGATAAATGGTTAAGCGAAATTACTGGTTTCGCTGCAATGAGCTTACAGCCAAATGCTGGTGCTCAGGGCGAATATGCAGGTTTAATGGTTATTCGTGCTTATCACCACGATAGAGGCGATTTCCACCGTAACGTGGCCCTAATTCCAGCTTCGGCACACGGAACAAACCCTGCTTCTGCGGCAATGGCCGATATGAAAATTGTGGTGGTTAAATCTTTAGAAAACGGTAACATTGATGTAGAAGATTTAAAAGCTAAAGCCGAATTACATAAAGACAATCTATCGTGTTTAATGGTAACTTATCCATCTACTCACGGGGTATTCGAAGAAAGCATTATTGAAATTTGTGAAACCATCCACGCTAACGGCGGACAGGTTTATATGGATGGTGCAAATATGAATGCACAGGTTGGTTTAACAAGTCCGGCCAATATTGGTGCCGATGTTTGTCACTTAAACTTACACAAAACTTTCTGTATCCCTCACGGTGGTGGTGGTCCTGGTATGGGTCCAATCGGTGTGGCTAAACACCTGGTTCCTTATCTTCCAGGCCATGCGGTGGTTGATATCGACAAAGGAAAATCTATTTCTGCAGTTTCATCTGCACCTTGGGGTTCGGCTTCAATCCTGATTATCTCTCACGCTTATATTGCGATGATGGGTGCTGAAGGGTTAACTAACGCTACCAAATATGCTATTTTAAACGCAAACTATATGAAAGCGCGTTTAGAGCAACACTATCCGGTACTTTATTCAGGTGCTCAGGGCCGTTGCGCACACGAGATGATCTTAGATTGCCGTTCGTTCAAAGCTTTCGGAATCGAAGTGACTGACATTGCAAAACGCTTAATGGATTATGGTTTCCACGCACCAACGGTTTCGTTCCCGGTTGCGGGTACTTTGATGGTTGAGCCAACAGAATCAGAGCCTAAACATGAGTTAGACCGTTTCTGTGATGCTTTGATTGCCATTAAAAACGAAATTACAGCTGTAGAAAACGGTACTTTGGATAAAGTAGATAATCCTTTAAAAAATGCACCACATACCGTTTCGGTAATTACCGCTAACGAATGGGATCATGCTTATAGCCGTCAAACTGCTGCGTTCCCGCTTCCTTATGTGTTAGAGCGTAAGTTCTGGCCATCGGTTGGTCGTGTTAACGATAGTCATGGTGATAGATCATTGATCTGTGCATGCCCTCCTGTTGAGAGTTATTTGGAAGAGATCGTTCCTTAATAAGGTAGAAGGCGGGAAGGTAGAGGGTTTAAGGTTTTCCTTTCCATCGCCTTAATTACTCCCGATCGTCATTGCGAGGAGGAACGACGTGGCAATCTATTTAGAAAAATTTTGAGCCTAGGTTCGTGTCTTCACGAATATATTGATCTGCAAGTTTTATGGATTAGTTTCATAAAGCTTGCAGATTTTTTTTTGGAAATGATTGTTGGTTTTTCATAGGGGAGTGCAGTCCTGCCATTCGCTTCAATCTTTTTGTTTTGTAGATTCCCTATTATCGTCATTGCGAGGAGGGACGACGAAGCAATCTTTTACTGTAAGTGCCAACAAAAAGGATTTCCGCTGCTGTCAGGTTTAGGAATGAAAGGTTGTAAGTAAACCAATATTGCAACTGTTACCTCTTTTGCACCTGTAGATAACTGGCATTTAAAAAATCGATAAGTTGGGTATAAAAGAATAACGTATCTGCATTTGATTTGTCATTAGTAAGGTAATGGGTCTTTTTTATATGTTTTAACCTTATTATAAATATTATATTTGGGTTATCTATCAATTATGACTAAAATCAACTATAATAGAATAAAGGCCGCTCTAGCTGAAAAAGGGATTACCAATAAAGAATTGGCTGATGCATTAAAAATTGCACCGGAGACCGTATCAAGCTGGTGTACGAATACGGCTCAGCCTTCAATTAAAAGACTGTTTGATGTAGCAACATTTTTGGATGTTGAAGCAGGCGAGCTATTGGTTAGCTGGAGAAAGAGATAATATTTAGAGGTTGGAACAACTTTCCATCCTATGCCTTTTTAGGTTTAGCACAAAAACCCTCTACCTTAAACCTTCCGCCTTCTACCTTTCTATTCACATAAAAAAGTAAACAGATTAAACCTTAACACAATCCTGCAGTCAATAGAATGATTTTAAATAAATCAGATTATTTTTGAAAAAACTTAACATAGGTCAACGACAAGAGATTGGTAGTTGATTTATATTTGTATCAAATTTTAAAAAACCAGAAAATGAAATTAAAAATTAGCTCAATTTTTTTATTAGTGGCAGTAGTAGCATTGTCAGCCTTTAAAAACCCAACCAAACCAGTAACTTATACTGTAGATGCAGCAAAATCGACCATCACCTGGATTGGTAAAAAAGTAACAGGTTCTCACAATGGAACAGTAGCTTTACAATCAGGTACATTAGCCGTTAATGGTAAAAGTGTAACTGGTGGTACTTTTGTTATCGATATGACTTCAATTAAAGATGCTGATGGCAGCGCAAAATTAGAAGGACACTTAAAAGCAGACGATTTCTTTGGTACAACTAAATTCCCAACTTCAACTTTCGTAATTACTAAAGTTGCGGGTTCAGGTGCTAATGTAACTGTAACAGGTAATTTAACCATCAAAGGTATCACTAAACCATTAAGCTTCCCTGCAACTGTAACTGTTAATGCAGATGGTACAGCTTCAGCTTTAGCTGGTAAAATCGTTGTAGACAGAACTAAATATGACATCAAATACGGTTCAAAATCATTCTTCGATAGCATTGGCGACAAAGCAATTGACGATAACTTCGAATTGACTGTTAAATTGGTAGCTAAAAAATAATTATTTCCGTCTCGGAAAAAGGAAAGCCTCGACATTTGTTGGGGCTTTTTTTTTAACCGCAAAGTTTTAACCACAGAGTACATTGAGTTTTACACAGAGCAACACAGAGACTCTATAGCTATAAGTACCCAGCTCTGTGACCTTTGTGGTAAAAAAGGTGCTATTTTTTGTTTAACCGCGAAATGGCGCTAAGTTTTTACCACTGAGTGCATTGAGCTTAACACAGAGGAACACAGAGACTTTATAGCTATAGGTACCAAGCTCTGTGAACTTTGTGCCCTTCCTCTGTGACCTTTGTGGTAAAAAAGGTGCTATTTTTTGTTTAACCGCGAAATGGCGCTAAGTTTTTACCACTGAGTGCATTGAGCTTAACACAGAGGAACACAGAGACTTTATAGCTATAGGTACCCAGCTCTGTGAACTTTGTGCCCTTCCTCTGTGACCTTTGTGGTAAAAAAGGTGCTATTTTTTGTTTAAACGCGAAGGGGCGCTAAGTTTTACCACCGAGTGCATTGAGTTTTAAACAGAGCAACACAGAGACTCTATAGTTATAAGCACCCAGCTCTGTGAACTTTGTGCCTTTCTCCGTAGCCTTTGTGGTGAAAAAGGTGCTATTTTTTATTTAAACGCGAAGTGGCGCAAAGTTTTAACCACAGAGTACATTGAGTTTTACACAGAGCAACACAGAGACTCTATAGCTATAAGCACCCAACTCTGTGTACTTTGTGCCCTTCCTCTGTGACCTTTGTGGTAAAAAAGGTGCTATTTTTTATTTAAACGCGAAGTGGCGCAAAGTTTTAACCACAGAGTACATTGAGTTTTACACAGAGCAACACAGAGACTCTATAGCTATAAGTACCCAGCTCTGTGACCTTTGTGGTAAAAAAGGTGCTATTTTTTGTTTAACCGCGAAATGGCGCTAAGTTTTTACCACTAAGTGCATTGAGCTTAACACAGAGGGGTACAGAGTTTAAGTATAGATATGTACCCAGCTCTGTGTACTTTGTGCCTTTCTCCGTGGCCTTTGTGGTAAAAAAGCAACTCTGCGTGCTTTGTGGTAAAAAACGGGTTGGCTTATCTAATCCTGAATCCGCCTTCAACAACATTAACAAAACCAGTTGCGGCGCTTTTGCCATGGTAGAACAAACACTCCCAGTTTTCTTCGGCTGCTCTCTTTCCAAATTCTTTTCTTAATTCCATCGCCTTGCGACCGTCGAAATCGTATTTGGCAATAAAGTTTTTAACAAGTTCTTCAGGTTCAGGCAAAACATCGCCACCAAAAAATACCTTTTGATTACCTTCTGTTAAAAGAAAAACCTGGTGATTTGGACAGTGTGCCCCTGTAAATTCGTAAGCAATAGTTTCATCCAATGCACCATCGCCCTCAACAAACTTCAATTGTGCATTACGTTGTACAAAATCGAAAATATCGGTGTGGTAAGACGATGAAGTGCTGCTAAATGCCGTTTCCCATTCTCCACGGTTAATCACGTACTCTGCATCAGGAAAACTTAATTCAACTTTATCATTTCCTTGCTTGTGGATCATGCCACCAGAATGGTCATAATGTAAGTGAGACATTAAAACTTTAGTTATATCAGTAGGATCGAAACCTGCATTACGGATATTTTTATGTAAAATCAGCTCGCCGTGGTCATCACTAAAACCTAAACCCGTATCAAAAAGTACGAGGTTGTTTTTCAGTTCAACCAAAAAAGGCTGAACATTGATGAATAATGAAGCAGGTCTGTCTTTATAACTATGAATAGCAGGGTCGAAAGGCACAAATTTCTTTGATGCATCAACCGAATAGGTTCCTTCGAAGAGGGTGTGAACTTGCAAAATATGAATCTTTTAATGTTTATACAAAGGTAACAATCTAAACCTGAGTATTTGTTTTGGTAAAAGCCTGGATACTTCCTTTTTTTGTAAAATAGCATATTTAAATTTCTCTCTTGAACCTCTGAATTATAATTTCCCATTCGCTATTCTCATTGCAGAAAGGTATTTCGAAGTAAAACCTAACTTTTTGTATTTAAATGCTTTGTACAATAGCACATTAAAGTTTACCACCAGCGTATTCAATTAAAATGTATATTTACTGTTCGGAGACAGAATAAATGGAAAAAAGATGGGTACTGGCATCAGATTGTAATGATGATACGGTAGCAAAAATAGCAGAACAACTTAACATTGACCGATCACTTGCACAGATCCTCGTGCAGCGGAATATCTGTGATTTTGATCAGGCGAAAGATTTCTTCAGACCAGATCTTCATCACCTTCATGATCCTTTTTTAATGAAGGATATGGATGTTGCAATCGCCCGTATCGAAACTGCATTAGCAACACATGAAAAAATATTGATCTATGGCGATTACGATGTGGATGGTACAACTTCTGTAGCACTGGCCTTCAGTTTCTTTTCGCAGCTCACTAAAAATATAGAATATTATATCCCCGATCGCTACCTGGAAGGTTATGGCATTTCTACTGCTGGAATTGACTACGCTAGCGAAAATGGATTCTCGTTAATTATAGCATTAGATTGTGGAATAAAATCGATCGATAAAATCGATTATGCCAATACTTTAGGCGTCGATTTCATTATCTGCGATCACCATTTACCTGGAGATGAACTGCCTCAGGCTATTGCCGTTTTAGATCCTAAACGTTCAGACTGTCCATATCCTTTTAAAGAACTGGCCGGCTGCGGGATCGGTTTTAAACTGGCACAGGCCTATGCACAAAAACATGGACTAGCAAAAGAAACTTACCTCCAGTATCTTGATTTAGTAATGGTGAGCATCGCGGCCGATATCGTTCCTGTAGTAGGGGAGAACAGAATTTTAGCTTATTATGGGCTTAAAAAACTCAACTCCAATCCTTGCGAAGGCTTACGGGCCTTAATGGAAGTTTCAGGCAAAACGGAAAATTATACCATTACTGATGTGGTTTTCACATTAGGTCCGCGGATTAATGCTGCTGGCAGAATAGACCACGCTAAACATGCCGTTGCTATGCTACTCTGCCAGGTAGATAGTAACTCACTGGAGCAAAGCGAACTCATCAACCTTAAAAATACAGAACGCAAAACCTACGATCAGGACATTACCCGTGAAGCTTTGGCTTTAATTGGCGAAAGTGATATCCTGATTAACAAAAAAACGACTGTCGTTTTTAACGAGAACTGGCATAAAGGGGTTATCGGGATTGTAGCTTCGCGTTTAACTGAAAAGTATTATCGCCCAACGATTGTATTAACAAAGTCTAACGGACATGTAGCAGGTTCTTGCCGGTCGGTAGTTGGTTTTGATTTATACGAGGCCTTAAGTGGTTGCGCTCATTTATTAGATCAGTATGGCGGGCATAAATTTGCTGCAGGCTTAACCATGCAACAACACAATGTAGATGCCTTTGTTGATAAGTTTGAAGAAATTGTGGCAGCAAGCATCACAGAAGAGCTGCTTACACCAATGATCAGGATTGACGCCGAAATTGAACTGGCGCAGATAGATGGCAAGTTTTACAGGGTTTTATCACAGATGGGGCCATTCGGGCCAGAAAATATGGCACCTATATTTGTTACCCATAACGTATATCTCGCACAGCATGCCATGGCAGTTGGCCAAAATCATTTAAAAATTAATATAAAACAACAAAATTCGCCTATTTTTGAAGGCATTGCTTTCGGGCTGGCCGAATTTCAAAACCTTTTACAACCAAAAGTACCTTTTTCGGTTTGTTATACGTTAGAAGAAAACGTATGGAAAGATAAGAAGCGTTTGCAGTTAAATATTAAAGGAATAAAAGTTAATTAACTATAAAATAAATTCGTCATGCTGAACTTGTTTCAGCATCTAATTAGAAAGATCCTGAACTAAATTCAGGATGACGGAGCAATCAATATATGATATTAAAAGCCGAAAATCTGGTCAAAAAATACAAACAGCGTACTGTTGTAAACAACGTTTCCTTTAACGTAAGTCAAGGAGAAATTGTTGGACTTTTAGGCCCGAATGGAGCAGGGAAAACAACTTCCTTTTACATGATCGTAGGTTTGATCAAACCAAATGAAGGCCGCATTTTCTTAGAGGAAGAAGACATTACCGAAGATCCGATGTACCGCAGGGCGCAAAAAGGAATTGGTTATTTAGCTCAGGAAGCATCTGTTTTTAGAAAACTTACTGTAGAAGATAATATCCTGGCCATTTTGGAAATGAGTAAATTGACGAAGGAAGAACAGCGAGATAAACTCGAAGAACTGATCAACGAGTTTAGTTTACACAAAGTGCGTAAAAACCGTGGCGATTTATTGTCAGGAGGTGAACGCCGTCGCACGGAAATTGCCCGTGCTCTGGCCGCAAATCCTAATTTTATTTTATTGGATGAACCATTTGCAGGGGTAGATCCAATTGCTGTAGAAGAAATTCAGAGTATTGTCGCCAAACTGAAACATAAAAATATTGGAATCTTAATTACCGATCACAACGTGCAGGAAACACTGTCGATTACCGATAGGGCATACTTGCTTTTTGAAGGGAAAATTTTAGAACAAGGTGTTCCTGAAGTTTTGGCTGAAAACGAAATGGTTAGAAAAGTGTATTTAGGGTCGAATTTCGTATTGAAACGTAAGAAATTTGATGTTTAATAATATTCAACAAACAATATTTAAATTAGAGTGTTGCCTATTTGCGACGTTAAACCAAAAGCTATAAAATTTTACTGTGTATAAAAATCTCTGTTTATCCCCGTTAAACCAAGGGGCAGATGTGAAAATCTGTGGCAACATGATGCCAGTTAATTCTAACATTTAAAGATGGCATTTGTAAATTCAATTTTTACCTGGTTAATGAAAAAGCGGATCCACCAGATCGAACTTTTTATGAAATATCCCCATGATGTTCAGGAAGAGTGGTTCCATAATTTGATTGATAGTGCCGAAAATACCGAATGGGGCAAGTTGTACGATTATAAATCGATCTTAACTCCACAACAATACCAGGAGCGTGTTCCGATTCAAAACTACGATACCTTAAAGCCTTACATTGAGCGCATGCTTAATGGCGAACAGAACATCCTATGGCCATCTGATGTCAAATGGTTTGCAAAATCATCAGGTACCACGAGTGATAGAAGTAAATTTATCCCGGTTTCTCCGGAATCTTTGGAAGAATGCCATTTTAAAGGTGGCAAGGACATGCTTTCCATTTATTGCAATAACCGCCCGGATAACCAGATGTTTACCGGAAAAGGTTTGGTTTTAGGTGGCAGCCATCAGGTTAACCAGTTAAACGAAGATTGTTTTTATGGCGATTTATCGGCTGTACTGATTAAAAACCTGCCAATTTGGGCTGAATATTACCGTACGCCTGATATGTCTATCGCTTTGATGGACAATTACGAAATCAAGATGGATAGAATGGCTGAAGCCACCATAAATGAAAATGTGACCAGTATTTCGGGCGTACCCACCTGGACTATCGTATTGGCTAAAAAAGTGCTGGAACTTACCGGAAAGCAAAATTTACTGGAGGTTTGGCCAAATTTAGAATTATATATCCACGGAGCAGTAAATTTCGCGCCTTATCGTGAACAGTTTAAACAGCTGATTCCGTCCGCCGACATGTATTATCTGGAAACTTACAATGCGTCCGAAGGATTTTTCGGTATTCAGGACCAGGATAACTCAGAAGAAATGTTGCTGATGCTGGATTACGGTATTTTCTACGAATTTGTTCCGATGGAAAACATTGGAGAAGAGAATCCTAAGGCTTTGTTGCTGGGCGAAGTAGAACTGCATAAAAACTACGCTATTGTGATTTCTACCAATGGTGGCTTATGGCGTTACATGATCGGCGATACCATTCAATTTACTTCTCTTTCTCCCTACCGCATTAAAATTACAGGACGTACCAAACACTTTATCAATGCTTTTGGCGAAGAAGTGATTATTGATAATGCAGAACAGGCCCTAACTAAAGCCTGCCAGGAAACTGGTGCCGAAATAAAAGATTATACCGCCGGACCAATCTATTTTAAAGATGAAAAAGCCGGAGGGCATGAGTGGATCATCGAATTTGATAAACAGCCTAGCGATTTTGAAAAGTTCGTTGATATTATGGACAATACACTCCGCGAAGTAAACTCCGATTATGATGCCAAACGCTTTAAGGATATGGCACTGGCCCGTCCTAAAGTACATAATGCGCCCGCAAATACTTTCTATAATTGGTTAAAAGCAAAAGATAAACTAGGCGGACAGCATAAAGTACCACGTTTAGCTAATGAGCGAAAATATGTTGATGATATTCTGGATATGATGAAATCTTCTTAAATTTTAAAAAAAAACTCATTTAGGCGTGTTGGTCTGAGGGATATTTATTGTATACATTAATATAAACGGCAGATGGATAAAGAAGGTGAATTGGCCCGAAATATCGTCATTTCGACCGCAGTGAAGAAATCTTTTAAATTTGATTTCAATAACCTTTGGTAAATAGATCTCTCCATTTCGCTGCGCTACATCCGATAACTATCGGGTCGAGATGACGACTATCCTGTTGTCTGTAGATGTTAGTTTGTCGAAGACCTTTTAAGTCAATTGTAAGTTTAGTTTGATATTTTTTATATTTATTAACGTTAATCGATCATGAAGAATTTACTCTTTTTTTTTATTCTGACGTCATCAATATACCAATCAAAAGCTCAGGTAAAGGAAAGTCATAAGGCACAGATTGCCTATAAAATTGTAGAAACTTCTCCGCGCTGCAAACAGCTAACTAAAGGCTTGTACGAAAGGATTGTTAAAAATGGTGGCACATCTTATGGTATTATGCTCGAGAGTAGCCCTAACCCTAAAACCGATCCATCGCAGGAATACTCAAAAACCTATAATTTTAACCTTCACGAAAGTTATGCCGATAGGATGCCTATTCTTGCGAGGTTTGTATTTGACCCAAAAAAGCAACAGCTTTACGAAGAAGATGTAGTAAACAATAAACTGATTGCAATCGCTTTCGATAAAAAGTTATTGACGCTTTTTAATCAAAAATAGATGAAAAGTATCAGCTATAAACAGGTGGCCTGGCTATTGTTTTTTGCCTATTTTTTTATGCTGATGGTGCAGATTACTTTGCGTTACATTCCGCTGAGTAGTGAAGTATCTTTTCTGCAAATTAAACAAACCGAAGTATCAAATATCAAAGCTTATCTCCCTATATTTTATGTGCACGTTTACAGTGCTATATTTATATTATTGGCTGGTTTTACGCAGTTTAATCCTGAAATTTTATCCAGGTATCCGAAGATACACAAATGGTTAGGCTATTTATACGCGGGTTTTGTATTGTTCCTTGCTGCACCATCTGGCATTTTTATGGGCTATTTTGCAAATGGAGGCTTAATAGCTAAAACTTCATTTGTTATTTTGGGAGTTTTATGGTTCTGGTTTACATTGAAGGCCATTTTGCTTATCTTGAAAAGAAAAGTAACGGTCCATAAAAAGTTTATGTACCGCAGTTTTGCCCTGGCAGCTTCAGCCATCACTTTAAGGTTGTGGAAAGTTATTTTAGTATATTTATTCCACCCGGCACCGATGGATGTTTATCAGATTATTGCCTGGCTCGGCTGGATCCCCAATTTATTGATCGCCGAATGGCTGATTAAAAAGAAAATTCTTTAATCTATTAAAAAAACATAAATGAAAAAAGTCTTATTATTCGCGCTGATCCCTTTTTTGATGTTATCCTGTAGAGATACTAAGAAAACCAATACCACAAAAAATACTACGGTAGCCCAACAGGAAATACATAAAGAACTTTATGGTTTTTGGGTCGGCGATTTTTACACTAAAGAAGAGTTGGAATATGATGGCGATATGCAGGGTTCTTTAGATAAACTGAATATCAACATTAAAAAAATTACTAAGGATACCGTAATTGCACAGAGCGTTGTGGCGGGGAACAGCCGGCCATTATTGGGTAAACTATCAGAAGATGGAAGTAAAATCACTTTTATTTTAGATGAACCCGGTAGCCATAAGTACGATGGGAAGTTTGAAATTACCCTGGTTGGCGATACCCTAATCGGCAAATGGAATGCCTATAATAAAGAGCTTAAATGGCCTGAAAAAGAATTTAAATTATTAAAAAAGAAATTCGAATACAATGCAAGTTTGATGTTGCCCACAGAAGCGAGCTACGTAGATTGGAGCGAGCATAAAATGATAAAAAGAGTGGATACAGCAGAAGATGGAAGAGTAGATACGCTCGAGGCTAATCCTTTTTACAGAAGTGCATCCGATCAGATTTTTAAATTAAATGCTTCTACCAATCTGCTTAAAGAAGACGATGTAAAGAATTTAAGGAAATTAGACTTACAGATTATTAAAAATACCATTTTCGCCAGACATGGTTACGTCTTTAAAAAACCAACTTTCAGAAATTTTTTCGATCCTGTAGAATGGTATGTCCCTGTTAAAAACAACGTTGATGATGATTTAACGTCGATAGAAAATAAAAATATCAAGTTATTAGATCGCTTTACCAAATATGCGGAAGACAATTATGATGCTTTTGGCCGTTAATTTGTAAAGTATTAATTATGAAACTGAATAGGGATAAAATACTCGGATTTTTTAAGAAATCGCAAAGCAAAGCCTCTGTAATCTTAAGTGATAAAACCAAAGCCAGCAATACCATTAAAGATGCGCTTGGTAAGGCGGTAACCAATAAAGGTGATTTGGAAGGAGTTTGGACCAAACTGGTATTGTTGTTTGCGGTATCTAAAGATTATGTGAATGGCGATTATACCGAAATTCCTAAAAGATCAATTATTGCCATTTTAGGAGGACTGATTTATTTCTTATCTCCTATTGATGTGATTCCGGATTTTGTACCTGTTTTAGGTTTCATTGATGACATCTATATCTTAAATCTGGTATACAGGCAGGTGCTCAAAGACCTGGAAAAATATAAAGTCTGGAAAGATGCCCAGGGAAAAATAATAGATTTAGATGGCTCAACCACATAAAAGTTTTTTAGACTGGTTGGGCGAGCATCTTTTCAGTTGTCCGTTTAAAACCCATTTCGGGATCGATTGTCCGGGTTGTGGCTTGCAACGCTCAGTTTTAGCATTATTTCGTGGCGATTTAATCGCATCATTCAAGTTTTACCCTGCAACAATCCCGCTTATCTTTGTTATAATATTCACCATTGTGCATCTTAAGGTTGATTTTAAGTTTGGTGCACAGCTAATAAAAATCGTTTTTGCAGGGGTTGCAGTAATTATTTTAATCAATTACATTTACAAAATATACACTCACCAATTTATCTAAATATACCTATGTCAGAAGAACAGGAAAATCCTCAAGAAAATAGACCTATAGATCTTTCAAAGAATCAAAATCCCGAACCAGCCCCTTTTCAGCCACTTGATCAGGGACCTGCAACGCCACCACCTTTCCAACAACCGCCGCCATTTCAGCAGCCACCACCGTTTGGCCAGTTTGGAGGGGGAGGTTTTGGTCAGCAGAACTTACCAAATGCTACAGCTTCTCTCGTATTGGGTATTTTAGCGATCCCAGCTTGTTGTTTCTACGGGATATTTGGAGTGATATTTGGTGTAATTGCATGGATATTAGGTGCTGGTGATATGAAAAAATATCAGCTTAACCCGGGTTTATACACAGAATCATCATATAAAAATGCAAAAGCAGGTAAAATCTGCGGAATGATTGCGACTATTTTAAGTGTGTTATTTATCGTGATCGTTGTATTAATGATAGCTGGAGCAATTACTAATCCTCAAATGTTTGATAACTTTATCAAAGGTTTGAAATAGATCATTAATTTTACCTTAAAAATATAAATCGGATGGCGCATGCCATTCGATTTTCTTATTTTTGTACTATTGATATTGTAAAATAAAAACTAAGATAATGTATCCAGAATATTTAGTAGAGCCAATGCGTAAGGAATTAACTAACGTTGGTTTTCAAGAGTTAAAAAATGCAGCAGACGTAGATCAGGCTATTAAAGGCGAAGGAACTGTGTTGGTTGTGGTGAACTCAGTTTGTGGTTGCGCAGCAGCAAATGCGCGTCCGGCAGCTCGCGCAGCAGCCGCACACGAAAAACATCCTGATAAATTGGTTACTGTTTTTGCAGGCATGGAAAAAGAAGCTGTAGATCAGGCTAGAAATTATATGATGCCTTTTCCTCCATCATCTCCGGCAATGGCTTTGTTTAAAGATGGTAAATTGGTTCATATGATCGAGCGCCACCAGATTGAAGGCAGACCAGCACAGATGATTGCGGATAACCTGATCGGTGCTTTTGAACAATATTGCTAACATTTAATCACAGCTTGTTGGCTTACACCGATAGGTGATTCTTAAAATTATATTGAAAAGGTGAATGGAAACATTCGCCTTTTTATATTTATGAGTTTCGTTAATTTGTCATCCTGAATGCAATGAAGGATCTAAATAGAGACAATATATACGTAAATAATTAGATCTGTATTATTATATTTTAAGGTTCCGTGTATTCAGTTAGAGATTCTTCACTGCGTTCAGAATGACAACACTCTTATCTGTGTAATCATTTAAAATCACCTTAATCGGTGCATTAAAAATCCTTATTCAGCAACTTCTCCAGTTCTCCGAAAGAAACATTCATTCTTACCCTTCCTTGTTTGGCATATGATATTTCTCCGGTTTCTTCTGATATAATTACCGCAACAGCATCAGTTGTTTCTGAAACACCAATACCTGCACGGTGCCTTAATCCAAATTGGGAAGGTAACTGGTCGTTATCAGTTAAAGGCAAAATACAGCTGGCACTTTTAATTCTGTTTTCTGAGATCACTACGGCACCATCGTGTAGTGGACTGTTTTTCTGGAAGATACTTTCCAGCAAACGTTTCGATATTTTGGAGTCAACAAATTCGCAGCTATTGGCAAAAAATTGTTCGTCGTAAAATTTAACGAATACGATTAATGCCCCTGTACGTGTTTTCTTCATGCTTTTACAGGCGTCGATAATTGGTTTTATTCGCGTTAAATTATTCCTTTCAATTTCTTTCCGGCCAAATAAATAACCCCACCACGCTTTATTTTTTTGTAAAAAAGCATTTTTCCCGATCAGTAAAAGGAAGCGCCTGATCTCCGGGTGGAAAATTACGATCAATGCAATAATCCCCACGCTCATAAACTTTTCTATGATTGCGGTCAATAACTCCATGTGTAAAGCCTTTACTATCCAGTAAAAAACTGTAATAATAAACATTCCAACAAGCAGGTTAACAGCTAGTGTATTGCGGATTAGGGTATAAACGTAGTAAATTAATAAGGCCACCAAAATAATATCAACGATATCAGTTGGCGATACTTTAAGGAAGTCAAAATCAAAACCTTTCATTAGTGGCAAGATAGCAAAACGGATTTCAGTTTACAATATTAGGTTAATTGTTTAAAGCTGTTAATTGTAGATAAAATATTATAGATGTACAGAAACGCTAACCGCTATGCGCCAGCCGCTCAACCTAACCTCTCCACCAACCGCACACACTCTACCGCTTCCTTAACATCATGTACCCTTAAAATACCTGCGCCTTTTTGCAGCGCAATGGTATTAAGTACAGAAGTTCCGTTCAGGGCCTCTGCTGCTGAAGTTCCAAGCGTTTTATAAATCATTCCTTTACGTGAAAAACCGACTAAAATGGGCAATTTGAAAATTTTAAAAGCCTCCATTTGCCTGAGCAACTCGTAATTATGTTCGGTCGTTTTTCCGAAGCCAAAACCAGGATCTATGATTATATCATGGACGCGCAGGGCCTTAAGTGCCGCAACTTTTTTCGCCAGGTAATCGATTACTTCCAGCAATACATTATTATAAACAGGATTTTGATGCATATTTTGAGGAGTTCCCTGCATGTGCATCATCATGTAAGGCACCTGTAGCTTAGCTACTGTCTCGAACATCTGCTCATCCATATCGCCTGCGGCAATGTCGTTAATGATGTGTGCGCCGGCAGAAATGGTTTCCTGAGCAACTTTTGCCCTGAAAGTATCGATAGAAATGACTGCTTCCGGAAATGTTTTTACCAAACTTTCTACCACAGGTACCACACGGTCTATTTCTTCATTGATTGAAATGTCCTTTGCGCCTGGTCTCGATGAGTATCCTCCTATATCAATAAATGTAGCACCTTCATAAAGAAACCGGGCTGCTTTGATTAAAGCCTCGTCTATTGATTTTGTGCGGCTATTGTCGTAAAAAGAATCGGGGGTTATATTTAAAATACCCATCACTTTTGGGCTGCTTAAATCGATCAGTCTACCCTTAATATTTAAGCTTTTTTTGGGCTCAAAAAAGTTTTTTTCTGCCATAATAAACCCTTTCGGGATTTGGGTTTCGCTTTAAAAATGTATCTTTAGCTTTTGTTTTTTCAGAACAAAAATACACTAAAAACTAAATAATTATTGGCTTTGACACAAACAAATACCTCTACCGAGTTTGATGAAGTGATTGCAGTTTGCAGATCATTATTTTTAAAAAAAACTAAAGATTATGGCACTGCTTGGCGGATTTTAAGACCAAGTTCGATTACTGACCAGATTTTTATCAAAGCACAACGCATCCGTACCCTGGAAGAAAAAAAAGTAAGTAAGGTGGGAGAGGGTGTGATTTCTGAATACATTGGGATTATTAATTATTGTGTTATTGCCATGATGCAGCTGGAATTGACCGAAAGCGACCCCAATGAAATGCCCTATGATGAAGTTGAAAAAAGGTTTGTAGAAAAGGTAACAGAAACTAAAGATTTAATGTTTGCTAAAAACCACGATTATGGTGAGGCCTGGCGCGATATGCGCATTAGCTCGTTAACCGACCTGATTTTGATGAAAATATTTAGGGTTAAACAGATAGAAGATAACGAAGGACAGACGCTGGCTTCAGAGGGTGTTAATGCGAATTATCAGGATATGCTGAACTATTCGGTTTTCGCGCTGATCAAACTCGGCGTTAAATAAATAGCATTATAAGCCTTTAAAAAAATAAATATATAGATGCGAAATATACTTTTAAGATTCTCCAGGATTTTTGTCGGTGCTTTATTCATATTTTCAGGATTAATCAAAGCTAACGATCCGCTTGGCTTTGGTTATAAGCTGCAGGAATATTTTGAAGTTTTTCATATGAATTTCCTCAGCGGTATGGCCACAGGTATTGCCATTTTGCTCTGTACTTTGGAAATTGTGCTGGGTGCGTTATTGTTATTGGGTTTCTGGAGTAAAAAAATAGCCTGGGGCTTGTTGTTGCTGATAATCTTTTTTACGCTGTTAACATTTATTTCTGCCGCATTTAAAGTGGTTACCAGCTGCGGTTGTTTTGGCGATGCCATTCCACTAACGCCTTGGCAATCGTTCAGTAAAGACCTGATTCTTTTGGCACTGATTATTGTAGTTTTCTTAAACAAAAACCTCATTCAGCCATTATTTAAAAAAGAAACTACACAAAGAAATATTGCCATCATAGTAACGCTTGTATCCTTAGGTTTTGGGTTATATACTTACAATGTTTTGCCGGTTATTGACTTCCTGCCTTATAAAGTTGGGGCACATCTTCCCTCGTTAATGGTAATCCCTCCGGGAGAAAAGCCTGATGAATTCGAAATCATGTACCACCTCAAGAATAAAAAGACCAAAGAGGAGAAAGATATGAGCGATAAGGCCTATCTTAAAACTGAGATCTGGAAAGATGACAATTGGGAAATTATTGGTGAACCGGCAAAAAGACTGCTTAAAAAAGGCTTTGAGCCTAAAATCAAAGATTTGAACATTACTGATGCTTCAGGCACTGATTATACCAAGGAACTAATTGAAAATCCATACTATAATCTGATTTTTGTGGCTTACGATCTTCATAATACAAATGAGGCAGCTATTGGTAAATTAAATGCACTTGCCATTAATGCTACACAGCAGTTTAATATCCGTACGGTTTTGCTTACTTCCAATTCAGCACAGGATGCTCAGGCGTTTATCAAAAAGAACAACTTGTTTTCTGAAGTGTTTTATGCAGATGCAGTGCCTTTAAAAAGCATGGTAAGGGCAAATCCTGGTGTTTTGTTAATGAAGAATGGTGTGGTGATTAATAAATGGCATTTTCATAATGTGCCGACTTTTGACCAGTTAAGCAGAAAATATTTCGATAAATAAATATGATCGGATACGCACTGAAAAAACTGATGTATGGACTACTGGTAATGGGTGGTGTAATATTGGTTGTTTTTGTGCTGTTTAATATTTTGCCCGGCGATCCTGCAAGGATGACAATGGGGCAGCGAGCCGATGTTCAGTCACTTGAAGCAGTTCGCAAAGAATTTGGTTTAGACCGATCAAAGCCTGTGCAGTTTATTTTATATATTAACGATTTATCTCCAATCAGCATTGTGGATAACAATAGTACCAGTCAGCAGAAATATCATTATGCAAAACTGATTGCTTTTGATAAAAAAGTACTGGCGTTAAAATGGCCCTATCTGCGGAGCTCGTACCAAACCAAACGCGATGTAACTGCAATCCTTTCTGAAACCGTACCAAATACCTTCATCCTTGCTTTAACTGCAATGATTTTTGCAACCATCATTGGTGTGTTTTTGGGTGTGCTATCAGCGGTTTATAAAGATTCATGGATTGATAAATCAGCAAATGCATTTGCCATTTTAGGAATATCTGCACCTTCTTTTTTTGCGGGAATTATTATTGCCTGGCTTTTCGGATTTGTGCTGAGCAACTATACAGGTTTAAAAATGAGTGGCAGCTTATATTCTTACGATCCGTTTAATGGTGAGGTATTGACCCTGAGAAATTTATGGTTACCAATGATAACGCTAGGTTTAAGGCCTTTGGCCATTATAGTGCAGCTTACCAGAAGTGCCATGCTGGATGTTCTGGCGCAGGATTACATCAGGACTGCAAGGGCTAAAGGCTTAAGTAGAAATGCCATAATTTATAAACACGCTTTAAAAAACGCCATGAACCCGGTTATTACCGCTATCTCAGGATGGTTTGCCTCTTTATTGGCGGGTTCTTTTTTTGTAGAGTACATTTTCGGCTATAACGGCTTAGGAAGAACAACGGTAACCGCTTTAGAAATGTCCGATTTTCCCGTTGTAATGGGTTCAATTCTTTTTATCGCTTTCGTATTTGTAGTCATTAATATCCTGGTTGATATTTTATATGCTTATGTCGATCCAAGAGTTAAATTAAGTTAGGTTATGCGAGAGGAAGAAATTATAAATTATACCCAGCTTGCCGATGCCCGCATCATCGAAATATTTAAATTGGCAACCATTGACTTGCCTGATGCAGCACGTTTGTTCAGTCATGTGCTTAATGCACAGCATATTTGGGCACAACGGATTTCTGGCAAAACACCGCTCTATGGGGTTTGGGATATCCACTCAACAGAAGGTTTTGAAAGCCTTTCTTTAGAAAATTTCAGGCTGATCAGGGAAGCATTGAATAATCATCCTTTAGATAAACGGATTTTATATGCTAATACAAGAGGCGATCAATATGAAAACCGCATAGACGAAATTTTATTTCATTTATTTAATCACTCTACTTATCATCGCGGACAGGTTGTAACTTTATTAAAAAAGGCAGGTTTTACTCCACCTGTAACCGATTATATTATGTTAAAACGCGACCATTTGTTATAGGTCGGCTATAAGAACTTTAGATGAAAATTTTCCTTATCGGATATATGGGCTGCGGCAAAAGTACCAAAGCAAAACAATTGGCACAACGCTTAGATTGTCCTGTAATTGACCTGGATGCCGAAATTGTTTCAAAAACTGGTAAAACCATTGCCGAATATTTTGCAGAATTTGGAGAAAGCGGTTTTAGGGATTATGAAAGTGAAATGCTTAAAACCTTTGATTATCCCGAAACCTGTGTGGTGGCTACCGGAGGTGGATTGCCTTGTTTCTTCGATAATATGGAATGGATGAATGCACATGGCGAAACGGTTTACCTGCAAATGGATCCTGCGGCTTTGGTTTCACGTTTACATAACCGCCAGAAGCGTCCGTTGATTAAAGATTTGGATGATGAACAACTCTTGGTATTCATTAAAGAAAAACTTCAGGAGCGCGATCCTTTTTATACTAAAGCGAAAATAATTGTAGATGCATTTGATCTTGATGGAGAGAAGTTAGAGGAAGCGATTAGGGGAAGTCGTTAGGCTGCAGTCCTTAGTCCCGAGTCTTAAATCTGTAGTAGGTTAATCGCTTTAATATAGTTATAGTTCATGAGCTATCGACCATGAACCATTAAACTATTGACCAATGACTAATGAACAACTGAACTAATATCATCATCAATGATCTTGGCCGACAACAATGCCAAAGGAATTCCTCCGCCCGGATGTACACTTCCTCCACAGAAGTATAAATTTTTAACCTTAGAACTGAAGTTGGGGTGTCGTAAAAAAGCAGAAAACTGATTGTTGGAACTGTTGCCATACAAAGAACCCTGATACGATCCGGTTTTGCTTTCGATACTCCGGGGATCCAGGATCTGTTCGCAAATGATATCCTTCTCAATATTCCTGTTCAGAATCCGGCTGATTTTTTTGATAATATTTGTCCTTGACTCCTTAATCAACTGATCCCAGTTTTGTCCCGTATTAGCAGGTACATTAATCATCACAAACCAATTTTCAGCATTTGCAGGCGCATCGCCTCTGAGGTGTTTAGCGCTGATATTTATGTAAACAGTTGGGTCATCGCAAATGGTTTTATCTTTCCAGATGGCATTAAATTCATTTTGGTAGTCTTCACTGAAGAAAATATTATGTAAGCCTAAATCACTGTAGTTCCCATCCATACCCCAGTAAAAAATCAATGCTGAACTGCTGCGTTCCTGGGTTAATGTTTTTTTAGGTTCAGCTATGCCTTTAAGTAAGTTTTTGTAAGTAAACCAGATATCAAGATTAGAGATCACTACCTCTGCTTTGTAGGTTTTATCGTTAACTTTTACCCCGTTTATTTTAGGTTTGTTTTCATTGGTGTATAATATTTCTTCGACTTTTTGGCTGTAATGAAACCTGATGCCCAGTTCTTCAGCCAGCTTAATCAAAGCCTTAACAATACCATACATGCCATCTTTTGGAATAAAAGCGCCAAAATGATATTCAAAATGTGGAATTACATTCAATGTAGCCGGTGCCTGATATGGATTTGATCCATTATAGGTGGCGTAGCGGTTAAAAAGCTGCGTGATCCGCTCATCTTTGAAAAATGATTGATTAGCCCTGGCTTGTGTTCTAAAGGCATCAATCTGGCCAAAATGGAATATTGATTTTAAAGTATCCCAATGCAGGTAACTTTTAAGTTTATGCAAACTCCTTTCTAAAAATACACGATGAGTAACCTCGTAGATGGTCTCGCTCTTTTTAAAAAAATGCCCGACTTCTGCTGCGGTCGAATTGGTTTTTTCTTCTATATCCCTGGCAAATTTATCAAGATCGGAGGTAGCGTTTAACCTTAAACCATCTTCGTAAAAGTAACGGCAAACTTCTTTTAGTTTAATGTACTTAAAATAATCTTCAGGATTTTTTCCAGCCAGTTTAAAAAGTTCAGCCACATATTGCGGCATGGTAAAGAGACTTGGGCCAGCATCGAACCTGAAACCATTTATTTTTATTTCCCCTAGCTTGCCTCCGGGTTTCGAATTGGCTTCAAAAACTTCAACATCATACCCCTTTACAGAGAGGCGAATAGCAGATGCAATTCCTGCAATTCCGGCACCGATAATTATGGCTTTTGGTTTAGGCATAATGCGAAAATAGAATAAATATTTTACTAACTTAAGGCAATGACTAAGGATGAAATTATAATTTACAAAACTGAAGAAGATTTACCTGCAATAAAAGTGGTTTTCGGTAATGATACTCTTTGGCTTACTCAATAGCAGATACAATAGCTTTTTAATAAAACTAAACAGGATATAAGTCTCCACATTAAGAATATATTTAGTGAAAATGAACTTGTAAAAGATTCAGTTGTCAAGGAATCCTTGACAACTGCTTTAGATGGTAAACGTTATAATACATTCTACTATTCACTTGATGTAGTTATTTCTGTAGGCTATCGGGTAAAATCGGTTGAGGGAACGAAATTCAGGATATGGGCCAATCAGATTTTAAAAGATCATCTATTAAATGGATATGCCTTAAATTATAAAAAATTAAAAGAGCAAAGATTAATTTAATCAACTATAAAAATTAACCTACTTCAATTCCGCTAAATACACTTTGGTTTGCTTTTCGATCTCGTTGGTCGCAAATTTAATGGCCGAACCTACTTTTGTGGTTTCTGCTTTTACTGGCATTTTATTGATGGTTGTCAATGCATCAACATACCATTTGCACCAAACCTCAATAATATGCTTCTCGTCATTAGCCGCTTTTCCATCAGCAATTGCTTTCTTGCTGAGCTCAAATTCAGTTTTTAAGCGTGTCAAAGCATCTGCTTTAACTTGCGAAACAGTAACTATAGCCGTGTTTTCATCGGCAGAAATTAAAGTGTAAGCTGCAGTTAAACCACTTATCCCAACGTTTTTCATTTCAGTTGACGAAACTTTGTCAATCCGGTCGTTATCCGTATGGTAAAACACATCGGTAAAGTGCCACATCAGTAGTCCTGGGATTTTATTTTGCAAAAATGGAGTATGGTCGCTGCCGCCTTCAAAAGGATTATAGTTAACCGTCCAGTTTGCATATTTACCTTGGGCCTTGCAGATATCAAAGATGAAGTCATTGAAATAATGTGGGAAAAGATCTTTCTCCGTAACATCGCCGGCGCCCCATTCGGTGTGTTTATCTGTTCCCCTTGTCCAGATGGCAGATGGATCGGGCATCTTTTCAATCAGAAAAGAACCTCCTGTTTTTTTTGTGTCTTCGCCGACCATATCCAAACTCATTCCCCATAAAATGCCTTTGGCACGCGAAGTATCTTCTGTAATATACCTTCTGGTCGATACAATTTCATCACCCCATAAAAAAGTGAGGGTGCGTTTCGGACTGATTTTTTTTGCCTGGTATAATTCAGCAGTTCGTCTCGCCATTTCTGCCAATGTACCTACACCGCTCGCATTATCATTTGCCCCGGGTTCCTGTACGTGTGCGCTAAATACAAAACGTTCAGTAGGATTTACACTACCCCTAACATTTGCTACAATGGTTAATTCTTCTGAAGGATATATTTTGGTCTGGATATTTACTTTCAGCTTCGTTTCACCCTTTAAACAAGCTGATTTTAGTTTTTCTTTAGCAGCATAAGATAGGAGCAGCGTCCATAATTCACTATTGGCTTTCATGCTACCAAACTGGATAGAAGTTTGATGAATCTCTGGTTGGGTATATTTTGGCATTGAATAGCCTAAAACGCCAATGGCTCCGGCTTTGGTTGCGATTTGAAGTAAGCGTGACGGATTATTTTCCGAAAACAGGATTTTTCCTTTTAAATCCATCTTTTCTATCTCTGCCGGAACAAATTTTTCGATGTAAACCACATTTGCCGTAATGCCATCAGCAGGAGTTGAGCTGCAGTTGATGGGAATCATGTTGCGGTTGGTTTTGTAAGAAATGAGTGGTTTCGACTCGCCAACAATATCAATATTGGCATCAACAGGTTCCCAGGTGCTGTTTTTCATCGTCCTTTTTTCGATGCGGTAGGTTAAAGGAGCTTCAAACTCATTCTGTTTCTGTTCAACAAAACCAGCTTTTTTAAGAATGTTTTCTACATAATGGATACTGGCATTAAAACCTGTGTTGCCGGGTACACGGAAATATTTCTCTACAAAAGCAGTGGTTTCGTAGGCATTTTTTTCTATGAAACCAGCCCGCGTCAGCTTGAAATATTCATCTGTTGGGTTTTGTGCGTAACATGCCACTCCCGCAAAAAGCAGTACAAAAAGTATCTTTGTTTTCATGATCGTTGGTAAAAGCGAAAGATACTAAGAATATTTAATGTTGCTTACGCGTAACGCTTGCCCGTTTTACGTTTTAACCCTTCATCAACGGATAACGGGCCTGAACCTACTACCCAAAACATAATCAGCAGAAATAGCACCAATACCGAAAACCACAATTCAGAATTCGGTGTAGAAAAACCCGGGGTAAGGTTAACAAAAAACACGGCAAACAGTAAGATTGGGATCTGGATGACGACGGCAAAGCGGGTAACCAGGCCTAGCGTAATCAAAATACCGCCAACCAAATGCGCAAAGGCTACAACGTGAATGGCTACACTGATCAGTACGCCTGAAAAACCGAATACGTTATTTTGTGTGATCATATTCTGGAGTACGGATGTGTCGCTAACGAAAGAAACACCTTTTCCAAAAATGATCAGGCCAAGTACAATCCTAAGATAATCCAGCCATTTTGAGTGATGAACATCTCCCCAATGTTCAATTTTACGGATAACGTTCATAATGAACCTCCATTTTTATGTGAATGATAGTTTAAGTTACGGATTTATGTTAGATTATCAAATAAGAGTTTGAAAATCAATGTAATGACGGAAATTTGCAGTTTTAACCGTTTGATGTAAAATTAACATAAAATTAATCTATACCGTTTTGGTTTTTGGTATGAATTTAGTATTATTGCTTAAATAGATAGGTTTTTTATCATGAGCAAAGAAATATTAGAGTTTTCTGTACAGGTAGATGAAAAATTTGACCTAAAATTTAATTGGTTAGATGGCTTTTGGGGCGCTGCATTTAAATTTTTTGGAAAATAATTTTGAAATATAATTTTTCTTAACGAACAATCCTCGTTCGAACAAGACAGTATTGCCTAATCTTTCTTGATTAACCTGGTTTTAAACCCTCCACCTTTCTGCCTTCTACCTTTAACCTCTTTTTTCTATCTTTGCAAAATAATGAGTAGAAGAAAACCCGGTACGGTAACAATAGTTCCAAACGTACATATAATTGATATTGCTGAAGAAGGAAAAGGTGTTGGCAAGGCCGACGAATTAGTCATTTTTGTTGACAAAGCCGTTCCTGGCGATGTGGTAGATGTGCGTTTGACCAAAAAGAAAAAGAATTTTGCAGAAGCAATCATCGAGCAACTGCACGAAAAATCGGAACTTCGTACAGATCCTTTTTGTCCTCATTTCGGAACCTGTGGTGGTTGCAAATGGCAACACATGGGCTACGATGCACAATTAAAGTTTAAGCAGAAAAATGTTGAGGCTGCGTTACAACGTTTGGGTAAAATAGATACCTCAGGAACTGAACCTATTCTTGGTTCGGCAAAAAACAGGTATTACCGTAATAAACTTGAGTTTACTTTTTCGAATAAACGTTGGTTAGAAAAAACCGATATGGAACGCGAAGAGGATTTTGATATGAATGCACTGGGCTTTCACGTACCCTTGCGTTTTGATAAAATTTTAGACATTGAGCACTGTTACCTGCAGGATGAGCCTTCTAATTCGATCAGGAATTCAGTGCGTAAATATGCTTCTGATCATGGTTTGTCGTTTTACGATCTGCGTAACCATGAAGGCGCTTTACGTAACCTAATTATCCGCACTTCAACTACCGGAGAGGTAATGGTAGCGGTCGTTTTTGCTTATCTGGAGCAAGAGCAGGTTGATGGTTTAATGGGTTTTCTTCAAAATGAATTTCCACAGATAACTTCATTGTTATATATCGTTAACCAAAAGAAAAACGATACCATTTTTGATCAGGATGTGGTGGTTTTCTCCGGTCGTGATCATATTTTCGAAGAAATGAACGGCATCCGTTTTAAAATCGGGGTGAAATCTTTTTACCAGACTAATTCTGAACAAGCTTTTGAGTTATATAAAATCACCAGGGATTTCGCCGGTTTTAAAGGCGATGAACTGGTTTATGATTTATATACCGGTGCGGGTACAATTGCGAATTTTATTGCAAAAAACGTGAAGCAGGTAGTAGGCGTAGAATATGTGCCAACCGCAATTGAAGATGCAAAGTTTAACTCCGAATTAAACGGAATCGATAATACTATTTTTTATGCTGGCGATATGAAAGATATCCTGACTTCAGAATTTATATTGGCACATGGTAAACCAGATGTGGTCATTACCGATCCGCCACGCGCTGGTATGCACGCAGATGTAGTACAAAGGTTACTGGAAATGGAATCTGAAAAAATTGTTTATGTAAGCTGTAATGCGGCTACGCAAGCAAGAGATTTAGAGTTACTGAAAGAGAAATACGATGTGGTGCGCATTAAACCTGTGGATATGTTTCCGCATACGCAGCATGTAGAAAATGTAGTATTGTTAATGTTAAAGTAATAGAATTGATTGAATGAGTGAAGGATTGAATGAGGCAATTGGGCTTTAACATTCAACAATTCAATCAATCAAAATTCAATTAGTAGTTAGGTATGGATAGAGAAGAATTATTAGGCGCAACGCCCGAGGAGAACGGAGCAACACAAAAGAAGCAGGAAAGTCCGCTGGTAAGCTTAGAAAAAGACCTTGAGTTTTATGCTGATGCGATTAAAGAAGTAGCCATCGAAATTATGGTTGAAGGCATTTCAGCCCACCCGATTTTTATTGCGCACCAACATGAGGTGAACATCGGAGAACTTATCTTAAACAAAGAAGAACTTAATACCGATTGGACGATACAAGCATCTACTTTAGAGGAGTTTGTAGAAAAAGGGATCATCAGCAAGGAGAAAAAAGAATCCTTCTTAAAAGTGTATAAAAAACCGGAAGATTTTATGTGCGTATTCGTAATTGTTCCTGAAGGCGCCAACTTTATTTATTATCCGTATAAAAAAGGTAGAGGGTAGAAAGGCTGAGGGTTTAAGGTTTTCTCTATAGCCTTTAATGACCATAATTTGTGCAATCACCTATATTAAAAAAAGCGCCGCTTTGCATCCACAAAGCAGCGCATATTATTAACTAAACTAAACTTTTAATTTACGTGGTGTACATCTCCACTTTTTGAGCTTGATGTTTTTTTAAGTGAAGCATTTCCTTTATAACTCACGTCGCCACCACCACTCGCACTGGCCTCCAGGCCTTTATTTACATAAAGACTTACATCAGAACCACCAGAAGCCTGCACCTTTGCATAATCAGTAATCAATTCATAAGCGTCTATATCACTACCGCCACTTGATTGAATGGTCATATTTTCTGCTTTGCCTTTTAAATCGATATCACTACCGCCGCTTGACTGGATGGATAAGTCGTTACAAACCACCGTTAATTTTAAGTCTGACCCACCAGATGAGCGAATAGCAAGTTTATCGGTTTTGATCTGATTTTGTGTAAAAACATCCGACCCTCCGGATGCTGCAATAGCATTAAGGCTTTTGAAACTTACATAAGCCTTAATGGTACGGTTTTTAAACATACCGCTCCAGTTGATGCCGTCTTTAAATTTTATGATAACATTACTGCCGCTTTGCTCAACAATAATATCTTTTAATGTTTCCGAATCTGATTTTATGCTCACACTCTCACTACCACCTTGGGTTAGGTACAAGTCGATTCCACTGCTTACGCCAATACTATTAAAATTTTTAACCGTGAAACTTTTAGTTTCCTGTGCTTTAGCGATGTAGCTGGTTACCACTATAAATAAAATGGCGGATGATTTGATAAGGATTTTCATAGTCGTTTTGTTAAATGATTCTGAAGCTTCATTACGCAATATTGTGCAATAATGGCTTCGATTTTGTATTTTGGTTATTCATTAGACGCATCTCTGATGAAAACGTTGCAAGCAGTGGAAATTATTTTTCAAATAGTTGAAAAACCTGAATGGTCTTTTTGTGAACTTTAAATCTATTTATCCATTTTAGTGCATTTTAGAATATTATCTCCGTCTTTAATTAAAAGCGTATCGACTATACCTTTTTCATTTTTTGTAAAAATTATCTTTGGGTCAAAATCCCAAAGAAAAAATATTTCCTGTGTTTGCGGAAACAGATTGAAGGTTGGTAAACCAATGGTTTTTAAGATTAAATTCTTATCTTTTTTATAAATATTTACCTCTTCGCCATCTGGCCTCATGTATTTGCCTGTATAGGTATTTAATATATCATCGCTTATATTAAAAACTTTAGGGATGTCATTTAGTGGCGTACTTTTGAGGGCTTTATGTATGATTTCTGTTCCTTCAGGCCAAAAAGACCTGACAATGTTATTGCAAATGATTTGTCCATTGTCTCCATTGGTTAATACAATTAAGCCACGTTTTGATTTTGGAAGCAATACGATAATTGCCGCTACGCCTGCATCATTACCTCCATGTTCCATTGCATATTCATGATTGGGTAAATCTTTAATTAATCGCCAACCTAGTCCTTGCATTAAATTCTGATTAATTTTAGCCTGTCCTTTAATTATTTCGTTAAATAATTGCTTAGAAATATGGAGACCATTTAAAGTTTCAATGCCAAATTTACTAAGGTCAATAACTGTTGTAATCAGATCATCTGCAGCACTTGGTTCGGAAGCATAATTACTTTTGGTGTATTCTTTTCCATTGGCATCATACCACCTGCTAAATCTTTTTAAATCTTGTTTACCGTTCCATTCATGTTTGGTGTCGATCATACCGAATGGTTTAAATAAAATAGAGTCTGAAAGTTGAACTAAAGATTTGTGAAATTTATGTTCTATGGCTTTTTTGAGATACTCCATTCCTTCTCCCGAATAATTAAATTTGGTTCCTGGCGCAAATTCAAATTGAAGTTTTCCTGATGCATTCATCCATCTCCAATTGCTAAATCCTGATTGATGACTTAAGATATGGCGGGTTGTAAGTTTTTTTGATAATGAATCAGATGCAATATCAGGATCGGTATAATAATGATATAGTGGTTCATCTAATTGCCAATCGCCATTATCAATTAGTTTTAGTACAAGCGTTGAAAATACCACTTTAGTTACCGATGCTACATTGAAAAGTGTATTGACTGGTTTTAGAGACCCAGTAGAATCCTGACCATATACTTTTGCATGTATTAACTTTCCATCTTGTATTATGCCAAGGCCTACATTTGGGACATTTAAATCTTTTTGCCAGGCAGCTATTTGATCTTCTAACAGTTTGATTTTTTCTTCAGATCGATTGTGTTTGAGCATTTTACTACGACTATTATGTTGAGCATAATTGATAGTCGGACTTAATAGAAATAAAAAAAGATAAAAAATTATTTTGTTCGAATATTTCATTTTCCCTGCGTGTTCTATTGGATTATCAGACGGTGATTAGAAGAAAACGTTGCAAGCAGTCGAAATTATTTTTCAAATAGTTTGAATTTCATCCTTAAAATCGTTCTTTTTGTATTCAATCCTTTTTATACAATGGCATCGCAATTACTTATTCTTAACAAGAAACAGATTCAGCAGAAAATAGACCGTATCGCTTATCAGATTTTGGAAGATAACCTGAATGAGAAAGAAATAGTATTGGCGGGTATCTGGGACCGCGGCTACAAATTGGCATTAAGATTAGAAAAGGTACTAAAAAAAATCTCTGGCTTTAAATTAACCATACTGCGCATTGATCTGCAAAAGGAGAGTAGCAAATTGGTTGCTTCAACCGATCTCGATGAAAGCCATTGGAAAAATAAAGTAATCATTATCGTAGATGATGTATTGAACAGCGGTAAAACGCTGGCTTATGGTTTAGGCGTTTTCTTAAATACGCCACATAAAAAAATCCGAACCGTAGTTTTAGTTGATCGTAGTCACAAAATTTTCCCTATTGCCACTGATTTTGTAGGTCTTGAATTGGCAACTATCTTAAAAGAGCATGTAGATGTGGTGATGGATGTGGAGGGAGAGGAAGATCGGGTTTATTTGAGCTAGGTTGGATGTAAAATGGAAGAGGTAGGGTTAAAGGCCTATCTTTAATCGAAGTAAAAAATTTGTTTAATTCGTCATTTCGACCGAAGTGGAGAAATCTTTAAACAGTACATCAAAAATCCTATATTCCTTTTACAAGCGAGGGGGTATTACTAAAATTTGCAATTCACCTCATTTTTTTGCAATTTCCCGAAATGTATCAGCCCAGAAAAAATAATTTGATCTTCAGCTTTTTCTCCTGGTACATTCAGTTTATCATCAAAAAAGATTTTGCAGCATTTCAGTATGATCAAATTCAGGTTGAATCTGATGCATCTTTGTTGGTTTTAGCCAATCATTTCAGTTGGTGGGATGGTTTCTTCCTGTTTTATATCAACAAAAAAGTATTTAAGAAACGATTTCATATTTTGGTGAATGCTGAAAACTATAATAAAGTAGGTTTTTTGAAATACCTTGGTGCCTTTGCTATCGAAACTAAAGGTAAAGATGTTTTAGAAACACTTAATTATGCGGGCAAGTTATTGGACAATCCTGCAAATATGGTACTTGTATTCCCTCAGGGCAAATTGTATTCAAATCACTTGAAAAATATCAGTTTCGAAAAAGGAGTAATGCAAATGATTAATGCCAGTCAGAAAAAAATCAATATTATTTTTGCTGCTACCTTTATCGATTATTTCGCGAAAAGAAAGCCCTCTGCCTATACTTATCTACAGCATTGGGAGAACGAGGAGTACGTGAGTTTACAATTACTAAAAAGCGCCTACAATAAACATTACGATCAATCGGTTGTTAAACAAACTCAGCTAATTGAATGACAATTTTTATTTATGCCGTTTTAATTTTTCTGGTGATCCGGTTTTCGGTTACTGTTTTCAACTTCCTCTCTAACCCGAAGTTGCCGAGAGTGGTTAAACACTACCATGATAAGGTTTCGATCTTAATACCTGCGAGAAATGAAGCAGAGAATATTTTGGAATTACTTGTTTCAATAAAAAATCAGGATTATATCAATTATGAGGTTATTGTTTTGGATGATAACAGCAGTGATCATACATTCAGTATAGTTGAGGAATTTTGTTTCTCAAATCCGCAATTCAAAGTGTTAAGCGGTAAAGAGCTGCCTCAAAACTGGCTTGGAAAAAACTATGCCTGCCATCAGCTTAGCGAGTTGGCTACCGGGAAATATCTTTTGTTTATTGATGCAGACGAATCAATCAAAAGAGGACTAATCAATAGCCTCATTAACCGAATGGAAATTGGAAATCTGGCCTTGCTGAGCGTTTTTACGAACCAAACTATAAAATCGATAGGCGAGTGGTTGACCGTACCCTTAATGCATTTCATCCTGTTAAATTTATTGCCTTTACGTTTGGTGAAGCTCTCAAAAAATCCGGCATTTGCAGCAGCAAGCGGGCAATGTATGTTTTTTAATGCCAATAATTACAAAGCAAACCATTGGCATGAGCGGGTTAAACACCAGGTTGTAGAAGATGTAGAGATTATGAAGCTGGTAAAACAAGAAAAATTTAATGCAGAAGCGCTTTTAGCCAATGGACTGATTTATTGCAGGATGTACAAAAATTTAGGCGAAAGCTTAAATGGTTTCAGTAAAAATTTACTGGCAGGTTTTGGTAATAACATCATAATATTATTACTTTACCAGCTTTTGGTAACCATAGGGCCGGTAATTTTAATCTTAAACTTTAATGTTGCTTTACTTGTATTACCATTAACTTTAATAGTGTTAAGTAGAATAATGATCTCTTATTTATCTGGACAGCATGTTTTGATAAATTTGATTTTACATCCCTTGCAGATGTTGTTCTTCTTAATCATATCATTTATTTCTATAAAGAAACATATTTTTAAAACGAGTACATGGAAGGGCAGAACGATCAAAACGATTTAAAGATTAAGAGGATTGCAGTTGCAATAATTGTCGTTTTTCATATTGTTGGCTTGTTTGGCTTCTTAATTCCAGCTGCACAACCTTATTTTATTAAATTAGTTCCCTTTCATTTATTGCTGATGTTTGCCGTAATTCTTTTTTCTTACAATGCGGATGTGAAAAGATTGTTGTTGCTGGTTTCGGGTGTATTTCTCTGTGGCTTTTTAGTCGAGGTATTGGGCGTGCACACTGGGAAAATATTTGGAAGCTATTATTATGGCGATACGTTGGGATACAAAGTTGCTGCGGTTCCACTACTCATGGGCGTAAATTGGGTAATCCTTATTTTCAGCATTGGGCAAATGATGAAAAGTATGAAAATCAGGAATAGTATTCTGGCTTCTGTACTCGGCGCTTTTATACTGGTTGGTTTTGATTTCTTTTTGGAACCTGTGGCCATGAAATTTAACTATTGGCAGTGGGACTGGCATGAAATTCCGGTTCAAAATTATGTAGCGTGGTTTATCGTTTCGGTAATCTTATTGAAGTTTTATTATGCTTTAGGTTTAAAACAACAGAAATATATCGGTACAGCCATGTTTGCTTCACAGTTAATCTTTTTTGTTGTCTTATACATGACAACCGGAACAAATATTTTTGCTTAATTTTGTGATGTTATTTTAATTAACTTTATAACATGGAAACACTAATTGTACAGCCTAAAACTAAAAAACAACTTTTGGCAGTTGAGGCCGTGTTACAAGCGTTGAATGTATCTTTTAAAAAAGAAAAAAGTTACAGTCCCACATTTATAGATGAAATAGCTAAAGGGGAAGAAGATATAAAAAATGGACGTCTAACCAGGATTAAGGATGTTCATAATATATGGGAAAGTATTTTGTAGATATTACTGATCAGGCTAAACAACAGTTGGCCGCCATACTTAAATCAGGAGATCAGGCTTCAATAAAGAAACTCCAGCAAATTTTTATAGAATTAAGTATCCATCCAGCATCAGGAGTTGGTAAGCCTGAAAAACTAAAATTTGAATTTTCAGGCTATTGGTCGAGACAGATAAATAAAAAAGATAGGTTAGTCTATAGGATCGATGAAGAGATTATTACAGTATTTGTAATTTCTGCAAAGGGACACTATGGCGATAAATAACTAATCCTAAAAACAAATGAGCAATTTAAACTTACAGGTTAACATCGATAAATCATCAGGCTTTTGCTTTGGGGTAGTATATGCCATAGAAATGGCCGAAGATATTCTGGATAACGAAGGTTATTTATATTGCCTTGGCGATATTGTACATAACGATGAAGAAGTGGAGCGTTTAACCAATCGTGGATTAAAAATCATCGATCACGAAGTATTAAAAAACTTAAGGGACGAAAAGGTTTTGATCAGGGCGCATGGTGAGGCACCTTCGACCTATCAACTGGCTTTAGAAAATAACCTGACATTAATTGATGCTTCTTGCCCTGTTGTGCTGAAATTGCAAAACAGGATTAAAAATTCTCATGATGATGATGAGCAGGTGCTTATTTTTGGGAAACACGGTCACGCCGAAGTTATCGGCCTCCAAGGTCAAACAGATGGTAAAGCCATTGTTTTTCAAGATTTAGCTGAATTAGATAACGTTGAGCTTCCTGCTAAATTTACATTATATAGCCAAACCACTAAAAGCACCGATAAATTCTACCACATTAAAGATGAATTATTAAGCCGCGGTTACGAAGTAAAAGCTAATGATACGATCTGCAGGCAAGTATCTAACCGGTACGAAGAACTCGAAGATTTTGTAGGTCATTACGATAAAATTGTTTTTGTTTCGGGCAAAAAATCGTCTAATGGAAAAGTTCTTTATGATGTATGTAAAAAACACAATGATAATTCATACTTTATTTCTAACGTAGAAGAATTAGATCAGGCCTGGTTTAACGAAAATGATAAAGTAGGCATCTGTGGAGCTACTTCTACGCCGATGTGGTTAATGGAAAAGGTACAAGCTGCATTAGAAAAATTCTAACTATAAAAAGAGCTAATCAATTAATATTTATTTAATAAAAGCTTTGTTGATAATAGATATGCAGATTGGTAGTTTTAAACCTTACACTTTGCGTTATGATACTTTAGATGTAATTGAGAGGATAAATAAATTATCACATTGTTTTAGAGTGAATAATTATAAAGTGATTTTTGTACAACATGATGGTACTAAAGAAAAGATATTTTTACCGAATACTTCTGATTGGGAACTCTTGCCAGAATTAGTTAGCAGTCCTACAGATGATATCGTCTCAAAATCAGCTAACGATGCATTTTATAACACAAATTTGCATTATCTTCTAGCTAAAAGTAATATTACAGAATTATTTGTTACTGGCTGTGCGACCGATTTTTGTATCGATGCAACAGTTAAATCGGCTATTAGTAGAGATTATGAAGTAACTGTTGTAGAAGATGCCCATACAACTGCAGACCGACCACATTTAACTGCTCCTAAAGTAATTGAACATTACAATTGGATGTGGAGTGAAATGACTCCAACAAACTTTAAAATTCAAGTTATAAGAACTAAAGATCTACTTACTTTGTTTGCTTAGGAGTAATATGCCAATTGAACAGGGATTTTTAAATCTACAAAACCATAAATTGAAAGCTGTAAACCCATATACCGGAATTCTGGTTGCGTTAACCGTAATGGTCTGCTGGTTTACATCACTCTTTTTTTTGTTGAACTGGAATTTTAACTGGAACAATCCTTTGATTTATCTGATGGTTTTTGTTCAGATGCATTTGTACACCGGTTTGTTTATTACCGCTCATGATGCCATGCACGGAACGATATCGCCGAACCAAAAGGCCAATAATTTTATTGGCTATCTTTCCGTTTTTCTTTACGCAGGCTTTTTTTATAATCGTTTGTACGCGAAACATCACCAGCACCACCGCCATGTACATACTGAAAATGATCCGGATTTTGCACCACATGGCTTTTGGAAATGGTATTTCCGTTTCATGCTAAATTATGTCACCATTATTCAATTGGTGATTATGGCAATAGCTTTTAATGTTTTGAAAATCTGGATTGATGAAAAGAATCTGCTGTTATTTTGGGTATTGCCATCCTTATTAAGCACCTTTCAACTGTTTTATTTCGGAACCTATTTACCTCACAAAGGTGAACATGATAACGAATACCATTCTTCTTCATTGCAGAAAAACCATTTTGTTGCATTTATTACCTGTTACTTTTTTGGTTATCATTTAGAACACCATCAAAAACCAGCTATGCCCTGGTGGCAACTTTATAAAACTAAGGGATAATATCATTAGTTATGCTGTCAGATGTTGCCATCTGACAGCACTTCAACAACACACTTAAATAGGGTTTAAAAACGTTAGAAACCTGCACAAAACAAGGCTCATAAACCTGACTGTACGAAAATCCTTTTTGTAATAGTGATGTTCGAATCAGTGATGGTATTTACAAAAAGATTGTAAGGAAGGCAGGGCTACGCTTAAATAGACTTGCTGCATTTGCTTTTCCAGTAAATAAGAAACAAATACAATATATTTTGACCGAAAAATGTCGGCCATCATATTTTTAACATAGATAAAAAGCAATAAAAAGGCGATATTTGCGTCACAAAACATATTCTTGTATACATGAGCAAAAAGGGAATTTTACTGGTAAACTTAGGAACACCTGATAGTCCGGCAACGGCTGACGTTAGAAAATACTTGGACCAATTTTTAATGGACGAAAGGGTAATCGATATTCCGAAGTTGAACAGAACATTATTGGTTAAAGGGATTATTGTACCCTTCCGTAGTCCCAAAACTGCAAAATTATACAAAGAAATCTGGAATGAGAATGGTTCACCATTGTTGTTTTACAGCAGGTTACAAGCTAAAATGCTTCAGGAAAGATTAGGCGACGACTACCATGTTGAGTTGGCTATGCGCTACCAAAGCCCATCCATTGCTTCGGCGCTGGCAAACTTAAAAGCAGGTTTGGTAGAAAGTATACAGGTTATCCCAATGTTTCCGCAATATGCTTCTGCGAGTACCGGTTCGGTAATGCAACTGGTAATGGAATTGGTGAGCAAGTGGCAAACCGTACCACCGATTTCGTTTGTGAATTCTTTTCATGATAACGAATTGATGATTAAAGTTTTTGCAGAAAATGCTAAAAAGCATAACGTAGAAAGTTATGATCACGTGTTATTCAGTTTCCACGGTTTGCCGGAACGTCAGTTGTTAAAGTGCGATCATACCGGAAGTTACTGTTTAAAAAGTGCCGATTGCTGTCAGACATTAAACGATACCAATAAATTTTGTTATTCTGCACAGGGGCATGATACGGCCAGGTTAATTGCCAAAGAATTAAATCTATCGAGAGATCAATATACCGTTTGTTTCCAATCGCGTTTAGGTAAAGAGCCATGGGTGCAGCCTTACACTACAGATGTATTAAAAAAATTAGCTGCCGAAGGCAAAAAGCGTCTTTTGGTTTTTAGTCCTGCTTTTGTGGCCGATTGCTTAGAAACGCTTTATGAAATCACGGTAGAATACCATGAAGAGTTTAAAGCCTTGGGTGGCGAACATGTTCAGTTGGTAGAAAGTTTGAACGATAGCCCCGTTTTTATTGAGGCACTTGCCGGAATGGTTAAATAGTTTTAGATTTAAAGATGGCAAATTTTATCATTTTAATGGGGGTGTCTGGAAGTGGTAAAACGGTTATCGGAAAGGCTTTGGCACCAAGAATAAATGCCGAGTTTATAGATGGCGATAACCTGCATTCGCAACGGAATGTAGATAAAATGGCTGCGGGGATTCCCTTAACAGATGCCGACCGTTTAGATTGGCTACTGCTGATTGCGAAAGTTGGTCGCCAACATGTGGCCCATGGTACAAATTGCATTATTGCTTGTTCTGCACTTAAGAAATCGTACCGCAATTTGCTGAGGACAGATAATACAACCATCCGATTTGTTTATTTAAAAGGGAGTTTCGATTTAATTCACGATCGTATTACTAAACGTTCTCACCAATATATGCCTTCAACCTTATTAAAAAGCCAGTTTGATACATTAGAAGAACCACTGGGTGATGAGCAGGATGTCGTAACGGTTTCAATCGATCAAAGTATCCCCGAAATTGTTGAAAAAATTGCTAAGGCCGATCTGATTTCGTAATCATCGAAATAATCTGATCAGTTGCCCCTTTTTTATTTGCAACATATCTTTTAGCCTGGTCTGCAGCATCTTGATTTTCTATTAAACCTTCAAACGCATTAATTAAATCAGTTGTGGAGCTGATACTTTTCGCTGCGCCAATAGCAATGAGATCTTTTGCTTCCTGAAATTTATCATATTTAGGCCCGAAAATTACAGGTAGACCAAATGCTGCGGCTTCTAAAGTATTATGGATACCTGTTCCAAAACCGCCGCCAATGTAAGCTACTTTTCCGTATTGATATAATGAGGAAAGCATACCGATGTTATCTATGATGAGCGTTTGGTGTTCGGCGTTTGGCGTTTGATTAGACGAACTGAATACTGAAAACCGCACACTGTTAACTGAAAACTGTTTCTCTATACTTTCGATATGGCTTTCGTGAATCTCATGTGGGGCAATAATAAACTTCCAGTTAGGGTATTTTTCTGGTAGGACCGATAATATTTTCTCATCTTCAGGCCAGGTGCTTCCGCAAACTAAAGTAGGTGAGTTGCCAATAAAGCCTTCGATGAGGGGAAGCGATTTTGGTGATTGTGCATTTTCGTAAACACGGTCGAAACGGGTATCGCCATTAATGGTTACATTATTTAAACCGATTGATTTTAAAAGGTTTTCACTCTCTTTATTTTGTACGAAAAAGTAAGTAACAGATTTTAAAATATTGCGGTAAAAACCGCCATACCATTTAAAAAATGCCTGACCTTCTCTGAAAATTCCGGAAATTACATATAAAGGAATACTCTGATCTTTTAATTCCTGAAAATAGAAATGCCAAAATTCGTATTTAGTAAAAATCGCCATTTCAGGATTAATGCAAGCTATAAAACGTTTAGCATTAGTGGCAGTATCAATGGGGAGATAAAATACATCTGCCAGTGCATAATTTTTCCTAATTTCATATCCCGAGGGAGAAAAAAAAGTAACTATAATTTTTTTCGCGGGATAAAGGGTTTTTATTTTTTCTAAAACGGGTCTGCCTTGTTCAAATTCGCCTAAAGAAGCAAAATGAAACCATATATGTTTTTCGGCAGGATTAATTTTTTGGGCAATTATGGTAAAGATATTTTTGCGCCCATTGATAAAAAGTTTGGCTTTAGGATTAAATAATGAGAATATCCTGATGAGTAAAGTATATGCCCAGATTCCGATGATGTAAAGTAATTTCATATCTTCGTGCCAAGATAAAACGAATATTTTTAAAAAGCTTAAAAATATATGGACGCCTCGCGATTTTACTTAATATTCAACTGAATAAATAGACTTCGCTGATTGGCCTATAGCTAAACAAAATAAAAAAGTATAAAACATAAAATCATTTTTGATGGCTGGAATTTATACGATGCAAAAAAATGATCTTGGCAATTATTATAACAGTATCGGTAGGAAATTAATTTACAAAAGCTAAGGAGAATTGGGCTGGGAACCAAAAATTGGATGTGCGGAAGGATTAAAAATTACATACGAATACTTTAAATCATTGCCTTCAGAGGCATTGGAAAAAATAGAACATAAAGATTTAACCGTTAAAATGGCAAAAATATTAGTTACTGGTGGAACAGGGTATATAGGTTCGCACACAGCTGTAGAATTACATAACGCAGGATATGAAGTTGTAATTGTAGATAATCTTTCAAACTCGAATATCAAAATTTTAAACCAACTAAATGCCATTACGGGCAAATGGTTCGATTTTCATGAAATTGATCTTCAGGATGAAAAAGCGGTACAGGAATTTGCAGAAAACCACAACGATATCGATGGAATTATCCATTTTGCGGCTTCAAAAGCGGTTGGCGAATCGGTAGAAAAACCATTAAAATATTATAAGAATAACTTTTATGGATTGATTAACCTGCTAATTTCATTTAACAGGAAAATTAATTTCGTGTTTTCTTCCTCATGTACCGTTTATGGCCAGCCAGACACTTTACCGGTAACCGAAGCTGCATCGGTGCAGAAAGCAGAATCTCCTTATGGAAATACCAAACAGATCGCTGAAGAAATACTGGCAGAAACGGCTGCTGTAACACCTGATTTAAGTGTAATCGCTTTGCGTTACTTTAACCCGGTTGGTGCCCACGAAACTGCTTTGATCGGTGAGCTGCCAAATGGTATTCCGGCAAACCTTGTCCCGTTTATTACTCAATCTGCTATTGGAAAACGTGGTCCGATTACAGTTTACGGAAATGATTACGACACGCCAGATGGTTCTGCTATCCGCGATTATATCCATGTGGTTGATCTGGCAAAAGCACACGTTGCTGCTATTAAAAAATTAGAAGATGGAAACCCGAACGGTAACTATGATGTTTTCAATATCGGTACCGGTAAAGGATCGTCAGTTTTAGAGATTATTGCCGCTTTCGAAAAAGTAAATAGCGAAAAACTGGATTATAAAATCGGTCCGAGAAGGGCGGGAGATATTGTTCAGATTTATGGCGATGTACAAAAAGCGAATAACGAACTGGGCTGGAAAGCCAATCTGGATATCAATGAAATGATGCGCTCTGCCTGGGAGTGGGAAAAATACATTAAGGCTAACCCTTTTTAAATGAAGTTATCAGAGCATAAAGACTTAAAAACTGCCATTACCGAACTGCCTGTTAAAGAAAAGGACAAGCTGTTATTGCGCTTAGTGGCTAAAGATAAAGTGCTCACTGAACACCTTCATTATAAATTATTAGAGAATGAAATCGATTTAGAAGATCGGAAAGAAAAGATTAAAGCTGATGTTGAGGAACAGGTTCAGGAACTGAAAAAGCTAAATGCCAAAGAGGCATTGGTAAAAGTCAGGAAAATGATCACCTCGGTTAACCACTTTTATAAGGTAACCAAAGATCCTGTTGGGGAAGTAGAACTTAAACTTTTTATCTTAAATGCTATTCCATTTGATTATAAAAAATCAATTTTTGGTTACCGTGATTTTATGATGCTTTTTAGTATCTATTACATCAAAACAGTTGCGGTAACCATCAATAAATTCAAAAAACTTCACGAAGACCTGCAGTTCGATTTAAGTGAAGATCTTAATCACTTGCTTGGTAAAATCTATTCTTCTAAACTTTCTGGTACAGCAGAGGCCAGTAATTTGCCAAAAGAGATCAGTTAATACTATATTTCCGTTATGTTAACCAATAAATCTCCAGGATTAAAGAATGCAGTTTTAAATTTACCTCCAAACAAAAAAGATAAATTACTTTTGAACCTCCTTAGTATGGATTTCACATTAAGTCAATTAGAGAAAATCAATTGTTAGAAGATAATAGCGATCTGGTTAAACGCATCGGACAAATTAAACAGGAACCAGGATAATTTAAAATATGTTCGGATTATTTAAAAAGAAAAAAATAGCGCCTAAATTTAATTTCTCTGGTATCGGGACAGATATGCATTCGCATATTATTCCGGGTATTGATGATGGTGCCCGGACCCTGAATGATTCTTTTCTACTGGCCAAAAAATTTAAAGCTTTAGGTTATAAGAAGCTGATTGCCACTCCGCATATTATGGCTGATTATTTCCGCAATACACCCGATACTATTAACCGTGGCCTGGACACATTGAGAAAGGGCTTACTGGAAATAGAACTCGATTTGGAAGTTGATGCCGCTGCAGAATATTACCTGGATGAAACTCTGGAAAAAAAGGTCAGACAAAAAGAGGTGTTAACTTTTGGGGATAATTACCTTCTGTTTGAATTATCCTATGTAAATGCTCCTCAAAACCTGATTGATTTTATAAGGCTGATGCAGGATGCCGGATATAAACCTGTACTGGCCCATCCTGAGCGTTATCCTTACTACTACAATTCCTTCGAGAGTTATCGTCAGATCAGAGAAACCGGCTGCCTCTTGCAGTTAAATGGTATTGCCTTAACAGGTTATTATGGCGCTGGCGCAAAAAAAACAGCAGGCGAAATGGTGGAAAACCACATGGTCGATTTTCTAGGCAGCGATATGCACCATTTAAAACATGCTGCAGCACTGGAAGATAGCCTTGGTATGCCATTAATGCAACAACTGCTTGCTCAGGCACAATTGAATAATGCATTGCTTTAGGCCCCTAAATTCCCTAAAGGGGACTTTGCCTCACTGACGGTAATAACAAATCTTAAAAAAAACTTTTTTGTAACTAAACGAAGGGTAAAATATAGATTTACCGTTGCCATATACTCCCTGCAATTAACTCCCCTTTAGGGGCTGGGGGTTATTCATACCTCAATGCTTCTACAGGATCCAGCTTTGAAGCTTTTTTAGCAGGATAGTATCCGGAAAGGATTCCTACCAATACACATAATACAAAGCCACCAATAATAAATAGCCAGGGGATCAGGAATGAGCCACCCATAGCAAGAGAAATCAGGTTTCCTAAAACTATTCCCAGAAAAATACCTAAGGCACCCCCCATTAAACAGATTACTACAGCCTCGATTAAAAATTGGCGACGAATGACCTTCGGGTTTGCGCCGATCGCTTTACGGATACCAATTTCGCGTGTACGTTCGGTAACTGAAACCAGCATGATATTCATTAACCCTATTGAGGCCCCAATTAAAGTAATAATTCCAATGGCAACACCGCCAATAGCCACAAAGGCCAGGTTCTCAAATAATGTTTGTGCAATGGCATCACTCTTGGTAATCTCGAAATTATTGCTTTCGTTTACCTTTACCTTACGGATATTTCTAAATAGTGCAGTAGATTCGCCAATAATGTTTTCCTGCATCTCATTACTAGGTACCATTACTGTGATGGTGTAAGATGGGTTTGCATTGGCATTAATCTGCTTCGCCTTTAGCAGCGGCACGTAAACAGCCCTGTCGCCACTAAAGCCCATGCTCGATCCCTTCTTCTCTAATATACCAACAATTTTAAAACGGTTATTGCCTACATTGATCAGTTTATCTAAAGGGTCTGAGTCTTTGAACAACTTTTCTACTACTTCGCCACCAACTATACAAACATTACTTCCTAACTGTATTTCAGAAACGCTAAAATTTCTTCCTTGCGAGAGATTTAAACCCTGAGAGGCTAATCCATTTTCATCAACCCCCTGAACGTTAATATTTGGGTTGGTTTTTAAACTTCCATATTTTATGGTAGAGCCGTTGCTGGCAAAAACACTTACTGCAACAGTGGCAGGCGTATTCAGGCTATCTTTAAATTTAACGGCATCTTCATAACGGATGGCTTTAAAAGGTTTTGGTCTTTTTCCATTTCCAATCCTGATTCCTGTACCACGGTTTCTGATGGTAAATGAGTTGGCCCCCATGCTACTAAAAGCATCTGTCATACTTTTCTTTACAGCATCAAGAGTGGTTAAAATCCCAACCAAAGCCATTAAGCCAATAGCGATAATCAAAGCAGTAAGCATGGTACGCAAGCGGTTCGCTTTAATAGATTCTAGTGCCAGTCTGATGTTTTCTCTGTAATTCATTTAGTATTGCGGTAAGCGTTTGGCGGGCAAAGCTTGTAAAAATAAAAAAAGTCCCGATGTTTAGACAAGGGGACTACACTATATGTTACAATAATATTTTATTTATGCCGAGAAACTCGTGCCACAGCCGCAGGTGCTCGTTGCATTAGGGTTAACGAAGGTAAAACCACGAGAATTTAATCCATCCTGCCAATCGATCATCATGCCCATTAAGTACATTTGGTGTGCTTTATTCATGAAAACTTTAATGCCCTCAATAAAATATTCCTGATCGCCATCTTTTTTCTGATCAAAACCTAAAACGTAGTTCATACCAGCGCAACCACCGCCCTCAACGCCAACGCGTAATCCGTAATCCTCACCGATCTCCTGCTGATCTTTTAATTTATATAACTCTTTAGTTGCTCCTTCCGAAAAAGTAACCGGTGCAAATGCTGTATCAACTGTTGTGCTCATGTTATTTAAATTTTATCTGTTACAAATATAAATAATAATGCACATTTTTGCTTTTAACGGTTCGTTAATATTACCGTAATTAAACAATACTTATGAATACCCAACAGATTTTGATTGATATAGTAACCTTATTTGTAGGCATTTTTGCTGCACTAATGGCCGTTTATTATATTTTAAAGAGCGATATTCAACGATTTTTTGACCTCAAAAATATTGAACTGAATAAAGAGAGCCGGGCGCATATTTTACCCTTAAGATTGCAGGCGCACGAGCGTTTAATTATATTTATCGATCGTATTAACCCAGCTAATTTGCTTGTTCGCCTACACCAGCAAGGAATTGCGATTGCTACTTTACAAGCTGGTATTTTAAATGAAATCCGTTCAGAGTACCAACATAATATCACCCAACAGTTATATGTAGATGGTGTTACCTGGGGTGTGGTACGGAAATTAAAAGACGATACCATTGCCATGATTAATAATGCAGTACAAGGTTTACCAGCCGATGCAAATGGGATTGAGTTGAGTAAAGCTATTTTACAGCACATGGCCAGTATAGATGAAAACCCATACGACTTAACGATCGGGCTGATTAAAAAAGATATCAATAAGCTATTTTAAGGTCAATCGTTTAATTGATTGTGCAATTGCTGGTCATCATATTCCGTTAACCGATTAACCAGTTTCAATAATTAGCTTTCGAGTACAGTTAACCCAAATACACACCACTACTGGACCAATTAACCAATGGCCACTGGACTAATGAACTAACCAAATGAGCGAGAAAAAGCACACTACTACTTCGGGGATTGAAATAAAGGCGCTTTATACCGAAGCGAAGCCAATGGAAGAACTGCCTGGAGAATTTCCTTTTACGAGGGGGATTCAGAAGGATATGTACCGAGGTCGCTTGTGGACGATGCGGCAGTATGCTGGGTTTTCGACTGCTGAAGAATCAAATAAACGTTATCATTATTTATTGGCTCAGGGAACAACAGGATTATCTGTTGCTTTTGATCTTCCAACGCAAATTGGTTACGACTCCGATCATGAAATGGCTGATGGCGAAGTAGGCAAGGTTGGTGTAGCTATCGACTCGTTAAAGGATATAGAAATTTTATTTGATGGCATTGAGCTGAAAGACATTACAACTTCGATGACGATTAATGCAACGGCTTCGATTTTACTGGCCATGTATATTGCGCTCGCCAAAAAACAAGGTGCAGATTTAAAGCAGATTTCGGGTACAATACAGAATGATATCTTAAAAGAATATGCTGCAAGGGGAACATATATCTATCCGCCAAAGCAATCAATGCGTTTAATTACTGATATTTTTGAGTTTTGTAGCAAAGAAGTGCCGAAATGGAATACCATTTCCATATCTGGCTACCATATTCGTGAGGCTGGCTCTACCGCTGTGCAAGAACTTGCTTTTACATTGGCTAATGGCAAGACCTATTTAAAAGCTGCTTTAGATAAAGGTTTAGATATTAACATCTTTGCGAAACGATTGTCGTTTTTCTTCAACTGCCACAACAATTTCTTTGAAGAAATCGCCAAGTTTAGGGCAGCAAGACGGATGTGGGCCAAAATTACAAAAGATTTGGGAGCTACAGATGAAAAAGCCCAAATGTTAAGGTTTCATACCCAGACCGGAGGCTCGACTTTAACTGCGCAACAACCACTAAATAATGTGATCAGGGTAAGCAATCAGGCCATGGCTGCGGTTTTAGGTGGAACCCAGTCTTTACACACTAATGGCTACGATGAGGCGCTTTCACTTCCAACAGAATCTGCAGCAAAGATTGCTTTACGTACCCAGCAGATCATTGCTTTCGAGAGTGGTGTTACCGATACTGTAGACCCATTGGCCGGATCGTTTTTTGTGGAAAGCCTAACAGATGAAGTTGAAGCTGCTGCCTGGGTTTATATTGATAGGATAGACGCTATGGGTGGCTCTGTCAATGCTATCGAAAGCGACTATATGCAAAATGAGATTGCTGGTGCAGCTTATCAATATCAAAAAGAAATCGAAAGCGGCGAAAGGATTTCGGTAGGTGTGAATAAGTTTACACAGAAGGAGGAAGGTTTAACCGAGGTATTTAATATCGATGATTCGATCCGCAAGTTGCAATCTGAAAAGCTTGATGAGCTAAAATCAATCCGCGATCGGGTTGTGGTAGAGCAAGCGCTTCAGCAATTGAGCGAAGCTGCAAAAGGTGAAGCCAACCTCATGCCTTTGATTATTGATGCCGTTGAAAAATATGCCACCCTTGGCGAAATTGCAGATGTGTTTAGAAGTACTTTTGGTGTTTATTAAGCAACTTAAACACCCTGATCCTTGTGCTTCATTCAGGTTAAGATTTTAAGGTATTCTACTTTTGGTTATTGATCATAAAAATGAATAGATATCTTGTTTCATTGAAATCAAAATTATGCGCTAAACTGTAGTAAAATTCATACAAAAACAAAGTATAATGAAATAATACAAAAACAATTTGGGCGATCGACCTCAATTGATATTATTTATTCATCTTATGGCTTTGATTTACAGGTTATTCGGATTAAAAAAGGCTAAAACGCTTAACTAGTGCTTAAAATGGCTTGGATTTTGCTTTTTCAACAGCTATTCGAAGTGATGATTGGGGGCGTTGGTATTAAATGATAGTTAATGTGGATAACCAGTGTTAATAAATAGTTATCAACATAAAAAATTGAGGTTAACTGGGCTACTATATTCCTTATCAGTACGTTACGATTTATTTGAGATTTTTGTTTAAAATGTTGATAATTTTCTCAATATTCGTAGTCCCTAAACGGACCATCCCTTTAATTCGAATAGGTACTGTAAACCAATAAATTATAGAAATCGCA